>NZ_BOOK01000014.1 GCF_016863195.1 Paraplanobispora takensis | reverse complement strand
CCGCGGCCCGGTCCCTGGTCGTGTCGCTCACACGTCCAGTGGAGGTCGCCACGGATCAGCTCCAGTCCTTGAAGATGCCGCGGTACTTCTCGTCGACCGTCTTGAGCATTTCCTCGGGGGTCGTCTTGCCGCCGACCAGGGCCTGGTAGCCCTCCAGCAGCGGCTGGAAGAGCTGGCCGCCCTCGGGGATCCACGGCCGGGCGGTCGCGGTGTCCATGATCGGCTTGAAGACGGCGACGTCGGCGTTGCCCTGGACGTCGGGGTTGTCGTAGGCGGAGGTGCGGGTCGGCAGGAGGCTGATCTCCTTGGCGATCTTGGCCTGCGCCTCGGGGGTGCTCATGAAGCGGATGAACTCATACGAGGCGTCGATGTTCTTGGAGCCGGCGTAGATGGCGTAGTTCCAGCCGCCGGTGGGAGCGCCGGCCTTGACCGAGCCCGACGGGACCGGGGCGATGCCCAGGTTCTCCTTGTCCTTGAACTCCTTGCCCTGGTAGATCTCCGACAGCGCCCACGGGCCGTTGTAGATCATCGCGGCCTTGCCGTCCTTGAGGGCGGTCATCGCGTTGGCGTAGCTGTCCTGGATGGCCGGCTTGGGCGCGGCGCCCGAGGTGATCAGGTCGGAGACGACGCCCATCGCCTTGACGTTCTCGGGGGAGTTGACGGTGATCTTCTTGTTCTGCACGTCGAGCATGTCGCCGCCCTCGCCGTACATGAACGGCAGCAGGAAGTAGGCGTCGACGTTGAGCGCCAGGCCGTTGACGCCGGTCTTCTCCTTGACGTCGAGCGCGGCCTTCTTCAGCTCCTCGACGTTCGCCGGGGGCTTGTCCCAGCCGGCCTCCTTGAGCAGCTTCTTGTTGTAGATCAGCGCCAGGGTGTCGGTGACCTGCGGCACGGCGTAGGTCTTGCCGTTGTACTTGGTGCTGCTCAGCGGCCCGGCCAGGAAGTCGGACTCGTTCTCGACTGCGCGGGTGCCGTCCAGCGGCTGCAGGTAGCCCAGCGAGGCGAACTGCGAGGTCCAGGCGACCTCGGAGCGGATCACGTCGGGCGCGCCGCTGCCGGCCTGGGCCGCGGTCTGGAACTTGTTCTGCGCCTGGTCCGAGGGGACGTTGACGTAGTTGACCTTGATCTTCGGGTACTTGGCCTGGAACTCCTTGATGAGCGCCTGGAACGTCGGGCCCTCACTGTCCGGCCGGACGGTGTCCCACCAGGTGATCTCGCCGCTGATCTGGGTCGGGTCTGCCGGAGCGGACTGGGCGGGGGCCGCCGTACCGCTCTCGCCGCCGCCACAGGCGGAAACCGCCAGGGCGAGGGCCGCGACGATCGTCGCGGCCGAGAAGGCTCGCCGCATGATTTCTCCTCATAGCTCAGGGAACCGGCCCAGGCCCGAGAACCGCCGGGCCGGTGTTGGAGTACGCCGGACGTTACGCCGCAGTGAACCCCATTGGAAGAACTTGCTGCAAGAGTCTGCAAACTTGTTACATACGCATCCAACCTCGTGAACTGCGACAACTCGGCCACCGTCGGTGATTCTGAGCATAATCGCAGGTCAGACCTGTTATGACCGGACCTGCACCATTGCCACCAGGGCTTTCGCGTCCACCCGGTGGCGGCGACCGCCGTCACGATTCAGAAAGTTGCGGTAAGGGATTGCATAGATCATGTCCAATGAGTAACTTCCGGGCAACACCCCCGAAACAACCCCCGTGGAGGCCCCGGTGGTCTGGCCCCTCCCCCCACGGCGAGCGAGAACGACCGTCCCGACAGGCGCCGCGTTAGCGGTCACGCTGGTCACCGCGTCGCTCGCCGCCCTCGCCCCTCCCGCCGCCGCGGCGGCCCCGTCCTCCGCCTCCCCCGCGACGCCCGTTCTCCCGGCCTCCGCCACGGGCCCGGGCCCTACGGCCCGGCCGCTGGTCTCCCCGCTGAGCCGTACCGCCGAGCCCTCCGACCGGGACCTGGCCCGTGACGCGCTGCGCACCGACCTGAGCCGCGAGCGCTTCTACTTCGCGATGACCGACCGCTTCGCCAACGGCGACCCCGGCAACGACCGGGGCGGGCTGTCCGGCGACCGGCTCGCCACCGGCTTCGACCCCGCCCACAAGGGCTTCTACCAGGGCGGTGACCTGGCGGGCCTGCTGGATCGGCTCGACTACGTCCAGAAGCTCGGCAGCACCGCGATCTGGATCACCCCGGCGTTCGAGAACCGGCCGGTGCAGGGCACCGGCGACAACGTCTCGGCCGGCTATCACGGTTACTGGATCACCGACTTCACCCGCATCGACCCGCACCTGGGCACCAACGCCCAGATGAAGAAGCTGGTCAAGGAGGCCCACAGGCGCGGGATGAAGGTCTTCTTCGACATCATCACCAACCACACGGCCGACGTGGTCGACTACGCGGAGAAGACCTACTCCTACCGCTCCAAGAGCGCCTACCCCTACGTCGACGCCTCCGGCACCCCCTTCGACGACCGCGACCACGCCGGCGGGAACACCTTCCCCGAGGTCACGACCGAGTCCTTCCCCTACACGCCGGTCGCCCCCAAGGACGTCAAGACGCCCAGGTGGCTCAACGACCCGACGATGTACCACAACCGGGGCGACTCCACCTTCAGCGGGGAGAACTCCGAGTACGGCGACTTCTTCGGCCTCGACGACCTGTGGACCGAGCGTCCCGAGGTCGTCAAGGGCATGATCGACATCTACCGGACCTGGGTGCGCGAGACCGGCATCGACGGCTTCCGGATCGACACCGCCAAGCACGTCAACATGGAGTTCTGGGAGCGCTTCTCCCCCGCGCTGCGCGGTTACGCGGCCCAGCAGGGCAACAGGCGCTTCTTCATGTTCGGCGAGGTCTACTCCGGTGACCCGGCCTTCACCAGCCGCTACTCCACGCGCGGTGCCATGAACGCCACCCTGGACTTCCCCTTCCAGGAGGCTGCAAGGTCTTTCAGCGGCGGTACGGCGGGCGGCTCCCGGCTGGCCCAGCTGTTCGCCGCCGACGACTACCACACCGACGCCGACGGCAACGCCTCCTCCCTGCCGACTTTCCTCGGCAACCACGACATGGGCCGCATCGGCCGCTTCATCAGCCAGGACAACCCCGGCGCGCCCGACGCCGAGCTGCTCCGGCGCGACCTGCTCGCCCACGAGCTGATGTATCTCACCCGCGGCCAGCCGGTCGTCTACTACGGGGACGAGCAGGGCTTCACGGGTAAGGGCGGCGACCAGGACGCCCGCCAGTCCATGTTCGCCTCGAAGACCGCGAGCTACCTGTCCGACGATCTGATCGGCACCGAGGCCACCCACGCGCGGGACAACTACACCCCCTCCCACCCGCTCTACCAGGGCATCTCCGCGCTGGCGAAGCTGCGCGACGCGCACCCGGCGCTGGCCGACGGCGCGCAGATCGAGCGGCTGGCCTCCGGGGGCGTCTACGCCTTCTCCAGGATCGACGCCCGCGCCCAGGTCGAGTACGTCGTCGCGGTCAACAACGCCGAGCAGGCCGCGACCGTGAGCGTGCCGACCTACTCCCCGTCCACGGGCTTCACCAGGGTGTACGGCGAGGCCGCCGCGTCGGCGACCACCGGCGCGGACGCCAGGCTGGCGGTGACCGTCCCGGCGCTGTCGGCCGTGGTCTACAAGGCCTCGGCCAAGCTCGCCAGGCCGGCGGCGGCCCCGGCCGTCTCCATCGCCCTGCCGGGCGCCGAGATCAGGGGCACCGCCGAGGACGGCCGGATCCCGGTCACCGCGACCGTGCCGGGCACCGGCTTCGACCAGGTGACCTTCGCCGCCAAGGTGGGCGACGGCGGCTGGAGGGTGCTGGGCACCGACGACGCGCCCAACACCTCCGGCCAGAGCCGTACCTTCCGGGTCTTCCACGACCTGAAGGGCATCGCGGCCGGTACCAAGGTCTCCTACAGGGCCGTGGTGAAGGACTCCGCGGGCCGCTTCGCCTCGGCGGGCGCGGAGGCGACCGTCGGGGCCGAGCCGGAGCCCGAGGAGCCGGGCGCGGTCAAGCGCGACTGGCTCGTCGTGCACTACCAGCGCGCCGACACCGCGTCTGATCCCTACAGCGGCTGGGGCCTGCACGTCTGGGGTGACGTCGAGAACCCCACCGACTGGGCCGAGCCCCTGCCGCTGACCGGTGAGGACGCCTACGGCCGCTTCACCTGGATCAAGCTGAAGCCGGGCGCGGCGAACGTCGGGATCATCGCCCACAAGGGCGACGAGAAGGACGGCGGCGACCGGATCGTCAACCCGGCCAAGAACGGCGAGGTCTGGCTGGCCGAGGGCAGGCCGGACACCTTCACCTCCCGCGCCGCCGCCCAGGGCTACGCGACCGTCCACTACAACCGGCCGGACAAGGCCTACGACGGCTGGGGCCTGCACCTGTGGGGCGACGGCCTGGCCGACGGGGTGCCCACCGAGTGGTCCGCGCCGCGGCAGCCGGACGGCACCGACGCCTACGGCGCGTTCTGGAAGATCCCGCTCAAGGACGCCTCCGTCCCGGTCAACTACATCATCCACAAGGGCGACACCAAGGATCCCGGCCCCGACCAGGCCTTCACCCCGGCGCTCCAGCCGGAGGCCTACGTCGGCTCCGGGGTGGCGACGATCCACCCGACCCGCGCCGCCGCCGAGAACGTCGCGATCCTGCATTACCACCGGCCCGACGGGAACTATGACGGCTGGGGTCTGCACCTGTGGGGCGACGTGGCCGACCCCACCGAGTGGGCGAGCCCGCTCCGGCCCGCGGGGACGGACGGCTTCGGGCTCTACTTCCGCGTCCCCCTGAAAGAGGGGGCGAAGAACGTGAGCTACATCATCCACAAGGGCGACGACAAGGACCTGCCCGGCGACCAGGCCCTGGACCTGACCGCCGACGGCCACGAGGTCTGGCGGGTCGCGGCCACCGAGGGCCACGTGCTCCCGCAGGCCGCGGCGCGCGGAGCCGACGCCGACCTGACCAAGTCCGCCGCGCACTGGATCGACCGTGGCACCGTCGCCTGGAAGGTCCGGCCCTCGGCCACGCTCCGCTACACGCTGGCCTTCTCCGCCAAGGGCGGCATCGCCTACGCCAAGGGCGACCTGACCGGCGACCACCGGGTCATCCGGCTGAACCCGGGCGCGCTCACCGACGCGCAGAAGGCCGAGTGGCCCCACCTGGCCGGGCACGCCGCGCTCACGGTGGACCCGCGTGACGCCGACCTGGTGCAGGAGGCGCTGCGCGGCCAGGTCGTGGCCGTCGAGCGGGACGCCTCCGGCGCGCTGCTGACCGCGACCGGGGTGCAGATCCCGGGCGTGCTCGACGACGTCTACGCCGGGGCGGCCGCGGCCGGGCTCGGCCCGGACGCCTCCGGCGCGCTGCCCCGCCTGTCGGTCTGGGCGCCGACCGCGGGCAAGGTGGAGCTGGCGCTCTACCGCGACGCCTCGGGCGAGAGCCGCAGCGTGCACGCGATGCGCCGCGACGACGCCACCGGCGTCTGGTCGGTGCGGGGGCTGCCGGCCTGGAAGGGCCGCTACTACACCTTCCTGGTCACGGTCTACTCCCCCGCCGCGGGCAAGGTCGTCACCAACGAGGTGACCGACCCCTACAGCGTCTCGCTGGCCGCCGACTCGGTCCGCAGCCAGCTCGTGGACCTGTCCGACCGGTCGCTGCGGCCCGAGGGCTGGGCCTCCCTGGCCAAGCCCGAGGCGGTTCCGCAGGAGAAGGCGTCGGTCTACGAGCTGCACGTGCGCGACTTCTCGGCCTCCGACGCGACGGTCCCGGCCGAGCGGCGCGGCACCTACGCCGCCTTCACCGGTGACTCCGCGGGGATGAAGGAGCTGCGCGCGCTGGCCGCCGACGGCCTGACCCACGTGCACCTGCTGCCGGTCTTCGACATCGCCACCATCCCCGAGCGCAGGTCCGACCGGACCGAGCCGGACTGCGACCTGGCCGCCCTGCCCGCCGACTCGGCCGGGCAGCAGGAGTGCGTGTCCAAGGTCGCGGCCGAGGACGGCTTCAACTGGGGCTACGACCCCCGGCACTACACCGTGCCGGAGGGCTCCTACGCCTCCGACCCGGACGGAACCGCCCGGATCAAGGAGTTCCGGCAGATGGTCTCGGGCCTGAACGGCGCGGGCCTGCGGGTGGTCATGGACGTGGTCTACAACCACACCCACGCCGCCGGCCAGGACCCGACCTCGGTGCTCGACCGGATCGTGCCCGGCTACTACCACCGGCTGCTGGACGACGGCGCGGTGGCCACCTCCACCTGCTGCGCCAACACCGCCCCCGAGCACGCGATGATGGGCAAGCTGGTCGTCGACTCCATCGTCACCTGGGCGAAGCAGTACAAGATCGACGGCTTCCGGTTCGACCTGATGGGCCACCACCCCAAGGCGAACATGGTCGCCGTGCGCAAGGCCCTGGACGAGCTGACCCTCGCCGGGGACGGCGTGGACGGCAAGTCGATCATCCTGTACGGCGAGGGCTGGAACTTCGGCGAGGTCGCCGACGACGCCCGCTTCGAGCAGGCCACCCAGCTCAACATGGCCGGGACCGGGATCGGCACCTTCAACGACCGGCTGCGCGACGCGGTGCGCGGCGGCGGCCCGTTCGACCCCGACCCCCGGGTGCAGGGCTTCGGCTCCGGCCTGGCCGGCGACCCGAACGGCTCGCCCGCCAACGGCACCGAGGAGCAGCAGCGGGCGCGGCTGCTGCGCTACCACGACCTGATCAAGGTCGGCCTGACCGGGAACCTGCGCGACTACCGCTTCACCGCCTCCTCCGGCAAGGAGGTCAAGGGCTCGGAGGTCGACTACAACGGCGCCCCGGCGGGTTACACCGCCGCGCCCGGCGAGGCCGTGACCTACGTGGACGCCCACGACAACGAGACGCTGTTCGACGCGCTGGCCTTCAAGCTGCCCCAGGCGACCTCCATGGCCGACCGGGTGCGGATGCAGTCGCTGTCACTGGCCGCCTCCGCGCTGTCGCAGGGCACCGCGTTCGTCCACGCCGGCAGCGAGCGGCTGCGCTCCAAGTCGCTGGACCGCAACTCCTTCGACTCCGGTGACTGGTTCAACCGGCTGCTGTGGGACTGCGCCCAGGGCAACGGTTTCGGCGCGGGCCTGCCGCCCAAGGCCGACAACGAGGACAAGTGGCCCTACGCCAAGCCGCTGCTCGCCGACCCGGCGCTCAAGCCGGACTGCGCCGCGATCGGCTCGGCCCGAACCGGGTACGGCGAGCTGCTGAAGATCCGGTCCTCCTCCCCCGTCTTCGCGCTCGGCTCCCTGGCCGAGGCGCAGAAGCGGCTGTCGTTCCCGGTGAGCGGGAGCGCGGAGACCCCGGGCGTGGTGACCATGCACCTGGACGCCTCCGGGATCGACCCGAAGTGGAAGTCCGTCACGGTCGTCTTCAACGCCACCCCGCAGGAGCAGGCGCAGGCCGTACCCGCGCTCAAGGACGGCCGGGTGGCGCTCCATCCGGTCCAGGCGGACGGCGGCGACCCCGTCGTGAAGCAGGCGCGCTTCGAGGCGGCCACCGGCACGCTGACGGTCCCGGCCCGTACGGTCGCCGTCTTCGTGCAGTCCTAGACGGTCACAAGGCAGTCCTGTCACAAGGCAGGCACAGGAAGTCCGAGCAGGCTCGGGGCCGTCTCGGGGAACGGCCCCGGCAGGATCCGGGCCCGACCGGTCCGGAGAACGCCGCCGGGCCGGGTGTTGCAGCACCCGGCCCGGCACGGGAACCCATCCATCGCTCCTGGAGGCCCCACCGTGGAATCCTACAAATCCCCCGTCCCACGTCCCCCGGCCCCGCGTACCCCGGCCCCGCGTACCCCGGCCCCTCTTCCCCCATCCCCTCGCCCCCCGGCCCCTCGTCCCCCGTCCCGCGGCAGATCGCGTGTCCGCACGCCGCTGGCCGCCGCGGCGCTGAGCGTGCTGACGGCCGGCGCCGCCGTGCTCGTACCCGTCGCGCTCGGCGCCACCTCCTCCTCCGCCGCCGCCGTCCAGGCCGTGCCGCCCGCCGGCACCGGCCCCATCGTCAAACTCTGGAGCTGGAACTGGAACTCGGTCGCGCGCGAGTGCACCGACGTGCTCGGCCCCGCCGGGTACGGCGCCGTCCAGGTCTCCCCGCCGCACGACTCGATGAGCAAGGGCGGCTCGGTCTGGTGGGACATCTACCAGCCCGCCCGCTACACGCTCACCAGCAAGTTCGGCGACGAGAACGCCTTCAAGAACATGATCAAGGCCTGTCACGACGCGGGCCTGAAGGTCCACGCCGACGCGGTCGTCAACCACATGACCGGCCAGGGCAGCACCAGCTACGGCGGCTACTCCTTCGGCAAGTACGACTATCCCGGCGTCTACTCCGCCGCCGACTTCCACCTCTCGCCCACCTGCACGATCAACGATCCCGACTACAAGAACGACGGCTGGCGGGTGCAGAACTGCGAGCTGTCCGGCCTGGCCGACCTCAACACCGGCTCCGAGTACGTCCGCAACCAGATCGCCGGCTACCTCAACAAGCTGACCTCCCTCGGCGTGGACGGCTTCCGCGTCGACGCGGCCAAGCACATCCCGCCGGGTGACCTGGCGGCCATCAAGGCGAAGCTGACCGGCTCGCCGTACATCCACCAGGAGGTCATCCACGGCGACGGCGAGGCGGTCCAGCCGAGCCAGTACACCGGCGTCGGCGACGTGCACGAGTTCGTCTTCGGCCGCAAGATGAAGGAGCAGTTCACCGGGCAGATCCACTGGCTGGAGACGTTCGGGCAGAGCTGGGGCCTGTCGGTGCCCAGTGACAAGGCCCTGACCTTCGTCGACAACCACGACACCGAGCGCAACGGCTCCACGCTCAACTACAAGTACGGCGACGCCTACCGGCTGGCCAACGTCTTCATGCTCGCCTGGCCGTACGGCACGCCGCGCGTCTACTCCGGCTTCACCTGGAGCGACAAGGAGGCCGGGCCGCCCTCGGCCGGCGGCGGGTTCGTCACCGACACCGACTGCGGCAACGGGCGCTGGACCTGCTTCCACCGGCAGATGGCCGGGATGGCCGGCTTCCACAAGGCCGTGGCGGGCACCGCGGTCGGCAACTGGTACGACAACAACGACAACGTGATCGCCTTCAGCCGCGGGAACAAGGGCTGGGTCGCGATCAACAACGGCGGCGGCCCGCTGACCCGCACCTTCACCACCGGCCTGCCCGCCGGGACCTACGCCAACGCCGCCGGGAGCGGCTCGGTGACGGTGAACGGCGACGGCACCGCGAACGTGACCGTCCCCGCCAAGAGCGCGGTCGCCCTCCACGTCGGCGGCGGCGCCACCTCCACCCCGACGCCCACCCCGACGCCGACGGCGAGCACCGGGAAGATCGCCGCCTCCTTCAACGCGAACGTGACCACCTACTGGGGCCAGAACGTCTTCGTCGTCGGCGACGTGGCCGAGCTGGGCTCCTGGAACCCGGCGAACGCGGTCGCGCTCTCCGCCGCGAGCTATCCGGTCTGGAAGGCCACGGTGAACCTGCCCGCCGGAAAGACGATCTCCTACAAGTACATCAAGAAGAATCCCGACGGCTCGGTGACCTGGGAGAGCGACCCCAACCGCTCCTTCACCACCCCGGCGACCGGCACCGCCACCCGTAACGACACCTGGCGCTGACCCGGCCCGCGACCACACGACGGGGACGTCTCGGGGCGTCCCCGTCGCCCTTTCCCGCCTCCCGGCGGACTCGGGCGAGATATCTTGCCCAATATGCCGGAAGATCGGTTACGCGCACTGGCGCGGCGCTACCAGTTGCAGGCGCCCCTCGGCGAGGGCGGGATGGGCCTGGTCTGGCGGGCCTGGGACGAACTGCTGCACCAGCCCGTGGCCGTCAAGGAGGTGGCGCTGCCCGCCCACCTGCCCGCCGGGGAACGCGAGCGGCGGCTGCAGCGGACCCTGCGCGAGGCGCGCACGGCGGCCCGGCTCAGAAGCCATCCCGGCATCGTCACCGTCTACGACGTGGTCGAGGAGGACGGCCTGCCGTGGATCGTCATGGAACTGGTCGACGGCCCGTCCCTGGCCGAGGTGATCAGAACCGAGGGACGGCTGCCCGAGGCCCGCGCCGCCGAGCTCGGCCATCAGGTGATCTCCGCGCTGGCCGCGGCCGAGGCGGCCGGGATCGTGCACCGCGACGTCAAACCGGCCAACATCCTGCTGAAGAACGGCCGGGCGATGCTCACCGACTTCGGGATCGCGGCGGCCTCCCACGACACCTCCGAGCTGACCGCGCCCGGCCAGATGATGGGCACGCCCGCCTACCTGGCCCCCGAGCAGATCGAGGGCCGGGGCGCCTCGGCGGCCTCCGACCTGTGGGCCGTGGGCGTGACGCTGTACCAGGCGGTGGAGGGCCGCAGGCCGTTCGAGAGGGACAGCGCGACGGCCCTGATCGCGGCGATCATCAGCAGACCCCCGGATCCGACCCGGTACGCGGACCGGATCCGCCCGGTGCTCGACGGCCTGCTCGTGAAGGACCCGGCCGGGCGGCTGACCGCCGACCGGGCGATGGCGCTGCTCGCGCCGGTGGCCGCCGGAGCCGGCGCCCTCTCCGGGCGGAGCCCGCGCCGTTCCGGCACCGCGGACGGCGGCCACGACGGGACAACGCCCGGCACCGGGGACGGCGATCGCGGCAATGCGGTTCCCGGCCCCGGGGGCGATGACCACGGCGGGGCGGTTCCCGGCCCCGGGAACGGCGATCGCGGCGGTACTGCTGGCACCGGAAGCGGCGGCCACGGCGGGGCGGTTCCCGGCGCCGCTCCGGGCGTGACGCCCCCGCCGACCGAGGCGGGTACGCCCGCCGGGCCGCGGCGCGGCCGGATGGCCGTGGCGGCGGGGTCGATGCTGGCCGCGATCGCCGTGACCGCCGCGGTGATCTGGGGAGTCCGCCACGCGGGCTCCTCGCCCGAGGTCACCCCGTCATCCGGGTCCTCCGCTCAGCGGAGCCCCACGGGCTCCGGCGCCCCCGCGAGCGAGCCCGGCCCGTCCTCCGGCCGGAGCACGGAGTCCTCCTCCGAGGCTCCGGCCGCGTTGCCGCGCGGCTTCACCCTCCACACCGACCGGCGCGGATTCTCCATCGCGGTGCCCGAGGGCTGGACCAAGGAGGAGTCCGGGAGCCAGGTGAGCTGGGAGCGCCCCGGCGGCTCGTTCCTGTCGACCTCCTGGTACCTGGGCTCCTTCGCCGACCCGGCGAGGAAGGAGACCAGGGACCCGGCCGCCATGCTCGACGCGCTCCGCACCAGCCTGCAGGACGACCAGAAGCTGATCGATCCCGCCTCCTACCGGGAGCTCAGCCGCAAGGAGGTCCCCTACCCCGGCGGCCGGGCCGCCGAGCTGGAGTTCCGTTTCTCCGCTCCGGGCGGCGCGGGCGGCGCCTTCCGCTTCCACGCCCGGTGCCTCGTCCGGGACTCCGGCGGCGTCGGGCTGTTCTGGTTCTTCACCCCCGAGGCCCAGTGGGCCGAGGCGGGCACGCACGTCGACACCTTCGCCAGGACCTTCCGGCTCGACTGACCCCGGCGGGGCGCCGTCCCCGCCCCGCGCCCCTTCACGGCAGGCGGTTCACCAGCCCGACAGGTAGACGGTCCGTCCGGTCTCGCGGGCCCGGCGGGCGGCGGACAGGCGGGGCGCGGTGTGGAACGCCAGCCGGGCGGACGCCTCCTCCCAGGACAGGAACGCCGCCTCGTCGAGCTCGTCCTCCTGCAGCCGGATGCCGCCCGGGTCGGCGACCGTACCGCCGTCGAACAGGAAGTTGACCATCACCCGGGGCCGGTCGTCCACCGGCGGGGACCAGTGGACGACGAGCAGTTCCCCGGCCCGCGCCTCCAGGCCCAGCTCCTCGCCGATCTCCCGCGCCGCGCACTCCTCGGGCAGTTCCCCGGGCTCGATGACGCCTCCGGGGATCATCCAGTACGGCCGGTAGTTGGGCTTGACCACCAGCACGCGGCCGTCGGCGTCGGTGAGCAGCAGGCAGGCCGAGACGAAGGCCGTCGGCAGCGTGGCGTACCACTGCTCCGGCTCCAGAAGGGGCTCACTCATCCGGATCAAGATACCCCGCCGGGCCCGTGGCGAGATGGCGGGTGACAACGGCCCCGGCGTGCGCCCTTCACCGGCACTCGTAGATGAGTTATATTGTTACCATGGTAACAGCGGAACGGGTTCAGACGGGCTTCCGGATCGAGAAGAGCATGCTGAAGGTCCTCAAGGGCCTGGCCGAGTATCTCGACATGCCCCTCGGAGATCTCGTGGAGGGCATCGTCCTGCACGCCTTCGAGGGCAAGGCGCCGTTCTCACCGGAGACGATCGCCAAGATCGACCAGCTCAAGGAGGTCTATTCCCTGACCCTGACCTCCGCCGACGCGCACAAGCTGAAGGAGGAGCCGTGAGACTCACCGGGACCATCACCGTCCCCCTCCCCCCGGAGGAGGCCTTCCGCCTGTTCACCGCCCGCGGGGAGGAGGACTGGGTGGACGGCTGGCACCCCCGTTTCCCCGTCCCCGTCGAGGACGACACCGAGCCCGGAACCGTGTTCGAGACCCGGGCCGACGGGGAGACGACCGTCTGGGTGGTGCTCGGGCGCCTGCGGGGCCGGAGCATCTCCTACGCCCGGGTCACTCCGGGCTCCCGCGCCGGGACCGTCGCCGTGGTCCTGGAACCGGCCGGAGAGCCCGGACGGCACAGCCGGGTCACCGTCACCTACGACCTCACTCCCCTCAGCGACACGGCCGCCCGGGAGCTGGGCGAATTCGCCGACGGCTACCCCGCCTTCCTCGCCTCCTGGCAGAGCGCCATCGAGACGTGGTTGTCCGGCCCGGCCCACGCCGGCGGCGGGCCCGGTGAGACGAACTCGCCGCCAGGCTCGTGACCGCCCCTCGTCAGGACCGCATGCCGCCCGGGTCGGCGACCGTACCGCCGTCGAACAGGAGGTTGACCATCACCCGGGGCCGCTCGTCCACCGGCGGGTGGGCGCGGGTCAGCCGTCGGGGTTCTGCTTGCGGGCGCCCAGGGTGGGTGTGTTGCGGACCGCGGAGCTGGGAGCGGCACGTGTGAAGGCGGGTTTCGCGGCGTTGAGGGCGGCGTCGGGTTTGGGAGGGAAGTCCTCTTCGTCGATGGGATCCTTCTCCAGGTTGGGAGTCTTGGAGCCTTGGCCGGGACCGTGCGAGATGATTCTCGTGCCGCCCGAGGGGGCTACGAGCCGGCCGTCTTTCAGCGAGGTGGTGTAGTCGCACTCCCAGACGACGTGATAGAGGTACACGATCTCGTGGTCGTCGGCGGCTTCGGCGATCAGCCAGCTGCAGAAGGACTTGGTGCCCTCGACGGCGATGCCCTTCCAGCCCTTGATCCAGTCGGCGGCCTTGCCGTTGTAGACGTCGTGGAACGAGACGTTCGGCTGGTCGTCCATCTCGACGATGACCGGGGAGGACGGGGCGATCTCTTTCGAAGAGTCGGATGTGGCGTACCAGATGCAGTGTCCGCCGTCGTCGGCGAGATCACCGTCGCGCCTGCTCCGGTCGATCGTGCAGACCAGCTTGCCGCGGTAGTTGTCGGCCGGTCTCTCGTAGGTGACGGCCTGCCGGCAGGGATAGATGGTCTGGATCCAGCCGACGCGCCATTTACGGGATCCGGCGGGACCCGAGAGCGAGACCGTTCCGGTGAGCGTGACGCCCTTGGACGCCACCTGGAGGGGGGCGTTGTCCGGGTCGTCGTCGCCGTACGCGTTGGTCGCCTCCAGTTGAGGGTCCGCGGTGGACGTCAGATCGAGGACGATGAAGCTGAACCTGCCGTCGGCGCTGTTGAACGCCTGGGTGGGGAAGGGGGTGGCCACGGTGGCTCCCTCCGTAGGGGACCTCCTGAGGATCCCCCGCCCCCGGCCTCCCGGCAACGGCCTGCCGGGAGGCCGGGAATCTGCCACCGGTCAGCGGTGGGCGCGGAACCAGGAGGCGGCGAAGTCGACCAGGGAGCGCTGGCTCATCAGCAGGGCGGGTGCCGCGCCGATCGCGCCGTGCCGTACTCCACCGGTCCCGGCGAACGCCGCGCCCGCCGCCGGGAAGTCGGCGTCGTCGATGGCGGGCTCGGTGAAGGGGACCCACCGGCGCTCCCCGCCTACCAGCAGGGGCGCGCCGTTGGGGACCCGGTCGCGGGGCAGGCCGGAGCGCGCCTCGGCCAGATGCAGCGAGGTGTTCTTGTCGTGGCCGACGCCGAGCAGCAGCACCCGGGCGCCGAGGTCGTAGGTCACCGACAGCGGCGACCCCTCGCCCACGGGGTCGTCGAGGTCATGCCGGGCCGTGACGGCCCGCGCGTGCCGTCCCCACGCGGCGAACGAGCGGTGCGGGTGGCCGCTGCGCCGGGCACCGGGCAGGGTGCGCAGCGCCTCGGCGACCGCGCCCATCGAGCGCGACGGCGTCCAGGCGGGATCGTACGGGGGCAGTTCCCGGCGGATCGTCTCCCACCAGGCCTCGGGCACGGCCGGGTCGGCGAGGTAGGCGGGGTCGCACAGCTGCCAGGACTGGACGGGCGCGACCAGGGTGCCGTCCTCCCCGACGGCCTCGCGCAGGGCCAGCACGACCGCCTCGGCGCCGCCGACGACGTGGCCGAACCGGGAGAGCGAGCAGTGCACGAGGAGGACGTCGCCCCGGGCCACCCCGAGCGAGCGCAGCCCGGTCACGAGGTGGCCGATCGTCAGCGGGTCCATGCGCCCTCCCGGGCTCCCGGGCGGGGAAGCGGGTCCATGGCCCCATCCCAGGGGCCCGGGACGGAAGGGTCAGGCATCGGTCACCCCAGCCGCCAGACGTGGAAGGCGGGGCCGTCGGCGGGCAGGGTGAGGACGCCCGCGGGATCGGGGGCCAGGTCGGCTCCGCCGTACAGGGCGGTGGCGGCGGCGCCCAGCGGGAGCCGTACCGGCGCGTGGCCGGCGCGGGCGGCCAGGACCAGCAGGCGCTCGCCCGCGCGCTCGCGGACGTAGACCACGGCGTCGTCGGAGACGTGCAGCCAGCGCAGGCCGCCCACGGTCAGGGCGGGCTCGCCGCGGCGCAGGGCGATCAGGTCGCGGTAGACGCCCAGCGTGCGGGTGTCCCAGGTCTCGGGACGGTCCCACGGCATCGTACGGCGGGCGTCCTCGGCCCAGGCGCCCTCCAGGCCGATCTCGTCGCCGGCGAACATCATCGGCGTGCCGGGCAGCGTGAACATCAGCCCGGCGGCGACCTCGACCAGGGCGGGGTCGCCGCCGCAGACCGTGCGGATGCGGGCGGCGTCGTGGGAGCCGAGGATCGACCAGGAGGAGGTCAGCGCGCGCCACGACACCAGGCTGGAGAAGGCCCGCATGGTCGCCACCGCGTCGCCGCCGCCGATCCGGGGGATCTCGGCCGGGACGCCGTGGAAGGGCAGCCGGACCCCGGGCCCGCGCAGCCAGCTCCACACCGGCCGGGTGAACCCGGCGTAGTTCATCGTGCCCTGCCAGCCGTCGGCGTCCAGGTCGCCGGAGGCGTCGTGGGCGTGCTCGGCGACCAGCAGCCCGTCCGGGGTCTCCGCGGCGATCGCCCGCCGGATCCGGCGGGCCACCTCGTGGGTGAGGTCGGCCTCACGCAGGCGGCCGGTCATGTTGGCCACGTCGATGCGCCAGCCGTCCAGGCCGAAGCGGAGCCAGTGGCGGACCACCTCCTCCATCGCGGCGGCCAGCCGCTCGCTCGACCAGTCGAGCTTGGGCAGGGACGGCACGCCCATCCACGCCTCGTAGCCGAGGTCGTCGTCGGTGAAGAAGAACATCTCCCGCTCGGGGGCGTCCTTGTCCCGCAGCGCGGCCCGGAACCAGGGGTGGATGTCGCCGCAGTGGTTGGTGGTCAGGTCGCCCAGGACGCGCATGCCCCGCCGGTGGGCCTCCTCGATCAGCGCGCGGTAGGCGGCGTCCCCGCCGAGCAGCGGGTCGACCTCGGCGAAGGAGGTGGCGTTGTAGCGGTGGTTGGAGGCGGCGGGGAAGACCGGGGTCAGATAGAGGATGTCCGCGCCCAGGTCCGTGATGTGGTCGAGGCGGGAGCGGACGCCGTCCAGGTCGCCGCCGAAGAACTGCCGGGGGGTGGCCGGGCCGGTGCCTGCGACCGGGTCGCCCCAGTCGCACGGGATCGCCCACTGCGGCGCCTCGCGCCGGGCGCCGGAGGAGGCGAACCGGTCGGGGAAGATCTCGTAGATCACCCCGGCGCCGGCCCAGGCGGGCGGGGCGGCGTGGGTGACCAGCCGGAAGTCCGTGGCGTCGGGCACGTCGTGGTCGGTCAGGCCCCTGGCGGTGAGCCAGCGGTAGCCGTACGGGTTCCCGTTCGCCGGGTCGGCGGGGCCGGTGAGCAGGAAGCGGTAGCCGGTCACCGGGTTGCGGGCCACCACGTCGGCCCGCCACCACAGCTCGTGATCGGTCTCCCGGTCGATCACCGCCTCGGTGAAGTGCGGTTCGCCGTCGGGCGTCGTGCGCACGTACACGCCCGAACGCTGATCGCGCGGGGTGCGGACGAACACCGTCACCGTCTCGCCGGGGTCGGGGGCCAGAGTGCTGACGTGATCGGCCGAACCGTCGTGGTGGAATCCTCGATCGATCATGATCATCCTTTCACGGCGCCCGCGGTGAGCCCGTGGACGATGTATCTCTGCAGGAACTGGAAGACGGCGACGGTGGGGATCGCGGTGAGCAGGGTGCCGGCGGCGAAGATGCCGAAGTTGGCGTTGCGCTGGTCGGCCAGGAGGCTGAACAGGCCGACCGCGAGGGTGCGGGAGTCGTCGCCGGTGAGGAAGACGCTGGCCACGAGGAACTCGTTGATCGTCGCGATGAAGACCAGCAGCGCGCTGATCGCCAGGACCGGCGCGGACAGCGGCAGGATCACCCGGCGGAACGCCTGGCCGGGGGTGCAGCCGTCGATGAGCATGGCGTCGTCGAGCTCCTTGGGGATCGTGTCGAAGAACCCCTTGATCAGCCAGGTGTTCACGCCGACCTGGCCGCCGACGTAGAGCAGGGTCACGCCCCAGACGCTGTTGAGCCCGAAGGCCGGCCAGTTGTCGCTGATCACGCTGAAGATGACGTACAGCGGGACGATCGCCAGGAACTGCGGGAACGCCTGGATGATCAGCAGCGTCACCAGGCCGGTACGGCGCCCGGCGAACCGGAAGCGGCTGAAGGCGTAGGCGGAGAGCGCCGAGACCGCCACCGACAGGACGGCGGTGAGCCCGGCGATCAGGATGGAGTTGGCGTACCAGGTCAGGAACGGCGTGGTCGTGAACAGCGCCCGGAGGTTGCCCAGGCCCGCGCCCTCCGGCAGGAGGGTCGCCGAGCTGAGGGTGCCGAGCGGGTTGAGCGCGGCGGAGACCACGAACAGGATCGGGAAGAGGGCGAAGGCGGTGACGGCGATCGCCGCCGCGTGCCGCAGGGCGGTCCCGCGGTTCAACGGTCCACCTCCTTGAAGACCCGGGTGCGCCGGAAGCTGATGATCGAGATGACGGCGACGATCAGGTAGACGTAGACGGACATCGCCGAGGCCAGGCCGTACTGGGCGCCCTGCTGCCCGAAGGCCAGCCGGAAGGTGTAGGTGATGAGCAGGTCGGTGGCGCCCACGGCCGGGTTGTCCGCCGGGAACGGGCCTCCCGCGGTGATCAGGAAGACGCCGTTGAAGTTGTTGAAGTTGAACGCGAACGAGGAGACCAGCAGCGGGGCCAGCGCCAGCATCAGCAGCGGGAAGGTGACCTTCCTGAACCGGTGCCAGGCGGTCGCCCCGTCCACCTGGGCCGCCTCCAGATACTCCGACGGGATCGTCTGCAGCGCCCCCGTGGCGATCAGGAACATGTACGGGAAGCCCAGCCAGAGCTGGACCAGCAGGACCGACAGGCGGGCGGTCAGCGGCTCCCCGAGCCAGTCGACCTCCAGCCCGGACATCCTGTTGACCAGGCCGAAGTCGGTGTTGAACATGTCCCGCCAGACCAGCAGCATGGCGAAGGCGGGCATCGCGTACGGCAGGACGATCAGCGTCCGGTAGGCCCGTACGGCGCGCATCCGGGGATGGTGCAGGACCAGCGCGACCGCGATGCCGAGGGCGGCGGTGAGCGCCACGACGGACAGGGCGTAGACCACGTTCCAGCCCAGGACGCCGAGGAAGTGCGCGTTGACCTGCGGATCGGTGAGCGCGGCGGTGAGGTTGGCCGGGCCGACGTCCACCTTCCAGCCCTGGGGCAGCGCGGTGCCGTCCACGGCCACGAACCGGCCCTGCTCCTCGTCGGCCTGCCAGACCTTCTGCGGGACCGCCTCACCGTCACCGTCACCGTCACCGGAGCCGGAGCCGGAGGCCGCGGCGGGGTCGGGGCCGGTGACGCAGTCGCACGCCGCGTCGTAGGACAGCTGCGCCGTGCCCCGGTAGGCGCGGGACAGGCCCTGGCTGCGGATCGCGCCGCCCTCGACCGGCACCGACAGCCCGGTGACCTCGGCGCCCCGGGCGGAGGCCTGGGCGACGGTGAGCACCGTGTACCCCTCGGCGGCGGTGATCCGCCCGCCGGGGCCGAACGTCGCGCCCTCCAGCGGGCGCAGTCCCGCGGCGGTGCCGACGTAGGCGCGGGCGCCCTCCGCCAGCAGGAAGACCGGCTCGCCGTCCCGCTCGGCCACGGTGAGGCGGTACTCCGCGGAGCCGGGCTCCCGCCGGACCGAGGAGGTCTCGATCGCGGTGATCGCCTCCTGCTTGGTGCCGAGGTGCCCGTCGCCGATGTTGGTCAGCGCCAGCGACATCGTGTGGACCACCGGGAAGACCTGGAGCGCCAGGATCAGGAGGGTGACGGGGAACAGGTACTTGGCGGGCAGCCGCCGCGGGGTCAGGTAGACGTACAGGCCGGCGACGGTGACCGCCGCGACGATCGCCGTCCCGGTCCAGTTCTGCGCCGACACGAGCGGGGCGGCCGCCCAGAGGGCGACGGCGACGATCAGCCCGAGCGTCAGGAAACGCGCCGCGATCGCGCCCGCGTTCCCCGGCCACCCGCGGACCGGTGCGCCCCGCCGCGGCTCCCGGCCTGGTAGGGCACGGGCGCGGCGGACCCGCGCGACCGGTTCGTCCGGGGGCGTGCCGGTGTCCTGCGGACCGGGAAGGACGGCCTTCCCGGTCCGGGCCTGCCGGGTGCTCACTGCTTGAGCTGCCCGGAGATGGCCTCGGCGGCGGCCTCGACCGCCTCGGGCACCGACTCGCCCTTCACCGCGGCGTGGATGAGCGTGTTGAACGGCACCCAGATCGCCACCATCTGCGGGATCGTGGGCAGCGGAGTGCCGTTCTCGGCGGCGGCCTGGAACTTGGCCTGGTCGGGGTCCTTGCCCGCGGCGTACTCCAGCGCCTGCTTCAGCGCGGGCATGCGCGGGTCGGCGTCGAACAGCGCCTGCGCCACCTCGGGCGAGGCCAGGCTGCCGGTGACGAACTCCTGGGCGAGCGCCTTGTTCCTGCCCTTGCTCGCCACGAAGAAGGACTGCACGCTGACGAACGGCCGGGCGGGCCCGCCGTCCTCGAAGCCGGGCACCGGCGTGATGTCGTACTTCACGCCCGCCGTGCGGACGTCGGCCAGCCGCCAGGGCCCGGAGACCATGAACGCGGTCTTGCCCTCGTAGAAGGCCGACGCGGCGTTGTCGGAGGTGAAGGAGCGCTTGAGCGCGCCCTCGCCCTTCTCCCCCAGCCCGGCGATGCGCTCGAACGCCGCGACCGACTCCTTGGTGCCCACGCCCAGGTCGGCCGGGTCCGGGTCGCCGTCCGGGGTGGTGCCGAACAGGTATCCCCCGGCCGAGGTGTAGAGGGGATAGAGGTGGTAGGTGTCGCCGGACTGGCCGTTCTGCTGGCTGACCGGATAGCCGACGATCTCCTCGACCTTCCCTGCGGCCTTGAGCTTCCTACCGGTGGCGACCACCTCGTCGAAGCTCTTCGGCGCGTCCGGGGCGAGCTCGGTGTTGCGGTACAGGGCGAGGCTCTCCACCGCGTACGGCACGCCGTACACCTGGCCGTCGTAGGTGACGGCCTTGCGGGCCACGTCCACGTACCCCGACGACTGCTCCTCGGTCATCTGGATGGGGTCGATGAGCCCGTTCTGGACGAGGTTGCCGATCCAGTCGTGCGCGCCGACGAGCACGTCCGGGCCCTTGCCCGCCTGGGAGGCGGTGGTGAAGGTCTGCTGCTGGTTCTGGGCCACGACGACCACCTCTGCCTTGATCCCGTTCTCCTTGGCGAACGCCTCGGCGAAGGGCTTGAGGGTGGCGGAACGCTTCTGGTCGGCCCAGATGAGCAGGGTGGTGTCACCGGCGGCGGCCGGAGCCGAGGAGGACTGCTGCGCGGCGCCGCCTCCCCCGCCGCAGGCGGTGAGGGTGAGGCCGAGCACGAGGGCTCCGGCGAGGGCATGGGTGGATCTGCGCACGGTCGGACTCCAGATGGGAGGGGGTTTTCAGGGGGTGCACCGCGATGTGCGCCGAAGTTAACAGCGGGTTCATCCCACCTGGAATGCCTTGCAGGAATTTGCTGCAAAGTTTCAGGATCTCTTGCAGAGTTTCAGCGGAGTGATCCACAATCGGCCACCATGGCGGCACGACTCGACGAAATCGCCCGGCAGGCCGGGGTGAGCAAGGCGACGGTCTCGCGGGTGCTCAACGAGCGTCCGGGGGTGAGCCCGCGGGCGCGCAACGCGGTGCTCACCGCGATGGGCGTGCTCGGCTACGAGCGCCCCAGCGGGCTGCGGCCTCGCAGTTCGGGACTCGTCGGGCTGATCACCGCCGAGCTGCAGAACCCGGTCTTCCCCTTCTTCGCCCAGGTGATCGAGACCGCCCTGGCCCGCCACGGGTACACCGCCGTGCTGTGCACGCAGACCCCGGAGGGCGCGGGCGAGGACGAGTACGTCGGGATGCTGCTCGACCGCGACGTCTCCGGCATCGTGTTCGTCTCCGGCCTGCACGCCGACACCACGATCGAGTCCTCCCGTTACCGGGACCTGCGGCGCCAGCGGCTGCCCATCGTGTTCGTCAACGGCGACATCCCGGGCCTGGGCGTCACGTGCGTCTCCTGTGACGACGTCGCGGCGGGCCACACGGCGGCGCTGCACCTGATCGGACTGGGCCACCGGCGGATCGGCTTCGTCGGCGGGCCGCTGCGCTACTCGACCTCCCGGCGCCGGCTGGCCGGGTTCCGCGCCGCGATGGGCGAGCTGGGCGATCCGGCCGGGGAGGAGCTGGTGGAACTGGCCCCCTTCGACGTCGAGGGCGGCCAGATGGCCGCGTCCCTGCTGGTGGATCGGGGCGCGACCGCGCTGGTGTGCGGCAGCGACCTGATGGCGCTGGGCGCCGTGCGCGCCGTACGGCGGCGCGGCCTGCGCGTGCCGGAGGACGTCTCGGTCGTGGGGGCCGACGACTCGCCCCTGATGCCGTTCACCGATCCGCCGCTCACCACGGTCCGCCAGCCGGTCCAGGCGATGGGCGTGGCCGCGGTGCGCGCCCTGCTCGACGAGATCAAGGGCCGCCCGGCCAAGGCCGCCGAGTACCTCTTCGCGCCCGAGCTCGTGGTGCGCGGCTCGACCCTGTCCCGATGGGCCTCCTCCGGGACGGGGCTTCCGGTGGCCGGTGCGGCGGGACAGGATTGATCGCGTGAACCGGATGAAGCGCCCGGCGCCGCTCCTGATCGCGGGGCTGGTGATCGCCGTCGCGGCGCTGGCCCTGTGGGTGCCGCTGTCCTCCACGTCTCCGGGGGCGGGGACCCCGGCCTCCCCAGGAACCGGCGTCTCGGCCCGGCCGGGCGCCGGCCCCTCCGCCGAGGCTTCGCGGCAGGGGGCGCGGGCGGTGCCGGGCTTCCGCGTGGACCGCCGCACCGGCCGGGACCACGTGCTCACGATCACCTCGGCCGCGCTGGGCCGCGAGGCCAGGGCCAGGGTGCTGCTGCCCGAGGGGTGGACGCCGGGCTCCGGCCCGTGGCCGGTGCTGTACCTGCTGAACGGGTGCTGCCAGCCCGCCTACGACTCCTGGGCGTCGGAGGGCGGGGCGGCGGAGCTCACGGCCCGGTACCCGGTGATCGTCGTCATGCCGGAGAGCGGGATGGTGGGCTTCTACTCCGACTGGCGCGACGGCCCGGGATGGGAGACCTTCCACCTGACCGAGGTCCGCGGGGTCCTGGAGCGGCACTACGGCGCCGGGGACCGGCGGGCGGTGGCCGGGCTGTCGATGGGGGGCTTCGGCGCGATCTCCTACGCGGCCCGCCACCCGGGCGTGTTCCGGGCGGCGGCCTCCTTCTCCGGGGTGCTGGACACCACGCACAGCGCCCCCTGGCTGCTGGGACGCTACGGTCAGGACCCCGACGACCTGTGGGGCGCCGTGGGCGGTCCCGAGTGGTCCGCCCACAACCCGGTCGACCTGACGTCCCGGCTGAGAGGGGTACGGCTGTTCGTCTCCTGCGGGGACGGCTCCCCCGGCCCGCTGGACGTCTCCGGAACCGGCAGGGACGACGGGGAGGCCACCCTGCTCGGTCAGTCCAGGGAGTTCGTCGAACGCGCCGAGCGGGACGGGGTCGAGGTCACCGCCGACTTCTACGGCCCCGGCACCCACGTCTGGCCGTACTGGAGGCGCGGCCTGGAACGGGCCCTGCCCATGCTCATGACCGCGGTCGGCGTCGCCGCCTGACCCCCGGGCGTCCCATCCGGGCCTGCGGCGCGTCCCGTCCGGGCCTGCGGGGGTCAGCCGACGAGCAGGACCGCCTTCCCCCGGCCGTGCCCGGTGGCGACCTCCCGGTGGGCGTCGGCCGCCCGCTCCAGCGGGAACGTCCCGCGCACGTGGAGGCGCAGGCGCCCCTCCTCGTAGAGCCGTGCCGCCTCGGCCAGCCGGTCCGCGGAACGCTTGTCGGGCGTGGTCCGCACGCCCAGCTCCGCGGCCCCGGCGTGTTCGACGAGCGTGATGATCCGCGCGGGGTCCTCGACCAGTTCGAGCGAGGCGGTCAGGGCATCGCCGCCGGCCCCGTCGAGGACGGCGTCCACCCCGCCGGGCGCGACCGCCCGCACCCGCTCCACCAGGCCCTCGCCGTACGTCACCGGGATCACGCCGAGCGAGCGGAGATAGTCGTGGTTGGCCTCGCTCGCCGTGCCGACGACCGTGGCGCCCCATTCGCGGGCCAGCTGCACCGCGACGGTGCCGACCCCTCCGGCGGCGGCGTGGACCAGCACCGTGTCACCGTGGCCGACGCCCAGCTCCCGCAGGGCGATGTGCGGTGTCATGACGGCCGCGGGGAAACCGCCGGCCACCTCCCACGGCATGCCCGCCGGCTTGGGGGTGATCTGATCGGCGGGGACCACCACGTACTCGGCGTAGGCGGTTAGCCGGGTGAATCCCATGACCTCCGCGCCCACCTCGGCTCCGGTGATCCCGGCGACCCCGGGGCCGACCTGGTCCACCACGCCCGCGAACTCGTTGCCCGGGATCCGCGGGAAGACCGCTTCCACCCCCGGGGGGATCCAACCGGCCCGGATCGCCAGATCGTACGGCTGCACGCCGGCGGCCTGCACCCTGACCCGCACCTGGCCGGGCCCGGCCTGCGGGTCCTCGACCTCCATCAGCTCCAGCACTTCAGGCCCGCCGGGCACGACGAACACGGCCGCTTTCATGATCAGTCCCTTCCCCGGGCACCGGACGGCGCCCGGCCGATCATCACGATGCAACCTCAAGTCTCGTTGAGGTCAACTGCTGCAGGACTCGTAAACCGGACGCCAGGGATGGGTGTCGTGTCCGTTAAAGATCTATAGATCGTGATTGTCGACTTTATTTCCGGTTATCACGTGCTCGACAACCTGTCATTCAACGGGGGAAGAAGCATGACGAACTCCGATCAGAGTCGGGGCAAGGCCAGGAGCGGCTCCAACATGCCGAACGGCGACGACAGCACGACCGGCAGGAGCCAGGGACAGGGACAGTCCCGCAACCGCGCCCAGCAGCAGTCCGGGAACAAGAACCGGCAGGCGTCCAAGCAGCCCGGCAACAAGTCCAGGCAGAACACCGAAGAACTGCCGGACACCTTCACCCCGTAACGGGCACTCCGGCGTCCCATGACGGACGCTCCGGACCATCGGCGCCGCGGACGATGTGAACCGCCCGCGGCGCCTTCCGTGTGACCAGGTCCACGTGACCAGGTCCACGTGACCAGGTCCGCGTGACCAGGTCCGCGTGACCAGGTCCGCGTGACGAGATCCGCGCGATGGCCCGGCGTGTGACGGCCCGGCGTGTGACGAAGGCCCTCCTCCACCTCCCGCCGCTCCTCGCGCGGCTTTTCCCGCCCGCCGTACGGCAGGGGCCGTGCGGAAAGTTCAGCCGGGCGACTCTGGGCGTTCAGCTCAGGCACCCCTTACCGGCCACCCCCCTGGCTAGCGTTCTCAACACCCCAGCTCAGGGGTGCTGCCGTAGGTAAGAGGAGTCACCTTGCGAGTCCTGGCCGTCATTCCCGCCCGCGGAGGTTCGGTGGGCGTCCCGCTGAAGAACCTGGCCCCCGTGGGAGGAATCCCCCTGGTCGCCCGCGCGGTGAGGGCCTGCGTCCAGGCCGGGCTGATCGACGAGGTCGTGGTCAGCACCGACCATCCGGAGATCGCCCAGGCCGCCCGCGCGGCCGGCGCCGTCGTGGTCGAGCGGCCCGGCGAGCTGAGCGGTGCGACGGCCTCCAGCGAGTCCGCCGTCCTGCACGCGCTCGACCGGCTGCCCGCCGACCCCGGCGTGGTCGTGCTCGTCCAGTGCACCAGCGCGTTCATCGATCCCTCCGACCTGGACGCCGCGATCGTCAAGGTCCTCGACGGGACCGCCGACGTGGTCTTCTCCGGGCTGGAGACGCATGAGTTCCTGTGGAGCGCCGAGGGCGCCGCGAACGGGGAGGCCGCGAACTGGGAGGCGCGCGACGGGGCCGCGGCGGTCACGACCGTGAACGGCGTGAACCACGACCCGGCGTCCCGGCCGCGCCGCCAGGACCGGGAGCCGCACTACCGCGAGACCGGCGCGTTCTACGTGATGCGCACCGAGGGCCTGCGCGAGCACGGGCACCGGTTCTTCGGCTCCGTCGCCGTGCAGCCGGTTCCCTCGCAGCACGCCGTCGAGGTGGACACGCCGGAGGACCTGGAGGTCGTCCGGGCGCTGGCGCCGTTCGTCGACCGGCCCGAGCCGATCGACGTGGACGCCGTGATCACCGACTTCGACGGGGTGCACACCGACGACCGCGCCTACGTCGACCAGGACGGCCGCGAGATGGTCGCGGTCAGCCGCTCCGACGGCATGGGCATCTCGCTGCTGCGCCGCTCCGGCGTCAAGCTGATGATCATGTCCACCGAGCACAACCCGGTGGTCGCGGCCCGTGCCCGCAAGCTCGGCGTCCCCGTCCTGCAGGGCCTGACCGACAAGCGGACCGTGCTGCGCGACTGGCTGGCCATCGAGGGACTGGACCCGGCGCGGGTCGCCTACGTCGGCAACGACGTCAACGACCTGGGCCCGATGAGCGACGTCGGCTGGCCCGTCACGGTCCCCGACGCCCACCCCCGGGTCCGCGCCGCCGCCAGGATCGTGCTCACCCGGCCGGGCGGGGCGGGCGCGGTCAGGGAGCTGTGCGACCGGGTCCTCGCGGCCCGCCCGGAGGAGGCCGCCGAGGTCCCCGCGCCCCGCGCCGAGCTGCGGCTGTCCCCGGTCGCCAAGCCCGTCCAGATCGGTGACGCGCTGGTCGGCGCCGGTCAGCCGGTGTATGTGATCGCCGAGATCGGCATCAACCACAACGGCGACCTGGACATCGCGCGCCGGCTGATCGACGTGGCCGCCGAGGCGGGCTGCCAGGCGGTCAAGTTCCAGAAGCGCACCCCGGAGATCTGCGTACCGCTGGAGCAGCGCGACCAGATCCGGCAGACGCCGTGGGGCGAGATGACCTACATGGAGTACAAGATCCGCACCGAGTTCGGCGTGGACGAGTACACCCAGATCGCCAAGTACGCCGCCGAGCGCGACCTGCACTGGTTCGCCTCGCCGTGGGACGTGCCGTCGGTGGAGTTCCTGGAGGAGATGAACGTCGTCACGCACAAGGTCGCCTCGGCCAGCGTGACCGACCTGGAGCTGTTGCGCGCGCTCGCCGCGACCGGAAAGCCGATCATCCTGTCCACCGGCATGTCCACGCTGGAGGAGATCGACCGGGCCGTGGAGATCCTCGGCACCTCCAAGCTGGTGCTGATGCACGCCACCTCGACCTACCCGCTGCCTCCGGAGGAGGCCAACCTCCGCGCCATCGTCACCCTCCAGGAGCGGTACGGCGTGCCCGTCGGCTACTCCGGCCACGAGCGCGGCCTGCAGATCTCCCTGGCGGCCGTCACGCTGGGCGCGGTGACCGTGGAGCGGCACATCACGCTGGACCGGACCATGTGGGGCTCCGACCACGCGGCCTCGCTGGAGCCGTCCGGCCTGGAGCACCTGGTCCGCGACATCCGCATCATCGAGACCGCTCTCGGCGACGGCGTCAAGCGGGTCTTCCCCGGCGAGGAGGCCCCCAAGTCCCGCCTGCGCCGCGTCACGGTCTGACGACACGTCCTTCGCCGGGCGGGGTGTCGGCGCGGCGCCCCGCCCCGAAGGGGACGGGACCACGGTGTGACCCCCGGATGGAGGACAGTCGGAGCGTGGAGCGCCTCGCCGTGCCGCTCGCGGACGCCGCTCCGGCCGTCCGTGAGGGGGTGCCGTAGCGTTCGACGGGTGTGACGGCGTTGCGGCGGCACGACGGATGCGACGGGTGCGACGGTGCTGGACGCCGTGCGGGTGGGACCGGAGTGAGACGGGAGCGCGGGTGTGGGCGCAGACGGGTTCGACGCGGTGGTGGTCGGTTCCGGGCCGAACGGCCTGGCGGGGGCACTGCTCCTGGCGCGGGCGGGGCGCCGGGTGCTGCTGCTGGAGGCCGGGGAGCGCTTCGGCGGCGGGCTGCGCAGCGAGGAGCTGACGCTGCCGGGCCACGTCCACGATGTGTGCGCGACGGTGCTGCCCATGGCCGGGGTCTCGGTCGCCTTCCGCGCGCTCGGCCTGCCCGTCGACTTCGCCCATCCCCCGGTCCCCGCGGCGCACCCGCTCGACGACGGCTCCGCGGTGCTCGTGCACCGCGACCCGGCGCGGACCGCGGCCGGCC
Organism: Paraplanobispora takensis; assembly: GCF_016863195.1. Taxonomy (GTDB): domain Bacteria; phylum Actinomycetota; class Actinomycetes; order Streptosporangiales; family Streptosporangiaceae; genus Planobispora; species Planobispora takensis. The sequence continues at coordinate 274,104 of NZ_BOOK01000014.1, read as the reverse complement.
TCGGCCGGGACGGGCGGGCCTGGCAGGCCGTGATCGGGGCGGCCGCCCGCGCCGGAGAACCGCTGGTGGACACCCTGCTGGCCCCGCTCGGCCTGCCCCGGGCGCCGCTGGCCGCCGCCCGGTTCGGGGTGCTCGGGCTGCAACCGGCCACGATGCTGGCCCGGACGGCCTTCCGCACCGTCCAGGGCCGGGCCGCGCTGGCCGGGATGGCCGCCCACTCCATGCTGGACCTGCGCTCCCCCATCACCGGCGGCTTCGGGATGCTTCTGGCGTCCCTGGCCCACCACGCGGGCTGGCCGGTGGTGCGCGGCGGCTCGCAGCGGCTGGCCGACCTGATGACGGCCCGGCTGCGCGAGCTGGGCGGTGAGGCCGTGTCCGGGCACCGGGTCTCCTCCCTGGCCGAGCTCCCGCCCGCGGGCACGGTCCTGCTGGACGTCACGCCGCGCCAGTTCCTGGCCATGGCCGGCGACCGGCTGCCGCCGCGCTACGCCCGCCGCCTGGCCCGCTACCGGTACGGGCCCGGAGTGTTCAAGCTGGACTGGGCCCTGGACGGGCCCGTGCCGTGGAAGGACCCCGCGGTCGGCCGGGCCGGTACGGTCCACCTGGGCGGCACCCTGGAGGAGATCGCGCTGGGCGAGGCCCTGGTCGCCCGGGGCGTGCATCCGGAGCGTCCGTACGTGCTGCTGGTGCAGCCGTGCGTGGCCGACCCCTCCCGCGCCCCCGCGGGCGGGCACACCCTGTGGGCCTACTGCCACGTCCCCAACGGCTCCACCGTGGACATGACCGCCGCGATCGAGGACCAGATCGAGCGCTTCGCCCCCGGTTTCCGCGATCGCGTCCTGGCCCGGCACGCCATGGACTCCGCCGCCATGCAACGCCACAACGCCAACTACGTCGGCGGCGACATCGGGGCGGGCGCCGCCGACCTGCGCCAGTTCGCGGGCCGCCCGGTGTACTCCGCGCGGCCCTGGCGGACCCCGCTGCCCGGTGTCTACCTGTGCTCGGCCGCGACCCCGCCCGGCCCCGGCGTGCACGGCATGGGCGGCTACCAGGCCGCCCGCCTGGCGCTGCGCGCCGGCTGACCGGCCCGCCGCGGATCCTCCCCGCCGAAGGACCGGACATTCCGGACGCGTGAACGAGCAGGCCCTGAAGCCGAGAGCGGGCGCGGGCCGGGTGGCAGGCCCATCCGCAGGGCATGTCCGTTCGGAGGAGGGCCCACCCGTGAGGCACGTTCCCGGTGGGCCGCGCGTCGCCCACCCAGGCTGCGCCGCACCGCAGTCGAGCCTGCCTCGGCCACCGGGGTGTCGGCTGTATCGAGAGTCGCCGAGCGCCGGGTGCGGATGGGCTGTTCCGGCTGTCCTCGGCCACGAGTGGCAGTAGATCACCAGGCGCCCCGGCTTGCCGATCATCACCGGTGCGGGGAAGAAGGGGAAGGTGCCGGCCGCCCTGGCGGCGGATCGGACCTCAGAACATCACCCAGAACGTGCGCATCGGGTTGTCATGTGACGCGAGCCGGGCGGGCAGCACCCGGCCCGCCCCGGACCCGCCCTGCGGGCGGGCAACACGGGTACACCCCCACCCGAACGGACCCTTCTCACGGACGGGCCCGTCACCCGGTCCGCACCGCCATACCCGCCCGCCGCTTCGGCCTCACCCCTCTGGCCCGTCACCCCGTCCGCGATGCCCACGACCACTGATCGGACCCACCCATCCGGGCCGCGGGCCGTACCGCTCGCCGGTCAGCGGAAGTCGTCGGCGTGGTCCCCGGCCCACCGGGCGAAGTCGCGGGGCGGGTGGCCGGTGACCTTCTCAACGTCGGGCCACACCCGCATCAGCGCCGACCAGTCCTGGTCGGCGTAGCCGTCCTCGCTCGAAGGCCGCTCGCCGCCGTACTCCACGAAGCCGAGCATGAGGTCGGCGCTCTCGGCGGCGAACCCGCCCTGGGCCCTCATCAGCTCCCGTGCCCGCTCCCGCGTCACCTCCTCGTAGCGGACCTCCTCGCCGAGCGCCTCGCCGATGGCCCGGACCTGCTCGCGCACGGTGATCGTCCGGGGTCCGGTCAGGGTGTACGCCCGGCCGTGGTGGCCGTCCTCCAGCAGCGCGGCCACGGCCACGTCGGCGATGTCGGCCTCGTGGATCAGGTTCATCGGCTCGTCCGCGAAGGGGTAGCGGACGACGCGCTCGGCGCGCACCGACGGCGCCCAGATCTGCAGCATGTTCGCCATGAACCCGCAGGGCCGCACGTGCGTCCACTCCGCTCCCGACTCCTCGACCGCCCGTTCCACCGGGTTGGTGTGCAGGCCGGCGGTGACGGACGCGGCCGACAGGTCCACGATGCGGCGCACCCCGGCCCCGCGCGCCAGGCGGATCACCTCCTCGGCCGTCTCCTCGACCGGGAACAGGTACATCCGGTCGACGCCCTCCAGGGCCGGCGCGAGGCTCCCGGGCTCGGTCAGGTCGCCGCCGGCGACCTCCGCCGCCCCGGGCAGCCGCGCCGCCGCCGGATCGCGGGTCAGAGCACGCACGCTCACCCCCGCCCGCAGGAGCCCGCCGACCACGTTCCGGCCGACGAACCCCGTCGCGCCCGTCACCAGGATCCTCATGTCGCGTCCGCCTCCCTGCTCGCCGTACCGGATTCGCTCGCCGTACCGGATTGCCGCTCGTTCCTCCACGCTAGAACCCATGTAGGACGGGATATGTCCTTGATATGTCCGGATCCGCGGATGTACGGCGCTCCCAGTGTTCACCGCCGCGTCCCCGCGTGTTCAGCCCCGCACCTCCGCGGATCGCTACGGTTCAGGCGTCCGGATCCGCACGGAGCCCGCGAGGGAAAACTTGATCAAGCTGTCGGTCGTCGTCCCGGTGCGGGACGCCGGGCTCTACATCTCCGACGCGCTGACCTCGCTGGTCAGGAACGCGCACCGGGATTTCGAGTTCATCGTGGTGGACGACGGCTCGGTGGACGCCACCGGGCAGATCATCGACGACTTCCGGGACGAGCTGTCCGGCCTCGTCGTGCTGCGCAACGAGACCCCGGTGGGGCTGGCCGACGCCCGCAATCTCGGACTGTCGCTGGCCTCCGGCCGCTATGTGACGTTCATGGACGGCGACGACTGGCTCGCGCCCGGCTATCTGGCCTCCCTCGTCGGCGCGATCGAGCGGCTGGACTGCGACTTCGTCCGGGTGGACCACGTGCAGGCCGAGGGGCGCAAGCGGGTGACCCACCGGGCCCCGCTGTCGGTTCGCGACACGGTGCTCAAACCGCGCGAGTACATCCTGCCCGCCCGCTCCAGGACCATGGTCGACTATCCCTACGCCTGGGCCGGGATCTACCGCCGCGACCTGGGTGAGCTGCTGACCTTCCCCGGGAGCCTGCACACCGCCGAGGACCGGCCGTGGATCTGGCGGCTGCACCGGGAGGCCGGCTCGTTCGCCGTGGTCTCCCTGGCCGGGCTCTTCTACCGGCGGATGGTGTCCGGCTCGCTGACCCAGATCGGCGACGCGCGCCAGCTGCACTTCTTCGACGCCTTCGAGCTGGTCCTCGCCGATCTTCCCGACGAGTTCGCGCCCAAGGCGGTCCGCCAGTTCTGCGCGTTGCTGGCCCACCACCTGGAGCTGCGCGAGCGCTTCTCACCGGAGCTGCGCGCCCGCTTCGAGGAGCGGGGCGCGGCGGTCCTGCGGCGGCTGCCGGCGGAGCTGCTGGACGCCACCCGGCTGGACCCCGAACGCGACGAGACCCTGCGCCGGCTGATGGAGACCCGATGAGCGACGCCCCGCGTCCCGTGATCCGCACGCCCCGGAGACTTCGATGACCCAGGTGTTCTACGCCTCCACCCTGTTCGGCGCGATGACGCTGGCCGCGGCGGTCGACGAGGGCGCCTTCGGCCCGCGCGAGGACCGCCGGATCCTGCTGGTCTCCAACAACGCGGCCGTTCCGGAGATCACCCCCCGGCTGGACGAGGCGCCCGGGTTCGCCGCGCTGCGCCCGCGCTTCGACGAGGTGTGGTCGTGGAACGAGATCGTGGCCCCGCTGCACCCGTCGGACTGGAAGGCCCGGGTCATCGAGGTCCCGATGATCGGCCGTCTGCTGGCCTCCCGCCTGTCCCTGGACGGCGGCCCGCGCGAGCTGGTCGTGGAGTCCGTCGCGGTCCCCCCGGCGCGGACCATCGCCGGGCTGCTGCGGGACTGCCCCGTCACGGTCTACTCCGACGGCCTGATGAGCTACGGCCCGACCCGCGACCCGCTGCCCATCGAGATCGCGGGCCGGATCAGCCGGCTGCTCCACCTCGATCTGGTGCCGGGCCTGTCGCCCCTGCTGCTGTCGGAGTACGGCGTGCGGGGGCAGGTCATCCCGGACGGGGCGTTCCTGCGCGTCCTCGGCGAGAGCGCGCCCGGCGGCGTCTCCGGATCCGGCAGCGCCTCCGGATCCGGCGGCGCCTCCGGGTCCGGGAGCGCGATGATCCTGGGGCAGTACCTGTCCGCGCTGGAGATCGTCACCCCCGAGGAGGAGGCCGCCCTGCACGCCGGCATGCTGCGCGGGCTGGCCGCCAGGGGGTTCGGCTCGGTGCTGTTCAAGCCGCATCCGGCCGCCGGGCGGCGGCACGCCATGGAGCTGCGCGAGACGGCCGCCGAGCTCGGCGTCCGCCTCACCGTCGCCGACGGGACCGTCCCGGCGGAGTCGTACTTCGCCTCGTCGCGGCCGGAGCTGGTGGTGGGCTGCTTCTCCACCGCCCTGATCACCGCCCGGCGCTATTTCGGCCTCCCGGCGGCGACCGTCGGAGGGGAGCTGGTCCTGGAACGGCTCACGCCGTACGAGAACAGCAACCGCGTCCCCGTCACGATCACCGACGCCCTCCTGCCGCGGCTGGAGGCGGACGGCTCGCTTGCGGAACCCCCGCCGGTCGACCTGGAGGCGCTGGTCCGCGCGGTCGGCTACTGCATGCAGAGCGAGGCCCACCCGGACCTGCGCACCGAGGCCGCCGCCTACCTGGAGGCCCACGGCCCGGAGCGCTACTTCAAGCGGCAGCGCCTGGCCGCCCTGGACCTGCTGCCCTCCGGCGTCCCCGCCGTCCCCGCCGTCCCCGCCGTCCCCGGCGGCCCGGCGGCCGGCACGCTGAACAGGCTCCGCCGCCGCCTGGCGCGGGCCCTTTCCTGATCGCCCCGCCCTGATCGGCGCCGTCCTCCGGCACCGCCGTGACGGCGCCATCATGATCAGCACCGTCACGATCGGCACTGTCCCGGTCCCGGCACGGCCCGTGAGGGGCCAGGACAGCGCCTCCGGAAGTCCGCTCAGCCCAGGGCCTTCAGATAGCGGCGCATCCGGCGCTTGGCCCGGTAGCCGGCCCGCAGCACGGTCGGCGGCACCTCCACGCGCAGGCGGGCGCGGCGGCGGGCCGCGGCGTACCGGGGCCCGTCCAGCAGCGAGCGCGCGGGCGCCAGGCGGCCGGAGCGGGCCTGGCCGACCAGGGTGACCAGCCGGCTCGACCAGTCGTCATCGGCGCTTCCGTGGAAGTAGTTGGCCCGGCACCACTCCTCCTGCGGGGTGCGGAAGCGTCCCATGGCCAGGTCGTCGAGGGTGCCCAGGAGCCCGCTGCCCTCGAACACCAGGTTGATCATCTCCGCGCTCACCCCGAAGTCGGACAGCACCAGCAGCGGCACCGACCGGGCGATCGCCTCCAGCGCCGCGGTCGAGCTGACCGTGACGAACCCGGCCGCCCGGTCCAGGTGCTCGTGCATCGGCCCGGCGGCGAAGCGGAGCACGTCCTCACGGCCGCCGAGCTCCTGCCAGAGCCGCTGGTAGTGGTAGCGCTCGTTGTGCGTCTGGCGCTCGCCGTCCAGCGCGCGGAGCTTGACCACCACGTCCAGGTCCGGGCGGTGCTCGGCGAGGGCGGCCAGGGCGGTGAGGATGCGCTCGCGCTCCTCGCGCCGCCGGGGCACCTTGGCCTGGGTGGCGAACACGACGCGGTCGCGCGAAAGGGGCCGATCACCGCCCCGGCCGTGCGCAGGAGACCGGTCGTCCTCCCGGCCCGGACCGCGGGTGTGCAGGAAGGGCAGCCGGGCCAGGCCCACCTGGCCGCCGCCGCCCAGCCTCCGGGCGATCTCGGAGAACTCCTCGACCTCGCGCCCGCTGTGCAGGACGAACAGGTCGCAGCCGCTGCGGAACAGCCACGCCTTCTCGGTCGCCGGAACCGAGATCCCGGGCAGCCCGGTCACGAACACCGGCCGCGGCGACAGGTTCGCGAGCACCTCGCCGGCCAGGATGTCGACCACGGGCCCGGTGCACGCCACCAGCACCGCGTCGGGCCGCAGACGTTCGGCCGTACGGCGCAGCGCCCGCGCGGACAGCACCGCCGGGTCGGCCGTCCCCCCGGAAGCCCCGTGTCCCGGTGCCCCGGCGACGGCGGCGTGGATCTGCGCCGGGGACGGCGTGATGGGGGTGCGGATCACCGTCAGCTCCGCCGTACAGCCCGCGGGCAGGTCCGCGAGCAGGCAGGCGGCCCACTTCAGGTAGGAATCCGAGTCGGCCACGGCCAGGACTTTCAACGGGTCACTCCCGTGTCGTGATGGGCGAACATGGAAAGGTGGGAGCGCAGTGACGGCGCCGCCCGGGAGGTCCACCACTCCTCGGGGACCTCCACCGTCTCCACCGCGACGCCGCGGGCCGCCAGCAGGACCCGCAGCGAGGTGACCGCGGTGGAGGGCAGGCTCAGCACCCGCTGCTCCGCGGCCAGACCCCGCAGGGTCATCTCGGCGGGGGCGCCGCCGCCGTAGACGGTGATCCCGGGCTGTTCCCGGACCCGGGCGAGATCGTCCGGGTCCTCCCGCCGGTGCGGGAAGTAGGCGACGGGCCCGGCCGAGCCCAGAGCGGCCAGCCAGGTCAGATAGCGGTCGCGGTGGATGAGCCCGTTGCGGACCAGTGAGGTGCCCAGCACGACGGTGCGCTCTTCGGGACGGGGCCTGCGCAGCGGCTGGGAACGAAGCCAGGAGAAGTCGTGGGTGACCAGATCGGCCCCGGTCTCCCGTACGGCCTTCGCCAGCTCGGCGGGCACCGGGAGCGCCGTGAAGATCGACAGTCGGCCGGACCGGGCGGCGGCGCGCAGCCGCAGCCCGGCGGCGGTTCCCAGCGCGGTCCTGAGCGGACCGGCCGAGGCGCGGGCCCGCAGCAGCGGCGTGCCCGCCCGCCCGGAGAGCAGCTCCAGGAGCCTGATGGTGGCCAGCCCGTCGTCGACCACGACGATGCGGCGGGGGAAGGCGGTCAGCCAGCCGGCCTGCACCTTCCCGGAGAAGGCGTCGCCGACCACCCAGGTCCGGCGGTACGGCGGCCGGGGCATGCCGGGTTCCGGGCCGGCCAGCTCCAGCCCGTCCGGCAGGGCGAGCCTGGACAGCTCGCGGCCGGTGACGGTGAGCGGGCGCAGCTTCGCCCGCGGCACCAGCAGGGTGCGCTCGCCCAGCAGCCCGGCGTGGTGGGCCTCCACGGCGCAGAGCATCTGCAGCGGGGACTCCACCCAGGCGACGGCCGAACCCTGCTTCCGCGCGTGGTCCCGGCCGTATTCGTCCACGCCGGGCGATGACCCGTTCACGATCGCCTCACCGTAGCCCGGCGGCCTTACGCGCCCGGGAACCGCGGGTGAACAACCGCCTACACCCGTGTGCGCCGCCCGGGGAGGAGGTCCGTACGGCGGGCGGGGCCTTGCGGGGCGGAGGGCTTGCGGGACGGGGACTCACGGGGCCGGGGACTCACGGGGCCGGGGGCTTGCGGGGCGCGGGGCGCCACCGTAGCGTGCTGTACGAAACGGTTCCGTACACTCGATCCGCCCATCCGAGGAGCGCGCCATGTGGAAGATCCCCGACCTGACAGGCTCCACCGCGCTGGTGACCGGCGCCAGCAGCGGCATCGGCATACCGACCGTGCGGGTGCTGGCCGCGCGCGGCGCCCGGGTGATCATGACCGCCCGCGACCTCGAGAAGGGCCGCGCCGCGGCCGGGGAGATCACTGCACGGGTCCCCGGGGCGCGGATCGAGCTCAGGCGGCTGGACCTGGCCGACCTGTCGTCGGTGCGCGCCTTCGCCGCGGAGGTGGACGAACCGGTCGACCTGCTGATCAACAACGCCGGCATCGGGCTGATCCCCCGGCAGACCACCGCCGACGGCTTCGAGATGCAGTTCGGCACCAACCACCTGGGGCACTTCGCGCTGACCGGGCTCCTGCTGCCGCGCCTGCTGGCCAGGCCCGGCGCCCGCGTCGTCACCGTCTCCAGCGACGCGCACGCCGTGGGCAGGATCGACTTCGACGATCTGACCCTGGAGCGCGGCTACAGCAGGTTCTCCTCCTACGGCCGCTCCAAGCTGGCCAACCTGATGTTCGCCCGCGAGCTCCAGCGCCGGGCGCAGGGCCGGCTGATCAGCGTGGCCGTGCATCCGGGCACGACGATGACCGGCATCGTGAAGTTCGGCCCGCTCACCAGGCCGATCGCGGCGCTCGGCCGGCTGCTGATCCAGACGCCCGACAAGGGCGCGATCCCCACCCTGTACGCGGCCACCTCCCCGGACGTCCACGGCGGCGAGTTCATCGGCCCCGGGCCGAAGGAGCTGCAGCCGAAGCCCCACGCGCTGGACGAGGAGGTGACGCGGCGCCTGTGGGAGGAGTCGGAGAAGCTCACCGGCGTACGATTCGAGATGCTCGACCGGCACCAGTAGCACATCGGAGGCACGTTGCGTCTCGACCCGTCCCGTGAGCGCGCCATCCTCGACGCGACACAGGAACTGCTCTCGGAGGTCGGGTTCGACCGGATGTCGATCGACCAGATCGCCAGGCGCGCCAGCGCCAGCAAGGCCACGATCTACCGCCGGTGGCCGGGCAAGGAGGCCCTGGTGGCGGACCTGATCTGCAACCACACGAAGATCGACGTCCCGCCGCCGCCGGACACCGGTTCGATGCGCGAGGACCTCGTCGGGGCCGTGACCGGGTTCTGCGAGGTCCTGCGGCGCCGGCACGACATGATCTTCGGCCTCCTTCCCTCGCTGCTCACCAACGCCTCCCTGGCCGCGGCCCTGCGCGGCAATCTGCGCCGTCCCGACGTCACCGGCACCGCCCCGCTGATCGAACGGGCCCGCGAGCGGGGTGAGCCGGTCGGGCGGATCGATCCGGCACGGCTCAGGACGGTGGTCGAGGCGCTGGTCTGGCACCGGCTGCTGGTCACGGGAGAGCCGCTGGACCGGGAGTTCGCCGAGGAGGCGGTCGACGGGACGCTGCTGCCGCTGATCCGCTCCTGGACCGGCGCGGGCGTGTGACGGCCGGTACGACAGTATGACAATCATGGAATTCGTCACTCTCAACAACGGCGTGCGGATGCCACAGCTCGGTTTCGGCGTCTGGCAGGTGCCCGACGCCGAGGCGGGCGTGGCGGTCGCCGCCGCGATCGAGGCGGGCTATCGCAGCATCGACACCGCCAAGCTCTACCGCAACGAGGAGGGTGTGGGCCGCGCCGTACGCGCCTCGGGCGTGCCGCGCGAGGAGCTGTTCATCACCACCAAGCTCTGGAACGACGACCACGGCTACGACAGCGCCCTGCGCGCCTTCGACGCGAGCATGGACCGGCTCGGCCTGGACTATCTCGACCTCTACCTGATCCACTGGCCGCTCCCGGCCCACGGCAAGTACGTGGAGACCTGGCGGGCCCTGGAGAAGATCTACGCCGACGGCGCGGTCCGGGCCATCGGGGTCTCGAACTTCCCCGTCGAGCAGCTGGAGCACGTGCTCAAGGAGGGAGAGGTCGTCCCGGCGATCAACCAGATCGAGCTGCACCCGATGCTCCCCCAGGCCGGGCTGCGGGCCTTCCACGCCGAGCACGGCATCCTCACCGAGGCCTGGAGCCCACTCGGTCAGGGACGCGGGCTGCTGCAGGAGCCGGTCCTGGCCGAGCTGGCCGCCAAGCACGCCAGGACCCCGGCCCAGGTGGTGCTGCGCTGGCACCTGCAGCTGGGCAACGTGGTGATCCCCAAATCGGTGACGCCGTCCAGGATCACCGAGAACTTCGACGTCTTCGGCTTCGAGCTGGACGCCGGCGACATGGCCGCGATCGACGCCCTGGACACCGGCACCCGGCTGGGCCCCGACCCCGCCACGTTCAACCGGGCGGGCTGAGGCCGCTCATCGACCCGTTCGACCGGGCGGGCTGAGGCCACCACTCCGACCTGTTCGACCGGGCGGGCCGGCGACGCCCGTCCGGCCCGTTCTCCACGGCCCGGCCGGTTCTCCGGCCGGGCCCGGTTTTTACCCTCGCCTCCACCTTCGCGTGCCGTACGGAAACACTGCGGGGAATTTCCGGCACGCCGTTTACCCGACCCTTGCCGCACCGTGACTCACCAGGTCGAGGTTCCTGCCGATGGGAGGTACACGGACGCCGAATCCGCATCTCGCGGAACCGGGAACCCAGGTTTTCCGGGGTGAATCAACGCGCTCGCCGTTGTAGGGCACTTCCCAGCCCGAACCCGTCAGCTAACCCGGTAGGCGAAATGGAAGCCGATCAAGGAGTCGAACCCCTCTATGGGCAAGCATCGCCGCATTTCCCCTGCCAAGAAGCGCCATATGGCCCGCATCGCCATCGGCATGTCGCTCGCCGTCACCGGCGGTGCCGTCATGGCGCCCCCGGCCCTGGCCACCACCGGCGCCCAGAACCCCCTCAACGCCCCCGCCGCCGAGGTTCCCCAGCTCTCCTGGGCCTCCGCCACGAGCTCCGCGTCCGCCAAGGCGTCCGCCAGCCCCCTGCTGACCATCGCCGAGGGACTGCCCAAGGTGTCGGCCCGGCAGCTGCTGGCCATCGCCAAGGAGCAGATCGGCGTGAAGGAGAACTCCTCCGGAGGCGGGACCAAGTTCCACTCCTGGTACATGAGCTCCCCCCGGGTGAAGGAGACCATCGCGCGTGACGGCGGCAACGTCCGGGGCTACGCCAACGCCCCCTGGTGCGACATGTTCGTCTCCTGGGTCGGCGAGCAGGCGGGCATCCGGCCGGTCGTCGGCTGGGACGCCTACACCGTCACCCACGCCGAGTGGTTCAAGAACAACAAGCGCTGGGGCACCAAGGCCGAGCCGGGCGCGGTCGTCTTCTTCGACTGGGACGGCGGCGACAGCGTCTACGGGATCGACCACGTCGGCTTCGTCGAGCACGACAACGGCGACGGCACGATCATCACGGTCGAGGGCAACACCGGCAACGGCGAGGTCGAGCAGCGAATCCGCCCCAAGTCGCAGGTCGTCGGCTACGGCTACCCGGTCTACCTGGGCTGACCGCCCGCCCATCACGTCCGAGGGGTGCGGCTCACGCGAGCCGCGCCCCTTCGCGGCTTTCCGGCCCCGTCCGGCCTCCCGCCCGCCCCGTCCGGCCTCCCGCCCGCCCCGTCCGGCCTCCCGGCCCGGCTCACGCCGATGACGAGGCTCGCTCCGGACGGCATGGCCGAGATCGCAGTGAGGATCTTTACCTATCGAAAAGCCCGGGAAGTGTGCAGTTTTGCGCAGATAAGGGCGGTCTTCCTTCAGATCATGAGGACGAAAGGTGAGCAGGGCTCGACTCAGCCCGCTCCTGACTCCGTCACATAGAAGGAACCGAACATGAACACCCTCAAGCGAGGCGCGCTGCGTCTGACCATGCTCGGCGGCCTCGTCGCCGCCCTGGCCTCGGCCCCCGGCACGGCCCAGGCCGCCGCCGCTCCGGGCGACCTCGTCGTCGAGCGCGTGTCCGGCGCCATCACGATCGTGCCCGGCGGCACCGCGGTGAACGACACCGTGGAGGTGCTCAAGGTGGGCTCGGTCTTCCGCGTGAGCAACACCACCGGAACCCTGAAGGCCACCCCCGGCAAGGGCTGTACCCAGGTCACCACCAAGGTGGTCGACTGCGGCACCGGCGTCACCGGCCTGTCGGCGAACCTGGGCGGCGGCAACGACACCTTCACCGCCCGCGTCCCGCTCACCGGCGCGGTCGTCGGCGGCGACGGCTCCGACGTCTTCAACGCCGGCCTGTCGACCGGCGGCGGCACCACCCTCACCTACCAGGGCGGCGCGGGCTCCAGTGACATGGTCAGCTACGCCCAGGCGAACGTCGGCGTCTTCATCAGGAAGGACACCGTCAACAACGACGGGCGCAACGCCGGCGGGAACATCGACCGCGACAAGGTGCTGGGCGACGTCGAGGTCGTCGTGGGCAGCCGGTTCGGCGACACCATCGAGGGCGACAGCGCACCGGAGATCATCAACGGTCTCGGCGGCAACGACCGCCTCTCGGCCGGCGGCGGCAACGACCGCATCGTGGCCGACGACGGGGGCTTCGACGCCGTGGTGAGCTGCGGTTCCGGCACCGGCGACATCGCGGACGCCGACGCGGCCGACCAGCCGACCGACTGCGAGACCGTCAACAGCTGACCCGGCCCGGTGCGGTTCCCCACGGAACCGCACCCCACCACCCCGCACCCGCCGCCGCACGGCACCGTGCCGAACCGTCCCCGCCACCGGAGAACGCACCGCATTCGCCACCGGAGAACGCACCGCACCGCCGCCGCACGGCGCGCCGTACCGCATTCGCCACCGGAGAACGCACCGCACCCGCCGCAGGAGAGAGCCGTCCACGGCCCTCTCCGGCCGCATATCCCGCCGTTTATTCCGCGGACGCCTTTCCGCTCGCACGGCCATTGACATCCGCCAATTCGTCCCGTCTCCGCCGGGTCTCCACGAGAGGGGCGAATGGCGATCGAGGTTCTCCGTCAGAGCGCTTCCGGCCCGCCGTCCCGGCCGGGCGTCCTCTCCGTCTCCACCGGTCGGCGAGGAGGTCGTCCGGGTGCTCCCCGGTGCGGATCCGGCAGGTTCGGGGATCATCGGCAGGCGAATCTATTTCCCCGCATTTCAAGTGATTTACACCACTTCCCCCGCAACCGGATCATCCGGAATTCCTTTTCAGGCGCCTTCACTCCGGCCCCAACAACCCGGCTTACTCCAGTCCCAACACCCCGGCTTACTCCGGCCCCACAACCCGGCGCCCACCGAATCGCTGGCGCGTCCGCCTCTCTCCCGCCGTCCGCCCGAACCTTTTCTTCTGCTCACCGCCGGCGCGTCCAAACATCTCCCCCGGCCCACCGCCCCGCCCGGGGCGCCCGAACCACCCGCGTCACATAGTGATCACAAGCCTTCGAAGCGGCATATGGGCCGGTAATCGCCCTGATGGCACTTCCACGATGGGAGCGCTCCCAAACACCCGGTTGGGTGGTATCGCAGCCAACATGCCCGTTTGTCCTGCAAGTATGGCCTAGATGTAACGGTTGAGTTTCGGCATATTGACGGCCTGGTTGCCCATCGTCCACTCTTCGTGGGAGCGCTCCCAAAAACGCTGACGATCCATCCCATCGCAGACCACGCTGTCGGGGACGGGTCTGCGATGCCACCTCCCATCGATTCGGGCGACCACCTGAGAGGGGTCCGGAATGTTGAACCACAAGCGGCACGGCAAGCTCGCCGCTATCGCCGTCACGGCGGCCACCGCCCTGGCGCTGACCTCCTGCGGCTCTGACGAGCCTGCCAGCACCGCCGGCGGCGGCGGCTCCGCCGCTCCCGCCGAGCCGGTGACCATCACCGTGCACACCTTCGGCGGTGGCGAGAACTTCGGCTACGACAAGGCCGTCGAGACGTGGAACGCCGCGCACCCCAACATCCAGGTCAAGTACCAGAACCTGACCGACCGCTTCGAGGACGTCTACCTTCCTCAGCTGCTGCAGAAGCTGCAGGCCGGAAGCGGCACCGCCGACATCGTCGGCATCGACGAGGGCGCCATGGGCCTGATGGCCCAGCGTCCGCAGTTCTTCACCGACCTCGGCCAGTACGGTCTCCAGGACCGCAAGAGCGACTTCCCCGCGGCCAAGTGGGAGAACGGCGTCAACAAGGACGGCAAGCTCTTCGCCCTGGGCACCGACATCGGCGGCATGGCGATGTGCTACCGCAAGGACCTGTTCGAGAAGGCGGGCCTGCCGGGCGAGCGCGACGAGGTCACCAAGCTCTGGCCGGACTGGAACTCCTTCATGGAGACCGGCAAGAAGTTCCAGGAGAAGGTCAAGGACGCCAAGTTCCTCGACGGCCCGAACACCCTCTACAACACGGTCCTGTCGCAGGAGGCGCCGAAGAACGGCAACGTCGCCTACTTCGACAAGAGCAACCAGCTGATCATCGAGACCAACCCGGCGATCAAGACGGCCTTCGACACCGTCAAGGCCTACAGCGAGGCGGGCCTGACCGCCAAGCTCGCCTCCTTCACCCCCGAGTGGAACGCGGCCATCAAGAAGGGCGGCTTCGCCGTCATGGGCTGCCCCGCGTGGATGGTCGGCGTGATCGAGGGCGCGGCCGGTGAGGAGAACAAGGGCAACTGGGACGTGGCCGGCGTTCCCGGTGGCGCCGGCAACTGGGGCGGCTCCTACCTGGCCGTCCCGTCGCAGAGCAAGCACCCGAAGGAGGCCGCCGAGGTCCTGAACTTCCTGACCGGCAAGGAGGGCCACGTCCTGGCCTTCGAGGAGGCCAACGCCTTCCCGAGCTCCCTGTCCGGCCAGCAGGACCCGAAGGTCTCCGAGAAGAAGAACGCCTTCTTCAACGACGCCCCGGTGGGCAAGATCTTCGGCGACTCGACCGCGAACCTGCTCCCCGTGTTCCTCGGTGAGAAGCACGCCCAGGTGAAGACCGCCGCGGAGAAGGTCCTGGAGGGCATGGACAAGGGCTCCATCCCCTACGCCGAGGCGTGGACCAAGTTCGTCGAGGCCGGCACCAAGGCAGCGGGCTGATCCCCTCTCCCCGATCGACGGGCCCGACGGCGGCCACCCCGCCGCCGGGCCCGTCGCCTGCCCTGCGTTGAAAGGCTCACCGATGACCCTGAACATCGACACTCCCGCCCCCCCGCGGCGCTCCGGTCCCCGCCGGACGTCCGGGCGCCGGGCCGCGGGACGGGGCGGGGGCGGACTCACCAGGTTCGACCTCCGGGCGACTCCCTACTTCCTCGTCTCGCCGTACTTCCTGCTGTTCGCCCTCTTCGGTCTGTTCCCCCTGGGCTACACGCTCTGGGCCTCGCTGCACGACTGGGAGCTCGGCGGGGACAAGACCTTCCTCGGCATCGACAACTACATCGAGCTGATCGCCGACGAGAGTTTCTGGAACGCGGTGGTCAACACCGTCGGAATCTTCGTCATCTCCACGATCCCGCAGCTCGTCCTGGCGCTGATGCTCGCCAACGCCCTCAACAAGCGCATCCGGGGCCGGCTCTTCTTCCGCCTCGGAATCCTGCTGCCGCTGGTGACCTCGGTCGTCGCGGTGGCGGTGGTCTTCACCCAGCTCTACGGCCGTGACTACGGCATGATCAACTGGTTCCTCGGCTTCTTCGGGGTCGAGCCCATCGAGTGGCAGAACCAGAGCTGGACCGCGTGGCTCGCCATCTCCACGATGATCGACTGGCGCTGGACCGGCTACAACGCGATCATCCTGCTGGCCGCCATGCAGACGATCCCCAAGGACCTCTACGAAGCCGCCTCCCTCGACGGCGCCTCGCCCCGGCGGCAGTTCTGGCAGATCACCATCCCGATGCTCCGCCCGACGCTCGTCTTCGTGGTCTTCATCTCCACCATCGGCGGCTTGACCCTGTTCGCCGAACCGGTCATGTTCGAGGGCAACCCCACCATGGCGGGCGGCGCCACCGGCCAGTACCAGACGGTGGCCATGTTCATCGTCAAGGAGGCCTTCCGCGACTTCGACATGGGCTACGCCTCGGCGGCCGCCTGGATGCTGTTCGCACTGATCCTCGTGGGCATCCTGATCAACTACTCCTTCACCCGCCGGATCGGGGGCAACAAGTGACGGCGATCCAGACCCGCCGGCGCCCGGCGTCACCGGCGTCGGCGGCGAACCGCATCTGGGACGCGGGCCCGCTGACCAAGGTGGTCCTCGCCTTCGCGCTCGTGCTGTCGGCCTTCCCGATCTACTACATGTTCATCATGGCCACGCGCACCAACGACGAGGCCCTGGACACCCCGCCGCCGCTGCTGCCCGGCGGCAACCTCGGCGACAACGTCACCCGGCTGCTCAACACCGAGGACGCCCACTTCGCCACCGGGCTGATCAACTCGATCATCATCTCGACGACCGTGACCCTCTCGGTCGTGCTCATCTCCACCCTGGCCGGCTTCGCCTTCGCCAAGCTCAAGTTCCGGGGCAGCAAGATCCTGCTGGGCTCGATCCTGCTGACCATGATGGTCCCGCTGCAGCAGATGGGCATCGTCCCGCTGTACGAGATGATGGTGAACCTGGGCTGGACCGGTCAGATCCAGGCGGTGATCCTGCCGTTCCTGGTGAACGGGTTCGGGGTCTTCATGATGACCCAGTACACCACCCAGGCGGTGCCCGACGAGCTCGTCGAGGCGGCCCGCGTCGACGGGGCCTCCACCATGCGCATCTACGCCAGCGTGGTGCTGCCCGCCGTACGGCCCGGCATGGCGGTCCTGGCTCTGCTCACCTTCATGCAGAACTGGAACGAGTTCATGTGGCCGTCGATCGTGCTGAACCCGGACAACCCGGTGGTGCAGACCTCGATCGCCGCTCTCAACCAGGCGCACGGCACCGACTACGTCATGCTCTTCACCGGCACGGCGGCCTCGGTCCTCCCCCTCTTCGTCGTGTTCATCTTGTTCGGCCGTCAGATCGTCGGCGGCCTCATGGAAGGTGCGGTCAAGGCGTGACCACGCAAGAGACGCATACTCAGAGCCCGATCCTGGTGTTCCCGACCGACTTCGCCTGGGGAGCGGCCACCTCCGCGTACCAGATCGAAGGGGCCGTCTCCGAGGACGGTCGGGGCGCCTCGATCTGGGACACCTTCGTCCGCCAGCCCGGCCGGGTGGTCAACGGCGAGAACGCCGACGTGGCCATCGACCACTACCACCGCTACCGCGACGACGTCGCGCTCATGGCCGACCTCGGCCTGGGGGCCTACCGGTTCTCCGTCTCCTGGCCCCGGATCCAGCCCGACGGCAGCGGTGCCGTCAACGCCAAGGGCCTGGACTTCTACAGCAGGCTGGTCGACGAGCTGCTCTCCCGCGGCATCGACCCCTGGGTGACGCTCTACCACTGGGACCTGCCCCAGGCCCTGGAGGACGCGGGCGGCTGGCCCTCCCGCGACACCGCCGAGCGCTTCGCCGACTACGCGGCGATCGTGCACGACGCGCTCGGCGACCGGGTGCGCAACTGGAGCACGGTCAACGAGCCGTGGTGCGCGGCCTTCCTGGGTTACGCCTCCGGCGAGCACGCCCCCGGGCGGCGCGAGCCGGCCCAGGCCATGCACGCCGCGCACAACCTGCTGCGCGCCCACGGCCTGGCCGTGCGGGCCATGCGCGCCCAGCGTCAGGACACCCGGATCGGCGGCTGCGTCAACCTCTACGCGATCTCCCCGCAGACCGGTTCCGAGGCCGACCTGGACGCCGCCCGCCGCATCGACGGGCTGCAGAACCGGTTCTTCCTGGACGCGCTGCTGAAGGGCGCCTACCCCGAGGACGTGTTGCAGGACCTGGGCCCGATGGCCGACTTCGTCCGCGACGGCGACATGGACGTCATCTCGGCGCCGCTGGACATGCTGCTGATCAACTACTACAGCCGCTTCACCGTCTCCGGCGTCCCGGGCGGCGCGGCCTCGGCGGCGGCGGCCCCCACCGACAGCGGCTCGCCGTGGGTGGGCAGCGAGCACGTGTCGTTCGTCAACGCCGGGCGGCCGGTCACGGCCATGGGCTGGGAGATCGACGACGCCGGGCTGTACGAGATCCTGGTCCGCCTGGCCCAGGAGTACCCGCGGGTCCCGCTGGTCATCTCCGAGAACGGCGCGGCCTTCGACGACGTCATGACGGAGGCCGGGGCCGTGGGGGACCACGAGCGTCTGGCCTACATCGAGGCGCACCTGCGCACCTGCCACGCCGCGATCGAGGCGGGGGTGCCGCTGCAGGGGTACTTCGCCTGGTCGCTGATGGACAACTTCGAGTGGGCCTGGGGGTACGGCAAGCGGTTCGGGCTGGTCCACGTCGACTACGAGACCCAGCGCAGGGTTCCGAAAGAGAGCGCTCTCTGGTATTCCGGGACCATCAGGCGCGGAGGCCTGAACGGTCCGGCAGAATAAGACGCTACGAGTCCATCCATGGGGGCGAAGCAGATGAACGGCGACCGTCGTCCGACGCTCGAGGCGGTCGCGGCCTTGGCCGGTGTCGGCCGTGGCACGGTGTCGCGGGTCATCAACGGTTCACCCAAGGTGAGCGAGAAGGCGCGCGACGCGGTGCACCGGGCCATCCAGGAGCTCGGCTACGTCCCCAACCGGGCCGCCCGGGCCCTGGTCACCCGGCGCACCGACACCGTCGCCCTCGTGGTCTCCGAGTCGGAGCTGCGGGTCTTCGACGAGCCCTACTTCGCCGGGACCATCCGGGGGATCGGATCGGCGCTGTCGGAAACCGGCCTGCAGCTCATCCTGGCGATGGCCCAGTCCGAGCAGGAGCACGAGCGGCTCGAGCACTATCTGACGGGCCAGCACGTCGACGGCGTGCTGCTGATCTCCCTGCACGGCGCCGACCCCCTGCCCGGGCGGCTGGAGGAGATGGGCGTGCCGACCGTCATCGGCGGCCGCCCGATCGGCCTCGACCCCTACAGCTACGTCGACGTGGACAACCGGGCCGGCGCCCGGCAGGCGGTGAAGTACCTGCTGGGCAAGGGCCGGCGCCGGATCGCCACGATCGCCGGCCCGCAGGACATGGGCGTGGGCGTCGACCGTCTGGCGGGCTACCGCGACGCGCTGCTGGCCACCGGGATCCCCGAGATGGTGGCCTACGGCGACTTCAGCGAGGAGAGCGGCATGATCGCCATGCGCGCTCTCCTTGAGGGCAACCCGGACGTGGACGCCGTCTTCACCGCCTCCGACCCGATGGCGCTGGGCGCGATGCGCGTGTTGCGCGAGGCGGGCCGGAGCATCCCCGGCGACGTCGCGGTGATCGGCTTCGACGACTCCCCCGCGGCCGCGCACTCCTCCCCCACCCTCACCAGCGTGCACCAGCCCACCGAGGCCATGGGACGGCAGATGGCCCACCTGCTGGTCGCCCGGATCAACGGCGAGCAGCTCGAGCAGCCCGTGGTGATCCTGGACACCCACCTGGTCGAGCGGGACTCCGCGTGAGCGGCGCCCGTCCCGGACGCCCCCCGCGCACCCCGGGGTGACCCCGGTCTCCCCCTGTTCCCACCGCCCTCCCCGTCCCCCTCCCCCGGCGAAAGGACCCCTGTGTCCCGGCAGTTCACCCTCCGCAGCGGCGCTCTGAGCGCTGAGATCACCGAACGGGCCGCGGCCCTGCGCGTACTCCGCCGCGGTGAGCGCGACCTGGTGGCGAGCTGGCCCGCCGACGGCCCCATCCCCTGCTACAGCGGCACACTGCTGGCCCCCTGGCCCAACCGCGTCGGCGGCGCCCGCTACTCCTTCGCCGGGCGGACCCACCGGTTGCCGGTCAACGAGGAGGACCGGGGCAACGCCCTGCACGGGCTGGTCGCCGAGGTCGACTGGGAGGCGGTGGAGTGGTCCGAGGAGCGGGACGGGCAAGGTTCCGTACGGCTGACGCACACGATCACCCCGGTCCCCGGCTATCCGTTCACGCTGGCCCTGCAGGTGCTGTACACCCTCACTCCCGAAGGGCTGACCACCACGCTCACCGCCGAGAACATCGGCCGGGAGGCCGCGCCGTACGGCGCCGGTCCGCATCCCTGGCTGCTGGCCGGCCCCGTCGTAGAGGACTACGAGCTGCACGTGCCCGCCGATCGGGTGCTGCTGGTGGACGACCTGCTGCTCCCCCGCTCGCTGGAGGAGGTCGCCGCGACGCCGTACGACTTCCGGACGTCGCGCGTGATCGGCGCCACGCCCGTGGACCACGCCTTCACCGGGCTCGTCCCGGACGGCGACGGGCTGGTCCGGGTCCGGGTGCGCGGCCCGGAGGGGGGCGTCGAGATCGCCTGGGAGGCGGCCGCGATGCCCTGGGCGCAGGTGTGCACCGGGACCGGGCTCGGCTACGCGGGACTGGCCGTCGAGCCGATGAGCTGCCCGCCGGACGCCTACAACTCCGGCACGGACCTGATCGTGCTCCAGCCGGGCGACAAGGCCGAGCACTCTTGGACGATCTCTCCCTGCTGAGACCCGGCGGGGCCCCGGAGAGGACGGCGATGGACAGCAGGACCAAACGGATTCTCGCCCCCGACCAGCTGGACGCGCTGCTGCGCAGGGCGCTGGGGGCGGGGGTGGTCTCCTCCACCGAGCTGACCGACGGCTTCGCCAACGCCGTGTGGCGGCTGGCCCTGGACGACGGCCGCGAGGTGGTGCTCAAGCTGTCGCCCCCGCCCGAGCTGGAGCAGCTGCGCTATGAGCGCGACCTGCTGCGCACCGAGGCCATGGTCTACGGCCTGGCCCCGCTGCCGGGTCCCGAGCTGCTGCGGGCCGGGTTCGACGACCCGGTGCTCGGCGGCGACTACCTGATCCTGTCCGCGCTGGACGGGGTGTCGTGGAACCACGCCGAGCCGCCCGAGACCGGGGTCCTGTGGCGGGAGGTCGGCGGGCACCTGGCCCGGCTGCACACCGTCACCGGCGAGGTGTACGGCTACCCGCACGCCGGGCTGACCGGGCCCACCTGGCGTTCGGCCTTCCTGACGATGGTGGGGGCGCTCCTCGACGACGCCCGGCGTTACGACATCGCGCTGCCCGCCCCGGCCGGGGAGATCATGGCGGCGGTCCGGTCGCGTGCCGGCGCCCTGGAGGAGGTGACCTCCCCCCGCCTGGTCCACTTCGACGTCTGGCCCGGCAACGTCTTCCTCGCCCCCGGTCCGCCGAACGGCGCGCCCCGCGTCCAGGCGATCATCGACCACGAGCGCGCGTTCTGGGGTGACCCGCTGGCCGACTTCGTCACCCCGACGATCTTCGGTGAGCTGCGGGAGACCGACGAGATCGTGGCCGGTTACCGCGAGGCGGGCGGCGTGGTGCCCTTCGACGAGGCGGCGCGCCTGCGGATGGCCTGCTACCGGCTCTATCTCGGCCTGATCCTGCTGGTGGAGAACGGGCCCCGGCAGTATCCCGAGCAGGAGTACGCCCCCCTGCGCGACAACAGCGCCGCCTCGGTCGTCCGGGCCCTGGAGCTCCTGGGCTCCCCCGTCGCCTGACCCGGAACACGCCACGGGCCGCGCCCCGGTGAGGGCACGGCCCGTGGTGTGTCCGCCCCGGCTACATCCGGGCGTGCGAGGGGATCCTGCCCTCGGCGTAGGTGCTGTCGAACATCTCACGCTCCGCCGTCTGGGCGTTGCTGCTGTGCGTCTCCTCGATGCGCAGGGCGATGCCCATCGCGAAGAAGGTCGGCGCCCACTCGCCGATGAAGATGCCCCAGCGGTCGGCCCGGTCGAGCCCGGCGTTCTCGGCCGTCTTCGACGTCAGCCAGGAGACGAACGACAGGCCGATCGAGCCGATTCCGGCGGCGTACATCATGCCGGACTTCACGCCCATCTTGTGAAGCATGCTGATCATTTCTCAACCCCCCGATGATGGTTCGTACGTATCGTTACCCCTGCCTATCGAGATGTAACCGACTGAACACGCGAAATGACACAGTGGCGATATCGCAGCTCAGAGGGGGTGATGCCGGGCTGCCCGTCGGCCACAACGGCTCCCCGGAGGTGGGATGCCGATGCGGCGCGGTGTCGCGGCGACGCTGGTCTCGGCGGCGGCGTTCGGGCGCATGCCGATCTTCGCGTCCTACGCGTACGGCACGGGCATGGCGGTGACGACTGGGCGGGGGCGTGTACGCCGCCCAGTCGCTGCTGGACGGGCCGCGGCGGACGGAAGCCGCCGGGCCCGAGTCCCGCGACCCTGCCGAGCCCTGGAGCCCCGCGGGAGCGTGAGATCCGGATCCGCCGGGGCCCGGCGCCGAGTCTCAGCCGTCCCTGCGCAGGCGGAACATCTCCGACTCCAGATCGAAGAAGCGGCGGGTCCTGCCCAGCGAGGTCATGCCGAGCCTGAGGCACACCGCCCTGGAGGCCTCGTTGTCCGGCTTCAGCAGGGCGTACACCTCCTCCAGCCCGGAGGCGAAGCCGCGCTCCACCGCGCCCCCGGCCGCCTCGGTGGCGTACCCCCTGCCCCAGGAGTCGGGGTGCAGGTGCCAACCCACCTCCACCTCCCCGTCCCCGCCCGGGATCGGCCGGAACAGCACGGTCCCCGCGGCGACCCCGCTGTCGCGTACCTGGACCGCCCAGGAACCGTACCGGCGGTCCCTCTCGTGGAAGGCGCGCCAGCCCTCCACCGCCCTGGCCGCGTCGAACTCGAAGGGCGGCAGCCAGCGGGTCACCTCCTCGCGCGTGTAGATGTCGGTCATCCGGTCGAGGTCGTCCTGGGCCGCGGTCCACTCGCGGACGATCAGGCGTTCGGTTTCGTAAATCGTCACGCCGGACACTCTCCCGCATCCCCGGCCGCCCCACGTCACCCGCCGGACGGACCCGGGAGGCTTCCCCGTCCCACCGGGCCGTGCCATAATTCAATGGGTGATGAATTATGACTGAGAACAGATGCGTGATCGCCGGGGGCGGCCCGGCGGGGGCCGTGCTCGCGCTGCTGCTGGCCCGTTCCGGCGTCCCGGTGACGCTGCTGGAGAAGCACGCCGACTTCCTGCGCGACTTCCGCGGCGACACGATCCATCCCTCGACCCTGGAGGTCCTCGACGAGCTCGGCCTGGCCGGGGAGTTCCACCGGCTCCCCCACCGCAAGGCCCGCCGCATGTCGATCCGCACCGACGACGCCGAGATCCCCCTGGCCGACCTGTCCGGGCTCGGCAGCCGCTATCCCTACATCGCCTTCGTCCCGCAGTGGGACTTCCTGAACCTGGTGACCACCGCCGCCGCCCGCCACCCCGGCTTCCGGCTCATCATGAACGCCGAGGTGACCGGGGTGATCCGGGAGGGCGGCGCGGTGCGCGGCGTCCGCTACCGCGACACCTCGGGCGGCATCTCGGATGACGGCTCGGGCCGCGCTTCGCAGGAGCACGAGATCCGGGCCACGCTCACCGTGGCCGCCGACGGCCGCCACTCCGACGTGCGCCGGGCCGCCGGGCTGGTGCCGGTCGAGCACGGCGCCCCGATGGACGTGGTCTGGTTCCGGCTGCCCCGGGAGCCCGGCGACACCGGCGAGACGTTCCTGCGGGTCTCCAGCGGCCACCTGATGGTGGCGATCAACCGGGAGAGCTACTGGCAGCTCGCCTACGTCATCCCCAAGGGCGGCTTCGAGGACCTGAAGGGCCGCGGCGTCGAGGCGCTGCGCGAGCCGGTGGCGCGGATGCTGCCGTTCCTCGCCGGGCGCGTCCATCTGATCGAGGACTTCGGCGACGTCAGCGTGCTGTCGGTGGCCCTCAACCGGCTGCGCCGCTGGTACCGGCCGGGCCTGCTGGTCATCGGCGACGCCGCGCACGCCATGTCCCCGGTCTTCGGCGTCGGCATCAACCTGGCGGTGCAGGACGCGGTGGCCGCGGCCAACCTGCTGGCCGGGCCGCTGCTGGCCGGCGGGCAGATCCCGCAGTCGCTGCTGGCCCGCGTCCAGCGACGGCGCACCCCGCCGACGGTGATCACCCAGTTCGCCCAGCGCGTGGTCCAGAACCGGCTGATCCGCCCGGCCCTGCACGGGGTCGCCGAGCCGGTGCGGTTCCCGCGCGACGTCTCCCGCCTGCCGGTGGTCGCCCCCCTGGTGCGCCGGTTCATCGGGCTGGGCGTACGCCCCGAGCACGTCCGGACGCCCGTCGCCTCCGCCCGCCCCTGACGCGCGCCGAGGGGCCGTGAAGCGTCCGGCGGAGTCTCACCAGGGAAAAAGACGTTCTCAATAGGTGGACATAGGGGTAAGTTCGCCGGGCAGGGTGCAATAGCCTGTCATACCGTGAGCATCAACCTCGATTCCTGGCGGCAGCTGCCCGCTGCGCAGCAGCCCGACTGGCCCGACCGCGGCGAGCTCGAGAAGGTCGTCGCCGAGCTGAACGGCGTTCCTCCCCTCGTCTTCGCCGGGGAGTGCGACAACCTCAAGGCCGAACTGGCGGCGGTGGCGCGGGGCGAGGCCTTCGTGCTGCAGGGCGGCGACTGCGCCGAGACGTTCGCCGGGGCCACCGCCGACGCCGTGCGCAACAAGCTCAAGACGCTGCTGCAGATGGCGATCGTGCTCACCTACGCCGCGAAGGTGCCGGTGGTGAAGATCGGCCGAATGGCCGGGCAGTTCGCCAAGCCGCGCTCCAAGGGCACCGAGATCCGCGAGGGCGTGGAGCTGCCCGCCTACCGCGGTGACATGGTCAACGGCCTGGAGTTCACCCCCGAGGCCCGCACCCCCGACCCGTGGCGGCTGCTGCGCGCCTACCACTCCTCCGCGGTGACGCTGAACCTGATCCGCGCCTTCACCAAGGGCGGTTACGCCGACCTGCGCCAGGTGCACGCCTGGAACCAGGACTTCGTGGCCGAGTCCCCGGCGGGCAAGCGCTATGAGCAGCTGGCCCGTGAGATCGACCAGGCGCTGGCGTTCATGCGCGCCTGCGGGGCCGACCCGGAGGAGTTCCACACCGTGGAGTTCTACTCCTCCCACGAGGCGCTCATCCTGGACTACGACCGGGCCCTGACCCGGATCGACTCCCGTACCGGCCTGCCGTACGACGTCTCGGCGCACATGGTCTGGATCGGCGAGCGCACCCGCCAGCTCGACCAGGCGCACGTGGAGTTCTTCGCCGGCATCCGCAACCCGATCGGCGTGAAGCTCGGCCCGACGACCGCCCCCGAGGACGCCCTCGCGCTGGTCGAGAAGCTGAACCCGGACAACGAGCCGGGCCGGCTGACCTTCATCACCCGCATGGGCGCCTCGAAGATCCGCGACCACCTGCCCTCGCTGGTGGAGAAGGTCACGGCCAGCGGCGCGCAGGTGGCCTGGATCTGCGACCCGATGCACGGCAACACCTTCGAGGCGCCCAGCGGCCACAAGACCCGCCGCCTGGACGACGTGCTGAACGAGGTGGCCGGCTTCTTCGAGGTGCACCGCGCGCTGGGCACCCACCCCGGCGGCATCCACATCGAGTTCACCGGTGACGACGTCACCGAGTGCGTGGGCGGCGGCCGGGAGATCGTCGAGGACGACCTGGCGCTGCGCTACGAGACCGCCTGCGACCCCCGGCTCAACCGGAGCCAGTCGCTGGACCTCGCCTTCCGCGTCGCCGAGCTCTACCGCTCGGTCTGAGCCGGACTCCCCGGCTCCGTCCGGAGTTCCGGGCCTTCCGAGCTCATGCGGAAGGCCCGGAGCCCCGGACGGGGGCCCGGCCACGGCGCCGGTTCACCCGGCGCCCCGCCGGCCGCGTCCCCTGCGTGGTCCAGGGCTTAGTTCTGGGCGCCCATCTCGTTGGCGAGCTCGGTGCGGATCGCGTCCATGTCGAGGGCCCGGACCTGCCTGATCAGGTCCTCCAGGGCCGGCTCGGGCAGCGCCCCGGGCTGGGCGAAGACGACGATGCCGTCGCGGATGGCCATGACGGTCGGGATCGAGGTGATCTCGAACCCCTGGGCCAGCGCCTGCTCGGCCTCAGTGTCGATCTTTCCGAACGTGATGTCCTCGTGCTTCTCGGAGGCCTTCTCGAAGATGGGCCCGAACGTCCGGCACGGCCCGCACCAGGCCGCCCAGAAGTCCAGCAGGACGATCCCCTGATCGGCGATCTCGTTGAAGTTGTCTTCGGTTACCGCGATGGTCGCCACTACTGGCTCCTCTTTCTCCGACTCTGTACGGCTCGCATAACCCCGTACCCCTGCCGAGCATTCCATCCCCCGCGCCCCCGGCCAAAACGCGCGACCTCAGCGCGGGCCCGCGGCACCGGCGGGTTCACGGCACCGGCGGGTGATGGGTGGCGAACCAGGCCACCCACCGGCGCTGCCAGGGCGTCTCGACCGCCCGGGGGTTGTACTTCCTGCGCGTCCACCTGACGGCCAGATGCGCCGGCAGGCCCGCCAGGATCGTCATGCAGGAGATGACCGTGCCGGTGCGGCCGACGCCGCCCTTGCAGGCGACCTCGACGGCCTCGCCCGAGCGCGCGCGGTCGTACAGGCGGACGATGGCCAGGGCGGTCTCGTGCCAGTCCAGCGGAAGCATGTAGTCGGGCCAGGGAACCCACTCGTGCGGCCACAGCAGCTTCGCCTCGTGGCGGTTGCGGAGCCGGGACAGCCCCAGGTAGAGCGCGAAGTCGGGAACGGGGCCGATGGGAGTCGGGTCGCGCAGTCCGCGACCGCGGATCCATGTGCCGTCGGGGATCTGGACCGCGTTGATGAGGGACTCTGCCATGCGGTGATTGTCATGGAATCCGGTCGTCGTGTCTTCACCCGTACCGGTGGGTGTTCTCCCCGGATTTGTTACGTCCCCGAACGGCAGGGAAACGGGGAGGAGAAGGGGGAACCCAGCTAGGAGTGGTGATGACTGAGAATATTCCGGAGCACGATCCGCATTCGCGCCTCGAGGACGAGGGGATTCCGGACCTCCAGGACGGCACCCCGCAGCAGCAGTGGGCGGTCGACCCGCAGGAGGCTCCGATTCCCGGTGACCGCCCCATGGCCCTCGACGACTTCGGCACCACCGTCGACGAGCAGATCCAGGGTGAGTCGCTGGAGGGCCGCATCCGCCGTGAGGTGCCCGAGGAGCAGCCGGTGTTCGGGGTCGATCCCGGGCAGAGGGCCGGCCGGATGGATGACGACAGGGACGATCTGGAGTTGAGCGCCTCCGGCCCCGAGCCGCGCGTGACGGAGGAGAGCGGCCTGGGGGTGGGCTCCGACCTCGACACCCGTTTCGAGGAGGGTGACGACCTCGACCAGCCGTGGCCGGCCCAGCCCGAGGAGCCCTCGGGTGCCGTCTGGGACGACCCCCGCCCCGCCGGGCGGCTGGTGGCCC
Source organism: Paraplanobispora takensis (assembly GCF_016863195.1). Classification (GTDB taxonomy): domain Bacteria; phylum Actinomycetota; class Actinomycetes; order Streptosporangiales; family Streptosporangiaceae; genus Planobispora; species Planobispora takensis. The sequence continues at coordinate 247,114 of NZ_BOOK01000014.1, read as the reverse complement.
CCGACGAGGGCGCCCACGAGGACGCCGAGCCCGATCTGGTCGCCCGCGAGGTGGGGCCCGACATGGGCGGCTACACGGCCGAGGAGGCCGCCATGCGGGTGGAGCCCGAGTGAGCGACCGGAGCCCGAGCCGGCCGGCCCCGTCAGAGGACCCGTCAGAGGAGAGGAGAACGCGGTGAACCAGAGGGAGCGGGAGAAGGAGAAGGAAAGGGAGCAGCTGAAGGGCACCACCTTCGACCCCGAGCTGCACAACATGGGCGGTGACGTCGGCCCGGCCTCGATCCGCGGGTCCAACGCCAAGCCGGGCGGCGATCCCGACGACGACGCCGCGCCCAAGAGCGGCTGGTCCCAGCCCATGGGGAACATGACCGGCCGCGACGACGAGCGCCCGGAGATCGCCGGATCGGACGAGAAGGCGGTGGGCGCCAGGACGGACGAGATCGAGGACCACACCCCGGCCTCGTCCGAGCCGCACCGCATGCCCTTCGACCCGAACGAGTCCGAGGGCGGCCCCGACTACGCCCGGCGGGCCGGCGGCCCGGTGGAGACCGGTCCCGACGACGACGGCCCGCTGCCGGACCGTAGGATCCCGGACACCGGGGGGCACGTCGGGGCCGACCTGGACTGGAAGGACTCCGACGTGGACGACCCGGACGCGGGGTCCGGCCGGACCGACGAGGACGACGGCGGCTACCTGCCCGGCGAGGGGACCGGCCGCCCGCCCGCCTGACCGGGCACCCGCCCCGGACGGGACGTCCGTACACGAGACGAGGGCGTCCCGTACGCGAGCAGGTGTCCGTACGCGGACGGGACCCGGCCCGGGAAACGACGGACCCGCTCCGCCGCGCAGGCGGAGCGGGTCCTTTGTGCGTACGGCCGCGCGGGCGGCTCGATCAGCCCCGGCCGCCGGGGATGGTCAGGCCGACGATCACGGGGTCGTGGTCGGAGGAGCGGAACGCGTCGGGCTTGTACAGGCCCGGCGGGTTGAACTCCATGTTGTAGTCCAGCGCCCTGGGCTCGTCGGCGTTGATGTGCCAGATGGTCGCGCTGGTCACCCGCTTGAGCAGCTGCCTGCCGACCAGGGCGTGGTCGAGCTCGCCGATCTGGCCCTCGAACAGGTAGCTGTAGCGCAGCGGGGCGGGGACGAACTTCTTCGTCACACTGGTCAGGCCGCCGGCCTCCAGGGTGTCGATCGGGTCCTCCTCGCCGTAGGCGTTGAGATCGCCCAGCACCAGCGGGTTGGGCAGGTCCAGGCTCTCGATCAGGCCGAGGGTGGCCTGGGCCTGGCGGACGCGCTCACCGTTGTAGCAGCTCTGCCCGTCGCCCTGGTCGGCGTCCGGGCCGGTGGCCTCCTCGTCGCAGCCCTTCGACTTGTAGTGGTTGACGAGGACGGTGAACGGCTGGCCGCCCTGGACGCGACGGAAGGTCTGGATCAGCGGGGGCCGCCGGAAGACCGGGTCGGTCGAGGACTGGGCCGCGCCCACGAGCTGCACCTTGGCCGGCTTGTAGATCATCGCGACGTGGATGAGGTCGGTGCCCGGGTACGGGTGGGCCAGGGCCGCGTAGGTGCCCGCGCCGACCTCGGCGTTGAGCGCGTCGACCAGGGCCTGCACGGCGGTCTGCCCGTTGTTCTGGACCTCCATCAGGCCGACCACGTCGGCGTTCATGCCCTTGAGCGCGGCCACCAGCTTGGTCAGCTGCCGCTGCTGCTCCTCGGCGTTGCTCGCGCCGCGCGAACCCAGCGTGGTGAACCAGTTCAAGGTGTTGAAGCTGGCCACCGTGACGTTGCCGATCACCGGGAACGGCTTGGGCAGGCGCGGGTTGGTGCGCAGGAAGGAGATCGGCTTGGTCGGCTGGAGGCGGTACTTGCCGAAGCCGTAGCCCATCACGCCGGTGACGCCGAGGGTGGTGTCGCCCAGCCGGACCACGCGCGGGTCGGTGTGCGGGGTGACCGGCGGGTTCTCCACACCCGAGCCGTCGTCCACCAGGAGCGTACGGCGGGCGTTCAGGGCGGGGTCCACACCGGGACGGTCGGTCGGCTGGTAGATCCGGCCCTCGGAGGAGAGGTTGATCTCACCGTAGCGGGCCAGGTTGTAGTGGTCGCTGACGCTGAGCACCTCGGGGAAGGTGACGAGCATGCTCTCGACCGGCTCGAAGGTCTTCCCCTCGGCGCGCGGCAGGCTCTGCTTCACCGGAGCGATCGTGCCGGTGCCGCAGACGTCCACGGCGGTGACCGAGGTCAGCTCGGTCCAGCCGTTGAACTCCACGACCCTGCCGGTGACCAGGACCCGGTCACCGACCTTGACGTCCTTGAAGGAGGCGCGGGCGAAGGCGAACAGCCCGTCGGAGGTGGCGGGGTCGGCGTCGGGCGTCGGGTCCTGCAGGAAGAACCCGCTGAGCTGGTTCGTCTCCTGGAAGTCGGCGGTCACCACGCCCTCGACGCGGACGGTCTGACCGGCCAGCGGGCTGGCGTCGCCGCTGCCCTGGACCTGGGCGATCTGGTGGGTGGCCGGGGTCTCGCACGGCGCGGTCGTCGGCGTCGGGGTCGGCGTCACCGTCGGGGTGACGGTCGGCGTCGGGGTGGGCGTGGGCTCGACGTCGCCGCACGGCGCCGCGGCGGTGGCCCGGTTGCGCGGCGCCGGGGTGCCGGCCTCGATGTCGGAGCCGTTGACGTCGGTGTCGGTGCAGCCTCCGGCCTTGCGCAGGCCCGCGGTCGTGTTCGACAGTGTGGGGGCCGCGGCGCCCTCGGAGTAGTTGGCGGTGCCGTAGCCCACGAGGTCGGCGATGAGCGCGGTCTGCTCGGGGGTGCAGGGCAGGGAACCGCCGTTGCAGGCCAGCCCCTCGGCCGAGCGGACCAGGGCGACCTTGCCCGCGCTGCCGCTCATGTTGGCCGTGCCGGTGGTGTCGGGCGCGGGCAGCGCGGCGCCGTTGGCGCCGCCGGCGAGCTGGACGAGGTGGTACTGGCCGGGCGCGAGGGTGCCGGACAAGGCGACCGCGTTGGAGCCGAAGGGGCCGGTGCCGGTGGCGCTGGCGTACTGGACGGACCAGCCGTCCAGGGCGACGGGCGCGGAGCTCCGGTTGAACAGCTCCACGAAGTCGTTGGCGAAGGGGGCACCGCTGTTGCCGCCGCCGCCGTAGACCTGGCTGACGACGACGGAGCCCGGCGCGGCCAGGGCCGGGGTCGTGGTGAGGGTCGCGACGCCGGCGGCGGTGACGCCGACGGCCGCGAGGGCGGCGAACGCCCGGGATAAAGCACGCATAGCAGGAGCGTAGAGCCCCTTGGATCCGCTTACATTCCCCTATATGTGGACGGAAGGTGAAATCGGGAAATCTTGACACTTCATGTCGAGGGGCGCACGCCAACGCTGGCTGCCCTTGACCTAGCTCCGGATCTCGCAGGTATCACTTGCCCCTTCACGGGGGTATCACTGGGACATGAGACCCCTCGACATGGGTTGGGTCGTCTGCGCCGCCTCCCCCGAGTGCACCGGGTCGGCGCGGCCGCCGTACGGACGCTGCCTGGCCCATCTGGAGCGTGACGAACTCGGCGAGGTCATCCGCGGCCTGGCTCCCGGATCCCCCGTCGACCTGCGGGGCACCGTCGTCGGCGAAGACCTGCTGGAGCAGGTCCTGACCGCCACCCGGCGCACCCTGGGCAGGGCCCGGTTCGACTGGGCCCTCTTCCCCGACGAGGCCCGCTTCGGCGCCGTCCTGTTCAGAGGCGACGCCTCCTTCGACCACGCGGCCTTCCACCGCCTGGCCTCCTTCTACGACGCCCGTTTCACCGGCAACGTCTCCTTCGGGGAGGTCAGGTTCGCCAGGGAGCTGTCCCTGCACGGCGTCACGGTGACCGGGCACGCGGCGCTGGACCGGGTGGTCGCCGGCGGCGACGCGCTGTTCGGCTCGGCCCGCTTCGGCCGCACCTCCTCCTTCCGTCACGCCGAGTTCCGCGGATTCACCAGCTTCGACGACGCGCGGTTCGCCGGCGACGCGGGGTTCCGGGGCTGCCGGTTCGGCCGGACGGTCTCCTTCCACAAGGCCCGCTTCGACGGCCTGGCCGGGTTCGAGGCGGTGCGCTTCTCGGCCAGGACCTACCTGACGCCGGCCGTGACCGGCCGGCGCCTGACCCTGGCCGGGGCCCGGGCGAGCGGCGCCCTGGAGCTGTCGGCCGCGGGCTGCCCGGTGGACCTGCGGCGGCTGCACGCCTCCGGGGAGCTCACCGTCCGCCTGCAGGACGCGGAGGTCGACCTGGAGGAGGCCACGCTGCGCGGCCCGGCCGCCGTCATCGGGCGGGGCACGGCCCGGGTGGTCTCGCTGCGCGGCGTGGAGGCCGAGTCCCTGGAGCTGACCCGCCTGGACCTCACCGCCTGCCGCTTCGCCGGGTTCCCGCGTCCCGACCGGGTCCGCCTGACCGGGTGCGCGTTCGCCGCCGCCCCCCGGGGCCTGCGGTTCCCCTCGAAGTGGCCGATCCTGCGCTGGTGGCCCGGGCGGCGGCGCATCGCCGAGGAGCACGCCTGGCACGAGTGGTCCTCCCCGCCCGCCGGTACGCCCGCCGACCCGCCCGCCGGCCGGTCCGCCGCTCCTCCCGCCGACCCGCCCGCCTCCGCGCCTCCGGCGCACCTGGCGGGATGACCCGGCCTCCGGGTCTTCTCAGGGAGGTCCCCGATGCGCGGCCCGCGGGCGTCGGCCAGGATGAGGCTGCCCGGAGTCCCGCGACGGGACCGCACCACAGGGGAGACCATGACGAGCACCGGAGTCATCGACGACTACGTCACCGGGCTCAGCCGCGCGCTCAGGGGGCCCAGGCGTCCCAAGCTCGATCTGATGACCGAGGCCCGCGACAGCCTGCTGGACGCCGCCGAGGCCCTGGAGTGCGACGGCCTGGAGCGGGCCGAGGCCGAGCGCGCCGCGGTGCGGGATTTCGGCACGATCGAGGAGATCGCGCCGGGATACCAGGAGGAGCTGTCGGTCTCGGCGGGCCGCAGGCTGGCCGTCCTGCTCTTCGTCGCCGTGCCGATCACCGCGATCATGTGGAACATGCTCTGGCGGGTCTTCCCGGCGGACGTCGTCTCCTACGAGGCCGCGCCGGACTGGTTCGCGCCGGTGGCGCGCGTGGTGGACGCCACGCAGCTGCTCATCGGGGCGATCGGCGCGATCGCGCTGCTCGCGCTGGGCCGGGGCAGGCGCAGGATCCGGCGGCCGGAGCGGGTGGCCCGGGCGCTGGCGGTGTTCGTCTGGGCCATGGTGCCGGTCATGTTCGTGCTGTGCAGCGCCCTGATGTACGGCTCGAACGGCCCGGTCGGCTTCTCCGACTACCCTCCCGGCCTGGTCGCCTCCGCGGTGAGCTACGGCCTCTGGGGCGTGAAGGTCGCCCTGGCCACGCGGTGCATCGGCATCACCCGCAACCGGGTGCCGGCCGTGGCCCATTCGTCCTGACCTCCCCGACGCCCCACCGGCCGTGATCGCGGCCGGTGCGGAGGACGGCTGCGTCCGCACCGTCTTCGCTCCCTGACCCCTCCCCCGCCCGCGTTCCCCACCGGACCCGGAGCCTGCCCGACGCCGGGGCTCCGGGTCCCGTCATGCCGGCGCCCGTGACCCCGCGGGACTCTCATTCGGCGGCGCGCGGCTCCAGCACGCTCGCGATCGTGGTCGTGAACTCCCGCCAGGCCGAGCGCTCCCCGGCCAGCGCCGTACGGCCCGCGGAGGTCAGCCGGTAGGTGCGCCGTTTGCGCCCGCCCACGGTGGCCCACTCGCTCGCCAGGTATCCCGCCTGCTCCAGGCGGCGCAGCGCCGGATAGACCGTGCCGGTCGGCACGTTCAGCACGCCGCCGCTCCGCGCCTGCAGCGCCTCGATGATCGCGTAGCCGTGCAGGGGCTCGGCCTCCAGAACGGAGAGCAGCAGGGCGTCCATGTGCCCTCGGAGCGCATCGGTGTTCACGTCCCTCACCCTACCTCTCGCATAGACAGGCTACATGTAGCCGTTCTACATGTAGAGTGTCTATAGGTAGACAGACACAATGATTGAGGTGACGCCATGGACGTGCTCGACCTGGCCCGGACGCAGTTCGCGGTGACGGGGAGCCTGCACTTCCTGTTCGTCGTGCTGACGCTGGGACTGGCCCCCCTCGTGGCGATCATGCAGACGCTCTGGACCTTCCGCGGCAATCCGGTCCACGAGCGGATGGCCCGCTTCTGGGGCCAGATCTATGTGATCAACTACGCGCTGGGCATCATGACCGGCCTGGTGATGGAGTTCCAGTTCGGCCTGAGCTGGAGCGGGCTGTCGCACTACGCCGGGGACGTCTTCGGCGCCCCGCTGGCCGTCGAGACCCTGGGCGCGTTCTTCCTGGAGTCCACGTTCCTCGGCCTGTGGATCTTCGGCTGGCACCGGCTGCCCCCGAAGCTCCACCTGGCGTGCATCTGGATCGTCACGCTGACCGCCTACGCCTCGGCGTTCTGGATCATGGCGGCGAACGCCTTCCTGCAGAACCCGGCCGGCGCCGTGGACCGGGGCGGCCACCTGGAGCTGGCCGACTTCGGCGCGCTGCTCACCAACCCCATGCTCACCTTCGCCCTCCCCCACGTGATCGGCGCGGCCCTGCTCACCGGCGGCTGCGTGCTCATGGGCGCCAGCGCCTACCAGCTGTTCCGCGGGAGCGCCGAGCGGGAGTTCTTCACCAAGTCCCTGCGGCTCGGCGTGGTCGTCGCGGCGGTCGGCGCGGTCGTCGCGGTCGCCTTCGGCTTCGCGCAGTTCGGCCCGCTCGGGGAGTTCCAGCCGGACAAGTTCGGCGGCAAGCCGCTGGCCGGGGCGGGGCTCGGCTTCATGATCCTGATCGGGGAGCTGTTCCAGTTCGTCGTGTTGTTCTTCCTCCTGCCCACGGTCCGCTGGCTGCCGCGCTGGCGGTGGGCGCACCCGATCATGATGATGCTGACCCCGCTGCCGTTCCTGGCCGCGATCCTCGGCTGGCTGGCCCGCGAGGCCGGCCGCCAGCCCTGGCTGATCTACGGCAAGCTGACCGTGGCCGACGCGATGTCCCCCGGGCTCACCTCCGGGATGGTCACCACCTCACTCGTCGCCTTCACCGCCGTGCTCGGCCTGCTCGCGGTGGCCGACTATCTCCTCATCGCCCGCACCGTGCGCCGCGGCCCCGCCGCCGTCACCCTGGGCGTTCCCCCCGGCCCCGGCGGCCCCGCCCCCGAGCGCGCCACCGCGCTGAGCCTGTAAGGAGACATCGATGGACATCCTCTGGTTCGGCGTCTTCGCCGTCCTGGTGCTCGGCTACTTCGCCCTGGAGGGCTTCGACATCGGCCTGGGCATGCTCCTGCCGTTCCTCGGCAGGACCCAGGAGGGCCGGGACCGGATCGTGGCCGCCATGGCGCCGTTCGTCCTGGCCAACGAGGTCTGGCTGGTGGCCGTGGCCGGCGTGCTCTTCGGCGCCTACCCGCGCGCCGAGGGCGAGGTCCTGTTCGGCCTCTACCCGCTGGTCGTCGCGCTGCTGGTCTCGTGGATCCTGCGCGACGCCGGGCTGTGGTTCCGCCGCCGCGCGGACGGCCGCGCCTGGCGGGCGGGCTGGGACTGGATCATCTGCCTGGCGTCGTACGGCCTGGCGTTCGGCTGGGGCGCCGCCCTGGTCGCCCTGGCGAGCGGAATGTCGATCACCCCGCTCGGGCTCGCCGGCGGGGCCGCGGTCGCCGCGGCGCTCGCCTTCCACGGCTGGACCTTCGTCTCCTGGCGGCTGCCCGGCCGGGTGACGGGCGCGCGCCGGGGCGGAACCGCACTCCTCGTCTCGGCCTGCGTGGCCGCCGCGCCCGCCGCGGCGCTGCTGGCCGGATCCGCCCCCTGGATCATGGACCGCACCGCCCCCGCCGATACGCTGAGTGTGCTCAGCATCATGATCCTGCCCCTCGCGCCGGTCATGCTCGGCGGGCAAGTATGGGTGTGGCGCACGTTCGGCCCCGGGCGGGCGCCTGAACGCACCCTGTCCTTCTTCTAGAGCCCCTACGGGGACCCCCGACCCCCTAAGGCACGCATGCACAAGGATCTTCTGCGGCTGGCGCGGAGCGAGCGAGCCGTCCGCCGTCACCTGGCCCTCTGCCTGGCCGCCGCGGTCCTCGCCGGGCTGCTCGTCCTGGTCCAGGCGGAGCTGCTGGCCGGTGTCCTGTCCGGGCGGTTCGCCGTCGCCGCCCTGCTCCCGCTGGCCCTGGTCGTCGGGGCCCGGGGGCTGCTCGGCCTGGTCCAGGGCGTGGCGGCCGGGCGCACCACGACCGCGGTGAAGTCGGTCCTGCGCCACCGGCTGCTGTCCCGGCTGCGGGACCTGGGCCCGGCCAGGCTGACCTCGCACCGCTCGGGTGAGCTGGTGACGCTGAGCGGCCGGGGCCTGGACGCCCTCGACCCCTACCTGAACGGCTATCTCCCCTCGGTAGCGGTGGCGGGCGTCGTCCCGATCGCCGTGCTCGTCCGGCTGCTCACCGCCGACCTGGCCAGCGCGGTGATCGTGCTCGTCACGCTCCCGCTGATCCCGGTCTTCGGCGCGCTGGTCGGCATGCACACCAAGGCCGTCACCGAGCGCCAGTGGCGGGCCCTGTCCCGCCTCGGCGGGCACTTCCTCGACGTGGTGCGGGGCCTGCCGACGCTGCGCGCCTTCGGCCGGGCCCGCTACCAGGCGGAGGTGATCAGGCGGGTCGCCGAGGAGCACCGGGCCGCGACCATGCGCACGCTGCGGGTGGCGTTCCTGTCGTCGCTGGTGCTGGAGCTGGCCGCGTCGCTGTCGCTGGCCCTGGTCGCGGTCCCGATCGGCCTGCGCCTGCTGGGCGGGACGCTGGAGCTGTCGACCGCGCTGCTGGTGCTGCTTCTGGCCCCGGAGGCCTACCTGCCGCTGCGCAACATGGGCACCAGGTTCCACGCGGCCATGGAGGGCGTCGCCGCCGCCGACCAGGCCTTCGCCGTACTGGACGCCGAGACGGAGCCGGACCCGCGGCCCGCCTCCCCCGCGGACGGGTCCGGGGCCGGGGACGGCGCGCCTTCGGCGGACGGGCCGGGCCGGGGCGCCCCGGAGATCCGGCTGGAGAACGTCACGGTGCGCTATCCCGGCCGCGGGGAGGCGGCGCTGGAGGAGGTCTCGCTGGTGATCGCGCCGGGCGAGCGGGTGGCGCTGGTCGGCGAGAGCGGCGCGGGCAAGAGCACCCTTCTCCACCTGCTGCTCGGCTTCGTCACCCCGGAGCGCGGGCGGGTGCTGGTCGACGGGGACGACCTCGCCGCCGGATCCTGGCGGCCGGCGTTCGTGCCGCAGCGCCCGCACCTGTTCGCCGTCTCGGTGGCCGACAACATCCGGCTGGGCTCCCCCGGCGCGACGCCGGACGAGGTCCGCGCCGCGGCCCGGGCCGCGCACGCGGACGGGTTCGTGACGGAGCTGCCGCAGGGCTACGACACGGTGCTCGGCGAGCGCGGCACGAACCTGTCGGCCGGACAGCGTCAGCGGGTCGCGCTGGCCCGCGCGTTCTGCCTGCCCGGTGCGGACGCCCTGCTGCTGGACGAGCCGACCGCCCGCCTCGACGGCCGCAGCGAGGCCGCCGTCGTCGCCGCGACCCGCGACCTCGCCGAGGGCCGGACCGCGGTGATCGTGGCCCACCGCCCCGCGATGATCGACCTCGCCGACCGGGTGATCAGAATCGCCGACGGCCGGATCGTCTCCGACCGGAGAGTCCCCCGGCACGACACCGAGAACCAGAGACCCTCCGCCCTGGATGTATCTCCCGACGGGTTCGATGACAGCGTTTCCACGGCGCAGGGCGGAGAGTCACGATGAGCCGGACAGGTAAGCGGCTCGCCCTCGCGATGGCGGCCGGGGCGGCGGCGGAGCTGGCCGGGCTGGGGCTGATCGGCTCCGCCGCGTGGCTCATCACCCGGGCGGCCGAGCAGCCGCCGCTGGCGGCGCTGAGCGTGGCGATCGTCGGGGTGCGGGCGTTCGCGACGACCAAGGGGGTCTTCCGGTACGGCGAGCGCCTGGCAGGGCACGACGTCGCGCTCCGCGCCCAGGCGACGACCCGGGAGGAGCTCTACCGGGCGCTCGTCCCGGCGGGGCCGCTGAACCAGGGCGGGGCCGACCTGCTCAGCCGCATGGTCGACGACACCGACGCGGTACAGGATCTGCTGGTCAGGGGACTGCTCCCGGCGGTCGCGGCGCTGGTGACCGGGCTCGCGGCGGTGACGCTGGGGCTGTTCCTGCTGCCCGCGGCGGCGCTGGTGCTGCTGGCCGGGCTGCTGGTCGCCGGAGTCGCCCTCCCCGCCGGGGTCGCCGCGATCACGCGGCGCCGGTCCGCGCGGATCGCCCCCGCCCGGGCGGAGCTGGCCGCCCGGGTCGCCGACCTGCTGCACGGCTCGGCCGACCTGGCCGCCTACGGCGCCACCGACCGGGCGCTGGCGGCCTGCGACGAGGCGGACGCCCGGCTGGCCGTGCTGGAGCGGGGTCAGGCACGGGTGAACGCGGCGGCCGCCTGCCTGGGGGTGCTCGCCCAGGGGCTGACCGTCACCGGGGTGGTGCTGGCGGCCCGGGCGGCGGGCGCCGGGAGCGTGGCGACCGCCGTACTCGCTCTGACCTCCCTGGTGTCGTTCGAGCCCGTGCTGCCGATGGCCGCCGCGGCCGAGCGGATGACCGGGGTGTCCGCCGCCCTGCGCCGTCTGAGAGAGGTCCGCGCGACCCCTCCCGCCGTCACCGAGCCGGAGCGTCCGCGGCGGGTGCCCGGCGGGCCGCTGACGGTGGAGGTCGAGAACCTGGTCGTCCGGCACGCCCCCGGCCGCTCCCCCGCCCTGAACGGCGTCAGCCTGACCCTCACCCCGGGCAGGCGCGTGGCGATCGTCGGCCCGAGCGGCGCGGGCAAGAGCACCCTGCTGGCCGCCCTGATGCGCCTGGTCGAGCCCGAGTCCGGCACCATCAGACTGCACCCCCTCGCCTCCGGCTCGGACTCCGGCCACCCCCCGCACCACACGGGGGCGCGGGGAGCGGGGGGCAGTGGGGCGGCGGTCGATCTGCGGGAGGTGTCCTCGGAGGAGGCCCGCCGGGTGATGACGGGGCTGACGCAGGATCCGTACGTGTTCCAGGCCTCGCTCCGGGACAACCTGCGGCTGGCCGGGCCGGAGGCCGGGCAGGAGGAGCTGGCCGAGGCCGTACGGCGGGCGCGGCTGGAGACGTGGGTGGAGCGCACCGGATGGGACACCCCGCTCGGGGAGGACGGGCGGACGGTCTCCGGCGGCCAGCTGCAGCGGCTGGCGCTGGCGCGGGCGCTGCTGAACGACCCGCCCGTGCTCCTGCTGGACGAGCCCGCCGAGGCCCTCGACGAGGAGACCGCCGACGCGCTCATGGCCGACCTGCTCGACGCCACCAGGGGGCACACGACGCTGCTGGTCACGCACCGGCTGCGCGGCCTGGAGGAGGTGGACGAGATCGTCGTGCTGGAGAACGGCGTGGTCGTCCAGCGGGGAACCCATGACGAGCTGGTGGACGCCCCCGGTTACTACCGGGACCTGTGGCGTTCGGAGGCGCTGGTCTCCCGGCGGTGATCACGATCGGCCGCACGCCGCCGGGCAGAACCTGACCTCGGGATGGCTCGGCGAGGGCCCCTCCAGCAGGGGCTGCCGCCGCGACTTCAGGTGCCGGTCGAGGAAGGCCGCCACGTACGTGCGGGTGAGCTCGGCGGCGCGCGCCGCCTCCAGCACGCCGTAGGCGGGCGTGACGCCGAGGGCGCCCGCCAGCAGCGGGCCGTCGGTGAAGGACTGGTGTTCCCCGCCCGTCAGCACGATCCAGCGCTTCCACCCGGTCAGCAGCTTCCAGTCGCGGTCCCACGAGATGTCCCGGCCGCCGGGGACGTGCTGCGGCGAACCGATGAACATGAACGGCCGGGTGAACCCGCCCTCGGGGATCCGGGCGTAGGTGGTGCCGTCCATGTCGATCCCGGCGCGCACGCGGGAGTCCTTCACCAGGGCCGCCAGGGCGCCGGCCCCGCCGATCGACTGGCCCGCCATCGCGATGCGGGAGCGGTCGATCCGGCCGGAACCCTCCCACTCCGCCGGCAGCCGGTCGAGCACGAAGGAGACGTCGGCCGCCCGGCCCTGCACCACCCCCGTGCCGAAGCCCGGGTCGCCGTCGCTGTCGCACGCGATGCATTCGGCGACCCGCCCGTCGGACAGGGTCGTGACGTAGCTCTCGTAGGGGTGGTCGATCCCGGCCACGACGTATCCCCGGCTGGCCAGATCCTCGGCCAGGGACGTGAGCGTGCTCACCGGCTTGGTGAAACCGGGTGAGAGCACCACCAGCGGGAGCCTCCGCCCTGCGGGGTCGGCGTCCTTGACGGCGTTCGTGCGCGTCTTGCTCAGCGTGTCGTACGGCACGCCGGTGATCCTGGAACCCTTCAGGAGGAGTTCCGACTCCTTCGGCGTCATGTACGGCGCCCGCTGCCCGTCCCGCCGCCCGGTCGGGTACCACAGGGTGACCTTGAGCTCCCTGGCGTCGGCGTCGAGGTTCCAGGGATCGGGGCGCGAGGTGTCCTTCAGGTACAGGACGGTGGTGCCGACCGGATGGTCGCCGGTGGGGGCGGGCAGGGTGGCGGGGCCGGTCGGCGTGGGCGCCACGCCGGCGGGTCTGGGCGGGGCGGGCGCGGTGCAGGCGGACGCGGCGAGGACGGCCAGTCCCGCGGCGACTGCCAGGAGCTGTCTCATCGGGAGGTCCATTCACTCGTGCAGCAAGGTCAGGGCCCTGGCCAGGGCGGGGTCGCGCCCGGCGGCCGCGTCCCCGGCGGTCAGGGGGACATGGTGGTCGGGCGGCACGCCGATCCGGTCGATCACCTCGCGGTCGGGCCCGAGATGGCGCTTGGACGGGAAGCCCAGCAGGGTGTTGTTGCTCAGCAGGTAGGAGGAGGCCGGGCCGGAGATGGTCCCGGAGGTTCTGGTGCCGACGATCCGGCCGGCGCGCAGATCCTTGACCGCGGAGCTGAAGTGCTCGCAGGCCGAGGCGCAGCCGCGGTCGGTGAGCACCACCAGCGGCAGGCCGAGCAGCGCGACGGTGTCGTCGGTCCGTATGGTCTCGCATGCGTCGTCCACGGTGCACTGGTAGGCGGTGACCTCGCCGTGGACGAACGCGCTCAGCAACCGGACCGCCTCGGTGGGGCTGCCGCCGCCGTTGCCGCGCAGATCCAGCACGAGGCCCGACAACGTCCGGCCGGTACGCAGCCGGGTGATCGCCGTGAGAACCCTTTTCGCGGAGTCGGAGGCGAACCCGCGCAGCCGTACGTAGGCGATGTCGTCTTCCAGCAGCTTGGACTGCACCACCCGCAGGGCGGCCGGATCGCGCGCGAAGAGGCCGGGCTTGAGTGCCACGCTCCAGCGGTGGCCGGTGCTCTGCCGCAGCAGCCGCAGCCGGACCGGGCTCGCCTCCGGGTATTGCGGGGAGAGGGAGGCGATGGCGGGGCCGGCCCTGCCGCCGATGAAGGGTGCCGAGCCGTTGATCGATTCGATGATGTCGCCCGGGCGCAGCCCGGCGGCCTGCGCGGCGCCGCCCTGTACGGCCGTGATGAACAGCGGGGCGACGGTGACGCCGGGGTCGCCCTCCGCCTCCGCGCCGACGACGTTCGTCTGCAGGCCCAGGCCGTAGCCGTCGCCGTCGTAGGAGTCGGGCGGGCGTCCGACGTCGTGCGCCCAGCGGGCGTGGTTGTCGTCGAGGGCGGCCACGACGGCCTCAAGAGTGACGACGGCCAGCTTGTCGCGGAGATCGGGGACCCGGTCGGTGACCTTCCGGTAGGCGGTCTCGAAGGCGGTCCAGTCGGCCTTCCTGTCACCGGTCAGCGCCGGCATGATCGCCTCGGGCACGTCGCGCCCGTTGCGGTTGAGCTCCTGGGTCAGGGCGAGGAATCCGGCGGTCAGCAGCGCGCGGGCGTCCAGTACGGCGCCGCTGTAGTAGCGGTCGAGGATGCAGAAGTACGCCTGCTCGATCACGTCGATCGTGGTGGGCGTCTCCGCCCCGGGGGCCCCCGAAGGCCGCGCGCAGGCCGTACCGGCTGCCGCGCTCGCCTGGCTGCGCGGCGGCGTCGGCGCCGTGCAGGCCGCGGCCAGCAGGAGGGCGAGCCCGGCGGCCGCGGTCCTGAAGGGGGTCATCGGCCCTCCTTCGCCGGTCTCCCGACCGGGGTGCCGTGTCCGTCGACGACCTCGGCGGGCCCGGTCATGAGATCCGCCTGCGGATCCACCGGAAGCAGAACCACGTGAGACCTGCGGTGAGCAGGACGTAGACCCCGGTCTCGATCCACTGCAGGGGCCAGAAGCGCTCCAGGGGCTGGTAGGTCGCCTTCTGCCGGTAGCCGAGCCGGTTGACCTCGGCCGGGCACCCGGTCGGTGGTCCCGCCGCCGGTGAGCAGGGCCCCGACGTGGTGGAGACCCCCTGGACGATGCCGTCCGCGCCGCTGGTGGCGATCGTGCGCCCGGACGGATCGACCAGTTCGCTGGACAGGACCCAGGCACCCGTGTGACCGGGGATCGCCGCTTCTATGCGGACGTCGAAGGTGCCGTCGCGGTTTATGCCGAAGCCGCCCACGTTCTCCCGGCCGAGCTCGAAGGCCGAGGTGACCGGAGGGATCAGGTGGGGCCGGACCAGCATGGGCATGGCGAGCTGGACGGCGGCGAAGACGACCAGGGTGAGGGCCATGGCGGGCAGGGTGCGGCGCACGAGCATCCCCACGGTCACCCCGAGGGCGAAGGCGAAGGCCGCATACCCCAGGGGAGCGATCCCCCGCGCGCCGAACACCAGGGGGTCCATGAGCGCGAAGCCCCCCGGGGCGGACTGGTCCAGCGGGCCGGACCACCAGGTCACCGCCAGACCGGTCACTCCCGCGGCGGCCACGGCGAGCAGGCCGGTGAACCCGAGTTTGACCACCAGCCACCGGGTCCTGGTGATGCTCTGGTTCCACACCAGCAGGTGCGTGTCCGCCTCCAGCTCCCGGGTGATCAGCGGCGCTCCCCAGAAGAGCCCGATCATGGCGGGCAGGACCAGCACGACGAGGATGCTGGCCAGGAAGGGGATCTCGTAGTCGTCGAACAACTGGTCGTAGAAGCCCGCACAGTCCTCGCCCCGTACGCAGGCGGCGAGCCCGCCGGTGTAGTCGGCGGCCAGCTGTGCGCCGGTCGGGACCAGGACCGCGGCGAGCAGCACGAGCAGGATCGCCGTCATCGTGGCGGCGCCGCGGAGCTGGCGCCAGGTCAGCCAGATCATCGCCGGACCTCCAGGGGGGCTCGCCGGTCGGCGGTGGTGGGCTTGTCCATGTAGGCCAGGACGAGGTCCTCCAGGCTGAGCCGGGTGACCGTCCAGACGGGGTCGTGGATCGGCGCGTCGGTGCGGATCACGTACGTGCTCTGCCGGTCGGTGTGGCGTGCGGAGACCACGTGCTGGTCGGCGGGGAGCCGGTCGGGATCGCGGCGCGGGCCGGTGAGCCGGTGATGGGTGGCCAGCAGCCTCTCGGTCTCCCCGGCGACCTGTACGCGCGAGTCGGCGAGCACGATCACGTAGTCGCAGATCCGTTCCAGGTCGGAGACCAGATGAGAGGAGAGCACGACGCTGAACTCGTGCTCGACGGTGGCCTCCATCAGTCCCTGCAGGAACTCGCGGCGGGCCAGCGGGTCGAGCGAGGCCACGGGCTCGTCCAGGATCAGCAGCTCGGGCCGCTTGGCCAGACCCAGGGTGAGGGCGAGCTGGGCGCGCTGGCCGCCCGACAGCCTGCCGGCCCGCTGGGTGGGGTCGAGACCGAGCCGCGCGATGCGCTCCCGTGCCATGGCGGCGTCCCAGCGGGGGTTGAGCCGGGCTCCCAGCCGCAGGTGCTCGGCGACGGTCAGCCCCGTGTAGACGGGGGTGTCCTGGGCGACGAAGCCGACCCTGGCCAGCTGGGCGGGCGTGCCCCCGGGCCGCCCGCCGAGCACGGTGATGCCACCCGTGGTCGGTTCGAGCTGGCCGCCGGCCAGCTTCAGCAGCGTGGTCTTGCCGGCTCCGTTGGGGCCCACCAGCCCGACGACGTGCCCGGCCGGGATGTCGGCGGTGCACTCGCGCAGCGCCCAGCGCCTGCCGTACCTCTTGCCCAGTCCCTGGGCCTGTAAGACGGAAGTCACGCTATGTCCTCCTGAGCGGTGGTCCGAAAGGTGGTCATGAACAGGGCCTCGATGCTCTCCTCGTCGAGGCCGGCCCGCCGGGCCTTGGCCAGCCAGCGCCGCAGCTCCAGCCGGAGCGGGCCGTGCGCGGCCAGCGAGGTGCCGGTGAGGGTCGCCGTCACGAACGTCCCCACCCCCGGCCGGGCGGCGACCAGGCCCTCGTGCTCGAGCTCCCGGTAGGCCTTCAGGACGGTGTTGGGGTTGATCGCCAGTTGCGAGACGACCTCTTTGACGGTCGGCAGCTGATCGCCCTCACCCAGCAGGCCGAGCCGGAGCGCGTGCCGTACCTGCTGGACCAGCTGCAGGTACGGCGAGAGGCCGGACTTCGCATCCAGATGGAACTCGATCACCGGTTCCTCCATTTATCTATTGTCCTATTACTTTAGATACTTCCATATATGGATCCGATAAAGAAGCCTAAGGCGCCGGAGTCTTGAGTTGGCATCGCAATGTGGTTTACAGTTCAAACCAGAGGTTTGCGATGCAAACTCCTTTGAGACTTCAAGAGGAACGCATGGACAACGACGAGCAGGCGCTGAGCCCGGAGGAGATGCTCCGGCTGATCGAGCAGCAGGAGACGGCGACGGTGAGCCGTCTGGCGCCCAACCCGGTCCCGCACTACCTGGCGTGGGGCGTGGCCTGGTTCGTCGGGTTCGGCGCGTTCTTCCTTCGCGACGGCCTGTCCGGCACCCCGTACCTCGCGATCCCCCTCGGGGTCACGCTGGCGCTGCTGTTCGGGCTGATGGCGCTGGCCATGGTGGTCAGCGCGATGACGATGTGGCAGTTGGGCAGCCCCGTGCGGGGCGCGTCCCAGCAGCGCGGCACGATGTACGGCTTCTCCTGGGCCTTCGGCTTCCTGGCCATGTGGATGATCGGCGTCCGGTTCGGCCCGAGCCTGCCCATCCCGGAGCAGGGCCTGCTGTGGTCGAGCCTGTCGATGATGGTGGTCGCCGTCCTCTACATGGCGGGCGGGGCCGTCTGGCTGGTCCGGCCGATGTTCGTCCTGGGCGCGGGGGTGGCGGTGCTCAACGCGGTCGGCACCGCCGCCGGGCCGGGCTGGCACGCCCTGCTGATGTCGGTGGGCGCCGGAGGCGGGTCCATCATCGCCGGGTTCGTACTGCGCCGGCGGATGCGCCGATGACCCCCGAACTCGACCCGGTGATCCACGCCCAGGCCCGGCTGCGGGTGGTCGCCACGCTCAACACGCTGGCCGAGGGCGACCAGATCACCTTCCCGGGGCTGAAGGACCTCCTGGGGATGACGGCGGGCAACCTCTCGGTGCACCTGAGCAAACTGGAGGAGGCCGGATACGTGGAGATCGTCAAGACCCACAAGGGCCGCACCCCCGTCACCTACGTCGCCCTCACCCGCCGGGGCCGCGCCGCCTTCGAGGGCTACACCGCGGCGATCCGCGAACTGCTGGACACGGCCAGAGCGCCGGCGTCCGAAGACACCTGACCTGTTTTCCGAGCCTCCTCCGAGAAAGGAACCGTCCGATGACGGAATCCACCACCGGGCCCACGACGACATCGACCACGACGACGGCTCTGCCCGCGGACCCGGCAGCCGGGACCGCCCCCGGGACGGGCACGGAAGCGCGGCCCGAGACCCTGGCCCGCGCCGTCGAGGTCACCCGGCGCTACGGGGACGTGCTGGCGCTGGACGGCGTCTCCCTCGACATCCGCTCCGGTGAACTGGTCGGCCTGCTCGGGCCGAACGGCGCGGGCAAGTCGACCCTGATCAACCTGTTCGTCGGGCTGCGCAGGCCCACCTCAGGCCGGATGGAGCTGTTCGGCGGTTCCCCCGTCGACGCCGTACGGCGGCGCGGCATCGGCGTCACCCCGCAGGAGACGGGACTCCCGCCGACGCTGCGGGTGCGCGAGGTCGTCGACTTCACCGCCGCCCACTACCCGCGCGGCGTCGAGCGGGGGGCGCTGCTGGAGCGGTTCGGGCTGTCAGATCTTGAGCGCCGCCAGATCGGCGGGCTGTCCGGCGGGCAGAAGCGGCGCCTGGCCGTGGCGCTGGCCTTCGTCGGCGATCCCCGGCTGGTCTTCCTCGACGAGCCGACCACCGGGCTGGACGTCGAGGCCCGCCGGGGGTTGTGGGAGGCCATCAGGGGCTTCCACGCCGAGGGCGGGACCGTGGTGCTCACCAGCCACTATCTGGAGGAGGTCGAGGCGCTCGCCGAGCGGGTCGTGGTCATCGGGCACGGCCGGGTCCTGGCCGACGGCCCGATCGCGGAGGTGCGGGGCATCGCCGGCGTGCGCCGCGTCGCCCTGACCGGCGGGGACCTGCCCGAGCTGCCCGGCGTCCTGCGCACGGAGCGCGAGGGCGAGCGCGTCCACCTGCTCACCACCGACGCCGACGCCCTGGTCCGCGAGCTCGTCCGGGCCGACGTGCCCTTCTCCGACCTGGAGATCCGCCCCACCTCCCTGGAGGAGGCGTTCCTCACCATCACCGCCCGCGAGCCCCAGGACGCCTGAGCCCCGGGACGGCCCGCAGCCCCCCGTACGAGAGGACCATCCCCCGTGTCGCTTCTGCTGACCCACACCCGATATCAGTTCCTGGAGACCGTCCGCGTGCCGATCGCGGTCATCGGGAACGGCTTCTTCCCCGCCGCCTCGATGCTCTTCTTCGTGGTGCCCTTCGCCGGTGACGACCCCGTCGGGGCGACGCTGGCCACCGCGTCGATGATGGTCTTCGCGGTGATGTCCAGCGGCCTGTTCACCCACGGCCTGGGCGTCTCGGAGGACCGCGCCCAGCCGTGGGACCCCTACACCCGCACCCTCCCGGCCGGGCCCTGGCCGCGGTTCGGGGCCAGGATCCTCAACGCGCTGGCCATGACGCTCATCGGGATCGTGCCGGTGCTGATCGTGGCCGCGCTGTTCACCGAGGCCACCGTGACCCCCGTACGGTTCCTGCTGGGTTTCCTCGCCCTGATGCTCGCCTCGGCCCCCTTCCAGCTCCTGGGATTGTTCATCGGCTACGCCCTGCCCTCCAAGGCCGCGATCGCGGTGGTGCAGCTGACCCTGTTCCCGATGGCCGTGGGCGGCGGCCTGCTGACGAACCCGGTGGACCCCCCGGCCTTCATCGACGCGGTGGCGCCGTTCCTGCCCAGCCGGGGCGCGGTGGAGCTGGTCTGGGCGGCGCTGGGCTACGGCACCCCCGACACGCTGGCGCTGGTCATGTTCGGTGTCTGGACCGCGGTCGCCGCCGTCCTGGCCGCCTGGGCCTACCGCCGAGACGAGGGCGACCGCTTCTCCTGAGGGTCCCGGGCCCGGCGGCGGGCGGGGCCCCCGGGGCTCCGCCCGCCGCCGGGCGCGTGGCGCCCGTGGCGGGTCACCGTACGTCGGGTGCCGTCGAACGGGCGTCGGGACCGCTGATCGCCGCAGCGACGCCCTTGTCGAGATCGGTGCCGTATCCGGCCGCGTAGGCACCCAGATAGGCCTGCTCCCCCAGGGCCTGCCGGGCGCGGTCCTCGCAGTCCCGGCGGGCGGCGACCCATGCGGGGATGCCGGCCTGCCGCCGGCCGACGGTCTCCCAGACCTGGTGGGCCAGGCCCAGCAGATAGGCGGCGTGCCGGGCCTGGCCGACGGCGAGGGCGGCCGGACCGAGCACGTCCAGGGCTATGGCGACTCCGGCGTTGTCGTGCATGCGGTACTTGACCTCCAGCGCCGCCCGGGCGTGGGCCTGCGCGACCAGGGGACGGCCCAGGGCCAGTTCGGCCTGGGCACGGAAGACGTCGGCATAGGCGCGCAGCCATTGCTCGCCATGCTGCTCGCAGAGGTGACGCATCCGCTCCAGCAGCGTCACGGCCTCCCCGAACCGGCCGGCGATGATGTGGACGCTGATCGCGCACAGGCAGTACACGTGGTAGGTCAAGGTGAGTTCGTCGGATATGCGTCCCGACAGGTCCCGGGTCAGGGCCGTCGCCTGCTCCTGGTCGCCCCGGACCATCGCGGCTGCCAGGAGCAGGGCCTGCCCGAGCTGCAGACCGCGGACGTCACCGTGTTTCTCGGCCTGACGCAGGCACTCCTCGGCCTGCAGCCTCCCGGTCTCGCTGTCCCCCTGGCTCGCCGTGAGCAGGCTCACGACCGCCAGCGCATGGACGCGAGCCCGGCTCGCACCGGTGTCTGCGGCCAGCGCCCGATCCAGGTAGTACCGGCCCTCCTGCATGTGGCCGCAGGCGTACCACACGAACCACAGCACGCCCGCCAGCTCGGCCGCGCAATGATCGTCGGGGGTGGCCAGGGCGAACTCCAGCGCGGCGCGCAGGTTGTCCAGCTCGGCGCTCATCCGGTCGAACCAGAGGAACTGGTCGGGACCGAACCAGGCGGCCTCGCCCGCGGCGGCCAGCTCCCGGTAGTGGTCGCGGTGCCGGCACCGCAGCTCGTGCTCCTGCCCCAGGTGCGCCAGCCAGAAGGCGCCGTACTCGCGCACCGTGTCCAGCATCCTGTAGCGCTCGCCGTCACCGGTCGGCACCCAGGTCAGGATGGACTTGTCGGTCAGGGCGGCCAGCAGCGCCGGGATCCGGTCGGCGGGCAGGCCGGCGTCGGCGCACACCCGCCTCGCCGCGGCCGGGCTGAAGGATCCGGCGAACACCGAGGCCCGGGCCCACAGCAGGCGTTCGGCCGGGCTGCACCACTGGTGGCTCCACCCGATCGCGGTGCGCAGACCCTGATGCCAGGGCGGATCTGCGGCGTAGCCGGCCTCACCCGCGTCCAGCACCGCGAAACGGTCCCCCAGCCGCGTGGCCAGCTGCTGCGGCGACCACTCGCCCAGCCGGGCGGCGGCCAGTTCGATGGCCAGCGGCAATCCGTCCAGCTTCCGGCAGATGCGCACCACGGCCTGCCGGTTGTCCTCGGTGACGGCGAAGCCGGGCGCCACGGCGGCGGCCCGCTCGACCAGCAGCGCCGCCGCGTCCCCGTCCCCGTCCCAGTGCGCGGCGGCGGGGATCGGCAGCGGTTCCAGGAGGAGGACCTCCTCGGACGGGACGCCCAGCACCCGGCGGCTGGTGGCCAGGATGCGCAGGCCCGGCGCGGCGGCCAGCAGCTGCTCGGCGACCTCCGCGCACGCCTCGGCCAGATGCTCGCAGGTGTCCCACACCAGCAGCAGCCGGCGGTCGGCCAGATAGCGGGCCACCACCTCGATCATCGGATCGGTGCTCTGGTTCACCACAAGCAGCGCCTCAGCGATCGCGTACGGCAGCGAGGCGCCCATCTCCAGCGGCGACAGCGTCACCAGCCAGACCCCGTCGGCGAAGCCGGGCGCCAGCTCGGCGGCGGCCCGCAGCGTCAGGCGGCTCTTGCCCACCCCGCCCGGACCGGTCACCGTCACCAGCCGGGACCGCTCGCACATGTGCCGCAGCCGGTCCAGCTCCGCGCTCCGACCGATCAGCGTGGTGGTCTCAGCGGGCAGATTGCCCGCCCCTCTCCGGTTCATCACCATATCGCCACCTGCCTGGGTTGATCCGGCGGCTTCCATGGCACCACCGGTACCGGCCACAGGCAAGCGGACCTACTCCCGGGAGGGTGCCGGAAGGGTGATCTCCCCATGCAGCAGGGCACGGCTGAGCGCGGTCAGCTTGAGGTGGTGCGCGCGGGCGTAGTCGCGCATCAGGGTGAAGGCCTGGTCGGGGGTCAGCCGCAGGTATCCGGCCAGCATGCCCTTGGCCTGCTCGATCAGCACCCGGCTGTTCAGGGCGACCTGCAGCTGCCGGGTGAGGCTCTCGTGGTGGCGCACCGTGCGCCGGTGCAACAGGCCGATGGCGGCCGCCTCGGCCAGGTCCCCGGCCCGTTCGGCGGCCGGGACGTCCAGCCGGCCCGCGGCGGCGCGCAGCAGGCTGAACGCGCCCACGGCCTGCCCCTGCCAGCACAGCGGGAAGGCGTGCACCGCGGCGAACCCGGCCGCCAGCGCGACCGGCGCGTAGTGCGGCCAGCGCGGGAGGGCGGCCTTCAGGTCCGTGCAGCACACCGGTGCGCAGGTCTGGTAGGCCTGCAGGCTCGGTCCCTCCTGGTGACGCAGCTGGTTCACCCCCACCGCGCGAGCCGACTCGCTGGAGGCGGCCACGATGCTCAGCGGGCCGACCGGGTCGGCCAGGAGCACCGCGCACGCGCTCACCCCGGGAACCTCGGCTCCATGACAGGCGAGATTGTCCAGGTAATCCATGATGTCGAAGTCGTCGGTCAGGGTGTCAGCCAACTCGACGAAGATCCGACCCATTCGCCGCTCGGGGGGCAACGTCTCCCTCATTCCGTCCACCGCCGCGGAAGCCAATCCTCCCTCCGCTCCAAGCCTTTCAGAAAAAGTGCCCGCTGAGACGACGTTAAAGAGTTTTCCGGCAAGAGAGTTGAAGCGGCCCTGACCGAAACGGCCGTCACGGTCAGCGGAATGAGTAAGGCCAGGTGGGGCGGGGGTGAGCGCGGCCGAATTCACTTCAGGACCGGACAGTTGAATATCCGATTAATATCCGGGCGCCCTCCCCTCCGGCCTGGGCGGGCCGATGTCATCACCGGACATGAAGACGCCGCCGGGGTCCGAGTAACCCGGCGGCGCCTCCGCTTGCGGGACTACTGCTCTCCGGTCTTCTCGGTGAGCGTCGCGGTGGCGGTCTCGGTGCGGCCGTCGCGGACGTAGGTGAGCGTCACCCGGTCGCCCGGCTTGAGGCTGCGGATCGCGCCGACCACGGTGGCGGAGCCCTCGACCGCGGTGTCGTCGATCTTGGTGATCAGGTCGCCCTGCTTCAGGCCGGCCTGGGCGGCCGGGCTGCCCTCGGTGACCTGTTGGACCAGCGCGCCGCCCGCGTCTCCGACGGCGTCGGCCATGCTCACGCCCAGGAAGGCGTGGGAGACCTTGCCGGTGTCGATGAGCTGCTGGGCGACCTGCCGGGCGGTGTTGATCGGGATGGCGAAGCCGACGCCGATGTTGCCCTCGCCGCCGTTGGTGGCGATGGCGGTGTTGATGCCGATCACCTGCCCGGAGGAGTTGACCAGCGCGCCGCCGGAGTTGCCGGGGTTGATCGCCGCGTCGGTCTGGATGGCCCCGCCGATGGTGGTGGAGGTGCCGCCGCTCTGGCCCTGGTCGCCGCCCCAGCCGGGCGGGAGCTGCTGCTCCTGCTGCCGGCCGCCGACGGTCAGCGTGCGGTCGAGGGCGCTGACGATGCCGGAGCTGACCGAACCCGACAGGCCGAGCGGGCTGCCGATGGCGAGCACGGAGTCGCCGACCTTGAGCTGGTCGCTGTCGCCGAGCGAGGCCTTGGTGAGGCCGGAGACGTTCTCCGCCTTGATGACCGCGAGGTCGGTGGCCGGGTCGGTGCCGACGATCTTGGCGGTGGCGGTCTTGCCGTCGCTGAACTTGACGGTGATCTGGGCGTCCTGCCCGCCCGCCTCGACGACGTGGTTGTTGGTGAGGATCTGCCCGTCCTCGGACAGAATCACGCCCGAGCCCTCGCTGCCGCCGTTGCCGCTCCTGACCTCGATCGACACGACCGAGGGCTGCACGGCCTCGGCGACGTCGGCGACCGTGGTCACCTGGCCGACCGGGCTGACCACGGGGGCCGAGGAGGAGGTGAGCCTGGCGTCGTCGTCGAAGGCGTTGGCCGCGAAGGCCCCGGCCACCCCGCCGCCCACCGCCATGGCGGCCAGCGCGAGGCCGGCGCCCAGCTTCTGCACCGCGCTCAGCCGGACCCGCTGGGCGGGCACGGCGGGCGCCCCCTGCACCGGGACCCCGTGCCCGGCGAAGGGCTGCCCGGCGGTGTACCCGGGGGCGGCGTGCCCGATGACGGGCTGTTCGGCGGTGTACCCGGGGGCGGCGTGCCCGATGATCGGCTGCTCGGCCGTGCGCTCGGCGGGCTGCTCGAAGGTGGGCCGCCCGGAGCCGTCCCGCTCCGGAAGCGGGTGGACCAGCGTCGGCTCCGGCCCCGCGCTCTGGGATCCCGTGCTCTGGTCCTCGCGGAAGCCCCCGGCCCGGGGCGGCCTCGCGCCGAACTGGCTCCAGCCGTCGTTGCCGGGGACCGGCTCGACCGGGGTGGTGCCGGCGGCCGATGCCGGAGTGACGCCCTGCTCGTTCTTGTTGTCGTCCATGTCATCCCCCATGTCCTACGTCCACCCGTGGACGCCACGGTGACGACCGGTTCCTCCGGTACGCACAACGATGCCGGGCATGACGTAAGAGCTGGTTAAGGGGATGATCGCGGTGATCCGCACCCCCTGACACGGCCTTTATCAGCCGTGGTCAGGGGGCGGCGCGGAAGCCGTACAAAATCTAAAAAATCATGATTTCGCGGGCCAGTACTCGTCGCGCAGGAGGCGCTTGTAGAGCTTGCCGGTGGGGTGGCGGGGCAGTTCCTCGCGGAAGTCCACCGACTTGGGGCACTTGTACGGCGCGAGCTGGGACAGACAGTACTCGATCAGCTCGGCCTCCAGCCCCGGGCCGGCCTCGTCCATGGACAGCGGCTGGACCACGGCCTTGACCTGCTCGCCCATCTCCTCGTCCGGGACGCCGAAGACCGCGACGTCGGCCACCTTGGGGTGGACCGAGAGCACATTCTCGGCCTCCTGCGGATAGACGTTCACCCCGCCGGAGATGATCATGTAGGAGCGGCGGTCGGTGAGGTAGAGGAAGCCCTCCTCGTCGACGTAGCCGATGTCGCCCAGGGTCGTCCACCCGCGTCCCTGCGGGTCCTGGGACGCCTTCGTCTTGTCCGCGTCGCCGTGGTAGACGAACCGGGGCCCGTCGGAGAAGTAGACCGTGCCGTGCTCACGCGGCGCCAGCTCGTCGCCGTCCTCGTCGCAGACGTGCACCACGCCCAGCAGGGGGCGGCCGACCGTGCCCTTGTGCTTGAGCCAGTCCTCCGAGCCGACGTACAGGAAGCCGTTGCCCTCGGTCCCGGCGTAGTACTCGTGGATGATCGGGCCCCACCAGTCGATCATCTGCTCCTTGACCGGGACCGGGCAGGGCGCCGCGGCGTGGATCGCGCAGGCCAGCGAGGACAGGTCGTACTTCGCGCGGGTCTCCTGCGGCAGCTTGAGCATCTTGATGAACATGGTCGGCACCCACTGCGAGTGCGTCACGCCGTACCTGTCGATGAGCGCGAGCGCCTGCTCGGGGTCGAAGCGCTCCATCACCACGATGGTCGCGCCGACCCGCTGGAAGCTCATGCAGTAGCGCAGCGGCGCGGCGTGGTACAGCGGCGCCGGGGACAGGTAGACGCTGTCGGCCGACGGCGCGAACAGGAACTGGATGAGCTGCAGAAGCGGGCCGGACTCGTCGAGCGGGGCCTTGGACAGGGCGGGTTTGACGCCCTTGGGCCGGCCGGTGGTGCCGGAGGAGTAGAGCATGTCCGCGCCCTGGCACTCGTCCTCGATCGGCGTGGCCGGGTGGGCGGCGACCGCCTCCTCGTAGGAGTCGAAGCCGGGGGCGACGCCGTCCAGCATGAGCCGGCGCTCGACGCGGGGGGTGGCCTCGGCGATGGAGGTCGCGACGTCGGCGAGCTTCGCCGAGGAGATGAAGATCCGGGCCTCGCAGTTGTCCACGATGTAGGCCAGCTCGTCGGTCTTCAGCCGCGAGCTGATCGCGGTGTAGTACAGGCCCGAGCGGTGCGCCGCCCAGGCCACCACCAGGAACAGCGGATGGTTCTCCAGCATGAAGGCTATGTGGTCGCCCGGCCGCAGGCCCGCGGCGCGGAACAGGTGGGCGAGCCGGTTGGACTCCTCGTCCAGCTCGCGGAAGGTGACGACCCGGCCGGAGCCCGCCATGATCACAGCGGGCTTGTCCGGCGAAACTGCTGCGATGGCTCCGGGATGCATGAAACCGAACGCTACTCGGTTAACTCCCCGCTGAGAAGTGCCCGCTTACCTCGGGTGACGGCCACTGCGGCACGAGGCCCCCGCTCACACGGCGAGGCCGTGACCTCCGGGGAGATCACGGCCTCGCGTGCGGGTGATGGCCCTGTGCCATCGGGACTTTCGATCAGGCCTGGCTGTAGACGTGCTGCCAGCCGCCGAAGTAGCCCTTGGGCTCGTGGTGGTTGCCGCGGCTCACCTGAACGAAGATCGCCTTGGCGTCCTTACCGCTGAACGAGTAGTACTTCGAGTGCTTGTGGCAGTTGTTGAAGCTCTTGTAGTAGACCGAGTCGTCGAAGTTCACGACCTTGAAGGTCTCCCACGCGCAGCTGAAGCGGTGCTTGCCCCACCACTTGTGGTTGGTGAGCTTGCTGTCGACGGTGAAGGGGTACTCGTGGGCCCACTTCCAGACCTTCTTCTTGTGCCAGGTCTTGACCCACTTGCAGTGCTTCTTGCCGTCCTTCCACCAGCACTTCTTGACGACCTTGTAGTACTTCTTCCAGTACCACTGCTTGTACGACTTCTTGTGGACCGTGACCTTGCCCTCGGCCTCCGCCTTGTGGTCGGAGGAGGAGTACGGGCCCCAGGAGTCGTGGAAGTAGGGGTCCGTGGCCGTGGTCGGCGCGGCGGCGGGGGCCGTCGCCGCGTTGGCGGCGACGGGGGCTCCTATGGCGAGGAGAGCGGCCACACCGGCACCGGCCAGGATACGGGTGACGAATCGCATCTGAGGGGTCCTCTCGGGAATGAGGATTTTTGACGCTCCCGTTGTAGATCCCGGCGATTGCCACTCACTTACAACTTGCTTAAATGGCGAGGTCACCATCATGATCCGGCGGGCGGGCCTTCCCGATCCCCCAGGAGAGGGATCGGGAAAGTCACCCGTGCGGGCGGCCGGATCTCACTGCGCGGCGGCGGGGATGACCGAGCCGCTGTAGGTGTCCTCGATGAACTTCTTCACCTCGGGACCGGACAGCAGCTTGGCGAGCTTGACCACGCGCGGGTCCTGCTCCTTGCCCGCTGCCACGACCAGGCCGTTGGCGTAGGGGTTGTCCTCGGCCTTCTCCAGCACCAGCGAGTCGGTGGCGGGCTTGAGGCCGCCCTCGATGGCGTAGTTGCCGTTGATGACGGCGGCGTCGACGTCCTCCAGCGAACGCGGCAGCTGGGCGGCCTCCAGCGGCTGGAAGGTCAGGTTCTTCGGGTTGCCGGCGACGTCGCGCTCGGTGGCGGCGGTGCCGACGCCCTCCTTCAGGGTGATCACGCCGTTGTCGGCCAGCAGCTTCAGCGCGCGGCCCAGGTTGGTGGCATCGTTGGGCACGGCCACGGTCGCGCCGTCGGCCAGCTCGGCGGCGGCCTTGATCTTCTTGGAGTACAGGCCCAGCGGCTCCAGGTGCACGTCCTGGACGTAGGTCAGCTTGGTGCCCTTGGAGGCGTTGAAGTCGTCGAGGTAGGGCCGGTGCTGGAAGAAGTTGGCGCCGAGCTGGCCGTCGTCGAGCTGGACGTTCGGCTGGACGTAGTCGGTGAACTCGACGATCTCCAGGTTCAGCCCCTCCTTGGCGGCGAGGTTGTCCTTGACGAACTTCAGGATCGCCGCGTGCGGGACCGGGGTGGCGCCGACCTTGAGCACCTCGTTCGCGGCGGGCGTGGCGGCGGCGTCGGTGGCGGTGCCGGACTCGTTCGAGCCGCAGGCGGTCAGCGCCAGGGCCAGGGCTGTGGCGGCGGACGCGATGGCGAAGAACCTGCGCATGGTGCGCGCTCCTTTTCGGTGTGAGAGACCGGGACCCCCACTCGTGACGGAGGCCCGGGAATCAGATGAGGTCAGTGGCGTGCGAGGCGGCGGGCGATCACGTCGCCCAGGGTCTGCACGAGCTGGACGATGACGATCAGCACGACGACCGTGACGATCATGAGGGTGGTCTCGAAGCGCTGGTAGCCGTACCGGATGGCCAGGTCGCCGAGGCCGCCGCCGCCGATCACCCCGGCCATGGCCGAGTAGGAGATCAGCGCGACCACGGTCACGGTCAGTCCCGCGACGAGACCGGACCGGGCCTCGGGCAGCAGGACCCTGCCGATGATCGTCCAGCGGCCGGCGCCCATGGCCTGGGCCGCCTGCACGGTGTCCCGGCCCACCTCGCGCAGCGCGGTCTCCACCAGCCGGGCGAAGAACGGCGCCGCGCCGAGCGTCAGCGGGACGACGGCGGCGAAGGTGCCGATGGTGGTGCCCACGATCAGCCGGGTCAGCGGGATGACCGCGATCATCAGGACGATGAACGGCAGCGACCGGCCGACGTTGACGATCAGGCCGAGCACCCGGTTGAGCAGGCGGGAGGGCAGCAGCCCGCCCCGGTCGGTGACGACCAGCGCGACGCCGAGCGGGAGGCCGAGCAGTACGGTGAACAGCGTGGACCACAGGACCATCAGGGCGGTCTGCCCGGTGGCCTCCCACAGCAGCGGGCTCATCTCTTCCCACGTCACGGGGCCACCTCCACCAGCAGGTCGCGCGCGGCCAGATAGCCGAGGGCGGCGTCGCGTTCGTCACCGGTGATGCGGACCCGGAGCCGGCCGGCCGAGACGCCGGCCACCTCCTCCAGGGCCCCGCCGAGGATGCTCACGTCCACGTCGAACTTGCGCACGACCTCCGAGACCACCGGCTCGTCGGCCCGCCCGGTGAAGGTGATCGTGACGGCTCCGGCCTCGGGGGCGGGCAGGGGGAACAGCTCGGCGGCCAGGCGGGAGCCGGGCCGGGCGATCAGCTCGGTGATGCCGCCCGACTCCTCGATCAGCCCGTCGCGCATGACGGCGACCGAGTCGCAGATGCCCTTGACCACGTGCATCTCGTGGGTGATCAGCAGGATGGTCAGGCCCAGCTCGCGGTTGAGGCTCTTGAGCAGGGCGAGGATCGACTGGGTGGTGCCCGGGTCGAGGGCCGAGGTGGCCTCGTCCGACAGCAGCACCGAGGGCCGGCCGGCCAGCGCGCGGGCGATGCCGACCCGCTGCTTCTGCCCGCCGGACAGCTGCGCCGGATACGCCCCGGCCTTGTCGGCCAGCCCGACCAGCTCCAGCAGCTCGGCCACCCGCGCGGACCGCTCGGCCCGGCCGACGCCCATGACCTCCAGCGGGAAGGCGACGTTCCCGGCGACGGTCCGCGACGACAGCAGCGCGAAGTGCTGGTGGATCATCCCGATCCGCTGCCGGGCCCGGCGCAGCTCGGCCTCCCCCAGCGCGGTCAGCTCCTGCCCGGCCACCGAGACGGTGCCCGAGGTGGGCCGCTCCAGCAGGTTCACACAGCGCAGCAGCGTGCTCTTGCCGGCACCGCTCTGCCCGAGCACGCCGAAGATCTCACCCTCCCGGACGTGCAGGTCGACGCCTTTCAGAGCCTCGACCCGCCGCCCTCGATCCTGATAGACCTTGCGCAGGCCCGACACATCGATCACAACGGTTCCCCAACATGAATTAGGTCGTACGAGAAGCGGATTCAGCCGGGGGGTCAGCGGGTGCCGGGAGGGAAGGGCAGGTGGCTCAGGCGGCGCAGGACGATGGTGTCCGCGGGGCAGTTCATGGTGCAGGCCTTCTCTGGGGAACGGGGCGGGGGCTTCGGCATGGGAGGGGGTATCAGCCCGTCGACGGCATGCCGCCCATGGCACACATGCGGGACATCCCGCACATGCGCGCGCCACGACACACGGCCCGGCCCTGCGGGGTCATCGCGATGTCGTACGCCACGTTCACGCCTGCCACAACACGCCCTTAATTCCCCCTATTCCCGACACTTCCAGTGAGGTACCTCACACCTGCCCCGGTCCCGGAGATCTTCCTCGGCCGCGACCGGGCCTCACGCGGAGGCGGCGACGCCGCGGCCCCGGATCCCGCCGAGCGATCAACGACCGGGCACACGCGTCCTACCCGCCCGCTCGGGGCCGATAACGCCATGGCCCTCCCGGCGGCCCCCGCTCCGAGCCCGCCCGCCGGTCACCGGCAGGGATCGCGCAGCGGGGTGATCCGGCCGGCGAAGTCGTCCTTGATCGCCTGCATCCTCGGCCCCGGCGCGTAGAAGCGCCCTTTGGTCTCGCCGTACGGCCTCAGCCAGCCCTTGGCCGCCAGCTCCCGCAGATCCCTGGCCGCCTGCCCCTGACTGAGCGACTCGTCGGCCTGATAGCGGCTCCGGCGCAGCCGGCGGTTGACGAACACCTCGTACAGCGCCGAGACCGCCCGGGTGTTCAGCCCCTCGGCGTCGACCTGCTCCTCCAGGAGCATCCAGACCTCCCCGGCCTCGGCCAGGCGGCGCCGTACCCGCTGGGCCTGCATGTGGTGGGCCCGCAGGCAGAAGCGCACCCAGTGCAGCATGTCGTCGTGCGGGTCCCAGCTCCTGCGTTGCCTCGCGCCCAGCGCGTCGTAGTAGTCGTAGGTGTTCCTGCCCTCCCCGAGCCACTCCTCGATCGAGCAGAACTCCGGTGTGGTGATCTGGTCCCGGCCGAGCACGAGGGTCTGCAGCGCGCGGGACATCCGGCCGTTCCCGTCCCGCCACGGATGGATGCCCACCAGGTTGAAGTGGGCCATGGCCGCGCGGACGTAACCGGGTGCGTCGAGGTCGCCCTCGTTGAGCCAGGAGACCAGCTCGTCCAGGAGCCCCGGCACCCGCTCGGCCTCCGGCCCCTCGTAGACGACCTCACCCGTGGCGGAGTTGCGCACGTAGATGCCGCCGGACCGTACGGTCCCCGGAGTCTTGTCCGGGTGGTGGCCGATCATCATGAAGTTCAGCCCGTGCAGCAGGCCGGCATCGAACCGGAAGACCGCGGCCCGGGACAGGAGCTGGATGTAGGTCAGCGCCTGCTGGTACCCGGCGATCTCACGGGCCACCCGGGCCGAGGTCTCCAGCGGCTCCTCGCCGGACATGATGGACTCGACGTCCTCGACGCTGGCCCGATAGCCCTCGATCGAGTTGGACCCCTGGATCGCCCGGGCCTGGAGCTGCCGCCGCAACTGGCCGTCCCAGCGATGGGTCTCGGCCAGGCGGTATTTCAAGTCCCGGCGCATCTCCTCGATCTCGTCGAGGACTTTCCGGTCGATGGCCTCCAGCCGAGGCGTGCCGTACAGCATGGAGCTCATGGCAGCATGGACGAATCATTCGGTCAATCAACTTGATGATTCGTCCGTATATGTCATTCGCCCAGGTGGGCAGGGGTGGAGGGAAAGCGCTCCGCCAGGCCGGCCTCGTGGGCGAGGAGCGCGGCCTGGACCCGGTTCTCCAGGCCCAGCCGGGTGAGGATGCGGTTCACCCGGCTCTTCACCCCCGCCTCCGACAGGCCGAGGCTCCTGGCGATGCGCGTGTTGGACATGCCCCTGGCCACCAGGACGAGGACCTCCAGCTCCCGCGCGGTGAGCCGGCCGATCCGGCGGGCCGCCCCGGATCGTGGGCCCGGCGGCGTTCCCCCGGCGGCCGCCGGCGGCTCCAGAGGGGATCCCGGCGTCCCCGTGACGGCCGCCGGCGCTCCCGCGGCGGGCTCCGCCGCACCCGTGGCGGGCTCCAGCGCTCCGGCGAGCAGGACGGGGGGAAGGGCCGTGACGGCGCCGATGATCCGCCGGGTGACGGTCGGGGCGAGTGCGGCCTCCCCCGCCGCGACCACGCGGATGGCGTCGGCGAGCCGGTCGGGCGAGGTGTTCTTCAGGACGAAGCCCGAGGCGCCCGCGCGCAGGGAGGCGTGGACGTACTCGTCGAGGTCGAACGTGGTCAGCATCAGCACGCGGGGGCGGGGGCCGTCGTGCGGCCACTGCCCCAGGATGCGCCCGGTCGCCTCCACGCCGGTCAGGCCGGGCATGCGCACGTCCATCAGCACCACGTCGGGCCGCAGTTCGAAGGCCGCCGCCACTGCCTCCTCCCCGTCGGCGGCCTCCCCCACGACCGTCAGATCGGCACGCCGCTCGATCATGACGCGCAGGGCGGCCCTGACCATCTCCTGGTCGTCGGCGACGAGCACGCGCACGGAGGTCATGCCAGGCCCTGCGGGCCCGTGACCACGGCGTCCCCGCAGGACGCGACGCCGTCCTCGCGGGGCGGGAGCGGTTCGGGGAAGCGGAAGACGGCCTCCACCCGCCATCCGCCGCCGTCGCGGGGGCCCGCCCGGAGGGTGCCGCCGAACAGCGCGGCCCGCTCGCGCATGCCGACCAGGCCCAGGCCGGAGCCGGGCAGGGGGACGTGGGCCGGCGCGGGAGGGTCGTTGCCGACGACGACGGTCAGCCGTCCCCTCCCCCGGCTCAGGGTGATGCGCACGCCCGTGGCCCCCGCGTGCCGCAGGACGTTGGTGAGGGCCTCCTGGACGACGCGGTAGGCCGACACCTGCACCGCGGGCGGGATCCCGGCCACCGGGACCGCCTCGATCCCCACCCGGCACCCCGCGGCCCGGGCGGCGGCGGCGAGCCGGTCCAGATGGCGCAGCGACGGCTCCGGAGCGGGGCCCGGCCCACCGCCGTCGCGCGGGACCGCAGGCCCGGTCCGGCCACGGTCGCCGGCGGGCAGGGCCGCCGAAGCAGGGTCGCGGTCACCGGTGGGCAGGACCGCCGGACCAAGGGCACGGTCGCCGGCGGGCAGGCCCGTGGCGTCGAGGTCGCGGTCGTCGGTGAGCAGGCCCAGCAGGCGCCGCATCTCGGTCAGGGCGTTGTCGGCCGCCTCGCCGATCTCCGCCACGCCGCGGCCCGCCAGGCCGGGGTCCTCGGTCAGCACCTCCGCCGTGGCGCGGGCCTGCATCGCGATCGCGCTGACGTGGTGGGCGACCACGTCGTGCAGGTCGCGGGCGATGCGTGCGCGTTCGGCCAGGACCGCCCGGCGGGCGCTGACCTCCTGCTCGGCGCGGAGCCGACCGGCCAGTTCCCGCAGGTGCGCCGCGTCGGCGTGGATATGGCGCTGGGAGAAGCCCAGCAGCCAGGTGCCCGCCGCCACCGCGACGATCAGCACCGCCTCGACCGGGCCCGCGACCGGCTCCCGGGGCACCGGCAGGCTCAGCCACGGCCCGGCGGCCTCGGGAACCGCGATCGCGGCCACGGCGGCGCCGATCGCCGCCGCGCTGCGCGGCGGGGGCGCGTAGCGGGCGACGGCGTAGACGGCGCACAGGACGTACAGCCCGTCGTGGAAGCCGACCAGGGGGTCGGTCAGCTCGAAGAGCGGATAGGCGACGCCGACGGCGGCCATGACCGGCCACGGACGCGACCGCCGCCACAGCAGCGGTACGGCCTGCGCGAGCAGCAGCACGACGAGCACGGCGGCCGTGGCGGTGTCCGCCGGGAACCCCTCACCCAGCCGGAGCAGCAGCGCCATCGCCGTCAGCCCGGAGGCGAGCGCCGCGTCGGCCGCCCGCGGGCGGGCACGCAGCCGTCGGCGCGCCGCGGCGATCGTTGCTGCAATGCGTGCGTTCATCATCTGGGGATGGGACCGGACCCGCTTCCGGCGCCGCTCGTCCTGCCTCCGCCGCTCCTGCCCCCGCGAGCGGACCGTCCTCCCCCTCGGCCTCTCCCACAGCGTCCCCCGCGGGAGGGGCACCCATCGGCCGGTACGGCCGGGCCCACCTCCAGCGCGACGTGGACGCCGTCCGCGCCCTCGGCGCCACCGGCGTCGAAGCGCAGGTCGTCACCGGCGACGGCCGGCGCCTGGTCGCCACGGCCGGCGTGGCGGACGTCCGTACCGGAAAGCCCGTCCCCGCCGGCGGATACACCCGCGTCTCCAGCGTCACCAAGACCTTCGTGGCCACCGTGGTGCTCCAGCTCGCCGGCGAGGGAAAGCTGTCCCTGGACGACACCGTGGAGCGCTGGCTGCCCGGCGTCATCCGGGGCAACGGCCACGACGGCCGCGCGATGACCGTCCGCCAGCTGCTGCAGCACACCGCCGGCGTCCACGACGCCTATCCGGTCTTCGGCTCGGTCGAGGACTACCGCAAGCGCCGCTACGACCGCTTCACCGACGAGCAGGTGGTGGCCGAGGCGATGCGGCACGAGCCCGCCTTCCGGCCCGGCGAGGGCTGGCTGTACTCCAACACCGGCTACCTGGCCATCAGCATGATCATCAAAAAGGTCACCGGCCGTCCCTGGCACGCGGAGGTCAGCGAGCGCATCAGCCGGCCGCTGGGCCTTCGGCACACGCTCTGGTCGGGCACCTCACTCGACGTGCCGCGCCCCCGCATGAAGGGCTATCTGGTGCCGGGTCCCGGCGCGGCGCCGGTGGACGTCACCAGGCACTTCGACGGCGACGCCGCGGGCGGCCTGATCTCCACCGCCTCGGACGTCAACCGCTTCCTGCGCGCCCTGGCCGGCGGCCGACTGCTCTCGCCCGCGCTGCTGCAGCAGATGCGCCGCACCGTGCCCGCCACGGCGTTCCAGCAGGTGTGGCCCGGAGCCCGCTACGGCCTGGGGATCATGTCGCGCCCGCTGACGTGCGGCGGCCTCTACTGGAACCACGGCGGCGACGACTACGGGTACACCGCGCGCACCGGCGTCACCGCGGACGGCCGCCGCAGCGTCACACTGTTCGTCTCCGGCAAGACCGCGGACGCAGAACGCATGCTGGCCCGGGAGAAGGCCGCCGCCGAACTGGTCGACCGCGCGCTGTGCGGCGGCCGCTGACCCTCCCCGCCGGTCCCCGCCCCGTGGCGCCGTCGCGGCCGCCGGCCCTCCCCGCGTGCCGGTCCCCGCCCGCGCTCACCCGCCCATGCGAACCGGCATCTCCTTGAGGGAGTTGACGAAGTTGGAGCGCAGGCGGCGGGTCGGCCCGGCGGGGGCGATGTCCGGGGCGCGCTCGGCCAGGACCTCGAACAGCACCCGGACCTCCATGCGGGCCAGGTGGGCGCCCAGGCAGAAGTGCGGGCCGCCGCCGCCGAAGCCGATGTGCGGGTTGGGGTCGCGGCCGATGTCGAAGACGTCGGCGTCGGGGAAGACGGCGGCGTCGCGGTTGCCCGAGGGGTAGTACATGACGACCTTCTCCCCCGCCGGGATCTTCTGCCCGCCGAGTTCGGTGTCGGCGAGCGTGGTGCGGCGCATGGTGATCACCGGGGAGACCCAGCGGACGACCTCGTCGGGGAGCGTGCGCAGCAGCGAGCGGTCCTCCAGCAGCCGCCGCCACTGCTCCGGGTGGTCGAAGAAGGCCTGGAGCCCGCCGGAGGCGGCGTTGCGGGTGGTCTCGTTGCCCGCCACGGCCAGCAGCATCACGAACACGCCGAGGGCGAGGTCGTCCATGCTGGTCCCGTCCTCTCCGGGGGCGACCAGCTTGCTGACGATGTCGTCGCGCGGCTCGGCACGGCGCCGGGCGCCGAGAGCGGAGGCGTAGGAGAGCAGCTCGAAGATCGGCGTCAGGTCACCGGTGGCGAACTCCGGGTCGTCGGCGCCGATCAGCGCGTTCGACCAGGTGAAGATCTTCTCCCTGTCCTCGGAGGGCGCGCCGATCAGCTCACAGATCACGTACAGCGGGAGCGGCGCGGCGATGTCGGCGACGAAGTCCACCGAGCCGCGGGCCAGGGCGGTGCCGACCAGATCGTGGCAGATCTCGCGGATGTGGTCCTCGAGCTTGCCGATCATCCGGGGGGTGAAGCCCCGGTTGACGACGCTGCGGGTGGAGGTGTGCTCCGGCGGGTCCTGGAAGAGCATCATGAGCCGGTTGCGGGAGAGCTGCTCCTCGGTCGCGTCCGGCACCATGATGCCGCCCGCGTGGGAGGAGAAGACCTCCGGGTGCCGGGAGACGTGCTGGATGTCGGCGTGCCTGGTGACGGCCCAGAAGCCGGGCCCGCCGGGCTCGGCGTGCCGGTGGACGGGGTCGTCCTCCCTGAGCCGGGCGTAGCGGTCCCAGGGCATGCCCGCCTCGTACAGCGAGGGGTCGTAGATGTCGATCTCGGTGCTCAATGGAAGGCCTTCTGTCCAGCATGTGCGTGATCTCAGCAGTCTTCCAATTTCCGGATTTCGTCGCGACGGATCCGGGCTTCTCGGGGCAAATTGTGATCTTGCGGTACGGCCTTCGCGGCCCGGCCGCTTCCCCCCGGCGGCGCCGTACGGCGGTGCGCGCATGTGTCCCGACGGCGGTGCATGCATACGGAGCGGCCCGGCCCTCCCACGGGGGAGGACCGGGCCGGTCGTGGAACGGGGTCAGGCCGCGGCGTGCTCGGCGACCTTGGCCGGGGTGAGGGCGATCTCCAAGACCTCCCGCACGTCGCTCACCGTGTGGATGGTGAGCTCGTCGCGGACGGCCTGGGGGACGTCGTCCAGGTCCGGCTCGTTGCGCGCCGGGATCAGCACCGTGGTGATGCCCGCCCGGTGGGCGGCCAGCAGCTTCTGCTTGACGCCGCCGATCGGGAGCACCCGTCCGGTGAGGGAGACCTCACCGGTCATCGCCACGTCGTTGCGGACCGGCCGTCCGGACAGCAGCGAGGCCAGGGCCGTGGTCAGCGTGATGCCGGCCGACGGGCCGTCCTTGGGCACGGCGCCGGCGGGGAAGTGCACGTGCACCGAACGGTCCTTGAGCGAGGCGACCGGCAGCTCCATCTCCGCGCCGCGCGAGCGCAGGTAGGAGAGCGCGATCTTCGCCGACTCCTTCATGACGTCGCCGAGCTGACCGGTCAGGGTCAGGCCGGTGTCGCCGGTCTCCGGGTCGGCCAGCGACGCCTCCACGTACAGGACGTCGCCGCCCGCGCCGGTCACGGCCAGGCCGGTGGCCACGCCGGGCACCGAGGTGCGCTGACGGGACTCCGGCAGCGAGGACTCGGGCACGTGGCGCGGGCGGCCGAGGTAGGCGACCAGGTCGTCGGCCGTCACCGCCACCGGCAGCTCGCCCTCGCCGAGCGCGGCCTTCGCGGTGACCTTGCGCAGGACGCGGGCGATCGAGCGCTCCAGGGACCGGACTCCGGCCTCCCGGGTGTACTCGGCCGCGAGCCTGCGCAGCGCGTCCTCCCCGACCGTCACCTCCTCGGCGCCGAGCCCCGCCTTCTCCAGCTGGCGCGGGAGCAGGTGGTCGCGGGCGATGGCCACCTTCTCGTCCTCGGTGTAGCCGTCGAGCGTCACGATGTCCATGCGGTCGAGCAGCGGGCCGGGGATGGCCTCCAGCACGTTGGCCGTGGCCAGGAAGAGCACGTCCGACAGGTCGAGCTCGACCTCGAGGTAGTGGTCGCGGAAGGTGTGGTTCTGCGCCGGGTCGAGCACCTCCAGCAGCGCGGCGGTCGGGTCGCCCCGGTAGTCGGAGCCGACCTTGTCCACCTCGTCGAGGAGCACGACCGGGTTCATCGAGCCGGCCTCGCGGATGGCCCGGACGATCCGGCCCGGCAGCGCGCCGACGTAGGTGCGCCGGTGGCCGCGGATCTCCGCCTCGTCGCGGACGCCGCCGAGGGCGACGCGGACGAACTTGCGGCCCATCGCGCGGGCGACGGACTCGCCGAGCGAGGTCTTGCCGACCCCGGGAGGACCGGCCAGCGCGAGCACGGCGCCGCTGCGGCGCCCGCCCACCGCGCCCAGGCCCTTGGCGGCCCGGCGCCCGCGGACGGCGAGGTATTCGATGATGCGGTCCTTGACGTCGTCGAGGCCGGTGTGGTCGGCGTCGAGGACCTCGCGGGCCGCGGTGATGTCGACAGTGCCCTTCGGCGCGCCTTCGGCACGGCGCTCCTCGGTGTACACGTTCCACGGGAGGTCGAGGACGGTGTCGAGCCAGGTGCGGATCCAGCCGGTCTCGGGGGACTGCTTGGAGGTCCGCTCCAGCTTGTCGACCTCCTTGAGCGCGGCCTCGCGCACCTTCTGCGGCAGGTCGGCGGCCTCCACGCGGGCGCGGTAGTCCTCCTCCTCGGTCTCGGCGGTGTCGCCGTTGAGCTCCCTGAGCTCCTTGCGGACCGCGGCGAGCTGCTGGCGGAGCAGGAACTCTCGCTGCTGCTTCTCCATGCCCTCCTGGACGTCCTTGCGGATCGTCTCGGCCACGTCCAGCTCGGCCAGGTGCTCACG
This sequence comes from Paraplanobispora takensis, assembly GCF_016863195.1. GTDB lineage: Bacteria > Actinomycetota > Actinomycetes > Streptosporangiales > Streptosporangiaceae > Planobispora > Planobispora takensis. The sequence continues at coordinate 209,147 of NZ_BOOK01000014.1, read as the reverse complement.
GGCCCACTCGACCAGCTTCTCCAAGCGGTCGGCGGGGTCGGGGGCCTCCAGGATCTCGACCTTGCGCTGGGTGCTCAGCCAGGGGGCGTAGCCGGAGTTGTCGGCCAGGACCGACGGGTCGTTCATCTGGTTCACGGCGTCGACGACCTGCCACGCGCCGCGCTTCTGCAGGATCGTGGTGGTCAGCGCCTTGTATTGCTTGGCCAGTTCCTCGGCCCGCTCGCTCGCCGGGACCGGATCGATCCGGGTCGCCTGCACCCACAGCGCCGCACCGGGACCGGTGGTGCCGGACCCCACGCGGACGCGGTCGACGCCGCGCACCACGGCCGCGGGCTCGCCTCCGGGCAGCCTGCCGACCTGCTCCACGACGGCCCGTACGCCCACGGGGCCGTACCTGCCGTCGATGCGGGGAACGAGCAGGACCCACGGCTTGTTCTCGTCGAGTGCCTGGGCGGCCTCGATCGCGGCGCGGATCTCCGTGTCCGACAGGTCCAGAGGGACGACCATCCCCGGAAGCACGACCGCGTCGTCGAGCGGAAGGACCGGGAGGATCAAGCTCTCACTCATCTGCACTCCAGGGGGTTGAGTTATACACACTCAATTAACAGGAGTCCCCGGATGTTCCCGACCTTGAGTCGTTTCGCTGTGAGCGATCGTAATCGTGTAATCGACCATGAGAAGACAGCTCGGCCCGACCCCTCAGGGCCGCCATGTCCACCCTGCACACCACGTCCATGATCAGCAGGGTCACGCCCTGCCGTCCGGACCTACGCAGGAGGCCGCCGGTCGACCAGGGCGGCGCAGATCGCCGCCAGCAACGCCAGTGACGCCGACGTCAGCAACAGAGCCAGCAGGGTGCGGACCGAACCGGCGGCGCCGAGAGGAAGACCCGCGACAGAGGAGATCAACGCACCGCCCCCGATTGACATCGCAGCGGACAGGCCTGTCGCGGTTCCCGCCAGATCGGCACGCTCAGCCATCACTGCGACGTTGACGACAGGCGCGGTCAGGCCGTTGCCCATTCCGATGAACAGGCAGGAGGAAAAGAACGCGAGAGCGTGGATGTCATGCAACGTGGCGAGGACCAAACCGGCCAGCAGGCCTCCACATGTCAAGACGCGCGCATAGAGGAGGATGTGGCTTCTGAAGAACCGGGACGCACAGATTCCCGCCAGATAACTGCCCAGGACGAACCCGCCCGGAACCATGGCCATGCAAAGGCCCAGAGCGACACTTGATCCGCCGAAATGGTCGCCCATGACCAGAGGCGCTCCCCCCAGGAACACGTAAAGCGTCCCCGTCGAGCAGGCCATGCAGAGAGTGTAGGCCCAGAACCTGGGTGAACCCAGTATTCTCCGGAACGAGGAGAGAAGCCTTCCCTTTGAGGCTCCCGGATGGGGAGACGTCTCCTTCAGCTGCCGCATCGACGCGATGAGAACCGTTCCGCCGAGGAGCGCGAGAACGACGAAGATCGTACGCCACCCGAACAGCTCATCCAGGATCCCGCCCAACGTGGGCCCGAGCATGGGGGCGAGCGCCCACCCCATGCCGGCGAGGCCGATTCTCCTCACCGCCTCGCGCTCGCCCGACGTTTCTCTGATGACGACCATCGCAACGGAGAAACACGCGGCGATCGCCGCCTGGAACGTGCGGCACACGAGGAAGATCCCGATGCCGGGTGCCAGCGCGCAACCGATGGACGCGACGATGAAAATCGAAACGGACGTCAATACGACCGGCCGACGCCCGTAACGATCGGACAGGGCGCCGGCGATTATCTCGATCAGGGCGGTGGCGACCGCGTATACCGCGACCGAAAGGTTGACCGAGGCGAAGTCGGCATCGAACGCGGCAGCGATATTCGGCAGCGCCGGCAGGTAGATGTTTACCGGAAGCACCGATATCGCCGTCAGCAGGACGAGAAATGCAGGACGCGGCGGAGCGGCCGGCTTTCGTATGTCAGAAGACATGGACATGCCGGATCGTTTCCTCCCGGCCGACGTCCGGGTACGGCGCAGCCGATCCGTCTGCCCGCCGGAGAAGAACCGGGTCGCCAACCCCTACCAGCCTCCACGAAAGCACCACAACCAGTACGAACCGTAGCGGCAAAGATCGCCGGCCGTCCCGGAAACCCGACCGGGGCGCGACGCTCCGCCGGTTCCGCTCGACGCGACTTGGCCCGCCTGAAGGCTTGCGCATCAACTCTATCTAGATAGACATTGGAGTCATGGCACGCGTACGACGCCCCTCCCCGCAGACCGCGGCCGTGCTCGCCGCCCTCGCCGAGGCGGGTTCGGACTGGAGCCACGGCTACGACCTGTGCCGCGCCCTCGGCCTGAAGGCGGGCACGGTGTACCCGATCCTGATCCGCCTGGCCGAGCGCGGGCAGGTGGAGACCTCCTGGGAGGCCGACCCGCCGCGCGGACGGCCGGCCCGGCACCTGTACCGCCTCACCGCAGCGGGCTCCGAGCTCGCGCACACCATCGCCGCACCGGCACGTGCCGTCACCGTCACCGCGTCGGCACGTGCCGGTGACGACGCACCCGCCCCGGGCGCGGCCCGGCTCCTGCCCGGGGCCATCTGACCGCGACCACCCGACCCCGGCCCGCCCCTGTGTTCGGAGGCCCTCGATGCTCGAACTCCTCCTCTTGGCGGCGGTGCTCGCACCGGCGCCCCTGCTCGCGGTCGCGGTGCTCGCGGTACGGCTGCGCCAGGCCGTACGGCGGGGCGGTGCGGGCGCACTCGCCGTCGGCGCCCGCGCCGCGTGGCGGCAGGGCACCGCGCGCCCCGTGTGGCCGGGTCTGGTCGCCGTCGCCGCCGTCGCAGCGGTGCTCACCGCCGGCCTGGAGCGCCTCTACCTCGCCACGGTCGCGAACGGCCCGCGCTGGGGCTTCGACGTGGCACTGCTGACCGTGGTGCTCGGTCTGCCCGCGGCGGTCGGGTACGGCGCGCTCGCCGCACTGGCCGCGGCCGCCGTGACCCGTGCCCGCGGGTTCGGGGCCGGAACCGTCGCCGGGCTGCTGACCCCGGTCGCCGCGCTGGTGGCGGTGCTCGCCGTCGGCGTTCCCGAGGCCGTGCTCTGGGCGCACCGGAAGGCCGGTTACCTGAGCACCGGCGACGCCGTACCGCCGACGTGGCAGGCGGCGGTCCTGGACGTGCTGCGCCCGGAGTTCCTCGCCGGCATGATCGCCTTGTGGGCGGCGGGCATGGCCGGTGGCGCGGCCCTCGGCGCGGTTGTCGGTACGGCCTCCGGCCGCCCGCGCACCGGCGCCTCCGCTACGGCCTCCTCCGCCTTGCGAGGCATCCGCCCGGGTGATCCCTCTGCGGGGTGACCCGGCCGATCCCCCCGCGGTGTGATCCGGGTGATCGGCGATCTCCCTAGACTGGCCGGATGGCTTCTCCCCCTGCCCGGCGTGCACGGCTGCGGCCTCTCGCCCGGCTGGCCCGCGCGCTCGTCGCGGCCGTGTGGACCGGCAGGGCCGGTCCGCCGCACCCCCGCCCCCGGTGGCTGGCCCCCCGCGTGCCGGGGTTCCTGAGCCTGCTCCCGTTCCGCACGATCGACCTGGTCCTCATCGCCGATCTCGTGCTGGCCTTCATCCTGTTCCGCGCCGTGCAGGCACTCCTGACAACCGAGGTGGCGGACCTGGCGGCGCCCCTGGACCAGGGAGAGATCGCATTCATCGCCGCGACCTCCTCGCTGCCGCTGGCGCTGCGCGACCGCTGGCCGCTGACGGCCTGGCGGCTCGCGGTGGTGCTGATCCCCTGGGGGGTCGTCACCCGCGGCTATGACCTGGAGGCGCTCTTCTCCGCCGACGCCGTGATCATGTACCTGCTGGTGGTCTACGCGGTCGCGGTCCGCTGTGAGCGGCACGTCATCATCGGCGTGTGGATGATCTCGGCTGCCGCCCTGTGGATCCTCGGCATCCAATCCGGCCCTGACCTGCCCGGCGTGACGTTCATCGGCATCGCCATGGTGACCGTCACCGTCCTGTTCGGCTACAACGTCCAGGGCAGGAGGACGGCCGCCGGGCGCCTGGCCGAGGAGGAACGGCGCAGCGAGCAGGCATTGGCCGGGCAGGCCGTACTGGAGGAGCGGGCCAGGATCGCCCGGGAGATGCACGACGTCGTGGCCCACCACATGTCGGTGATCGCCATCCAGGCGGAGGCCGTACCGCTGAAGGCGCGAGGGGACGTGCGGCTTCTGGAGGAGGGGCTCGGTGAGATCCGCACGCTGTCGCTGGCCGCCATGACCGAGATGCGCCGGGTGCTGGGCGTGCTGCGCGACGGGGAGGGACGCACGGACACCGCGCCGCAGCCGGGTCTGGGCCGCCTGGAGGAGCTGGCCGCCACCGCGCGCACCGCCGGGCTCACCGTGGCGCTCAAGCTGGGCGGCGACCTGCTCGACCTGCCCACCGCGGTGAGCCTGTCCGCCTACCGGATCGTGCAGGAGTCGCTCAGCAACGCCATGCGGCACGCGCCCGGCTCGGCCGTCACTGTGAAGATCTCCAGGTCCGGCGACGAGCTGAACATCCATGTGACGGACGACGGCGGGGACCGCTCCGCCGCGGGGGCGGCGAAGGCCGGAGGCGAGAAGCACACCGGACACGGCCTGATCGGGATGCGGGAACGGGCCGCCATGCTCGGCGGGAGCGTATGGGCCGGGCCGACCGGCAAGGGCTTCGCGGTCACCGCCATACTGCCGATCATGGAGGAAGCATGACGATCCGGGTGCTCATCGCCGACGACCAGGGCATGGTCAGGACCGGCTTCACCGTGTTCCTGGACGCCCAGGCCGACATCGAGGTCGTGGGCGAGGCGGTGAACGGCGAGGAGGCGATCGCCCGCACCGCCGAGCTGCGGCCGGACGTGGTGCTGATGGACGTGCGCATGCCGGTCATGGACGGGCTGGCCGCGACCAGGGAGATCCTCACCTCCGGCGGGCACACCCCGAAGATCCTGATTCTGACCACGTTCGACCTGGACGACTACGTGTACGAGGCGCTGCGGGCCGGGGCCAGCGGTTTCCTGCTCAAGGACGCCTCGGCGCAGCAGCTGGCCGAGGCGGTGCGGGTGGTCGCGGCCGGGGAGGCGCTGCTCGCCCCCTCGGTGACCAGGCGGCTCATCTCGGAGTTCGCCCGCGTCGGGCCGCAGCGCCCGCGCGTGCGGCTGGACGGTATCACCGAGCGCGAGACCGAGGTGCTCACGCTCATCGCCCGGGGCCGCTCCAACCAGGAGATCGCCGAGGAGCTCGTCCTGTCGGAGCAGACGGTCAAGACGCACGTGGGCCGGATCCTGGCCAAGCTCGACCTGCGTGATCGGGCCCAGGCGATCGTGTACGCCTACGAGAGCGGGCTGGTGCGTCCGGGCGAGTAGTGCCCGGGACCGGATCGGCCTGTCCGGGAGTCGGTCTCTCGTGAATCGGCCTGTTCGCGGGATCGCGTCGCGAGGCGAGGGGCTCCGGGTCGCGGGCGCCCGGAAAAGGTGACCCGCGTACCTCTCGGGAGGGACCCGGAGCTGGGCACTCCGGGGTGACGCGGGTTACCGATCATGGTTCATAGCGTCCTGTCGTGTTCCCCGAACCTGACAGGAGACTCGCATGGTCCGCCCCCTGCTCGCCGCCGCGGCGATCGCGACCGCCGCCCACCTGCTCACTCCCCAGCCGTCCGACGACCGGATCATCAAGGTCTACGGCGACCTGAGCACGGCGGAGCACGTGGCCGTGATCGTCCCGGGTGCCGACACCACGGCCGCCACCTTCGACGGCGGGCGCGCCAAGCCGTACAGCACGCCGGGAGGTGCGGCGCGGGCGCTGCTGGAGCAGGCACGGTCCCTGGACCCGGACGCCCGGCTCGCGGTGGTGGCCTGGCTCGGGTACGGCAGCCCGGCGACCGTCAGCCTGGACGTGGCCACCGAGGGGGCCGCGGTCGAGGGCGCCCCGGCGCTGCGGCGCTATGTGTCGGAGACGCTGCGGGGCAAGCGGGTCAGCCTGCTGTGCCACAGCTACGGATCGGTGGTGTGCGCCAAGGCCGTGCCGGGGACCGCGGTCGCCGACACCGCGGTGGTCGGCAGCCCGGGCCTGGGGGTGTCGTCGGCCGCCGAGCTGGGCGGCACCCGGCTGTGGGCGGGCAGCGGGGCGGAGGACTGGATGCGCAAGGTGCCCAAGATCCGCATCGGCCCGCTGGGCTTCGGCCCCGACCCGGCCGGCCCGGACTTCGGCTCCGACGTCTTCGCCACCGGCGCCGCCGGCCACAGCGACTACTTCCAGCCCGGCAGCGAGTCCCTGCGAAACCTCACCCTGATCGCCCTCGGCCGGACCGCCGAGGTGTCCCATGTCTGACCGCCTCGGCCACCGTACGGCGGCGCCGGCCATCTCCGCCCCGCTGCCCGCCGTACCGGCGCCGGAGAACGAGCACCCGGGACACGCAGGAGCCGAAGGGCCGGCGGGTGTGGCCGGGCGGGCGGAGAGCGGTGCGGCCGGAACCCGGAACGGCGTGGCCGGGCGGGCGGAGAGCGGGAGTTCGGGAGGGGGGTGGGTGGGGCGGATCGAAGCGATGACTCCTGCGGGGAGGGACCGGGGGGTGGACGCGCTGCGGGGGCTGGCGATCGTGGGGGTGATCCTGGGGCACTGGCTGGTGACGGCGTGGGTGGTGGGACCCGGGGGGAGTCTGCGGATCTCCAGTCCGCTGATCCACCTGCCGGAGCTGACGCCGTTGTCGTGGGTGCTGCAGACGCTGGCGGTGTTCTTCTTCGTGGGCGGCTACGCGGCGGCGCGGAGTCTGCGGCCGGGGACGGACGGTCCGGCGTGGGTGCGGGCCAGGATGGGGCGCCTGCTGCGGCCGGCGGTCCCGCTGCTGACGGCCTGGGCGGCGATCGCGGCCGGGGCGGCGGCGTACGGCGTGCCGCCGGCGACGGTCAGGGCGCTGGTGCTCCCGGTGGTCGGGCCGATCTGGTTCCTGGCGGTCTTCGCCGGGCTGACCGCGGCCACTCCCCTGCTGCTGAGGCTCCGGCCGGGGGTCACGGCCCTCTCGGCGGGCGCGGTGGTGCTCGTCGTGGACGCGCTCCGGTTCGGGCTCGGCGGGCCGGCCTGGCCGGGCTGGACGAACCTGGCGGCCGGGTGGCTGGTGCCGTACGCGCTGGGGCTGGGCTGGGCGCGCGGCCTGTTCGCCTCCCGGCGTCCGGTGGTGGCGCTGCTGGTCGGCGGGGCGGCCGGGACGGTGGTCCTGGTGACGGTGTTCGGCTATCCCGCGAGCATGGTGGGCCTGACCGGGGCGAAGGTCTCCAACCTCAGCCCGCCCACGCTCGCCGCCGTCACCTTCGGGCTGGCCCAGGTGGGGCTCGCGCTGCTGGTACGCGGGCCGCTGGACCGGCTGATGCGGCGGCCCCGGGTGTGGGCGGCGGTGGCGATGGTCAACCTGTCGGCGATGACGCTGTTCCTGTGGCACCAGACCGCGGCGGCGGTGACCGTGGTCGCGGCGCTGCCCTTCGGCGAGGTGCCCGGACTGCTCTCCCCGCCCGCCACGCTCGGCTGGGTGGCCTGCCGCCTGGCCTGGGTGCCGGTGTTCGCGCTCCTGCTGGCCTCGGTGCCGGCGCTGGTCGCGCGGCGGCGGCCTCCGGCCTCCGGCAGGTCCTCGGCCTCCGGCAGGTCTCCGGCCTCCGCTCTCCGGTAGGTGGTGATCCACGCCACATCACCGCTGCGCAGAGTGATGGTGCGCCACGTGGGCGGAGCCGCCCCGGAGACCGAGGATGACGGCATCCCCCCACCTGGAGGCACGCATGAAACTCCGGCGCACACTCCTGACCCTCCTGGCGGCCGCTCTGGCGGCGGTCACGGCGAACACCACCGGGGCGGCGGCCGTACCGGTCCCGATACAGGTGAACGCGGCCGCGCCCGAGCCCGTCCCCGGCGCGCTGCAGCGCCACGACATCACCGGGACCTACGTCTCGGGCCTGTCCTCCGGCGGCTTCATGGCCAACCAGTTGCACGTGGCCCACTCGGCCGCGTTCGACGGCGCCGGGATCTTCTCGGCCGGCCCCTACCGGTGCGCCCAGGGCAACCTGGGCCACGCCCTCAACGCGTGCATGAAGACGACGCTGCCCGGGAAGACCCCGGCGGAGCTGGCCGCCGAGACCCGCAACCTCGCCTCCGCCGGCAGGGTCGACCCCGTCTCCGGGCTCGCCGGCGACCCGGTGTACCTGTACCACGGCACCGCCGACGACACGGTGCTCCAGGCCGTCAACGACGATCTGGCCGCGTACTACGGGGCCCTGGGCGCCGACGTCGTCTACGACAGGACCTCGGGCGCCGGGCACGCCTGGGTGAGCCCGGCGGGAACGAACGCCTGCTCCTCCACCGCCTCCCCCTACGTCAACAGGTGCGGGGGCGCCGACCCGGTCGGCGACATGCTCCGCCACCTGCTCGGCGGCGTCACCGCCCCCGGCACCGGGCCCCTCGCCGGGAGGCTCGTCTCCTTCGACCAGGACCCGTACGTCCCGGGCGGGGACCCGGCCGCGGTGAGCATGGGCCGCGAGGGGTTCGTCTACGTCCCCCCGGTCTGCGAGTCCGGCCCCTGCAGGCTGATGGTCACGCTGCACGGCTGCTACCAGTACCACGGGCTGGTGGGCGACGCGCTGATCGACAAGGCGTACCTCAACGAGTACGCGGACGCCAACCGCATGATCGTGCTCTACCCCCAGGCGACGACCGCCCCGGACAACCCGCGCGGCTGCTGGAACTGGTGGGCGTACGGCGGGGACACCGCCTACGCGGAGCGGGCGGGCAAGCAGATCACGGCTCTGATGGGCATGGTGCGCGCGCTCGGCGGCGCGGAACCCGGGCCCACCCCCACGCCCACCGCCTCCCCGAGCCCGAACCCGACGTCGACGCCGACCCCCACCTCGGCGCCCGTGTGCGTGACGGCGGGCAACTACGCGCACGTCGCCGCGGGGCGGGCCCGGCAACGGCAGGGGTACGCCTACGCCGCCGGTTCGGGGCAGAACCTCGGCCTGTGGAACGTCTACGTCACCAGCACGATCAAGGAGATCGCCCCCGGCCACTGGGTACGGTGCTGACCTGGCGGCACGACCCGGCGGGAGCCGTACCGCCGGGTCTATATGACAGCCTGTCGTGATCCCTTGACGCGCCTCCGAGTTTCATGACACCGTGTCATGAAAGAGACGTGGAGCGAGCAGCAGGGTGAGTAAGGGAGTGAGCAGCGGAGTGAGCACGGGCGAGGCGCCGTTCTCCGAAGTCCTCAGGAACGCCACCTGGGGCGACCACCGGTCGGCCGAGGACGACAGCTATCTCAAGGCCCTGATGGCGGGCCGGCTCAGCCGCGAGGCGTACGGCCAGATGGTCGCCCAGCACTACTTCGCCTACGTGGCGCTCGACGGCGTCTCCCGGGCGCTCGCCGGCGACCCGGTCGCCGCGCCGTTCGTCTTCCCCGAGCTCTACCGCGAGGAGGCGCTGGTCCGGGACCTGGAGACGATCTACGGCCCCGGCTGGGCGGACGTGATCGAGCCCTCGGGGCCGACCCGGACCCTGGTCGCCCGGATCGAGCAGGTCGCCACCTGGCCCGGGGGATACGTCGCCCACCACTACACCCGCTACATGGGCGACCTGTCCGGCGGGCAGTTCATCCGGATGGAGCTGGAGAAGATATACGGCTACCGCGCGGGCGGCGGCGTCGACTTCTACCGCTTCGACGCGATCGGCAGCCTCCCCCGGTTCAAGAACGAGTACCGCGCCCGGCTGGACGCGCTGCCCCTCGACGAGGCCGACAAGCAGCGCGTCATCCGCGAGACGAAGCTCGCCTACCAGCTCAACACCGAGGTCCTGGGCGACCTGGGCCGGGTGGCGCGGGCCGAGTCCGCCGCCTGACCTCCGCGCCGGGACCGGGTCCCCGGCCGCCTCACCCCGGCTGGGGAGCCGCGAACACGATGTCGTGGGTCTTCCCGGCCGCGGAGAAGGCCAGCATGGCGGCGCCCTCGGCGGTCACCGCCTCCTCCTCGGCACCGGTCAGCTTCCTGAACGGGCGCACCGTCAGCGTCGCCGTACCGCGCTGCCTGACGACCCGCCAGGTGGCGGCGACGAGGCCGTCCACCAGGAGCATGCTCGGCTCCTCCCCGCTCATGCCGAACCCCTGGTCGGCGACGTTCACGGTGACCAGGCGGCTCAGGTCGGCGTGCGAGCGCAGCAGGTTGTCGTAGTCGTAGACGAACCGCACGGGCGCGGGCGTGTCCGGGTCGGGGCGGGGCGCGTCCGGCAGGTCGAACAGCTCGCGTCCCTGCTCGTCGCGGAAGACCGCCAGCCGCGGCCGGAGCCGCTCGACGATCTCCGTCAGCCGGGTCAGCCCGCACCAGTGCTGCACGTCGCGGACCGTGGCCGGGCCGAACGCGGTCAGATAGCGCAGCACCAGCCGCTCCAGCGAGGCGCCCGCCTCCACCGGCCGCCCCAGCCAGGTCTCGACCGCCTGGTGGGCGGCCGGCCCGCTCTCGCCCCACAGGCCGCGCGGCGGCACCTGCACCAGCGGCACGGACGCGCGGATCGCCTGGGCCATCGAGGCCGGGTCGTTGTCCGGCCACCGCCCGGCCAGCGCCCGGCCCAGCTCGCTGAAGGTCATCGGCCTGTCCGCGAGCAGCTCGCGGGCCGCCGCCACCAGCTCCGCGCGGTCCAGGCCGGTCAGGCCGCGGCGGAAGTTGCTCATCGTCATGCGCTCGATGACCGGCTCCACCAGGGGGCGCAGCCACAGGCAGTCCTCGGCGGTGACCAGGTGGATGGTCGAGCGCATCAGCGCCATCCGCACCGCGCCCCGCTCGCGCAGCAGCTGCGCCGTACCCTGCGGGGTGTAGTCCGCCAGCCGGGACCACAGGCCGAGGTACCACGAGTGGGTGCTCTGGGCCTGCAGCCCGGCCAGGTGCTCCAGCGCCTGCGGCACCGTCAGCTCCGAACGGCGCAGCAGCAACTGCCTGTCGAGGGTGGCACGGTTGAGCGCCCTGGAGCTGAGAGTCGTCATGTGTCCTCTTCCCGTCCTGGTGGACCTGTCCGCCGTCTGTGACAAGCATGCCGGTCATTGCGGAAGGATTGATTCCGCGATGGGAGGAAGCCTCGGCGGATCCGCGGGGCCGTCCCACCCCGCCTGTGCGACCATGGGATCATGCCCCGCATTTCGGCCGCGACGATCGGCGAGCATCGCGCCCAGACACGCGATCGCATCCTGCAGGCGGTCTCGCGGCTGTCCCGGGACCAGGGCATCGACGCCGTCTCGATGACCGACGTGGCCGGCGAGGCCGGGATCACCCGCACCGTCCTGTACAACTACTTCCCCGACAAGGCCACGTTGCTGCTGGCCTTCACCGAGCGGGTGACGAGTTACTTCATCGAGGCCTACGAGCGGGAGCTGCCCGACGACGCCTCCCCCGCCGAGCGGCTGCGGGTGTTCGTCCGGCTCCAGCTGGCCGGGCTGCTGGCCCACCCTCATCCCGGCGCGGCCGACCTGTCGGCGGCCCTGGGCCCGGACGCCTACCAGCGCCTGGCCGACCACGTCGCCCCGATGCAGCGCATCCTGACCGGCATCATCGACAGCGGTGTGAAGGCGGGCGCCTTCCAGGCGCCCGACGTGCCGGCCACCACCCGGATCATCATGGCCGTCATCGGCGCCGAACGGCTGCCGCTGCTCGGCGGCACGGTGACGGTGGAGCAGGCCGAGGAGACCGTCTGCGGCTTCGTCCTGCGCGCCCTGGCCGCCTGAACACCTGGCCGCCCGGCCGCCTGCCGTCCGCCCGATCGTCTGACCGCCTGACCGCCTGACCGCCCGGTCCGGGAAACCGGTCGTTCCCCACTCCTCAGATCGGGCGACGGGCTGCCGATCCATGCGGCGTGATGAATGTCAGTCCAGCCCCGAGTCCGGCGCCGGCCGTGCGAGTGGGCCGTGCGCCCCTGCTCGCCGCCGCGATCGTGCCTCTGGTCACTGCGCTGATCTTCGCGGGCGCCGGCCGGATGCTCGGGCCCGTGCCGGCCTTCCTGCCCGCCTTCCTGGCGGTGGTGTGGGCCAGCGACCTGCTCACCGCCTTCCTGCTGATCACCCAGTTCCGGGCGGGCGGCGACCGCCGCCTGCTGGCCCTGTCCAGCGCCTACCTGTGGTCGGCGGCGGTGATCGTGCCGCACGCGATGGTGTTCTCCGGCCTGTTCGCGCCCACCGGGCTGCTCGGCGCGACGCCGAGCAGCGCGCCGTGGCTGTGGACGGCATGGCACACCGGCTTCCCCCTGCTGATCGGACTCGCGCTGGGGCCGTGGCCGCGCCGGTGGGAGGCCGCGCCCGTCCCGTCCGGGCGCCGGGCGACGATTACCGCGGCCGTGACCGGCGCCGTGATCACCGGAGCCGCCGCCGTCACCTGGCTGGTGACGGCCGGGGCCGGGCACATCCCCGTGATCATGGTCAACGGGGACTACCGGGTGCTGACCGAGAAGTTCGGCGCGGCCATCATCGCGCTGAACGTCATCAGCCTGCTCCTGGCGGTCAGCCGGTTCCGCGGCACCGTCCGGGGGCTGGAGTCGTGGGCGGTGATCGCGGTGATCGCCTCCTGCGGGGACGTGTTCCTCACCCTGTTCGCCGGGGCGCGCTTCACCTTCGGCTGGTACGGCGCCCGCCTGCTGGCCCTGGTGGCCGCGCTGGTGGTCCTCACCTCGCTGCTGCGGGAGATCACCACGCTCTACCGGCGCGTGCGCCGCCACGCCGACGAGCTGGTCCGGCACAACGACGAGCTGCAGCGGGCCAACGCGCTGCGCGACCACCTCGTGGCCGTGGTCTCACACGAGCTGCGCTCACCGCTGACCGCCGTCCGGGGTTTCCTGGAGATCATCGACGAGCACCCCGACCTCTCCGACGAGCGCGCCCGGCAGATGATCGCCCGATCCCAGATCCTGCTCGGCCGGCTGACCATGCTCACCGAGGACCTGCTGACGACACCGGGCGTGCAGGCCGGGCAGCTGCCGGTGCACATGGAGCCGGTGGACCTGCGGGAGGCGCTGTCGGAGTGCGCGGCGCTGTTCCCCGAGGCCTCGATCGTGGTCGACTGCCCGGCCGGCCCCCCGGTGTGGGCCGACCCGCTGCGGCTGCAGCAGATCGTCGGCAACTACGTGCGCAACGCGCTCAAGTACGGCGAGCTCCCGGTCGTGCTGGAGGCGCGCTTCGCCGCCGGCACGGTGGACATCCGAGTCCGCGACCACGGAGGCGGCGTGCCTCAGGGGTTCGTCCCCCACCTGTTCGACGCCTTCAGCCGGGCCGACGACGAGCGCACCCGCAGCATGGCCGGCGTGGGCCTGGGCCTGTCGATCGTCGCCTCGCTCGCGCGCGCCCACGGCGGCAGGGCCTGGTACGACGCCTCCGCCGGTCCCGGCGCCTGCTTCGTGGTGACCCTGCCGCTGGCGCCGGCCGCGCAGTCCCCGGCCTCGTCGGAGCGGTCGTCCTCGCAGGCGGCGAGCCTCGACCCGGCCGCCTGAAGACCCCCCGCGAGGCGCGCGCCGTACGCCGGTTCCCGCCCGTCACCGGGTACGGCGCGGCCCCCGGCCCGTCAGATCGAGCGCGACGAGCAGGAGCACCAGTACGGCCAGCCAGCCGCGGTGCACGGCGGCCCAGGTGTCCTCATCCGGCAGGAGCCACGGCCGGTACGGCCCGCGCACGGCCATGGTGACCGCGACCACCGCGAGCAGCCCGCCCATCCCGGCCAGGGCCGCCGTCCTCCCCTGGCGCACGCGCCCGGCGGCCGAGGCCGCCAGCAGTCCGGCCGCCACGCAGGCCGCCGCCTCCACCGCCGTCTCCGGCACCCGGAGCGTGCCGCCCCGCGGGAGCCGCGCCGTCGCGACCGCGCAGGCCGCCGCCCAGAACGCCGCGGCGGTCAGCCCGGCCAGGCCGCAGCGGAGCCGGTGGCGCAGCCTGCGCGGCACCGGGGTCGCGGCCGTGCTCGCGGTCATGGCGTCGCTCACCGCGAACCCGGCGGCGGCGCCCAGCAGCACCCCCGTCATCCTGAGCAGGATGAGGGAGATCCCCGGGTCCAGCGCGGACCCCGCGCCGATCACGGAGACCGGCAGCAGGGCGAGGACGCCGGCGACCGCGAGCGGGGTCCAGTCGACCGCCCGGACGACCGGCCGCAGGAGCTGGATCACGAGCACGGCTTCCCCTTCACCGGTTCGGCGGCGAACTCGGGGCGCAGGCCGAGCAGGGGGAGGACCTGCTCGATCGTCGTGCCGGGCTTGAGCAGCGTCTCCCAGTGGGCCCAGATCCGTTCCCGGAATCCGGGTGAGGCCAGCAGCCTGCGGGCGTAGCCGAGCTCGGCGGCGCCGTACCGGACCATGCCCAGCGGAGACTGCTGAGTCGCGTAATGGGAGGTGCCGAGCCGGATCTCCCGCTCCCGCACCGGTTCCGGCGGGACGGCCTGGCCGAGCAGCCAGAGCGCCACGACCGTCCTGGCCTGGCCGCGGGCGTCGCACGCCTCCGGCCCCGGCGGGCGCAGCCCCGTCACCCGGTTGACGAGGTTGGAGGCGAGAACGCCGTGGTTGGCGTCCTGTGCCCGGCCCCACCCCATGAAGGTCCCGATGAACCGCTCGTCGTGTTCCTCGTGCATCCACCAGGAGTCGGTGTACTGCCGGACGATCGGCAGGCCGGGCCGTTCCGCCGGGGGCAGCGCCTCGGCCACCGGGCCGACCGCGGCCGCCCAGAGCGGGATCCAGGGCTCATAGCCCGGGAAGGCGCAGTAGGTCACGCTCCCGTGCTTCTCACACCTGCGGGTGTCCGGCCCCACGTAGCGCTCGCGGACCCAGGCGGGCGCGTCCGCGGAGGAGATCACCCTGCCGGTCACGGCGGTCCTCCAGTCACGGATCTCCGCGCCGGGCGCCCGGGCGGACGCGACGGCCCCCGCGGGCACCGCGACCGCCGCGGCGGTCAGAGCCGCGACCACCCGGACCGGCCGGGCCCCGTGCCGCAGCAGCGCCACCGCCGCGAACAGCACCGCCGCCGCCGCGAGGTAGACCGCGTGCAGCCCCGAGGGCCGGGCGGGCCAGTCCGGCCCGTGGAAGGGCACCACCGGCAGGAACCAGTCCCCGTACCCGCTCTGGTTGCTGTTGAGGAAGGTGAGGAAGGCCAGCAGGAACGCCGTCACCGGCACCGCGACCGGCGAGGGCGCCCACCGGCCCAGCAGCGCGCCGAGCGCCGCGGCGAAGGGCACGGCCAGCACCCCCGACAGCGCCTCGTAGGGGTCGAACACCCCCGCCGCCGGGCCGGTGACCAGCCGGACCACCAGGTAGGCGGCCATCACCAGCGCGGCGATCCCGGTCCCCGCGGCCACGGCCGCGCCGATCACCGCCCCGGTCCGGCGTGCCGCCCGGCCGGGCAGCGCGCCCAGCGCCTCGGGCATGCCGCCGCGCGTGTCCCGGGAGGCCGCGAGGTCGGCCGCGAGCATCGCCGCCCCGGCGAGCAGCAGCATGCTCCCCGACATGCCCACCGCCTCGACGTTCAGGTCGGGCAGCCACTCCCAGACCTCGTAGAGCCGCAGGCCCAGGCAGAGCGCGGCGGCGCCCCACAACAACGGGCTGCGCAGCAGCCTGCGGGCCTCGAAGCGGAACAACGACCGCAAACCCGCCGACGGCTCCGTCCCCGGGGGAGCGACGACCATGAGGCTCATGCCGCCGCCTCCGCCGGCGCGCCGAGCAGCAGCAGGTAACCGTCCTCGATCGCCGGTACGGCGGGCGTCCCGCCCGGCGGGTTCTCCCCCAGGGTCCGGTAGCGGCCGTCGGCCGTCCGCCAGAACAGCGCGGATCCGGACGGCGGCGCGTCGGAGATCCACACCTGCCCGGCGGCGACGCCGGCCAGTTCGCCGGGCGTGCCCTCGAACACGACCCGGCCGCCGTTCATCACGACCACCCGCTCGCACAGGGCCGCGACGTCCTCGGTCTGATGGGTGGACAGCAGCACGGTACGGCTCTCGCCGAGCCGCGAGACCAGGGCCCGGAACCGCATGCGCTGCTCGGGGTCCAGGCCGACCGTGGGCTCGTCGAGGATGAGCAGGTCCGGATCGGCGAGCAGGGCCTGGGCCAGCGCGAGCCGCTGCTTCATGCCGCCGGAGAGCTTGCGGACCCGGGTCCGGGCGCGGTCGGCCAGGTCCACCTCGGCCAGCACCCGGCGCACCTCCCGGTGGCGCTCGGCGCGGTCGGTCAGCTCCTTCAGGATCGCCACGTAGTCGGCCAGCTCGAAGACCGTGAAGTGCGGGTAGAAGCCGGGATCCTGCGGCAGGTAGCCCAGCCGGCGGCGGAGCGCGGTGCGCTGCTCGCGGCGGGCGGGATCCAGGCCGAGCGCCCTGATACCGCCGTCGTCGGGGGCCAGGGTGGTGGCCAGGCAGCGCAGCAGCGTGGTCTTGCCCGCGCCGTTCGGGCCGAGCAGGCCGGTCACTCCGGGGCCGAGATCGAGATCGACGCGGTCGAGCACGGTGGTCCGGCCGTAGCGCTTGGCCAGCGCCCGGACCTCTACGGTCGTGTCCAACGGGGTTCTCCAGGGGCCAGGCGGCGGCGCCGCAGATAGACGAGGGGAAGCAGAGCGAGCGTGGCGGCGCCGTACAGGGCCTGCGCCGCGGGGTGGAACGGCAGGAAGCGGTCGTTCAGGACGGCGTGGCAGACCAGCGCCGAGCCGAACCAGCCGGTCGCCAGGACGGCTCCGGCCAGGAGCGGGGAGAAGCGGCCGGACAGCGCCAGCAGGCCGAGGCTGAGCGCCAGCGCGGGCAGCAGCCAGGCCGCGCTCAGCCCGAGCGGGCCGGGGAACAGCAGCGTCGCCCCGCCGGTCAGCCCCAGCGCGACGGCGAGCACCGCGACCGCGCGCAGCAGGAACAGGCGCGGGCCGGACATCGGGGTGGCGGCCTGGGTCTCGTGCACCGGATCGACGTGCCGGCCGTAGGCCACCGCGACGCCCGCCACCGGCAGCACCGGCGCCACCAGCAGGAAGGCCAGCAGGACGTTCTCCTCGCCGGGGACGAGCCGGGCACCGGCCACGGCGAAGGCCAGCACCGCGGCCAGGGCCGCCAGCCAGGCCCGGCTGAGGGAGGGCGTGGCCGACAGCAGCCGCGCCACGTGCCCGGGCACGCCGAGCCGGTGCAGGACCCGTTCGGAGAGCCGGGGCGCGGGCCGGTCCACCACGCCCGCCACCCGCTCCCAGCTCGCCGCCAGCCACTCCGGCTCGTACGGCACCGCCGCGCGGCAGCGCCCGCACCGGGCGAGATGGGCCTCCACCGACATGACCTGGGCGGGTTCCAGGCGGCCGGTCGCGTACCGTTCGGTCAGCCCGTCGGGCAGATGCCAGGTCGTACTCATGCGAGAAACCCCCTGAGCTGGGCTTTCGCCCGCATGACGCGGGTCTTGACGGTGCCTTCCGGCACCCCGAGGAGATGGGCGGCCTCGCGCACGGTGAGTCCGTCCAGGACGGTGGCCTGGATGGCGGCGCGCAGGTCCGGGGAGAGCCGGGCCAGCGCGGTCCCCAGGTCGCCGTGCTCCACGCCGACCAGGACGGCGTCCTCGGCGGACTCGGTGACCGGGTGCGGCGGGGACGCGGCGTGGTGGGCGTCGGGCGTCCGGTCGCCGTCGAAGGAGGTGGTCCGCGGCGCGGTCCCGGACCGGCGCAGGAGGGAGATCAGCCTGCGCACGGCGATGGTCCAGATCCAGGCCGCCGCCTCGCCCTCGGAGGCGCGATAGCGGTGCGCGTCCCGCCAGATCGCGACGAAGGCGTCCTGGATCGCGTCGTCCACGAGGTCGGGATCGGCGCAGCGGCGGGCCAGCCGTATCCGGAGCCAGGGGGCGTGCCGGCGGTGCAGGATCTTCAGCGCCTCGGTGCGCTCCGCGGCGACGGCCAGCAGGAGCGCGGCGTCGTCGCTGTCCGGGCCGATCGGGGGCGGCTCCCGGCGTCTGGCGAGGAATCGGTACACATTCGATCTATCGCAGATCCCACCGCTCCCGGTTCTGCCGGGGTGGGAGTTTCTGTCCGGGAGGACCGGCGGGACCGGCGTCGGCGCCGGTCCGGAAATGTCGGGGGCGGGGGCTAGTTTCTCGATCAGTCCCCGATCCGAGGAGCCAGCGACCCATGTACCGACAGGGTGACATCCTGATCGTGCCCGTTCCCGAAGAGGCCGTCCCCGCCTCCGTCCAGGCCACCCCCTCCGCGCCGCGCGACGCCCGCGGCCGGCTGGTGCTGGCGCTGGGTGAGGCCACCGGCCACGCCCACGCCGTGGTCGGCCCCGGCACCCTGGTCCGCTCCCCGCGCCCGATGGACCCCGACTTCCTGCACGTCCCCTCCGGGGGGCGCGTGGTCCACGAGGAACACGCCGCGATCTCCCTGCCCAAGGGCTGGTACCGCGTGCAGCGCCAGCGCGAATACGTCCCCGGCGCCTTCCGCGTCGTCGCCGACTGACCGCCGCACGAGCCGACCGGCCACCTCCCGAGCCCGCCTTCTTCCGAGCCGACCGCCCGTCCCACGACAGGAGCCTGCCGACATGACCGTCACCATGGAACTCGCCGACGTGCTGGCCGCGACGGCGCGGCGCTGGGAGGAGGTGGCCTTCCGGACCGGTCCCGCCGACCGCCCCGGCGCCGAGGCGGGCATCCGGCTGGCCTACCGCGGCGCAGGACTGCCCGAGCCGGAGAAGATCATCTGGGTCGACTCGCCCGCCGCGGGCGCGCGGGCCATCACCACGCTGGGCGCCGGGCGATCGGTGCGCGAGGAGGTGCGCACCCGGCCGTGGGAGCGGGCCAGGGCCGAGGTGCACGCCTCACTCGGTCCCGCGGAGTGGCCGGTGGCCTGGTCGCTGACCGGGGGCCTGCTCTGGGACCCGGTGAACGCCCTGGTGACGCAGATCCGCCGGGGCATCGCCGCGACCGAGGAGTCCGAGTCCGCCGGGGTCGCGCTGCGCGCCTCGACGCTGGACGCCGTGCTCGGCCAGCAGGACGCCCCGTGGCTGTCGCTGTTCGACGCACTGGGCAGGCCCGAGGTGGAGGGGCTCGTCCAGGTGGCCCGGGCGGCGGGCTGGTGGTGGCCGTTCGAGCGGGTGGCGATCGTCTGCGAGCGCCCCGCCGAGCTGCACCTCGACGAGCTGTCGCGCCTGCACCGCGCCGGCGGGCCCGCCCTGGTCTTCCCCGACGGCTTCGCGCTGCACGCCTGGGGCGGCATGCCGGTCCCGGCCGACTTCGCCCTCTCCATGGCGACGCTGACGCCCGAGCGCATCCGCACCGAGGACAACGCCGAGCTGCGCCGGGTCATGCTCGAGCACTTCGGCTACGACCGCTATCTCGCCGAGTCCGGCGCGACCCCGCTGCACCGTGACGAGACGGGGATCCTGTGGCGGATCGACCTGCCAGGCGACGAGCCGGTGGTGATGGTCGAGGTGGTCAACTCCACCGCGGAGCCCGACGGCACCTTCCGCAAGTACTGGCTGCGCGTCCCGCCCGCCACCCGCACCGCCCGTGGGGGCGTGGCCTGGACCTTCGGCATGCCCGAGGCCGACTACCGCCCCGAGCGCGAGACCTGACGCCTCCCGCTCCCGCCGGCAGGCCCCGGAAAGTCGCAGCGGAGCAGATAAAACATCGGCGACCTCCAAAAAAACATCGTCACCTTTTGGTCCGATATCACAGAACCCGGCTGGAGTCATCTCCTGGACAGGTGAGATTGTTCATAGCGACGGGCAATCGGCCATACCTGGCCTGTCTCGGAAACAAACGATGATTCTCTCTTTCATGGAGGAAGAACCATGATTCGCCGCTTTCTCGCTGGCGCAGCCATCGCCGGCTTCGCCGGCCTGATCTTCGCCGGCCCGGCCTCGGCCACCTGTGACTGGGACAACGGCGGTGGAGGCGGGGGCTCCACCTACATCGAGAACCACGAGAACAACGTCCTGAACGACCTGCTCGACGTGGCCCTCCTCGGGTTCATCGAGAACTGACCTCCTCCGGGAGGCCTCGGGGCGTCCGGCCGCTCGTACCGGACGCCCCGCCCGGGGACGGATCACCCCCGGGCGGTCGCAATCGGGGAATCACACAGGATTCCCCGGGAACACGAATTCCCAAGGACGGAAATCCGTGTTCCCCGGAGCCCACGGCTCCAACCGAAAGACTCTTCTGGAGAGCAGCACATATACGAGAGCGGCTCCACGGCCTTGCTTCCGACCGTGGGGCCGCTCTTATTTTCCCTCATGCACGGATATATCCGAAATTTCATAGAATGCTTGGAATGCGTTCCAGGATGCCGCCGGCGAAGACGTCGTACAGGCCGGTCGGCTCCAGGTGGACGTAGCCGATGTGGCAGTCGCACACCGCCAGCGGGCAGGGCCGGGCCCGGCGGCGGAACGTCCCGTCGTAGAGGTTGCCGAGCACGGCGGGGACGAAGTGGCAGCGCCGTACGGTGCCGTCGCCGTCCACCGAGATCACGCTGTCGCCGGTACGGCAGGGCCGTCCCGCGCTGCGGTGCGGAGTGCGGCTGTAGGGGAACAGCGGATCGATCCCGGTCCAGACGGCGGCCTCGGCGTCGGTGTAGAGGTGACCCTCGGCGGCGTTCACCCACAGGTACACCCCGTCCGGCAGGTCGGCCCTGAGCCTGCGGGCGTGGTCCAGGTGCTCGGGCAGGCCGACGATCCCGACGCTGAACCGCACTCCCCTGCTCACCAGGTCGCGGCACTTGTCGGTGAACCGCTCGTAGGCGACCTGGCTGGGGTGGTAGGTGACCCAGAGGGCGAGCGTGCCGAGGTCCGCCTCGGCCAGCCAGTCCGGGCGGCAGCTGAAGTTGGTCTGGACGGCCACCCGGCGCACGTGCGGCAGGTGGCTGAGCCCGACCATCGCCCGGCGGTACCAGGACCGGACGAGCCCCTCACCCCACGGCGTGAACAGCACCGAGACCGGATGCTCCCGCCCGGCCACCCACCCGGTGAAGCGCTCCAGCGCCGCCCGGTCGGCCCGCAGCCGCTCCGGGCTGTCGCGCCGTTTGGCGAAGGGGCAGTAGGAACAGTCGTAGTCGCAGCTCGACAGCGGCCCCCGGTAGAGGATCGTCAGGTGCTCCGAGTCGCCTGCGTCGTCCGCCGGACCTGTGTCCGCGAGGTGCTCCGGCCTTCCGCCGATCCGGAGCACCTCGGGGGACGCCCCGGCGGCGCGCGGCTCAGCGGGTCTCATAGGCGGCCATCAGCTCGCGGACCGGGGCGGAGAACAGCGCCGGGCCGATCGCGTCGGAGTGCGCCAGCCCTTCGGCGGTCAGCCGGAGCCGGGCGCCCGCCTCCAGCCAGCCCCGGTCCGCCAGGCGCTCCAGTTCCTCGCCGAAGTCCTCGGCGGCCTCGGTGCCGAAACGCTCCCGGTAGGCGGCCGCGTCGAGCCCCTCGGCCTGCAGCAGCGACTGGATCAGGTGACGGCGGCGCCGTTCCCCGGAGTCCAGGCGGAAGCCGACGTTGGCGGCCTCGAAGTCCCGCGGCGTGAGCCGTACGTAGTCGTCGATGATCGCGCGGACCTGGCCGGCGCCGACCGCGTACTCGTAGGAGTAGTGCAGACGGGAGGTGTAGGAGCGGGCGCCGCAGCCCAGCCCGACCATGCCGTCGCTCTGACAGCAGTACTCGGTGGCGCTCGCCGTACCCGGCAGCCGGAACATCCGCATCGACACCTGCTCGTACCCGGCGGCCAGCAGGTGGTCGCGGCCGTACCGGTAGAGGCCGAGCCGGTGGTCGTCCCAGTCGCGCGCCCGGCGGCCGAGACCGGTGAGCGGGCGCACGTACAGCGGATAGAGATAGACCTCCTCGGGCTTCCACTCCAGCGCGGCGTCCAGCGAGTGGCGCCACGACTCCTCGGTCTGCCCGTCGATGCCGTAGATGAGGTCGATGTTGAGGGCCTCGAACCCGGTCTCCCTGATGCGGCCGAGCGCCGCCTCGACCTCGGCCCGCTTCTGCGGGCGGACCGCGGCCCGCGCCTCGGCGTCGACGAAGCTCTGCACGCCGATCGAGATGCGGGTCGTGCCCCGCTCGGCCAGGACCGCCAGCCGGTCGGCGGTCGCGGTGGCGGGCGAGGTCTCCACCGACAGGGGTACGGCGCGCAGGTCCGCGCCCATGATCCGCTCGGTGAGGTCGAACATCCGGGTCAGCTCGCCCGCGCTCAGGTAGGTCGGCGTGCCGCCGCCGATCGCGGCGGTGACGAACCGCGGGCCGTCCAGGGCGTCCCGTACGGCGTGCGCCTGCCGCTCCAGCGCGCCCAGATAGGCGGCGACGAGCTCCTCGGGGGCGCCGGTCCGGGTGAACAGGTTGCAGAAGCCGCAGCGCATCTCGCAGAACGGGATGTGCAGGTAGAGGAAGAGGCTGCCGAGCGGCTCACCCTCCCACACCTCCCGCAGCGACGGACGCGGGTCCAGCGGCCGGTAGGCCGTCTTGTGCGGGTAGGCGTAGACGTATCCCTGGTACGGGCCCGACGCGGAGGGCCTGTCCGTCCCCCTGCCGCCGGCCCCGGCGGCCGTCACGGCCGAAGCCCGCCCGCCGGCCCGTGCGCCCGCCTGCACGATCTCCAGCGTCCGCCCCGCCCTCGGAGTCACCGCCATGCCCCCCGCTCCAGTTCGAACTCTCCGTAGGGCACCGTCCAGACCACCTCATGGCCGATCCGATGCCCGACATATCCGTCTTCGCCGTAGGCCGTCCCGTGATCGGAACAGACGATCGCGAAGCCCGGCCTATCCTGACTCATCAGCGCGAACAGCCTGCCGATGTGCCGGTCCACGTACTCCAGCGCGGCGGCGTGGCTCTCCCGGCCGTCCCCGTGCTCGCGGGTCGCCCCGGGCAGGTGGAACCAGTTCGGCTGGTGCAGCGCCGCGACGTTGACGAACAGGAACACCGGCCCGCCCGTCCGCGCCCGCGCCCGCGCGACCGCCCGCTCCGCGCACGCGATCTGCTGCTCGAACGAGGTCGGCGAGGTGACGCCGAAACCCCGATCCCAGTGGCTCTCGGCGAACATCCCGGGCAGCGCCGACCCGAGGGGGGTCAGCTTGTTGAAGAAGCCCACGCCCCCGACGCAGATCGTGTGATAGCCCGCCTTCGCCAGCCCGGCGGGCAGGTCCGGCGCGTCGAACACCCACGTCCCGCCGGTCGTGGTCTCACTGCCGGGGAAGGTGGCGGCGAAGAGCCGGGGATGCGGACCGGGCGCGACCGGCGTCGGCAGGAACCCGGCGAGGATCGCGGCGTGCGCGGCGTAGGTGAAGCTCCCCGGACTGTGCCTCCGCTCCCACCTCCCCCCGGGCAACGCCCGCGCCAGATTCGGCGACCGCCCCGCCCGGACCAGCTCGTCGGCCACGTCGTAGCGGAGCGTGTCCAGCGTCACCAGCAGCAGATCGTGACCCCCCACGACCGCGTTCATGTCCCGCATCCCACTCACCTCACCACTCCCCCCACCACCGAGAAGGCGCCCACGTCCCCAACCCGCGTCGAGACACCCCTCGCCCCTGACGCCCCGGCGCCCTTCACCCGGGACACACTCGAAGCAACCGCCCTCACGTCCCCCGCCCGCATCACACCCGCCCCCGCACCGGGACGTCCCTCGTTCCCGGCGCCGGTGCGACGGGAGGGGGTACGGCGGTGTCCGGCGCCGCCGTACGGCGGGACAGGATCGCCCGGACCTGGGCCCCGTAGGTGTCCAGGTCCTCGGCGCCGCTCCCGGGGAAGCCCGTCAGCCCGGGCAGGAGGTCGCCGAAGGCGTTGACCTCGGCCACCGCGACCGACCGCCAGTCGACGCCGATCATCACGTCGACCCCGGCGACCGGGCTCGCGGGAAAGCACGCGGCGGCCCGGGCGCAGGCGTCCAGCACCCGTTCCCAGCCCCCCTCCCCCAGCCGGGCCCGGACCGCGCCGAGGTCGCCCCGCGCACCGCCCAGGTGCAGGTTCGTCATGGGGGTACGGCCGGCGCGGA
The DNA here is from genome assembly GCF_016863195.1 of Paraplanobispora takensis. GTDB lineage: Bacteria > Actinomycetota > Actinomycetes > Streptosporangiales > Streptosporangiaceae > Planobispora > Planobispora takensis. Next base: position 185,206 of record NZ_BOOK01000014.1, on the reverse strand, counting down.
CGACGGCGTGCGTGGGCACACCGTCCACGACGACCACCCGCAGGTCGATGGTGCGCCCGTCGTGCCCGGCCTTGGGGAACCAGCACTCGACGTGCAGCCCGTCCCCGGCCAGCCGGTCGACGATCACCCGCAGATCGGCCTCGTTCTCGTAGCGGCGCACCCGCAGCGAGTTGTGCAGCCCGCCCGAGGACAGCTCCGCCGACGTCACCGCCAGAACCCGGCTCCCGGCCGCGTGCAGGGCGATCACCCCGGACGCCGACGAACCGTGCGCGGGCTTGACGAACACCCGGCCCCATCCGGCCCGGTCCATCTGCTCGCGCAACGAGGCGTACCCCTCGACCGGTCCGGGCAGCGCGGGCGGCACCGGCACCCCGGCCGCCGCCAGCCGCGCGTGGCACAGCCGCTTGTCGAACATGACCGCGATCTCATCGACGTCACCGAGCAGCCCCGCCCCGGGCGTGCGCTCCACGGCCTCCCGGACCCGCGCCATTCCCGCGGTGAACGCGGCGTGCCAGCGCGCGCCCCCGCCGACGCGGGACGGCTCGCCGGGCCCGCGCAGCAACGCGTCGGCCTCGGCGTCCTCCCCGGGCGAGTCGATCCGCACGAGGGTCCCGGGCTCCAGCGTGATCTCCCCGCCCCGCAGCACGGAGGTCCACGGGATCACCTCCGGCGGGCGCAGGCCGTACCGGACGCAGGCGTCGGCGAACATCGTCACCCGCCGATCCCCGGGCGTCCCGGCCACCGCGAGCAGCGGACTCATCCGGCCACCGCCGTAAGGCACCGCACGTGCCCCTCGCCCGCTCTCATTCGGACACCGCGACGTAGCGCCAGTCGTTCCTGATGTCCTCCTGGTCCGACAGGTCGATCTCCGCCTCCGGCAGCGCCTTGCGGACGCGCTCGACCAGGACGTCGCTCAGGTAGTGGTGGTGCAGGTCCAGGCGCCCGAGGTGGGTCAGCGGCTGGCCGGACAGCAGCGCCTCGGCGCCGGTGTCGGTCAGTGAGCCCATCGACAGGGACAGGGACTCCAGCCGCGCGACGATCGGGGCGGCGGCCACCGCGGCGGCGATCTCGTCCTGGATCTCGCTGTCCTGCAGGCCCAGGTGCCGCAGCGCGGGCAGCCGCTCCCCCGACAGGATCCCGGCGAGGTCTGCCACGGTGGCGTCGCCGCCGTACTGCTCGACGCCGAGCCACAGCTCCAGATACTCCAGCGCGGGCAGGTCGCACCCGCCCACCGCGCGCACCACCCCGGCGGGCAGCCCGCCGGACTCGAAGCGCAGGATCCTCAGGTTCCCGTGCCGCACCGGCCGCAGCTCCAGGCCGCTGCCGCCGCGCACCTCCAGCCGCTCCAGCAGCGGGAACGCCTCCAGCAGCGGCGTGACGTCACTCTGCTGGATCCAGGAGATCTCGCACTCCTCCCCCTCCATCGCGCCGAGGAAGAGCGAGCGCAGTGCCGGGAAGCGGCCGGCGTTGTCCGTCAGGAGCCGGACGATCGTGGAGCTGCCGTCCTCGTAGGCGTCCTCCCAGCTGCCGATGATGATCGCCTTGACGGCGGTGGTGTCCACCTTCGCCGTGAACCGGGTGAACTGCTCCTCGAAGCTCTCCTCCGCGTCATAGGTCTCGACCGACAGCCGCCACGCCGCCTCGCCCGCGGCGGGGAGTTCCTCGTCGTCATCCTTCTCGGGTGCGAACGCGATCGGCAGACCGGCGTAGGTCCCCTCGGAAAGGTTGCTCACGCGGTCGTTGAACTCGGTGTGGTCCATCCCGGCTCCTGTCAGGCGAAATACGACGGACCATGTCCTACCAGAGATCGGCGACACTCCGGGTGATCCGGGTGCGGGCGAGGTCACTCCGCCACCGCCACGTAGCCCGGGCCGCTGGTCCGCTCCCGGCCGGACAGGTCTGTCTCGGCTCCGGGCAGGGCCTTGCGGACACGGCTCATCATCGCGTCGCTCAGGAAGTGGTGGTGCAGGTCCAGGCGCCGTAGATGCGTCAGCGGCTGGCCGGACAGCAGCGCCTCGGCGCCGGTGTCGGTCAGTGAGCCCATCGACAGGGACAGGGACTCCAGCCGCGCCACCACCGGCGCCGAGGCCACCGCCGCCGCGATCTCGTCCTGGATCTCACTGTTCTGCAGACCCAGGTGCCGCAGCGCGGGCAGCCGCCCGCCCGACAGGATCGGCTCCAGGTCCTCCACGGTGGCGTCGCCGCCGTACTCCAGCATGCCGAACCACAGCTCCAGATACTCCAGCGCGGGCAGGTCGCAGGCGCCCACCCCGCGCACGACCTCAACGGGGAGCCCACCCGACTCGAACCGCAGGATCCTCAGGTTCCCGTGGCGTATAGGCCGCAGCCGCAGGCCCTCACTCCCTCTGACCTCCAGCCGCTCCAACAGCGGGAACGCCTCCAGCAGCGGTGTGACGTCGCCGTGCTCGATCCAGGAGATCTCACATATCTCCTGTCTCATCGCACCGAGGAAGAGCGAGCGCAGCGCCGGAAACCGGGACGCGTTGTCCACGAGCGAACGGACCACCGCATCCTCGCCGTCGACGGGGTCCGGCCGTTCACCGATGATGACCGCCTTCACCTCCGTGGTATCCACCTCCTCCAGGAACAGGGTGAACTGCTCCTCGAAGGCCTCCACCTTCTCGTAGGGCGTCACCGAGATCCGCCACGCCGCCCCGCCCGCAGCGGGGATCTTCTGGCCCTTCCTCTCGGGCACGGACACGATCGGCAGACCGGCGTAGCTCCCCTCATCGAGGTCGCTCACACTGTCGTTGAACTCGGAGTAGTCCACCTGGGCTCCTGTCAGGGGAAGTACGGCGGACCTGTCCTACCAGAGATCGCCGACACCCCAGAACCCGTCTCGCAGGAACGGCCGCGGCGCCCCGGAGACCGGAAGATCACTCCGAGACCGCGACGTAGCGCCAGTCGTCCTCCTCGGCCTCCTGGCGGTCGGACAGGTCGACCGCGACCCCGGGGAGCGCCGCGCGGATCCGCTCCGTCATCGCCTCACTCAGGAAGTGGTGGCTCAGGTCCAGGCGCCTGAGGTGGGTCAGCGGCTGGCCGGACAGCAGCGCCTCGGCGCCGGTGTCGGTCAGCGTGCCCATGGCCAGGGCGAGCGTCTCCAGCCGGGCCACCACCGGCGCCGAGGCCACCGCCGCGGCGATCTCGTCCTGGATCTCACTGTTCTGCAGGCCCAGGGAGCGCAGCGCGGGCAGCCGCTCCCCCGACAGGATCGGCTCCAGATCCGCCACCGTGGCGTCGCCGCCGTACTCCTCGACGCCCAGCCACATGTCCAGGTCCTCCAGTGCGGGGAACTGCGAGGCGCCGACCGCCCGGACGACCTCGGCGGGCAGGCCGCCGCTCTCGAACTCCAGCGTCCGCAGCGCCCCGTGCCGCACCGGCCGCAGCAGCAGGCCGCTGCTCCCCCGGATGCGCAGGAACTCCAGCTTCGGGAACGCCTCCAGCAGCGGGGTGACGTCGCCGTGCTCGATCCAGGAGATCTCCGACTCCTCCTGTCCGATGTCGCCGAGATGGATCGAGCGCACATTCCTCAGCCGGTCGGCCGCCCCGCTCAGCAGCCCGACCGGCAGCTCGGAGCTGCACCCCGCGTATCCGGCTCCCCACCAGCCCACGACGATCTCGCGCACGCGGCCGGGGTCGCGGGTGGCCATGAACGTGTCGAACTCCCGCTGGATCGTGGGGTCCTGCCCCCTCTCGGAGGGGTCGCCGGCCAGGTTCCAGGTGACGCCGCCTGTCGCGTTCTCGTCGGTCATATGCGTTCCTTCACGGGCTGGGACGGACGCCCATGTCCTACCAGAGATCGCCGGCGTTCCCCAGACGCCCCGCGCGAACGCGCACCCGCCCACGCCCGCCCGCCCCGCCCGCCCCGGCCTCTCCGGCCTCTCCGGCAGAGAACCGGCGGGGAATCAGACGGCGGGCCCCGTTGTTGCCTTCCTCCTGTCACGATGGATCACCGGACGCCGCGGGCGGTCGCGCGCGGGGCATCGGGAAGGACGGGCGTCATGGACAACGGTCACATCCGGTTCTCCTCGCCCGCCGGGCGGTGGATCCTGCTGGCCACCGTGCTCGGCTCGGGGATCACGATGCTGGACGGCACCGTGGTCAACGTGGCGTTGCCCGCCCTCGGCGCGGACCTGGGGGCCGACATGGCGGGCCTGCAGTGGACGGTCAACGCCTACACGCTCACGCTGGCGGGCCTGATCCTGCTCGGCGGCTCGCTCGGCGACCGGTACGGCAGGCGCAGGATCTTCCTCGTCGGCGCCGTCTGGTTCGCCCTGGCCTCGGCCCTGTGCGGCATGGCGCTCACCGCGGAGATGCTGATCGCGGCCCGGGCGCTGCAGGGCGTCGGCGGGGCGCTGCTGACCCCGGGCTCCCTGGCGATCATCCAGGCGTCCTTCACCCGGGACGACCGGCCCCGGGCGATCGGCGCCTGGTCGGGGCTGGGCGGGGTGGCCGCGGCGGTCGGCCCGCTGCTGGGCGGGTGGCTGGTGGACACGGCCGGCTGGCGGTGGGTGTTCCTGATCAACCTTCCGGTGGCGGTGCTCGTGGTGGCGGTGGCCGTACGGCACGTGCCGGAGAGCAGGGACACCGGCGCCTCCGGGCGCTTCGACGTGCTCGGCGCGGTGCTGGCCGCCCTGGCCCTGGCCGGGATCACCTACGGCCTCATCGACCTGCTGCCGATCCCGCTGGCGATCGGCGCGGCGCTGGGGGCGGCGTTCGTCCTCCTGGAGATCCGGCGCTCGCCGGACGCCCTGGTGCCCGTCGGGATGTTCGCCTCCCGGGTGTTCACCGCGGTGAACGCGGTCACGTTCGTCATGTACGCCGCGATGGGCGTGGTGTTCTTCCTGCTGGTCGTCCAGCTCCAGGTCTCCGCCGGCTTCTCGCCGCTGCTGGCCGGGTCGGCGATGATCCCGGTGACGGTGCTGATGCTGCTGCTGTCGGCGCGCGCCGGTGAGGTGGCCAAGCGGATCGGGCCGCGGATCCCCATGACGGCGGGCATCCTGCTGTGCGCCGCGGCGCTGCTGTGGATGGCGGGGATCGGGGAGGGCTCCGATTACGTCACCGGGGTGCTGGCGCCGATGGCGCTGTTCGGCCTGGGCCTGTCGGCGGCGGTCGCGCCGCTCACCGCGACCGTGCTGGCCACCGCCGAGGAGCGCTACGCCGGGGTGGCCAGCGGCGTCAACAACGCGGTGGCCCGCACCGGCAGCCTGCTGGCGGTGGCCGCGATCCCGCCGCTGGCCGGCCTGACCGGTGACGCCTTCACCTCCCCGGCCGCGTTCACCGCGGGCTTCCGCACGACGATGCTGGTCGGTGCGGCGATGATGGCCCTGTCCGCGCTGGTCACCTTCCTGACCATCCGCGAGAACGTGCTGGCCGCCACGGAGCCGTGCATGAGCTGCCAGGTGAGCGCTCCGGCCATGGCCACGCCCGGAAGCGGCGAGCGGGGAGCGGACCTTCCGTCCCCGGGTCCGGACCCGTCATCCCGGGGGCCGAAGCCTCCGGCCTGAGGACGACCGCCCGCCCGGGGCCGGCCCGGCCGCGGGAACCCGCGTGCTCGTCGGCGGCCGTGCTCACCGCGCGGCGAAGTACTCCGCCACGACCCGGGTGTGCAGCGGGAACGCCAGCTCCTCCGGCTCGCCGATCACCAGCCACTCCGTCGCCTCGGTCGTGGGCGCGACCGGCGGGAGGTCGGCCGCGGCGGTCGGCGGCCCCGCGGCGAAGATCAGCACGGTGCCGTCGGGGGCGCTGAGGACGTCCAGCAGCCGCACGCCGTCCACATCGACGGCGATGCCCGTCTCCTCGCGCAGCTCCCGTACGGCCGCCTGCTGCCAGGACTCGCCCGTCTCGATGAAGCCGCCGGGCAGGGCGAGCCTGCCGAGGTGCGGTTCGATGGCGCGGCGGAGCACCAGCAGGCCCTCGTCCACGGGCAGCACCATGACCGCGACCGGCAGCGGGTTGAGGTAGCTGGTGTTCTCGCAGCCGGAGCAGGTGCGCGGCCAGGCCTGGTCGGCGGCGAAGGCCGTACCGCAGTAGGAGCAGTGCGCGTTCTTGATCGTCACGACCACGAGACTAGAGCCCCGCGACCCGTGCCGGGTCAGAAGGTGAAGCGCTGGCTGCGCACGCTGTTGTCGAAGTTGGACAGCAGCAGCTCCGGCTCGCCCACCGAGCGGGCCTCGGGCATGCGGGTGAACAGCTCCTTGAACATGGTGCGGATCTCCTGGCGGGCCAGGTTGGCGCCCAGGCAGAAGTGCGGGCCGGGACCGCCGAAGCCGACGTGGGCCTTGGCGTCGCGGGTGATGTCGAAGCGGTCGGGGTCGGGGAAGACCTCCGCGTCGCGGTTGGCCGAGCCGTAGAAGAGCACGACCTTGTCGCCCGGCTTCAGGTGCAGGCCGCGCAGGTCGTAGTCCTGGGTGACGGTGCGGCGGAACTGCATGATGGGCGAGACGTAGCGGACCATCTCCTCGATCGCGCCGCCGATGCGGCCGTCGAAGTCCTCCATCAGCAGCGCGCGCTGCCCGGGGTTGTCGGTGAGCAGCTTGATGCCGTGCGCCATGGTGTTGCGGGCGGTCTCGTTGCCCGCCACCAGCAGCAGCGCGAAGAACGACCCGAGCTCGCGGTCGGTCAGCCTCTCCCCGTCCACGTTCGCGGTCACCAGCGCCGAGACGAGGTCGCCCCGGGGCTCGCGGGCCCGCTCCTTGCCCAGTTCGATCACCATGCGCTGCAGGGCGAGCAGGGCGAACATGTTCTGCCCGGCCATCCGGACCGTCTGCGGCAGGCTGGGCCGCACGCCGGTGTAGGCGGTGGAGACGTCGACGTGCTTGTGGACCTTCTCCCGGATGTCGTCGGGGACGCCCATCATGTCGCAGATGACGTGGATGGGCAGCCGGGCGGCCACCTGGCTCACGAAGTCGCCGCCGGGCCCGGCGGCCAGCGCCTCGTCGACGATCCTGGCGCAGGCCTTCTCGATGTCGCCCTGCAGGTTGGCCAGCATCTTCGGGCTGAACGCCCGCGAGACGATGCGGCGCAGCCGGGCGTGCCGGGGGTCGTCCATGTTCACCATCGACTCGCCGAACACGTGCTTGACCCAGCCCGGCGGCTCGGGGTTGGTGACGGCCGGCTCGCTGGAGAACACCTTGGCGTTACGGCTGGCCTCCACCACGTCGGCGTGGCGCACCAGCGCGTAGAACCCCTTGCCCGAGCGCAGCAGCGGCACCTTCTTCTCGGGGAAGAAGACGGGACGCTCCAGCTCGCGCAGCCGGGCGAAGGCCTCGTGCCGCTCGGCGAGCGGGCGGCGCCAGAAGCCCAGATCGGCCAGGTCGATGTCCATGCTCCAATCCTGGCACGTTCTTTATGCGCACCGGTCACGCGGATTTCATGTTTCGGCAGGATGCGGGTTCGAATCGGCGGAAAACATTCCAGGCATGAGAGCCATGCTCCTCGCCTCGGCCGTCCTGGCCACCACCCTCGTCTCCCCCTCCCCCGCGGCCTCCCAGGTCTCCGCGCGCGCCTGCTCCGGCGTCCCCTCCGACTTCGACGGCGACGGCCGCGCCGACCTCGCGGTCGCCGCGCCGTACGCGACGGTGGGCGGTCACGCGCGCGCCGGCTCCGTGACGATCCTGTACGGCATGCGCGCCGAGCGGCGGCTCACCCAGGACGGCCCCGGCGTGCCCGGCGAGGCCGAGACCGGGGACGCGTTCGGCTCGGCGCTGGCCGTCGGCGACTTCGACGGCGACCGCTGCGCCGACCTGGCCGTCGGCGTCTCCGAGGAGGACCGGCCGGGCCCCGGTTCGGACGGCAAGGGGGTCGTGCAGCTCTTCCGGGGCTCGCCGGACGGGCTGCGTCCCGGCAAGACGATCGGCTCCGGGGACCTGGGGCGTAAGCGCGGCCCGGACCGGTTCGGGGCCGCGCTGGCCGCCGGGGACCTGGACGGCGACGGCGACGACGAGCTGACGGTCGGGATCCCCGGGCTGGGCGGGGGCGGCGTCGGGGTCTACGGGTACCGGGGGCGCGCGCCGTACGTCATCACCCAGGACAGCGGCTGGGTGGACCAGGGCGAGCGCGCGACCGACCAGTTCGGGGCGGTGCTGGCGACCGGCGACTTCGACGGCGACGGCCGGGCCGAGGTGGCCGTGGGCGCGCCGGGCGACACGATCCTGAAGAACGGGCAGGGCTCGGTCACCGTGCTCGACGTCCGGCGGCGCAGGGCCGCGCAGCTCACCCAGGACAGCCCGTGGATCACCGGCCGCGCCGAGGTCTGGGACGGCTTCGGCGCCGCGCTGGCCACCGGCGACTTCAACGCCGACGGCCGCTCGGACCTGGCGATCGGGGTGCCGGGAGAGGGGCTGACCGCCGGCCAGCGGGCGATGGACTACGGCGACGGCACCGTGGTGGTCGTCTACGGCGCGCGGGCGGGCCTGCGGACCGCGACCTCCGAGGCCTGGTCGCAGCGGGGGTTGAAGGGGAGGCCGCGCTACTCCGACCGGTTCGGCGCCGCGCTGGCCGCCGGCGACTTCAACGGCGACGGCGACGACGAGCTGGCGATCGGGGTACCGGGCGAGAACGCCGTGCAGGTGCTCGCCGGGACCCGCTCCGGCGGCCTGACCAAGAAGAACGACCTGCTGCTCACCGGTCGCGGCGGGGACTTCGGCGCGGCCCTGGCGGCCGTCCCCGGCCCCGGCCGGGGCGAGGAGCTGATCGTCGCGGCTCCGGGGACGGGCAGGCTCACCCTGCTGCGCGGGACGACGCGCAAGGGCGCGTATCCGGGCCTGCGCCCGGCGACGGCGACGACCTTCGCCACCGCCGCCGGGGACACGCTGTTCGGCTACGCCATCACCCGGACCGGGTCGTGACCCGGGTGGAGCGTTCCTCACCCGGGCCGGGCATCAAACGATCTTGCTCTTGAACTTCGTGAGGCGCCTGTAGTCGATCACCTCGTCGGCGTCCACGTCCGGGCTGTCGGCGTAGGCCACGCCGAACTGCGCGGTGTAGGTGCCGCGCTTGGACGGCGAGAGCCAGACGCCGACCGTCAGCGTGGTGGTGTCGCCGTTGTCCAGCGAGGAGATCCAGCAGCCGAGGCCGCGGCCCTCGACGTCGCAGGTGACGCTCCGCGGCTTGCCGATCACCTTGATCTTGCGCGTCCCGGCCGGGAAGGCCCCGGCGAGCAGGGCGTGGGCCTGGCCGTCGTAGCCCCTGTTGGTGACCTTGACCTTGTAGGTCGTGTAGCCGCCCCGGCGGATGTGCTTGTAGTAGTAGACCGTGGCCTTGAACTTGGGCGCGGCGGTGGCGGCCGCGGGGGCGACGACCGCGGGGGCGGTGACGGCCGCCGCCGTGGCCGGGCTCTGTGCGAGGAGCGTGCCGCCCAGTACGGCGGCGGCGGCCGCGGCGGTGAGCCGCGTGGCGAAGTGACTCATGCGGCAGATCATTTCTTACATAGCCGACATTTCGCCAATAAGTTCTCGGCCCCCGCGATCAGCGGGGATCGAGCGCGTTCTCCCCCGCCGGCACGGTGAAGCGGGCGCCGGTCTCGGCCGGAGCCCCGCGGCGGCTGATGTGGTCCAGCACGCGGAAGTCGGCCCGCAGTTCCTCGGTGGTCAACCGGCACATGATGTAGCCCCGCCGCTGGTCGAGATAGGAGATGTGCCGGTTCTCGGCCGTCAGCTCGGCGACCCGGCTCTCGTCGCGGTAGCCGTCCCCGTCGCTGGCGACCGAGGAGGTGACCAGTTCCACCGCGACCCGGGGCGAGTCCGGGTCGTCGAAGTCGAGCATGAGGTCGGCCGCGTGGTGCATGTGCGCGTCGCCGGTCAGCACCACCGGGTTGGCGGCGCCGGAGTCGCGCAGGCCGGTCAGCAGGCGGGTGCGCTCGGCGGCGTAGCCGTCCCAGGAGTCCATGTTGACCTCGATCCCGGGGCCGGTCCGATGGTCGCGCTGGGCCATCATGATCTGCTGGCCGATGAGGTTCCACCGGGCCCCGGAGGCGGCGAGGCCGTCGAGCAGCCAGCGCCGCTGGTCCTCGCCCAGCAGGGTGCGCTCCGGCGCGAGCCGGTCGTCGCAGCCCGCCCGCAGGCCGTCCTCGCAGGCCTGGTCGTCGCGGAACTGGCGGGTGTCGAGCAGGTGGAAGCGGGCCAGCGGCCCCCAGTCCACCCGCCGGTGCACCCGGATCGACGTCCCGCCGGGCACGCTGGAGCGCCGCAGCGGCATGTTCTCGTAGTAGGCCCGGAAGGCGTTGGCCCGGCGCCGGGCGAACGCCGGGGCGCCGGTGCTGGAGACTCCGGCCGCCCAGTTGTTCTCGATCTCGTGGTCGTCGAAGGCGACCAGCCAGGGCGCGGCGGCGTGCGCGGCCTGCAGGTCGGGGTCGCTCCTGTACTGCGCGTGCCGCATCCGGTAGTCGGCCAGGGTCTCGCACTTGCCGGGCGTGTGCTGCCGTACGGCGCCGCCGATCGCGGTGTAGCCCTGCGGCGCGTACTCGTACATGTAGTCGCCCAGGTGCACCACCAGGTCCGGCTCCTGCTCGGCCAGCCTGCGGTAGGCCGTGTAGTAGCCGTGCTCGTAGTGGGCGCAGGCGGCGACGGCGAAGTTCAGCGGGGAGGTCGAGGAGTCCCGGGCGGGCGCGGTGCGGGTACGGCCGGCCGGCGACAGGTGTCCCTCGGCGCGGAAGCGGTAGAAGTACTCGCGGCCCGGCTCCAGGCCCTCCAGCTCGACGTGGACGCTGTGCGCCTGCCGCCACCGCGCGGTCTCGGCGCCCGAGCGCACCACCTTGGTGAACCCCTCGTCGGAGGCGAGCTGCCAGCGCACCTCCACGTCCCGGGACGGCATGCCGCCGCGGCCGTTCAGGCCGAGCGGCTCGGGCGCGAGCCGGGTCCACAGCACGACGCCGTCATGTGAGGGGTCGCCCGAGGCGACCCCCAGGGCGAACGGATCCCGGGCCAGGCTCCTGGACCGGGCGGCCGGAGCGTGCGAGGCCCCGGTGAGCAACAGGCCGCCGGCGTCGGCGGCGGCGGACAGGAACACTCTGCGTGACAGGTTCTGCTCCACCCGCCCAGTGCACGCGGTTCAGCTGTCCCGGCTGTGACCTGCGCTCCAAGGGGAGGTGAACAGCCGCTGCATAGCCACGCCGGTTACCCACCGTGGCTGAACACCGGTCGAGCGGAAGGTGACTTCTCTCCCGCCTGCGAGCGAAGATCGGACGTCAGGACAGGTACGGCTTCAGCGGATCCCTGAGCGCGCCGCAGCCCAGGTACTTCTCCACCGTGTGGAAGTCGATCCAGTCGAGGTTGACCAGGACCTCCTGGTCCACGCCGGTGAAGCGGGTCCGCAGTTCCGGCGGGATGGCCGCGATGTCGTCCTTGTCGGCGATGTTGACCCACCGGCGCACCTGGCGGGGCCGCTCGCCCCAGCCGTTGACCGGGGCCGGCATCAGCTTCTCGAAGACCACATTGCGCATGCCGAGCGGGCTGCCCAGCGTGATCAGCAGGTCCACCTTCAGGTCCGGGTTGGCCCAGAGCGTCTCGTAGGCCACCACACTGCCGAGCGAGTGCGCGATGACCACCCTGGGCCGGTTGCGGCGGATCACCTCGGCCACGATCGCCCGCACGCCCTCCCGCGCCCGGCTCCCGGCGGCGAGGTAGGCGGCGACCTCGGGGCAGAAGAGCTTGGCGAAGGCCGCGGCGTTGTCGTTCATGCGCGTCAGCAGCCAGCCGGCCACCCGGTTGAGCGCGCCGGTCAGCCCCTCCCCGAGCGTGTCGCGCTGCCGGGCCCAGGCGACCAGGACCTCCTGGGCCCCGGCGTCCATGGCCCGGACCTCGCGCGGCGCCTCGTCCTTGCTCTCGCCCAGCAGGTGGGCGTAGTAGGCGATCTCGGTGATGTAGCGCTCCCCGCCGTGGGGCGCGCCGCCGGTGAGACCCTTGTGCAGATAGCGGTCCCACTTGGTACGCATCGCGGTGGCCGCCCCGCTGACCGAGTTGCCCGCCTCGCGGTAGTAGCGGTACTTGCCTATCCCGTGCACGCCGACGATCGCGTTCATGACACCCCCGCCTTTCCCTCACCGGCCCGTACGGCCTTCCCCTGAGAAGCCACTGTGACGGAAGCCCGCGAACCCCACAAGACTGCGGCAAGTCCCACCAGCCAGAGGCTCCACACCACATATCCCGCGAAATTCGCCAGGTCCGTCCCGGGTACCCCGAAGGGGACGAGCACCCCGGAGGCGACGAGCGCCGCCGCGGCCAGGCCCCACACCTTGAGCACCCGGCCGCCCAGGGCCCTGACCACCATGACCGTCCAGGCCGCGGTCAGCAGGTAGCCGGCGGTCTCGCCGACCACCGTGCCGAGCACGGTCCCGAGCGTCTCGAAGGTCTCCGGGTCCCGCACGAACGGCACGATCAGGGGCCAGCGCAGCAGCCCGGCGACCTGGACGACGGCCGCCGCCGTCCCCACGACGAGCGACAGGCGCCCGGCCCGCGGGGCCAGTCCGGCGGCGATGGGCGCCAGCAGGCCGGCACCCAGCGCCAGCAGCAGGAACAGCGCGCTGACGATCGCCTGATCGCGGTGGAAGGCGTCCATGACCTCGGCAGCGGGCCGGGCCAGCACGTCGGGATAGTCGAAGACGGCCGCCAGGCCGGCGAAGGCGGCGTTGGCCGCCACCGCGCCGAGCACCAGCAGGACCGCGACCTTCCTCATGGGCATCATGGCCCCTCCTTCTTTGTACGATGCACAATGTACGCTGTACAAAATTTATACACCGTACAATGAAGGAATGAAAGGCCCCAAGCGCAGCCTCGACGTCCCGAAGATCGTCAACGCGGTCCTGGAACTGCTCGCCGAGGACCCCGCGACCGTCCCCACCCTGCGGGGCGTCGCCGCCCGCCTCGGCGTGCGGCCGAACACGCTCTACACCTACGTGCCCGACAGGGCCGCACTGGAGGGCGCCGTGGTCGAGCACCTGCTGGACCTGGCCGGGCCCGCCGTCCTGAGCGGGCCGGCCCCGTGGCGCGAGCGGATCACCGCTTACGCGCTGCGCCTGCGCGCCGAACTGCTGGCCAGGCCCGGAGCCGTGCCGTTCTTCCTCTCCGGCCCGATGAACGGCCCGAACGCCGTCCTGGTCGGCGAGGGGCTGCTCGCCGCCTTCGCCGAGGCCGGGCTGTCCCCCGGCGACGGCGCCCGGGCGGCGTACGCGGTGATCGTTCACGTGCTCGGCTCGGCCGCGCTGGCCGCCGCCGACCTGCCGGGACCCGGGACGGACCCGGAGCAGGTCCTGCTGGAGCGCCGGGCCGCACTGGCGGCCGGGCCGCCGCTCACCTCCGCCGCGTCGGAGGTGGCGGCCGGGTGGAACTCGGTAGAACAGTTCACATGGGGCATAAACCGGTTGATCGATGGGTGTGTCCCCTCGTTACCCTGAACGCGCACCCCCGTCGCCGAAGGAGTCGCCGCCATGCCCGGTCCGCTTCAGGTCAGCGGCTCGATCTCCATCCCCGAGACCGAGCTCCGCTGGCGGTTCTCCCGTTCCTCGGGCCCCGGCGGCCAGGGGGTCAACACCACCGACAGCCGCGTCGAGCTCGGCTTCGACCTGGCCGCCACCGAGGCCCTGCCGCCCCTGCTCAAGACGCGTGCCCTCGAACGGCTCGCCTCCCGCCTCGTGGAGGGGGTGGTCACCATCGCCGCCTCGGAGTTCCGCTCCCAGCTCCGCAACCGCGAGGCCGCAGAGATGCGCCTGGCCCAGCTGCTGCGCGAGGCCGTCGCCCCGCCGCCCAAGAAGCGCCGCCCCACCAAGCCCAGCAAGGGCGCCGTCGAGCGCCGCATCACCGCCAAGAAGCAGCGCTCCGACCTCAAACGCCTGCGCCGGAGCCCGTGACCCCGGTTCCGGCTTCAGGCCCCGTGTCCCCGGTCCCGGCATCGGACTGGGCGAACCGGCGGGCGGTGAGGACCGCCGTGGCCCCGGCCAGGACGATCAGCCCGAAGACCGTCATCGCGATCCTGAAGCCCGCCGCCTCGCCCAGTGCGTACAGGCCGATCGAGACCACCGTGCTCAGGCCGATGCAGAACACCGCCCACGCGTAGGCCTGCGAGCGGATCTCCCCCGGCGAGACCCGGCCCACCAGCGACAGGTACGCCGGCAGGAAGCTCCCCCCGCCCGCCCCCATCACGAACATCACGGCGAACGCCGCCATCGGGACCGGGGTCCAGCCCAGGACCAGCAGCGCACCGGCGAAGACCAGCGCCGAGCGGCCGGCGATCGTGGCCACGCCGTGCCAGTCGTCCCGCGAGGAGGCCCGAGTCGCCCAGCTCCCGCCCAGGAACAGGCCCGCCACCTGACCGGCGCCCGCGACGGTCAGCGCCGCGCCGCGCTGCGTCGCGCCGAACTCGAAGACGTGGCCGAGGAACAGCGACAACATCTGCGGCAGCGCCACCAGCCCCATGCCCGACAGCAGCGCCGCCAGCCACAGCCGCCGCAGCGTCCTGATCCGGAACAGCCGCCGGGTGGCCGCAGTGAACGGCACGCCGTCGGCGGCCTCGGCCCGCGCGGCGGTGGAGCGGGAGCGGCCCGGCTCGCGCAGCCGTACGGTCAGGGCCAGCAGCACGAACGTCGGGATCGCCAGCAGCACGAACGCCCACCGCCAGCCGTAGGCGGTGGCCAGCGCGCCCGCGGCGATCCCGGAGACCTGGCTCAGCGGGTTGGCCAGCCGGTGCAGCTGGAAGACCCTCGGGTGGACCCGGGGCGGGTAGTAGTCGGTCAGCAGGCTGGAGTGCACCACCTCGTTGCTCACCCGGCCGAGCCCGGCCAGCATCCGCACCGCGAACAGCAGCGCCACCGTGGTGACCAGCCCGGTCAGCACGCTCATCGTGCCCCACAGCAGCGCCGCCCCGGCCACCAGCCGCACCCGGTTCACCCGGTCGGACAGATACCCCAGCGGCAGTGCCGCCAGCAGGACGAACACGCTGACGATCGAGCCGATCGCGCCGATCTCGGTGTCGCTGAGCCCGAAGGCGTCCCTGATCTCCGGCGAGAGCGTGGCGAAGGCCAGGCGGTCGATCTCGTCGACGGCGTTCAGCCCGAACAGCAGCGCGAGCGGGAAGGCCGGGGCCCCGGCGGTGACCGCGCCCAGGCGGCCTTGGGCGGTCGCGGTCATCATGGGGCGCCCCTCTCGGCCGAATCTTGCTCTGTTTTCTAGATCCCGCCGGAGACCGCGTCAAGGGGTGATCAGGGAGCCAGCGCCTCCAGTGCCGCCTCGGCCCGGCGCATCGACTCCGCCGGGTCGGCGTCGGGCGAGCCGATCTCGGGGTCGAAGTTGAGGTCGTGGAAGACGTCGGTCACGCCCTGGGCCGCCAGACCCGCCAGGTCGCCCCGGATCTCCTCGAACGAACCGGTCAGCGGCCTGCGGTCCGCGGTCCCCGAGGGCCGCACCCGCGTGACGCCCCGGGTGACGAAGCGCAGCGCCTCCGGATCCCGCCCGGCGGCGCGGGCCGCCTCCTTGACGACGGCGATCTTCTCGCCGAGGCCGGCCGGATCCTCGCGGCTGGCGCTGATCCAGCCGTCGGCCAGGCGTCCCGCGCGGCGCAGCGCCACCGGCGCGCCCCCGCCGAGCAGGACGGGCGGGAGCGTGGCGGGACGGGGGTCCTGGTGGACCGGGGGCAGCCGGTAGAACTCGCCCTCGTGCTCGACGGTCTCCTCCGACCAGAGCCTGCGCAGCACCTGGAGGAACTCCTCCGCGCGCCGGCCGCGCCGCTCCATCGGCACCCCCGAGGCGACGAACTCCTCCTCCAGCCAGCCCAGTCCCAGCCCGGCCTCCAGCCTGCCGCCGGAGACCGCCTGGAGGCTGGCCAGCTGCTTGGCCAGCAGGACGGGCGAGAAGAACGGCATGTTCAGCACCGCGACCCCCAGCCGGATCCGGCTGGTCAGCCCCGCCAGATAGGACAGCGTGACCACGGGGTCGTGCACGCTGCGGTAGGTGGGGCCCATCGTGTGCCCGCGGGGGTACAGCAGCCGCTGGAAGGTCCACAGCCCGTGATAGCCGAGCTCCTCGGCCCGGCGGGCGACCCGCGCCATGTTGGCGGGCGTGGCCCAGGATCCCGACGTCGGCACCGCGAATCCGATCCTCATGCAGGCACCCTACGCGCGGCGCGCCGGGCGGGCGATCACCGGGGCCGCCCCGGCCCGCGCCACGAAGGAACCGGCCCGCGCCACGCGAGGATCGACCGCGCCACGCGGGAACCGGCCCGCGGACTCAGTACGGCTTGCGCCAGGTGAGGGAGTAGCGCCACAGCACGTGCCTGCGGAACACCGAGCCGGGCAGCAGCTCGCCGGCCGCCCGCCGCACCTGGTCCCAGGACATGTCCGCATCGAGGACCGGCACGTCGGGCTCGCCCGCGGCGGCGCGGTGGCGCAGGCGCAGGATCCGGGTGGCGGGCACGCCGAGGGCGGAGAAGGCCCAGTCGGCGGGGGTGGCGTTGCAGGCCAGGCCGACCACGGCCAGGGCGCCGCCCGGCCGCAGGATCGCCTCGGCCCTCTTCAGCGCCGCGGTGAAGTCCATGTGGTGGATCGTGGCCACGAACGAGACGAAGTCGACCCCGTCCTCCGGCGGCGACCAGGTCAGGAAGTCGGCCTCGGCGAAGGTCAGGTCACCGGGACCGCCCAGCGACCTGGCCTTCTCGATCGCCGGGGCGTACCGGTCGATCCCGATGACCCGTCCGGCCCGCCCGGCCAGCTTCCTGGCGAGCAGCCCGTCGCCGCAGCCGACGTCCAGCGCCGTCCCGCAACCGGGCGGGACGGCCCGCAGGACGAGCGGATGGTAGTGGGTGTTGTGGTTCCAGTAGTCCCCCATGGGCGGGGATTATGGCACCCGCCCACCGCGGAGACCGGAGAATCCGGACATCCGCCGATCTTCACCCGGCGGGCCGGGACTCAACCGACCATGTCGATGAGGTCGGCGACCGAGTCGGCCACCTGGGAGGGGCGGAACGGGTAGCGGTCGATCTGCTCCTTGGCCATCACCCCGGTGAGCACC
Source organism: Paraplanobispora takensis (assembly GCF_016863195.1). GTDB lineage: Bacteria > Actinomycetota > Actinomycetes > Streptosporangiales > Streptosporangiaceae > Planobispora > Planobispora takensis. The sequence continues at coordinate 168,191 of NZ_BOOK01000014.1, read as the reverse complement.
AGGATCGTGTGCAGCCCGGCCTCCATGCCGGAGACGATGTCGGTGTCCATCCGGTCGCCGATCATCGCGGTGCTCTCGCTGTGCCCGTCGATGGCCCGCAGCGCGCTGCGCATCATCATCGGGTTGGGCTTGCCCACGAAGTACGGCTCCACGCCCGTCGCCTTCGTGATCATCGCCGCGACCGCGCCGCAGGCCGGCAGGGAGCCCTCGTGGGAGGGGCCGATCGGGTCGGGGTTGGTGGCGATGAAGCGGGCCCCGGCCTCGATCAGCCGGATCGCCCGCGTTATCTGCGTGAAGCTGTAGGTGCGCGTCTCGCCCAGGACCACGTAGTCGGGGCCGAGGTCGGTCAGCACGTAACCGATCTCGTGCAACGCCGTGGTCAAACCGGCTTCACCGATCACATAGGCCGAGCCCCCGGGACGCTGGTCGTCCAGGAACTGCGCGGTGGCCAGCGCCGAGGTCCAGATCGACTCCGCCGGGATGTCCAGGCCCGCCGCGCGCAGCCGTACCGCGAGATCGCGCGGGGTGTAGATGGAGTTGTTGGTCAGCACCATGAACCGCTTGCCCGTCGCGATCAACCGGCGGATGAACTCCTCGGCGCCCGGCACCGGGTGCCCCTCGTGGACCAGGACGCCGTCCATGTCCGACAGCCAGCACTCGATCGGCTTGCGCTCGTCCGTCATCGGCCCGCACTTCCCCGCTTCTCAATTCCTCGTCGATGGAGGTGACCAGGATGACAGGTGCGAGGCGGGCGCCCCACCGGCAGGTCGGCCGCGCCGGATGCCCGCCGGGGTGCTCGCGGGAGGACGCTCACTGCGCTGTGCGCCAGGCCTGCTCCTCGACCAGCTCCCGGCTGCGCCAGCCGTACACGGTGCGGACCATGCGGTGGTGGTACCAGCCGCCGCCGCGGATGAGCCCGGCGGCGTCGGCGGCGACCATCTCCCTGGACGGGGCGAGGGTGTCGGTGAAGGACGCCGTCACCACCGCCTCGTTCCCCTCGAAGCGGACGCTCGTCGCGCCGATCAGGTGCTGGCGGCCCGGCCAGTGCGACAGGACCTCCGCCAGCCAGGCCCGCGCCTCCTCCCGGGTGCCCCTGATCCCGCCGGCCGCCGTGTAGTCGATCACCGCGTCGGGCGTGAAGACGAGGTCGAGCCGTTGCCAGTCGCCGGTGTCGATGGAGTAGGCGTAGCGGGCGAGCACGTCGCCGATCTCCAGCCGGTCCGCGATCTCCTGTTGCCTCATGCCCGCATACAACCAAACGCTTGCTACGAATGCGAGGGGTGATCGCCTCGTGGATCCGGGGCCTTCCCCTCAGCGGTGCCGGTTTTCACGGGAACCACCGCCTTTACAGCGTAGATTCGCTCGTTCGCGCAGGCCGGAGCTGTGATTCACTTTCCTGGTGAGCGACGAGGACCTGATCGAGGAGATGAGCCGGATCGGCGTGCGCTACGGCGGCGGCCCCGCGACGGTGGTGCCGACCCGGCCGGACGTGGTCATCGTGCGGGCCGGGTCCGTCGTGGTCAAGGCGCACGCCCCCGGCGCCGCCCGCGAACCCCTGGAGCGGCGCATGCGGGCCGCGGCGCACCCCGCCCTGGGCGGCATCCTGCTGCGGCCGGTCACCGAGGAGGTCACGGCCGTCCGCGACAGGCTGGTGACCGTCTGGCCGGCCGGGACCCCGGTCGACCCCGGCGACCCCGGCGCCGCTCCCTGGGAGGACGGCGCCCGGCTGCTGGCCCGGCTGCACGCCGTACCGGCCGGCGCGCTGCCCGCCCTCCCCCCGGCGGGCGGCCCGGCCCGGGTGGGCAGGACCGTCACCCGGCTGACCGGCGGCTCGGCCGCCGAGCAGGTCGTGCTGCGGGCTTTCGCCTGCCTGCCGGAGTTCGACGAGAGCTCCGCGGGCGTGAGCCTGCCGACCCACGGCGACTGGCACATGGGGCAGATGGTCCGCGCAGAGGGCCGGTGGATCCTCATCGACGCCGACGACCTGGGCCTGGGCGATCCGGCCTGGGACCTGGCCAGGCCCGCGGCCTGGTTCGCCGCCGGGCTGCTGGAGCCGGAGGTGTGGCACCGCTTCCTGGCGGCCTACCGAGCCGCGGGCGGCGACGCCGTCCCGGCGCAGGGCGATCCGTGGGAGCGGCTGAACGTCCCGGCGCAGGCGCTGACGGTACAGCTGGCCGCCGCGGCGGTGGCGGCGGCGCGGCGGGAGGAGCGGGCGTTGGACGAGGTGGAGAGCGTGCTCGTCGACACCTGCCAAAGGATTGTCCAGTTCCGAAGTGCCTGCCATAGTGTGCCCACGCAGTAGGTTGTGGGTACGACGACCACGATGCCAAGGCAAGGAGACGACCGATGCAGTGCCCGAAGTGTCGCGGCAACATGCGCACTTATGAGCGCAATGGTGTCCATATTGATCAGTGCGACGGCTGTCGCGGGATCTTCCTCGACTACGGCGAGCTCGAGACCCTGACCCGGATGGAGAGCCAGTGGTCGCAGCAGCACGCCGCGCCGCCGCCTCCGCCGCCGCCGGCCCACGGCGCTCCCGGCTGGGGCGCTCCCGCTCCGCACTACGGCGGCCACTACGGCCACCACCGTCAGCGCAGCTGGGTGGGCATGCTCTTCTCCACCTGATCCATCCAGGGGGGACGACCCGAGACCGCGATCTCCACGAGATCGCGGTCTTCGCGTTCGGGGGCCCGCGCCCGCCCAGGGAAGCGGTTACTTGGGGAAGTCGCCGGGCTTGACCGGCTTGGAGGCGACCGTGCCGCCCTTGACCGAGTGCAGGGTGATCGTCCAGTTGTTCCAGCGGATGTACGCGCCGGAGTAGGTCGTCTTGTAGGGCACCGTCTTGCCGAACTGCGTGAAGTCGCACGAGCGGGTGAAGGCCTTGCGCTTGGCGTCCCAGTCGGTGCCGGTGGCGTAGTAGACCTTGTACTTGCCGTCGCGGATGCCGCTGATCGTCGCCTTGCCCTTCTTGCGCACGTAGAAGGAGACGACCCGCTTCTTGCCGCGCAGCACCACGACGACGGCGTCGTAGGCACCGCCGTTGTCGACCTTGAGCGAGCCCCGGCCGGTGCGGCTCTCGTACGACCGCAGGATCCTGCCGTTGGACAGGCGGCGGTTCTGCTGCTTGGCCGCCTTCACCGACACGACGTCGGCCGGGTAGCCGGTCAGGGCCGCCGCGGCGTCCTTCATGACCGACAGCTCCCCGCCCTTGTCCAGCTTGGTCAGCACCGAGGGGCCGGTGCACGTCTCCTGCGCCCGCACGCCCTCCACGGCGTCGTGCAGGGCCCCGCCGAACGTGCGCAGCGCACCGAGATAGGCCCCGTGCTGGGCGGCCACCTCGGGGGGCGGCGCGAGGACCTGCAGCCGGGTCACCGCCTGGTCCACCGCGCCGGCGGCCTTGCGCACCCGCCCGTCGAGGCCGTCCAGCCCGCCGGCGGCGGCCAGCTTCCGCAGCGCCTGCCTGACCGGTTCGCCCGCCTGCTCCAGCTCGGTCCGGTAGGCGTCGGCCGTCAGCGCCGACGGGGACGGCGGGGCGGTGCTCACCGCGACCGACGGGCCGCCGGAGGGATCCGCCTTCGGGCCGCCGCCTCCTCCGGCCACCCCGCCCGCGGTGGCCTGACCCCGCACGGGTTCACGGGCGGGAGTGAGCGACGAGCAGGCGCTCAGGGCGAGTGCCGCGACCGTGACACACGGGATCAGCCGGCGGGCCGTCGGGGGGAGGCTCATCTATCCCACTATCGTGGGATAGATCCTTACGCGTCAAACTCGATCGACCCCTCCGAGACGATGCCTTGACGGTCGAGGACCAGCCTCCGGGTGATCCCCGCGGCCTCCAGGAACGGCAGGTCGTGGCTCGCCACGACGAGCGCGCCCCGGTAGGCCTCCAGTGCCTGGGCCAGCTGGCGGACGCTGGCCAGGTCGAGGTTGTTGGTCGGCTCGTCCAGCAGCAGCAGTCCCGGCGGCGGCTCCGCCGACAGCAGCGCCGCCAGCACCGCGCGGAAGCGCTCGCCGCCCGAGAGAGCCCCGGCGGGCAGGTCGGCCCGCCCGCCGCGGAACAGGAAGCGGGCCAGCCGGGCCCGGACCGCGTTGACCGAGGCCGACGGCGCGAACCGGCGGACGTTGTCCACCACGCTGAGTCCGTCGTCCAGCAGGTCCAGCCGCTGCGGCAGGTACCCCACGCCGGGCACGCCCACCTCGACCGATCCCGCCTCCGGATCCAGCTCCCCGGCGATCGTGCGCAGCAGCGTGGTCTTGCCGGAGCCGTTGGGACCGAGCAGCGCGATCCGCTCGGGTCCCCGCACGACCAGTTCCTCCACCGTCGTCCCGCTCACGGTCCGCACGCCGGTGAGGGTCAGCACGGTCTTGCCCGCGGGCACGGCCGTCTCGGGCAGCGCGATGCGGATCGCGGCGTCGTCGCGCACGGCCGCCTCGGCCTCGCCGAGGCGCTCGCGGGCCCCGGCGAGCTTGGCGGCGTGCATGGTGCGGTGCTTGCCCGCCGCCACCTGCGCCTGCCGCTTGCGCTCCTGCATGATGATCTTCGGTTCCCGTTTCTGCTCGTACATCTTGTTGCCGTAGCGGGCCCGGCGGGCCAGCTTCACCTGCGCCTGCTCCCACTCGCGTTTCTGGCGGCGCACGTCGGCCTCGGCGGTCCGGACCACCCGCTCGGCCGCCTCCTGCTCGGCGGCGAGCATCTCCTCGTAGGCCGGCAGGTTGCCGCCGTACATCCGGACCGCGCCGCCGGTCAGGTCGGCGACGGCGTCCACCCGTTCCAGCAGGGCGCGGTCGTGGCTGACCGTCACCAGCACCCCGGTCCACGACTCCACCGCGGCGTACAGCCGGCGGCGGGCGTCGAGGTCGAGGTTGTTGGTCGGCTCGTCCAGCAGCAGCACGTCCGGCCGGCGCAGGAACAGCGCGGCCAGCCCCACCATGACGGCCTCGCCGCCCGACAGCGTCGCCACCGTCCGGTCGAGGCCGACGTGCTCCAGGCCGAGCCGGTCCAGCTCGCCCCGGGCGCGCTCCTCGATGTCCCAGTCGTCGCCGACGACGGCGAAGTTCTCCGCGCAGGCGTCCCCGCGCTCGATCGCCAGCAGCGCGGTCCGCCGCTCGGCGATGCCCAGCAGCTCGGCGACGGTGCGGCCGGTGCCCAGCGGGAGGTTCTGCGGCAGGTAGCCGACCTCGCCGGTGACGGCGACCGATCCCCCCGACGGGGTGAGCTCGCCGGCGATCAGCCGCAGGAGGGTGGACTTGCCCGAGCCGTTGACCCCGATCAGGCCGGTACGGCCGGGCGGGAACGCGGCGTCGAGATTCTCCAGGACGGCCGTGCCGTCGGGCCAGTTGTAGGAGAGGTCGTCGCAGACGATCGAGAATGAAGGGAAAGACATGAGGCGGCTCCCAGAATGTGTCGTGATTTATCAGGACGCGATTTATCGGGACACAGGGACACCGCAGACGCGCACGCCTTCAGAGGAGATCGCGGGGTGAGGAAAGACCGCGAGATGGGTCGTCGCCGGGAAAAGGGCGGGACGGGTCCGCTGAGGTCGGGCGCGCCGGGCCGTCACAACGGCTCGCATGGCGCGGTGTCCGCAACCTCAGATCTCCAACGGACGCTCCCGGGGACGGCAGTACGACACGGCAAGGATACTGACGGGACCGGAGTGACGCCAATGGATTCTCCGGAGGACTCCCGGCCGGGTCAGGGCCGGACGATCGCCCAGACCGCGTGCTCCACCTCGGGACGGGCCCGCCGCAGGTCGAACGTGGCCGGAGCGGCCAGATAGCGCCGGGCGCACTCGTGGACCGGGCTCATCACCACCGCGTCCAGGGCCCAGGCCGGGACCGGGCGCACCTCCCCGCGGGCCGTGCGCGCCCCGAACCACGTGGCCAGCGGCGCCATGACGCGCGCCTTGAAGGCGGCCGTCTCCTCCTCCGGCAGCACCCCGGCGGTCGAGGCCCGGTAGACGAACTCCGCCCTGGTCGGGTGGGCCACGATCCAGTCGAGGAAGCGGCCGGCCAGCTCCGGCACGACGGCCTCGGCCGGGCGCTCGTCGAGCGCGGGGATCATCTCCCCGACCAGTTCGGCGAAGCCGGCGCGGTACAGCTCGGCGACGACGCCCCCGCGGCTGCCGAAGTGGTGGTAGATGCTCCCGTTCGAGGCTCCCGAGACCTCGGCCAACCGGCTGATCGTCATCGCCTCGAGGCCCTTGTCGGCCACGATCGTCAGCGCCGCGTCCAGGATCGCCTCACGCGTGGCGGCCCTTGCCATCACTCCACCCCCGCTTGCTAGAGTAACGCTCTAGAGTGCCACTCCAATCGAGGTGCGTCATGAGCGTCGAATTCACCGGTTCCCTTCCCGCGATGCTGCGGAGCAGGATCCGGGCGACACCGTACACGGAGGCCTTCCGCCACCCCTCCGCAGGCGGGTGGGCCTCGCTCACCTGGTCGGAGGCCGGTGCGCGGATCCGCGCGCTGGCGCTGGGCCTGCGCGCGCTCGGCGCCGAGCCCGGCGTCCGGGTCGCGGTGCTCTGCGGGACCCGGATCGAGTGGATCCTCGCCGACCTGGCGGTGCTGTCCACCGGGGCCGCGACCACCACGATCTACCCCTCCAACACCCCCTCCGAGTGCGCGTTCATCGCCGCCGACTCCGGCAGCGTGCTGGTCATCGCCGAGAACGACGACCAGGTGGCCAAGCTCCGCTCGGTCAAGAACGAGATCCCCGCGGTCAAGCACGTGATCGTCATCGACGGCGAGGCGGACGAGGAGGGCTGGGTGCTCACCCTCGACCAGGTCGCCGCCTCCGGCGCGAAGGCCGACGCGGGCGAGTACGACCGGATGGTGGACGCCGTCACCGAGGACGACCTGGCCACGCTGATCTACACCTCCGGCACCACCGGCCGCCCCAAGGGGGTGGAGCTGACCCACCGCAACTGGCTGCAGACGGCCCGGGCGGCCGTCGAGATCGACCTCCTCACCCCCGACGACCTGCACTTCCTGTGGCTGCCGATGTCCCACTCGTTCGGCAAGCTGCTGGAGGCCGTGATGATCGCGGCGGGCACGCCGACCGCGATCGACGGCCGCCTGGACCGCATCGCGGCCAACCTGGGCGAGCTCCGGCCCACCGTGATGGCCGCCGCGCCCCGGATCTTCGAGAAGATCCACAACACCGTGACCGCGACCGTGCAGAACGAGGGCGGGATCAAGCTCAGGCTGTTCCGCTGGGCGCGCGCCACCGGCCTGGAGGTCAGCCGCGCCCGGCAGGAGGGCCGGCCCCTCTCCGCCGCTCTTCGCGCCCGCCACGCGATCGCCGACCGGCTCGTCTTCGCCAAGCTCCGCGCCAGGTTCGGCGGGCGCGTGCGCTACTTCATCTCCGGCTCGGCGCCCCTGTCGCTGGAGATGGCCGAGTTCTTCGACGCGGCCGGACTGCCCATCCTGGAGGGGTACGGCCTGACCGAGTCCTCGGCCGGCAGCTTCGTCAACCGGCCCGGGAGCGTGAAGTTCGGCACGGTCGGCCCGCCGCTGCCCGGCGTCACCGTGCGGATCGCCGAGGACGGCGAGATCCTGGTCGGCGGGCACGGGATCATGCGCGGTTACCACGGGCTGCCCGAGGAGACCGCCGAGGCGCTCCAGGACGGCTGGCTGCACACCGGTGACATCGGCGAGCTGGACGAGGCCGGGCGGCTGCGCATCACCGACCGCAAGAAAGAGCTGATCAAGACCTCCGGCGGCAAGTACGTCGCGCCCCAGCACCTGGAGGGCCGCATCAAGGCCGCCTGCCCGTTCCTGTCCCACGTCGTGGTCCACGGCGACCGGCGCAACTACTGCACGGCCCTGGTCACGCTGGACCCGGACGTGGTCGCCGCCTGGGCCAAGTCCGAGGGCCTGTCCGAAGACCCGGCCGAGCTGGCCTCGCTGCCCGCGCTGCGCGAGAAGGTGCGGGCGGCGATCGAGGAGGTCAACTCCGGCCTGGCCAGCTACGAGACCGTCAAGGACTTCGCGATCCTGCCCGCCGACTTCACCGTGGAGAGCGGCGAGCTGACGCCCAGCATGAAGGTCCGCCGCCGCGAGGTGGAGGACCGCCACAAGGACGTCCTGGACTCGCTGTACGACAAAGCGGTCAAACCGGCCTGAGGCGTGACCGGAAAATGAACACGGGCTGAATTCTCCCGGATATCGCCCGGTAAGCGCCGCACCCCTTTTCCCGGCCTCTGATAATCCCCACTACAGGGGCATTTTCAGGAAAAGGGGTGAAATGAAACGATCGATCGGCGTCGTCCTGGCGCTCTTGCTCGGCGCCGCGGTCGTGACGGCGGTCGTCCTCGGCAACGGGGGCGGCGGCCCGGCCGTGGTGCGGGGCGTGATCGGATCGGAGAAGAAGCCGTTCTTCGACGACCCCAGGGTCCGCGCGGCGTTCGAGGAGCACGGGCTGCGGGTGGAGGTGGACACCGCCGGCTCCCGGCAGATCGCGGCCGAGGTCGGGCTCGACGACTACGCCTTCGCGTTCCCCTCCAGCCTGCCCGCGGCGGAGAAGATCAAGAAGGACCGGGGGGTCTCCCGGGTCTTCTCCCCCTTCTACTCGCCGATGACCGTGGCGACCTTCCAGCCGATCGTCGAGGTGCTGACCCGGGCCGGGCTCGTGCGCGACTCCGGGCGGGGTTACCAGGTGCTGGACATGGCCGGGTATCTGGAGCTGGTGGCCGAGGGGACCCGGTGGGACCGGCTTCCCGGCAACACCGCCTACCCGGCGCGCAAGCGGGTGCTGCTGACCACCACCGACGTCAGGACCTCCAACTCCGCGGCCATGTATCTGGCGATGACCAGCTACGTGGCCAACGGCGAGGACGTGGTCACCACCGCCGAGCAGGTGCCCGGGGTGGCCGAGAAGGTCGCGCCGGTCTTCCTCGACCAGGGGTACTCGCAGTCCTCGACCGAGGCGCCGTTCGAGGACTATCTGGTGATGGGCTCGGGCAAGACGCCGATGGTCGTCACCTACGAGGCCCAGTACCTGTCGCGCCTGTTCTCCGGCGACGGCTCGATCACGCCCGAGATGCGGCTGCTCTACCCCGCGCCCACCGTGCTCAGCAAGCACACCCTGGTGCCGCTCACCGAGCAGGGCGGCGAGGTCGGCCGGCTGCTGACCGAGGACCCGCAGCTGCGCCGCCTGGCCGCCGAGCACGGCTTCCGCACCGCCGACCCCGAGGCCTTCGCGGACCTGGTCGCCGAGCGCAGGGCCGCCGTCCCCCGCGACCTGGTGGACGTGGTCGAGCCCCCCGTCTACGAGCGCCTGGAACAGCTGATCACCGCAATCGACCGGCTCTACGCCGGCGGTGCCGTACCGCAGGCCGAAGGAGGATCCTGACCGTGGCTCACGACACGGCCGCGAACACGCCCGGGGACACGACGGGCCGCGCGGGCGGGGGCACGACCGGCGGCCTGACGCTCACCCCGCCCGATCTGACGCTCACCCCGCCGGCCCCGGTGACCGCCGTCCCCGCCGAGCGCGCCGCGACCATGCTGCCGCTGCCCGACGGCCGCGCCGACGAGCTGGCCGCCAAGGCCAGGGACTTCGCCGCGGAGCTGGCCGGCATGGACCCCCGGGTGCCGGAGTTCGCCCGCAAGGTGCACGACATCGCCTCGATGGGCGACTCCGAGATCCGCGCCGCCTCCCAGGTGGCCAACCGCATGCTCAAGCGTCCCGTCGCCGCGCTGGCCTCGGCCAAGGGCGAGGCGGCCGACGCCCAGGGCCGGGTGGCCGGGCAGCTGGTGGCGCTGCGCCGTACGGTGGTGGACCTCGACCCGAAGCAGGCGGCGAGCGGGCCGCGCAGGCTGCTCGGGCTGATCCCGTTCGGCGACCGGCTGCGCGACTATTTCGCCGGGTACCACAGCGCGCAGAAGCACATCGACGACATCATCCGGGCGCTGAAGTCCGGCCAGGACGAGCTGCTGAAGGACAACGCCGCGATCGAGGGCGAGAAGGCGAACCTGTGGGAGGCGATGACCCGCCTGCAGGAGTACGCGGTGATGGCCGCCGCGCTGGACGCCGCGATCGAGGATCACCTGCTCCACCTGGAGGCGGCCGACCCGGACAAGGCGACCGCGCTGCGCTCCGACGCGCTGTTCACCGTACGGCACAAGCACCAGGACATCCTCACCCAGCTGGCCGTCTCCGCCCAGGGCTACCTCGCGCTGGACCTGGTCCGCAAGAACAACCTGGAGCTCAGCAAGGGCGTGGACCGGGCGACCACCACGACGATCGCCGCACTGCGCACCGCGGTCACGGTGGCGCAGGCGCTGGCCGACCAGAAGCCGGTGCTCGACCAGATCGGCGCGCTCAACGCCACGACGAGCGACCTGATCCTGGCCACCAGCGAGATGCTGCGCACCCAGGCGGGCGCCGTCCAGAACCAGGCGGCCTCGACCACGGTGGACATGGACTCCCTGCGCCGGGCCTTCGACAACGTCTACGCCACCATGGACATGATCGACTCCTTCCGCGCCCAGGCCGTGGAGAGCATGGCCGTCACCGTCCAGAGCCTCAGCGGCGAGCTGGAACACGTCAGGACCTATCTGGACCGGGCGGCGGAGGAGGGCCGATGAACGCCCTCGCGCCGGGATCCGCCCCCGGACCGGACCGCCGGCCGGCGGGCGCCCGGTCCCCGAGGCCGCCGAGACGGCCGATCCTGAGGCCGGCCCTGGGATCGGCGCTGGCGCTGGCTCTCGTGCTCGGCCTGGCCGCGTGCGGCCCCGACGACATCGGCGACCATCCGGACACGCTGCGGATCCTGGCCGGCAGCGAGGTCAAGGACCTCGAACCGCTGCTGTCCCGCTCCGGGCTCAAGCTGAAGATCTCCTACACCGGCACCCTGGACGGCGCCGAGCAGGTGGCGGGCGGCGGCGCCGACGGCGAGTACGACGCCGTCTGGTTCTCCTCCAACCGCTACCTGTCGCTGATCGACGGGGCCCCCGCCCGGCTGTCCACCGAGACCAAGATCATGGTTTCCCCGGTGCTGCTCGGCCTGAGGACCGCCAAGGCCCGGGAGCTCGGCTGGGCCGGCGGCAAGGCGAGCTGGAAGCAGATCGCCACCGCCGCCCGGGAGGGGAGGTTCACCTTCGGCATGGCGAACCCGGCCTCGTCCAACTCCGGCTTCTCCGCGCTGGTCGGCGTGGCCGCGGCGCTGTCGGACGCCGGGGAGGCCCTGGACGCCGCGCAGGTCTCGGCGGTCACGCCGGAGCTGAAGGAGTTCTTCTCCGCCCAGCGGCTGACCGCGGGGTCGTCGGGCTGGCTGGCCGACGCCTACGCCCGGCGGGGCGGGGTGGACGGCATCGTGAACTACGAGTCGGTGCTGCTGGGAATGAAGGACCTCACGCTCGTCCACCCCGACGACGGCGTGGTCACCGCCGACTATCCGCTGACCCTGCTGGCCTCCGCGCCACCGGAGAAGCGGGAGCTGTACGGCAGGCTGACCGCCTGGCTGCGCACGCCGGACACGCAGCGGGAGATCATGACCACCACCCATCGGCGGCCCGTCGTCCCCGAGGTGAGACCGGGGCCGGAGTTCGGCTCGGCGCCCCTGCTGGAGCTGCCCTTCCCCAACCGCAGGGCCGCCGCCGACCAGCTGATCACCGCCTACCTCGACGAGGCTCGGGTGCCCGCGCACGCCCTGTTCGTGCTGGACACCTCCGGCTCGATGCAGGGCGAGCGCATCGAGGCGCTGCGCGAGGCCCTGGTCATGCTGACCGGCGCCGACCGCTCGGCCTCCGGGACGTTCTCCCGGTTCCGCAGCCGCGAGACCGTGACCATGATCCCGTTCAGCGACGGCGTCGGGGCCTCGCGCACCTTCACGCTGCCCGCGGGCGACCCCGGACCGGTGCTGGAGGAGATCAGGGGATACGCCGAGGGTCTCGGCGCCGACGGCGGGACCGCGATCTACGACGGGCTGCGGGCCGCCTACGCCGAGAGCACGCGGGCCGACCCGGACCACTACACCTCGATCGTGCTCATGACCGACGGCGAGAACACCGACGGCGCCTCACCGGAGGACTTCGAGTCCCTGTATCGGATGCTGCCCGAAGGGCGCCGGCCCCGGACCTTCGTCGTGCTGTTCGGGGAGAGCGACGTGGAGGAGATGAACAGGGTCGCCGAGCTGACCGGGGGCGCCGTCTTCGACGCCCGCGACGGCTCGCTGGCCGCGGCGTTCAAGGAGATCCGTGGCTACCAGTGAGGGCCGCGGCCGTAGCCCGGCCGCCGGGCGGTCCCCGCGATCCCCGCAGTCCGGGCGATCCCGGCCCTCCCGGAGAGGAGGCCGCGCGCATGCTTGACCGGGTGGTCGGGTACCTCGGCTCGACCAGGAACATCGTCGGCTGCGCGCTCGCCCTGGCCGGCCTGCTGGCCCACTTCCTCGGCCTGGCCGGCGCGTTCTGGCCCCTGGTGGTGGCCGGGCTGTACGGCGTGGGCGCGCTGCTGGCCCCGGCGGACCGGACCCGGGCGGCCGTCTCCTACGCCGAGGCCGAGACCGGCCCGCTCCGGGCGGACCTGGAGGCGCTGCTGCGCCGGGTGCGGGGCTCGGGGCGCCTCCCCATCGACGTGGTGGCGCGGGTGGAGGCCCTGGCCGAGGTGATCGCGGAGGTGCTGGACCGGGCGGAGGCGCTGACCACCTCCCCCGACCACCTGCACGTCGTCTCCCGGACGATCCGCGACTATCTGCCCGCGGGCCTGGAGGCCTACGCCAACCTGCCCCCCGCCTACGCGCTCACCCGCCGCGGCGACCGCGATCGCAGCGCCCACGAGGAGCTGCTGGTCCAGCTCGACCTGCTGGACTCCGCCCTGCGCACGGTGGCCGAGGCGGTGCACCGGGGCGACGAGCAGGCCCTGCGCGATCAGAGCCGCTTCCTGCGCGACCGCTTCGGCCCCTCCGGCCTCGACCTGTGAGCGGCCCGCCAGAGGGTGATCCAGGCCACCTCGGCGGCGGCGTCGAGCAGGTAGGTGGGGCGGATCCGCCCGCGCGGCACGTAGAGGAGGTCGATGGCCAGCAGGGTCGCCGACGTGGCGATCCCGATCCGCCGGGCGTGCCGGACCCCCCCGGGCTCGCCCGCGGCGCGCAGCTGTGACCAGCCCACCCCGACCAGCAGCCCGGCCACCGTACGGACCAGCCAGTCGTCCTGCTTCGGGCCGAAGACCTTCTCGAAGCTGGGCAGGTGCACCAGCGGCCAGACTCCCGACAACACGTTGAACACCCCGTGCGCCCGGGCGAGCGCGGCACCGCCCGGGTCCTTCGCAGCGTCGTCTCCCATGGCCCGCCGATGCCCGATCGCCATCCCGGCAAACTCCCCGCCGAGCGGGGTGGCGGCGGGAGCCGGGGGGCGGGCGCCGCCGCCGTCCTGGTTTCTCCCCGGCGGGGCGGGTAGGCCACGCCTTCCGGAAGGAATCCGAAAAGGAGATCGACATGGTCAAGGCCCACCCGCGCCCCGAGGCGATGGAGGAGAACGACGTCGTCGACCTGCTGCTGGCGCAGCACTCCATGATCAGGGACATGTTCGACGAGGTGGAGAAGGCCTCGGCCGCCGAACGGCCGGAGGCCTTCCAGCGGCTGGTCCGGCTGCTGGCGGTGCACGAGACGGCCGAGGAGGAGATCGTCCACCCCTACGCCCGCAAGAAGCTGGACGGCGGGGACGCCGTGGTCGACGACCGCCTGGCCGAGGAGCACGAGGCCAAGCAGCTGCTGATGAAGATGGACCAGGCCGGTCCCGAGGATCCGCAGTTCACGGAGAACCTGCTGCTGCTGCGCGCGGCCGTGGAGGCGCACGCCCGCAGCGAGGAGCGCTACGAGTTCCAGAAGCTGCGCGCCTACGCCTCCGACGCCGAGCGCCGCGCCATGGCGGCCGGGGTCAAGGCGGCCGAGGCGATGGCCCCGACCCACCCCCACCCGGGGACCGAGTCGGCGACCAAGAACCTGCTGATCGGCACGCCGGTCGCGATGATGGACCGGGCCCGCGACGTGATCCGCCAGGCGATGGGCAAGCAGGGCTGAGGCGGCGCCCCTCCAGCAGGGCGGTACCCCGGCAGTGCGCCGGGCACGGCAGGGCCCGCGGCCTCCGGTGAGGTCGCGGGCCCTGCCGTGTCGGCGCCCGGCTGGGGGCCGGGCGTCAGCGGTCGGCGCGCAGGCTCTCGACCGGGTGCGGTCCGTCGGTCTCGTGCCGGTACTCCCGGCCGGACTTGTCACGGTTGTCGACGATCACCTGCTCGCTGGGCGCCTGGGACGCGTCGCCGCCGTGGATCGCCTCCTGCCTCTGCTCGAAGCGCTCGTGCATGTCCTGCACGTAGCCGGTGCCGATCGTGGTGAAGTCGATCTGCGTGGCCAGCAGCTCGCGCAGGTAGGCCTTGTTCGGCTCGAAGGTCACCGGTGCCGGCAGCTGCGGGGCGACGACCTCCTGGGGGTCGCGGCCGTCGTGCCGCTCGAACAGCTCGGCGGCGATGCGCAGGTGCTCCAGCTCCATGTTCAGGTGCAGCTCCCAGATCGCCTTGACCTTCGGGTCGGACTCGGTCTCCATGAAGGAGTGGTACATGTAGCACTCGTTGTACTCGTGGTTGAGCAGCATCTCCCACCAGGTCTCCCCCGGGTCCACCAGTGACTCGTAGTGGGTGACGTGCTCCTCCTCGATCAGCCCGATCTCCTGGTAGAGCCGGCGGGCGATCGGCTCCATGTAGGTCGGGCCGACGTTCATGTAGAAGTTCATGGTCTGCTGCTCGGCGGCCATGATGGTCAGCGCGTGCAGCTTGGAGATCGGGGCGGCCGCGGTCTTGTCGTACGGCTCGCGCAGGTTGTCGATCGGGTTGCGGTGGTGCAGGTAGGTGGGCCGGCCCGGGGTGACCTCGGTCAGGTTGTCGACGATCTTCTCCGCCTTGCGGTGCTCGATCATCTCGTACAGGTTGGCGTAGCGGTACAGGTGGTCGAAGTCCTCCAGCACGCCGAACTGGTAGGCCTGCTTCAGGTAGGGGTCGGGCTCCATCCGGGCCACCCACGCGGTCAGGTCGACCGCGACCTGCTCGTAGGCGATCGTGGTCTCCAGCACCGAGGCCAGACCGGGCAGCAGCCAGTTGACCACCTTCTGCTGCTGGGCCTCGATGTAGCGGACCCGGGCCAGCTGCTGCTTGACCAGCGGGTCCGGGCAGTGCCGGGCGAACTGGTGGCTGAACAGGATCGCCTCGACCTCGATGCCGTTCATGGCGATGATCCGGCACCGGGTGTAGGGGTCGGCGTGGTCGGGGTCGATCGGCGTGACGTTCAGCTCGCGCCAGTTGCGCAGCTGGCGGTCCAGGGGGATACCGCGTTCGCGCAGCGGGTTGAAGGTCATGCGTGCTCTCCTCGTTGATTGACCGGCACGGGCTGCCTGCCGTACCCCGTTCGGGAGAGTCGTACCGCCCGGCGCCCGCCCCGCCGCGGGGCGGGCGCTCCCGGCTGGTCAAGACCGGGAAAAATCATCGTCCCCGGCCGGCCCGCCGGATCAGTCGTCGTCGGCGGCGCCCGGCGCGGGGTCGCTCAGGTCGTGCCCGCGCTCGGTCAGCTCGGCCTCGATCGCGGCGCACACGGTCTCCACCACGGTGACCCGGGCGTAGCGCTTGTCGTCGCCGGGGACCACGTGCCAGGGGGCGTCCGGGTGGTCGGTCCGCTCCAGCATCTCCTCCACCGCGACCTCGTAGTCGGCGCGCTTGTCACGGTTGCGCCAGTCCTCGTCGGTGAGCTTCCAGGCCCGCAGCGGGTCGTCGGCCCGGTCCTGGAAACGGCGCAGCTGCTCCTCCTCCGAGACGTGCATCCAGAACTTGACCATGATCATGCCCTCGGCGACGAGGGTGCGCTCGAACTCCACGATCTCCCCGTAGGCGCGCGACCACTGCTCCTCGGTGGCGAAGCCCTCCACCCGCTCCACCAGCACCCGCCCGTACCAGGAGCGGTCGAGTACGGCCATGCCGCCCCAGCCGGGCAGCACGGGCCAGAAGCGCCACAGGAAATGGTGCCGCTTCTCGTCGTAGGTCGGGGCCGCGAACTGGGCGACCCGCACGTGCCGGGGGTCGAGCGGGCGGACCAGCCGCTTGATCGCCCCTCCCTTGCCGGAGGCGTCCCATCCCTCGAACACCACGCACAGCGGGGGGCCGATGCGCTTGTCGCCGATCTGCCCGCCGAGCATCAGCCGCAGTCGCAGCAGGCGGTGCAGCGCGGTGTCGAGCCGCTCGCCGGCGACCTTCTTCGGGAGCTTGGCGGACAGATCAACCTCAGCCAGTCGTTTCATGCTCCAAGCGTCGCATGTTTCACTTCACGGTGATCCGGAAGACCGCGTCTCCCGAGTAACGTCTGCTCTGCTCGTCGGCGGGGACGCGGTCGGCCGCGCAGCGCCAGCAGTTGGTGAGCGTGACCGTGGTCGTGCCGCGCTGCTTGGCGTTGAAGACGAAATAGCGGGTGCCGCCCGACCCGGCCGCCTCCGACGGGCCCTCGTACTCGTCGCTGATGAAGGAGGCCACCTTCACATCCGGCAGCGGCCCCATCCGCCAGCTGTCGCCGATGGAGGCGTTCTCCCCGACGGCCAGGGCGAAGCGCGCGCCGGGCGTGACCTCCACCTCGGCCGTCCGGCCGACCCCGCCCTCGACGACCTTCCCGTAGTGCGAGACGGCCGAGCCCGCGCCGCACCCCGCCCCGCCCGCCACGACCAGCACCGCCGTCAGCAGGGCGGCCGCCTTCCGGTATCTCACGGGGACCAGGCTACCGAGGCACCCCTTCGGGCACCGTCCCGCTCCTCCTCAGGGGAGGCGGCCGCGGTAGACCTCCCGGGCCCGGTCGTACAGGGCCAGGTGGTCGGCGAGCTGCTCGTCGTTCTCGAACCTGCCCTCCTCGCGGAGCAGTGCCTCCAGCCCGTCCAGCCACTCCAGGCACCAGCGGACGTCCTCGGGGCGGGCCACGTGACGGCCGTCCACGTCCAGGTAGACCGGGCTGGTGTGGGCGTGCACGCCCGTGGGGTGGAGGCTGCGCTCGTGCGGCCCGCCGGAGACGACCGCGACCACGTAGGTCGGCTCGTCCACGGCCAGCTCGACGGTCAGCCAGCCGCCCGCCCCCTCGGCGAACACCCCGTCGGCGGTGCGGATCTCCAGGCGCTCCACCTCGGGCCCGGCCGTCCTGGCGGTGATCGTCACCCGGGTCCCCGCCCGCACCTCCAGCGTGTCGCCGGGGCCGTGCCCGTCCACGGTCAGCTCCAGCCACGGCCCGGTGGTGGCGAAGGTACGGCCCCGCCGTACCGCCTCGGCGAACGAGGCCGCGGTGAGCGTCCCCTGCACCCGGGCGTAGACCCGCTCCCAGCCGGGCGGGCTGGACTGGCTGCCCCGGCGGGCGAAGGAGAGCATGCTGTCGGTCCCCGCGGTGACCGCCAGCCGGTTGCCTGCCCCGATCAGGCGCCGGTAGACCAGGGCGGTGGCCTCCACCGAGGAGTGGTTGAGCACGTCGAGGCTGTCGACGAGGCCCAGCGCCGCGTCGGCGACGATCTCCCGGGAGGAGCAGTTGCGCCGCCACAGCAGCGCCTTGTCCGGGCCGTCGGTCTCGGTGAACGGGACGTGGAAGGGGTGGCTGTAGCCGGTGATCGCCCCCAGGCCGCGCAGCTCCCGGCAGGCCTCGCTGTTGGGCGGCCAGTCGGCCGTGCCCAGGAAGCCGGTGTGGAAGCGGGAGGGCGGCGCGGAGGGCCCGAAGGCGTAGAAGTGGCCGAGCAGGTCGTTGCGGTACTCGACGCCGATCCTGGCCAGATGGGTGGCGTCGGACCAGGGCAGGTCCCGGCCCGCCCAGTGCTCCAGCGCCTCGGCGTCGTAGACCCGCGCGGAGGAGACGTTCCCGGCCACCAGGTTGAGCACGTGCAGGTCCTCGCCGTGCTGCATGGCCGCCGCGAGCGCGGGGGTGCCGACCATGTCCCCGGCCCAGTTGAGGTGGACGTGCATGTCCCCGCCGTACCAGCCCCTGGCCGCCGCGTCGTAGAGCCGCCGGGGGGTGAGCTCGACCAGCGTCTCCCGCCCCGCGACGGGCGTCACCTCGGCCTGCGCGCGGTCGTACTCCATGCCGCGCGCGACGCGTACCGTCAGCGGCTCGGCCGGGACCTCCAGCACCACGTCGTCGCCGTGGAAGTAGGGCAGCACGTGGGCGTCGCGCCGGTGCGGGGCGTCCCGGGGGTACCAGCCCTGGCCGTGCTCGCCGTACACGCTCCACCGGCACGGCAGTCCCGCGCGCAGCCGCAGCCGGGCGGCGGCGGCCGGGCGGGTCAGGGCCGCCAGGTCGACCGGCTCGCCGTCGGCGACGACGCGACTGGCCGAGGTGATCTCGATCAGCCGGGCGCCGCGCGGGCCGATCTCGTGGGCCCGGCCGTCCACCAGCACGGTCGCCGGCTCCCCGCGGGCGGAGTCGATCAGCAGCGCCGTGCGCAGGGTCCGCCCCGGCAGTACGGCCTGCGCCCTGGCCTCCAGCTTGACGCCGTCACCGGTCAGCCGCAGCGCCGCGAGGTTGTCGAGCACCTCCCCGGCCAGGACGTTGCGGATCACCTCGTCCATGTCCAGCGCGGTGAGGTCGTCCTCCAGGGACTTGACGCCGGCGCCGGGGTTGCGCTCGGCGACCATGCCGTAGCACACCCCCCAGAAGTCGCGCGGGCCCATCAGGTAGGCGTCGGTGGCCATCGACTTCACGTAGAAGACGGGGTCCTCGCCCCAGGTGACACCGTGCTCCGCCAGCAGCTTGCGATAGTCGTCCAATGCCCGGGCCATGGCCGGGGACGTACTCGGATCGTCACACATGGGCGTCTCCGCGCGTCAAGCCTTCCATGATCGCCGTTATGGTGACACGGCGAACACACAGCGCTAGGACCCCACCTGTCAGGCGGATGTGTTTTTCTCTACTCGGGTAGAGAGATATCCCTACTTGATGGTCTCCAGCTGCCCCGGACCGGAGGGGGATCTGCCGAGCCGCACCTTCATCGCGTGCTCCACCAGAGTGATGAGGACGTCCTTGCCGGACGCCCGCCTGCGCGCGTCGCAGAGCATGACCGGGACGCCGGGGGGAAGGGTCAGCCCGAGCCGCACCTCCTCCAGGTCGTAGCGACGGGCGCCGTCGAAGCAGTTGACCGCCACGATGAAGGGCGTCTGCCGGCGCTCGAAGTAGTCCAGGGAGGGGAAGCAGTCGGCCAGCCTGCGGGTGTCGGCCAGCACGACCGCGCCCAGCGCGCCCAGCGCCAGCTCGTCCCACAGGAACCAGAAACGCTCCTGCCCCGGGGTGCCGAACAGGTAGAGCCGGTAGGCGTCGCCGATGGTGATGCGGCCGAAGTCCATCGCGACGGTCGTGGTGTCCTTGCCCTCCACCCCCGACAGGTCGTCGACGCCGACGCTGCGGTCCGTCAGCGTCTCCTCTGTGCGCAGCGGCTCGATCTCGGAGACCGCGCCGACCAGGGTGGTCTTGCCCGCCCCGAAGCCGCCGGCGACCAGGATCTTGATCGCCTTGGGCAGGACCGCCTGCCCGGCGTCGCGGCTAGAGCGCACGGAGTCCATCGAGCACCGCCCTGTACATCCTCTCGTCTTGCATGTCCGTCTCCGACTGTGGTTCTTGCAGGGTGACGAGCCCGTGGTCGAGCAGGTCGCTGAGCAGGACGCGGACGGTGCCCGCCGGGAGGTCGACGTGGGCCGCGATCTCCGCCACCGACTGCGGCTGCCGGCACAGGCGCAGGATGGCGTGGCACTCCGGGGTGAGGCCCATCTCCCCGGGGGACGGGGAGCGGACGGTGACCGCCAGGGTGATGAGGTCGAACCGGCCGCGGGTGGGCTCGGTCCTGCCGCGGGTCAGGACGTACGGCCGGACGATCGGCCCCGCCTCCTCCCCGATCCACTGGGCGTCGGGATGCTCGTCGCGAGGGTTCATCGCAGAGCGTCGCCCCCGTCGGCGGAGACCGCCGTCCGCGCGGGCGAGGTGAGGTACTGGCCGACCCGGGTGACGAGCATGGCCATCTCGTAGGCGACGAGACCGACGTCGGCGTCGTCGGCGCAGAGCACCGCCAGGCAGGCTCCCTGCCCCGCGGTGGACACGATCAGGTACGCCGAGCGCATCTCGATGATGGTCTGGCGCACCGCGCCGCCCCTGACCCGGTCGCTGACCCCTCTGCCCAGGCTCTGGATGGCCGAGCCGACAGCGGCCAGATGCTCGGCGTCGGCCGGGTCGAGTCCCGCCGAGGCCGCCATCAGCAGGCCGTCGGTGGAGAAGACGATTCCGTGCTCGGCTTCCGCCACGCGTGTGACCAGGTCGTCCAGCAACCAGGCCAGATCGGCGGCGGGCCCTGTTCCCTGCACCACTCGTTGTCCTCTTTCTGCCGGCCGCCACCGGATTCTCGGCGGCTCGTCGGCGCGGGGTCTCGTGCGCGAATCGCGATCATCGTCCGGGGTCACATGGGTGGCCGATCGTCCTGCGCGCGTTCACCCCCCTCGATCAGCAGTTGCGCCGCCTCGGACCGTCCCCGGCGGGTGCCCGCCTGGAAGGAGGAGAAGGCTGCGCGGATCTCCTCCGGCGAGCGCTCGCCGTCGTCCCCGCTCTCCTGCGGCGCCGGCGGGGGCGCGGGCTCCTGCTCGCGCAGGGGTGCGGCGAGGTGGGTCTGGGGCACGCGCCTCGGCAGGCCGCCGGGGGTGTGGCTGGTGTCGGGCGCCGGCATGACGGACGACGCCGCCGGCGCCGGTACGGGCTCCGCGTTCACGGCCCCTCCCCTGTCCGGCCCGGCAGGCGGGCCGGACGCCGCCAGCTCCTCCGGGCTCACGTGCGCCGTCACCGCCGGCGCCTGCCGTCTCACGGGTGGCGCGGCGGGTTCCAGGGGCGGCCGGGCGGCCGCCGTACGGGCGCCTTCCGCGACGGCCGTACGGGCGTGGACGGCCTCCGCGTGGGTCCGGAGGCCGTCCGCGCGGGCGGCGGCCACGGCCGGCTCCGCGGGCCGTGCGCCGGGGACGCCCTCCCCGGAGGGGACGCCGCCGTCGCTGATCAGGTCCTGCGGGATCAGGACGACGACGGTCGTGCCGCCGTACGGCGAGGCCTTGAACGTCACCCTGATGCCGTGCCGTTCGGCCAGGCGGCTGACCACGTACAGTCCCAGGCGGGCGTTGCCCGACAGCTTGAGCTCGGGCGGGTTGGCGATGCGCTCGTTGGCCGCGGCGACGTCCTGCGGGCTCATGCCCAGGCCCCGGTCCTCGATCTCCACGGCGTACCCGTGGGCCACGACGCTCCCGCTGACCTTGACCGTCGTGTAGGGCGGCGAGAAGGACGCCGCGTTCTCGACCAGCTCGGCCACCAGGTGGATGACGTCGCCGACGGCCCGGCCGTCCAGCGACACCTCGCCCATGGGCAGCACGTCCACCCGGGTGTAGTCCTCGATCTCGGCCAGCGCGCCGCGCACCACGTCGAGCATCGGGACCGCCTCCCGCCAGGCGCGGCCCGGGGCCGCCCCCGACAGGACCAGGAGGTTCTCCGCGTAGCGGCGCATGCGGGTGGCCAGGTGGTCCAGCCGGAACAGGTCCCGCAGCTCCTGCGGGTCCTGCTCGCGCCTTTCCATGGCGTCCAGCACGTTCAGCTGGCGGTGCACGAGGCCCTGGGTACGGCGGGCGAGGTTGCGCAGGATGTCGGCGATGTCGCGCCGGAGCTGGGCCTGCTCGGCCGCCACCTTGATCGCGGTCTGCTGGACGGCGTTGAAGGCCCTGCCGACCTGGCCGATCTGGTCGTCGCCGAACTCCAGCGGCGGCGCCTCGGCGGCCACGTCCACGTTCTCGCCGTGACCGATCCGGTCCACCACGCCGGGCAGCCGCTTGTCGGCCAGCTCCCAGGCCGCGGTCCGCAGCTTCTCCAGCTGCTGGACCAGGGCGCGGGCCGTGGTGATGGCCAGGACGACCGAGGCGATGACGGCGACCAGGCCCAGGCCGCCGGCGAGCACGAGCCGCACGATGACGCCGGTGGCCACCGGCACGGCGCGCTCCACCACGCCGCCGCCGGCGGTGAGCACGCTCTGCGCGAACCTCGACAGCGCGGGCTGGGCGTCACCGCTCCACTTGACCGCGTCGACCAGCCCGAGCGCCACCGCGTTCCGGTTCTCGACGAGCAGGTCCTCCATGGCGGTCAGCCGGGCGAACTGCTGGCTGTCGGCCATCTTCCGGTAGGCGTCCTGGTCGGCGGCCGGCAGCTCCGCCACCGCCTGGTCGAGCATGAAGCGCCGGGTGCCGACGATCTGCGTGAAGCGGACGCGGTCGTCGTCGCCGAAGCGGCCCTCGGTCAGGGCGCCCATCACCAGGGCGTCCTCCTGGGCCAGCATGTCGCGGGCCCGGTTCATCGTGATGAGCGTCCGGGTGTCCTTGGCGAGTTCGTCGTCGTCCAGCGTGGCCAGCGAGTCGTAGACGCGGAAGACGGCGTCGACGGCGCCGGTGAACCCCGCGATCGCCCGGGTGCGGTCGGCGCGGCCGCCGTCGATCGCCTTGCGCATGGCGTCCAGGCCGTCCAGCGACCGGAGGGTCTCGGCGATGCGGCGTTCGAGGGCCGCGCTCCCCAGCCACTTCACGCCGTTGGAGGAGGTGCGCCTGCGGAAGTCGGCACCCGCCTCGTCGGTGCGCTTGCGCTGGGCGGTCAGCGCCTCCCGGCGGGCCTGCGTCCCCGGCTCACCGAGCGTGATCGCGGTGAGCCTGCGCTCGGCCTGCAGTTCGACGATGAGCCGCTCGCCGGGCTCGGCCACGTCGGAGTTGAGGGTGGCCACGCCCAGCATGTTCACGCCGTCACGGACGGTCACCCACGCGGTGAATGCCCAAAGTGCGGTGAGCGACACCAGAAGCGCCGTGACCTTGGTCCGCAAGCGCGCATTGCGCAAGCGCATGGCATCCACCCCGAGAACAGGAAGAAAGAGCGAGCAATTTCAGCAATCGGCAAATACGCCGAATGGCCACCATAAGTCACGGATCAGCGGGATATCCCGCATCACACCCGCTGAACCTTAGCAATGTCCATAAACACACTCAAGGCAGGGGGGAATGAATGAGGCTTTCTGTCCCTTTTGTAGGTTTACGGTAGGTTTTCAAGGCGAGTCAGAATCTGATAAGGCCAGTGTCCGGCCCGCCAGGTGGAGCGCCCCCAGCACCGCCGTGCGGACGATCGTCCCCGGCAGGTACAGGTCCTTGTCGACCCACAGAGGCGGCGCCGGCCGGTCACGGAGCTCCAGCAGCCGGCGGTACCCGCGTTCCACGGCCTCCCGCGGCCCGGACCGCTCCCCCGCCGGCGAGCCGGTGAGCGGCCCGGCGGGCGGCGCCTCCGACCGGCCGCCGGGTGAGCCGGTGAGCAGCAGGGTCTGCAGCGCGTAGGCGGTCTCCTCGGCGGTGCCCTCCCACCGGCCCCACGACCCGTCCGGGCGCTGTCCGCCGAGCACCCAGTCCACCGCGCGTCCCACCGCGCCCGCCGACTCGGGGCCGCCGAACTCGTGCAGCGCGATCGCGCAGCAGGCCGTGGCGTAGTACGGCGAGGCGTGCCAGCGGTCCGGCCAGCTCCCGTCGCCCCGCTGGAGACCGCGCAGCCAGGCCGACAGCTTGGCCACGACGGCCGCGTGGCGGGGCTCCCCGCCACGGCGGCGCACGTACTCCCCGAAGGCGTCCAGAACGTGCGCGTTGGTCGTCGGGGACATCCCCTCCTCCCCGCGCCAGGTGCAGAAGTGGGTCCCGGTCTCGAACGGCCACAGTCCCCGCGGCTCGTGCGGCTCGCCGAGCAGCGCCAGGGCGTACAGCGCGACGGAGGTGGTGTCGGCGTCGGCCGGCAGCCCCGGCCCGGTGGCCGCCCCCTCGGGGGCCAGCGCCTCCCGCAGGCTCGCCATCAGCTCGGGCGGCGCGTCCACCGGGATCCCGGCACGCCGCAGCCAGCTCAGCGCCCAGCCGCGCTCGAACAGGGTGATCGGGAAGGCGCAGGGCACCGGACCGCCGGAGCGCGCCACCACCGCCTCCAGATACCTCCGTACCGCGGCCTCCCCCTCCGGACCACCCGACGCGGCGCCGGGCCGCGCGGCCAGCCAGGCGGCGCTCGCGGCGGGTGAGGCGCCGACGGCCGCCATCGCGCCGGGCATCGGGGTGGGGGCGACCCGGCAGGCGGCCAGCGCCTCGTGGCCCGCGATCTCCAGGGCGTGCACCAGCTTCTGCGGGACCGCCGCGCCGGAGGCCAGCAGGGCTCTGACCGACGCCAGCTTGGCCTTGTCCATACCCGGTGGCAGCCCCGGTCCGCGGTCCCCGGGACGGTTCTCGCCGGGCGGCCCGGCGTCGAGGTGACCGTCGATCAGGTCGAGCAGGGACGGCACGATCAGCTCGATCGCCGGCAGGTCGGGCAGGGGCGTGCCGGCGCCGCCGTACGGCCACTCCTTGAGGGCCTCCAGCCCACGGGCGGCGGCCTTGGCCAGGAGTCCGGGATCGGCGTGGGAGCCCTCGCGCCGGAACTCGGCCAGCAGCGCCTCGACCGCGCTCAGGGTGGGCACCAGGGCGTATCCGCCGGATGGGCCCCAGGCACCGTCCGCGCGCTGGGCGTCGAGCAGGAAGTCGACGCGGTCGGCGTGCCCCGTCAGCCACGGGGCCAGGCTCACCACCCGGCCCGTCTCGTACGGCGAGGCCGACACCCGGCCCCAGGGCTCGGCCAGCAGCCCGGCCACCAGCCCCGCGACCTCCGCGGCCACGTCGGCTCCCGGCCCGCCGGCCTCCGGCGACACCTGCGGTCCGGGCGTCCCGGCAGGCGCGGACGGCCGGACCGGGGCCTCGGCGGGTCCGGCGACGGGCGGGCCCGCACGCCTCACAGCGTCCCCCAGTAGTCGCCCACCTGGTAGAACCCCGCGCAGAAGTCCATCTGCCGCTCCATGTAGGCGGCCAGTCCCGGGTGGGCGCCGCGCAGCGGGGCGAGCAGTTCGCGGGCGCCGGCGGCGAGCTCGGCGACCCGCCGCTCGACCTCGTCGCGGCCGGCGCCCAGCAGCAGGGCGTTGAGGTCGCCCCAGGCGACGTCCCGCTCGTAGGTGCCCAGGTCGTTGAGGAGGCGGATGACCCGCTGCACGGCCCGGCCCGCCTCGCGCAGCGGTCCGATGCCGGCGACCGGTTCCTCCCCGGTGACGTGGATCCAGTGGGCGGTGAAGGCGAAGGAGAAGCCCAGGTTGTCGGCGTTGCCGAGATACTCCTCCAGGGTCGGCACGACCTCCTCGGCCTTCCAGCGCCACTCCGCGAGCATCCCGTCCAGCATGCGCCTGAGCTCGTCGCGCCAGACCGGCCCGAGGGCCGTGAAGGCCGGTGCGGCGGCGAGCTCGTCGCGGATGTCGGCGAGCATGCGCGTGAGGTCGTCGCCGGGGAAGGGCGGGGCTCCGGCCGCCACGTCCAGGCACCGCCGGGCGATGTCCTCCACCTCGGCCCGCGAGGCGGCGGCGTAGTCGACCAGCCAGTCCAGGCCGAACGCCCACAGGGAGGTCTTGTTCGCCATCCGCAGCTGACCGGGGGTGAACCACGGCCCGCTGAAGGCCATGGCCAGCGAGAGCGTGCTGTACAGGGCGGCGTCGAACGGCTTGGCGGAGAACAGGTCCGGATAGGCCTTGGCCCACTCGCGCATGTCCCGCTGGGAGCGGCCGGCGCCGGCGCAGATCGTTCCGCACTCCGCCGCCGTCGGCCGGGCGGCGGGATCGGGCTGGATCGTCATCGGGAGACCGCGCTCCGATCGTGTCCGGCCGCAGGACTCCGGTCACGCCGGGCGAAGGACACGCCCAGATGCACCTTGCCCTTGGGACGCAGCGAGGCGGCCCAGGCCACCGTGAACGGTCCCGGGGTGCGCACCGACAGGCGGTAGCGGCTGAGGATGGAGGCCACGACGAGCGGCCCTTCGACGTAGAACAGGTGCTCGCCGAGGCACTTGTGCGGACCGCCGCCGAAGGGGAAGTAGGAGTAGCGGTGGCGGCGCTCCCCGCCTGCGCTCTTGTCCGGCGCGAACCGCTCGGGGTCGAACTCGTCGGGGCGCTCCCAGACCTCCTCCAGCCGCTGTGTGGCGTAGGGACTGATCAGCACCGTGGAACCGCGTTTGATCCGCACGCCGCCGATCTCCGCGTCCTCCATGACATGCCTGGGCAGGAGCCAGCCCGAGGGGTACAGGCGCAGGGCCTCCAGCAGGACCATCCGCGTGTAGGACAGATGCGGGACATGCTCGGCGCCGGCGGGCCCGTCCCCCACCACCTCGTCGATCTCCGCCTGGAGGCGGGCCGCGACGCCCGGGTGCTCCTCCAGCAGCAGCCACAGCCAGGTGAGGATCATCGCGGTGGTCTCCGACGCGGCGGCGTACACGCTGACCAGGGCGTCACGGATCTGCTTGGCGGTGAGCCGCTCGCCGTTCTCGTCGGTGAAGCGGCACAGCACGGAGACGACGTCGAGGTTGTCGTCGGGGTGGGCCATCGCCTCATGGACGACCGGGAAAACCACGTCGTCGATCTGCTTGACGCCCCTCAGGCAGGCCCGGTCGCGGGGGATCCGGATGAAGTAGGGCATGAACGGCATGAGGAAGCGGTAGACGAGCGAGTGGGAGACCAGATCGAAGGCGGGGACGATGCGCTCGGCGTCCTTCCGGCTCAGCTTGTCCCCGAACAGCACCCGGTTGACGATGTAGGTGAGGACGCCCGACATCTCGGCGGTGGCGTCGATGTCCCGCCCGGTCCGGGCGTGCTCGTCCCACTCTTCGATGCGCCCGGCGACACGGGCGGCCACCTCGTCGGCGAGCGTGGCGATGTACCGCGTGGTGAACAGGGGCTGCAGGATCGCCCGGCTGGTGTGCCAGGGCTCGCCGTCACCCATGATGCTGTGGCCGAACAGCCGCTCCAGGGGCCGCCAGAACATCCCCACCCGCTGGTAGTTCGTCCACTCCAGGCGCATCACCTGCTGGACGTGATCGGGGTGGGTCACCAGGTAGGGCCGGAACGGGCCCAGGTTCAGCCGGACGACCTGACCCTCGGCCTCCCGCGCGAACTCCAGCAGCGCGCCCGCCGGGTCGTTCATGAGCCTGCGCACGGTTCTGCGCATCGGGATGGACCTCACCCGCCGGACGGGTCCGGCCTCCACGTCGATCGGCATGCCAAGCGTCTCCCACCTCGCGTGAGCGAATCCGCGCAGCGCGGAACACCGTCCGCGTGGCCACGCGGACGGGACGGCACGCCGGGAACCGGGACACCGCTCCGTGCCCCTTCTCCACCCGGGAACGGGTCAGGACCGGTCAGCCGACGGCCCCCGGCCGTTCCCGGACTTCGCCGTACGCCCCTTCGGGGCGTTACACGCTAAAAACGCCTCGCATCACAGCATTCGCATTTTCTCCGGATGAAGTATCACATGATCCACTAGTCGTGATCAAGTTCGCATCCAATCCGAATTATCTCTACATCCGGACAAACAGCACCGTTAACGTTAAGTTAACGAGAGGCCCCGAAGGGGCTTTCCGGCTTCTTTTCAGGGCCGTCACCCAGCGTGACGGCCGAGCC
The DNA here is from genome assembly GCF_016863195.1 of Paraplanobispora takensis. Classification (GTDB taxonomy): domain Bacteria; phylum Actinomycetota; class Actinomycetes; order Streptosporangiales; family Streptosporangiaceae; genus Planobispora; species Planobispora takensis. The sequence continues at coordinate 140,660 of NZ_BOOK01000014.1, read as the reverse complement.
GTTCCGGGGATCCACTCCCTCGCGAGGGCTCCGGTGGGGACTCCTGCGAGAACTCCGGGGAGAAGGCGGCGAGGATGCGGTCGGCGGCCAGGGCGGGGGTGATCGTGCCGTCGAGGACCCCGCGCTCGGCCTCGGCGGCGGCGGCCGCCACCGCCGGGTGGTCGTGCAGCCGCCGCAGGAGCCGGTCGGTGACCATGGACCAGGTCCAGCCGACCTGCTGGCGCCGCCGCTTGGCGGCCAGTTCGCCGGAGGCCTCCAGGGCGTCGCGGTGCGCGACGATCTGCCGCCACAGCTCCTCCAGCCCGGCTCCCTCCCGCCCGCTGCACGTCAGCACCGGCACCGCCCGCTCCGAGCGCAGCAGCCGCAGCGCCCCGGCCAGTTCCCTGGCGGCCCGGCGGGCGTCCATCTCGTGCGGGCCGTCGGCCTTGTTGACCGCGATCACGTCGGCCAGCTCCAGCACGCCCTTCTTGATGCCCTGGAGCTGGTCGCCGGTCCTGGCCAGCGCCAGCAGCAGGAAGGTGTCCACCATGTCCGCCACGGCGGTCTCCGACTGGCCGACGCCCACGGTCTCCACCAGGACGACGTCGTATCCGGCCGCCTCGACGACGACCATGGCCTCCCTGGTCGCCTTGGCGACCCCGCCGAGGGTGCCGGAGGTCGGCGAGGGCCTGATGAAGGCGTCGTCGTCGACCGCCAGCCGGGCCATCCGGGTCTTGTCGCCCAGCACGCTGCCGCCGGTCCGGGTGGAGGAGGGGTCCACCGCGAGCACCGCCACCCGGTGGCCCTCCCCCGTCAGCAGGGTGCCGAGCGCGTCGATGAACGTGGACTTGCCCACCCCGGGCACGCCGGAGACGCCCACCCTGCGGGCCCCGCCGGCCAGCGGGGTCAGCTCGACGAGCAGCCGCTGCGCCAGCTCCCGGTGGTCGGCCCTGGTGGACTCCACGAGGGTGACGGCCCGGCCGATCCAGCGCCGGGAGCCCGACCGCACGCCCCGGAGGTAGTCCTCAAGAGTGCTCACGGCTCAGAACCCCGTCACAACTCGGGCCTCGCCGCGGGCGGCCTCACTGCAGACGCTCTCACCGCGGGCGGCCTCAGGACTCATGACCCAGCCGGGCCGACAGCTCCGCCAGCAGGCCCAGGGCGGCGTCGGCGATCACTGTGCCCGGCGGGAAGACCGCCGAGGCCCCGGCCGCGTGCAGCTCCTCGACGTCGTCCGGCGGGATGACGCCGCCGACGACGATCATGATGTCCTCGGCGTCCAGGTCGGCCAGCGCCTGCCGCAGCGCGGGCACCAGGGTCAGGTGCCCGGCCGCCAGCGAGGAGACGCCCACCACGTGCACGTCGGCCTCGACCGCCTGGCGGGCGACCTCCTCGGGCGTCTGGAACAGCGGGCCGACGTCGACGTCGAAGCCGAGGTCGGCGAAGGCCGTGGCGATCACCTTCTGGCCCCGGTCGTGGCCGTCCTGGCCCATCTTGGCGACCAGGATGCGCGGGCGGCGCCCCTCGGCCCGCTCGAACGCGGCGCACGCCGTACGGACCTCGTCCACGCCGGACCCCACCTCCTCGCGGTACACCCCGGAGATCGTACGGATCTGACCCGCGTGCCGCCCGAAGACCTTCTCCAGCGCGTCGGAGATCTCCCCGACCGTCGCCTTGGCCCGGGCCGCGTCCACGGCCAGCGCGAGCAGGTTCTGCTCCAGACCGGGCGCGCGGGTGCCGTTCACCGCGGCGTCGGCGGCCTTCGTCAAGGCCGCGAGCGCCTCCTCCACCGCGCGCGGGTCGCGCTCGGCGCGCAGCCGGCGCAGCTTGTCCAGCTGGCTGGCCCGCACGGCGGTGTTGTCGACCTTGAGCACCTCGATCGGCTCGTCGGCGTCGGGGCGGTACTTGTTGACGCCGATGACCGGCTGCCGCCCCGAGTCGATGCGCGCCTGGGTGCGGGCGGCGGCCTCCTCGATGCGGAGCTTGGGCAGCCCGGCGTCGATGGCCCTGGCCATGCCGCCGGCCGCCTCGACCTCCTCGATGTGCGCCCGCGCCTTGGCGGCCAGTTCGTGGGTGAGCCGCTCGACGTAGTAGGAGCCGCCCCACGGGTCGATCACCCGGCAGGTCCCCGACTCCTGCTGCAGCAGCAGCTGGGTGTTGCGGGCGATTCGCGCGGAGAAGTCGGTGGGCAGCGCCAGCGCCTCGTCCAGGGCGTTGGTGTGCAGCGACTGGGTGTGGCCCTGGGTGGCGGCCATCGCCTCGACGCAGGTGCGCACCACGTTGTTGAACACGTCCTGCGCGGTGAGCGACCAGCCGGAGGTCTGCGAGTGGGTGCGCAGCGACAGCGACTTGGGGTTCTGCGCGCCGAACCCCGCCACCAGCTCCGACCACAGCAGCCGGGCGGCCCGCAGCTTGGCGACCTCCATGAAGAAGTTCATGCCGATGCACCAGAAGAAGGACAGGCGCGGCGCGAACCGGTCGACGTCCAGTCCGGCCTCGACGCCCGCCCGCAGGTACTCCACGCCGTCGGCGAGGGTGTAGGCCAGCTCCAGGTCGCACGTGGCCCCGGCCTCCTGGATGTGGTACCCGGAGATCGAGATCGAGTTGAACTTCGGCATCTTCTCGCTGGTGAAGGCGAAGATGTCGGAGATTATCCGCATCGACGGCCCCGGCGGGTAGATGTAGGTGTTGCGGACCATGAACTCCTTGAGGATGTCGTTCTGGATGGTCCCGGCCAGTTGCCCGGGCGCCACCCCCTGCTCCTCGGCGGCCACGATGTACAGCGCCAGGATCGGCAGCACCGCGCCGTTCATGGTCATCGACACGCTCATCCTGTCCAGGGGGATCCCGTCGAACAGCTGCCGCATGTCGTAGATCGAGTCGATCGCCACGCCCGCCATGCCGACGTCGCCGGCCACGCGCGGGTGGTCGGAGTCGTAGCCCCGGTGGGTGGCCAGGTCGAAGGCGACCGACAGGCCCTTCTGCCCGGCGGCCAGGTTGCGCCGGTAGAAGGCGTTGGACTCCTCGGCGGTGGAGAACCCGGCGTACTGCCGGATGGTCCACGGCTGGTTGACGTACATCGTCGGGTACGGCCCGCGCAGGTACGGCACCGCGCCCGGATAGGTGTGCGGGAAGTCCAGGCCGTCGAGGTCGGCGGCCGTGTAGAGCGGCTTGACCCCGATCCCCTCGGGCGTCTCCCACACCAGTTCGTCCGGGTCGTGACCGGTCTCCTCCCGTACGGCCCGCGCCCACCGGTCCGGATCACCCGGTACGGCGTCCGCCCGGCCGCCCAGCTCAATTCCTGAAAAATCCGGAATCATCGGGTCACCTCCAGGTCGTCGAAGGTCTCGCGGAGCACGGCCAGGGCGTCACACCCGGCGAAGATCACGGCGTCCACCCCCTCGTAGGATCCCTTCCCCGCCAGCCAGACCTTCCGCGCCCCGGCCGCGCGCAGCGCCGCGGCCACGGCCACGGCGTGCTCGCCGTACAGCCGGTCGCTGGAGCACAGGCAGACGACCGGCGTGCCGCTCGCGGCGAAGGCGGCGGCGATGCGCCCGGGATCGGTCTCCGGGCCGGAGGGGACGGTGGCGATGCCCCCGGACTGGAACAGGTTGGCCGCGAACGAGGCCCGGGCCGTGTGCGCGGCCACCGGGCCGAGCGTGGCCAGGAAGACGCTCGGCCGGGTCTCCTGCGCGTCGGCCAGGTCGCGCAGCGCCTCGAAGTCCTGCGCGTAGGCGATCCGCGGCAACCCGCCGGCGGCCCGCCCGGTCTCCCCCGCTCCTTCCCCGGCCCCCCGCCCTCCGGCCGGACCCTCCGCGCCGCCGCGGGACGCCCCGGCCTCCGTCTCCGCACCCGGCCGGGGTGCCCGTACCGGGAGCCGCTCGGCGAGGTTCGGGAACTCGCTGACGCCGGTGACGGGGTCGCGGCGGTGGGCGATGTTCGCCGTCCGCCGCTCCCGGGTGTGCGCCAGACGGCCGGCGACCAGGCCCGCGTCCAGGGCCGCGGCCATCCCGCCCGCGCGCTCGATCTCCTGCAACCACTCCCAGGCCCGGCCCGCGAGGTCCTCGGTGAGCCGCTCGACGTAGAAGGAGCCGCCCGCCGGGTCGGTCACCCGGGCGATGTGCGCCTCCTCGACCAGCAGCGAGTGGGTGTTGCGCGCGATGCGGCGGGAGAAGGCGTCCGGCAGGCCGAGCCGGGTGTCGAACGGCTGGACGGTCACCGCGTCGGCGCCGCCGACCCCGGCGGCGAAACAGGCCAGGGTGGTGCGGAGCATGTTCACCCACGGATCCCGGGCCGTCATCATGGCCGAGCCGGTCACCGCGTGCTGCACCTGTCCGGCGCCCTCCACCCCGCACACCTCGGCGACCCGCGCCCAGAGCCGGCGCGCCGCGCGGAGCTTGGCGATGCCGAGGAACTGGTCGGCGGTGACGGCGTAGCGGAACTCCAGCTGCCCGAACGCCTGCTCCGCGGTGAGCCCGCCGTCCGTCAGCGCCCGCAGGTAGGCGACGCCGGTCGCGATCGAGCAGCCCAGCTCCTCGGCGTCGCTCCCGCCCGCGTCGTGGTACGGCGTCGCGTCCACGACCATCGCCCGCACCCCCGGGAACTCCGCCGCGCACCTGCGGGCCAGTTCCACCGCGTCCACGAGCCCGCCACCGCTCCGGCGACCTCTCTCGGCCCCGGCCTCGGATCCCCCTTCGCCGTCCTGAGCGGAGGAGCCGCCGGGAGTGCCGGCCTCCGCGGGGAGATCGCCGGATACGCCGGTGCGGGCTCGCAGGGCCAGGGGGTCGGCGCCGAGGGTGGCGGTGAGGACGGTGGAGGGCCTCCCGGCCGATCCCGCCTTCCGGGCGGCGAGCGCGAACAGGGTCTCGGCGGCCTCGCGGGTGCGCTCTCCCGCCTCCAGCGTCACCGAGACGAGCTCCAGGTGGACCCGCTCCAGCACCTTCGGCAGGTCCTGCGGCTCCAGGGCGAGCCAGAGCGAGGTGGCCCCGTTCTCCAGGTCGGCGAGGACGGCCTCGGGGTCGGCCACCTCGTGGCGCTGCCGTACCTCCCAGCCGCCGGCCACCGGGCGGGAGCCGCGCGTATGGGGGGCCAGGCCCGGCAGGCCCGGGTCGCCCGGCAGGTCGGACAGGTCGTAGAGCGGCGCGACGGTCACTCCGTCATAGGTGACCGAGGCCAGCGCCTCCTCCGGGGAGGAGGCCTCCGCCCCGGACTTGCGCAGCACTCCCAGCGCCAGCTCCCGCCACTGCTCGCGCGTGGTCGACGGGAACGGCGGAGAGGACGCGGGCGACGGGGACGCTGCGGCCGGTCGGGGCTCCTCGGGCGGCACGGTCATGAACCGGATAGTAGGCGGCCCCCGTCCAGAACATTACTTCGGGGGCCGCTTGGCGCGTTCCCGCGCGTTCAGGTGACGGGCTCCTCCCAGGACGCGTTCCAGGTGGCGCGGTCGACCTCCCCGGTCACGGGCAGGCCCTTCTCCCGCTGGAACCTCCGGGCGACGTCGCGGGACTGCTCGCCGTACAGGCCGTCGACGTCGATGCTCCAGCCGCGCGTGCGCATCTGCTGCTGCCAGGTGCGCACGTCCTCGCCGACCATGACCGGCGGGTACTTGAGCGTCCGGCCGGGGAAGGAGGGGTGGGGCTCGGGCGGGTCGGGGTCGCCGCCGCCGCCGGGGCGGGGCGCGCCCCGCCTCACCCACGCGTAGAGCGGCTCGCCCGGACAGGAGGTCGCGTAGCCGTCACGGTGGCCCTTGATCTCGCGCCCGGCGCCGCCTCGGTCACGGAGGTATTCGACGGCGTCGAGGATGCCGTGCAGCATCTCGTCGTTCGGCTGGACCAGGCCGGAGGAGCCGACCAGGCCGAGCACCGCGTAGTGGCCGCTGTTGAGCCCGGATCCGTTGGCGGCGGGAAGGTGCTTGGGACCGCGCCCCACGAACACCTTGCGGTGCGGGCAAGCGATCATGGAATAGCCGATGTCCATCCATCCGTTGCCGTCCATGTGCTGGTTCTGGATGGACTTCACCAGCGCCACGCATTTCGCGTGGTCCTCGACGATCGCCGGGTCGACCCGTCCCCCCGTGTAGTGAACCTTCACCCCTTTCGTCGAGCTGAGCGAGGAGTAGGAACCCCGCGGCGCGCGGGCACCCCATTCACGACGGGACACGAGGTCGATGGCCACAAAGATCTCCAGGGGGTCGGGCATCGGTGGCTAACCGGAGCGTAATGGGTGACGCGGCGCGTGACGGGAGGTTTACCGATTGATCTACCCGGGCTCCGTACGCGCGACTCCGGAAACGGACCATCGCTGACTTTCCGTGAACCGATCGGCTAAACCCGCCGCCCTATGCCCGCTCCCGCCCGGATCGCTAGCCTTGACCGCGTGCCCACGGCTCCGCTGACCCCCGACGATCCCGACAGGCTCGGTGAGTTCCGGCTGACCGGGCGGCTCGGCGAGGGCGGCCAGGGCGTCGTCTACCTCGCCTACGCCCCCGACGGCCGGCCGGTGGCGGTCAAGCTGCTGTTCCGCTCCGACGCCGAGACGCGCAGGCGGCTGACCAGGGAGCTGTCGGCCCTGGAGAGCGTCGCCCCGTTCTGCACCGCGCGCGTGCTGGACGCCTCGGTGGACGGGCCCCGGCCCTACGTGGTGAGCGAGTTCGTCGACGGCCCCTCCCTGGAGCAGCGGGTCGACCGGCACGGGCCGCTGCGCGACGGCGAGCTGGAACGGCTGGTCGTCGGTACGGCCACCGCCCTGGCGGCGATCCACGCGGCCGGGGTGGTGCACCGCGACTTCAAGCCCTCCAACGTGCTGCTCGGCCCGGACGGCCCCCGCGTGGTGGACTTCGGCATCGCCAGGGCCGACGGCCCGGCGACCCATACCTCCGGCCTGATCGGCACCCCCGCCTACCTGTCCCCCGAGCAGATCGCCGGCTCCCCGGCCTCGCCCGCCTCCGACGTGTTCGCCTGGGCGGCCACCATGGTCTACGCGGCGAGCGGGAGGTCGCCCTTCGGCGCCGACACCGTGCCCGCCGTACTGCACCGCGTCATGACCCACCATCCCGACCTGGCGGCCCTGCCCGCCCGCTATCGCGGGCTGATCGCCTCCTGCCTGGACAAGGACCCGGCCCACCGCCCGGGGGCCCGCGCCCTGATGGTCAGCCTGGTGGACCCCGGGGCGGGGGCCGCGCCCTCGACCGAGGACCTGGCCAGGATCGGCAGCGAGATGGCCTCCCCCACCGGCGCCCCGTACGACCCCCGCGGCCACGCCGTACCCGGCCCCCATCCCGCCGCCCCGCCACGCCACGCCGCGCCCGGTCTCCCCTCCGCGGCGGGTGCCCACCCCTCCGACCCGGGACGGACGGGCCCCGGGTCCTCCGCGCTCACCACCCGGCCGGGACGGAGACGTCCCCGGGGTCTGGTGGTCGGCTCGGTGCTGGTGGCGGCGTCCGCGCTGGTCGTCGCCGGGATCGTCGTCTGGACGGTCCTCGGCGACCGCACCGGTGCCGCCCTCGGCGGCGAGACCCCGGCGACCACCGGGTCCGCCTCCGCCGGGCCCACGGGGAACGCCGCGGGGGAGACCGCGTCCGCGCAACCCTCCGGGAGCGGCGACCCCTCTTCGGCCGAGGACGGGCTGAAGATCCCCGCCTCCTTCGCCGGGAAGTGGGCCGGTGACGACATCACCTCCACCAATCCCCTCGCGTCCGGGACGAAGCGGATCGAGGTCGAGCTTCAGGCGGGCAAGGCCGATGCGGGCTGGGCCGAGCCGGGCAGCAGGTGCACCGGCCGGATCGCCTTGCAGCGCGTCGAGCAGGACACCCTGGTCTTCGCGCTGGGGGCCGACACCGGCTGCGTGCCGGGGACGGTCTGGCTGGCCAGGAAGGGCGACCGGCTCACCTACACCTGGAAGGACGAGCCGGGGCTCGGCCTCGTCACCGAGACCGGAGATCTCTCCAGGGCCTCCTGACGCCGGGGCGCCGGAAAACCCTTCGACCTGTACGGCGGCGAGCGGGATCATGGTCGTCATGTCCGTGCTGAAGGAGGTACGTTTCGCGCCGGAGCAGCGTCCGGCGGAGCTGCCGATGAACATCTGGCTCGACGACGGCGACACCGCGGTCGACGTCATCGACGCCCTCGCGCTGTCCCCGTTCGCCTCGGGCGACCAGCCCTGGTCCCGTACGGTCGGCCTGGAGCGGGTGCGTTCCGACGCCTCTCTCATGCCCGCCGCCGGGACGCTCGTGCGGGCCGCCGGGGAGGACGACGGCCGCGACTCGCGCCTGATCGTCGGCGACGGCTGGACGCTGCGCGTGGTCCGCTACAAGAACCGCTCCGCCACCCTCAGCGTGAGCGCGATCAGCGACGAGCTCGCCAAGGCGGTCCTGGAGGAGATCACCGAGGACGCGACGGAGCCCGCTCCGGAGAGCGACCACGTCGAGATGGGCTTCTGGTGGCGGGGCGGCCACGGCAGCCGCCGCTCGGGCAAGCCGATCACCACCGCGCCGTGGGCGGAGGTCAGGGGCAACTACGCCCGGTCGCTGCACGACCCGCTCTCCCGGCTGATGTCCGTCACCCCGCAGGAGGTGCGCGGCCGTCTGGTCCTGCTGCACGGCCCGCCCGGCACCGGCAAGACCACCCTGCTGCGCACCCTCGCCCACGAGTGGCGGTCGTGGTGCCAGGTCGACTGCGTCCTGGACCCCGAGCTGCTGTTCGGCTCCCCCGGCTATCTGATGGAGGTCGCGGTCGGCTCCGACTGCGGCGACGACGGCGACAAGTGGCGCCTGCTGGTCCTGGAGGACTGCGACGAGCTGATCAGGGGCGGGGCCAAGGAGGCGACGGGGCAGGGCCTGTCCCGCCTGCTCAACCTCACCGACGGCCTCCTCGGCCAGGGCCGCGACGTCCTGGTGGCCATCACCACCAACGAGGACCTGGCCCGCCTGCACCCGGCCGTGGTCCGCCCGGGCCGCTGCCTGGCCCAGGTCGAGGTGGGCGCGCTGCCGTACGACGAGGCGGCCGCCTGGCTCGGCACCGGCGAGGGCGTCCCCGCCTCGGGGGCCACGCTCGCCGAGCTGTTCGCCCTGCGCGAGGGCGTGGCCGCCCAGAGCACGGCCCCCGACACCACCGGTCTCTATCTCTAGGACCTGCGCGTCTGCGAGCCCCGTACGGAGCCCGGATCCTCAGCCGAGCAGCAGGGCCAGGGCCAGGGCGAACAGGAGGGAGTCGAGCCGGTCCAGCAGCCCGCCGGCTCCCGCCAGCCAGGAGGCCGAGTCCTTGACCTCGGCGCCCCGCTTGACCATCGACTCCAGGAGGTCGCCCAGCGGGGCGCCGAGCGCCACGGCGACCGCCAGGGCGGGGGTGAACGCGCCCAGCAGGGCCAGCACCCCCAGACCCGCGGCGGCCCCGGCCAGGACGCCGCTCCAGTGCTTGGCCGGCGACAGCGGCGAAAGACGCGGCCCGCCCAGCGACCGGCCGGCGAACGAGGCGGTGATGTCGGCGACCGACACCGCGGCGAACACCGCCAGGGCCGCCGGGCCGAGCAGGACCACCCCGATCAGCGGGGTGAACCAGACGACGCCGAGCACGCCCAGGCACAACCGGTTCAGCCCGCCGGCCGCGTCACCGGCGAGCAGCGGGACCAGGGCGACGGCCAGGACGGCGGCGGCGGACACGCGGGGCAGCTGCGCGGGGGCCAGCCAGGCGGTCACCGGCAGCACGGCCACGGCGGCGCCGAGCACCACGCGGTCCGGCACGGGCGACCGGGTCAGCAGGCCGTACTCGACGGCGCACACCACGCCCACCGCCGCGGCGAGGGCGGCGGCCCCGCCGGGACCGGCGTACAGGACGGCGACCACCGCGGGTACGGCCACCGCCCAGACGCACCACCGCAGGATGTACTCCCGCCGCCGCGACAGCGCGACGGCGACGCCACCGATCACAAGCGCGCCGGCGAGGTAGGGGATCAGATCCCCTACCTCGGTCACGTCGCGTCTTTCACGAGGTCGCGCAGGGCCTCGGCGACGGTCGCGGCGATCCTGGCGTTGGCCGCGGCCCCGCGCACCGCGATCCGTACCGTCCTGCCTTCGAAGGCCGGCGACATCGGCGACAGGTCGCGCAGGAACACTCCCTGCTCGCGGCACCGGCGGACCAGGCGGGCGGCGCCGGGGCCACCGTAGGGCAGGGTGAGCAGGACGAAGTTGGCCACCGTCTCCTGGACGTGCACGTCCTCGCCGGTCGCGGCGAGCGCGGCGGCCAGCTCGGCGCGCAGAGTCCGGGTCCGCGCCCAGCGGCCGGCGTAGTAGCCGGGATCGCCGAGGGCGTGCACCGCCGCGATCTGCGCCGGCAGGCTCACCGCCCAGGGCGGGGTCCAGCGGCGCACCTCGGCCGCGACCTGCGCGGGCGCGGTGAGATAGGCCGCCCGCAGCCCCGACAGCGCGTACATCTTCGACAGGGAGGTGCACACGACGGCGTTGCCGGCACTGGCGGCGTACGGCTCCAGCGACTGCCCCGGACCGGCGTAGCCGACGTAGGCCTCGTCGATCCAGAAGCGGGTCCCGTCCGGAGCCGTCGCCAGCACCTCACGCAGCTCGTCCGCGCCGAGGTGCACGCCGGTGGGGTTGTTGGGGTTGACGACGACCACCAGGTCGTAACGCCCGCGCAGGGCGGCGGCGAGGCGGTCCGGGTCGATCCGCCAGCCCTCCTCGCGCCGGAGCGCGAACCGGTCGGCGCGGGCGCCGATCACCCGCTCGACCACGTGGGCGTACTCGCCGTAGGAGGGGTCGACCAGCAGCACCCGGGAGGAGGCGTCCAGCCAGCCGCGGAACGCGCGGAAGATCAGGTCGGACGAGCCGGCCCCGACCGCGACGGACTCGGCGGGCAGGCTCCGGCGGGCCGCGACCTCCTCGATGAGCCCCTCGGCCTGCGTGGGCGGGGAGGTGTGCGCGATCCAGTCCTGGTGAGCGGTCAGGGCCGCGGCGGCCGCGGGAGCGGGCGGGAACCAGGCGTCGAGCACGTCGGCGGGCACGATGTCGCCGTGCGCCCCCAGGGTGTCGAAGCGGCGGCCCAGCGCTTCGATCGAGCTGCCGCCGTGCTCGCAGGCGCCCGCGGCGGGCAGGAAGGGCGTCTCCAGGCTCCAGCGCACCTGTGGTTCCAGGGCGCGCAGCACCGGGCCGTACGTCCGCAGCGTCCGCTCGGCGAGGTCGGCCACCTCACCGCTCAGCAGCTCGAAGGTCAGCTCCCCCGAGCGCACCGGCACGCCGGTGGAGGTCAGCCCCAGTTCCAGGTACATCGGCAGGAGCTCGCTGCGGCCCAGGGCCACGACGGTACGGCCGCCGTGCGCCATCACCCAGCGCAGCGCCGCGTACATCAGCAGTTTCCCGGTCAGCGCGCCCCGCCGGCTCGGCTCCACGGTCAGGATGCGGATCTCGAACACCCCGTCCCGGTTCAGGACGGGGTGCTCCTCACGCCGGAGATATTTGTCGATCGAGTAGCGTCCCCGCCACGGGGGCGTCACGCTGATGAACCCGGCAGGGCGCCCCCCGCGGGCCGCCACGATGTAGACGTTGCCCTCGTCGAGCTCGTCGCTCAGCCGCCCGGCGTCGTTGACGGCGTGCTGGCCGAGCTCACGGGCGTACACCTCGTGCCGGAGCCGGTAGATCCACTCACGGTCGGCACGCGATCCCGGACGCAGTTCCAGCTCATCGGCATCCACGACCATGGCCCCTCCGTATTCGACGCCCTGCGTCCTGCGTCCTGTGTGTCTCCCCGGGCCCATCGTCGCCGATTCGCGGTGCGATATCGGCGCAAGGGCTTTCGACACGCTCTGTTCGCGGAGTCGTCCGTGGTTCCCGCCGCCGGCGCCGGAACCGCCTGCCGGCTCCACCGGCGGGCCCGGGACGTCCGCGGCCGGTCAGGGACGGGTGAGGAGGCCGTGGAGACAGCGGCACTCCTGCAGGAACGGGTTGCCGCCCCGGCGGGCGGCGACCGCCGTGATCTCGGGGATCTCTCCCCGGGCTCCGGCCCAGCCGGCGAGTTTGCGGGCGAAGACGAAGAACTCCAGCAGGGCCTTGCGGGGCCGCTCGCCGGGGGCGGGGAGGGCCGCGGGCAGGATCGCGGCGGTCATCGTCCAGGCATCCCGGACGGCGCCCTGCCGTACGGCGTCGTTCAGGATGGACCGCACGGCGCCGAGGGTGATCCAGAATCGGCGGAGCCGCCGGCCGAGGTCCGCGCCGAGGTCCGCGGCGGGCAGGGCTCCGGTGGCCGCCAGGTGCAGCAGGGCCCGGCTCGGGTGGGTGGACAGGCCCATGACGAGCCGTTCGGCCAGGAGCAGGGCGGTCGCCTGGCCGGTCGGGCCCTGGAGGAGGGCGAGGTTCGGGAGTCGCTGCTGGGCGAACCCGTCGCCCCGGTCGTCCCAGCGCCGGAACGGGAGCATGTGGGCGGCGACCACCTCGCGGTGGGACGGCATGACGCTCGGCCACCAGTCCAGATCCTCCTTGGCGGGACCGGGCCCCGGGCCGGTGACGGGCGAGGCCACCAGGGTGGCGACCAGCTCGGCGACGGCAGCCGCCAGCCGGTCACCGCCGGGACCGTCGTCACCGGCCCGCCGCTCCGGGGAGGCGGTGCCGGCCGAAGCGGTCACCGTGCCGTCCGCCGGAGAAGCCTCCGGTGGACCGATCTCCGCGCCGTCCGCCGGAGAAGCCTCCGGCGAGCCGGTCACCGCGTCATCGGCCGAAGTGACCTCCGCCGGGCCGGTCGTCGCGTCGTTCCCCGAAGGGGTGATCGTGACCACCGCCATGACCTGCCGGGGGGTGAGGGGCCCGTCCGGTTCTCGCTCGTCGAGCCAGTGCCCGGCCGGGTTCTCCTGCTGTCTCCACTGCTCGTCCTGCGCCTCGGGTGAGCAGAACCACCGGACGGCCACCTCCGGATCGGGCAGTCCCATGCCGGCCAGCCTGCGGGCGGCCTCGCGACCGGCCGCCGAGGTCAGCCCTGCGGCCCGCGCCGCCGCGCCGGGGTCGGCGGTCCTGGGCAGCCGGAGCAGTGCCTGCGTCAGGTCCGCGAGGAGCGGTTCTGCCCCCGCCTCCTCCAGGCGTTCGAGGCGGGCGACCAGCTCGGCCGGGTCCAGGTGGCCGGTGGTGAGGGTGGGGGTGGCCAGCAGCAGCGGCGGGAGCGCGCCGTCCCGCAGGGCGGCGAGGATCTCCTCCTGGCGGCGGCGGATGAGGTGGCCCGGCCCGAGGACCTGCCACGCCGCATGGGCGCCTCTCCGCAGGGCCCCCGGAGGAACAGTCACCGGCCCGGCCGGGAATTCGCCGGCGGGCGTGCTCTGCGCGGCCGAAGGCTCGCCGGTGAGAACGATCTGCGCGGCCGGTTCTTCAGTGCGGACGACCCGGGCGAGCGGGAGATCTCCGGAATGAGCGGCCGGCTCGGGCACGCGGTCCGCGCCGAGCTTGAGGAACCCACTCACGAGCGCGGCGGACCACAGCTGCGGGGACCGGTGCATCCCGCGCCTGCGGGTCTCCGCCAGTGCCTCGCGCAGCCCTTCGGCATCCCGTACGGCGCAGCGCACGAACCCCGCGAGGAAGCGCTCGGCGGCGATCCAGCCCTGCGCGCCGTACAGGGCGGCCACCTCCTCGGGTCTCTCCGGCGTCGCGAGGAAGGCGACGGGAGGGCTCAGTGTGGGGATCGCCCGGGGTTGGAGGACCTCCTCGGGCTCCGGTTCGGGTTCGGGCTCCTGCCGGAGCTCTCCGCCGAAGGCCGCCGCCATCCGGTTGTGCAGATCGGGCGGGAGCTGCCCGGTCGCCTCCCGCAGCGTCCGGGCGCCGGGCGGGGTGAAGGCGGCGGCGTGCCTGACCGCCAGGCGCACGGCCCGTTCCTGTACGGCGCGCGCCTGGTGTCCCAGGGCCGGGGCCAGCGCCGGGACCAGCCCGTCGGCCCGCTCCGGATCCGCCTTCAGCCGTTCCTCCAGCCAGGCGAGACCGTCCCGCACCAGACCGCCCTCGGCCCGGAACAGCAGCCCCTCCAGCGCCTCGACCACCTCGGCCGCATCCAGCGGTTCCAGGGCCCCGGACCCCTCGGCGGCATCGACCGTCTCCGTCCTGCCCGAGGCCCCTCCGACCGCCGGGGCCGCTCCGGCGGCCGTCCCCGCCGGATCCGCGTCCAGGCGGCGCAGGTGCCTGAGCGCCAGCTCCGCCACCGGCCCCGGCGCCACCGGCAGCAGCCGCAGGTAGTCCCGCGCCCGCGCGGCCGCCTCGGCCGCCGACGGCTCCAGCAGCTCGTGCAGGCGGGCGAAGAAGCGCAGGTCGGCGGCGTCCCCGCCGCGCAGGAACCGGCCTGCGCAGCCGCTCAGCAGCATCTGCCTGGAGATGCGGCCCTCGGCCGCCAGCGCGTGCAGCACCCCCAGCCAGGAGTCCGGCGCGAGCGGGTCGGCCCGCTCCTCCCGCAGCGCCCGGCCTGTCCCCTCCGCCTGGAAGATCCTGGGCACCAGCACGTCCAGGAGCGGGTCCTCGCGCAGCCGATCCGCATCCGGCGTCATCGTCACCCAGCCCACCACCAGCGGGTCGTGCTCGGGCGGCGCCGTCCCGAGCTGCCGGAACAGCTCCAGCGCCGGCGGCAGATGCCGGTCGACCGGGTCGCCGTACCAGTTCACGTCCCCGCGGACGCCCCTGACCTTCAGCGCCAGCCGTACCGCCAGATCGGCCCGCCACTCGGCCGGGCGCGCCGCGACGGCCCGGGCCACCGGCCCGACGGCGTCGGCCGGAGAGCCCCAGCGGTCGAAGTCGCGCCGGTTGAGCCAGGAGATCACCGCCGTCACGCTCTCGATCGTGCCCGCGCCGGCGGCGCGCATCGGGTCGATCCAGGCGTCGCGCTCGGCGGAGCGTGTGCCGGGGCCCGCGCCGTGCAGCCAGTCGTGGTGCAGGTTACCCGCCCAGAGGCGGCGGTCCTCCCGGAGGAGCCCGCGCTCGGCGGCGTACCGGTCGAACTCCTCCTGCCCCATCTCCATCGCCTGGACGCGCTCGACGAGCAGCCGCTGCTCCTTCTCCGCCGTGGCCCGGTGGGCCGCCTCACGCGCCGCGGCGATGTGGCCGGGCAGCTCGCGGGCCACCTCGCGCCGCTCCGCCCGGTCCAGCTCCGCGACCCGGGCCGCGACCTTGTCCGCGTCGCCCGCGTCGATGAGCGCGCGGACCTCCTCCCACACGCTCACGAGGCCCCCGCCGGCCGCGTGCCCGCCACCGCCGCGTCCGCGGCACGCCCACCCGGTCCGCTCGCACCGGGGATCTCACGGGCGGCGATGCGGGCGGCGAGCACGTGCTTGCAGGGGCCGCGCGAGCCCCGGTGGTCGTACCACCACTCGCAGGTGCACGAGCCCTCCTCCATCCGGACCCGGCGCACGCCGCCGTCCGTGGTGACCTCCGCGGAGTCCGCGCCGCTCAGCCGGACGGCTCCGGCCTCGACGAGCTTGCGGGCGGAGGTGAGGCGGGGGTTGAGCGCCGCGACGTGGGTGCGGTCGTAGGGCAGCTCGCGGTGGAAGTGGGCGGCCTCGGCCAGGTCGTAGCCGACCCGGCCGGCGGTGCCGAGCTGGGTCAGGGCGGCGCGGACCCGCTCGACGGACAGGCCGGAGCGCCCGGCGAGCACGCCGAGCTCCAGGGTGGGCTCGAAGTTGAGCAGGACGCCGATCAGGTCGGCGTCGTCGGCGGTCTCCTCGCGGGACAGGTCGTCCAGGACCGCGCCCTCGCCGGAGAAACCGCGCCAGGCCTGCGGGGACAGGGCCAGGGTGTAGCGCATGCCGGGCAGCTCCAGCTCCCAGGCGCCGGCGCCCGAGCCGTCGGCGGGGCCGTACACCCGCAGGGCCTTGGCGAAGCGCAGCAGCCGCGTCATCGTCGCCAGCCGCCCGACCCCGGCCAGGTGGACCCCGCCCGCCCCGGCCCGGTCCGTCACCCGCAGCTCCCGCCCGGCCGGCACCGCCCACACCTCGGCCGAGGCCCGCTTGGGCAGGCCGCGCAGGAATCGTACGGCCTGCGGGCCGGGCAGCTCGGCGCGCAGGTCGAAGCCGGAGGCGATCACCTGCACCTCGGCGAAACCGCGCAGCCACCGGCCGGGCAGCGGCACCTTCTTCTCCACGACCGCGCCGTCGGCGGTGGTCACGGTCAGCTCGTCGGGGCCGACGCCCACGTGCAGCGGGTCCCGGCCGCCGACCCTGGCCAGCGCCTCGCGCAGCGGGTTGTTGACGTCCACGTTGGTGGTGCCCCGGTCGAAGACCTCGCCGTCGAGGGCGGGACCGAGCACGTCGAGGCGGGCGTAGACGCCGCCGCAGGCGGAGAAGGACTCGAAGCGGAGCCGGTCGCCGCCGCAGGTCACCACGGGGTCGCGGGTGAAGCCGGGCTGCGGCCGGTGATAGCGGGCCAGCGCCACGTCGGCCACCGCGAGCAGCCCCGCCGCGGCGGGCGCGGCCTGGGTGAGCAGCCCGCTGAAGAAACGGGGGTGGTCGAGGAACCCCGTGGCCGTCCTGCCGCCGGAGGTCGACAGTCCCAGGTGGCCCTGCGCGAGGGTGGAGGGTCCGGCGTAGGAGTACGCCTGTACCGCGTTCGTCATGCCGCGGACAGTAGAGCCGTTCACCGACAAAACCGAATTCGCGCCACCGCCGGAACGGCCGTGACGGAACCGATACGGCCCGGGGGCCCGACGTCCGCGCGGGACACGCGTAAGGTCACGAATGGCGGCATTCGAACAGAGAGTGGGGCATCCGGCATTGACTCGTCCTCAGCCCGGCCACCTGCACGATCGTTCCCTTCCCGATCCTCCGCCGCCCGCGCCGCGTCCCTCACCCGCACCACACCGCCCGCTTCCGGCCCCGCCGCGGACGCCGCCTCCCACGGCGACGCTCCCCCTCCCGCCGCCCGCGCCGCGTCCCCCCTCCCGGCCCGCGCCGGGGCCGCACGGCCCGCTTCCCCCGGCGTACGCGCCCTTGCCGCCGGTGCCGCGCCCCCTGCCGCCCGGTCCCTCCGCCGCCTCCGACTCCGCCGGGCACCTCCCGAAGGCGGGCCCGGTGGCCGTGATCGCCTGGCTGGCCGCCGCGGGCGGCGCCGTGGCGGCGCTGATCCTCCTGTTGTCCGGCGGATCCTCCGATTCCGGCCTGACCTCCCCCGGCCCGCCGTCGGTCTTCACCCTGCCGCCCGACGACACCGCCCCCTCCACCGGGACCCCCGCTCCCGCCACGCCCGGCGTCACCGTTTCGGACAAGCCCGAGTGGGTGCCCGGCACCACGGCCCCGCCCTCCGGCGTCAACGGGCAGATCCAGGTCCCCGACGTGCGGGGCGTGGACGGGCAGACCGCCAGGACTCGGCTCCAGTCGCTCGGGTTCTCCGGCGTCGTCCTGACCTCGATCCTCGGCGGTGAGGTGACCGACCCGTCCCGGTGGCGGGTGGTGGACCAGACCCCCGGTCCGGGTATGACCGCCGGGAGCGGGCAGCAGATCACGCTGCGGATGATCCAGGTTCCCGACTTCTGAGGAGGGGGTGCGGCGCTGCCGCTCGCCGCGGGCACAGAGGCAACAGGCCCGGGACAACAGGCACAGGGCAACAGGGCACCGATCGTTTCCAGGAGTTTCCCCCCATGAGTGAGGTCGCGCAGATCTGCTCGGACCTGATCAGGTTCGACACCACCAACCCCGGAGCCGGCGAGCGGCCCGCGGCCGAGTACGTCGCCGGGCTGCTGTCCGAGGCGGGCGCCGAGCCGGTCGTCTTCGAGTCGGCCCCGCACCGCACGAACGTGGTCGCCAGGATCCCGGGTGACTCGCCCGAGGCCCTGCTGATCCACGGTCATCTCGACGTGGTCCCCGCCGAGCCCGCCGACTGGCGCATCCACCCGTTCTCCGGTGAGGTCGTCGACGGCTGCGTGTGGGGCCGCGGCGCGGTGGACATGAAGGGCACCCTGTCCATGACGCTCGCCCTGGTGCGCGACTGGGCGCGGCGCGGCGTGCGCCCGGAACGCGACCTGGTGCTGGCCTTCCTCGCCGATGAGGAGGCCACCGGGGAGTACGGCTCGCGCTACGCGGCCACCCGGCACCGCGAGCTGTTCGACGGCTGCACCGAGGCGATCAGCGAGTCGGGCGGATACAGCGTCCAGGCGCAGGACGCCCGGGTCTATCCCGTCGCGGTGGGCGAGCGGGGCACCGCCTGGATGCGCCTGACCGCCCGCGGGGTCGCCGGCCACGGCTCCCGCCCGCCGGTGCGCAACGCGGTCGCCGAGCTGTGCCACGCCGTGTCCCGGATCGCCTCCCACCGCTGGCCGGTACGGCTGACGCCCGCCGTCTCCGCGCTGATCGACTCGCTGGAGGAGATCCTGGGCGAGCGGATCGACCGGGACCGCCTGGAGGAGGAGGCCGAGCGGCTCGGCCGGGTCGGCACCCTGTTCAGGGCGCAGATCCGCAACTCGGCCAACCCGACGATGATCCAGGCCGGGTACAAGGTCAACGTGATCCCCGGCTCCGCCGTCGCCCACGTGGACGGGCGGTTCCTGCCGGGACTGCGCGAGGAGTTCCTGGAGACGATCGACCGGCTCCTCGGCCCGGGGGTGACACGCGAGTTCGTCAACCTGGAGGACGGCCCCTCCGCGCCGATGGAGGCGCCGTTCTTCGAGCGGATGTGCTCGGCGCTGCGGGCCGAGGACCCGGCCGCGCGGCCGGTGCCGTACGTGATGTCGGGCGGCACCGACGCCAAGGCCTTCGCCCGCATCGGCATCGCGGGGTACGGCTTCGCCCCGCTGCTGCTCGATCCCGGCCTGGACTATCTCGGGATGTTCCACGGCGTCGACGAGCGGGTGCCGGTGACGGGCCTGGAGTTCGGCGTGCGGGTGCTGGACCGGCTGCTCGCCTCCCCGTCCCCCGGGGTCACCTGACGCCGGCGCCGGCGCCGGTGAGCCGGCCCACCGGCACCGCGACCGGCTGCGGCACGAGCTCGAACCAGACCTCGCTGGTCCCCGCCTCCCTGACCACGCCCCACCGGTGGGCCAGCGCCTCCAGCAGGGGGAGGCCTCGGCCGCCGGTCGACTCCGCCGCGGCGCGGCCCAGCAGGGGCGGCCGCGCGGAGCCCTCGTCGCGCACGCTCACCCGTACGCCCCAGGGTGAGCAGGACACCGCGAGGACGAACGCCCCGCCGTCGCCCGACCGGGAGTGGAGCACCGCGTTCGTGGTGACCTCGCTGGTGAGCAGGACGCAGTCGTCGTGAAAGGGATGGTCGCGTCCCAGGGTCGCCGAGACCAGGCGGCGGGCCTGCACCACCTGGTCGGGGGAGCCCTCCAGACGGAGAGCCCATTCGGTACTGTCGTACTCCGGCGAGTCGTTCATACGGCCCTCCCGATGCTGTCAGCGCCTCTGGAAGACGCGGCGCTCGGGAAGCGCGATGTCTCGAAAAAGTACGAATCGGATCACTTAACGGACAGGCAGGTGGGACTTGCCCGGCGCGCCCGCGCCTGCGTGTCCACACCTGCCGTCACGTGC
This sequence comes from Paraplanobispora takensis, assembly GCF_016863195.1. Taxonomy (GTDB): domain Bacteria; phylum Actinomycetota; class Actinomycetes; order Streptosporangiales; family Streptosporangiaceae; genus Planobispora; species Planobispora takensis. The sequence goes on along the minus strand of NZ_BOOK01000014.1, from coordinate 121,208 downwards.
GGTTTCCTGTGTCACACCGGTCTGTCGCATCCGGTGCCGGTGATCGGTCAGACCCGGTGCCAGCGGGCCTCGAAGAAGCAGTAGACCGCGAACAGCAGCAGGCCGATCGCGACGATCCCCAGCAGCCACGGACCCACGGGGGTCTCGGCCAGCGAGCGGAGCGTCGAGTCGATGCCCTTGGCCTGGTCCGGGTCGTAGGTGACCGCCGCCTGGATGACGAAGATCCCGGCCGCCACGGCGATCACGCCGCGGGCGAGATAGCCGGCCATGCCCAGCTTCTCGGCGAGCTCGCGCGCCTTGGCGGGCATCTCCCCGGTCCGCAGGTCCTTCAGGAAGCGCTTCTTCCAGCCCTTGTGCGCCCAGTACGCGCCCAGCGCGATCAGGCCGAGCCCGATCAGGCCCACGAGGAACTGCCCGGCGGGCAGGTCCATCAGCTTGGCGGTCAGGTCCTTGGACTGCTCGTCGGTGGAGCCTCCGGCGTCGCCGCGCAGCAGCAGGCTGAGCAGCGTGGCCACGATCAGCGCGTAGACCGCCGTGCGCCCGGCCGACTCCAGCCTGTCCTTGGTCCGGCCGCGTCCGATGAGCGCCTCGGAGAGCTGCCAGAGGGTCAGGGCCACGAAGCCCACGACCATCAGCCAGAGCAGCACCGTGCCGAAGGACTGCTCCCGGACTATCTCCAGCGCGCCTGTCTTGTCGGCCTCCTTGCCGCCGCTGCCGCCGAAGAAGGCGATCTGCAGCGCCAGGAAACCGATCAGTCCGTAGAGGATGCCGCGGCAGGCCATGCCCAGACGGGCCAGTCTGTCCAGCGTCCGGCTGTTCGCCGCCCGGTGGGCGGCCCCTTCCATCTGAGCCATGTTCATGGTAGGGCGCCTAACCCATTCAAAGAACGGTAAACACGGCGCACGTGGGAGCGTGTGCCGCCGGGCGCGATCAGCCGGGGAGCGAGTCGAGGTGGCGCAGGATGATCCCCTCGCGCAGCGCCCAGGGGCACACCTCCAGCTCCTCGACGCCGAACAGGTCCATCGTGGCGTCGGCGACGATCGCCCCGGCGGGCAGCTGCCGGACCCGTCCCTCGGAGACGCCGGGCAGCTGCGCACGCTGCCCGGCGTCCATCTCGGCCAGCCGCCCGGCCCACTCGGTGAGGTCGGCGTGCTTGAGCGTCCGGCGGACGCCGTTCCCCTCACCCGACGGCGCGGCCCCGGCGATCCTGGCCAGCTGCTTGAACGTCTTGGAGGTGGCCACGGCGTGGTCGGCCTGGCCGTACCGGGCGACGTCGCCCACCGAGCGCGCGATCTCCGCCCGCACGTGCCTGCGCAGCGCCCGCACCTCCTCGGCGGGCGGCGGGTCGGCGGTGAACCAGCCGCGGGTCAACCGGCCGGCGCCCAGCGGGAGCGAGACCGCCACGTCGGGCTGCTCGTCGATGCCCGAGGCGATCTCCAGCGAGCCGCCGCCGATGTCGAGCACCAGCAGCCGCCCCGACGACCAGCCGAACCACCGCCGCACGGCCAGGAACGTCAGCGTCGCCTCGTCCTGCCCGGACAGGACCTGGATGTCCACCCGCGTGTCGGCCTTGATGCCGGCGAGCACCTCCTCGCCGTTGACGGCCTCCCGCACCGCCGAGGTGGCGAAGGCCATGAGGTCCTCGATCCCCTTGTCCTCACCGATCCGCAGGGCCTCCTCGACGCATTCGCGCAGCCGTGCGGCCCCCAGCGCGGACAGCCGCTCGCCGTCCTCCATGTGCTCGGCCAGCCGCAGTTCCACCTTGTGGGAGTAGGCGGGCAGCGGCCGGCCTCCCCGATGGGCGTCCATGATCAACAGGTGCACGGTGTTGGAACCGATATCGAGAACGCCCAGTCGCATGTGTCGAAGTTACTACTGTCCGCGACCTCGTCCGTCCACAGCCGCCCCTTTCCCGCGCAGGCGCACATACGGCACCGCTCACCCCAGGAGTTCGTCCAGGTGCCGTTCCACCCACGACCGCAGCCCGCGCAACGGCTCGGCGACGCCGGCGCCCAGCTCCGTCAGGGCGTACTCCACGTGCAGGGGGACGGCGGGATAGACCGTGCGGTCCACGAAACCGGCCTCCTCCAGGCGGCGCAGCGTCTGGGTCAGCACCTTGGGACTGACGCCCTCCAGGCGACGCTGCAGCGCGCCGAAGCGCTGCGGCCCGTCCTCCAGCGCCCCGATCGCCAGCGCGGTCCACTTGTTGGCCAGCAGGTCGAGCACGCCGCGGCAGGGGCACTGCTCGGCGTAGACGTCGTGCTTGTCGTGCCGGCCGGTGAGACAGGTGGTGGGCATGACGACTCCCCCTCCGGAGCTCCATGCTTTCCAAAAGAAAGTAGGTGCCCTTGATGGTTACTAGGCCCCTGACGATAGCGTCCCTGCCGTCGCCATCACCAACGGCAAGGAGACGACTGATGACACTCATGCGCGCGATCAGCCAGGATGCCTTCGGCGGTCCGGAGGTTCTGCGTTCCGTACGGCTGCCGCGGCCCGAACCGCTTCCCACGGAGGTCCTGGTCCGCGTGGTGTCGGCCGGGATCAACCCGGTCGACGTCAAGACCCGCGAGGGCGGCGGGATGGCCGGGGTGCTGGGTGAGCCCCCGTTCGTCCTGGGCTGGGACGTCTCCGGAGTGGTGGAGGAGATCGGTTTCGGCGTGCACACCCTGCGTCCCGGGGACGAGGTGTACGGCATGCCGTGGTTCCCCCGCCGGGCCGGGGGCTTCGCCGAGTATGTGACCGCGCCCTCCCGGCAGTTCGCCCTCAAGCCGCGTTCCGTCGGCCACGACGAGGCGGCCGCCGTACCCCTGGCCGCGCTGACCGCCTGGCAGGCCCTGGTGGACGCCGCGGACGTACGGCCGGGGCAGCGGGTGCTCGTGCACGCCGCGGCCGGAGGGGTGGGGCACTTCGCGGTCCAGTTCGCCAAGCACCTCGGCGCGCACGTGATCGGCACCGCCCGGGAGGGCAAGCACGAGTGGCTGCGCGGCCTGGGCGCGGACGAGCTGATCGACTACACCGCGGGCCCCTTCGAGAAGGAGGTGGGCGAGGTGGACGTGGTCGTCGACCTCGTCGGCGACGGGCACGACTCCACCAGCACCCGTTCCCTGGACGTCCTCGTCCCCGGCGGCCTGCTGCTGGCGATCCCCTCCGGCGTCTCCCCCGACCTGCTGCGGCAGGCCGAGAAGCGCGGCCTGCGGGCGAGCGCCTTCCTGGTCGAGCCGGACGGCCCGGCGCTGGCCCGCATCGCCCGCCTGATCGACGAGGGCCACGTCGAGGTCGGGGTCGAGGAGGTGCTCCCGCTGGAGCGGGCGGCCGAGGCGCACGAGCGCCTGGCGACCGGCCGCACCCGGGGCAAGCTGGTGCTCCGGGTCGGCGAGCCGGGCACGGCCGCGGGCTGACGTCGGCGCGGCGACCCCGCGCGGACCCGCGGGACCTCGGCCGGGCCTGTGGCAGCACGACGACAGCCCGGCGACAGCGCCGTGACAGCGGGCCCCCGCATCGTGAGGAATCCCGGCCTGAGAGCCAGGCCGGGATCTTCACATCCAAGGGGAACGACATGAACGCGCGTTTCAGGAACGGCCGATCGGGACGGCGCCTCCTCGGCGCCGCCGCGGCCGGGCTCGTGACCGCCCAGCTGGTGATCGGCGCCGCCTGGGCCGGCTCGGCCTCGGCCGCCGCGCCCGCGACGGAGCAGATCAGCCTCAGCGGCGCCGGGCAGCCGGGCGACTCCGTCAGCGACCTGCCCTCGGTCAGCACCGACGGCCGCTTCGTCGCCTTCGACTCCATCAGCGACAACCTCGGCTCCACCGCCGGGCGGCAGGTGTACCTGCGCGACCGCACGGCGGGCACGACCACCCTCGTCAGCGTCCGCACCGGCGGGGCGCAGGCCGGCCCGAACAGCTCCAACCCGGCGGTCTCCGGCGACGGGCGCTTCGTCGCCTTCCAGTCCTTCGCCGCCGACCTGGTCGGCGGCGACACCAACAACGCCCCCGACGTCTTCGTCCACGACACCGTGACCCGCACCACCAAGCGGGTGAGCGTGGCCACCAACGGCACCCAGGGCAACGGGATCAGCGCCAACCCGGCGATCAGCCCCGACGGCCGCTACGTCGTCTTCGAGTCGGAGGCCTCGTCCCTGGTCAACGGGGACACCAACGGTGTGCGGGACGTGTTCCTGCACGACCGCGACCTCGGGCTGACCACGCGGGTCAGCCTCGCCGACGACGACGCCCAGGCCAACGGCGCCAGCACCGGCCCCTCGGTCACCCGGGCCGGGACCGCGGTCAAGATCGCCTTCCAGTCGGCCGCGTCCAACCTGGTCTCCGGGGACACGGCGGGAGCCACGGACGTCTTCGTCCGCACGCTGTCCGGCGGCACCGTCCGCGCGAGCGTCTCCTCCTCCGGCGCCCAGGGCGACAACTTCAGCGTCAACCCGGTGATCAGCGCCGACGGCCGCTTCGTCGCCTTCGAGTCCCGCGCGGCCAACCTCGAGGGCGGGGACACCAACGGCAGGGACGACGTCTTCCGCCACGACCTGACCAGGCGCACCACGGTCAACGTGGTCAGCGGCCTGTCCAACGTCCCCGGCAACGGCAGCAGCCGCGGCCCGTCCATCAGCGCCGACGGCCGCTTCGTCGCCTTCCGCAGCAACGCCACCAACCTGGTGTTCGGCGGCGACGCCAACGGCGGGACCCAGGACGTCTTCGTCGCCGACCTCAACCAGGCCGAGGGCTTCCAGAACACCCTGGCCAGCGTCACCTCCACCGGGGCCGCCTCGGACGACCTCAGCGACGAGGCCGCCCTCAGCGCCGACGGCCGGACGGTCGCCTTCGCCTCCGAGGCCGGCAACCTGGTGCCGGGCGACGGCAACCTGGTCAACGACGTCTTCCTGCGCGTCCTGCGGTGACCTCCCCGGCGCCGCGGCCGTCGCCCGCGGCCGCCGCCCCGCCGACGGTCCCGGTACGGCCCGCCGTACCGGGACCCCCGCGTGTCGGCTGGATGCGCCCAGTCGCATTCTGGTAGACACCGGGCACCGCCGAATCGTGTGAGCCTCGTCCCTTCAGGGAAGTGCCGGACGGTGGAGGGCCCGGCCGAACCCGGTCGCCGGCCGCCCGGCGGGCGGGAGGCGACCGACGAGGAGAGAGGGAGCCGATGTCCGGCCACGGTGAGCGGATGCCCGGCCGCGGTGAGCGGATGCTCGGCGACCTGATCGCCGCCCACCACCTGGCCTCGGTGGAAGAGCTTCCCGCCATGATCGCCAAGTACGCCGGACCGGCCGGTTTCTCCGAGGTCATGCTGTACCTGACAGACCTGCAGCACCAGTTCCTGGTGCCGCTGCCCGGCCAGCGCGACCCCGACGGCAAGGAGCTGGAACGCCTGCGCATCGACGCCACCGTGGCCGGGCGGGCCTTCCGCACCCTGGACATCGTGCAGGTGCGCCGCGCCGACGACACCGAGCCCACGCCCTCGCACCCGATCACCGACGAGGAGCCCCGGCAGCTGTGGGCGCCGCTGCTGGACGGCACCGAACGCATCGGCGTGCTGGGCATGACCGTCGCCGCCGGCGGCGAGACCGTCCGGTGGCGGGCCGCCCAGCTGGCCTCCCTGGTGGCATTGATCCTCTCCAGCAAGTACCCCACCAGCGACGCCTACGCCCGCCTGGTGCGCACCCAGCCGATGGAGCTGTCGGCCGAGGTGCTGTGGACCCTGCTGCCGATCAGGACCTTCGCCACCGAACGCGTGGTGGTCAGCGTCGCCCTGGAGCCCGCCTACGCCGTGGGCGGGGACGCCTTCGACTACGCGCTGGCCGGTGACACCCTGCACCTGTCGATCTTCGACGCCATGGGCCACGACACCGCCGCCGGGCTGACCGCCACCATCGCCATGGGCGCCTGCCGCAACAACCGCCGCCAGGACATCGGGCTGCGGGCCGTCGGCGAGGCGATCGACGCCGCGATCGCCGAGCAGTTCGGCGGCGCCCGCTTCGCCACCGGCATCCTGGCCGACCTCGACACCCGCACCGGAGTGCTGACCTGGGTCAACCGGGGGCACCACCCGCCGCTGGTGCTGCGCGGCGGGCGCTGGGTGGCCACCCTGCAGGCCGAGCCCGACCCGCCGATGGGCCTGGGCATGAGCGCGTTCACCGAGCCGTCGCGCTACCAGCTGGAGCCCGGCGACCGGCTGCTGTTCTACACCGACGGCGTCATCGAGGCCCAGAGTCCCGACGGGCAGGAGTTCGGCCTGGAGCGCTTCGCCGACTTCGTCATCCGCCGCGAGGCCGACGGCGTACCGCCCCCCGAGACACTGCGCCGCCTGATCCAGGGCCTCCTGGAGCACCAGCAGGGCCGGCTCCAGGACGACGCCACCGTGCTGCTGGTGGAGTGGCGCACCGAGCAGCAGGAGCAACTGCTGCTGTGAGTGCCCGGATAGATCGCCGGAGACCGACAAACCGCGGTGAGTCCCCGGAGACCGCCGGAGATCGACAGTCTGCCGTGAGCCCTCCGGAGCCCCGCGGAGTCCGCCGGAGGCGACAGTCCGACAGCCCGGCCCGGAGCCCGGCGGGTCAGCGGGTCGGCTCTCAGAGCTCCCGGACCTCCAGCAGGGTCTTGCCGACGGTGGCCCTGGACTGGATGGCGGCGTGGGCGTCGGCCGCCCGCTCCAGCGGGAAGCGCTGCCCGATCACCGGGCGCAGCCGGCCGGCCGCGGCCTCGGCGAGCGCGCTCTCGGTGAACCCGCGCATCTCCTGCGGGGAGGCCTGCGCCCGTACCAGGCTCACCCCGCGCTCCGCGGCGGTCTCCTCCGGGATGCTCGCCCACTGCCCGCTCGCGAGCCCGAAGCTGAGCATCCGCCCGCCCCGGCCGAGCAGCCCGAACGCCGAGTGCGCGACCGCGCCGCCGACCCCGTCGAAGACGACGTCGACCCCGCCGGTCGCCTCGCGCACCCGGTCCGCCCAGTCAGGCTCCAGATAGTCGATCGCCACGTCCGCGCCCAGGTCGCGGGCCAGCGCCACCTTGCGCGCGCCGCCGGCCACCGCGACGACCTCGGCGCCGGCCGCCGCGGCCAGCTGGACCAGCAGGGTCCCCACCCCGCCCGCGGCGGCCTCGACCAGCACGCGCTCCCCGGCGCGCACCCCGGCGGCCCGCAGCATCATGGTCGCCGTACGGCCGTCGGCAAGCAGCGCCACGGCGGCGTCCAGGTCCAGGCCGTCCGGCACCTCGATCAGGGCGCCGGCCTCGGCCGCGACGCGCTCGGCGTACCCGCCCGAGCCGCCGGTGCCGCCGATCACCCGCCTGCCGACCAGGGCCCCGTCCACCCCCGCGCCGACCGAGGTGACCACCCCGCCGACGCCGTTGCCCGGGATCATCGGCAGCTCCGGCCGGAACGGCCCGGCCCCACCGGCGCGGAGCTGGGTCTCCACGAAGGTGATGTTGGCGAACGCCACCTCGACCAGCGCCTGCCCGGGCCCGGCCACCGGATCGGGCGTCTCCGCCACGACCAGCACCTCGGGCCCGCCGAACTCCTTCAACCACACCGCACGCATCAGTCAGCCCCTCCGGCTCGGTTTCCGCGATCAAGCCTGCGACCTCAACCGCCCTTGAGGTCAAGCGGTCCCCGCCGTCCCGGAGCGCGCCTCCGCGAAGGGCGGGCGCGGGCGGGCTAGCCTGACCGCACGGCAGGCCGTACGGCAGGGGCGGAGGTGAACGGTGGCAGAGACGGTCAGCGGCACGGAGACGATCGGTGAGACGGCGCCGCCGGTGATGCCCGCGGCGTTCTTCGGGCACGGCAGCCCGATGAACGCGCTGGAGAGCAACCGCTACACCCAGGCGTGGCGGGCCTTCGGCGAGGCGGTCCCGCGACCGCGCGCCGTCCTGGTGATCTCGGCGCACTGGTACATCAACGCCACAGCCGTCACCGCGATGCCCCGCCCCCGCACCATCCACGACTTCTACGGCTTCCCGCAGCGACTGTTCGACGTCGACTATCCCGCCCCCGGTCTGCCGGAGCTGACCGAGGAGATCTCCGACGCCGTCCACCCCACCTGGGTGGGCGCCGACGTCGACAGCTGGGGCATCGACCACGGCACCTGGTCGGTCCTGGTGCACGCCTTCCCGCTGGCCGACGTCCCGGTCGTGCAGCTGAGCATCAACGCCGACAAGGACTTCGACTATCACCTCGACCTCGGCGCCCGGCTCGCGCCGCTGCGCGAGCGCGGGGTGCTGATCGCCGGGAGCGGCAACGTCGTGCACAACCTGCGCGGCATGAACGGCGCGCTGCCCGACAGCGGCTACGACTGGGCGCAGCGCTTCGACGAGCAGGCCAAGGAGACGATGCTCGGCGATCCCGTCGCCGCCGCCTCCCTCGACGGCCACCGCGACTTCGGGCACGCCGTGCCCACCCCCGACCACTTCATCCCGCTGCTGTATCTCGCCGGGCTGGCCGGCGCCGACGGCGGCGCCACCGAGGTCCTCGTGGACGGGTACGCCTACGGCTCGCTGTCCATGACCGCCTACACCCTCGGGCTGACCTGCCCCGGGGCCGCCGACGGCACCGAGCCCGCGGCGCCGCTGCCCGACGGCGTGCCCCCGGACGGGTCGAACATCTGACCCGCCGCCCGCCGGTCAGCGGCCGGCGAGCGCGGAGTCGAGCCAGGGACGCAGGATGGGCAGGACGCGTCCCGGCTGCATGGCCTGCGTGTGGTCGAGGCCGTCCAGCACCCGCACCTCCCAGCCGAGGGACTCCAGCTCCGCGCGCCGCCCGGTGAACGGGCCGGCGATGTCCACCACCACGTCGCCCCAGCGCTCGTCGTAGGTGATCGTGTCGGCCGATCCGGCGAAGCACAGGCGCGGGCAGGTGAGCCGCGCCTGGACGGCCCGGTCGTCGAACCCCCGCAGCGCCCGGTACAGCGTGACGAACTGCCGGGTCTGCGGCTCGGTCATCGTCATCTCCGACGCCGACCAGTCGTAGTCGTCCGTGCTCCGCGGAACCTGAACGTCCTGCGCCTCCTGTGCCGTCCAGCCGGACGCGTCGGTGCCTGACGTCTCGGTGCCTGACGTCTCGACGCCGGGCGGGGAGACCGCCAGCTCGTGGGTCGCCTCGGTGACCCGCAGCATCTGCGCGTACGGCCCGCCGATCGGCGGGAACCCGCCCATGACCAGCGCCGAGAGACGGTCGGTGCGGATCGCCAGTTGCAGCCCGCTCAGCGCCAGCCACGAGTATCCGTAGTAGGCGAACCGGCCGGCGCCGGCCGCGTCGGCCACGGCGAGGATGTCGTCGGCGATGGCCTGCGGGGTCAGGCTGTCCGGCTTGGGATCGGCCAGGACGTGGCCCTCGTAGTCGAAGGCGACCACCCGGAACGCGTCGGCGAGCCCGTCCACGAGGGAACGGCCCAGGGCGGGGTCCATCCCCCACCGGCGCAGTTCCTCGGCCTTGGCCCCCTCGGCCGGGCGCGGGTTCACCGGCAGCAGCACGACCGGGCCGGTGCCTCGCGCCTCCACCTCGATGCCGCTTCCGTCGTGCAGTTTCACTTCGGTCAGCTTCGCTTCGCTCATCGGACGCCTCCACCTCTGGTCCACCGGATGACGACGGTAATCCCGTATGCTGTAGATCGATAAGATGATACCTTACGCCATAAGGAGTTCAACGGTGAGCATCTTCGCCGGCCAGGGAGACGCGGGCCGGTCGATGGCCCTGCTGTGGGCGCCGCGGGCGCGGGCCACGGGCTCGGCCCCCGGGCCCAAGCCCACGCTGAGCGTCGAGGCGATCGTGGAGGCGGGCATCGCGGTGGCCGACGCCGACACCCTGGCGGGGCTGTCGATGCGCACCGTGGCCCAGCGGCTCGGGCGCTCCTCCATGGCCCTGTACACCTACGTGCCCGGCAAGGCGGAGCTGCTGGACCTGATGTACGACCGGGTGCACGCCGAGATGCCGCCCGCCCGGGACCCGGACGGGGGCTGGCGGGAGGCGGTGACGGCGTGGGCCGGGGAACTGTGGTCGCTCTACCTGCGGCATCCGTGGGTGGTGCAGGTGTCCTACGCACGCCCCGTGCTCGGTCCCAACGAACAGGCCGTCCTGGAACGGCTGGTGGGCATCCTGTACGGCGCCGGCCTCGACGCCGGGACGCTGCGCGGGACGGTGACCGCGCTGTTCCACTTCGTCCGCGGGACGGCGCAGACCGTGGCCGAGGCGCGGCTCGCCGCGACGGCGACCGGCGTGTCCGACCAGGAGTGGTGGGCCGGCCGCTCGGCCCTGCTGGGTGAACTGGCGCCCGACTTCGCCGAACGCTTCCCCATGTCGGCCCGGCTCGCCGGGGAGACGGCGGCCGGACACGGCGACGACAGCGCGCAGGAACCGCCCGGGGACGAGGCGGCGCCGTACCTGGAACGGCAGATGGACCGGACGTTCACCGTCGGCCTCGCCATCCTGCTGGACGGCGTCGAGGCGGCCGTCGGTCGTGAGCCGGGCCCTTGACCCTCACGTGGCGTCAGGCCGCATAGTCGGTGCCGTGGAGGATCACTGGACCGTGGGACACGTGGCCGAGCTGGCAGGTGTGAGCGTCCGCACGCTGCATCACTATGACGGGATCGGGCTCGTCCGGCCGTCGGCGCGGACCGCGGCCGGGTACCGGGCCTATTCGGCGGGCGACGTGGAGCGGCTGCGGGAGGTGCTGGCCTATCGGCGGCTGGGCTTCGGGCTGCGGGAGATCGCGGAACTGGTCGGCGACCCGTCCACCGACGCGGTCGCGCACCTGCGCCGGCTGCGCGGCCTGCTGCTGGAGCGGCGTGATCGCGCCGACGCCATGGTGGCGGCCATCGACAGGGAACTCCAGGCACGGGCGAGGGGACTGAAGGTGACGCCGGAGGAGCAACTGGAGATGCTCGGTGCACGGCTGTACGACGCGATCGGCGGCGCCTACACCGCAACGCGGCGTACCGAGCCGCGGATCGCCGCGCAGATCTGGGACGCACTCGGGGACGCGCGGACGGTGCTGAACGTCGGGGCCGGCACCGGCTCCTACGAGCCCGCCGATCGCGACGTGACCGCGGTGGAGCCCTCGGCCGTCATGCGGGGGCAGCGGCCTGCCGGCGCGGCGCCGTGCGTGGCCGCCGCCGCGGAGAGCCTGCCGTTCGGGGATCACTCCTTCGACGTCGCGATGGCCGTCTCCACCGTTCACCACTGGGAGGACCCGATGGCGGGGCTGCGCGAGATGCGGCGCGTGGCCCACCGCGTGGTGGTGCTCACGTTCGACACCGACGAGCCCGGATGGCAGGACCGGTTCTGGCTCACCCGCGACTACCTGCCCGAGTTCGCCGCCGTCCTTGCGGGATTCCCCTCGCTCGCCGGGATGGCCGGTGCGATCGGCGCCCGCGCCGAGCCGGTGCCCGTCCCGTGGGACTGCGCGGACGGCCTGTTCGAGGCGTACTGGCGCCGGCCGGCGGCGTATCTGGAGGATCACGTGCGCCGTGCGATGTCGGTGTGGACGAGGGTCGGACCGCAGGCCGAGCAGCGGGCGGTGCGAAGCCTCGGCGACGACCTCGACTCCGGCCGGTGGGCCGAGCGCAACGGCGACCTCGCCGGCCTCGACGCGGCGGATCTCGGCCTCCGCCTGCTCATCGCCTGAACCGCCTCGCACCGTCGACGCCCGGCGGCCGTGCACGGCACGAGGCCGTCGGCGGTGGACCGGCGGTTCAGCCGGCCACCCAGCACGAGGAGCAGGCCCGCCTCGGCGGCGAGGATGAGGGCGATGCCGCCCGCCCGTCCCCCCGCCGACGCGATCTCCCCCTCCAGCCGTGCCGGCATCCCCTGAGCCCCGCGGACGGGCCCGTCCGGCGTATGCCGGTGTACTCGCCCGAGCCGGGCGGAACCCTCAGAAGCCCTGGGCCAGGCGGTAGTAGGCCTGGTTCCAGCGGATCTCCTTGGTGAACTGGCGGGTGGTGGTCTCCGAGTCGATGACCAGCAGTTCGACGCCGAGCATGTCGGCGAAGTCGGCGAGCTCCTCGGTCCCGACCGCGGCCGACAGCACGGTGTGGTGCGGGGCTCCGGCCGTCAGCCACGCCTCGGCCGAGGTGCGCAGGTCCGGCCGGGGGCGCCACACGGCGCGGGCCACCGGCAGGCGGGGCAGCGGCTCGGCGGGGGCGACCACGTCGATCTCGTTGGCGACCAGCCGGAAGCGCTCACCCATGTCCGCCAGGCCCACCACCACCGCGGGGCCGGGCTGGGCGTCGAAGACCAGCCGGACCGGGTCCTCGCGGCCGCCGATGCTCAGCGGGTGGATCTCGCACGAGGGCGTGCTCGCGGCGATGGTCGGGCAGACCTCCAGCATGTGCGCGCCCAGGATGAGCTCCTGGCCCGGCACGAGGTGGTAGGTGTAGTCCTCCATGAACGACGTGCCGCCGGGCAGCCCGGCCGACATCACCTTCAGCGTGCGCAGCAGCACCGAGGTCTTCCAGTCGCCCTCGCCGCCGAAGCCGTACCCGTCGGCCATCAGCCGCTGCACGGCCAGGCCGGGCAGCTGCCGCAGGCCGCCGAGGTCCTCGAAGTTCGTGGTGAACGCCTTGAAGCCGCCGTCCTCCAGGAAGCCGCGCAGGCCCAGCTCGATCCGGGCGGCGTAGCGCAGGGAGTCGTGCCGTTCGCCGCCCGCGCGCAGCTCGGGGGCCATCTTGTAGGCGTCCTCGTACTCCGCGGTGAGCGCGTCCACCTCGGCGTCGGAGGTGGCCTCGACCGCGGCCACCAGGTCGTTGACCCCGTAGGTGTTGACCGAGACCCCGAAGCGCCGCTGGGCCTCCACCTTGTCGCCCTCGGTGACGGCCACGTCGCGCATGTTGTCGCCGAACCTGGCCAGCTTGAGCGAGCCCACCTCGGCGCGCCCGGCCGCGGCCCGGGCCCAGGCCCCGATCCGCGCGGCGACCGACGGGTCGCTCACGTGCCCGGCGACGGTCTTGCGGGGCACGCCGAGCCTGGCCTGGATGTAGCCGAACTCGCGGTCGCCGTGGGCGGCCTGGTTCAGGTTCATGAAGTCCATGTCGATGGAGTCCCACGGCAACTCCATGTTGGCCTGGGTGTGCAGGTGCAGCAGCGGGGTGCGCAGCGCGTCCAGGCCGGCGATCCACATCTTGGCCGGGGAGAAGGTGTGCATCCAGGCGATCACCCCGACGCACGCGTCCGAGGCGCCGGCCTCCAGGCACATCCGCCGGATCGCCTCGGCGTCGGTGAGCACCGGCTTCCACACCACGGTGAACGGCAGGGCCTCCTCCAGAGCCTCCGCGATCTGCCGGGACTGGTCGGCCACCTGCCGCAGCGTGGCCTCGCCGTACAGTCCCTGGCTGCCGGTGAGGAACCAGATCTCACGCTCGTGTCGGGTCAACGCGGACTCCTCTGTCCATAGACATTCTGGTAACGGTCGTACAGGCTGTCGATGTCGGCCTGCGCGATGGGCAGCGGCGTGCCGAGCTGTCGGGAGATGTGCACCGTACGGGCGACGTCCTCGCACATCACGGCGGCCTTGACCGCCGCCTTGGCGGAGGCGCCGACGGTGAAGACGCCGTGGTTCTGCATCAGGACCGCCGGGGACCGGTGGCCCTCCAGCGTCGCGACGATGCCCTTGCCGATGTCGTCGCCGCCGATCAGCGCGAACGGCCCGAGCGGGATCTCGCCGCCGAACTCGTCGGCCATGGCGGTGAGCACGCACGGGATCGCCTCGCCGCGGGCCGCCCAGGCCGAGGCGTAGGTGGAGTGGGTGTGCACGACGCCGCCGACATGCGGCATGGCCCGGTAGACGTAGGCGTGGGCGGCGGTGTCGCTGGAGGGGGCGTAGTCGCCCTCGACCAGGTTGCCGTCCAGGTCGCACACGACGATCGAGTCCGGGGTCAGGTCGTCGTAGGAGACGCCGCTCGGCTTGATGACGAACAGGTCCTCGCCCGGCACCCGGCCCGAGACGTTGCCCGCGGTCCAGGCGACGAGGTTGTTGCGGACCAGTTCGGCGTGGAGGTCGCAGACGGTCTCCCTCAGCTCACGAACGCGGGGGTTCACGCGGTCACCTCGTTCCGCAGGGCGCGCAGGCGGTGCAGAACGTCGTTGCCATGGGGGTGCTCTCCTCGTCCGAAGTGGTCGTGCAGGTGGCAGTACTCGACGTACAGCCGGTCGTAGGCGTCGGCGCGCCCGGCGTCGGGCACGTAGGCGGCCTCGGTGCGCTTGCCCATGGCCGCGGCGGCCTGTTCGATGTCGGGGTAGGCGCCGGCGGCGACGGCCGCGTGGATCGCCGAGCCGAGCGCCGGGCCCTGGTCCGAGCCGATCACCGAGATGGGGCGGCCCAGCACGTCGGCGTAGACCTGCATGAGGAAGCGGTTCTTCAGCAGGCCGCCGGCGGCGACGAACTCCTCCACCCGCACGCCGGCGTCCTCGAACGTCTCGACGATCATGCGGGCGCCGAAGGCGGTGGCCTCGATGAGCGCCCGGTAGGTGTGCTCGGGGCGGGTCGCGAGCGTCTGGCCGACGATCACCGCGGACAGGTCGTGGTCGACCAGGACCGACCGGTTGCCGTTGTGCCAGTCCAGCGCCACCAGGCCGTGCTCGCCGACCTTCTGCTCGGCGGCCAGCTCGGTGAGGTGCTCGTGCACGGTACGGCCCAGCCGCTCGGCCTCGCGCTCGTAGGAGCCGGGCACGCAGGTGTCGACGAACCAGCCGAAGATGTCGCCGACGCCGGACTGGCCGGCCTCGTAGCCCCACAGGCCCGGCACGATCCCGTCGCGCACCACGCCGCACATGCCCGGCACCTCGGCGAGGGCCTCGGAGGACATGACGTGGCAGGTGGAGGTGCCCATGATGGCGACCATCTGGCCGGGCCGGACGGCGTCGGCGGCGGCCGCGGTGACGTGGGCGTCGACGTTGCCGACCGCGATCGCGATCCCCTCGGGGAGCTTGGTCCACTCGGCGGCCTCGGCCGTCAGGCGGCCCGCCAGGCCGCCGAGCGGAGCCAGTTCCCGGCCGAGCTTGCCGGTGAAACCGGCGAAGGCGGGATTGAGCTCGGCCAGGAAGTCATCGGAGGGGTAGGCGCCGTCCTGGTGGATCCCCTTGTACCCGGCGGTGCAGGTGTTGCGGGTCTCCACGCCGGTGAGCTGCCAGATGATCCAGTCGGCGGCCTCGATCCAGCGCTCGGCCAGGTCGTAGACCTCGGGGTCCTCCTCCAGGACCTGCAGGCCCTTGGCGAACTGCCACTCGGAGGAGATCTTCCCGCCGTAGCGCGGGAGCCAGCTCTCGCCCCGCCGCTCGGCCAGGGCGTTGATCCGGTCGGCGTGCGGCTGGGCGGAGTGGTGCTTCCAGAGCTTGGGCCAGGCGTGCGGCCGCCCGGCCAGCCCGTCGACCTCGCACAGCGGGGTGCCGTCGGCGGTGGCCGGCAGCACCGTGCAGGCCGTGAAGTCGGTGCCGATGCCGATGACCTGCGACGGGGAGATTCCGGAGACGGCCACCGCCTCGGGCACCGCGGTGCGCAGCACCTCGCGCCAGTCCTGCGGCGACTGCAGCGCCCAGTCCGGGCCCAGCTTCACCTCCGTGCCGGGCAGCCGGTCCTCGATCACGCGGTGGGCGTACTCGTGCACGGCGCTGCCCACCTCGGCACCGTCGGAGACCCGTACCACGACGGCGCGGCCGGACAGCGTGCCGAAGTCGACGCCGACCACGTAGCTGTCGTTGTTAGCGCTCACAATTTCTCCAGGGTCAGAGGGGTCCATGGGGGCGTTCCGGCGGCTCTACGGGCGCCGGGCCGTGATGAGGCGCTGGAGCAGGATGAAGACGAACAGCAGCATGCCGATGAAGATCTTCGTCCACCAGGAGCTCAGGGTGCCCTCGAAGCTGATGATCGTCTGGATCAGGCCGAGGACGAGGACGCCCAGCACGG
This sequence comes from Paraplanobispora takensis, assembly GCF_016863195.1. Classification (GTDB taxonomy): domain Bacteria; phylum Actinomycetota; class Actinomycetes; order Streptosporangiales; family Streptosporangiaceae; genus Planobispora; species Planobispora takensis. Next base: position 105,319 of record NZ_BOOK01000014.1, on the reverse strand, counting down.
TTCCCAGCACGTAACCCGATCCGCCGGTCAGCAGCGTGCCGCCGATGACCACCGCCGCGATCGCGTCCAGCTCCATGCCGACCGCGTGCAGGCCGTACCCGGAGAGCATGTAGAACGACAGCAGCACGCCGCCGAGCGCGGAGCAGAAACCGCTGATCGTGTAGACCGCGATCTTCGTGCGGGCCACGGGCAGGCCCATCAGCATCGCGGACTGCTCGTTCCCGCCGACCGCGTAGACGTTGCGGCCCAGGCGGGTGTAGTGCAGCACGTAGGTGGCGACCGCGACCACCGCCAGGGCGATGAGGACGCTCGGCGAGATGAACATCTCGGCCGACAGGTCGATCCGCGTCTGGGCGATGGCGGTGTAGGTCTCGTCGGTGATCGGGATCGAGTCGGTGCCGATCGTGTAGCACAGGCCCCGAGCCAGGAACATCCCGGCCAGCGTGACGATGAACGGCTGGATGTCGAAGTAGTGGATGATGCAGCCCATCGCGAAGCCGAGCGCCGCGCCGATGAGCAGGACCAGCGGGATCACCAGCAGGGGCGGCCAGCCCTGACCCGTCACCAGGCTCGCCGAGATCATCGTCGACAGCGCGACCACCGAGCCGACCGACAGGTCGATGCCGCCGGTGAGGATCACGAAGGTCATGCCGATCGCGACGACGAGCAGGAAGGCGTTGTCGATGAAGACGTTGAGCACGATCTGCCCCGAGGCGAAGGCCTCGTAGCGCATCCCGCCGACCACGAACATGGCCAGCAGCAGGGCGCCCGTCGCCATGACGGGGATGTACCTCTCCCGGCCGCGCAGCACCGCGGCGCGGGCCGGGCGGTCCGCGGTCCGCCCCTTGGGGCCGGAGGGGCCGGAGGTCACGACGTCCGAGCTCATGCCGGCACCTTCACCTTCGGATCGGCGCTCGCCGGCGACGCGCCCGGGCGCCGGCCGCGGCGGTGGAAGACCTTCTCTCGGAAGGCCGGGGACTGCAGGAGGCACACGACGGTCACCACGAGCGCCTTGAACAGCAGCGTGGTCTCCGGCGGGATGCCGACGGAGTAGATCGTGGTGGTCAGCGTCTGGATGATGAGCGCGCCGAGCACGGTGCCGCCCAGGGAGAAGCGGCCGCCGACGAGGGAGGTGCCGCCGATCACCACGGCGAGGATGGCGTCGAGCTCGATCCACAGGCCCGCGTTGTTGCCGTCGGCGCTGGAGACGTTCGAGCTGATCATCAGACCGGCGATGCCGGCGCACAGCGCGCAGAACGCGTAGACCGTGATGATCAGACCGCGGGACCGGATGCCCGCCAGCCGGCTGGCGGTCGCGTTGCCGCCGACGGACTCGATGAGCAGGCCCAGGGCCAGGCGGCGGGTGAGGAACGCGGTGATCGCCAGGACGGCCGCCACGACGATGATGCCGAAGGGCAGGGTGAGCCAGTAGCCGCCGCCGATGAGCTTGTAGGGGCTGCTGTTGATCGTGATGATCTGGCCGTCGGTGATCAGCTGGGCGAGGCCGCGGCCGGCCACCATGAGGATCAGGGTGGCGATGATCGGCTGGATCCCGAAGCCGGCCACCAGGAAGCCGTTCCACAGGCCCAGCACCAGCGACAGGCCCAGCGCCAGGCCGACGGCGACGAGCACGCCGCCCACGTCCTGCTGGTCGTCCAGGCCGCTGATCCACAGGCAGGACAGCGCCCCGGAGATCGCCACCACCGAGCCGACCGACAGGTCGATGCCGCCGGTGGCGATGACGAGGGTCATGCCGACCGCGACCAGGATCAGCGGCGCGCCGAACCTGGCGATGTCGACGAGGCTGCCGTAGAGGTGGCCGTCCTTCATCTCGATCGACAGGAAGCCGGGCGTGAACAGCACGTTGGCCAGCAGCAGCAGGGCCAGGACGACGCCGGGCCACAACAGCCGGTGCCCGGTCACCGCGGCCAGGCCCGCCCTGCGGCCCGGACGGGCCGCCGCAGCCGGGGCGCTCGTGCCGGTCGAAGCTGTCGCAGCGGTTTCGGGAGCCGCCTCGGACGGGCCGGACCGGGCCACGGTCACGGACGGGTCGGCCCCCGTCCCGGGCTCCGCGGGCTCGGCGGGGTCCGCGCCGCTCATGGGCGGACGTCCGGTGGGAGCGGTCATGTACGGCCTCCGCTCGCGATGGTCTCCATCAGGACTCCGGTGGTCAGGTCGTCGTCGTTGGGCAGCTCGGCCACCAGCCGGCGGTCGCGCAGGACGCCGACCTTGTGGCTGAGGCGCAGGACCTCCTCCAGCTCGGCGGAGATGAACAGCACCGCCATGCCGCCGTCGGCCAGGGAGGCGACCAGGCGCTGGATCTCGGCCTTGGCCCCGACGTCGATGCCCCGGGTGGGCTCGTCGAGGATGAGCAGCCGCGGCTCGACGATGAGCCAGCGGGCCAGCAGCACCTTCTGCTGGTTGCCGCCGCTGAGGTTCTTCACGAGCTGGTCGGGGTTGGCCGGGCTGATCCTCAGCGCCTGGATGTACTTGTCGACCAGCTCGTCCTGCCGGCGGCGCGGGATCGGCCGCGACCACCCGCGGGCGGCCTGCAGGGCCAGGACGATGTTCTCGCGGACGGTGAGGTCGGGGATCAGTCCCTCGGCGCGCCGGTTCTCCGAGCAGAAGGCGATCCCGCGGGCCGTGGCGGCCCGGGGGGTGCGCAGCGCCACCGGCGTGCCGCCGACGGCCACCTCCCCCGTGGTGGCGTGGTCGGCCCCGAACAGCAGGCGCGCCACCTCGGTGCGGCCCGAGCCGAGCAGCCCGGCCAGGCCGACCACCTCACCCTCGTGGATGGTGAGCGTGAACGGCTCGACGGAACCGGAGCGGCCCAGCGAGCGCGCCTCCACGAAGGGCTGCGAGCGCTCGACGGCCTCCAGCTCCTTGGGCTTCTCGTCGAGCTCGGTCAGGTCCTCGAGCTCCTTGCCGATCATCTTGCCGACGAGCTCGACCTGGCCGAGCTCGCTGGTGAGGTACTCCCCCACCAGCCTGCCGTTGCGCAGGATCGTCATGCGGTCGGCGATCTCGTAGATCTGGTCGAGGAAGTGCGAGACGAACAGGATCGCGATGCCCTCGTCCTTGAGCCGGCGCATCACCCGGAACAGCTGCTCGACCTCGCCGGCGTCGAGACTGGAGGTCGGCTCGTCCAGGACCAGGACCCGGGCGGAGATGTCGACGGCGCGGGCGATGGCGACCATCTGCTGCACGGCCAGGGAGTAGGCCGACAGGGGCGCCGTCACGTCGATGGCGAGGTCGAGCCTGTCCAGCAGAGCCGTGGCCCGCCGCCGCATCTCCCGCCAGCGGATCCGGCCCAGGCGGCGCGGCTCGCGGCCGATGAAGATGTTCTCCGCCACCGAGAGGTTCGCGCAGAGGTTGACCTCCTGGTAGACCGTGCTGATGCCGGCCTGCTGCGCCTGCAGGGGGTTGGCGAAGGCGACCTTCGCGCCGTCCAGAGTGATCTCGCCGGCGTCGATGTCGTAGACCCCGGTGAGGACCTTGATCAGGGTCGACTTGCCGGCGCCGTTCTCCCCCATCAGGGCGTGCACCTCTCCCGGCATGAGCCGGAAGTCGACGTCGCTCAGCGCCCTGACGCCGGGGAACTCTTTGCAGATCCCGCTCATCCGCAGGATCGGGACGGGTGTGGCCATGCGGCGTCCCTTCCTCGGGGGGAACGGGCCGCTCCGAAGTGCGAGTTCGGAGCGACCCGTCGGGTCATCAGTACTGGCGGGTGGGCAGGGCTTCCTTCGCCTGCTCCTGGGTGAAGGTGGTCTCCTCGGTCACCACGCGGGCGGGCACCTGCTCTCCCGCGACGACCTTCTTGGCGAGGTCCATCAGTTGCGGGCCGAGCAGCGGGCTGCACTCGACGATGAAGTTGATCTTCCCGTCGGCCAGCGCCTGCATGCCGTCCTTGACCGCGTCGACCGTGATGATCTTGATGTCCTTGCCCGGGACCTTGCCCGCGCCCTCGATCGCCTCGATCGCGCCCAGGCCCATGTCGTCGTTGTGCGCGTACAGCACGTCGATGTCCGGGTTGGACTTCAGGAAGGCCTCCATGACCTCCTTGCCCTTGGCCCGGGTGAAGTCACCGGTCTGCGAGGCGACGATCTTGAACTTGGCGTCCGCCCCGATGACCTCGGCGAAGCCCGCCTTGCGGTCGTTGGCCGGGGCCGAGCCGGTGGTGCCCTGCAGCTCGACGATGTTCACCGGCTCGGTGGAGTCCTTGTACTCCTCCACCAGCCACTGGCCGGCCTTCTTGCCCTCCTCCACGAAGTCCGAGCCGAGGAAGGTCTTGTAGAGGGTGGTGTCCTTGGAGTCCACGGCGCGGTCGGTGAGGATCACCGGGATCTTGGCGTTCTGGGCCTCCTTCAGCACGGTGTCCCAGCCGGACTCCACGACCGGCGAGAAGGCGATGACGTCGACCTTCTGCTGGATGTAGGAGCGGATCGCCTTGATCTGGTTCTCCTGCTTCTGCTGCGCGTCGGAGAACTTCAGCTCGATCCCGGCCGTCTTGGCCGACTCCTGCACGGACTTGGTGTTGGCGGTACGCCAGCCGCTCTCCGCGCCGACCTGGGAGAAGCCCATGGTGATGCTGCCGTCACCGCTGCCGCCGCCCGACCCGGCGGTGGCGCTGTCGTTGCCACCGCCGCCGCAGCCGGCCATCGTCATGGCGACGGCTCCGGTCAGCAGCAGTACGGACATCTTCTTCAACACGGTGGGGGGTTCCTTCCTTTATGTGAGCGCTAACATCCACGGCGGGACCGTGGCGCCCTGTCTCTTCCTTTACGGCTATCGCCGGGCCGGCGAGGTGCTGGCCCTGACCTTGAACTCCGGCGAGACGACGAATCGTTCGCGGGACTGCGCCTGACCCTCCTCGATCTGCTTGAGCAACATCGCGATGCTGTGCCTGCCCACCGCCCCGAAGTCCTGGCGGACCGTGGTGAGCGGCGGAGAGAAGAACTCCGACTCGGGGACGTCGTCGAACCCGACGACGCTGATGCGTCCGGGCACGTCGACGCCCGCCTCGGCGAACGCCCGCAGCGCCCCGAGCGCCATCTGGTCGTTGGCCACGAACACGGCGGTGATCTCCGGTATCCGGGCCAGCAACCGCCCGGCCTCGTAGCCCGAGCGCGGGCTCCAGTCGCCGGGCAGCGGCTCGGGGACCGGCCGGCCGGCCGCCTCCAGGGCGGCCCGCCAGCCCGCGATCCGCCCCTCGGCCTCCAGCCAGTCCAGCGGCCCGCGCACGTGCCAGACCGTCTCGTGACCCAGGCCGAGCAGATGCTCGGTCGCCAGGCGGGCGCCCTCGACCTGGTCGACGCTGACCACGCTGACGTCCCCGCCGTGGTCGCCCTCGACGGCGACGGCCGGGACGCCGGGCGGCAGGTCGGCCAGCGCGCTGGCCGCCGAGCGCTGCGGCGCGACCACGACGATGCCGTCGACGCCCTGCTCGGCGAGATAGTCCAGGGCCTCGCGCACGCCGGCCCTGTCGATGGTGCGCAGGCTGACGATGCTGACGAAGTAGCCGGCCGCCCTGGCCGCCTGCTCGATCCCGTAGACCGTGCTGGCCGGGCCGTACAGGGTGGTGTCGAAGCTGACCACGCCGAGGGTGCGCGAGTGGCGGGTGACGAGTGCGCGGGCGACGAGGTTGCGGCGGTAGCCGAGCTGGTCGATCGCGGCCAGGACCCGGGTACGGGTCTCGGTGCGCACGTTGGGGTGATCGTTGAGCACGCGCGAGACGGTCTGGTGGGACACACCGGCCACCCTGGCCACATCGGCCATCACCGGGGAGCGGCGCTCCTGTCTCGAACTCACGGTCACTTCCTTTCCTGGCTTGGAGTGACTGTGAACGTTAACAACGGGTGTCGTCAAGAAGTTCGCCGGTTACGGTCTGGTCACATGGAAACGCCCCGTTAACCCCTCTTGACGAGGAGCCTCCGGGTTCCTACCGTTGTCGCGGTCAGCATTGTTAACGTTAACCATTCCCCCGGGACCGTCCCCTCGGAGAACCCACGGATGAGCGGTGACGCAACGGCATGGGCAGACGCTCCACCCCCCGGTGCTCCGCTTCGCCGAGCAGGATCTCCACGGCCCGCCGGCCGAGCCACTGGTGCGGCAGGGCGACGCTGGTGAGCTGCGGCCGTAACCAGGTGGCGAGGTCGGAGTCGTCGAAGGAGACGACCGAGACGTCCTCGGGGATGCCCAGTCCCGCCTCCTGCAGCGCCTGATAGACGCCGAGGGCGACCCGGTCGTTCATGCAGATCAGCGCCTTGGGCAGGTGCCCGGCGGCCAGGAACCCCGCCGTGGCCTCGTAGGCCGACTCGGGCCACCAGGCGCAGTCCACCGAGCCGGCCAGGGAGGTCCCCGCCGCGCCCAGGGCGGCCTCGATGCCCTGGATGCGCTCGTTGCCGGCGATCAGGTGCGGGGCCCGCTCGCCGACCAGGTGGATGCCCTCCCGGTGCCCGGCGTCGATCAACGCCTGCGCCGCCGTACGGCCGGCCCCCACCTCGTCGGGGACCACGGCCGGGATCTCCCGCCCCGCGGCCGCGCAGTTGAGCAGGACCAGCCGCTGGCCGCGCAGGCTGCGCGGGACGCGCGCCCGCCGGGTGTACATGGTGGCGTAGATGAACCCGTCGACCTGGCGGTCCAGCAGGTCGTTGATCAGGCGCTCCTCCAGGACGGGATCGCCCTCCGTCTCGCCGATGAACAGCAGATGCCGGCGTTCGGCGGCGGCGGCCAGGCTGCCGTACACGATCTGCCCGGCGTACTGCTCGGTGGCGATCGTGTCGGAGATCAGCGCGATCGTCTGGGTCACCTTGCTGCGCAGGCTGCGCGCCATCAGGTTGGGCCGGTAGTTCAGCTCGTGTGCGACCCGCAGGACCCGGTCGCGGGTCTCCACGGAGATCCGCATGTCGGTGCGCCCGGTCATGACGAAGGAGGCCGTCGTCGGGGAGACACCCGCCCGCCGGGCCACCTCCGTCAGCGTCGCGCGGTGTTGCGTCATCCGACCATGATCGGCATACCGGAAACGATTGCGCAACGGTCTATTGACACTCGGGGAAGGGCGGAGGACGTTCGGGCTAACAGGGTTTAGCGCGTATGAAACCCAATCTCCCGTGCGCCGAGGAGCGATGACATGCGGCTGCGCACACGACGGGACACACCGGGGGGCACGCTGCCGGCGATACTGCTGGCCGGGATCCTGCTGGCGGTCGCGGCCTGCGGCCAGGGCGGCGCCGGAACCGGCCGTGCGGCGGCGCGGCAGGGCGAGGGCGGCGGCACCCTGACGATCTGGACCGACGACAAGCGCGCCCCGGCGCTGAAGGCCGCCGCCGACAGGTTCTCCAAGGAGACCGGGGTCACTGTGAAGATCCAGACCGTGCCGGGAGAGACCAGGCAGGTCGACTTCGTCACCGCCTCGCAGGGCGGCAAGGCCCCGGACCTGGTGATGGGCGCGCACGACTGGATCGGCAACCTGGTCCGCAACGGCGCGATCGACCCGATCACGATGACCGAGGACCAGAAGGCCGCCTTCAACTCGCTGGCGCTCAAGGGCGTGACGTTCGACGGCCAGATCTACGGCATCCCCTTCGCGCTGGAGAACGTGGTGCTCTTCCGCAACACCGCCCTCGCCCCGCAGGCGCCTAAGTCCTTCGAGGAGCTGGTGGCCGCGGGCAAGAGGCTCAAGAGCCAGGGCAAGGTCTCGGAGGTCCTGGCCTTCCCGGTGGGCCAGAACGGCGACGCCTACTACGGCTACCCGCTGTACACCGCCGGCGGCGGCTACCTGTTCGGCCAGGCGGACGACGGCGACTACGACCCCGGCGACCTCGGACTGGCCGAGCCCGGGGCGGCCGAGGCGATGGAGAACTTCGCCAAGTACGGCGAGAAGGGCGAGGGGGTGCTCAAGCGCTCCATCGGGACCGACAACGTGGCGAGCGTGTTCACCGGCGGCAAGAGCGCCTTCCTGGTGGGCGGCCCCTGGTTCATCTCCGAGATCCAGAAGGCCGGGATCGCCTACGACATCTCCCCCGTCCCCGGCTTCGGCGACACCCGGGCCAAGCCGTTCGTCGGCGTGCAGGCCCTGTTCGTCGCCTCCAAGGGCCCCAGCAAGGTCCTCGCCCAGGAGTTCGCGACCAACTACTTCGCCCAGCCCGACGTCGCGCTCGCCTTCTACAGGGCCGACCCGCGCCCGCCGGCGCTGATCGCCGCCTTCGACGAGGCCAAGACCACCGACCAGGACCTGCCGAAGCTGCTGTCCGCCGGCGAGGGCGGCGACATCATGCCGGCGATCCCCGCCATGAACGCGGTCTGGGACCCCTGGGGCAAGGCCATCGCCGCGGTGGTCGGCGGCGCCGACCCCGCCGGCACCACGCAGGCGGCGGCCGAGACGATCCGGTCGGCGATCGAGTAGCCCGGGACACCCCGGCCCAGGAGAGCGTCATGTCCGACACAACTGAGATCTCCGAGGAACGCGCCTCCCACGGGCCCGGCCACCGCCGGCCCCGGTTCGGCCTCAGCGGCGGCGACGGCACCGTCTCCACCGGCAGGCTCGTCATCAGGATCGCCGTGCTCGGCGTGGCCGCGGCGCTCGCGCTGTGGGCCGCCTTCCCGCTGGTGAACCAGGGCAACTGGATCGGCCTGGGGATCCTGGTGGCGGTGACGGCGCTGCTGTTCTACATCTACCTCTCCCCCCGGGTGATCCCGGCGAAGTACCTGATCCCGGGCACCCTCTTCCTGATCGCCTTCCAGGTCGTCCCGGTCGTCTACACGGTCACCACCGCGTTCACGAACTTCGGCGACGGCCACCGGGGCACCAAGCAGGAGGCGATCACCGCGATCCAGGACGCCTCGGTGCGGCAGGTGCCGGGCTCCACCGTCTACGTCCTGTCCATCGCCACCACCGGGGACCCGGTGAGCGGGGACCTCGTCTTCCTGCTGACCGACCCCGGCACCGACGCGTCCTTCGCCGGGACGGCCGGCGGGCTGCGGGAGCTGCCCGCCGGCGCGGTGCGGGCCGATCCCGACGGCAAGATCCGGCAGGCTCAGGGGTACACGGTCCTGACCATCGGCCAGGCCGCGGCCCGCAGCGCCGAGATCGCCGCCTTCAAGGTCCCCACCCGGGCCGGGGCCCTGTACGGCCAGGGCCTGTCCCGGGCGTTCGAGGGGGCCCCGCAGCAGACCTACGAGGCCGGGTGCGACTGCATCAGGGACGCCGCGTCCGGGCGGACCTGGACGGCCGACGAGTCCGACGGCTCCTTCGCCGACCAGCAGGGGCAGCGGCTGGCGCAGGGCTGGAAGGTCGGCGTCGGGCTGCGCAACTTCACCGACGTCGTGACCGACCAGGAGATCCGCAGCTCCTTCCTGAAGATGCTGCTGTGGAACTTCGTGTTCGCCGGCGGCACCGTCCTGATCACCTTCGCGCTCGGGCTGCTGGTGGCCATCACCCTCAACCGGCCGGGCATGCGCGGCCAGCGCGTCTACCGATCCCTGATCATCCTGCCGTACGCCATGCCGGCGGTGGTCATGCTCCTGGTGTGGCGGGACATGTTCAACACCGAGTTCGGCCTGATCAACCGGATGACCGGCCTGGAGGTCAACTGGTTCGGCACCCCGCCGGCGGCGCAGGTCGCCGTCCTGCTGGTGCAGCTGTGGCTGGGCTACAACTACATGTTCCTGGTGTGCACCGGCGCCCTGCAGTCGATCCCCGCCGACCTGACCGAGGCGGCCTCGATCGACGGCGCCAAGCCGCTGTACGCCTTCCGCACCGTGACCTTCCCGCTGCTGCTCATCGCCCTGGCCCCCCTGCTGATCTCCTCCTTCGCCTTCAACTTCAACAACTTCGCGGGGATCTATCTGGTCAGCGGCGGAGGGCCCTTCCCGCCGGACAACCCGAACGCCGGGGCGACGGACATCCTGATCACCTACACCTACCGGCTGGCCTTCGGCGGCGCGGGCGCGCAGTACGGCTTCGCCGCGGCCGTCTCGGTGTTCATCTTCGTCATCGTGGCGACCGTGTCGATCATCGGCTTCCGGCGCACACGGAGCCTGGAGGAGATCAACTGATGACCGCAACCAACGAGGTCGTACGGCTCGGCAGCGCCAGAGGCGGCTGGTTGCGCCAGTTCGGCTGGCGCCATCTCGTCGGACTGCTCGCGCTGGCCTTCTCCCTGTTCCCGATCCTGTTCGTGGTCTCCGCCTCGCTCAACCCGCTGGGCACGCTCAGCTCCTCGACCCTCATCCCGCCCGACACGAGCCTGGAGAACTTCACCAAGCTGTTCGGCACCACGTCGTTCTCGCGGTGGTTCCTCAACACCCTGCTCATCGGGGTCCTGTCGGCGGTGCTGTCCATGTTCGTCTCCGCGGCGGCCGCCTTCGCCTTCTCCCGCTACAGGTTCAAGGGGCGGCGGATCGGGCTGGTCAGCCTGCTGCTGGTGCAGATGTTCCCGCAGTTCCTGGCGATCGTGGCGCTGTATCTGATCTTCGCCGAGATCACCGACCTGTATCCGGCCATCGGCCTGAACACCTCCTGGGGGCTGATCCTGCTGTACCTGGGCGGGGCGCTGGGGGTCAACACCTGGCTGATGAAGGGCTTCTTCGACACCATCCCCAAGGACCTGGACGAGTCGGCGAAGGTGGACGGCGCCACGCACTCCCAGATCTTCTTCGGCATCATCCTGCCGCTGGTCGTGCCCATCCTCGCGGTGACCGGCCTGCTCGGCTTCATCAACACGGTCAACGAGTTCCTCATCGCGAGCGTGTTCCTGACCGACGACAGCGCGAAGACGGCCGCGGTGGGCCTGTACGGGCTCATCTCCGGCGAGCGCAACGCGAACTTCGGGGTCTTCTCCGCCGGCGCCGTGATCCTGGCGATCCCCACGGTCGTGCTCTTCCAGTTCCTGCAGCGCTACATCGTCGGCGGGCTGACCTCGGGGGCGGTGAAGGGATGACCTCCCCCGCCCGGCCCCGGCCCGCGCCGCACCACGACGGCGCCGCGCTGAACGCGCCGCACCACGACGGCGCGGCGCTGTACGTCGCCGACGAGGCGCCGGTGCTGGGCGACACGGTCACGGTGCTGGTGCGCGTGCCCCGCGCCGACGGGGCCGAGCGGGTCTGGATCAGATCTCCGCACGACGGCGAGCCCGCCTTCTCGGCGGGCACCCTCGACCGGGTCACCGCCGCGGAGACCTGGTGGCGCTGCGGCCTGCGGGTGCGCAACCCGGTCACCGGCTACCGGTTCCTGCTGGACGGCGGCCCGCGCGGCTACCGCTGGCTCAACGGCGCGGGCGTGCACGCCCACGACGTCCCGGACACGGCCGACTTCCGACTGTCCACCGCGGACCCGCCGCCGGACTGGGCCAGGGACGGGTACGTCTACCAGATCTTCCTGGACCGCTTCGCCCGCTCCGCCGCCGCGGCGGGGCGCCCGCCGCCGCCGTGGGCCGAGCCCGCGCAGTGGGACGACCCCGTCGTCTCCACGGGCACCTCGACCGGCCGCCAGTTCTACGGCGGCGACCTGGACGGCGTCACCGAGCACCTGGACCACCTCGGCGCGCTCGGCGTCGACACGCTCTATCTCACGCCGTTCTTCCCGGCCGAGTCCAACCACCGCTACAACGCCTCCAGCTTCCACGCGGTGGACCCGCTGCTGGGCGGGGACGAGGCCCTCGTACGGCTGGCGCGGCAGGTCCACGCGCGCGGCTGGCACCTGCTCGGCGATCTGACGGTCAACCACTGCGGCGACACCCACCCGTGGTTCCGGCGGGCGCTGGCCGATCCGGAGGCCGCCGAGCGCCGTTTCTTCTACTTCGCCGGCCCGCGCAGCGACCGGTACGCCGACTGGCTGGGCCACCGCTCCCTGCCGAAGTTCCGGCACACCTCCGCCGAGCTGCGGCGCCGGCTGCTCGACGGCCCGAAGTCCGTGGCCGGGCGGTGGCTCGATCCGCCCTACGGGCTCGACGGCTGGCGGGTCGACGTGGCCAACATGGCCGGGCGGCACGGCGCCGAGGACGTCAACGCCGAGGTCGCGCGCGGCCTTCGGGCGACCCTGCGGCAGGTCAGCCCGCAGGCGCTGCTGCTGGCCGAGCACTGCCACGACGCCTCCGCCGACCTGGCGGGCGACGGCTGGCACGGGACCATGAACTACTCCGGCTTCACCCGGCCGCTGTGGGCGTGGGTGCGCTCGCCGGAACCGCAGGACCACCACTATCTCGGGCTGCCGGTGCGGGCGCCCCGGCTGGGCGCCGAGTCCTTCGCGCGCGCCGTACGGGCCTTCTCCGCCGCCGTGCCGTGGCGCTCGGCGGCCGCCTCGTGGTCGCTGCTGGGCTCGCACGACTCGGCGCGGATCCGCACCGTCGTGGGCGCCCCCGAGGTCGCGGAGGTCGCCGCGGGCCTGCTGTTCACGATGGTGGGCACGCCCATGGTGTTCGCCGGCGACGAGATCGGCCTGGAGGGCCGGCTCGGGGAGGACGCCCGCCGCCCGTTCCCCTGGCACCGGCGCGACCGGTGGGACCGCCGCACGATGGTGTGCTACCGCCGGCTGGCCGCGCTGCGCCGCGAGCACGAGGCCCTGCGCCGGGGCGGCCTGCGCTGGGTCCACGCCGCCGGGGACGCGTTGTGCTTCCTGCGGGAGAGCGCCCGCGAGCGGCTGCTGGTCCTGGCCGCCCGCGCCCCGCACCGGCCGCTGCGCCTGCCGGCCGCGCCCCTCGGCCTCACCGGCGAGGCGCCCAACCTGTACGGCGGGGCCGACCCGCTCAGGGCCGCCCCCGGCGAACCCGTGACGCTGCCCGGCGACGGGCCGGCGTTCCAGGTCTGGCGGCTCGCCTGACCATCCAGCCCCCGGAGGAAAGCCATGGCAGAGGTCGTCCTCGACAAGATCAACAAACGGTACGAGAACGGGTTCCACGCGGTCAGGGACCTCGACATCGCCATCGCCGACGGTGAGTTCCTCGTCCTGGTGGGCCCCTCGGGCTGCGGCAAGACGACCGCGTTGCGGATGGTGGCCGGGCTTGAGGACATCACCAGCGGCACGATGACGATCGGCGGCAAGGTGGTGAACACCCTGCCGCCCAAGGACCGCGACATCGCGATGGTCTTCCAGTCGTACGCGCTCTACCCGCACATGAGCGTGGCCGACAACATCGCCTACGGGTTGAGGATCCGCAGGATGGACGCCGCCGAGATCTCCCGCCGGGTCGAGCGCGCCGCGCAGATGCTGGAGCTGGGCAACCTGCTGGACCGCAAGCCCAAGCAGCTGTCCGGCGGGCAGCGTCAGCGGGTCGCGATGGGCCGGGCGATCGTCAGGGAGCCCCAGGTCTTCCTGATGGACGAGCCCCTGTCGAACCTCGACGCCAAGCTGCGGGTGCAGATGCGCGCCGAGATCGCCCAGGTGCAGCAGGACCTCAACGTGACCACGATCTACGTCACGCACGACCAGATCGAGGCCATGACCATGGGCGACCGGGTGGCCGTGATGAAGGCCGGCGTCCTGCAGCAGATCGGCGACCCCCAGCACCTCTACGACCATCCGGACAACATCTTCGTCGCGGGCTTCATCGGATCGCCCCCGATGAACATGGCCCTGGGCCGGGTCGAGGCGGGCAACGGCGACCTGGCGGTGCGCCTGGGCGCCGCGACGCTCGCCCTGCCCGGCGCCGTCACCGCCGCGCGCCCGGCCCTGGCCGGCTACGCCGGGCGCGACGTCGCGGTGGGCGTCCGCAGCGAGGACATGGAGGACGCCCGGCTGGCCCGCGGCGGGGACGACCTGCCGAGGCTGCGCACCACGGTGACGATGACCGAGGCGCTGGGCTCGGAGATCGTCGTGCACTTCGTCCTCGACGCGCCCAAGGTGGTCACCGAGGACACCAAGGCCCTGGAGAAGGACGCCCACAGCTCCGACGTCGCCCTCCACGACCGGGGCACCCGCTTCCGCGCCTCCTTCGGCCCGCGCTCGCGGGTCCGCAACGGCGACGAGATCGAGGTGGTGGTCGACACCGAGCGGGTGCACTTCTTCGACCCGGAGAGTGGAGCGGCGATCCGCTCGTGACGATCCACCCGCGAGCGGGCGGTGCCGTTGCAACCCCCTGCAACCCTTTCCCGGCACGGCCCGCGGCGCGTACCACTGCCTCACCACCCACTGCCCCCACCACCCACTGCCCCCACCACCCACTGGCCCACGACGCCCGGCCGCACGGCCGGGAACGGCGGGAGGGACGCCATGCCAGAGATCGACGAGATCACGCTGCTCGACGCCTACCGGATGATGCGTACGATCCGGGCCTTCGAGGAGCGCGTCCACGAGGAGTTCGCCACCGGGGAGATCCCGGGCTTCGTGCACCTGTACGCGGGCGAGGAGGCCTCCGCCACGGGCGTGTGCACGCACCTGGACGCGCGCGACACCATCGCCAGCACCCACCGGGGACACGGCCACTGCATCGCCAAGGGCGTCGACGTCAAGGCCATGATGGCCGAGATCTACGGCCGCGGCACGGGGTCGTGCCGCGGCAAGGGCGGCTCGATGCACATCGCCGACCTGACCAAGGGGATGCTCGGGGCCAACGGCATCGTGGGCGGCGGCCCGCCGCTCATCTGCGGCACGGCCCTCGCCGCCAAGCACGAGGGGGCCGGCGGCGTCGGCGTGGCCTTCTTCGGCGACGGCGCCAGCAACCAGGGCACCACGCTGGAGGCCCTGAACCTCGCCTCCGTCTGGCACCTGCCGGCGGTCTTCGTCGCGGAGAACAACGGCTACGCCGAGGCCACCTCCAGCAGCTGGTCGGTCGCCTGCGACAACATCGCCGACCGGGCCGCCGCCTTCGGCATGCCCGGCGTGATCGTCGACGGGTTCGACTTCTTCGCCGTGCACGAGGCGGCGGGCGAGGCGATCTCCCGCGCCCGGCAGGGTGGCGGGCCCACGCTCATCGAGGTCAAGCTCACCCGCTACTTCGGGCACTTCGAGGGCGACCAGCAGACCTACCGCGCCGGCGAGGTTACCCACGCCAGGGAGAACCTGGACTGCCTGCTGCGCTTCCGCGCCCGCGTGACCGAGCGGGATCTGCTGACCGACAAGCAGCTCGACGCGGTCGACATCGAGGTCGACGCCCTGATCGACGCCGCCGTGGCCGAGGCCGAGAGCGCGCCGCGGCCGGACCCGGGCGATCTCGCCACCGACGTCTACGTCACGTACTGACCGACGTCCACGTCACCCACCGGTACGCCGCGTACTGAGGAGAACGGCCATGGCCAGGACGATCAGCTACCGCGAGGCGATCAACGAGGCGCTCGCGCAGGAGATGGAACGCGACCCCCGCGTCATCATCATGGGAGAGGACAACGCCGGAGGCGCGGGCAGCCCGGGCGAGGACGACGCGTGGGGCGGCGTGCTCGGCGTGACCAAGGGGCTCTACCACCGCTTCCCCGGGCGGGTGCTCGACACCCCGATCTCGGAGTCGGCGTTCATCGGCGCCGCGATCGGCGCGGCCACCCGGGGCATGCGCCCGGTGGCCGAGCTGATGTTCATCGACTTCATGGGGGTCTGCTTCGACCAGATCTTCAACCAGGCGGCCAAGTTCCGCTACATGTTCGGCGGCCGGGCGATCACCCCGGTGACCGTCCGCACGATGTACGGCGCGGGCCTGCGGGCCGCCGCGCAGCACTCGCAGGCGCTCTACCCGATCTTCACGCACATCCCGGGCCTGAAGGTCGTGCTGCCCTCCAGTCCCTACGAGGCCAAGGGGCTGATGATCCAGTCGATCCGCGACGACGATCCGGTGATCTTCTGCGAGCACAAGATGCTCTACGACACCGTCGGCGAGGTGCCCGAGGAGAGCTACGCCATCCCCTTCGGCGAGGCCAACATCGTGCGCGAGGGCGGCGACGTCACGATCGTGGCCTTCGGCCGGATGGTGGGGACGGCCGAGCAGGCCGCCGGGCAGCTGGCCGGCGACGGGATCGAATGCGAGGTCATCGACCCTCGTACGACCAGCCCGCTCGACGCCGACACCATCCTGGAGAGCGTCGAGAGCACCGGCAGGCTCGTGGTGGTCGACGAGGCCACGCCCCGGTGCAACATGGCCACCGACGTCTGCGCGCTGGTGGCGCAGGAGGCCTTCGGCGCGCTGCGGGCGCCGGTCCGGATGGTGACCGCCCCGCACACGCCGGTCCCGTTCAGCGACGCGCTGGAGGACCTGTACATCCCCGATCCCCAGCGCGTCGCCAACGCCGTCAAGAGCGTCGCCGGGTGGAAGCGATGACGGTCCGGGGCCTGGCCGTACCCAAGTGGGGCCTGTCCATGACGACCGGCAAGATCCTCGCCTGGCTGGTCTCCGAGGGCACGGAGGTCGAGGAGGGCACGGAGCTCGCCGAGATCGACACCGACAAGATCAACGGTGTGCTGGAGTCGCCCTGGCCGGGCGTCGTGCGCAGGATCGTCGCGCCGGTCGGCGCGACGGTCCCGGTGGGAGCGGTGATCGCGGTGATCGCCCCGGCCGGCGCGGCCGAGGAGGAGGTCGAGCGGATGGCCGCCGGGGCACGCGAGCGGCTGGCCTCCGGGATCGTCCCCGAGGAGTCCGGGACCGCCTTCGGCACCGTCGAGGCGGACGGCCGGCAGATCTGCTACGCCACGCTGGGCGAGGGCCCGGAGGTGATCGTCCTCGTGCACGGCTACGGCGGCGACAAGGGCTCCTGGCTGTTCGTCCAGGAACCGCTGGCCCGCAGGCACACCGTGCACGCGCTCGACCTGCCGGGTCACGGCGGGTCCGGCAAGCGGGTGGAGGACTTCGGGAGCCTGACCGGCGCGGTGGCGGGATTCCTCGACGCGATCGGGGCACCGCCCGCCCACCTGGTCGGCCACTCACTGGGCGGAGCCGTGGTCACGGCCGTCGCGGCCGCGCGCCCCGGCCGGGTGCGCTCACTGACGCTGGTGGCCCCGGCCGGGTTCGGCACGGAGATCGACGCCGGATACGTCCGCTCCTTCGCCGCCGCCTCGTCCCGGCGCGAGCTGAGACCGCAGCTCGGCAAGCTCTTCGCCGACCCCGGCCAGGTCACCGGCAGGCTCGTGGACGACCTGCTGCGCTACAAACGCCTGGACGGCGTCGCTGAGGCGCTGAAGACCGTGTCGGAGTCCATGCTCGACGGCGACCGGCAGGCGATCGACGTGACCACCCTGCACGCCGGGCTGGCCGTCCCGACGGTGGTGGTGTGGGGCGGGTCCGACCGGATCCTGCCGTACGGCGAAGCGGGCCGGCCGCCCGGCGTACGGCTCGTCGACGGCGCCGGGCACATGGTCCACATGGAGGCGCCCGCCGCGGTGGTGGCGGCCGTGGAGGAGGCCGTGGAGGCGGGTGGGTCCTGAGATCTGTTTTGATGGTCTGGGATGCTGTGCGGCATGACTGCCACGCCTTCCGATCTCGCCCAGCGCCAGCTCGACGCCTACAACGCCCACGACCTCGACGCCTTCATCGCGTGCTACGCGCAGGACGTCGTCGTGCTCAGCGGTGACCAGGTCCAGGGCAAGGGCCATGACCACCTGCGCGAGCGGTACTCGCCGCAGTTCACCGCCAGGTCCTGCCACGCCGACCTGCTGGGACGGATGGCCGAGGGTGAGTGGGTGGTGGACCACGAGCACGCGGTCGGCACCGCTCGCGGCGACTTCGACCTGCTGGTCTCCTACCGCGTCAGGGAAGGCGTGATCGACCGCGTGATCTTCATGTCCTGAACGCGGTCTCCACCCCGGCGTCCCGGGAGAGATCCGTCATCGTGCGTCGCGCAGCCCGAGGACGTACGCCGCGGTGAGCGCGACGGCTCGGTCCTCGTCATGTGACAGATCCGCCAGGGCCCGTGACGCCGTGCTTCCCGGGATGTCGGCCAGCGCCTGGGTCAGCCGCCGGCGCGCGGACGGTTCGACGTCGCCGCGGGCGAGACGGTCGACGAGCCCGGCGGCGATCCGGTCCGCCTGCGCGGAACGGCTCGCCAGCGCGTTCAGGGCATCGGCCGCGTCGACGTCGTTCGTCCCCTCCACGACCATGTCGACGAGCGTCGGGACCGCCTCGGCCACTCCACGGGCCCCGAGTGCCAGAGCCGCATGTCTGCGGACCACGACGTCGGGGTTGGCCAGGGCCTCCCGCAGCAGCGCGGTCGCCTCATCGCCCGCGATCTCGGCGATGGACCGGACGGCGCGCTCGCGCACCTCGGCCGCCGGTGAGCCGAGGCCCTCCGCCAGCAACGCCAGGCCGTCATCGCCCGACTGCGCCAGAGCCCAGCGGAGGGCTCCGGCGACGTTGGGGTCCGTTTCGCCCAGCGCCGCCTCGACCAGCGCCTCCACCGGGAGCGGAACCTCCTCGACCGCGGACAGGGCCGCGCGCTGGCGGTTGCCGGCGCTCTTCGACCCCAGCGCCTGCAGGAGCGCGACGACCTGGAGCACGTCCTCCCAGCCGGCGGGTTCCGCGGCGTCGATCCGGCGCAGACGCGTGAGCAGCTCCGTCTCGGCCGCGATGCGCTCGCGCGTCTGACGGATGAGGTCGCCGACGAGCTCCGCGGGTGCGAAGCCGGGATCGTCGAGCGCGCGCCCGACCTCGCGCAGCGACAGTCCCAGGGACCGCAGGCTCTCGATATGGAAGATCCGCCGGACGTCCTCGCCGGAGTACTCCCGATAGCCCGCGCCGCTGCGGCCCGTCGGCCGCACCAGGCCGAGTGAGTCGTAATGCCTGAGCATCCGGGCGCTGACCCCGGACCGCCGGGCCACGTCACCGATCAGCACTGCCTGTCACTCCTCCTTGCCGGCGCCGCCGAGGGCCACGACGCGCTTGGCCTCCTCGATCGCGAACTCGAATCCGGCGTCCGGGTCGCGCAGCAGCCGTTCCGTGGCGATCGCGTGCGCCCGCACACGCGGGTCGGGATCCGTCGTCGCGGCGCGCAGCGTGGGCACGACCACCTCGCCGAGCGCGACCAGCGCCCGGCTGAGGCTCAGCTGCGTCTCACGTCCGCCGCGCCCGAACTGCCCCGACAACACCGCGGCCAACCCGTGCTCCTCCCCTTCGGGCACGAGCACGACCGCCGCCCGCCAGGCGCTCCGCGCCACCTCGTCCTCGGCGTCGGACAGCAGCGCCCGTGTGATCGCCGGCCACGCCCGCCGATCCCCGATCTTGGACAGCGTGTGCAACGCCTGACTCCGTGCCTGCGCACGCTCCGAGCGGAGTTCCCCGAGAAGCTCCGGAATCGTCATGGACGCCGGGTGACGGGTGAGTGCCCACGTCAGCATATCGCGCACATAGAACTCGGGTTCGATCGCGCAGCGTTCGACGAGCTTGCCGACGAACCGCGGGTCAGGGGCCGTGCCGAGCGCCATCGCCGCCCGCAGCCGCACCGACGCGCGGCCGTCCTCCAACTGCCGCAGGGCCCGAACCGTATCCGTGTCCTGTTCCTGCATGGTCATCGCGACCACCTCCTCGGCAGCAGTGAAGAGCTTGTCACTGTGTCAAGGTCAAGCGGATCCGCACCGCGGGGCCATGGCGATCTCGGGCGGTGAGGTTCAGACTCACGGTGAGAACGGAGGTAGCGGCCAGGAGACCGGAGGTCGAGGTCGGGAGCGGCGGTTGCGGCGCCAGCGGCTGGAAGCGGCGGTGCCGGCGGGCTCTGATCCCCGCCGGCACGCCCGCGTGCTCACGCAGGTCTACTGCGCCACACTGGCCGGGCAGGCGCCGCCCGCCCTCCCCCGGCGGATCATCGACGCCTCCTGGCGCCGGGTGCGCGGCTACGGGGTGGACCCCGACCGCGGCGGCGGGGCCGCACCGCTGCGTTATGAGGAGGTCGAGCACCGGCGCAGGGACTCGCTGATCGGCGAGGCCCTGGACACCCTGCGGCACGGCCTGGCGGGGGTCGCCCACGACGCCTCGCAGATCATGGTGGTGACCGACGGCGAAGGACGCGTGCTCTGGCGGGAGGGCAGCTCCGCCGTACGGCGCAGGGCCGACCGGCTGGGGTTCGTCGAGGGCGCCAGCTGGCGGGAGGAGGCCGTCGGCACCAACGCCATCGGCACCGCGCTGGCCGTACGGCGTCCCGTCCAGGTGTACTCCGCCGAGCACTACGTGCGCACCCACCACGCCTGGACGTGCGCCGCCGCTCCCGTGCACGACCCCCGCAGCGGGCGGCTGATCGGGATCGCCGACGTGAGCGGTCCCGCGGCCACCATCCATCCCAACACGCTCGCGCTGGTCGACGCCGTGGCCCGGCTGGCCGAGGCGGAGCTGCGCACCCTCCACCACCGCGACCTGGAACGGCTGCGCGCGGTCGCGGCTCCCGTGGTGGCGCGGCCCGGCGGTCCGGTGATCGTCGTGGACCCGCACGGCTGGGTGGCCGCCGCCTCCGGGTGGGAGCCGGTGGCCCGGCTGCCCGTCCCCGACGTCGTGGACGCCGGGGGCGTGTGGCTGCCGTCCCTGGGCACCTGCGTGCTGGAGCCGCTGCCGGGCGGCTGGATCATCCGGCCGGACCCGGCGGGCGACCGGCCCGCCACGCGCGTCCGGCTCGACCTGCGCGGCGCGGCGTCGCCGACGGTCACGCTGAGCGGTCCCAGCGGTTCCTGGCACCACCGGCTCAGCCCCCGGCACGCGGAGATCCTGCTCCTGCTGGCCTGCCGGCGGGAGGGCCGCACGGCCACCGAACTGGCCGGCGACCTGTTCGGCGACCCGACGAGGACCGTCACGGTCCGAGCGGAGATGTCCCGCCTGCGCCGTCATCTGGGCGGCGTGCTGTGCCACCGGCCGTACCGCTTCCACGACCGCGCCGAGATCGAGGTCACCTGGCCCGCCGACCGCGCCGATCTGCTGCCCGCCTCGGACGCGCCGGCGGTCCGCCGCCTGCGCGCCGTGACCGGTCAGCCCGGTACGGGCGTCTGAGTCCGGTGGTCGGTCAGGTGCAGGTCGCCGCCGATCCTCTCCTGCACGCGTTCCAGCACCTTGCGGGTGGACAGCGCCGTCCACAGGTGCCCGACCAGGTGCGGGTTGTACTCGGGGGCGGCGTCCATCCACTCGTCCTTGCCCTGCTGGGTGGCGAAGGTGGTGAGGAAGAACTCCCCCATGGACGTCTTGCAGTGTCCCTGCCGCAGCTCGGACGCCTCGATCTGGATGTCCGGTTTGCAGTCGAGCCGGGCGGCCAGCTCCTCGACGGTGAGCGCCTTCTCCTGGGCCACGGCCTCGCCGTACCCGTCACCGGAGCCACCGGCCGGGCCGCCTCCGGCGGGGGCGCCGTTGGCGGAGCAGGCCGCGGAGAGCGCGAGCGCGAGGGCGAGCGCGGCGATGCGCGGATATGTCATCACGCCCCGAGATACGCACCCCTCCCCCGCCGGGTTCACCCCCGGCGCGGTCTTCCCACCGATCGCCTCCGTCCCGCCGGCGGCGGCTGTCTCACCCGTGGCCGCTGTCCCGCCTGTGACCGCGGCAGCGAGGAATTCACAAACGCGTAGCAGCGGCGCAACCCGGCGGCGGCGCCGAAAGCGAAGGATCGCAGCATGGCGAAAACCGGTCCCACCCGTTCCCGCCGTGGTCCTCTCCCGGCCGGGGAAACCGTCCCGCGCCCGTCCGCCCGCGCCGAGCGGCCGGTGGAGGAGCTCGCCGACCTTCTGCTGCGGCGCCGGGAGGAGGCTCGCGCCCGGCGCGGGCGCCCGTCCCGCTCCCGGCCCGAGGACGGCGCCGCCGAGCGGCGCGCCGCCGCCAGGTCCGTCCCCGGCCGGGGACCCCTGATGCCCCCGTACCGCCTCGCGACCTTGCACGACATCTTCACGGCGGTCACTCCGCAGGACCACGACGGCGCCCCGCAGATGCGGAACCCCCGGAGGACATAGGCGGGCCGCACAGGTCACGGATCAGCCGTACAGCCACAGAGAGGCTGAAACTCATCATTCTTCGTTGGAACGTGTGAACCTGGTGCACGCACCGCACGTCTTCTCCCCACCGGCCCCCAGCCACAGGAGAAACCCGATGCACCTGCGTTCCACGGCCGCCGTCCTCGCGGCGGCCTGCCTGACGGTCACGTTCGCGCCGATCGCACCGGCCTCGGCCACCGTGCCGAAGGGCACGAAGAAGGCGACCGTCGTGAAGATCGTGGACGGTGACACGATCGACGTCCGCTTCACCGCGACCGGCCCGACGGTCCGCGTGCAACTGCTGGAGGTCGACACCCCGGAGCGGGGCCGGTGCTGGCACAAGGAGGCGACGGCCCGCGTCGGGACGCTGCTGCCGGTGGGCAGGGCGGTACGGCTGCTGCCCGACAGGGACCCGAAGGACCGCTACGGCCGGTCGCTGTTCTACGCGTGGAACGCCTCGGGGGTGTTCGTCAACCGCAACCTGGTGCGCTACGGGTACGGCAAGGCGGTGCTGTACAAGCCGAACGACAAGTACATCACGATCATGCGGGCCGAGCAGGACAAGGCCCGCAAGGAGAAACTGCGCATCTGGTCGGGCAGGTGCGGCACCGGCGGCGCCCCCGTACCCACCCCCACACCGACGCCCAAGCCCACGACGCCCGGCGGGCCCGGACAGGATCTCGACAGGCGCCATCGGACGTGCGCCGAGGCCAACGACGCCGGCCTCGGCCCGTACCGCAAGGGCGTGGATCCGGAGTACGACTGGTATCAGGACCGCGACGGCGACGGCGTGGTCTGCGAGCCCTGACGCCGGCGTCACGGCGGACATAAGCTCTGTAGGCCGAAACCTTGCGATGAGGTCTGGCGCCGGCGTGGGTGGCGGCGAAGAATGCCGACATGTCCGAGCACCTTCCCGCCGCCGTCGACGACTGGCGCGCCCGCGGTCGCATGATGGTCCACGCCGGTCAGGAGATCTTCGTCTCCGAGACGGGCGAGGGGCCGCCGGTCCTGCTGTTGCACGGCTTCCCCGGCTCGTCCTTCGACTGGCGCGCCGTCGCGGCCGGGCTGGCCGGTCACCGGCGCGTGGTGACCTTCGACTTCCTGGGGTTCGGGCTGTCGGCCAAACCGGCCGACCGCGCCTACTCGCTGTTCGACCAGGCGGCGCTGGCCGTCGCGGTCGCGACCGCGTGCGGGATCGAGCGCTGCGCCCTGGTGGCCCACGACATGGGTGACACCGTCGTGGCGGAACTGCTGGTACGGCAGGCCGCCGGAGAGCTGCCGTTCGTGATCGACCAGGTGGTCCTCACCAACGGGTCGATCTTCATCGATCAGGCGCAGCTCACCGACGGCCAGCTGTTCCTGCTCTCCCTCCCCGACGAACCCCTCACCGACGGGCTGCCCGCCGACATGCTGACGGGCAGCCTGGCCGAGACCTTCCCGTCCGGAAAGGCGCCGGACGGCGAGCTGACCGCGATGGTCTCCCTGATCCGCCACGAGGGCGGCGACCGGCTGATGCCCCGCCTGATCCGCTACGTCGAGGAACGCCGCATCCACCAGGAACGCTGGACGGCGGGCCTGACCGGCTTCCCCGGCCCGCTGACCGCGATATGGGGCGGCCTCGACCCGATCGCCGTGGTGGACATGGTCCACCGCCTGCTCGAACTGCGCCCGCAGACCGAGGTGGAGGTGTGGCCGGACGTCGGCCACTGGCCCCTCATCGAGACCCCCGACCGGCTGGCCGAAGCCATCCTCAAGCATCTGTGACCTCCGAAGACGGCCGCCGCCGTACCCCTGCAGACCGCGACCGGGGAGACCGCCCCGGGGGCCGCGGCCAGGTGCGCACCGGGCGGGGGGACGGGCAGGCGCGGGCCGCCGGGCAGACACGGGTGGGCGGGCGGGTGCGGGTCGACGTGCGGGCCGAGGGCCTCGTGCAGGGTGTCGGGTTCCGGCCCTTCGTCTACGGCCTGGCCGTCCGGCTCGGCCTCGCCGGGTGCGTGGGCAACGACGCGGACGGGGTGTTCGTCGAGGCCGAGGGGGCACCGGAACGGATCGAGGAGTTCCTGGTCGCGCTGGAGCGGGACGCACCCCCGCTCGCCCGGATCGACCGGATCTCCGTCATGCCCCGCACCCCCGCGGAGGCCGAGGCCGGCGGGCAGCCTGCCGAGATCGCGGCCGGGGCGGGTGGGGGTGTGGCGGGGGCGTTCGCGATCGTGGACAGTGACGCCTCCGGGCGACCCCGGGCCCTGGTCTCGCCGGACGGTGCGACCTGCGCCGACTGCCTGAGGGAGCTGGCCGATCCGGGTGATCGCCGTTTCGGGTACGCCTTCGTCAACTGCACCAACTGCGGGCCGCGTTTCACCATCGTGCGCGGCGTACCGTACGACCGCCCCCTGACGACCATGGCGGGGTTCGCGATGTGCGCGGCCTGCACCGCCGAGTACCACGACCCGGCCGACCGGCGCTTCCACGCCCAGCCCGTGTGCTGCCCGGACTGCGGCCCCCGGCTGCGGTTGCTGGACCCGCGCGGCGCCGAGCTGCCCGGTGACCCGGTCGGCCGGTGCGCCGGGCTGCTGCGCGCCGGGCGGGTGGTGGCGGTCAAGGGCCTGGGCGGTTACCACCTGGCGGCCCTGGCCTCCGACGAGGACGCGGTCGCGGCCCTGCGGCGGCGCAAGCACCGCGAGGACAAGCCGTTCGCGGTGATGGCCGCCGATCTGGAGCAGGCGGGGCTATTGTGCGAGGTCGACGCGACGGGCGCCGCGCTGCTCACCGACCGGGCCCGGCCGATCGTCCTGCTGCCGCGGCGGGCCGGCGCGCCGGTGGCCGTCTCGGCGGCACCCGGCGACCGCAGGCTCGGCGTCATGCTGCCCTACACCCCGCTGCACCACCTGCTGCTCGCCGCCGTGACCGGGCCGATCGTGCTGACCAGCGGAAACGTCTCGGACGAGCCCATCGTCCACCGTGACTCCGACGCGCCGGCCAGGCTCGGCGGCATCGCCGACGCCTTCCTCACCCACGACCGGCCCATCCACGTCCGCACCGACGACTCGGTCGTGCGCCCGTTCCGCGGGCGCGGGTCGGTGCTGCGCCGATCACGCGGCTACGTGCCCGACCCCGTCGAGCTGCGCCGGCCCGCCCCGCGGCCGATCCTGGCCTGCGGCGCGGAGCTGAAGAACACCTTCTGCCTGGCCGAGGGGGACCGGGCCTTCGTCTCCCACCACATCGGCGACCTGGAGAACTACGAGACGCTGCGGTCGTTCACCGAGGGCGTCGAGCACTTCTCCGCGCTGTTCGGCATCCGGCCGCGGGTCGTCGCGCACGATCTGCACCCGGAGTACCTGTCCACCAAGTACGCCGTGGAGCTGGCGGACACCCTGGCGGAGACCGAGCTGGTCGGGGTGCAGCACCACCACGCGCACATCGCCTCCTGCCTGGCCGACAACGGGGAGCCGGGGCCGGTGCTCGGGGTGGCCTTCGACGGGCTCGGTCTCGGCGCCGACGGGACCCTCTGGGGCGGCGAGTTCCTCCTGGCCGACCTGACCTCCTTCGAGCGGGCCGGTCACCTGGCGCCGGTGCCGATGCCGGGCGGCACGGCGGCGATCAGGCAGCCGTGGCGGATGGCCGCCGCCTATCTCCAGGCCGCCTACGGCGGGCAGGCGCCGGAGGGGCTGGCGGTGGCCGTACGCAACCGCGCCCGGTGGGCGGACGTCCTGGCGCTGGCCCGCGCGGGGGTGAACTCCCCGCTCACCTCCAGCGCGGGCCGGCTGTTCGACGCGGTGTCCGCGCTGCTGGGCCCGCGCGACGCGATCACCTACGAGGGCCAGGCCGCGATCGAGCTGGAACAGCGCGCCGATCCCGCCGAACGCGGCCGCTACCACGCGTCCGTCTCCCCCGCCGGACACGACCGCCACCACGCCTCGGCCTCCCCCGGCACGCCTGCCGCACCGTCCGGCGCGGTCCCCGGCGGGCCGCTGGTGGTGGCGGGGGCCGACCTGGTGCGGGCCGCGGCCGAGGATCTGCTGGCGGGCGTCGACCCCGCGGTGATCGCCGCCCGGTTCCACAACGGGGTGGCCGATCTCGTCGTGCGCTGCTGCGTCGCGCTCCGGGACGCGACCGGGGTGACGACGGCCGCCCTGTCCGGCGGGGTCTTCCAGAATCTGCTGCTGCTGCAGCGGGCGGCGGACGGGCTGTCCGCCGCCGGGTTCCGGGTCCTGACCCACTCCAGGGTCCCGGCCAACGACGGCGGGATCAGCCTCGGCCAGGCGGCGGTCGCGGCCGCACGGGACCATGCGCGCGGCTGAGCGCCCAGGCACCGGCGTGCCCGAGCACCGTCGCGTCACATGTTGCGGATCTTGATGTACCGCTTGATGTCCGGCAACGCTCTGATGATCAAGGCCACCACGAGCATCAGCAGCGTTATCTTCAGCACGCGCATCACCATGGTCCGGTCTCCTCTCGGTCGAGAAGGGCGGAGATCGCGCCGTCCCAGCTGGGCAGCGCGTTGCGGGACTTGAAGCGTTGCAGCGCGTCGAGGGTCTCGCGGCGTACGCGCAGCCACGCGCTTCCGGGGAAGTGCAGATCGACCGTCTCGCGCCACACCTCGACCGGCATCGGGTAGGAGGTCTCCTTGCTCCACGGCACCTGCTGCACCTGGATCCGGCCGTCGCGGGTGCCGAACACCGTGCCGCTGAACAGCAGCAGCAGGGGGATCACGCCGTCGTCCAGCCCGCTGAAGTAACGGGTTGAGGCGATCTCCAGATCGTAGGTGACCGGCAGCGCGAGCTCGACGGTCGTGCCGCCGGTGAACCCGGGCACCATCGTGGACAGCGTGGCCAGCTGCAGCGGCTTGAGGGTGTCCGACCAGCGCCCGGGGTCGCCGAACAGGTCGTGCAGCCGCTCGGCCTCGGCGGCCGAGTAGTGCCGCCGGTGCGGCTCGATGCGGATCTGGCAGCGCAGGGCGATCGCCTCCACCCGCTCGCCGCCGGTCTCGGTGACGCGCAGCTCCAGCGTCATGCCCGGGGTGACGGCGTAGCGGTCGGCGCGGGCGCCGAGGCAGTCGAAGAACAGGTCGGCCACGTCATCCCTCCGGCGGGTCGAAGGGCCGGGACCTGGAGCGCACGTCGGCGAAGAACTCCTCGATCCGCTCGTGCGCCTCCTGACCGCCGTCGAACCCCTTCCAGTACATCCGTACGGTGCCGGCCAGCCGGTAGCAGGCGTCGATCGGGACCAGGTAGCACTCGACCCCGCCGGGGGTCTCGCGGATGAGCACGGCCTCCACCTCGGGCATCGCCGCCTTCAGCAGCGGATGCTGCTCGGTCAGCTCGGCCCAGGCCCGAAGGTCCAGCAGGCACTCGGTCGCCCCGGCCGGGCTCGGGTAGAAGGCGGTGACCCCTGACTCACCGCGCAGGAAGAAGGCCGAGCCGACCGGGATCCCCAGCCGCCGCCAGTCCGCTGAGGCCAGCGGCCGCCGCGGGTCGTGGAGATAGCGCCCGGGCACCGCCCGGTAGCGGCCGACGCCCTCCTCCCAGGTGAACAACATGAAGCAGGCCCGGCACACGCACATCAGCGCGCGGTTGTCCACGTCGACCACGTGGCCGTGGTCGACGCCGACGGGGATTCCGCACATGTCACATTTGTCCGTGGGCACCGGCGGCGTGGGACGCGCGCCGACGAACCGGCGCAGCCCCTCGCCGCCGCCCGTCACGACGGCACCGCCACACGTACGCCGTGACTGTCGGACAGCAGCGGCACCGGATCCAGGTGGCGGGCGGGGTCCTCCATCCCGCGCCCGGCCACCCGGACGTTGTAATGCGCGTCGCAGGCGGGGCAGGCCAGCACGTGTCCGTTGAGCATCCCGTCCGACAGCGTGGAACCGCAGGCGGGGCAGGCGTCCCGGTAGGCGTACAGCGTGCCGCGCACCGAGCACACCATGATCGTCACATCGCCCGCCGTCACCCTCACCGGGCGGCCGGTCGGCGGCCCCAGATCCGGAAGCGCGGTCCAGCCCGTGCGGATGGGGCCCCCCTCGCCGGTGTCGCCACCCCATCCGTCCGGTGGACGCGTTCCGATCTGCAGCAGCTCGACCGGCCGCGGCTCCGACATGCCGGCGACCTCGATCCCGGTGACCTCCGGTGCGGCGTCCAGGACCGCCCCCTCGATGGCCGTCTTCACGGTGAGCGTCGAGGACGGGCAGCCGTCGCAGGTGCCCTCCAGCCTGAGCCGGGCGACGCCCTGTTCGTCGACGCCGAGGTACTGCACCCCGCCGGCGTGCGACCCCAGGTAGGGGCGCACCCGGTCCAGCGCCCGCTGGATCCGGGAGTCCACGTCCAGCGGGTGCAGGTCGTGCAGGAGCAGCAGGCTGCCCACCAGGTCGTCCTCGGCCAGCCGGGACACCAGGACCGGGTCGTGCCCGCCGAGCAGGGTGACGATCCGTTTCAGGCCCTCGCCGTACATCCCGACCAGCAGGCCGACCAGCTCCTCAGCGGCCTGCCTGTCGCGTCCGGCGCGCAGGCCGGTCAGGAGCTGCTCGATGCGGTCGCCCACCGCCCGGGGATCGCCGGTCATCAGTACTCGGCGTTGAAGGCGTGGGGGGTGTGCAGTTTGCGCAGCACCTTGCCGGTGCCCAGCGACATGTGCACGCCGCAGGGCAGGCAGGGGTCGAAGCTGCGCACCGCCCGCATGATGTCGATGCCCTTGAAGTTCTCCGGCGGGTTCTCCTCGAAGATCGGGGTGTTCTGGACGGCGTCCTCGTAGGGGCCGGGGGTGCCGAAGCTGTCGCGGACGCTGCCGTTCCACGGGGTCGGCGGGTAGGGGTGGTAGTTGGCGATCCGCCCGTCCCTGATGACCATGTGGTGGGACAGCACTCCGCGTACCGCCTCGGTGAACCCGCAGCTGACCGCGTCGTCGGGCACCGTGAACGGCTCCCACGTCCTGGTGTTGCCGCCGCGGATCTCCGACAGCGCCTTCTGGCAGAAGGTCAGCGCGAGCGCGGCGGCGTAGGCCTGGAAGTAGGTGCGGGCCCGGTTGCGCTCCAGGGCGTTGCTCCACCGGGGGATCTTCCACTCGAAGGCCGTCTCCGGCCTGGCCACGGTGCGCGGCAGGACGATCTGCACGCTGTTGCCGGTGGCCCTGATGTAGTCGGTCTGCACGAGCCCGGCCAGGGCGGTCGACCACAGCCGGGCCAGCGGCCCGCCCCCGGTGTCCAGCGCCAGGTGGTCGGTGCCGTCGAACCAGCGCGGCGACATGGTCCAGGAGTACTTGTCGTCGAAGTCGCGCTTGGCCGGCCGGGGGATGGTGTGCTGGTTCCACGGGTGCCGGCGGTCCACCGGGTTGCCCAGCGGGTCGCGGGTGACGAACATCTCCTGGTCCTCCCAGTCCTCGTAGAACGAGTGGCCCAGAAGGATGCGGATGCCCAGGTTGATGTCGACCAGGCTGGTGGTCAGCAGCTTGCCGTCCACCACGACGCCCGGCGTGACGAACATCTTGCGGCCCCAGGCGTTCATGTTCTCGTAGGTGAAGTCGCAGTGCGCGGGGTCGTTCAGGCTTCCCCAGCAGCCCAGCAGGACCCGCCGCCGGCCGACGTTCTCGTAGCCGGGCAGGGCCTCGTAGAAGAAGTCGAACAGGTCGTCGTGCATGGGCACGACCTTCTTCATGAACTCCACGTAGCGCATGAGCCGGGTCAGGTAGTCGGTGAACAGCTGCACCGTGGCGACGGTCCCCACCCCTCCGGGGTAGAGCGTCGAGGGGTGGACGTGCCTGCCCTCCATCAGGCAGAACATCTCCCTGGTGTAGCGGCTGACCTGCAGCGCCTCCCGGTAGAACTCGCCCTCCAGCGGGTTGAGCGAGCGCATGATGTCGCCGATGGTCCGGTAGCCGTGCGCGGAGGCGTGCGGCGACTCGGTCCGGTTGGCCAGCTCCAGCACGCCGGGGTTGGTCTCGGCGACCATCCGCTCGCAGTAGTCGACCCCGACCAGGTTCTCCTGGAAGATGTTGTGGTCGAACATGTACTCGGCGGCCTCGCCCAGGTTGAGGATCCACTCGCCGAGGTGCGGGGGGCGCACGCCGTAGGCCATGTTCTGCGCGTAGACCGAGCAGGTGGCGTGGTTGTCGCCGCAGATCCCGCAGATCCGGCTGGTGATGAAGTGGGCGTCGCGGGGGTCCTTGCCCTTCATGAAGATGCTGTAGCCGCGGAAGATCGACGAGGTGCTGTGACACTCGACGACCTGCTTCTGGGCGAAGTCGATCTTCGTGTAGATGCCGAGGCTGCCCACGATCCTGGTGATGGGGTCCCAGGACATCTCGACCAGGTCGCCGTCGTCCTTCGAAGTCGTCATGGTCTCACCACGTGCTCTTGTAGCCGCTCAGAAGGTCGTCGCCCTTGCGGCGCCATTTGGGCTCCTCGTCCACGGTCCGCATGGTGACGCCGCGGAGCGCGCGGATGACCGTGCCGTACATCGTGCTGGCCACGGTCGAGACGTTGGCCCCGGGCGGCTCGTCCATGAACGGCATGAACTTGTCCGGGAAGCCGGGCATGGTGCAGGCGATGCAGATGCCGCCGACGTTGGGGCACCCGCCGACGCCGTTGATCCAGCCGCGCTTGGGCACGTTGCACTTGACCACCGGTCCCCAGCAGCCCAGCTTGACCAGGCACTTGGGCGAGTCGTACTCCTTGGCGAACTCGCCCTGCTCGTAGTAGCCGGCCCGGTCGCAGCCCTCGTGCACGGTGGCGCCGAACAGCCAGGTGGGCCGCAGCGCCTCGTCCAGGGGGATCATCGGCGCCTGCCCGGCGGCCTGGTACAGCAGGTACAGGATCGTCTCGGACAGGTTGTCGGGGTGGATCGGGCAGCCCGGCACGCACACGATCGGGATGCCGGCCTTGGAGCGCCACTCCCAGCCCAGATAGTCGGGCACGCCCATGGCGCCGGTGGGGTTGCCGGCCATCGCGTGGATGCCGCCGTAGGTGGCGCAGGTGCCGACCGCCAGGACCGCCAGGGCCTTGGGCGCCAGGCGGTCGAGCCACTCGCTGGTGGTCATCGGCTGGCCGGTGGCCGGATTGTTGCCGAACCCGCACCAGTAGCCCTCGGACTTGATGGCCTCGTTGGGGACGGACCCCTCGACCACCAGGACGAACGGTTCCAGTTCCCCGCGGTCGGCCTTGTGCCACCACTCGATGAAGGTGTCGGCGCCCTGCTCGGGCCCGCACTCGAAGTCGATCAGCGGCCAGTGCATCGCGATCCTCGGCAGCCCGGGGAGGGCGCCCAGCGCGATCTCCTCGATGCTCGGCTGGGTGGCCGCGGTCAGCGCCACGGAGTCCCCGTCACAGCCGAGGCCGCCGTTCATCCAGAGAATGTGGATCACCTGATCGGTATCGGCGTCCGCCATCGGTGACCTCCTCGCGGGAAATTAATTTCGTCGGCCACGGGAGAACGTTAAATCCGTACGGCGACGGCGGCAAGCATATTGCAATAACAGCCGGACACAAGTGTCAGATGAATGGATCGCCTATGTGAGGAGTACTCTGATCGGGTGATCGACCCTCCGGACATGCCGCTGGAGAACCCGATCGAGGTACTCCCGGTCGTCGTGCTGTCCAGAATTTTCCCGGCCCGTCCGTCCTCGATTCCGGAAATCCAGGAATTCGTCCGTCGTGGGCTCGCCGATTCTTCGCTTCCCGAAAACGAGAATCGCGCTCTCACCCAGCGGGTATTCCGCGCGCTGCTCCACGCGGCCGGTCCCGAGGGAACGATTCAGATATCAATTCGCATTTTCCCGGAGGACGTCGAGGTGGACGTGCTGCATTCGGACGGCGAGCGGCCCGGCCCGGTGGCGGTCCCCTCGCCGTCCGGCTCCGCGCCGCGCACGTTCGCCGAATGGATGTCCGACACCCTGCGCAGGGAGGGTCTCACCCAGGAGGCCGCGGCCCGCCAGCTCGGCGTGTCGGTCAGGACCGTGAGCCGGTGGCTCGGCGGGGAGACCGAGCCGCGCCTGCGCGACCTGCGCCGCATCCGGGAACGCTTCGGCGACATCCCCCTGCCCTGAGGTCCGGCCTGGTCCTTCCCTCCCGGAACTCCGTTCCGTACGGTGCCGGTATGGCGATATCGGTCGGTCCCGCCCGCGGCACGCTGATCCTGCGCACCTCCCGGCAGGGCCTGGCCGCCCAGGCCGGTCACGACCTGACCATCGAGGTGACCCGCTGGTCCGGGGAGGCCGTCGTGGCCGAGGACCCGGCGGCGAGCTCGGTCACCGTCACCGCCGACACCGGCTCGCTGCGGGTCGTGGCGGGCAGCGGCGGGGTCAAGCCGCTGACCGAGCGCGAGAAGCAGGAGATCGCCGCGACGGCCCGCCGGCTGCTGGGCTCCGACCGGCGGCCGGAGGCGAGGTTCACCTCCGCCGAGGTCTCCCCCGGCGGCGACGGCGGCGCAACCGTCACCGGGACGCTCGCGCTGCTGGGCCGCGAGCGCCCGCTCCGCCTGGAGGTCGCCCACCTGGGCGGCGGCCGTTACCGCGCGACCGGCAGGGTCGTGCAGTCCGAGTACGGCATCAAGCCGTACTCGGCGTTCTTCGGCGCGCTCAAACTGGCCGACGCCGTCGAGGTGGAGGCCGAGCTCGACCTGTCGGCCCCCTGAGGACGGGGCCCCCGGAACCACCGCCCGCGAAGGCCTCCGGGAAGCCCGGTTTCCCGGCCCCGGAATCGCCCGGGAAGCCTGCGGAAAGCCCGATTTCTCGGCCTCGCGGCGGTCTTCTCCCCATACGTGATCGGTTGCCCTTGATCCCCTGACCTGGGCGCCAACTTCCTCTCATCTCCGATTGACGCCGTCCGTAACCGGGTGGACACTTGTGGCTTCTCCCACGGACAGAGGTGTCGGGATGAACTCACACCGACCAGACCCGGTCCGAGAACGCCATTGGATGTGCGCGCAGCGCCTGCGCGGTAGGCGGCTCGCACTGGGGCTCACCCAGCACGAGGTCGCCGTGCGTCTGCAGCGACGCGGCAATCCGACCACCAACCGGACGCTGAGCGCCATGGAGCACGGCCACGGGCTGGATCTCGGCCTGCTGCCGGAGCTCGCCGACGTCCTCGGCTGCACCGTCACCTATCTACTGGGACTCACCCACGATCCGTCGGCGTGGCAGCCCGATCCCGCCACGCCCGCCGACCAGCCGCCGCTCCCGGTGAACGGGGCGGGGATCCTCGGTCCCACGCCCGCCGGCTTCGCCGTATCGAGCGAGGCGCGGACACGCTGAGGAATGGAAGGTGACACTCATGTCACCATCGCACCGCGTCACCGTCACCGAGCTGGCACGGCGCCGGGCCGCACCGCTGGAGGACCTCGCCGGGCAGGCGGCCGACGTGGCCCGCGCCTGCCAGGCGATGGCCGCCCGTTTCCAGCGCGGCGGCAAGCTGCTCGCCTTCGGCAGCGGTACGGCCAGCACCGACGCCCAGCACGTGGCGGTCGAGTTCGTCCACCCGGTGATCGTCGGCAAGCGCGCGCTGCCGGCGATCTCGCTGGCCTCCGACGTGGCCACGCTCACCGGTACCGGGCTGACCGACGCCTTCGCCCACCAGATCCGCCACCTGGCCGAGCCGGTGGACATCGCGCTCGCGATCTCCACCGACGGCCGGTGCGAGAACGTCCTGCGCGGGCTGAAACAGGCGGGCGACGTCGGCCTGTTACGCGTCGCGCTGGCCGGCGGCGACGGCGGCGCCATCGCCGCCTCGGGGTCGGCCGACCACCTGCTGCTGGCCGCCTCCGACGACCCCCGCGTGGTCAAGGAGGTCCACGTGACCGTCTACCACGTGCTGTGGGAGCTGGTGCACGTCTTCCTCGAGCGCCCGGGAGCCCTGCGATGAGCGACTGCTCCGGCGAGACCTGCATCACCTGCTCCGACACGGCGGTCCCCGTCGTCGTCGTGCGGTTGCTCGACGACGACCTCGCCCTGGTCGACGCCGGCGGCGGCCGGGAGGAGGTGAGCGTCGCCCTGGTCGAGGCCCGGGTCGGCGACACCGTCCTGGTGCACGCCCGCGAGGCGCTGGCCGTACTCCATCGATCAGGGGACGTTGCGTCATGAGCCTGGACTCCCTCTACCCGTTCCTGTACTCCGGCGACTCCGGCACGGCGACGGATGTGCTGGAGGAGGTGTGCCGGTCCACCGAGACCAAGGTGCGCGAGACCGCCGAGTTGCGCGCGCTCGTCCTGGAGCGCGAGGGGCGGCGCCTGCTGGAGTGCGCGGACCGGATGGCCGAGCGGTTCGCCGCCGGCGGGCGGCTGCTGGCCTTCGGCAACGGCGGCAGCTCGACCGACGCCCAGGACCTGGCGTCGCTGTTCCTCGGCTCGGGCCGGGGCGCGCTGTGCCTGACCAACGACATCGCGTCCGTCACCGCGCTGAGCAACGACGTCGGCTTCGACGTCGTGTTCTCCCGGCAGGTCGCCGCCTTCGGCCGTCCGCGGGACATCGCGGTGGGACTGTCGACCAGCGGCAACTCGGCGAACCTGCTGCGGGCCTTCGACGAGGCCGCCCGGCGCGGCCTGCTCACGGTGGGCCTGGCCGGCTACGACGGCGGCAGGATGGCCGAGATCGACACCCTCGACTATCTGTTCACGGTGCCCTCCCTCTCGGTGCACCGCATCCAGGAGGCGCAGACCACCCTGTACCACGCTCTGTGGGAGCTCACCATGGACCGCGCGAGATGAGCGGCCCCGCGATGAACGGCCACGAAACGGGCGAGCCGTGATGAACGGCCCGAGATGAACGGCGCAGCGGAGCGGGCGCGGGCGATCGCCGACGCGGTGCTCTACGAGGGCTACCTGCTCTACCCGTACCGCGCCTCGGCCGCCAAGAACAGGGTGCGCTGGCAGTGGGGCGTGCTGGCGCCGCCCGGCTGCCGGGGGGAGTCGTCGCGCTCGCGGACCGAGCTGCTCGCCGAGGCGCGGGCCGGGGCCGTGCTCCACGTCCGGCTGCGGTTCCTGCACCTGCAGGAGAGGGTCGTCCAGGACGGCGCGGGTGCGGCGGTGCCCTCGCTGCGGGTGGCCGGCACCGAGTACACCACCTGGGAGGAGGCGGTCGAGCGGGAGGTCGACGCGGCGCTGCGGGTGGCCGACCTGCTCGCCGGTGACAACCGGGTGCCCTTCCAGGTGCCCGGCGGCGTGGACGTCGAGCCGATCCCGGGCGGCGGCGGGGCGCGGCTGGCCCGCCGCCGCCTGCCGCTCCGCGGTGAGCTGCTGCTGCGCGCCGACCCCCTGCCCGGCCCGTACGGCGGGCTGCGGCTGCGGCTGTGCGTGGCCAACACCGCGGACGCCTCCCCCGAGGCGGTCGCGGGCAGCAGGCCGGGGGCGCTGAAGAGCGCGCTGATCGCCGCGCACGTGCTGCTGTCGATCACCTCAGGCGGCTTCCTGTCCTCGCTGGACCCCCCGGAGTGGGCCGCGGCGCGGGCGCGCGAGTGCCGCAACGAGGGCATGTGGCCGGTGCTGGTCGGCGAACCCGGCCGGCGCGACACCGTGCTCTGCTCGCCGATCATCCTCTACGACTATCCGGCGGTCGCCGAGGAGAGCCCGGGCGAGCTGTTCGACGGCACCGAGATCGACGAGATCCTCACCCTGCGCACGATGGCGCTCACCGAGGAGGAGAAGCGGCAGGCCCGGGCCACCGACCCGCGCGCGGCCGAGCTGATCGAGCGGGTGGACCACCTGCCCGCGGAGACGCTGGCCCGCCTGCACGGCGCGGTGCGGGACCTGCGCGCGGTCACCGGGCAGCCGCGGAAACCGCCGGACGGGTCGCGGGAGCCGGACGGGCAGCCGGGCGAGCCGTGGCCGGGAACGACCGGAGACCCGCGGGAGTCGTGGCCGGAGGCGACGGGAGATCCGCGGGAGTCGTGGCCGGAGGCGACGGGAGATCCGCGGGAGTCGTGGCCCGAGGCGACCGGCCGTCCGGCGGTGCCGTGGTGGGATCCGGGCGCCGACGCCTCGGTGTCCCCGGAGACCGACGCCGTGGTCGTGGCCGGGGTCAGGGTGGCGAAGGGCTCGCCGGTACGGCTGCGCCCCGGACGCCGGGCCGACGCCCAGGACATGTTCCTGGCCGGGCGCACGGCGACCGTGGCGGCCGTGCTGCACGACGTGGACGGCGGCGTGCACCTGGCGGTGGCGCTCGACGGGGACGGCGAGGAGGACGCCTACGCCGCCCACGGAAGATTCCGCTACTTCGCCCCGGACGAGGTGGAGCCGCTGTGACCGCCGCCGTCCCCCCGGGCTCGGAGGGGAACGCGGCCGCGCGGATCCTGGTGGCCGGGGTCGGCAACGTGTTCCTCGGCGACGACGGCTTCGGGGTGGAGGTCGTCCGCCGGCTGGCCGACCTGGCGCTGCCGGCCGGGGTGCGGGTCGCGGACTACGGAATCCGCGGCATGCACCTGGCCTACGACACGGTGGACGGCGACTACGACGTGATGATCATGATTGACGCGGTCGGCCTGGGCGATCCGCCCGGCACGGTCTCGGTCGTCGAGCTGGAGGCCGGGGCCCCGACCCGTCTCGACGCCCACGGCATGCAGCCGGACGCCGTCCTGGCCCTGATGGGCATGCTCGGCCGGCCGCCCCGGCGGTTGCTGCTGGTGGGCTGCGAGCCCGCGACGCTCGAACACCGGATGGGGCTGAGCCCCGCCGTCGAGCGGGCCGTCGGCACCGCGATGGAGGCGGTCGTCGACCTGATCGAAAGGGAGCGGACATGTGCCTGGGAATCCCGGGAGAGGTGATCGAGATCCTGGCCGACCGGCCCGATCTGGCCCGGGTCGACGTGAGCGGGGTCAAACGCGCCATCAACATCGGCCTGCTGGCCGAGGAGGGGGTGGAGCCGGGCGACTGGGTGCTCATCCACGTCGGCTTCGCGCTCTCCAAGATCGACGAAGCGGAGGCCAAGGCGGCGATGGAGTTCCTGGAGGGCATCGGGAAGGCCTACGAGGACGAGATCGCGGCGCTGCGCGAGTCCCGGATCATCTAGGAGGCCGGTATGCGGTTCGTTGACGAGTTCCGGAACGCCGAGACGGCCAGGGCGCTGTCGGCCAAGATCGCCGCTCTGTGCGAGCCCGGACGGGAGTACAAGTTCATGGAGGTGTGCGGCGGGCACACCCACACGATCTACAAGCACGGACTGGAGGACTACCTGCCCGAGAACGTCACGCTTGTCCACGGCCCGGGCTGCCCGGTGTGCGTCATCCCCATGGGCCGCATCGACGACGCGATCCACATCGCCCGGCGGCCGGAGGTGCTGATGACCTCCTTCGGCGACATGATGCGGGTGCCGGGCAGCGGCGGGAACTTCTTCGACTCCAACGCCGAGGGCACCAGCATCCGGATGGTCTACTCGCCGCTGGACTCCCTGAAGATCGCCCGGCAGAACCCGGACCGGCAGGTGGTGTTCATGGCCATCGGGTTCGAGACGACCGCGCCGTCGACCGCGATGACCGTGCTGCGGGCGGCCAAGGAGGGACTGGAGAACTTCTCCGTCTTCTGCAACCACATCATGATCATCCCGGCGATCAAGGCCATCCTGGACTCCCCCGACCTGCGGCTGGACGGGTTCATCGGCCCCGGGCACGTCTCCACGGTCATCGGCTGCCGGCCGTATGAGTTCATCGCCCGCGACTACGGCAAGCCGCTGGTGGTGGCCGGGTTCGAGCCGCTGGACATCCTGCAGTCGATCTACATGCTGCTGCTGCAGCTGCGCGAGGGCCGCGCCGAGGTGGAGAACCAGTACGCGCGCGTGGTCCCCTGGGACGGCAACCCGACCGCGCTGCGCGCGATCGGCGAGGTGATGGAGCTGCGGCCGTACTTCGAGTGGCGGGGGCTGGGGTTCATCTCCCACTCCGCGCTGCGGATGCGGCAGCGGTACGCCGCCTTCGACGCCGAGCTGCTGTTCGAGACGCCGGGGGTGCGGGTGGCCGACCCCAAGGCGTGCCAGTGCGGCGAGGTGCTCAAGGGTGTGCTGAAACCGTGGGAGTGCAAGGTGTTCGGTACGGCCTGCACGCCGGAGACGCCGATCGGCACGTGCATGGTCTCGCCGGAGGGCGCCTGCGCCGCCTACTACAACTTCGGCAGGTTCACCCGCACCAGGGTCCGGGAGGCGAGCGTCACGTGAACCCGGAGGAGCAGGTCCTGGACCGGATCGAGCGGGCCAGGCGGCGGCGCCCGAAGGTGCGCGAGGAGCGCGTCACCCTCGCCCACGGCTCGGGCGGGAAGGCCACCCGCACCCTGGTCGAGGCGATCTTCCTGGAGGCGTTCCGCAACCCGCTGCTGGAACCGCTGGAGGACGCCGCCGCGCTGTCCGTGGACGGGGCGCGGCTGGCGCTGACCACCGACTCGTTCGTGGTCTCGCCGCTGTTCTTCCCCGGCGGGGACATCGGCGACCTGGCGGTCAACGGCACGGTGAACGACCTGGCGGTCTCCGGGGCCAGGCCGCTGTACCTGACGGCCGGCTTCATCCTGGAGGAGGGCTTCCCGATCGCCGACCTGACCCGGATCGTGGACTCGATGCGGGCGGCGGCGCAGGCGGCCGGGGTGTCGGTGGTCACCGGGGACACCAAGGTGGTGCAGCGCGGCAAGGGCGACGGCTGCTACGTCAACACCGCCGGGGTGGGGGTGATCGACCGTCCCGGCCGGCTGGGCGCCGCGACCGTGCGGCCCGGCGACGCGGTCCTGGTCTCCGGCCCGGTCGGCGCCCACGGCATCACGATCATGCTGGCCCGCGGCGAGCTCGACATCGAGGCCGACCTGGTCTCCGACACCGCGCCGCTGCACGGCCTGGTGGCCGCGCTGCTGGCCGCCGCACCGGGGGTGCGCGTGATGCGCGACGCCACCCGGGGCGGGGTGGCCACGGTGCTCAACGAGGTGGCCGGGGCGGCCGGCGTCGCGGTGGTCGTCGACGAGCGGGCGGTGCCGGTGGAGCCCGAGGTGCGCGGGGCCTCGGAGCTGCTGGGCATCGACCCGCTGTACGTGGCGTGCGAGGGGCGGATGGTGGTCTTCGTGGACGGCGCCGAGGCGGATGCCGCGCTCGCCGCCATGCGCGGCCACCCCCTCGGCGAGCGGGCCGCGCTGATCGGCCGGGTCAAGGACGACCCGCCGGGCCTGGTGCTGCTGAACACCGTGTTCGGCGGGACCCGGATCTGCGATCTGCTGGTGGGCGACCCGCTGCCGAGGATCTGCTGATGCACGAGCTGTCCCTCGCCCAGGCGGTCGTCGAGGCCGTCG
Source organism: Paraplanobispora takensis (assembly GCF_016863195.1). Classification (GTDB taxonomy): domain Bacteria; phylum Actinomycetota; class Actinomycetes; order Streptosporangiales; family Streptosporangiaceae; genus Planobispora; species Planobispora takensis. The sequence goes on along the minus strand of NZ_BOOK01000014.1, from coordinate 66,247 downwards.
CCGAGCGGACCGGCGGCGCGACGGTGACCCGCGTGCGCCTGGAGATCGGCCGGCTGTCGGGGGTGGTGGTGGAGTCGATCGCCTTCTGCTTCGACCTGGTCGCCGAGGGGACCGCGCTGGAGGGGGCCGTACTGGAGGTCGGGGAACCGTCCGGCCGCTGCCGGTGCCGCGGGTGCGGCACGGCGTTCGAGACCGGCGACCCGATCGTCCTGTGCCCGGCGTGCGGCGGGGCCGACGTGGCCGTGCTGTCCGGGAGGCAGATGTTGATCACGTCGGTGGAGGTGTCGGCGGAGGCACCGGCGGAGGCACCGGCGGAGGTGGAGAGCGCATGTGCGGCACCTGCGGCTGCGCGGAGTACGGCGACCCCGGACACGACCACGACCACGACCACGACCACGACCACGACCAGGGGATCGGATCCGACTCCGGACACGGGATCGGGCCCGGACCCGGGCCCGGGCCCGCCCCCGGATCTGGGTACGACCCGGGGCACGGGCGCGGGAACGACCGGGGACCCGGTCGCGGCCGGACCGTCGCCGTCGAGCAGCGGATCCTGGCCCGCAACGACGACCTCGCCGAGCTCAACCGGGCGTGGCTGGCCGGGCGGGGCGTCCTCGCGGTCAACCTGATGAGCTCCCCCGGGTCGGGCAAGACCACCCTGCTGGAGCGGACGATCCGCGACATGGGCGGCGGGCCGGGGGTGTCGGTGGTGGAGGGCGACCAGGAGACCGCCTTCGACGCCGAGCGGATCCGGGCGACCGGCTGCCGGGCGGTGCAGGTGAACACCGGGGCCGGCTGCCACCTCGACGCCGCCATGCTCGCCGGCGCGCTGCGGGAGCTCGATCCGGCCCCGGGGTCGGTGGTGTTCGTCGAGAACGTGGGGAACCTGGTGTGCCCCGCGCTGTTCGACCTGGGCGAGTCGCGCCGGGTCGTGATCATGTCGGTCACCGAGGGCACGGACAAGCCGCTGAAGTACCCGCACATGTTCCGCACCGCCGACGCCGTGGTGCTCAACAAGGTCGACCTGCTGCCGTATGTGGACTTCCCCGACGAGCTGTTCCGCGACCACCTGCACCGGGTGAACCCCGCGGTCCCGGTGATCCCGGTCTCGGCGACGCGCGGCGACGGCGTCGCGGCCTGGCACGCCTGGCTGCGCCACCAGAGCGGTGCCCACCACCCGCCGCACCACCGCTGACCGGGACGGGCCCGGCGCCGCCGGCCGGGACGGAGGCGCCGACCACCGGAACGGAGGCGGTGCCGTACGGCGCCCTCATCCGGGAGAAGGGCTCACAACCCGGAACCGCCCGTGGCGTCGACGACCCGCCCGGTCACCCAGCGCGCGTCGTCGGAGGCGAGGAAGGCCACCACGTCGGCCACGTCCTCGGGCCGCCCGACCCGACCGAGGGCGGCCAGGGACGCCGCGTGCGCCTCGGCCTGCGGGTTGCCGCGCAGCCAGCCCGCGTTGACGTCGGTGTCGATGATCCCGGGGGCCACCGAGTTCACCGTGATGCCCCGGGGACCCAGCTCCTTGGCGAGGTTGAGGGTGAAGGTGTCCAGCGCCCCCTTGGTCGCGCCGTACGCGATGATCTCCGGCATGGCCAGGCGGGCCGCGCCGCTGGAGATGTTGACGATCCGGCCCCCGTCGCGCAGGCGGCTCAGCCCCTGCTGCACGATGAAGAACGGCGCGCGCACGTTCACGGCGAACACCTCGTCGAAGCCGTCCTCGGACAGCGAGGCCAGCGGCGCGCTGCGGCCGATCCCGGCGTTGTTGACGATGATGTCGAGCCTCCCGCCGGGCGCGTGCTCCCCGGCCGCGGCGTCGAAGGCGGCCCACAGGCGGGCCGCGTCCCCATGCCGCCCCAGCTCCGCGCGCAACGCGAAGGCCCGGCCGCCGTCCTTGCTGACGCGCTCGACGGTCTCAGCCGCCGCCGCCTCGTCGCGGGCGTAGGCGACGGCGACGGCGGCGCCGTCCCGGGCGAGCCGCTGCGCGACGGCCCGGCCGATGCCTCTGCTGCCGCCGGTCACCAGCGCGACCTTGCCCTCGAGTGTTCCCACTGCCATGACTGGTCTCCATCCCTTATTTCTTGAGCGATCACTCAATAAGAAACGTAACACACTTTTTTGAGGGATCGCTCTAGAATCGGGGGCATGAGTGGGACAGGGGCGAAACGAGGGCGCCCGCCGGCGTTCGACCGTGCGACGGCCCTGGAGGCCGCCACCCGGCTGTTCTGGGAGCACGGCTACGAGGCCACGTCCGTCGGCGAGCTGACCCGGGTCATGGGCATCAAGCCCGGCAGCCTGTACGCGGCGTTCGGAGACAAGAAGTCCCTGTTCGAAGAGGTGGTCCACGCCTACGGCCGCTCCCCCGCCGGCGCGTTCGCCGGCGCCGCCCTGCGGGAGGAGCCCACCGCCCGCGAGGCGTTCGGCCGCATCCTGCGCGAGGCGGCGGCCTTCTATCCCGGCCCCGGCCATCCGCCCGGCTGCCTGACCATCAGCGCCGCCACCAACGTCACCGTCCAGGACGCCGGGGTCGCGGCGTTCCTGCGCGACCTGCGCAACGCGAACCTGGCCGCCTTCGAGGCGCGCCTGGAGACCGCGCGGCGCGAAGGCGAGCTTCCCGCCACCGCCGACCCCCGCGCCCTGGCCGCCTACTTCGCCGCGGTCATCCAGGGCATGTCCCAGCGGGCCCGCGACGGCGCCACGGCGGCGGAGCTCACCGAGACGGCCGAACTGGCCCTGGCCGCCTGGCCCCGCACCGGGACCTGAGCGTCATACCGGCCCCTCGCCGATCGGCGGGCGAGCGGGGAGGTCAGGAGGCCGTGACCTGCGGGACCGTCTCGTACAGCGCCCAGTCGGCGCTGATCGCTCCGGCGGTCTTCAGCAGCAGCGGCAGATAGTCCTCGGTCAGCTTCTCGACGGAGGTCTCCGCGGCGTGCGCGTTGACGTTGACGGCCGCGATCACGTTGCCCAGGCCGTCGCGCAGCGGGGCGGCCACGGACCGGATGCCCAGGGCGAGCTGCTCGTCGGTGAGCGCCCAGCCCCTGGCCCGCACCGTGCGCAGCGCCGCCTCGCGCTCCTCGGCCGACGGCCGCCAGCGCGGCTCCACGCCCGACCGGCTCGGCTCGGCGAGGACCCGCTCCGCCTCCGCCGGGGACAGGGCGGCCAGCAGCACCTTGCCGAGAGAGGTCTGCAGCGCGGGGAAGCGCGTGCCGATCTGCACCGACAGAGTGACGATCTTGGGTACGGCCACGCGGGCCACGTAGACGATGTCCGACCCGTCCAGCTGGGCGATCGACGACGACTCGTGCGTCTGCGCCACCAGGCGCTCCAGGTGCGGCCTGGCCACCTCCCACAGCCCCATCGAGCGCACGTAGGACACGCCCAGCTCCAGCACGCGCGGGGTGAGGGCGAAACCGCCCTGCTCGGTCCTGGCGTATCCCAGCTCCCGCAGGGTCAGCAGGATGCGGCGCGCCGTCGGCCGGGCCAGTCCCGTGGCCGTCGCCACCTCGGTCAGGGACATGACCGGGCGTCCGGGCCGGAAGGCCCTGATGACGTCGAGGCCGCGGGCCAGGGCCTCGATGAAGTCGGGGCCGGTGTCAGCACGCGCCATGGACGCCCCTCGCTCGCTCGAACGGACTGATCCACTCTAAGGGGTGCCCCGGGGATCCTCCCGCCCGCTGCGACTGCCCGGACGGCGACTGCCCGGACGGCGGCTCCCCGGACGGCGGCCTCATGCCGTGCCGGGCCCCGCTCACCGCCGGTGCGTCGAGGTGCTGCGGTAGTCGGTGTAGGTGTACGGGTTGTCGAGGATCTTCGTCTCGGGGATGTCGGGGTTCATGCCCTTGAGCCAGGCCTCCTCCCCCATGGCCCCGCGCAGGTGCTCGACCGTGCGCTCCACCTGGCGGCGGGCGGCGGCCAGGTCGACACCGAGCAGGCGGTGCCCGTGCTTGACCACCCGGCCGTCGACGACGACGGTGTGCACGTCTGCGCGCTGGGCCTGGAAGGCGACGTGGCCGAAGGGGTTGAGCAGCGGGAACGAGACGGGCGAGCTGTCGTTCTTGATGAGCACGAGGTCGGCCTTCCCGCCGGCCTCGACGCGGCCCAGGTCGTCACGGCCGAGCGCGCGGGCGCCGCCACGGGTCGCCCACTCGACGACCTGGTCGGCTCGCAGGCCGCAGTGCGTGACGGTGTCGCCCTTGGCGTGCGCCTCCATGTGCTCGCGGGAGCGGTCGGCGCCGAGCGTGGCCCGCATGGCCGAGAACAGGTCGCCGCTCCACCAGACGCCGGTGTCCATCGACAGCGACACCGGGATGCCGTGCACACGGATGGCCCAGGTGGGCGGGTAGCCCTGCCCGGCGCTCTGCTCGCTCTCGGTGGCGACCGAGACCGACCCGCCGGTGGCGGCGATGCGGTGGTAGGAGTCGGCCGACAGCGTGGCCGCGTGCACGTACACCGTCTGCGGAGTCATGAAGCCGTGCTCGTGCATGAGCCGGATGCCGTCGTCGCCGGTGGCCCCCCACACGCCGGCGTGGGTGGTGACCGCGACGCCGAGCTCGCGGGCGACCTCGAAGGCGGGCCTCTCGGGGAAGGCCGGGTCGCCCAGAACGTCGAAGGCCATCTGGAAGCCGAACATGTCGTCGCCGGTGATCCGGCGGCGCACGAAGTCGCGGAACTCCGGCGTGGTCGCCCACGCGGCGGGCGCCTGCTGGAGGTTGCCGTAGGCGAGCACGTACCGGCCGGGCACCGCCTGCAGCGCGTCGGCGGCGGCGTCTGCGTGGTCGACGGTCTGCAGGCCGTGCGACCAGTCGACGACGGTGGTCACCCCGGCGTCGAGGGCCTCGATCGCGGCGAGCGTGTTGCCCGCGTGCACGTCCTCGGGCCGGAACAGCTTGCCGTACTCCAGGTAGTACCAGACGAAGTACTGGGTCAGGGTCCAGTCCGCGCCGTAGCCGCGCATGGCGGTCTGCCACATGTGCCGGTGGGTGTCGATCATCCCGGGCATGACGATCCCGCCGGTAGCGTCGATCTCGGCGGCGTCCTGCGGCGCCTGCAGGCAGGGGCCGACGGCGGCGACGCGGTCGCCGGCGACGAGGACGTCGGTGTCGGCGAGCACCCGCCGGCCGTCCATCGGCAGGACCGTGCCGCCGCGGAACACCACGGGCCGTCCGTTCTCGAACGTGATCCGATCGTTCATGGTCGGGCTCCTCACCGTGTCCTCGACGGGCGGCGCAGGCCGGTTTTGCGAACGATCGTCCGTCTGACGGTCAGCTCTATTCGCCGTCACTCTGAATAGCCGCCAGCCCGCTGTCAAGACCCTTGACGCGTAAGGCAGGTGCTCTCAGACTCGCGGATACGGACGATTGTCCGTGATACGGACACGAAGGTGGGCCGGATGACAGACGACGCCGTCGCGGAGGGAGGGGCCCGGAGCGGGCCGCTGTCCGGCCTGCTGGTGGCCGACTTCTCCCGGGTCCTGGCGGGGCCGTACGCCACGATGCTCCTGGCGGACATGGGAGCCGACGTCGTCAAGGTCGAGGCGCCGGGCGGGGACGACACCCGGGCCTGGACGCCCCCGGCGCGCGACGGCGTCTCGACCTACTACCTCGGGGTCAACCGCGGCAAGCGGTCCGTCGCACTGGACCTGCGGGACGAGACCGGCGGTGCGGCGGCGCGGGAGCTGGCCCGCCGCGCCGACGTGCTGGTGGAGAACTTCAAGCCGGGCGGGCTGCACCGGTACGGCCTCGACTTCGCCTCGGTGCACGCCGCCAACCCCGGCATCGTGTACGCCTCCATCAGCGGGTTCGGCTCGGGTGCCGGCCGGCGCGTCCCCGGCTACGACCTGATGGTGCAGGCCGTCTCCGGACTGATGAGCCTGACCGGCGATCCGGGCGGCCCGCCGTACCGGGCCGGGATCTCGGTCTTCGACGTGATGGCGGGCAACCACGCCGTCATCGGCGTCCTGGCCGCGCTCCGGTACCGCGAGGCCACCGGCCGGGGGCAGCACGTGGAGGTCGACCTGCTGTCGTCGGCGCTGAGCGGGCTGGTCAACCAGAGCTCGGCGTACGTGGCCGGGGGCGTCGTGCCGTACCGGATGGGCAACGCGCACCCGAGCGTGTTCCCCTACGAGCCGCTGCCCACCGCCGACGACGACCTCATCGTCACCGCCGCCAACGACGGGCAGTTCCGCAGGCTCTGCGAGGTCCTGGGCGTCCCCGAGGTCGCCGACGACCCGCGCTTCGCCCACAACGCCGACCGCACCGAGAACCGCGCGCAGCTGCGCCCCGTCCTCGTCGAGCGGCTGGCCCGGCGCGGCGCGGTCGAGTGGTTCGAGCTGCTGGTGGAGGCCGGGGTGCCGAGCGGGCCGATCAACACCATCGACGGCGGGTTCGCGATGGCCGAGCGCTTCGGGCTCGACCCGATCGTCGAGGTCGGCGAGGGCGGGCGCGCGACGCCGACCACGCGCCACCCGATCCGCTTCTCCGAGACCCCGGCCGCCTACGCGCTGCCCCCGCCGGAGCTCGACGAGCACGGCCCGGAGCTGCGCGCCTGGCTTGCCGGTCCCGGCAAAGGAGGCGGCGCGGAGAAGGAGGACGGCGCAGGAGAGGACGGCGCAGGAGAGGACGGCGCAGGAGAGGACGGCCATGCCTGAACAGCCGGACCCCCCGCACGCGCGTGACTCCCGGGCCGGGCCTGAGCGGCCGGACGCCCCGGGCACCCCGGACCCGTCCGGCACACCGGGGCGCCCCGCCCGGCCGGAGTACCCCGCCTACCCCACCGCGCTCGGGGCGTCCTCGCCGACCTCGATCACCCTGCTCGGGTGCGACCTGGCCGAGGAGGTGATGGGCACGGTCGGGTTCGGCGAGCTGGCCTTCCGGCTCGCGGCCCAGCGGCGGCCCTCCCCGGGGGAGGTGCGGGTGTTCGAGGCCGTGCTCGCCGCGCTGGCCGACCACGGGTTCACGCCGACCGCGATCGTGACCCGGCTGACCTACCTGTCGGCGCCCGACTCGGTCCAGGGCGCGCTGGCGGCCGGGCTGCTCGGCGGCGGGTCCCGCTTCCTGGGCGTCACCGAGGACTGCGGCCGCTTCCTGCACGAGGCCCTCGGACGGTACGGCACGCCGCCGGCGGACGAGGCCGGATGGGACGCCCTGGCCCTGGAGACCGTGCTCGCCCGGCGCAAGGAGGGCGGGCTCGTCCCCGGTCTGGGCCACCACCTGCACAAGGACGGCGACCCGCGCACCCCCCGGCTGATGCGGATCGCCGCCGAGGAGGACCTGTTCGGCCCGCACCTGTCGCTGCTGGCCGCGATCGGCCGCGTCCACCCCCGGGTGCTGGGCAGGACGCTGCCGTTGAACGGGGCGGGCACCTGCGGCGCGGCGCTTGCCGACCTGGGCCTGCCGCTGGAGCTGCTGCGCGGATTCGCCCTGCTCGCCCGGACCGCCGGGCTGATCGGCCAGCTCGCCGAGGAGCTGCGCCGTCCGGTGGCGGGCGAGATCTTCCTGTCGGTCGACCGGGGCACCCGGTCCGTCGCGCCCGAGCCGTACACCCCCGGAGGCCCGCATGGCTGACGTCGTCGCGGTGATCGCGTCCACCCACCATCCCTTCTACCTCCGCGCCAGCACCGCCACCGGCGACGACCGGCCTCCGTTCGCCGACGAGTGGGTGCGCAAGGTGGAGGCGTTCCGGCGGACGCTGACGGAGGCGCGCCCGGACGTGCTGGTCATGGTCGGCTCCGACCACTTCCACCAGCTGTGGCTGGACAACATGCCGCAGTTCCTCATCGGCAAGGCGCCCTTCTACGACGCGAACTTCTACAACGAGGAGCGCGAGTTCGGCCTGCCGAGGATGCTGTTCACCGGGCACGAGGAGCTGTCGGCGCACCTGCTGCGGGAGGGGCTGGACGCGGGGTTCGACCTGGCCTTCTCCAACGAGCTGCGGATCGACCACTCCATCACCTGCCCGATCATCACTCTGCGCCCGCAGAACGACCTGCCGATCGTGCCCGTCTACACCAACATCTTCGCCCCTCCCCTGCCGCGGCCCGAGCGGTTCGTGCAGCTGGGGCGGGCCATCCGCCGGATCGTCGAGGACTGGCCGGACGAGAGCCGGGTGGCGATCATCGGCACCGGGCACCTGTCGCTGGAGCTCGGCGGGCCGCGCCAGTTCGGGCCGACCGGGCCGGATCCGGAGTTCGACCGCAGGGCCGTGGAGTGGATCGCCTCGGGCGACCTCGAGGGCTGCCTGGCCGAGGTCACCCTCGACAGCCTGCACCTGCCGGGCAACGCCACCCACGGCTTCATGGACTTCATGCTGATGATGGGCGTGGCGGGCGAGGGCAGGAAGGCCGACTACGTCGACACCTACGACCTGTTCCACACCATGGAGGCCTACTTCACCTGGTATCCCCGCGGAGGGCGGCCGTGAGCAAGTATCTGCTGAACAAGTTCCTGTTCACCGTCGACCGCGACCCCGAGCTGGTGGAGCGCTATCGCGAGGACCCGGCGGCCACGGTGGAGATGTGGGAGGCCGAGTACGCCAACCGCATCCTCGGCTGCCACCGGGGCGAGTCCTCCAGCTGGCTGCGGTTCGACGACGCCGAACGCCGGGCCCTGCGCGAGCACGACTATCCCGGGCTCTTCCGGCTCGGCGCGCACCCGTTCCTCACCTTGACGCTGTTCATCGCCATGTTCGAGCGCGACCACGAACCGCTGGGCTTCCAGCTGGAATACGCCCGCAGGCTTTCCCACATGACTCTCCCCTATCCCGACATATCCACGTGAACACTGCTACCGTCCTCGTAACCCCCGCGGGAACGAGGAGGAGACGGATGAGCGAGGCGTCTCAACGGCCGGCGGGTCTGTCGGCCGGCACTCCCAACATCGCCCGGATGAACGACTACTTCCTGGGCGGCAAGGACAACTTCGCCGCCGACCGGGCGGCCGCGGAGAAGGTCCTGGCGCTCGCGCCGGAGGCCAAGGCCATGGGCAGGCACGTCCAGGCCTTCCGGGAGAACGTCGTGCGCCATCTCGTCGAGCAGGGCGTCCGGCAGTTCGTCCACGTGGGCTCGTGGATGCCCACCCAGCGCAACGTCCACGAGATCGCCCGGTCCCTGGCTCCCGAGAGCCGCGTGGTGTACGTCGCCGACGACCCCGTCGCGCTCAACCACGCCCGGACCTTCCTGGCCGTCGACGACCGGACGGCGGCGGTGGAGGGAGACATCCTCCACCCCGACGAGCTGATCGACGACCCCGGCCTGCGCGAACTGATCGACCTCGACCGGCCCGTCGCCGCCCTGATCTTCGGAACCCTGCAGTACATCCCCGACGAGGACGGACCCTTCGAGAGCGTGGCGCGACTGTGCGAGCGGCTGCCGTCCGGCAGCTATCTCGGCCTGACCCACGCCGTCTTCGACACCCGCCCCGACATCGCCGAGCGGATCGCCGACATCTACCGCAAGGCCCTCGACAAGCCCGGCGGCGGCCCCCGCACCCGCGAGGGGGCACTGCGCTTCTTCGACGGGCTGGAGCTGGTGGAGCCCGGCTTCGTCTACGTCCGCCAGTGGCGGCCCCCGGCCCCGGTGCCCGACCGGCTGGCGCAGAAGTCCTGGGTCGTCGCCGGGCTCGCCCGCAAACCCTGAGGCCCCGGCCACCGAGACTCCGGCCCTCCGGGGACCCCGGCGCCGTCAGCCGCCGAGGTCCGATCGGGGATCAGGCTCAGCCGCCGCTGTCCAGGCCGGGGCCGTCGTCACCGCCGCCGCCGGACCGCTCGTGGGTGACCGGGCCGGTGGGCTCGGGGCCGGTGGGCCTGACCCCCGTGGGCTCGGGCATCGGCACCGCCTCGCACGGGGCGACGGCTCCCCGGACGATCCCCAGCGACATCGCGAACGGCGCCTGATCCGAATGCTCCCGGTCGAAGGAGACCGCCAGTACCAGCGTCTCACCGGCTCCGACATGCCCCTTGCCGATCCGGAACGTGATCCCCCCGCCTCCGGTGATCTCGGCCTGCATCGGCTCTCCCTGCCGCTCCGTCCCGCCGCGCTCACCACGCGGTTCCCGGCAGATCTGCCCCTGCGGCAGATAGTCCACCACGGCGGTGATCCCCTTGCCGGCGAGCGCGGCCTCCAGCTCCCCGGGGTCGCGGAACTCGTCGATCCGCACCTCGACCGACCCGTCCGGGCGCTCGTCCACCGCGAAGGCCGGGCTGCCGGCCCCGCCGATCAGAGTGAAGACCACCGTGGCGGCCGCCGCGACCCCCGTCACTCCGGCGGCCAGCCCCAGCAGGCGGCGGTCCGGGCCGCGGCGCGCCCGCGTCACGGCCGTCTCCCGCCCGGCCGGCCCCCGGGCGGCCATGTCCTGCTTGAGCGCGCCGAGCAGGCGCTCTTCGAAGTTGCTCATGCCGATCCCTCCATCTGCCGTACGGTCGGCGAAACGACGCCCTGAAGGGCGCGTCTGGCCCGGTGCAGGCGGACCCGGGCGGTCACCTGCCGGATGCCCAGGGCCTCGGCGGCCTGGGTGACGGTGAGCTGGTCGATAGCCACGAGCTCCAGTACGGCCCGCTCGCCGTCGGGCAGGTCCGCCATCGCGCGCAAGGCCTCGCGCATCCGCCGCTCGGCGTCGATCCGTTCCTCCATCCGGCCGAGATCGTCGTCGTCCATCATCCGCCGGCCCGCGACGCGCCCGGCCAGCCGCGCGTCCCGGGCCGCCCTGCGGCGCTGGGCCGACACGACGTTGCGCGCTATGCCGTACAGCCACGCCACCTCGCTGCCCCGGCCGGGGCGGTAGGTGTGCGCCGAGTCCAGGACCGCCAGGAAGACGTCCGCGGTCAGGTCGGCCGCCAGGTGAGGATCGCTCACCCGGCGTACGACGAACCGCATGACCGCATCGATGTGACGGCGATAGAAGGCCTCAAAGGCCACAGGGTCTTCATTGAGGCGCACCGGCCCCGCTCCCTTCGTCGTTCGCCCTTACACCTCTGCTTGGTCGCGGCCGGGCCGGGCGTTTCCGCGCCCCGGCGGGCCGATCAGGGACGGGGCCGGGCCGCCGGGTCCGCGACGGGGCCGAGCAGGGACCAGCTGCGCTCGTCGCCCCAGGTCGAGGAGGCGTCCACGTACGGCCGCAGCAGCGCGGTGAGCTCGGCGTCGCCCCGGCCGTTGAGCTCTTCCGAGGCGATCTTCCGCGCGGCCCCGGCCAGGACGTCGGCGACCTGGACGCGCGGGTCCGACCGGGAGTCGACGAGCCGCAGGCCGGTCAGGCCGCCCACGAAGGGCATCTCCCTGAGCTGGGCGATGCGCTCCGCGGTCAGCGTGGTCTGCATGTCGTGGACGATCGAGACGGGCCTTCCGCCCGCGCCCCAGTGCGCGACGGTCCGCACGATGGCCGGGATCAGGGGGTCCAGGGCCGGGGCCGTAGCGGGGCCGGCGGACAGCAGGGCCCGGAAGGAGCCCGCCCGCGACCGGGCCTCCCACAGCAGCTCCACGATCTCACCGGCCCGGCCCCGTGCGCCGTCGACGCGTGCGGTCTCGACGACGCGGGAGAACGCCTCGGCGTGCTCCGCCGCCTCCCGGGGATCCCTGGCGCGCACCAGATCGTTGAAGGACTCCAGCAGGACCGGCCAGCCTCCGGGCCCGAAGACGCCCGGCCCCTCGCGGTACAGCGCGCGGGCCACGGCCTCGGCCTCCCCGCTCCGCCGCCCGGGGCGGGGACCCGCCCCCGCCGGCCGTACGGCGCTCCCGGTCAGCAGCCCGGCGAGCCTGCCGACGGCGAAGAACGCCTTGTCGATCAGGTGGACGTGGGTCCTGTCCCGCAGCGGCCCCGACGGCCCGAGCAGCCACACCAGGGCGGACCGGTGCTTGTCCCGCAGCAGGATGTTCGCCTTGTACTCCAGCGCCGGGGAGGGCGCCCTGCGCCGGATCTCCCGCATGCAGCCCGCGGCGTCGTCGACGTCCAGCGACACGCTGGCGTGGGTGAACACGTCGGTGTTGCCGCCGACGAGCTTCTCGCCCTCCGATCCGGACTCGTCGCAGGCGATCTCCAGGACGGCGGGAGGGTCCGCCGCCGGAGCCCGGCCGGAGGCGTCCGCCCGCGCCGCACCGCGGAACACGGGATCACCGGACGCCGACACGCCCTCCATCCAAAACGCCCCCGGCCACCCGGCACAACAGGTTTCCCGCCCGCCCCGGCCCCGGAACGCGGGCCTCGGCGGGCGGGGCTCACTCCGCCAGGGCCCTGCGCGCGTAGGCGCGGACGTCGGCGTCGGTGTCGGCCAGGGCGCCGCGCAGCGCCGCGGCCGCCTCGGGGCGGGCCGCCCACGGGGCCAGGGAGAGCACGGCCGCCTTGCGGACGTCGAGGTTGCCGTCGGCCAGCGCCCCGGCCAGCGGGCCGGCCGCGTCCTGCGGGTCGCACGCCCCCAGGCACCGGGCCGCGCCGGTCCGCACCTGCCACTCGGGATCCCGCAGGGCCCGTACGGCCTGCTCCCGCAGAGGGGAGCCGGTGGCGCCGGAGGCCTCCAGGGCCGCCGCCCTGACCAGCGGGTCCGCGTCGCCGGCGAGCTCGGCCAGCACCTCGGCGGGCTTGCCGATCGTGCCCAGCCCCCTGGCCACCCGGACGCGGACCTCGCGGGAGGGGTCGCCCGCCGCGGCGGCCACCGGGCCGGACTCGTCGAGGGAGACCAGGCCACTGATCGCCTCGATGCGCACCCGGTGGTCGGGGTCGCGCGTCCCTTCGGCGAAGATCTCCCGCGTGCCCAGGCGCAGCGCGCGCAGGACGTCCAGCACGGTGCCGCGGACCGCGGCGTCGGAGCTCTCCGCCCGCGCGGTGAGGGCGGCGCCGAGCCCGGGGGTGGCGGGCAGCACCTCGACCAGCTCGCGCAGGCCGCTCGCCGCGGCCCGCCGTACCGTCCCGTGGTCGTCGGCCAGCGCGGCGGCCAGCGCCTCGCCCACGCCCTCCGGCGCGGTCTCGGTCAGCGCCGCGATCGCCGCCCGGCGCACCTTGGGGTCGGTGTCGGCCAGGTAGGGGGCCAGCCGCTCCAGGGACGGCTGCTCCTCCGCCAGCCGGTGCAGTTCCAGGATGCGCGGCGAGTGCCCGACGGCGGCCCGGCCGGTACGGGTCCCGGCGGCCCGGCGCACCGCGGTGCTCGCGTGGGCGCCGACGACCACGGGCTCGGCCGGGACCGGGCGGAACTCCTCCACGGGCACCAGGTACGGCTCGACCGGGCGCTTGAGGAACTCCATCGCGCCGTCGGGCCGCCTGCGCAGGTTCAGGTGGAACAGCCAGGAGGCGTCGTCGCGGGCGGGCAGGTCGGCCCGCGCGTGGTACAGCCCCCAGCGGCTCTCGGTCCGCACCAGCGAGGAGCGGGCGGCCATCTCCGCGCAGTCGCGGATGAAGTCCACCTCCGCGCAGCGCATCAGCTCGTGCGGGGTGCGCGCGCCCATCGCGGCGATCTCCTCGCGCATGCGCTCGAAGGACTCCAGCGCGATCTCCAGCTTGGCGCCGGTCTTGGGCGGGGCGACGTAGTCGTTGACGAAGCGGCGCAGCTTGTACTCCACCTGCGGCTGCGGCGGCCCGCCGGGGTTGCGCAGCGGGCGGTAGACGAGCTCGTGGGCGGCGGCGACCTGGTCCTCGGGGAGCGTCTGCGGGACGGCGTGGTGCGCGGCGGCGTGAGCCCCGGCGAGGTCGCCGAAGACGAACGCCCCGATCATGTAGTTGTGCGGGACGCACGCCAGGTCCCCGGCGGCGTACAGGCCCGGGACGGTCGTGGCGCCGTTCTCGTCCACCCACACGCCGGAGGCCGAGTGGCCGCCGCACAGGCCGATCTCGGAGATGTGCATCTCCACGTCGTGGGTGCGGTAGTCGTGGCCGCGCCCGGCGTGGAAGGTGCCGCGGGTGGGCCGCTCGGTGGAGTGCAGGATGGTCTCCACCGCGCTGACGGTCTCCTCGGGCAGGTGGGAGAGCTTGAGATAGATGGGGCCGCGGGCGGAGGCGATCTCGGAGGCGACCTCGGCCATCATCTGGCCCGACCAGTAGTCGGAGTCGACGAAGCGCTCTCCCCGGTTGTTGACCTGGTAGCCGCCGAACGGGTTGGCGACGTAGGCGCAGGCCGGGCCGTTGTAGTCCTTGATCAGCGGGTTGATCTGGAAGCACTCGATGCCGCTGAGCTCGGCCCCGGCGTGGTAGGCCATCGCGTAGCCGTCACCGGCGTTGGCCGGGTTCTCGTAGGTGCCGTAGAGATAGCCGCTGGCCGGCAGGCCGAGCCGCCCGCAGGCGCCGGTGGCCAGGATGACCGATCCGGCCCGCACGGTGACGAACTGCCCGCTGCGCGTGTCGAACCCGGCCGCGCCCACCGCCCGGCCGCCCTCGGTCAGGACCCGGACCGGCATGACCCGGTTCTCGATGCGGACCCTGTCCCTGATGTCGCGGCGGCGCAGCACCCGGTACAGGACCTTCTTGACGTCCTTGCCCTCGGGCATGGGCAGCACGTAGCTGCCGGAGCGGTGCACGCGGCGCACGGCGTACTCGCCGTACTCGTCCTTCTCGAACTTGACCCCGTAGCCTTCGAGCCTGCGGACCATGTCGTGGCCGCGGGTCGCGGTCTGGTAGATCGTCTTCTGGTTGACGATGCCGTCGTTGGCGCGGGTGATCTCGGCGACGTAGTCCTCGGGGACGGCCTTGCCGGGGATGACGGCGTTGTTGACCCCGTCCATGCCCATGGCCAGGGCCCCGCTGTGCCGTACGTGGGCCTTCTCCATCAGCAGCACCCGGGCGCCGCGCTCGGCCGCGGTGATCGCGGCCATCGTGCCGGCGGTCCCGCCGCCGACGACGAGCACCTCGCACTCCAGCTCGAGGCGGTCCTCGATCGGCGGGATCTCCATCACAACTCCTCCAGGATGCGTTCACGCAGGTTCGTACGGGCCTCGTCGCCGACCGGCACGTCCAGGACGGCCCGCACGCCGGTGCGGCCCAGCACCGCGACGCGGTCGGCCAGCAGCAGCGCCTCCTCCACGTCGTGGGTGACGAACACGACCGTCGCGGAGGTCTCGCGCAGCACCTCCAGCAGCAGGCGCTGCATCTCCGCGCGGGTCTGGGCGTCCAGCGCGCCGAACGGCTCGTCCATCAGCACCGCGCGCGGGGCGCCGACCAGGGCGCGGGCCAGCTGCACGCGCTGGCGCATGCCGCCTGACAGCTCGCGGGGCAGGTGCCGGGCGAACCCGGCCAGCCCGACCTTCTCGATCCACTCCTGCGCGGCCCGCCCGCGCTCGCTGCGGGCCACGCCGCGGATGCGCAGCGGCAGCTCGACGTTGCGCCGGACCGAGCGCCACGGCAGCAGCCCGTCGTCCTGGAAGACCATCGCGCGGTCCGCCGAGGGGCCGGTGACCTCCCGCCCTCCGGCGAGGATCCGGCCCTCGCTCGGAGGGAGCAGCCCGGCCAGGGCGCGCAGCAGCGTGGACTTGCCGGAGCCGGAGGCGCCCACGACGACCAGGACCTCGCCCGGCGCCACCTCCAGCTCGACCTCCCGCAGCACCGCGTCCCGGCCGTAGCCCAGGCCCGCCCGTTCCAGCCGGAAGGCCAGGCCCGCGCCGCCCGCCCCGCCCACGATGTCCTCGCGGCGGGCGCCGTCCACCACAGTGCCGCCCGCCCCCGTCCGTCCGGCGGCGCTCTCCGCGACCGACGTCATCGCCTGCTCCCTTCCGCGCGGGGCAGCCAGCCGGTGGCCCGCCGCCCGATCAGTTCGATGGCGGCCGAGGTCAGCCAGCCGAGGACGCCGATGGTGATCATTCCGACGATCACCCCCGGGTAGTCGACGACCGTGTAGGCGTGCCAGGTCCGGTAGCCGACCCCGAACTCGCCGGAGATCATCTCGGCGGAGATCACGCAGATCCACGCCACGCCCATGCCGACCGAGAGCCCGCCGAACACGCCCGGCAGGATGCCGGGCAGCACGACGTTCCACAGCACGTGGCGGCGGGTCCCGCCGAGGGTCCTGACCGCCTCCTCCCAGATCGTCGGCAGGGCGCGTACGGCGTGCCGCGTGCTGACCGTGACGGGGAAGAAGGCGGCGGTGAAGGTGATGAAGACGATGCCCTGCTCGTCGGTGGGGAAGAGCAGGATCGCGATCGGCACCAGGGCGATGGCGGGGATCGGCCGGACCGCCTCCAGCAGCGGCAGCAGCACGTCGCCGGCGCGCCGGGAGCGGGCGACCAGGATGCCCGTGGCGATCCCGGCGACCGCGGCGAGGCCGAAGCCGGTGAGGATGCGGATGAGGCTCTGCAGCAGGTCGAGATAGTAGAGCGAGGTGGTCAGCTGCGCGCCGAACCGCTCGGCGATCTCACCGAGCGTGGGCAGGCGGTCGAAGCGCAGCCAGAGGCGGGCGTCGGCGGCGGTGAGCACCTGCCAGAGCCCGGCCGCGGCCGGCAGGGAGGCCGCCCGGATCCCCCAGCGCAGCACGGCCTGCCCGCCGGCCGCACCCCGGGAAGCGGTCAGACCGCCGGCCGTACCGTCGGGAGCGCCCGGACCTCCGGAGACGGGGGCCGTGGGCCCCGTGCTCCCGATCGCGTTCTTCGAGTCCGCGTCCGCGGTCCCCGGGCCCGTGGCGGGCGCGTTCTCCGCGTCCGAGACCGCGTCCGAGACCGTGGCCGGGTCCGTGCCGGGGCCGGGCGACGGGGAGTGGGGGGCCGTCCGGGGACCGGCCATCACGCGTCGCCCTTCGCGGCGGCCTTCAGGGCGTCGTCGTAGGAGATGGCCTTGGCGCCGGAGTGGGCGTCGAGATAGGCCTCGGCCCCGTCCTGGGTGGTGAAGGGCAGGAGGCGGGCGTCCTCCTCCGCCCCGGGGTCCTCGACCCAGAACGCCCGGTCGGCGAACCAGCGGGTGCCGGTGGCGGCGTCGGGCACGTAGGCGGCGCGGACCTCCGCCGCCCCGTCCGCCTGCGCCTTCGCGACCCCGCGCAGCAGGCAGGCGGGGGTCGCCGCGGGGCGGGTGGTCTTCTCACCGGCGAGCCAGAGCTCGGAGGCGGTGGCGGGGTCCTTCACCGGGATCCCGCAGACGGGGTCGTCGCCGGTGATCGCGGCGGGGTTGGCGGTGGAGGCGGTGTCGGCGTCGTAGGCCGCGCCGTACGCCTTGCGCAGGTAGGAGTCGTTGACGAAACGGGACAGGTCGACCCCGGAGAAGCCGTCGCCGATGCGCTTGAGGTAGGGCACGTCGTGCTCGTGGGCCGCCTTGAGCTGCGGCTTGAGGGTGACGTCGAAGGTGGAGATGCCGCCGGGGCCGTTGTAGAGGTAGACGACCTCGGCCGGGAGCCCGGTCTCCTTCGCGACCGACTCGGCCGCCTCCAGCGGGTGCTCGTGCAGATAGCGGGTGGCGTCGATCTGCGCCTTGAGGAACGCCTCGACGACCTCGGGGTGCTCCTTGGCGTACGCGGCGCGCAGCACGGTCCCGTGGAAGGTCGGCACGTCCAAGGCGGCGCCGTCGTAGAGCAGCCGGGCCTTGTCCTGGAAGACCAGCAGGCCGGGCCAGGCGACGAACTGGGCGTAGCCCTGTACGGTGCCGGCCTCCAGCGCGGAGGCGCCGACCGGCGGCTGCTGGTTGACGGTCTCGACGCCGTTCACCGGGTCGATCCCGGCCTTCTCCAGCGCCTGGACCAGGGTGCCGTGCCCGGCGGAGCCGACGCTGGCGGAGATCTTCCCGCCCTTGAGGTCGGCCAGGGTCGCGGCCTCGGAGTCCTTGGCGACGACGACCATGTTGAGCGCGCCGCGCAGGTTGTATCCGGTGATGGCGACCAGTTCGGTGCGGGCCGCCTCGATGCCCTGGGTGCGGGAGGCGTTGATCAGCAGCGGGTAGTCGCCCATCGAGCCGATGTCGACCTTCCCGGCCACCATCTTGGCGGTGATCGGCGCGCCGGTGTCGTGGTCCTGCCACTCGACGGCGTACTCGTCGCCGAGCCGCTTCTCCAGATAGCCGAGCGAGCGCAGCAGCGTCCCGGCGGTCACGGTGTTGATGGTCTTCGACTGGTAGCCGATGACGACCCTGGTCTTGCCGGTGTCGTCACCGCCGTCGCCGCCGCCCGCGGCTCCGGCGACCGAACAGCCGGCGACGGCCAGCAGCAGGGCGGCCGCGGCCGCGGCGCGCAGGGGGTTCATCTTCGCGGGATCCTTCATCGCAGCAGGCTTCATCGCAGCAGGTAGGGGATGTCGATGGTGACCGCGTCCACGGGGCAGCGGGCGGCGCACGGGCCGCAGTACCAGCACTCGTCGACGTGCATGTAGGCCTTGCCGGTCTCGTCGCTGATGGCGAGGGAGTCCAGCGGGCAGGCCTCGACGCAGAGCGTGCAGCCGTCGATGCACAGGGCCTCGTCGATGGTCACCGGGACCTCGACGCGCTGGGTGATCAGGGGCATGTGTTCTCCTCGGGGTCCTGTGGGTCCTGGGGGTCCACCGGGTCCTCCGGGTCCTCCGGGTCCTCCGGGTCACGGCGCAGGTGGCCGCGCATGGCCAGGCGATCTCCCCGGAACCGGACGAACTCCAGGTCCACCGGGCGGCCGTCCGACAGGTGGGTGAGCCGCTCGATCATCAGCAGGGCGGCCCCGCGCGGTGCGTCGAGCACGGCGGCGGTGTGGGCGTCGGCGTTGACGGCCTCCATGGTCAGCTCCGCCGTACCGAGCGGCTGTCCGGTGAGCTGTTCCAGCAGCACGAAGATGTCGTTGCGTTCGAGGTCGGCCTCGAACAGGGGCTCGCCGACGTCGCGGACGAGGTAGGTCAGGTCGAGCGAGAGCGGCAGGCCGTTCAGGCGGCGCAGCCGTTCGAGATAGACGACCGGCTCCCCGGCCGCCACCCCGAGCCGCCGCCCGACCGCGGCCGGCGGCTCGATGAGGCCCATAGTCCGGACCTCGTTGGTCACGCTGCCGTGCTCGTGGAGCGTCTCGGCCAGGCCGAGCAGCCGGTGCAGGCCGTGCGGGTACTTCTCCCCCGCGACCGTGGTGCCCACCCCGGGGCAGCGTTCGACGATGCCCTCCTCGCGCAGCAGGTCCAGCGCCTCGCGCACGGTGTTGCGCGAGGCCCCGAACTCGCGGGCGAGCGCCGCCTCCAGCGGCAGCCGCCCGGCGCCGAACCCGCCGTGCAGGATCTCCCTGCGCAGCAGGTCGGCCACCTGCCTGGCCCGGTCGGCCCTGCGCCGCCGTGCCTCGGCGATGGCGGGTACGGCCGCCGCCCTGTCCATTCCCGCCTCCCGGAAACCGCCGGAACCTCGTGACGAAATAACCCTAGTAATCAAGTAGGGAAAATAGAATAACGGGGAGATTGCGCCACCCCGGGACCTGACCAGCCCCTCCTGACCTGCGCTTTCGCCCTGGATCACCTGGGTTCCGCCACCCGTTCCGGCGGGCCGGCGCACCGCCGCGGCCCGGGAGTTCCGGCGGCTCAGCCCCTCGCGCTCCCCGGCAGGGCGCCGCGCGCGACATGCGCGAGAGTGATCTCGGCGAGCATGGTCTCCTCGTGGTCGCGCAGTGCGCTCCACACGTCGGCCAGGGGCCTGGCCACCCCCGGGTACCCGCCGTGGTCGCCGCCCTCGGGAACGCCTTCGACGATCGAGATGATCTCGGCGAGGCTGATCTCCTCGGCGGGACGGGCCAGCCAGTAGCCCCCCTCCGGGCCTCGCTGGCTGTGCAGCACCCCGGCGCGCCGCAGCTGGAGCAGGATGCTGTCGAGGAACCTGCGCGGGATGCCCTGGGCCACGGCGATCTTCTCGGCGGGCAGGGGACCGGGCTGCGCGGCGGCCAGCTCGGCCGCCGCGCGCAGGGCGTACTGCGTTCTGGCGGAGATCCGCATCGCCGCCCCGATCAGTTCGTGACCTGGTGCAGACCCCACCGGCGGCGCAGCGCGTTGTCGGCCGCCCCGAACAGCAGGTCCACCCCGATGCCGATGACCAGGATCACGATCATCGTGGCGAGCAGGCCCGGGGAGTCCGCCAGTTCCCGGGCGTAGTGCAGCTGCTCACCCAGGGAGGGCTGGTTGGCGATGATGACCAGCAGTTCACCGGCCATCAGCGACCGCCAGGCGAACGCCCAGCCCTGCTTGAGCCCGGCCAGGAACGACGGCAGGGAGGCGGGCAGGATGACGTGCCGGTACAGGCTCAGCCGCCGCAGCCCCAGCATGTGCCCGGCGCGCAGCAGGATGGGCGGGGTGTAGTCGACGCCCGCGATGAGCCCGTTGGCGATGGACGGCGCCGCGCCGAGGATCACGACGAACGTGATCGCGCTCTCGGTCAGCCCGAACAGCAGGATGGCCAGCGGGAACCAGGCGATCGACGGCATGGTCTGCAGGCCGGTGATCAGCGAGCCGACCGCCCGGCGCAGCGGGCGGATCCTGGACACCAGTGCGCCGACCACCAGCCCGACCGCGATCGCCAGCGCGAAGCCGACCACCGCGCGCCGCATGGTGACGCCCACCGCCTGGTAGAACTCCGCCTCACCGAGGCGGCCGGCCAGTTCGCCCAGGGTCGTGACCGGTCCGGCGAAGACGTACTCGGGCCACCAGCCGGCCAGCACCACGCCCTGCCAGATCAGCAGGACGAGCACGAGGGCGGAGACGACGGGCCACAGGCCCGACCAGATCCGGGACGCCAGCCCGCTCTTGCGCCGGTCGGCCAGCTCCAGGGCGTCCAGCCCGGCGATCTGACGCGCGTGGACGTCGGACGGCTCGGCGCCGGACTGCTGGGTGCTCGCGTCAACGGCCATCGCGGGCCACCTTCCGAATCGGTCTTCCTGCGTGGACGAGGTCAGCGGCCATGGCGCAGGACCTCCTCGCGCAGCCGGTCGGTGATCTCGGCCGCCTGCCGGGCCACCTCGGCCGAGTCGGTACGGCGGGGCCGCTCCAGCTCCACCGGGAAGCTCTCCACCACCCGGCCGGGCCGGCTGGACAGCAGCACCACCCGGTCGCCGAGCCGTACCGCCTCGCGCACGTTGTGCGTCACGAACAGCACCGACAGGTTCCGCTCGCGCCAGATGCGCTCCAGTTCGTCGTGGAGCAGGTCGCGGGTCATCGCGTCGAGCGCCCCGAACGGCTCGTCCATCAGCAGCACGTCGGCGTCCTGGGCGAGCGCGCGGGCCAGCGCGACCCGCTGGCGCATGCCGCCCGACAGCTCGTGCGGCCGCTTGCCGCCGAACCCGCCCAGGTGCACGATGTCCAGGAACTCCCCGGCCAGGGCCCTGCGCTCGGCCCGGCTCCTGGTCCCGGCACCCTCGGCACCCCCGGTGCCCTTGACGCCCCTGTCCCGCTTGGCGCGCAGCGCCATCTCGACGTTGGCCGAGACCGTCAGCCAGGGGAACAGCGCCGGCTCCTGGAACATCATCGCCACCCGGCCGGTCTCGACCTCGATCCGCCCGGCGGTCGGCGCGTCCAGCCCGGCCACCAGCGACAGCAGCGTGCTCTTCCCGCAGCCGGAGGCGCCCAGCAGGCAGACGAACTCGCCGGGGGCCACGGTCAGGGAGACCTCGTCCAGGGCCAGCAGGCCGTCCTTGCCCTGGCCGTACACCTTCGAGACGCCCTCCAGCCGGACGGCGGGCCCGTGCTCCCGCCCCGGCCCGGAGGCCGGCCCGGCCTGCGGCGTGGTCAGTGGCGTGGTCATGGCCGCCTCACTTGTCCGCGATCTGCGACTCGCCCTTGGTGGCGAGGATCTCGTTGAGAGCCTTCAGGTCGTAGATGCCGTTGAGGTCCACCGGCTCCAGCAGGCCGACCTTGACGGCGTGGTCGGCGCTGCCGACCAGAGAGGAGGCGATCGGGTCGTTGGTGAAGGTGATGTTCTTGAAGGCGCTGTCGAGGACCTCGGGCTTGAGCGGCTTGCCGGTCAGCTTCTCCAGCGCGGAGTTGACGGTCTGCGCGGCGCCGGCCGGGTCGGAGTTGATCGTGGCGTTGGCCTCGACGTGCGCCTCGAGGAGCTTCTTGACCGTCTCGGGGTGCTCGGCGGCGAACTCCTGGCGGACGATCAGGTGGGTGATCACGAACTGCTTGTTCGGCCACAGGTCGCGCTCGTCGAGGAGGATCTTGCCCTTGCTCTCGGTGACCAGGCGGCTGGCGAACGGCTCGGGCACCCACGCGCCGTCGATGTCGCCGGTGGCGAAGGTCTGGATGGTCTGCGAGTTCTCCTGCGGCACGATCGAGACCTCGCCGCCGCCCTTGGTGTCGGTCTTGATGCCCTTGGAGTCGAGCCAGTAGCGCAGGGCGACGTCCTGGGTGTTGCCCAGCTGCGGCGTCGCGATCTTCTTGCCCTTCAGGTCCTCGACAGTGTTGATCTCCGGCTTGACGACGAGGTAGACGCCGCCGGAGGCCGCACCGGCGATGATCTTGATCGCCTTGCCCTGGGACTTCGACCAGGCGTTGATGGCCGGGTTCGGGCCGACGTAGGTGGCGTCGATCGCACCGGAGAAAACCGCCTCGATCGCCGCGGGACCGGCGTTGAACGTGCTGGTCTTGAGCGTCGTGCCGGAGCCGAGGTGCTTGGCGAACAGCCCCTTCTCCACGCCGACGAGGGCGGTGGAGTGGGTGATGTTGGGGAAGTAGCCGAGCCTGACCTCGGCGGGTCCCGCGCCGCCGGCCTTGACCGAATCCGCGGGCTCCGAACCCCCGCAGGCCGCCGCCACGGTCGTGAGTCCCACGGCGGCCAGGAGGGCCACCACTCCGCGAAGCCTGCGAGCGTTCATCATTCTCCCTATTTCCCACTTATTCAGTAGACTTAGTGTGTTTATAGACCCGGACGGAGCCCGCGTCAAGCCCCCGTGACCACACCGTCACTCCCAGCTCCCATCGATCGGGCGTAGTCATAAACCCTAATTCCCTACCAATTGTGTTGACTTTATCCGGAGGCCGATCTACCGTGAGGAACGTGACGACCCCGGTTCTGCTGACCATCCGCAGTCACGTGGACTTCTGCCGCGTGGCCAGCGCGCTCTGTCGCCCCTTCCAGCCCTAGGACGACCCCTCTCCCCTTCTGGAAGGAACCCCACGACCATGCCATCGCTTCACGTCTCCCCCGTCGCCGGCCGGATCGGCGCCGAGGTGACCGGCGTACGGCTCGGCGGCGAGCTGTCCGCCGACGTCGTCGCCGAGATCCGCCTGGCCCTGCTCACCCACAAGGTGATCTTCTTCCGCGGCCAGGAGCACCTCGACGAGAGCGGCCAGGAGGCGTTCGCCCGGCTGCTCGGCGAGCTGACCACCGCCCACCCGACCGTGCCCGCCCTCGGCGGCAACGGCCACATCCTCGACCTCGACTACAGCGGCGGGCAGAAGGTCGACCGCTGGCACACCGACGTCACCTTCGTCGACCGGCCGCCGGCGGCCTCCGTGCTGCGCGCGGTCACCGTCCCCCCGGCCGGCGGCGACACGCTGTGGGCCAACACCGTCACCGCCTACGAGTACCTGCCCGCCGACCTGCGTCACCTGGTCGACCGGCTGCGCGCCGTGCACACCAACCGGTTCGACTACGCCCGCATCGCCACCTCGGACGACCCCGAGCAGGAGCGTGCGCGCGCCGAGGTCTTCGCCTCCACGGTCTTCGAGACCGAGCACCCCGTCGTGCGGGTGCACCCGGAGACCGGGGAGCGCTCGATCCTGCTGGGCGACTTCGCCAGGCGGGTGGCCGGCCTGTCGGCCGTGACCTCGGACTCGATCATCCGGCTGATCCAGGACCAGGTCACCGCGGTGGAGAACACCGTGCGCTGGCGGTGGGCCCCGGGCGACGTGGCCGTCTGGGACAACCGCGCCACCCAGCACCGGGTCGTACACGACTTCGGCGGCCGGCCGCGCCGTCTGCACCGGATCACCATCGCCGGTGACGTCCCCGTCGGTGTGGACGGCAGCCCCAGCACGGTGCTGACCGGCGACGCCACCGCCTACTCCCCCGTCGCCGCCTGATCCCGGCGGTCCGACCCCGACCGCCCGGCCCCGACAGCCGCCACCCCCGACCCCGGCGACCGTCATCACCCCGGCCCCGGCCGCTCGCCCAGAGCGGCCGGGGCTTTCCCGTGACCCCGGCGGAAACGCGAAGGGCGGCCGCGACGGGCCGCCCTTCGCCGGACCGCGTCTCACCCGGCGTTCTGCTCCCCGATGGGACGACGCAGCACGGCGGGCGGCACGGGGATGGCCGGGAACGGGTTGTCGGGCAGCAGGATCACCCGCCGGGCGGCGTCGGATTGCAGGGCCGCGTCCAGGTGCAGGAGCGCGGCGCCGATGCCGGCCGCGCCGACCATGTAGCCGGTGTCGGCCGACACCTCGCCCGGCCGCAGCCGCCGGTAGGCCTGGTACCAGCGCAGTCCCCGGCCGTCGTGGTCGGTCCCCCGGCCGATGAGGTCCTCGGCCAGCGTGCGGGCGAACTCCAGATACTTGTCCTTGCCGGTCACGGCCCACATGCCGACGAACAGCTCCAGCAGTCCGGCGGTGCCGCAGCACTGGCAGGAGGTGTTCCACAGCCCCGCCGTGCGCCGCTGCGGGGCCCCGCTGCGCACGATGCCGTGGGCCAGCCGCTCGGCCCAGTCGAGGTCGCCCGCGTCACCGCTGACCCGGTACAGCTCGTAGAAGGTCCGCGCCACTCCGGCGGAGCCCGAACAGAAGCCCAGATAGTGCAGGTCCCGGCCCTGGGGCAGGTGGTGCGGGACCACGGCGCACTCGCCGGCGACGGTGCTGACCGCGCGGACGAAGCCCGCGCCCCGGCGGGCGGCCTCCAGGAACCGCGCCTGCCCGGTCACGCCGTACAGCCGGGCCATCAGGAAGGCGGTGCCGGCCGTACCGGACAGGAACCCCGGGGTGACCGCGTCGGCGGGCAGATCCGGGCAGTCGCCGAACAGGTGGCCGGGCACCGCCTGCTCGGCGATGCGCCCGCCCGCCTCGACGGCCAGTTCCCCGTAGGCGGGCACGCCGAGGATCGTGGAGGCGTGCAGCAGGCTCAGCACGATGCCGCCGTCGCCCCGCTGGGCGGGGTCCCGCGACCAGCCGACGCCGCCGTCGACGGCGCGCACGCCGCGGACGACGCGGTCGGCGGCGGCCACGGCCGCCTCCTCGAACCTCCCGTCGCCGAGCACCCAGCCCGCCTGCGCCAGGGCGAAGACCGTGCCGGCCAGGCCGTGGTGCAATGAGAGGTCCGTCTGGTCCTGCCAGGTGGAGGCGAGATAGCGGGCGCCGGCGCGGGCGTCCTCCAGGTACGCCTCGTGGCCGGTCGCGTCGGCCAGCTCCAGGAAGAACAGCACGATGCCGGCCGCCCCGGCGTAGAGCGAGGCGGGTTCGGCGGGGTTGAGGGCCGATCTGCCCCGGGGATCGGGGTTGGCCTTCCAGTGCCGTCCGTGTTCACCGTCGACGGCCGCCCGGCGGATCCAGCGTCCGGCCGAGACGGCGGCGGTCAGGGGAGTCTCCGCTCGCGAGGAGCGGGTGAGATCCGAACCCATGTTTACATTATCCCACACATTTGGTAGGAAAATAAGGTATTTGCCACACGGGATCGGAGGACGACGATGCCCCTGCCGGACTTCCTGGTCGCAGGCGCCCCCAAGTCCGGAACGACGGCTCTGCACGCCGCACTCCAGAGACACCCGCAGCTCTACATGTCCCCCGTCAAGGAACCGAAGTTCTTCCTCACCGACGGCCCCCCGCCGGACCGGGGCGGGCCGGGCGACGCCCAGACCTACCGGGAGCACGTCTGGCGGCGCGAGGACTACGAGGCCCTGTTCGCCGACGCCCCGCCGGGGACCTCACGTGGCGAGTCGACCCCGTTCTATCTCTACGACCGGCAGGCCCAGCGGCGCATCCACGCGACCGTCCCCCGGGCGCGGATCATCGCGATCCTGCGC
Source organism: Paraplanobispora takensis (assembly GCF_016863195.1). Taxonomy (GTDB): domain Bacteria; phylum Actinomycetota; class Actinomycetes; order Streptosporangiales; family Streptosporangiaceae; genus Planobispora; species Planobispora takensis. Next base: position 40,435 of record NZ_BOOK01000014.1, on the reverse strand, counting down.
GACCCGGTCGAGCGGGCCCACTCCAACTGGACGCACCTGTGGTCGGCCGGCCTGGAGCCGATCGGCGACGTGGTGCGCGCCTGCGCCGAGGAGGAGCGGCGCATCGAGGCCGGCTGGGCCCATTTCTGGCACTACGTCCGGCTGGGCCGGTACGGCGAGCAGCTGGCGCACCTGTTCACGCTCTTCCCCCGCGAACAGGTGCTGGTGTTCAGATACCGCGACCTGCTCGACAGACCCGGGCCCGCGCTCGACCGCATCTGCGCCTTCCTCGGCGTGGAGCAGGGCCTGCTCACCGAGGTCCCCCGGGAGAACGTGACCGCGCATCCCGAGGCGGACCGGCGGCACCGGCTGCTGTCGGCCGCCCTGCGGGCCGGCCGCCTGCTGCCGGGACGGCTGGGCACGGCACTGGCCGAGCCGATCGAGGGCCTGCTCCAGCGGCGGGGCAAGGCGCGGCGCCCGCTCACCTGGGAGCAGCGCCGGCGGCTCATCCCCCGCTTCGCCGACGACATCGAGCTGCTGCAGCAGGTCACCGGTGAGGACTTCGGCGACTGGCTGCGGCCCAGGGAGCGCTCCGGAGGCCTGGTGGGCGCCCGCCCTCCCGGTCAGCGCCAGGCCCGCAACGGCCGCCCCTCCTCAGGCTGACCGGCGCGGCCCGGTGCCGTCAGGCCGACCGGCGCAGCTCGGTGCGCAGCTCGTGCGCGCCGTCGGCGCGGGTGTACTCGTAGTACAGCCGCACACCGCCGTCCGGCAGGTCGACGATGTCGAGATAGCGCAGCCCCCCGCCCCGGTGCGGCGAGACCGCGGCGGGGGCGTCCCCCTGCGGCGCCAGGTCGGCCGGATCGGATCCCACGGCGATCCCGGTCCGCTCCTCGTAGTTCTCCTGCGCGCTCGCCCGCCCGTCGTAGAAGGCCAGCACCCCCTCACCGGTGAAGCGCACCGCGCTGATCCGCACCCCCCGGCCGTCCCAGGCCCCGGGGCGGCCGCTCAGCGCCGTGCCGTGCCAGGTCCACTCCAGGCCGTCGGCGCTGGTGGCGTAGTCGGTCACCATCCGGTCGGTGTGGTCGGGGTCGGCCAGCGGATGACAGGAGGCCCACAGGTGCCACACCCCCTCCCGCCGTACGATCACCGGATCCTTCACCCCCGTCTTCGGATCGCCGGGCAGGACGGTCCTGCGCGAGCGGGAGTCGAAGCGGGCGGGGTCGTCGGCCTCGATCATCTCCACGCGCCAGTGCTTGGTCCCGGTCGTGGCGCAGCTCAGGTACAGCCGCCAGCGCCCCTCGGGGGTGCGCACCAGCGCGGGCCGCTCCAGGGACTCGGTGTCCATCTCCTCACGCGTGATCGTCAGCAGGGTCTCGAAGCGCTCACCGTCCGCGGAGCGGGCCACGACCACCGTGTGACCCCGTCCCTGCCCGACGGGCCGGCGCAGCCGGTAGGCGAGATAGATCCGGCCCTCGTGCGCCACCGCGCTGGGCGCTCCGGCCCAGTGCCCCTCGCCGGGGGTCGGCGGCGCGACCGCGACGGCCGAGCGGACGGGGGCGGGCGGCAGCGCCGCGCCGCGGGAGGCGCTCTCCTCGATCGACATGGGCACGAGGTTAGATCCCGGCCGGAAGGCGTCCATGGCTCTTCACCCTTTCTTGGCGGAGCGGCGATATTCCATATATTACCTATTGACTTATAGGGGAATGTGGCCCAAGGTCAAGGATGAAAGCAGCCGGCCTCTCCTCGGCGGACCGCCCACGCGCAGATCAGAAGATCAGAGAGAAAGAACCACCATGAGCACGGTCCCGCGGTGACGGCGGCCCCCGCCCACGCCCCCACCGACAGTCCCACGTCCCCGATCACCCACGCGCGCGGGCGGACCAGGATGTTCATCCTGCTCGGCGCGCTGACCTCGATAGGCCCGCTGGCCATCGACCTCTACCTGCCGGCGCTCCCCCGGCTCGCCGGCGATCTAGGCGCGAGCGCGTCCGCGGCCCAGCTCTCACTCACCTCCTTCATGGTGGGGCTCGGGACCGGCCAGGTCGTCGTCGGCCCGCTCAGCGACGCCTTCGGCCGCAGGCGCCCGCTGCTCATCGGCTTCGCGGCCTTCTGCGCGGTGTCCGCACTGTGCGCGATCTCCCCGTCGATCGAGGCGCTCGTCGCGCTGCGCCTCCTGCAGGGGCTGACCGCCGCCACCGGCGTCGCCCTCACCAAAGCCGTGGTGCGCGACCTGTACGGCGGGGTCGAGGCGGCCCGGTTCTTCAGCATGCTGATGCTGGTGACCGGCCTGGTCCCGCTGACGGCGCCGCTGCTGGGAGCGCAACTGCTGCGGGTCGTGCCGTGGCCCGGACTGTTCGGCGTCATCACCGCGACAGGCGGGCTGCTGTGGCTCACCGCCCTGCTGGCCCTGCCGGAGACGCACCCGCCGCACCTGCGGACCGGCACCGCCCCCGGCGCGGTCGCGCGATCGATGATCGCGGTGCTCCGGCACCGCAGGTTCATGGCCCTCACCCTCACCGCGGCCTTCGCCAGCGGCGCGATGTTCTGCTACATCTCCGGCGCCTCGTTCGTCCTGCAGGAGGTGTACGGCCTGTCCCCGCAGGGCTTCGGCGTACTGTTCGGGGTGAACTCGGCCGGCATGATCATCACCGGGCAGCTGGCAGGGCGGCTCGCCGGGCGCGTGTCGATGCGCCTGATGCTGGCGACCGGGCTGGCGCTGTCCGCGGCCGCCGGATTGCTGCTGCTCGTGGCGGCCCTGGCCGGTCTCGGGCTCCCCGTCGTGATGGTCGCCCTGTTCCTGATGACCTCGGGCCAGGGAATGATCTATCCCATGGCGCTGACCCTGGCCATGTCCAGCCAGCCCACCTCCAGGGCGGGCAGCGCCTCGGCCCTGTTCGGCCTGGTGCAGTGGGTCACCGGCGGGATCACCGGGCCGATCTCGGGCGCGTTCGGCACCGGCACCATGGTGCCGCTGGCCGTCACCGTGGCCGTCATGAGCCTGGCGGGAGGCCTGTCCGGGGGCGTGCTGCTGAGGAGGACGCACTCCTGACAGGGCCGTACCGCTGGGAAGGCACTCCCGAGAAGGCCGCACCGCCGAGGAGGACGCGCTCCCGGAAGGGCCGTGCTTCCCGGGAAGCCCGTGCCCGGGAGGCCGCGCGGCCTCCGGTGATCCCGGTGCGTATGATCTTCGTATGGCCACCTTCGAGAGCGCCGACGGCACCCGGCTCGCCTACCGCCGGACCGGCGAAGGCCCCCCGCTGGTCTGCCTGCCCGGCGGGCCCATGCTGGCCTCGGCCTACCTCGGCGACCTGGGCGGGCTGTCCGCGCGCCTGCCGTCGGTGCTGCTGGACCTGCGCGGCACCGGGGAGTCCGCCGTCCCGGCGGATCCGGCCACCTACCGGTGCGATCGGCAGGTCGAGGACGTCGAGGCGCTGCGCACGCACCTCGGGCTGGAGCGGCTGGACCTGATGGGGCACTCGGCCGGGGCGACGCTCGCCCTGCTGTACGCCGCCCGGCACCCCGGCCGCGTCGGCCGCCTCGTCCTGCTCAACCCCAGCCCGCGGGCGGTCGATCTGGAGATCACCGATGCGGACCGCCGCAAGCTCGCCGAGCAGCGTCGCAAGGAGCCCTGGTTCCCCGACGCCTTCGCCGCATTCGAGCGGATCTGGTCCGGCCGGGCCGCGGCCGGCGACTCGGCGGCGACCGCGCCCTTCTTCTACGGCCGCTGGGACGGCGCCGTCCGGGCCCTGTTCGACCGGGAGAGGGACCTGAAGAACACGGAGGCGGCGGCCGGCTACTACGCCGAGGGCGCCTTCGACCCGAAGACCGTCAGATCCGCCCTCGCGGAGCTGCGGGCGCCGGTGCTGCTCGTCACGGGCGAGTACGACCTGGCGCTGCCGCCGGAGCGCGCCGCCGAGTACGCCGGGCTATTCCCGGCGGCCGAGCTCGCCGTACAGCCGGGCGGCGCGCACTATCCCTGGCTCGGCGATCCCGGGTGGCTCGCGGAGACCCTGACCCGGTTCCTGCGCTGACGGATACGCCGGCCGGCGGCGCCTCAGGACGCGTGACCCAGGTCCTTGACGAAGGGCAGCGGCCCCTCGGTGGGGCGGTCGTCGACGTCGAAGCGGGGCGTGTACCCCGCGGCGAGATAGAGCCCAGCGGCCTCCGGCTGGCGCGGCCCCGTCGTCAGGTACACCCGGCGGTACCCCAGCCGCAGGGCCTGCAGCTCCAGCTCCCGCACCACCAGGCGGCCCAGGCCGCTCCGGCGGCGGTGCGGGTGCGTCCAGACCCGCTTGAGCTCGGCGGTCACGGCGTCGTAGCGGCGGAACGCGCCGCCCGCCACCGTCTCGCCGTCCGCCACGAGGATCAGGAAGGCCCCGTGCGGCGGGGCGAACTCCCCGGCCGGATACCTGCTCAGCTCGTCGTTCGGGCCGTACCGGGTGGTGTACTCCAGATCCAGCCCGGCCAGCAGGGGGGTGACGGCGGGATCCTCCATGCCGACCAGGCGCACCTCGGCGGCGGGCCCGCCCGCACCCCCGATCCGGCCGGCGAGCCCGCTCACACAGTCCGTCCCGGTGGCGAGTTCGCTCATGCCCCCTGCCTCGGCAGGCCGGGCGGGTTGATCTGCGACTCGGGGATCGCCTCGTTGCCCAGGCCCCAGCGGTCGAGCACTTCCTTGTACCTGCCGTTCTCGATCACCGTGTTCAGCGCCTCGCTGACCGGCTTGACCAGGCCGTTGTCCTTCTTGGTCATGGCCGCGATGAGACCCTGCAGGTCGGGGCCGGCGCCGGAGAACGTGCCGACGATCCGGGATCCGCCGCTGACGGCGATGTTGTAGGCGATGGACGGGTTGGGGCCGAAGTACGCCTGGACGCGGCCGGACTTCAGCGCCAGCAGGACGTCACCGTACTTCTGGTAGTACAGGATCTCGGCCGGCTTGAGGCCCGCCTCCTTGTTCTGTTTGTCCCAGTCGAGCAGGATCTTCTCCTGGTTGGTGCCCGAGCCCACCGAGACCCGCAGCCCGGCGATGTCGGCCGGCTTGGCGATCTCCTTGATCGGGCTGTTCTCCGGCACCTGCCAGCCGAGCTGGTCGACCCGGTAGGTCGCGAAGTCGTAGAGGTCCTTGCGCTCCTCGGTCACCGTGACGTTGTTGAAGACGACCTCGTACTTGCCCGACTTGGCGGCCAGGAACAGGTTCTCCCAGGAGCTGGTCTGCGGTTCGATCTCCAGGCCGAGCACGTCGGCCACCAGCTGCGCGATGTCGGTCTCGACGCCGATGATCGTGGTGTCGTCGGTGGCCGGGAACGTCAGAGGGGGCGAGCCCTCCCCGCTGAAGCCCACGGTGAGCCTGCCGTCCTCGGCGATCTCGGCCGGGACCCGGGAGGCGATCGAGTCGACCTTCTCGGCGCGGACGCGCTTCTGGTCCGGGCCGAGGTTGAGCGTCCTGCCGCCGGCGGCGGGCGTGCCGGTGGCGTCGCCGGCCACGGTCGCGGGCACGATCTCGGGCTCGGCGCCGCAGGCGGTCAGGGCCAGCAGGAGGAGCGCGGGCAGGGCGAGTGCCCGCGCGGTGGTGGAGTGCATGTGCGATTCCTTCGAGTCAGAGGACCTTGCCGATGAAGGCGCGGGTGCGTTCGTGGCGGGGGTCGTCCAGTACCTGGGCGGGCGGGCCGGACTCGACGACGAGCCCGGCGTCCATGAAGACGACGGTGTCGGCGACCTCGCGGGCGAAGCCGATCTCGTGGGTGACCACGATCATGGTGGTGCCGCTGCGGGCCAGGTCCTTCATGACCTCCAGCACCTCGCCGACGAGTTCGGGGTCGAGCGCGGAGGTCGGCTCGTCGAACAGCACCAGCGCGGGCTCCAGGGCGAGCGCCCGGGCGATGGCCACCCGCTGCTGCTGGCCGCCGGACAGCGTCCGCGGGTAGGCGTCGGCCTTGTCGGCCAGCCCGACCCGCTCCAGCAGCCGCGCGGCCAGCGCCTCGGCCTCGGCGCGCGGCCGGCGCTGGGCCGACAGCGGCGCCTCGGTGAGGTTCTGCCGGACCGTCAGGTGGGGGAAGAGGTTGAAGGACTGGAAGACGAACCCGATCTGGGTGCGCTGCCTCAGGATCTCGCGCTCGCTGAGCTCGTGCAGCCGGTCGCCCACCTGGCGGTAGCCGAGCAGCCGGCCGCCGACCCGGACCGAGCCGCGGTCCACCTTCTCCAAGTGGTTGATCGTGCGCAGCAGGGTGGACTTGCCCGAGCCGGAGGGGCCGAGGATCACGGTGACCTGCCCCTGCTCCACCGTCAGGTCCACCCCGCGCAGCACGTGCAGCGGGCCGAAGCTCTTGTGCACGCCGCGCAGCTCCACCATGGCGTGCCCGCCTGCGGTCCCGTCCCCGGTGACGAGGTCCCCGAGGGCGCGGTCCCCGGGGGCGCGGTCCCGCACGGTACGGCTCCCGCCGCTCATGCGCGTCCCCTGCCGTAGTAGCGCTCGACGTAGTACTGCACGATCGACAGCGCGGTGGTCAGGATCAGGTACCAGATGGCCGCGACCAGCAGCAGGGCCATGACCCTGCCGTTGCGGTTGTAGATCACCTGCACCTGGTAGAACAGCTCGGGCAGCGCCATGATGTAGACCACCGAGGTGCCCTTCACCAGCCCGATGATCTCGTTGCCCGCGTTGGGCACGATGGTCCGCATGGCCTGCGGCAGGATGATGCGCAGCAGCCGCCGGGCCCGCGGGATGCCCAGGGCCGCCGCGGCCTCGCGCTGGCCGTGGTCCACCGAGAGCAGGCCCCCGCGCACGATCTCGGCGGCGTAGGCCGCCTGGTGCAGCGCCAGGCCCAGCACCGCCGCGGTCAGCGGGCCGATCAGGTCCATGGTCCCGATGTCGAAGAGCGCGGGCCCGAACGGCACGCCGAACGACAGCCGAGGGTACAGCAGCGCCAGGTTGTACCAGAACAGCAGTTGCAGGATGAGCGGCACCGACCTGAACAGCCAGACGTAGCCCCAGGCCACCGACGACAGCAGCCGGTTGGGCGACAGCCGCATCAGTGCCAGCAGCGTGCCGAGCGCGAAGCCGAGCACGATGCCCATGACCGTCAGTTCCAGCGTGAGGACGACCGAGCGCACCACCGACGGCGCGAACAGGTACTGCCCGACGATCTCCCATTCCCAGGCGGGGTTGGTGATCAGGGCGCTGGCCGCCATCGCCAGCAGGACGAGCACTCCCGCGACGGCCACCCAGCGCAGGGGGTGGCGGGCGGTGACCACCTCAGGCGGCCGCTCCTGCCGTACGAGCGGGCCCGCACTCACTTCGGAAAGCGTCACGGCCCGGCCCCCGGAAGGGTTCGCGGTCCGTGCCCGGGACCGCCGCTGCGGCTCGACACTGTGGTGCTCCGTTCTCCGGCTCTCACCGGAAGGTCCTCCGGTTCTCACCGGACGCGATCAGGGTCAGGAGATGATGACGTTGGCCGGCGACGCGGCGGGGACGGCTCCGCCGGCGTCCGGCAGCGGCGGGCCGACGGCGAGCAGCGCGCCGGGTGTGCGGCCGTGCCCCCAGCCGATCTGCCTGCGGTAGCTGCCGAGCAGTCCCCGCCCGGCCAGGTCGGCCTCGTCGGGAGGTTCCGGCAGCGGGTGGGCCCGGGGGGCCACGAACAGCGCGTCGGCGGGGCAGTACGCCTCGCACATGAAGCAGGTCTGGCAGTCGCTCTGCCTGGCGATCAGGGGCACGCCGTCGGGGCCGCGCTCGAAGACGCCGGTCGGGCAGACCTCGACGCACTTGTCGCAGGCGATGCACCGCTCACGCGAGACGATCTCGATCATGAGGCCGCCGCCACCGTGATCAGGCCGGGCTCGGGCGCCGTCCACACCTCGTCCAGCCCGCCCGAGACGATCCGGTAGTGCTGGGCGGGGTCCTCGCGCGGGAAGTCCTCGCGCTTGTGCATCCCCCGGCTCTCCGTCCTGGTCAGCGCGGAGGCGTACATCCAGCGGGCGTGGGCGGCCATCGCCGCCGCCGAGCGGGCGCGCGCCGTCTCGGCCCCGTCCGCGTGCAGCGCCCGCCGGGCCTGTGCCCAGATCCGGTCGAGCTCGGCCAGCGCGGGCGCCAGCCGGGCGCCGTGCCGCAGGTAGTTCTTCTCGTACGGCAGGACCTCGCGCTGGACCGCCTCCACGACCTCCCGGTACGGCTGCCGCGCGCCGGTGGACGGCCGCAGCCCGGCTCCCCCGGTCCCGCGCACGGGGCGCCGCGCCGGTCCGGCGCCCAGGGCGCGGGCGTGGCGGGCGGCCGCCTGCCCCGCCCAGGTGCCGGAGGACATGGCCCAGGCCGCGTTGTGGCTGCCGCCGCCGGTGAACCCGCCGCAGATCGGCTCCCTGGTGGCCGCGTCGCCGGCGGCGTACAGGCCCGGAACGGAGGTCGAGCAGTCGAAGCCGGCCAGGCGGATCCCGCCGGTCCCCCGGACGGTCCCCTCGGCCAGCAGCGTGACCGGGAACAGCTCGGTGAACGGGTCGACGCCCTGGCGGTCGAAGGGCAGGAAGAAGTTGGGCTGGGCCAGCCGCATCGCCCGCCGCACCTGCTCCTCGGCCCGGTCGATGCGGCAGAACACGCGTTCCGACAGCAGGGCGCGGGCGATCACCGAGCGGCCGCGGGTGCTCCCCGCGCCCTCCAGGACGCTGCCGTCCCCGTGGTAGAAGGTGGCATAGGAGTAGAAGGCCGTCTTGGTCACCGAGGTGAACTCCGGGGCGATGGCGTAGGCGTTGGAGAACTCCATACCGGACATCTCGGCCCCGGCCTCGGCGGCGAACAGCGCGCCGTCGCCGGTGTTGACGTCGCAGCCGAGCGCCTTGCTCAGGAAGGCGCAGCCGCCGGTGGCCAGCACCACCGCGCCCGCCCGCACCCGGTAGGCCTGGTCGTGCCGCCTGCGGTGACCGGCGGCTCCGGCGACGGCGCCCTCGGAGTCGACCAACAGCTCGGTGACCGGGCTGTGGTCGAGGATGCGCACTCCCGCGCGCCTGGCCCGCACGCGCATGCGGCGCATGTACTCCGGTCCCTGCAGCCCGCGCCGGATCTGCGCGCCGTCCTCCCCGACCGGGAAGGGATAGCGGCTCACCTCCGCCAGCTCGTGCATGTTCGCGTAGGTCTGGTCGAGCACCCGGGCCATCCACTCCCGGTCGGCCAGGTATCCGCCCAGCCCCTCCCTGGAGGCCATCGCCCGCTCGCGGGCCGCGGGCTCGGGCTGGACGTACCAGACGCCGGTGCCGGCCGCGGCCGTCGCGCCGCTGGTGCCCAGGTAGCCCTTGTCCGCCAGGATCACGTCGGCTCCGGCTTCGGCCGCCTTGACCGCGGCCCAGGCTCCGGCCGGGCCGCCTCCCGCGACGAGGACGTCGGCTGTGAGATCGAGTTCTGTCATGGTCGCTCCTCATGGGTGCTCCGGCCGGCCGGGGGACGCACGGCCCGGCCGGCCGGGCACCGGTCAGGGGTGGGCGATGAACCGGCCGAAACGGCCCTGGTGGTACAGCAGGGGACGGCCGGGGCCGTCGGCGACCGCCTCGACGACCAGGCCCACGACCAGGGTGTGGTCGCCCACCTCGGCCGTCTCGTGGGGCAGGCAGATCAAGTGCGCCGAGACGTCCCGCAGCAGCGGCGCGCCGAGCGGCCCGGGGCTCCACCGGGTGGGGGCGGCGAAACGGTCGACGCCCCTGCTGGCGAAGCGCGTGGCCAGCTCGGCCTGGTCGCTGGCCAGGACGTTGACCGCGAAGTGGCCGGCCGCGCGCAGCCGGGGCCAGGTGGTGGAGCCCCTGTCGACGTAGAAGGAGACCAGGGGCGGGTCGAGGCTGACCGAGGAGAACGAGGTGGCGGTCAGGCCGACCGGCGCGTCGCCGCTCCGGGCGGTGATCACGACCACGCCCGCGGCGTGCACCGCGAGTGCGCGCCGGTAGCCTTCGGCGTCCACCGCGCGGCCGGGCAGAGTCTCCGTCATGGGAGCACCTCCGTGAGGTTCACAACGTTCTGGGGCCGGCCCGGCCGCGGGCCTCTCGGGCACGGGACCGGGTCGAGCCGGACGGGCGAGGTCTCGCCCTCGTGGGAGCGTGAGAAGGAGGGGGATGCGCGGTCAGCGACACTGCGCGCTGGCGACGTGGCAGAAGTCCACGTGCGGGCGCCGGGTCAGGTAACGGCCCTGGCTCATACCGGTGAATCTATGGCTCTCTCGGAGGAAAGTCAACATTTCCTACTGGGTTTACATGAAATTATCACGGGTACGCTCCCACCCGCGCGCCGGCGGGGTCGCCAAGCACCGGACCGGACGGTCCCCACGCCCGGGCCAGCAGCTCGTAGGAGCGCACCCGGTCGGCGTGCTGGTGGGTGATGGTGGTGACCAGAAGCTCGTCGGCTCCGGTGACGCGCTGCAGCACCCGCAGCTTCTCCGCCACCGTCTCCGGCGAGCCGACGAACTGGGTGTCGACCCGGTCGGCGACCAGCTCCAGATCGGCCTCGCTCCACACGTGGGCGTCGGCCTCCTCCGGGCTCGGGTACGGGACGGCCCCCCGGCCGGTGCGGATGCTGCGCACCCACAGCCCGTACGGCGCCGCCAGCCGGGCCGCGGCGGCGTCGTCCCCGGCCACGACCACGTCCGCCGAGACGATCACGTACGGCTCCGCCAGCGCCGCCGACGGCTTGAACGCCTCCCGGTAGGCCTCCACGGCCTCCAGCACGGTGGCCGGGCTGACGTGGTAGTTCGCCGCGAACGGCAGCCCCCGCTCCCCCGCCGCCTGGGCGCTCTGCCCGCCGCTGCTGCCCAGGATCCACAGCTGCACGTCGGCGCCCTCGCCGGGTACGGCGTGCGCGGTCAGCCCTTCCGGGGAGGTGTAGGTCCCGTTCAGGAAGGCGATGACGTCGTCGACCTGCTCGGCGAAGTCGGGGGTCCGCGCCCCCGGCTGCTGCAGCAGCGAGGCCTGGAAGGCCAGCTGCGGGGACCTCGCCAGCGCCGACCAGTCGAACGGGGGCGGGATGAGCAGGCCGTCGACGACCGAGGACTCCGCGGGCCCGGCCGCGGCCCGCGAACTGTTTCCCCCGCCCGGACGGGCCGGGGCGTCCTGACCGCCCGGAGCGCCTTGACCACCCGAAGCGCCTTGACCGCCCGGGGCGCCCGCGCCCGCCAGTTCGGCCCTGCGCTGGCCGGAACGGCCCAGCCCCAGGTCGAGCCGGCCTGGATGCAGCGCGTCGATGAGGCCGAACTGCTCCACCACGGACAAAGGCGTCTGGTGGCCCAGCTGCACCGCCCCGGAACCGACCCTGATCCGGCCGGTCGCCGCGGCCACCAGGGCGATCAGCACGGCCGGGGCCGAGCCGGCCACACCGGCGGCGAAATGGTGCTCGGCCAGCCAGTAGCGCCGGTAACCGAACTCCTCCGCCCGCCGGGCGAGGTCGAGCGTGTTGCGCAGCGCGTCGCCCGCGCTGCCTCCTGACGGGATCGGCGCCAGGTCGAGGACGGACAGGGGGACGGGCAGCGGAACTGTCATGACAGCCCTTCCGGGAACGGTCTGCTGGGGATTTCCTTGCGCAGCACGGGGGCGATCTCGGCCTGGAACAGCTCGAGCGCGGCGCGGTGCCGGCTGTTCGTCAGCCCGTCGGCGTCGGCGTGCAGGTGCATGACCTCGTGGCCGAGCCGCGCGTGGTAACGGTGGACCTTGTCGATGATCTGCTGGGGACTGCCGACCAGGACGGAGCCGCGCTCGATGGCGTCCTCCAGCGAGTGGAACACCGGCGGCACGCCGTACCTCCTGAACGCCTCCTGGCGGGCGGCGAAGACGGGCCGGTAGGTCTCGACGGCCTCCTGCGAGGTGCGGGCGGCGTAGTAACCCGCGCTGCCGGCGCCGATCAGGGCGTCGGCCGGGTCGTGACCGTAGTGCGCCCAGCGTTCCCGGTAGTGGTCGACCAGCTCGGCGTAGGGCTCGACGGGGTGGGTGACGTTGGCCGAGAACAGCGGGTCGCCGTGGCGGGCGGCCAGGTCCACCGAGTCCGTGCTGGTGGCGCTGCCGTGCCAGACGCGGATCGGCCGCTGCAAGGGCCGGGGCAGGGCCTCGGCGTCGGTCAGCGGCGGCCGGAACCGCCCCGACCAGGTCACCTTGTCCTCGCGCCAGAGCCTGCGGAACAGCTCGTAGCCCTCACGGTTGCGCTCCCACTGGTCCTCGGCCGTGACGCCGAAGAGCCGGGCCTGCGCGGTCCCGTTGCCCTTGCCGATGATCAGCTCCAGGCGCCCGCCGGACAGGTGGTCGAGCGTGGCGTAGTCCTCGTAGGCCCGTACCGGATCCAGCAGGCTGAGCGTGGTGACCGCGGTGAACAGCCGGATGCGCGAGGTCCTGGCGGCGATGTGGCCGAGCACCACCGGCGGAGAGGAGGAGATGAACGGCCGCTCGTGCCGCTCACCCACCCCGAAGCCGTCGAACCCCAGCTCCTCGGCCAGGATCGCGTTGTCGACGACCTCGCGGAAGCGCTCGGTGGTGGACGTGCGCCCGTCGTGCGCGATGAGGGTGATGGCGAGGAACTTCACACCGTGGCCGCTTCCCGGTAGCGGCTGTCCGGCCGGGGGAGGCCGAGCAGCCCGCGCAGGGTGGCGGCCTCGTACTCCCTCCTGAAGGCGCCGCGCCTGCGCAGGGCCGGGACCAGCCGGCGGGTGATCGCCTCGAGGTCGTGCGGTACGGCCCCGGGCCGCAGTCGGTATCCCTCGATCCCCGCCTCCCGCCAGTCCAGGAGCAGGTCGGCCAGCTCCTCGGCGGTGCCGGTGAACACCGCCGCGTCGGAGGTGAACTCGGCGCCGTCGAGCTCGTCGAGCCCCGCCTTGCGGGCGGCGGCGTCCTCCCCCAGGAAGACGACGAGATCGGCGAAGATCTTCAGCGGCTCGCCCTCCCGCGGCAGCGCGCGGATCCGCCCGGTGATCGCCTCGGCCTCCGCACGGCTGTGCGGGGTCACGTGGACGATGTCGGCCGAGCGGGCGGGCAGCTCGTACGGCACGCGCGAGTGGCCGTGGTCGAGCACCGTGACGATCGGCCGGCCCTGGGGCGGCCGGGGCGTGATCGACGGCCCCCTGACCGAGAAGCGCGCCCCGGTGAAGTCGATGTAGTGCAGCTTGTCGCGGTCCACGAACCGGCCCGTGGGCACGTCCCGGATCTCGGCGTCGTCCTCCCAGCTGTCCCACAGGCGGCGGGCCACCTCCACCGCGTCGGCGGCCTCGCCGAACAGGTCCGCCAGCAGGTCCGTGTCGAGCCGCCGCGGGTCGAGGGGCGGGACCTCCCGGCGCCCGAAGTGCGCGGCCTCCGTCCGGCGCGGGGAGACCTGCACCCGCCAGCCGGCGCGCCCGGCGCTGACGTGGTCGAGGGTGGCGATGCCGATCGCCACGTGGAACGGCTCGGTGTGCGTCGTCGTCGCGGTGGGCACCAGGCCGATCCGCTTGGTGAGCGGGGCGAGCCTGGCCGCCAGCAGCACCGCGTCGAGGCGGCCGCGGACCTGGCCGGCGCGCTCGTCCGGCCCGTCGGGGAGGGTGGACTGCAGGCTCAGCGCGTCCTCGATGGTGACGAAGTCCAGCAGGCCGCGCTCGGCCTCGGTGACGAGCCCGGCCCAGCGGCGGGCGGTGAACAGCTCCCGGGGGTCGACCGCCGGGTCGCGCCAGGCGGCGGGGTGCCAGCCGGCGCCGTCGAGGGCGACGGCCAGGTGCAGGGGAACGGTCGTCACGATGCTCCTTCCCGGGCGGGGCGGGGTACGGCAAGACCGAGATGGTCGCGCAGGGCGGGGCGGGGTACGGCGAGGCCGAGATGGTCGCGCAGGGTGGGGCCGGCGTACTCGGTGCGGAACACGCCCCGCTCCTGCAGGATCGGCACGACCTCCTCGACGAAGTCGTCGAGCCCGCCGGGGGTGAGGTGGGGCACCAGGATGAAGCCGTCGGCGGCCTCGCCCTGCACGAACTCCTCGATCCGCCGGGCCACGGTCGCCGCCGACCCGACGAACGACTGCCGGCCGGTCATCTCGATGACCAGCTCGCGGATGGTGAGGTTCTTCTCCTCGGCCACCGCCCGCCACTTCGCGGCGACCGCGGTGCGGTCGGCGAGCCGTACCCGGCCCTGGGAGAGTCCCTCCTCCGGCTCGGGATCGACGTCGGGCAGGGGCCCCTCGGGGTCGTAGGCGGACATGTCCCTGCCCCAGATCTGCTCCAGGAAGGCGATCGCGGTCTGCGGCCCGACCTGCTGACGGCGGATCTCGGCCGCCTTCTCGGCCGCCTCGGCGTCGGTGCCGCCCAGCGCGAACGTCGCCGCCGGCATGATCTTCAGCTCGTGCGGCTCGCGGCCGTACCTCGCCAGGCGGCGCTTGACGTCGGCGTAGAAGGCCTTGCCCTCCTCCAGCGTGCCGTGCCTGCTGAAGATGACGTCGGCGCTGGAGGCGGCGAACTCCCGTCCCTCGTCCGAGTCGCCCGCCTGGATGATCACCGGGTGGCCCTGCGGGCTGCGCGGCACGGTGGAGCGGCCCTCGACGGTGAAGTGCCGGTCGTCGTGCCGGACCGTCCCGATGTCCTGGGGCCGGACGAACACGCCTGCGGCCTGGTCGGCGACGATCGCGTCGGGCCGCCAGGAGTCCCACAGCGCGCGCGACAACCGGACGAACTCCGCGGCCCGCGTGTAGCGGTCGGCCCGGTCGAGGAAACCGCCGCGCCGGAAGTTCTCCCCGGTGAAGGCGTCGGAGGTGGTCACCACGTTCCACGCGGCCCGGCCCTCGCTGAGGTGGTCGAGGGTGGCCAGGCGCCGGGCGAGCTCGTAGGGCTCGTTGAAGGTGGCGTTGACCGTGGCGGCCAGGCCCAGCCGGTCGGTGACGGCGGCCAGGGCGGACAGCACGGTCAGCGACTCCGGCCGCCCGACCACGTCCAGGTCGTGGATGCGGCCCTTGAGCTCGCGCAGGCGCAGCCCCTCGGCCAGGAAGAAGAAGTCGAACCTGCCGCGCTCGGCGGTGCGCGCCAGGTGGACGAACGAGGTGAAGTCGATCTGGCTGCCCGAGCGGGGGTCGGCCCAGACCGTGGTGTTGTTGACGCCGGGGAAGTGCGCGGCCAGGTGGACCTGCCTGCGCGGCGCGCTCACCAGACCTGCCGGGAGCCGCGGTTGACAGAGGCGGAAGGGGTCACGAGCTCTCCTCGTTTCGCACGGGGCATGCCGGGAGCCATTACCTAGTTAAACAGTAGGAAAAGAAGGTTTATCTGTCAACGCGTGCCGAGGCGACGTTCCCGGAGGAGAGCGCAGGGTTCGGAGGGGGTGAGGAAGGGTCGTACGGCAGCGCGCCACGGGCGAAGGAGCTCACCCGTGGCGCACGTCCGCGGCGGGCCCGGGGCTACTGGGCGGCCTCCAGCCGGGCCAGCTGGTCCGGCGTCAGCTCCAGATCCACCGCGGCCAGGTTCTCCTCCAGCTGCTCCACCGAGGAGACGCCGACTAGCGGGATCACCGGCAGACCGGCGCCGATCTGCCAGGCCAGCACCACCTGGTTCACGCTCGCCCCCGTCTCCCGGGCGACCTCGTTCAGCACCTCCAGGCGGGCGGGCGTGCCGGGGTGGTCGTAGTCCGGCGGCAGCGGCTTGTCGGTCCGGGTGTAGGCGCCGCGCAGCAGCGGCGAGTAGGCGACCAGGGTCAGGCCGGGCTCGGCCCGCAGATAGCTGCGCAGTTCGGCGCCGGCGTGGCCGAGGCTGCCCTCGGGGAACAGCGGCTCGGGCACGTCGCTGCGCGGGCGGAGGTAGCTGTGCTGGTACTGCAGGACCTCGTAGCCGGGCAGCCCGGCCGCCTCGGCCAGGGCCCGGGCCCGCTCCACCCGCCAGATCGCGTGGTTGCTCACGCCGAGCAGGCCGACCGTGCCCTCGGCCACCAGCTCGGCGAACCCCTCGACGGTCTCGCGCGGGGAGACCGTCCGATCCTCGATGTGCGCGTACAGCAGGTCGATCCGGTCCACCCCGAGCCGCTCGCCGCTGCGCTCGGCCGATTCCCGGATCACCTTCGCCGACAGGCCCTCGGGGTTGTCGACATAGCTAGTGCCCGGCGCGAGCGGGCGCGCCCCCAGCTTGGTGGCGATGACGATCTCCGCGCCGACGCCGCGGCTGCGCCGCCACCGCCCCAGCAGTTCCTCGCTCTGGCCGCCCTGCCCGCCGTCGACCCAGAAGGCGTAGTTGTCGGAGGTGTCGATGAACGTGCCACCGGCCTCGACGTAGCGGTCCAGGATGGCGAAGGAGGTCTTCTCGTCGGTCACCGAACCGAACAGCATCGCCCCCAGGGCGAGCACGCTCACCTCGCGGCGGGTCTTCGGGTCGGCGCCGATGGTGCGGTACTTCACGATGATGTCTCCGTCCGGTCCGTCGTGCAGATCACGGACAGGAGTCTGGGATGTGGAGCGCGCTCCAGGTCAAGCGTGGGAGAACGACCGGCGCCGTGCCGCCCGGCCGGGGGCGGGCCCGCCGTACCGTCCGGGCTCCGGACCGGAAAGAACCCGGTCCGGGGTTAGCCCTCGCCCGACGGCGGTAGGGGCGGAGTACATGACATCGATCGCGCAGGGAAGCGACGCAATGCTCAATGATCATCACTCCCCGTCGGATTTCACCCTCACCACCCGTTCCTTCGGCGACCGGATGGTCCTGTGCGTCGGCGGCGCGCTCGACCACCGCTCCGCTCCCCTGCTGCGGCGGCGGCTCGAGGAGATCTGGACGCTCACCGGCCCGCTCCGCCTGGTCCTGGACCTGAGCGCGCTGACCGACTGCGACGCCGCCGGCCTGCGAGAGGTCCTCACCGCCGTCACCGACGCCCGCACCCGGGGCGTGGAGATGGAGGTCGCCGGCCTGGACGGGCCGGTGGCGCGGACCCTGGCCACCGGCAACCTGCGCACCAGGTTCGACGTCCACCCCGCCATGGGCCCCAATGGCCGGTGAGGCGTCGCGCCCGCCCGGCGGCCCCGCCGCGCAGGCGGGACGCCGCTGGAATCACGCCCCGGCGCGGCGGGCGTAGTCGTCGAGGCGCCCGGCCAGCTCCTTCGGCCGCGAGAGCATCACGCAGTGGCTGCCGTCGATCTCGTCGGGCGTGAGGCCGAGCCGCTCCCGCGTGATCCTGCGCATGAAATCGGGGCGGAAGAACCGGTCGTCGCGGCAGAGCAGGACCTCCGTCGGCACCTCGGGCCAGGCCCGCAGCGGCCACGGCTCGACCAGCGCGCGCTCGGCGTGGTCCCGTCCGCGACGCATCTCCTGCGCGGCCAGGTCCGGCGGGACGTCGTGCATGAAGGTGGCGATCGGATCGTCGAACCCCGGGCTGTCGAACCCGGTGTTCGCCCACCAGTCGGCCGGCGGCTCCCCCGGCGCGGGGATCATGGCCGTCAGCATCACCAGCAGGCCGGCCCGCGCCCGCTCGCACACCAGCGGGCCGACGAAACCTCCCCAGGAGTGCGCCACCACGACCAGGTCGGTGCGCCCGCCCACGGCGTCGAGCACGGCGGTGGCGTAGTCGTCCAGCCCGGCCGTCTCGTCCTCCAGCGGCAGGTCGACGGCCACGACGTCGTGGCCCAGGGCGCGCAGTTCGGGGTCGAGCAGGTGCCACTGCCAGGCGGTGCCGCCGCCTCCGTGGATCAGAACGAACGTGGCCATCCCGGTGGATCCTCTCGTCGGGCTCTGCGGTGGTCGCCGCGGTGGTCGCTGCGGCGGATTCTGGGTGGACCCGGTGGGCTCTGCGATGGGCTCCGGGGGCGATTCTCGTCTCCGCGGCCGACAGTTTCCGTGCCGGCCGCCCCGACCTGCGCGGGAACGGCCGGGGGCCGCATCGGCCGTCCCGGCGCGGGCGTCTACTGTGGGAGGGAACGGGGAGCCGGTGATCTCGGGGGAGTCTGGGCCGGTGGGGGCGATAGATGATGTTCATGACGCGCGGAGGGTGCAGACGCTGCATGCCACGGGTCTGCTGGATGAGGCCCGGGTGCCGCTGCTGGACCGGGTGACCCGGACGGCGGTCCGCCTGCTGGGGGTGCCCGCCGCGATGGTGGCGCTGGCCGAGCGCGACCGGCAGGTCGTGGTCAGTACGGCCGGGCCGGGCGATCCGGCCTCGGACGGCCGGCTCACGCCGTCGTACGCGATGTGCCGGCACGTCGTGGCCACCGGTGAGCCGCTGGTCGTGGCGGACATCGGCGCCGACGAGCGATGGCGGCGAGTGTGGACGCCCTCGGACGGCGGGCCCGTCGCCTACGCCGGGGTTCCGCTGCGCTCCGGCGTCCACGTGCTGGGCACGCTGTACGCGGTCGACTCCCGGCCCCGTCCGTGGAGCGCCGAGCAGCTGGGCATGCTGGAGGACCTGGCGGAGATGGCGGAGGCGGAGATCGGGCTCCGGCTGGCCAGGGCCGAGACGCGGGAGACCGCGGCGTGGACGCAGCGGCTGCTCGACTGCGTCCCCGAAGCGGTCGTCTCCCTCGACGCCGCCGGCGTGGTGCGCGGCTGGAGCACCGGCGCCCAGCGGCTGTTCGGCTGGTCGACCGGCGAGAGCGTCGGACGGCCGATCGTCGAGCTGGTCGTCCCCGAGCGGGTGCGCTGCGACTACGACGAGCGGCTGCGGCTGCTGCGCGAGAGCGACGCCCCGACGCTGGCCGGCCGCGGGCTGAAGCTGGAGGTGGTCGACCGCGCCGGGCGGGAGTTCGAGGTGGAGGGGGTCGCGCAGGCCACCACCGTGCACGGCCAGGTGGTCGTGCACGCGTTCCTGCACGAGGTCGGCGAGTACCGCCGGGGCGGCGGGGAGTACGACGACGGGCGCAGGTTCCTTCAGGCGCTGCTGGACAGCCTGGACGTCGGCGTCGCGGCCTGCGATCCCGAGGGCCGCCTGACCGTGGTCAACCAGCCGCTGCGCGGCGGCCGCGAGCAGAAGCCGAACCTGCGCGTCGACGACCTCCCGCAGGTCTACGGCCTGCTGGCGACCGACGGGCGGACCCCGCTGGCCCCCGAGCAGGTGCCGCTGGCCCGCGCGCTGGCCGGGGAGTCCGTGGACGGCCAGCCGCTGGCGGCCCACACGTCCGGCGGGGTGCGCCGGTTCCTGGCCAACAGCCGTCCCATCGACACCTTCGACGGGCGCCGCCTGGGCGCGGTGATGGCCCTGCACGACATCACCGACCAGCACCGGACCGAGATCCTGCGCTCCGCCCAGGACGCCGTGAACCGGGTGCTGGCCGACGCCGCCACCGCCGAGGAGGCCGCGGTCGGCACCGCCGGAGCGATCGCCCGGGCGCTGGGGTGGTCCTGCGGGGAGTACTGGCGCGTCGCCGAGGACCAGAGCGGCATCACCCACATCGGCTCGTGGAGCGATCCCGAGCGGGACCTGTCGGCCTTCACCGGCCCGGAGCACTCCGGCTCCGAGACCTTCGAACGCGGCCAGGGGCTGCCCGGCCGGGTGTGGGACACCGGCCGGCGCCACTGGATCAGGGACCTGCTGGACGACCCCGACGGCTTCGTCCGCGAGCACGAGGCGCTGCAGGCGGGCCTGCGCACCGTCGTCGGCCTTCCCGTCCGCAGCGGTGAACGGATCCTGGGCGTGCTGATCCTCTTGACCGACGCCGTCCGGGAACCCGACGACGGCCTGGTCGAGCTGCTGGAGGGGATCTCCGCCCACCTCGGCCGCTACAAGGAACGCCGCCGCGCCGAGGAGCTCGCCCTGGCCCTGGACGCCAGCCGCCGTTACTTCAACCAGGTCATCGCCCAGATCAACGACAACGTGTGGAGCATCGAGGTCTTCGAGGACGGCCGGGTGCGCTCGCTGTACCAGAGCCAGAACGCCGCCGGCGTGTTCGGCCGGCGGCTGCCCGACGACGCCGACGTCACCGACCTGATGCTCAAGCGGGTCCACCCCGACGACATGGCGGCCTATCTCGCCTTCGACCACACGCTGCACGCGGGCGAGCCCGCCGAGATCGAGTGCCGGGTCCTCGGGCTGGACGGGGTCACCCGCTGGATCTGGATCCGGACGATGCCCCGCCGCGAGGGCGACCGGCTGCTGGT
The DNA here is from genome assembly GCF_016863195.1 of Paraplanobispora takensis. GTDB lineage: Bacteria > Actinomycetota > Actinomycetes > Streptosporangiales > Streptosporangiaceae > Planobispora > Planobispora takensis. Next base: position 20,450 of record NZ_BOOK01000014.1, on the reverse strand, counting down.
CGACGGCATCGCCACCGACGTGACCGAACGCCACCACATAGCCGAGGAGCGCGAACGCCTGCTGGCCCAGCAACAGCAGCAGGTGAACCGGTTGCGGGAGCTCGACCGCATGAAGGACGAGCTGATGGCGCTGGTCACCCACGAACTGCGCAATCCCATCGGGGCCATCCGCGGCTACGTCGAGCTGCTCGGCGACGACCCCGCTCTGAGCGCCGAGCAGCGCATGTTCACCGACGTCATCGACCGCAAGAGCGCCCACCTGCAGCGCCTGGTCGACGACCTGCTCGACCTGGCCCGCATGAACGCCGGGGGCATCGGCGTCGACCTCCGTCCCCTGTCGCTGACCGGCCTGCTGAACGAGGCCGTCGACGACCACCGGCCCGCGGCCGAGGCCAAGCAGCTGACCCTCACCAGCGACCTGGCCCCGCCCCTGCGCCTGCACGCCGACCCGGTACGGCTGCGCCAGATGCTCGACAACCTGCTGTCCAACGCGATCAAGTACACCCCGCAGGGAGGGAAGATCACCGTCTCCGCCGGCCTCGGCGAGCGCTGCGGAGAGACGGCGGTCACCCTGACGGTCGCCGACACCGGGATCGGCATCCCGGCCGAGCAGTACGACCGATTGTTCACCCGGTTCTTCCGCGCCTCCACCGCCCGCGAGGCCGGGATCAAGGGCACCGGTCTGGGACTGGCCGTCACCAGGGCGATCGTCAAAGCGCACGGCGGCACCATCTCCGCCGCCCCCCGCGAGGGCGGGGGCACCGTCTTCACCGTCTGCCTGCCGACCGTCCCGCCGCCCCCGGCGTGAGCCCCGGGCGGCCGGACGGGCCGCGCGTGCGCGCAGGCGGTCAGGACGTGCGGGTGAACTCGGCGATCCAGTTCGTCTCCCAGGTCGCGCCGCCGTCGGCGGAGAACTCCTGCTCCCAGCGGCACGAGTGGGCGGTGATGTCCGACCAGATGTAGTTGACCTTGATCGGGACTCCGCCGTACACGTCGTCGATGTTGCCGGCGCCGTCCAGAACGCTCCAGCACCTGGTGACGCCCGGGAACCCGTACCATTCGTCGTCGCCGGCGAGCACCCGGCGCAGCCGCCGCTGGCGGGAGGTCCAGGTGCCGACGAGGAAGTCGAAGCTGTTGCCCACCGTGAAGGCGGTGTCCTTCGTGTCGGTCATGGACGCGACGCTAACCGCGCTTCCCTGACATCCTGCGTCAGGGAAGCGCGATGACACGACCGGTCCCTTTCAGGGGACCGCGATGGCGCGACCGGCCGGAGCGGTCCCCGGAGGGCGGGACCGTTCCGGCCGGGACGACGGGCCTACGGCTTGGCCGCGGACTCGTTCGACGAGGCGCCGGGCGAGGGGGTGCCCTGCGAGGAGACCGCCGGGACACCGCCCTTCCTGCAGTTGGCCATCCTGAAGACCTGCGGGCTGGGGTCACCGTCCTCGCAGGTGACGGTGCCCTTCAGGCCGGGGATGCCGAAGGCCGCCAGGTCGAACACGAAGTACTTGACCGGGCTGCCGTCCTTGCCCGCGGGGCCTGCGGGACCGGCCGGGCCGGTCTCGCCCTTCGGACCCGCGGGACCGGTCTCGCCCTTCGGGCCGGGCGCGCCGTCCTTGCCGTCCTTGCCCGCGGGGCCGGCCGGGCCGGTGTCGCCCTTCGGGCCGGGGACGCCCTGCTTGCCCTGCGGGCCGCGGAAGCCCTGCGGGCCCTGCTGGCCGGTGTCGCCCTTCGGTCCCGCGGGACCGGCCGGGCCGCGCTCCCCCTGCGGGCCCGCGGTCGCGACGCCCTGCTGGGACTGGCCGCCCCAGGAGGTCTTGAACTCGGTGGTGCGGCAGCTGGCGGTCGCGTTGACCAGCCGCATGTAGCGGGTCTTCTTGTGGACGCACGCGGTGACCACGTCGCCGGGGGCGGCAACCTGGGCGGACGCGGTGGCCGTACCGGCGACGCCGACGAGCAGCACTGCCGCCGCAGCGAGGTACACAGGCTTACCGATTCTCATGGATGTGACTCCGGATCGAGATGGGACAGGAGTGTGCGGCGTGGATCATCGTGGCAGGAAGGAACGATCCAAACGCCCAGAACCGGCGCATGACATCAAAATGAGATCTTCCAATCCCCGGCGCAGTCGGCGATGCCGTACGGCCTCCGCGTCGCGGGCCGGGCCCGGACCGGACGGGTGATCGACGTCGCGGATCACTCACAGGGACCGCCCCGTATAGCAAAACGGAAATTTCCGTTTTAAGGATTCGACAGGAATTCAATTCGCATTGATTCCAAGAATTAGATTCGGGTTCGCGATCTTTCCGTGAATTTACTTTCCCAGGGCTTTACGTGCCGCCGATAAATGCTGCAGACTCTCTCGTAGCGGCGCAATCACTTGCGGTGACAACCTGAGCGCCGGCCATTCAAGGAGGCTTTCATGCCGAAAACCAGGACCAGGCGGGGCATCGCCCTGTTCACCGGTCTGGCTTCTATGACCGCGGTCCTCGCCGTGGGAGCGGGCGCCCAGCCCTCCTACGCCCAGGCGCCGTGCACCACGTCCGGGCCGACGGTCACCCGCACCGGCACCGGGGCCGAGATCGCCCTGACGGTGTCGTGCTCCACCTCGCAGTCCGTGGACATCGGGCTGAACGTCCTCGGCGTCGGCGGCACCACACTCGCCGGGGTGAGGACCACCACGACCGTCGCGGCGGACGCCACCACGACGCAGCGGGTCACCGTCCCCCTCCCCGTCCAGCAGGCGTGCGTGACGGTCAACGGCACCACCCGCTGCCTGCCCTGAGCATCCCTTCACCGGCATCGGAAAAAGGGCGGCTCCGCTATTCCCGGCCGATTTTGAAAATCGTTCGGAAATGAGCGGGGCCGCCCTCTCTCGTCGGCGGATCGGCCCGTCCCGGTGCGGCAGGAAAGGAATTTCCCGCCGCGCCGGAGAGCGCGTGACGCCCCTTCCGGGAACGTCGGCCGGTCAGAAGAATAGCCCCGCGCCCGGGGCGGCCCGGTCACAGCAGCCCGGCCAGGAGCGCGGCGGCGCGCGCGGCCCCGTCGCCCGCGACGGGCCGGTAGTCGACCCGCCGGCCGATCTCGGTGGCGACGGTCTCGGCGAGGAGACCGGGATCGAGGTCGGCGTAGTCCAGCCGGCGCCCGGCGCCGTGGCGGCGCAGCCGGTGGGCGACGTGGAACTGCTGCTCGAAGTGGTTGCGGAGCGGGACGTAGACGAACGGCCGCCCGGCCGCGGTCAGCTCCATGCAGGTCGTCAGCCCGCCCTGGACCACGGCCAGGTCGCAGGCGGCCAGGTGGCGGTGCAGGTCGGGGACCCACGAGCGCACCTCCAGGCCGGGATGGGACGGCAGCCGGGACGGGTCGGCCCGCGGTCCGGCGACCACGACCATGCGCAGGCCGGGCACGCGCCGGGCGGCCTCGGGGAAGGCGGCCGCGACCCGCCCCAGGAGGTCGCCGCCGACGCCGGAGCCCCCGGCGCTCACCAGGCACACCGGCTCCCCCGGCCGGTAGCCGAGCTCGGCGCGCAGCGCCTCCCGGTCGGCGTGCGCGGCCGGGTCGAAGCCGGTGACGTACCCGGCGAAATCGAAGTGGGCCTCGGTCCACTCCCGGATCGACGGCAGCCCCGGGCCGAAGTCGCCCCCGACCACGTCCTCGGGGTCGCCGACGAACACCGCGCGGTCGCGCAGCCGGGGGAAGCGCTCGACCCGCCTGATCATCTCGGCGTTGTGGTCGGCGGCCACCAGCGCCTCCCGCTCACCGCCGGACGGCATCGGCAGCATGCCCACGAAGTCGGTCAGCCAGGCGTAGGAGAACCGCTTCAGTTCGGGGTTGTCGTGCAGGAAGTGGTCGACCTCCCAGGCCTCGTCCCCGATCACCAGGTCGTACGGCTCGTCCCGCACGACGTCGTGGAAGACCATGAAGTTGGCCAGCAGGATCTCGTCCATCCGCCGCAGCGCCTGGAAGCAGTGCAGGTCGTGCTCGCCCGCCTCACTCTCGATGTGCGCCGACTCGCAGGCCAGCCAGCGGCTCGCGGGGTGCACCCGCTCCCCGGCCGCCTCCAGCGCCCGGGTGACCGGGTCCTGGGCGAGCCAGTCGATCCGCACGTCCGGGTGGAGGGCGCGCAGCTCGCGGGCTATCGCCACGTCCCTGCGGGCGTGCCCGAGCCCGATCGGGGAGCACAGGTACAGCACCCGGCGCGGCCGGCGGCTCCACCGGCTCCAGGTCCGCCGCGGCTGCGGCGGGGCGAACCGCGCGGCGAAGTCGCCGATGAGCAGGTTCACCCGGACCGGATCGCGGGCCTGGGGCGCGTGGCCGCCGCCGTCGAGGATCTCCAGCCGCCCTCCGGCCAGTTCCGCGAGCGCCTCGCCGCACTGCAGCGGGACGACCCGGTCGCGGTCGCCGTGGATCACCAGCAGGGGGCAGGTGAGGCGGGCGCACCAGTCCAGGACCGTGTCCCGGTCCGGGCGCTCGGCGAGGCTCTCGGCGACCAGCACCTCGCCGGTGGTCTCCAGGCCCCACGCCACGCCGTCCTCGATGGCCTTGGTGGAGTGGGACTCGGAGAAGCACTGGCCGAAGAAGAACCAGAGGAAGTCCTCGTGGTCGTCGACCCAGTAGCGCCGGTTGTACTTGAGCCAGTGCGTCATCGGGTCGTGGCGGCCCCGCCGTACCGCCGAGGGCTCCGCCTCGGGCGGCGGCCCGTCCAGATTCGGCGGGCCGTACGGCACGAGCGGCACGGCGGGGCCGATCGCGATGACCCCCAGCACCCGTTCGGAGTGCTCGGCCGCCAGTTCGAGCGCCCAGTTCGCGGCTCTGGACAGCCCGGCGACCACCGCCCGGCCGGTGTCCGTCGCCTCCAGGACCGCCAGCGCGTAGCCGACCTGCGCCCGCTGCGCGTAGGCGGCGGGCGCGAGCGGCCGGTCCGAGCGCCCGTTGCCCGGGCCGTCGTAGAGCACCACGCGGTGGTGCCGGGCCAGGAAGGCGACCTGCATCTTCCAGATCTGCTTGTGCACGATCGTCCAGGTCGGCAGGAGCAGGATGGTGGGCCCGCCGGTGCCGTGCACCTCGTAGTGGATCTTCACGCCGCCGTGTTCGACGAAGCCTTCGGAGTCCGCCTGTCTCGCCTTCATGACCCGGCCTCTCAGGGACGCGCCTCGTACACCATGTTGAACGGATTCTCCGCGACCTTGCGGAAGCGGGTGAACCCGGCGTCGGAGGCGAGCCTCCTGATCGGGGCCTCGCCCGCCTGGGCGCCCAGGGCGTACCCCCCGGCCTGCGACATCGCGTTGGGCACGCACAGGAAGGTCGAGAACGAGTAGTAGACCCGTCCGACCGGGTTGAGGTTGGCGGCGACGCTGTCGCCCGCCGCGGGCTCGACCACCATCCAGGTGCCGTCGGGGGCCAGCGACTCCCGGATGTGCCGGGCCGCGCCGAGCGGGTCGCCCATGTCGTGCAGGCAGTCGAAGGAGGTGATCAGGTCGTACGGCCCGCCGGAGAACGTCTGCGCGGAGGCGGTCTCGAAGCTGACCCGGCCGTTCAGGCCCGCCTCGGCCGCCCGGATCCCGGCCTGCTTGACCGAGCCGTCGTGATAGTCGGAGCCGACGAAGACCGAGGCGGGGTAGGCCTGCGCCATCAGCACCGTGGACGCGCCGTGCCCGCAGCCGACGTCGGCCACCCGGGCCCCGGCGCGGAGCTTGTCCTCCACGCCGTCCAGGGCGGGGATCCAGGTCGTGGCCACGTTGGCGGCGTAGCCGGGGCGGAAGAACCGCTCGCAGCCGGTGAACACGTCGGGGTCGTGCTCGTGCCAGCCGACGCCGCCGCCGGTGCGGAAGGCCTCGATGATCTGCTCCTGGGCCCGCAGGGCGCCGGCGGCGAGCTGGAAGGCACCGGGGGCGAACACCGCGCCGTCCGGGTCGGTCAGCGCGAACGCCTGCTCCTCGGTGAGCCGGTAGGTCCCGCTCTCGGCGTCGTACTCCACGTACCCGCCGGCGGCCTGGCCGCGCAGCCACTCCTCCACGTAGCGGGGGTGGGTGCCGGTCCGCTCGGCGAGCGCCTCCGGCCGGAGCGGTTCGCCCGCCAGGGCGCGGTACAGGCCCAGCCTGTCCCCCACGAGCACGTTGCCCGCGGCCATCGTGGCGCCCACGTCGCCGACGAACTTGAGCAGGAACTCCATGAGTCTGTCCTGGTCGACCGCCATGGCCGGTCTCCTCTCTGTCCGGATTCACCGCCGATCGCCGTGAATCTCTGTAGATCGCCCCCAGATTCCTCGGAACCGTTGCAGGAACGTTGCAGAGCGAAGGCAAAACTTGGGGGCGTGGACGACGAGATCGAACTGCGGCTGGTGGGGAGCCTGGCCGTCGGCCGGGCCGGCGAGGTCCGCTCGTCCGGCGCGGTGGGCAGCCGCCAGGCGCGCACGCTGCTGGCCCTGCTCGCGGTACGGCGCGGCCACCTGGTCCCCTCCGACGCCATCACCGACGTGCTGTGGGACGGCGCCCCGCCGTCACGGCCGGCGCAGAACCTGGCCACGCTGGTCAGCCGGTTGCGCATGACGTTCGGTCCCGAGGTGATCGTCGGGGGGCGGGGCGGTTACCGGCTGGGCCCCGGCGTCACCGTCGACCTGGACCGGGCGGCGGCCCTGGTCGGCGAGGCCGAGACGCGGCTCACCGGCGGGGAGCCCGTGCTCGCGCTGGCCGCCGCCCGCGGCGCGGCGGAGCTGCTGGCGGCGGCCGGGGTGCTGGCGGACCAGCCCGACGCCCTGTGGGCCGAGCCCGCGCGCACCGTCCAGGCCGGGCTGCTGCGCCGGGCCAGGCACACCGCGGCCGAGGCCGCGCTGCGGACCAGGAACCCGGCCGAGGCCGTCACCGCCGCGGAGGCGGCGATCCGCGCCGACCCGCTCGACGAGGCCGCCCACCGGCTGCTCATGCGCGCGCACGAGGCCGCCGGGGAGCCGGGCCGGGCGCTGGCGGCGTACGAGAGGCTGCGGGAGACGCTCGCCGAGGAGCTCGGCGCCGATCCCGCCCGCGTCACACGCGATCTGCACGAGGCCATCCTGCGGGAGCGGGCCGTCGCGGGACCGATCGGCGCCGGGGACGGGCCCGCCGGACGGGAGGCCGGGTCCCACGGGTCTCACGGGTCTCTCGGCTCCGGCGCATCCACCGGGTCCGCCGGGTTCACGGGGTTCGGCGGGTCCGCCGGGTTCACCGGGTCCGTCGGGTTCACCGGCCGCGAGGCCGAGCTGGCGCGGCTGGCCGCCGCGTGGGAGGAGGCGGTGCGCGGCCGGCCGCGGCTGGTGCTGCTCACCGGCGAGGCCGGCATCGGGAAGACGAGCCTGGCCGAGCAGGCGTCCCGGGCCGCGCGCGCCGCCGGTGGCCGGGTGGTCTCGACGCGCTGCTTCGAGGTGGAGCGCTCCCTGTTCCTCCAGCCGTTCACCGAGGTGCTGACGCAGCTCGCCGGCGGGCTGTCCGCCGCCGAGCTGCGGGAGGCGGCGGGCGGGCGGGCCGCGGCGCTGGCCCGGCTGGTGCCCGACGTCGCCGCAGCGCTCCCCGGTGTGGCGGCCGAGCACGCCAGCGCGGAGACCGAGCGCCGCCGGGCCTACGAGGCGGTCGCCCTGTTCCTGCGGCGCATGTGCGCCCGTCAGCCGGTGCTGCTGCTCCTGGACGACCTGCACCACGCCAGCATGGCCACGGTCGAGCTGCTCCACTATCTGGCGGCCCGCTCGGGGCCCGGCCGGCTGCTCGCGCTGGCCACCGTACGGGCCGAGGAGGGCCGGACCGTCCTGGACCTGCTGGGGGAGGTCGCCGAACAGATCGAGATCGGGCCGCTGGATCCGGCCGCCGTCGCCCGGCTGGCCGCCGCCGCGGGCCACGCGGAACTGGCCGGCCGGATCGGGGAGCGCACCCGGGGCCACCCGCTGTTCGTGGTCGAGACGCTGCGCGCGCTGGCGGCGGGCGGATCGGGCATCCCCGCCTCGCTGCGGACCAGCGTGCTGGCCCGGGTACGGCGCGCGGGCGAGCCGGCCGAGGAGCTGCTGCGCGCCGCGGCGGTCCTCGGGCCGTCGTTCTCCCCGGAGACGGTGGCGGGCCTGCTCGGCATCGGGGTCCAGGAGGCGGCCCGCCGCTGCGAGCGGATCCTCGCCGCCCGGCTGAGCGTCGTCACCGGCCGGGTCTACGAGTTCGCCAACGACCTGGTCCAGGAGATCCTGTACGACAGCGTCCCCGCGCCGACCCGGACCGCCTACCACCGCGCCGCGGCGGATCTCCTGACCGGCAACCCGGAGGCCGTCGCCCGGCACAGCGCCGCCGCGGAGGACTGGCCGAGGGCCGCCCGCGGCTGGCTCACCGCGGGCCAGCGCGCCATGGCCGGGTACGCGGTCGACGACGCCAAGGGCCTGCTCGACCTCGCGCTCGACGCGGCGACCCGGGCGGCGGACCCCGAGCTGCAGGGCCAGGCGCACCTCAACCGGGGCCGGGTCAACGAGATGGCGTTCCGGTACGAGGAGGCGCTCGTCGACCACGAGGCCGCAGTGGAGCTGGCCCGGGTCACCGGTGACCGCCGGCTGGAGATGAACGCGCTGCGCCAGCTCGGCGGCGCGGCCTGGGCCGGGGTCGGGAGGTCCGTCGACGAGGGGGCCGCGCACCTGCTGGCGGCGCTCCGGCACGCGACGCTGCTGGGCGACCACGACGCCGAGGCCCACCTGCTCGGCTGGCTGGCCGTGGTCAGCAGCAACCGGCTGCTGCTGGCCGACGCGCTCGCGTACGGCGAGCGGGCGTTGCTCGCGGCGCGGCTGTCCGGTGACGACCACGCCCGCGCCGCCGCCCTGGACGGGCTGAAGACGGCCCACGCCCACCTGGGCGAGATGCCCGCGCTCGGCCGCCTGATCGGCGAGCTGGAGCCGCTGCTGCGGCGGCTCGGCGACCTGTGGTTGCTGCAGTGGTGCGTCTTCGAGTCCGCGCTGCCGGCGGCCGCGACCGGAGCCTGGGACGAGGCGGCGGCCCGGATATCGGAGGCGCTGGCCGTCAACCGGCGCAGCGGCTACACCGGCTACGAGAAGTGGTACGTCGCCCACCTGGGCTGGATCGCCCGGCTCCGGGGCCGCCACGACGACGCGGTCCGCTACGGCCGTCAATCGCTGGACCTGGACTCGCACGCCTGGTGGAGCGCCGCGGCCCTCGGCATGCACGCGACCACCCTGATCGAGATCGGTGAGACCCGCGAGGCCGCCGCGCTCCTGGAACGCGGCCTGGAGGACTGCACCCCGCCTGACACCCAGGCCTACCGGTTGCGCTGCCTGGCCCCGATGGCGGAGGCGACCGGCTCGCGCGTGCTCCTGGAGGAGGCCGACGCGATGCTCCGCGCGATCCAGGCGCCGTCCGGCGCGGCCTGGTTGCAGGGCACGGACGTCTACGTGTCCGTGGCGCGGGCCTGGCTCGCCCGCGGTGCGCCGCGCGAGGCGCTGCGCGTGCTGGAGCCCGTGCTCGCCGCCGCACCCGCGGCCGGCTGGCTGGCCCCGGCCGCCGCGGCCGGGGACCTGGCGGCCCGCTGCCGGGCGGAGCTCTGAACGGCGCGAAGCTCTGAACCGCGCGAAGCTCTGAACGACCGCGCCTCCTCGAAAAGCCGGTCGTCGGAGGGGACGACTACTCTTCCGGCATGCCAGAAATCTCGGGGGAACAGCTCGAAAACCTAGACATGTCATCACCTGACCTGGCGTTCGTGGTGTCCGCGGACCCGGAGCGCGTCCTGGCGGCGCTGGACGGGACGCCCGGCCCGCGGGCACGGTTCGTGGCCGCGGTGTACCGGGCCTCGGCCGCCACGCACCGTGACATGGGCCCCGCCCGGCGGCGGCAGGTGCTGGCCGTCGACGCCGCCAGGTTCGGGGACCGGGAGCTGGCCGCCGGATTCACGGCCGTGGACCTGCCCGGCGAGCCCTCCCCCGGATGGAGGGTCGCCTGGGCCGGCGGTTCGCTGCTCGACCACCGGCTCCTGCACGTGCTGGCCGGCCACGACGGTCCGGTCCGCACGGTCGCCGCCGCGACCGCGGACGGGCGGCCCGTGGCCGTCACCGGCGGCGCCGACAAGACGGTGCGGATCTGGGACCTGGAGACGGGCCGTCAGATGGGCGAACCGCTGTACGGCCGCACCGACCCGATATCGTCCGTGACCTCCGAGGCGGTGGCGATCTCCGCCGCGACCGTGGACGGGCGGCCCGTCGCCGTCACCGGAGGCGACGACGGGCGTCTCTCGCTCGTGGACCTGACCGCGGGCGAGGACTTCCGCAAGCCGCTGTCGGCGCACCGGGACGGGGTGAGCGCGGTGGCCACGGCCGTACTCGCCGATCGCCCGATCGCCGTGACCGCCGGACGCGACGACATCGTGCGAGTGTGGGACCTGCGCACCCACCGGAAAGTGGGAGAGGCCGGCACGGCTCACCCCGTCCAGACCGGCTCCGTGGGGGCGGTGAGCACGGCGGTGGTGGGCGGGGAGCCGGTCGCCCTCACCGCGGGCACCGACGGGACGGTCGGCGTCTGGTTGCTGGAGCCCGGCGGTTCGTTCGCCCGGGGCCCGATCCGGGACCCGGACGCGCGTGCCGCGCTGTGGCTGCGGCACCGGCTCTCCGGCCACCGGGGACCGGTCCTGGCGGTGACCTCCGTCGTCGTGGACGGGCGGCCCCTCGCCGTCACCGCGGGCGCCGACCACACCGTGCGCGTCTGGGACCTGGAGACGGGCCGCCAGTCGGGCGGACCCCTGACCGGCCACACCGACCGCGTGTGGTCGGTGGCCACCGCGACCGTGGACGGGCGGCCCCTCGCCGTCACCGCGGGCGCCGACCACACCGTGCGCGTCTGGGACCTGAAGGCGGGCCGCCAGTCGGGCGGACCCCTGACCGGCCACACCGATCACGTGTGGTCGGTGGCCACCGCGACCGTGGACGGGCGCCCCGTCGCGCTCACCGCAGGGGCCGACCGCACGGTACGAATCTGGGACCTGTCCGAGGCCCACCACGCCGGGCCCGGCCGTACCCGGTCCGACCACGCCGGGCCCGGCCGCACCCGGTCCGGGCACGCCGGAGCGCGCCCCACCGGCTCCGGGCGCGCCGGGCACACCGGTCCGGTCCTGGCGGCCGCCACCGCGACCGTGGACGGGCGCCCCGTCGCCGTCACCGCGGGCGCCGACCGCACCGTGCGCACCTGGGACCTCGGCACCGGCCTGGAGGCCGGCCCGCCCCTCGGCGGCTTCGAGGAGGAGACGGCGGTGCTGGCCACGGCCGTGCTGGGCGGGCGGTCCGTCGCCGTCACCGTCGACGCTGACTGCGCCGTGAACGTGTGGGACCTCCTGGACGGCCGCCGGGTGGGCGAACCCCTGGCCGGGCACACCGGCCGGGTGCTGGCGATCGCCACCGCGACCGTGGACGGGCGCCCCGTCGCCGTCACCGCGGGCGCCGACCGCACGGTGCGCGTCTGGGACCTGGAGAAGGGCCGCCAGTCGGGCGAACCCCTGGCCGGGCACACCGGCCGGGTGACGGCGGTCGCCACCGCGATGGTGGACGGACGGCCCGTCGCCGTCACCGGGGGCTGGGACAAGACGGTGCGGATCTGGGACCTGGAGCCGGGTCACCGGACGGGCGACCCGCTGACCGGCCACGGCGACTGGGTGACCGCGGTCGCCACCGCGACCGTGGACGATCGCCCCGTCGCCGTCACCGCGGGCCGCGACGCCGTACTCCGCCTGTGGGACCTCGCCGGCGCACGGCCGCTGGGCGAGCCGCTGACCGGGATCCCGGCACGGGCCCTGACCACCGCGGTGGTGGGCGGGCGTCCCGTCGCCGTCACCGGCCATGGTGAGACGGTGCGGATCCTGGAGCTGCCGGACGGCCGCCCGGCCGGGGCCGAGCTGACGTTCCCGCTGCCGGTGGGGCCGCTCGCCCCGGCCCCGGACGGCGGGCTGATCGCCGGTTTCGGCCGGGAGGTCGCGCTGCTCCTGCCCCGTTGACGGACCGGCCCACGCGGCGTCGCCGTACCCCGGAACGCCGATGGACAGCAGTGGATATGTCCGTGAAATTGCGTGCTAGACAGATTTAGCAACCGGGTGGATCGTGTGGGGAGGGCAGCGGGGCCAGACAGGACGCGCGGCCGGCCGTTGCCGGGCTGGAGGACCCATGACCGCCAATGTGATGGTTGTGGTCGAGCGGCAGTACGACTATCCCCGGCCGGAGGTGTTCCGGGCCTGGACGGCCCCGGAGGAGATGGCCCAGTGGCGTGGCAGCCCCGGCTGGCACGTGGAGACCGAGACGGTCACCTCCGACCTGAAGCTCGGTGGACGCCACCACCACGTCAAGGTCCGCGACAACGACCCCACCACCCGGGTGACGACCGACGCGGTCTTCACCGAGTACTTCGAGCCCGACGTCTTCGTCGCGCGGCAGCGCATCACCGGAGACCCGGGCATCGACCCCGACGCCCCGCTGGAGCTGCGGGTCGAGTTCACCAAGACGGGGCGCAACGGCACCCTGGTGCGCATCGTCCAGGGCCCCTACGACCCGACCGTCGCCGGCTACCACAGCAAGGGCTGGGAGCTCGAACTCGACCGCCTGGAGACCTACCTGGCCGGGCACCGGAACCGGGAGGTGCCCCGGTGACGACGACGCAGCCCGCCGCGGTGCACCTCACCATCGTGCGGCAGAAGCCGCTGATGACCATGCGGCAGATCCTGCTGATGAACTTCGGGTTCTTCGGCATCCAGTACAGCTTCGGCATGCAGCAGACCGCGGTGAACCCCATCTACAACTTCCTCGGAGCCTCCCCCGAGGACCTGCCGCTGCTGAACCTGGCCGGCCCCGTCACCGGGCTGCTCATCCAGCCGATCATCGGCGCGCTGTCGGACCGGACCTGGAGCCCGCGCTGGGGCCGCCGCAAGCCGTACTTCCTCATCGGCGCGATCGGCTGCAGCATCTGCCTGTTCCTGTTCCCGTTCGTGGCCGCCATCTGGACGGCCGTGCTGCTGCTGTGGATCCTCGACGCCAGCAACAACACGGCCATGGAGCCCTACCGCGCCTTCATCGCCGACAAGCTGCCGCCGTCGCAGCTGGCCAAGGGGTTCCTGGCGCAGAGCTTCTTCACCGGGTTCGGGATCACCCTCGCCAACATCTCGCTGTTCGTCTTCCAGAACCTCATCAGCGGGGCGACCTCGGCCGGCATCCCGTACTGGGTCGTCGGCTCCTTCATGCTGGGCGCCGTGTGCTCCATCGGCACCGTCCTGGTGTCGATCCTCACCACCCCGGAGATCCCCCCGAGCGAGGAGGAACTGGCGGCGCTGCGGGCCAGGAAGGGCGGCTTCGCCTCCGCGCTGCGGGAGATCTGGGACGCGATCGTCGAGATGCCCGGGGAACTGCGCAAGCTCGCGCTGGTGTACCTCTTCCAGTGGTACGCGATGGTCTGCTACTGGCAGTACGTCTCGCTGTCCATCGCCGAGTCCGTCTACGGCGTGAGCGCCGACGATCCCAAGTACGCCGACGCCGTCTCCTGGACCGGGCTCGTCAACGGCTGGTACAACATCGTCACCTTCTGCGTGGCCTTCCCCCTGGTGACGCTGGCCCGCAGGCGCGGGGCCAAGTGGGTGCACATCTTCTGCCTGCTGTGCGCCGCGGTCGGGCTGGTGGTCTTCGCCAACCTGACCAACCAGTACCTGCTCTTCATCCCGATCATCGGCCTCGGCATCGCCTGGGCCTCGATCATGGGCGTGCCGTACATCATGGCCGTGCGGATGATCCCGTCCACGCGCTACGGCGTGTACATGGGGATCATCAACATGATGATCGTCATTCCGATGCTCATCCAGACGCTGACCTTCGGCTGGATCTACGAGAACGTCCTGGGCGGCGACCCGACCAACGCGATCATGTTCGCGGGGATCATGCTCGCCGTGGCCGCCCTCGCCATGACATGGATCAAGGAGCCGCCCATCGTCCGCGACGTCGACGACGTCATGCAGATGCCCGCGGGCGCGCACTGAGGGAGGTGGACCGATGGGCAAGGCACCCGACTACCGCACGATCGTCGTGGGCACCGACGGCTCGCCGCTGGCCGCCCCGACCGTCACCCGGGCCGCGTGGCTGGCCGCCCAGGCCGACGCCGACCTGGTCATCGTCTGCGCCTACGCCGAGCTCTCCCGCCGGCAGGAGGCGCGCAACGTCGCCACCCTGGGCGACTCGCGCGCCGGCCAGATCCCGGGGCGCGACACCGCCGGCGCGGCCATCGCCTCGGCCGTGGCCCTGGCCCGGGAACAGGGCGCGACCATCGCGGCGGCGCTCATGGCCGACGGCGAGCCGGCGAGCACGCTGCTGTCCACCGCCAGGGACAGGGCCGCCGACCTCCTCGTCGTCGGGGCGCTGCGCGACGCCGGCATCGCCGACCGGCTGCTGGGCACCGTCGCCACCGAGGTGGTGCGCCGCGCGGAGTGCGAGGTGCTGATCGTGCGCCCGCCCCACGGGGCGCCGGAGCTCCACGCACCGCAGGAGCCCCCTCCGGCCTGAGCCGGGGGAGGGCCGGGTCCGCGCCCGCCGCACCGGCGCGGACCCGGCCCACGGACATGCCCGCCGGGCCGACAACGGATCCGGCCCCGCGGCGGGGTCAGGCCGGGGAGCCGGCCCGCACCGTCGCGGCGATGACCTCCAGGGCGGAGCGCGGGGCGCGGCCGAGCAGGGTGCGCAGGTCACCGCCGGTCCGCCCGATGAACCCGCCCGCGATGGCGGAGTACGTGCCCACCAGCATCGGGACCTGGAAGGGTGCCAGTCCCAGGGCGGTGAAGGTTTCGCGGGCCCGGGCCAGGGTGCCGGGCTCGTAGGAGACGGCGGCCCCGGTGATCCGGGAGTGCAGCGCCGCGAGGTCGGCCCCGCCGACGGCCTCCTCACCGACCAGCTCGTAGGTCCGGCCCTCGTGCGCCGCGGCGTCGGCGATCACGCGCGCGGCGGCCTCGGCGAGGTCCCGCCTGGCGACCGCGGCCAGCCGCCCCTCCCCCAGGGGCGCGGTGATCCGGCCGTCCTCGACGGGGGTCAGCGTGGCGAGCAGTTCGGCGTAGAGGCCGTTGCGCAGGATCGTCCAGCGCGCCGTACCCGACCGGAGCCTGTGCTCGGTCCAGCGGTGGGCCAGGGCATAGGCCAGGTGGTCGCCGTCGGCGCTGAGGCTGGTGTAGACGATGTGCCCGACCCCGGCCTTCTCCGCCGCCTCGATCGCGGCCCCGTGCCGGGCGATGACCTCGTCGTCCTCGCCGTACCCCGCCGAGATGAGCAGGAGCCTGTCCACCCCCGCGAAACCGTCCGCCAGCGAGGCCGGGTCGCCGAAGTCGACGCGGCGCACCGGCACCCCCGCCGGGGCGCTCTCCGGGTCCCTGGTCCCGGCGACGACGTACCGGTCATCGGGCGCCCCCGCGGACCGGGTCAGATGGTCGATGACGAGCCGCCCCAGGGCGCCCGACGCGCCGGTGACGAGGATCATGAGGATTCCCCCGATCATGTGGTTCTCTCAGGTAACTGGGATCATCATCAAGAACCGGGACGGATCCCATAAGGAGGCACTTCGATGTCGGTGGGGCACACGCAGGTAACCGCGTCCGCGGAACCGGTCGTCTCCTGCGGCGGCGAGCACGAGGACTGCGGCATCCGCGAGGTGCTGGACAGGATCGGGGACAAGTGGTCGGTCCTGGTGATCGTCGAGCTGGCCCAGGGGGTGCGCCGGTTCCGGCAGCTCCAGCGGGCGGTGCCCGGCATCTCCCAGCGCATGCTCACCCTGACCGTCCGCCGCCTGGAGCGCGACGGCCTGGTGAGCAGGACGGTGTACCCCACGGTCCCCCCGCAGGTGGAGTACGAGCTGACGCCCACCGGCCACAGCCTCACCCACCTGGTCAAGGCCCTGGCCGACTGGTCGGCCGCCCACCGCGAGGGTATCGCCGCCTCCCGGCGCGCGTGGGACGCCGCCCACCCGGACGCCGGCATCCGCTGAGTACGGCGCGCGCCTCGGGCCGGGGAACCGACCGGGCGGGCGGAGTTCAGGGCCCCGGGATCAGGGCTCCGGGATCAGGGCTCCGGGATCAGGGCCAGATCTTGGCCTCGGCGGCGAAGAGCTCCGGGTCGCTCTCCACAAGGCCACCGCGTCGGCGGCCTCGGCTTCGGGGGTGTCGATCAGCAGGGCGTGAACGCGGCTTCGATGCATGCGCCGCTCCTTACCCGTACGGCGCGGAACCACCACCTGCCCGCCCGATGGAGGCCCACCGCTCACCCGTCCGGCGCGGGCCCGCCGGGATCACCAGGTACGGCGGGCCGCCGGCTCAGCCCATGAGCGCGCTCGCCCCGCTGAGCGCCATGGCCAGACCGAGGACGGTGACGACGGCCGCGGACACGACCGGCAGCCACACGACGAGCGGGCCGGTGCCCGGACGCCGGAACCTGCGCAACGCCGTACGACCGCTCACCAGGATCAGGCCCAGCCCGATGAGGACCGCGGCCAGGCCGGCGCTGAAGGCGACGACCATGGTCAGTCCCAGCGCGGTGCGGTTGAGGCCGATGGCCAGGAGCAGAACGCTCAGCGCCTCCGGGCAGGGGATGATCCCGCCCGCCACGCCCATGGCGGCGAGGCCCCGCAGGCCCGCCGGAGCGGCGGCCGGGCCCGCGGGCGGACCGGCGGATGAGCCGGTGGGCCGGGTGACGGGCGGGGCGTGCCGGCGCCGGGCCGCCGGACGCAGGAGCCTCGCCGGGGACGTACGGCCGCCGCGGGTGTCACGGGTGTCGTAGGTGTCCCCGGTCTCGTGGCCGTGGCGATCCGGACGATCATGATGATTGGGGCGGCCGTGACCGGATCCGCGGTACCGGTGCCTGCCGCGGCCGGGGTGGTGACGACGGCGGCCGGGGCCGCGGTGTTCAGGCCCGCGGTGTTCGTGTCCGCCGTGTTCGTGTCCGCTGTGCCCATGTCCGCTGTGGCCGCGGTGACGGCGGCGGGCCAGGAGCCTCGCGCCGAGCAGGAGGACGACGATCCCGGCCGTCACCTCCAGGACCGGGACGAGGACCGCCGGGACGACGAACCGGCCCGCGACCAGGACCGCTCCGCCGAGCAGGATCACGGCGGAGGTGTGGGTGGCGGTGATGACGGCTCCGAGGACGACCGCCTGTCCTGGGGTGCTGCGGGCGCCGACCAGATAGGCGGCGAGCATGGCCTTGCCGTGGCCGGGGGTCAGGGCGTGCAGGGCCCCGAGCAGGACGCAGGTGCCGATCAGCACCGCCAGGGCCCAGGGTGATCGCAGCGGAGCACCCAGCGCCTCGAACACGGCCACCCCACCGGCCGCCTGCGCGAGCCTCTCCGTCCCGCCCACCGGCCCCGGTTCCCCGGGCGTCTCCATCCCGCCGGTCGTCCTCGTCCCGTCGCCGGGGCGGGCCAGCGTCAGGGTGATCGTCCGTCCTTGGTCGGCGCGGGTGATGCCGTCCAAGGGCGCGGGATCTGTCTTGGCGACCAGGGCGTTCATCTGGACGGTCGTACGGCCGGGCCGGTAGCGGTCGGTCAAGACGACGCTCCGGGCGCCCGGAGGCAGGGTTGCGATCAGTTCGACGGTCACGGCGCCGCCCGCCGCGGCGAGAAGCCGGTAGGCGGGGTAGACGCGCCCGGTGAGGATGAGCGGGACGGCCCTGCCGTCCACGCGCAGATCGAGCGC
Source organism: Paraplanobispora takensis (assembly GCF_016863195.1). Taxonomy (GTDB): domain Bacteria; phylum Actinomycetota; class Actinomycetes; order Streptosporangiales; family Streptosporangiaceae; genus Planobispora; species Planobispora takensis. Next base: position 2,765 of record NZ_BOOK01000014.1, on the reverse strand, counting down.
CGAGGTCACCGGGGCGGCGTGTGCGGCCGCCTCTCCCGCGGTGATCGTTTCGTCGCCGTCGGCGTCTACGGTCCGCGCGAAGGCGGGTGCCACCAGGACCCCCGGCGTGAGGTCGAGCTCGACGGCCAGGTGAGAGGCGGTGGGGGTGAGATAGACCTGCTGGACGACCTCGTCACCCGGATGGGCACGGACCGGGAATGCGCCCGCCTCGGCACCGGCCCCGGCACCCGTTCCCGCGAACGCGCCCGTCCCGGTGGCGGTTCCGGCGAACGCGCCCGTCCCGACGACCGTCAGCACCGCCGCCGCCGTCCACCGGGCCGGCTGTCGCCGGGTGATCATCACGAACCCGGTCCGGCGCCGTAGTCGTTGCCGGGCTCGCGGTAGATCGAGTGGATGTGAGTGATCCCGCCCGCGTTGGCGCCCCCGCCCTGCTGGTGGGCGAACTCGATGGTGAAGGCCGGTCCCTGGATCCGGTAGTAGATCGGGTTGCCGATCTCGGTCTCCCTGTACCAGGCGAACGTGGTCCCGGCGAGGCCGTCCTCGGCGGACTTCAGCTTGGCGGCGGCCTGTTCGGCGTTGAGCGGCGTGATCCACTCGCTGATCAGGTCGAGCAGCAGGCTCTTCTGCTCGTCGGTGAAGGTCGAGGCCTTGACCCCCTCGGCGGCCAGGGTCTTGTCGTCCTGCCCGGCCCCCAGCACGATCTCCTTCACGGGCGTCGTCAGCACGGCGGCCTCACGCTGGGTGTCGTCCAGAGCCTCCACGAGCTTGAACGCCTTGACCGTCTCCCCGCACAACGGCTCGACCTCGCTGCTCGCCTCGGTGTACCCGGCCGGCTGGGCTCCCCAGAAGGTCGGCGCGAGGGTCACCGCGTCCCCGGCCATCGTGGCGTTCACCGCCAGGTGGTGGCCGCCGTACTGGAGCGTCCACTTCCCGCTCGCCGACGGCGTCCCCAGGATCCGGATCCAGTAGTGGTCCGCCCCGAAGTCGAGGTTCATCCCTCCGGAGGAGGCCAGGACGCCGTCTGCGGCGGTGATCCGGGTGACCTGCCGGTAGCCCTGCCCGCTCAGCGCGGTCTGGAGGATTTTCCGTACGGCCTCCTGCTGGCCGGAGTTCAGCTTGTCCATCCGCAGCCCGGCGCGCTTGAACAGCTGGTCGGGCAGGTTCGACCACTGCGACAGGTTGGCCTGGGTGCGCTCCCCCATCACCGTGGTCTTCTGCGTCTCGTCCAGCGTGCCCAGGAACGCCCGGGTCGCCGCCAGCACCGCCTCCGCCGTCTGTCCGTCCGCCGTACCGGACGGTGTCCCGCCGGCGGTCGAACCGGCCGGGCAGTCCAGGCTCGTCAGGAAGGCCGGCGTCGAGGCGGCCTCGCCACCGCCGCCCGGTCCCCCGGACCCCGGGGGGCCTCCGGGTCCGGAGACGGCCGGGGACCCGGTCGCGGAGCCGGTCGCCCCCTGGTCCGACTCCCCGGAGGAGCAGGCTGCCACGAGTACGAGCAGGGTCGCGAGGCCCAGGAGGCGGCATGCCCCGGCGGGCCGCGACCGGAGAACATGAAGGTGGTGCACGGGCGAGTCCGTTCTTCAGGAGCGTGGTGGACGGCCCGCGCTCACACGGAGACCGGCCGTCGCCGGAACCGGCCGCACGCCGCGGGCACAGGAGAACCCCGTGCTCACAGCTGAACCCGCCGACCGGGATCCTGCGCACGACGACGTCTCCCCGACCCGCTGATGCGCAGGTCAGACCGTGTAGCCGAGGTTAGGCCACGCGGAAGGCCCGGCTGGGGAGGAACTCACCCCTGAAGGGAAAAACCTCCCCGAAAGGCCTCCGGAGTCCCTCCGCGGGCAGCGTTCCGGCCGTCCGGACCGGTCTCGCCCAGTGGAACGCCGGGCGCGTGAAGCCGGTGCTTGCGTAGGTTCGGCCCCATGACCGATCACCCCTTCGAGATCGTCTGCGAGGTCGAGCCGCCGACCCGTCCCGACCTCAAGCGCGTCCGCCACCAGATCGGCACCCTCAGCCAGATCGCCGGTTCCTTCCTGATCCCCGACAACCACATCGGCCGGGCCACGGTCTCCAGCGTCGCGGTCGCCCACGAGGTCCAGGCGATGGGCGGGCGGAGCATCGCCTGTCTCAACTCGCGCGACCGCAATCTGCTGGGCTTCCGCCGGGACCTGCTCACCGCGGCGGCCTACGGGGTGGACCAGTTCCTGTTCGTGTACGGCGACAAGCCCACCACGGGCAACCGGACCGGCGATCTCACCGTCCGCTCGATGATCGAGGAGGTACGCGGGCTCGGCGAGGACCCCGCCTTCGCCGGCGGCCCCGCCTTCCGGGTCGGCACCGCCGCCGGGCTGCGCCCCCTGCCCGCGTGGAAGCGCGCGGCCGACTTCGTGTTCGTGCAGGTCAGCTTCTCACTGGAGACGCTGCTGCGCTGGCGCGAGGCCAACCCGGTGGACGTACCGGTCTACGCGGGAGTGATGGTCATCGCCAGCGAGAACCACGCCCGCCGCATGGCCTCCGCCATCCCGGACATCGACATCCCGGCCGACCTGGTGGAGCGGGTGGCCGCGGACCGGCTGGCCGGAGTCGAGGCGGCCTGCGAGCAGGTGCTGCGCATCCGCGACTCGGGCGCCTTCGACGGCGTGCACCTGATCCCCGTGGCTCGCTACCGCGAGGTGGAGTCCCGGCTGTCCGGAGCGCTCTGAGAAATACCGAGGCCATGGGGACATGTCCACACATGTCCCCATGGCCCGTGAACGCGCCGATGCGCC
>NZ_BOOK01000013.1 GCF_016863195.1 Paraplanobispora takensis | reverse complement strand
GGAAGCGTGCGCGATCGTGAGAGCGGCGGGAGACCGCGAGCCGTAAAACCACGGGCACCGCGAAAACCACGGGCCGCGGTGAGAGCGGCGGGAGACCGCGGGCCGGTCCGCGGCCTCCCGCCGGGCGGCGCCGGTCGCCGTCAGGCGCCGGAGCCGGTGTCGATGTCCCCCTCGGGCGCGGTGGCCGGGCCCGGGGACGCGCCGGGGTCGGTCTCGGGGGCCGTCTCGGCGGGGGCGGCCTTGGCCAGGGCGGCGGCCTCGTCGAGCAGGCGCTCCAGCCTCGGGCCGTTGAGCCTCTGGAACTTGCGGTGCGGGCGGTTGCGGTCGAGCACCGCCACCTCCAGCTGGCCGACCGGGGGACGCTCGCCGCCCGGCTCGGTCAGCGCCGTCAGCGCCGTCTCCAGCGCCTCGGCCAGCCCCATGCCGTCGCGGTAGCGCTCCTTGAGCCGGGTCAGGACGGCCTCGGCCTGGCCGCCCATCGCGGCCGTGCCGTGCTCGTCGAAGACCGAGCCGTCGAAGGTCAGCCGGTAGATCGCGTCGGCCTCGGGGGTCTCGCCGACCTCGGCGACGACGACCTCCACCTCCATCGACTTGATCGACTCGGTGAAGATCTGCCCGAGGTTCTGCGCGTAGAGGTTGGCCAGGCCGCGGGCGGTGACGTCGGAGCGGTCGTAGGTGTAGCCGTTGATGTCGGCGTAGCGGATGCCGCCCAGCCGCAGCGCCTCGAACTCGTTGTAGCGGCCGACCGCGGCGAAGCCGATCCGGTCGTAGATCTCACTGATCTTGTGCAGCGCCCGGGAGGGGTTGGGGGCGACGAACAGGATGCCGTGCTCGTACTGGAGCACGACCACGCTGCGGCCGCGCGCGATGCCCTTGCGCGCGTAGTCCGCCTTGTCCCGCATGATCTGCTCAGGGGACGCATATCCAAAAGGCATGGACACCGGGGTGGTCTTCCTCTCGTGTTAGCGCAGCGGGGCGATGGGACCGTCGGGGTTGGTCATCCGGCCGTCCACCGTCGTCCGCACGTGTTCGGCGACCTCCTCGTCGGACAGCCGGCGGAACCCGTCGGCGTCGATCACGGCGACCACCGGCCAGATCCTGCGGGTCACGTCGGGCCCGCCGGTCGCCGAGTCGTCGTCGGCCGCGTCGTAGAGGGTCTGGATGAGCATCAGCACGGTGTCCTCGGCCGAGGCCCCCTCGCGGTAGAGCTTCTTCAGAGCGCCCCGCGCGAAGATCGAGCCGGAGCCGATCGCGTGGTGGTTGAACTGTTCGTAGGGGCCGCCGCCGACGTCGTAGCCGAAGATCCGGCCGCCGTCGGTGTCGGGGTCGTAGGCGGCGAACAGCGGCACCACGACCAGCCCCTGCATCGCCATCGCGAGGTTGCCGCGGATCATGGTGGCCAGCCGGTTGGCCTTGCCCGCCACCGAGAGCGTGCGGCCCTCCATCTTCTCGTAGTGCTCCAGCTCCACCCGGAAGAGGCGGGCCATCTCGATGCCGGTGCTCGCCGCCCCGGCGATGCCCATGCACGAGTGGTCGTCGGTGCGGAAGACCTTCTCGATGTCCCGCTGGGAGATGATGTTGCCCGAGGTCGCCCGGCGGTCGCCGGCCATCACCACGCCCCCCGCGCAGGTGGCCGCGACGATCGTGGTTGCGTGCGGAATCATGTCGCCGACCGGGGTCGCCAGCGTGTCGTTCCGGCCGGGGAGCAACTCCGGCGCGTAGGACCCGACGAACTCGGTGAACGAGGAGTTGCCGGTGTTCGTGAAGATATGACTCACCATGCCGGCGGGCAGGTCCCTGTGCGATGCCACGCGACTCCCTCCAAAGGTGCATTCCTTTAAGGTCCGACCCTACTCACGTTGTCGTGGTGCATGCACTTCCCCGACTCAGCTCACCGCGAACCACCCCCGGCCGGATCCTCGGATCTTTACTCGCGGGTACGCCCGTGTAATTGTCGAGTTGTCGTGACATGCCTCACCCTCCTGAGGGGGTCGCTGTGAGACTCTCCCCCCGTCCCGCCCTGGCCGCGACTCTGATGGGGGCCGTCCTGGCCGTGGCCTCCTGCGGGTCCGACACCCCCGCCGAGGGCGGCTCCGTCACCCTCACCATCACCGCCAACGCGATCTCGGGCGGGAAGAACTCGGCGAGCGCCGACTGGATCAAGCAGTGGGTGATCCCCCGGTTCGAGGCCGCGCAGAAGGCCGCCGGGCGGGACGTGCGGGTGCTGTTCCAGCCCAACGGCGTCGACGACGAGCAGTACAAGACGAAGGTCGCACTGGACCTGAAGTCGAAGACCGGCGCCGACGTGATCGACCTCGACGGGATCTGGGTGGGCGAGTTCGCCCAGGCCGGCTACATCAAGCCGCTCAGCGAGGTGGGCGGGTCCGCGGTGGACGCCTGGGAGGGCTGGAACCAGATCCCGCAGGCCGTCCAGGGGCTGGGCATCTTCGACGGCAAGAAGTACGGCCTGCCGCAGGGCACCGACGGGCGGGTCCTGTACTACAACAAGACGCTGTTCGCCAAGGCGGGGCTGCCCGCGACCTGGCAGCCCGAGAGCTGGCAGGAGATCGTCGACGCGGGCGAGGCGCTGAAGAAGCTGCCCGGCGTGACGCCGCTGCAGATCAACGCCGGCACCGCGATGGGTGAGGCGACCACGATGCAGGGCGCGCTGCCGCTGCTGGTGGGCACCGGCACCGAGATCTACTCGGGCGGCAAGTGGACCGGCGCCTCCCAGGGCGTCAAGGAGATGCTGGACTTCTACCGGAAGGTCTACGCCGGCGGTCTGGGCGACCCGAAGCTCCAGCAGGAGGCCAAGGGCCGCGACAAGTCCTTCGCCGAGTTCGCCGAGGGGAGGATCGGCATCCTGGCCGAGGGCGACTACTTCTGGCGGTCGGTGGTCGAGCCGACGGCGGGCGTGGCGCCGATGCCCGACCGGGACAAGGTCGTCGGCTACGCCAAGATCCCGGCCAGGGAGCCGGGCACCGGGGTGCGCGGGCAGGACTTCGTCAGCATGTCCGGCGGGGCCGTACGCGTGCTGAACCCCTTCTCCGAGAACCCCGGACCGGCCTGGGAGCTGCTGTCGTTCATGCACTCGGCCGAGGCGGTCGAGGCCGAGCTCGCCGGAGCGGCCCGCGTCACCTCTCGCACCGACGTCAACGAGAAGGTCCTGGCGGGCGACCCGATGCTGAAGTTCATCGCCGAGGAGATCCTGCCCATCACCGCCTACCGCCCCGGCCTGGCCGTCTACCCCCAGGTCTCCACCGCCCTGCAGGAGGCCACCGCCGCCGTCGTCTCCGGCACCCCTCCCGAGGAGGCCGCCGACGCCTACCGCACCAAGGTGGAGGGAATCGTCGGTGGCCCCGGCAACGTCTCCAACTGACCCGCCCCGCCGTACCGGCGGGCGCGCAGCGTCGCCGTGAACACAGACGCGGCAGGGCTCGGGCGGGGGCGTGCGGTCACCTTCGTGTTGCCGGCGCTCGTGCTCATCGGGGTGTTCCTGGTCTTCCCCGCGTTGTGGACGGTCTATCTGGGGCTCACCGACTATCGCCTGACCGGGTTGGCCGCCGCGGACCCGCAGGTGGTGGGGGCCGGCAACTACACCGCGGCGCTCGGCGACGAGAGGTTCCAGCGCTCGCTGTGGCTGAGCGTGCAGTACGTGCTGGGCTCGGCGATCATCGGGCAGGCGGGGCTGGGGTTCGCAATCGCGTGGACGATGCGCGGGCGGCGGGGCCCGGTGCGGCGGATCGTCGAGGGGCTGGTGCTGCTGTCGTGGATCCTGCCGAGCTCGGTGGTGGCGTTCCTGTGGATCGCCCTGCTGGACCGTGACGGCGGCACCCTCAACGTCCTGCTGGGCACCCCCGGCGCCGCCTGGCTGCTCGACCATCCCATGCTGTCGATCATCGTGTTCAACACCTGGCGCGGCACCGCGTTCTCGATGATGCTCTACGCCGCCGCGCTGGAGAACGTGCCCCCCTCGCACCTGGAGACCGCCCGCCTGGCCGGGGCCTCCACCTTCCAGCAGCTGCGCGACGTCGTCCTGCCCAGGATCAAGGGCCACATCCTGACCAACATGCTGCTGATCAGCCTGTGGACCTTCAACGACTTCACGCCGTTCCTCATCACCGCGGGCGGGCCCGAGGGGCGTTCGGAGATCCTGCCGTTCTACGTCTACACCACGGCCCTGCGCGGCGGGCAGCTCGGCTTCGGCGCCGCCGTCTCCTTCCTCATCCTCCTGATCAACCTCGTCTTCGCCCTGGCCTACCTGCGCCTGCTGCGCAACCGCGACCGCGACCTGCGGGAGGCCGTCGCGTGAACGCCGTCCGCCACGTCCTCGGCCGCCTCGCCTCGGCCGCCTTCCTCGCCCTCGTCGTCGGCTTCTTCGCGCTGCCCATGCTCTGGCTGGCCACGGCGCCCTTCGACGCCACCCCCTCCATCACCGTCTCCGTGCCCGAGTTCACCCTCGCCAACTTCCGCGCCATCCTCGACAACCCCTACGCGCTGGGCTCCATCGGCAACTCCCTCATCCAGGCCGGCGGCGCGGCGGTCATCGTGGTCGTCCTGGCCGCGCTGGCCGCCTACGCGCTGTCGCGCGTGCGGGTGCCCGGCCGCGACGCCCTGCTGTACGTGCTGCTCCTGCTGTCGTCGGTGGTCACCGGCACCGCCGCGATGGTGCCGATCTTCGAGCTGGCCACCCGCCTCAACCTGGTCGACACCCACATCGGCGTCATCCTCGTCGTGTCGGGCGGGCTGCTCCCCGCGGCGATCTTCATCCTGAAGGACTTCATGGACGCCACGCCCACCTCCTACGAGGAGTCCGCCCGGGTGTTCGGCGCCTCACCGCTGCAGATCCTGCGGCACATCGTGGTCCCGGTGGTCCGGCCCGGCCTGGCCACGATCGCCGTGTGGGCCATGGCCAGCGTCTGGGGCGGCTTCCTGATGCAGTACATCCTGCTGCGCGACCCGGCCAAGTCCCCCAGCGCGGTGATCCTCTACACCCTCTACACCGAGGGCGGCCAGCCCAACCTCGACCTCATCTCCACGTTCTCGTTGCTCTACTCGCTGCCCGTGGTCCTGATGTACCTGTTCGTCAGCGGCCGGTACGGCTTCCGCTTCCACGGAGGGATCAAGCAGTGACCATCTCCCTGCGCGGCCTGACCAAGGTCTTCCCCGGCGGGGTCCGGGCGCTGGACTCCCTGGACCTGGACATCGGCGAGGGCGAGTTCTTCGCCCTGCTGGGACCGTCGGGCTGCGGCAAGACCACGCTGCTGCGCACCATCGCCGGCCTGGAGACGCCCACCTCCGGCACCGTCGCCATCGGCGGCGCCGACGTCACCGCGCTGCCGCCCGGCCGCCGCGACGTGGCCATGGTCTTCCAGGACTACGCGCTGTTCCCGCACATGGACGTCACCGCCAACATCGCCTACCCGCTGCGGATCAAGAAGGTGCCGCGGGCCCGGCGCGAGGCCGCGGCGGCGGAGGTGGCCGGCCGCCTCAGCCTGTCGGAGCTGCTCGGCCGCCGCCCCGCGCAGCTGTCCGGCGGGCAGCAGCAGCGGGTCGCCCTGGCCCGCGCCATCGCCTGCCGCCCCCAGGTGTTCCTGTTCGACGAGCCGCTGTCCAACCTCGACGCCCGGCTGCGGCTGGAGGCCCGCACCTTCCTCAAGCGCCTGCAGGACGACCTCGGCGTCACCACCGTCTTCGTCACCCACGACCAGAGCGAGGCGCTGGCCCTGGCCCACCGGATCGCCGTCATGGACGCCGGGCGGATCGCCCAGGTGGGCACCCCCGCGGAGATCTTCCGCCGGCCCGCCACCACCTTCGTCGCCTCCTTCATCGGCTCCACCCCGATGAACCTCCTGCCCGGCCGGGTCGCCGGCGGGACCCTGCGCGTCGCCGGGGCCGTCCTGCCCGCCCCGTCCGGCCTGCCCGACGGAGAGGAGATCGTCTACGGCGTCCGCCCGGAGTACGCCGAACTGTCGCCCATCCCCCGCGACGACGCCTTCGCCGGCGCCGTCACCGTCCTGGAGAACCTCGGCACCTCCACCCTCGTCACCCTGGAGGGCGGCGGACAGGACGGGGACCTGCTCGTCCAGGTCGTCGTCCCCGAGGGGGAGGAACCCCCCGTGGGCACCTCCGCCTGGGCCGTCCCGCACACCGGCCGCGCGCTGGTCTACCACGGCGACCGGCTGGCCGGGCCCGGGTGAGGGCGGCGCACCGCGCCGGACCCCGGACCCTGGAGGACCGCCCCGTAGAAAGACGGCGCACCGCGCCGGACCCCGGACCCTGGAGGACCGCCCCGTATGAAGGTGACGCGCCGCACCGGAACCTGGACCCTGCGGGACCGGCTGTCCGAACCGGTCCGCCAGATCCCCTTCGAGCTGCCCGCCGGGACGCGCGCCTTCACCGTCCGGCTGGCCTACGACCGCTCGGCCGGCGTGCTGGACCTGGGCTGCATGGGGCCCTCGGGCTTCCGCGGCTGGTCCGGCGGCGCCCGGTCCGAGTACACGATCACCCCCACCTGGGCCACCCCCGGCTATCTGCCGGGCGAACCCGAGCCCGGCCTCTGGCACGTCATGCTGGGCCTGTACCGCGTCCCGCCCGGCGGCCTGCCGTACCGGCTGCGGATCATCCCGCATCCCTCGCCGCCGGCCGTCCCGCGCCACGGCCGGCGCGGCCTGCGGCCCCCTCCCCCGCCGCCCCGCGCGCCCGCCGCGGTCAGGCGCGGCCTGCCCTCCCTGGGCGGGCTGCGCTGGCTGGCCGGGGACCTGCACACCCACACCGTGCACTCCGACGGCTCCCTCACCGTCGCCGAGCTGGCCTGCCTGGCCGCCGACCGGGGGCTGGACTTCCTGGCCGTCACCGACCACAACACCGTCAGCCACCACGCGGAGCTGCCCGCCGCGGCCGCCTACGCCGCCATCACCCTCATCCCCGGCCAGGAGATCACCACCGACCTCGGCCACGCCAACGCCTTCGGTCACCTGGGCTGGATCGACTTCCGTCAGCCGCCCGGCGCGTGGGCGTCCGCCGTACGGGAAGGAGGCGGAGTGATGTCGGTCAACCATCCCGTCGCCGCCGACTGCTCCTGGCGCCATCCCATGATCGAGCGGCCCGCCGTCGTCGAGACGTGGCACTGGAGCTGGCTCGACCGCACCTGGGGCGCGCCCCTGGCCTGGACCGGCGCCTGGACGCCCGAGCCCGTGATGATCGGCGGCAGCGACTACCACCGGCCCGAGGAGGGCCACCCGCCGGGCGAGCCGACCACCTGGATCCTCGGCGGCGCCGACCCCCTGGAAGGGCTGCGCGCCGGCACCGCCGCCGTCTCGACCGGCCCCGACGGGCCGCTCCTGCTGCGCCACGGCGAGGAGTTCCTCGTGCTGGACGCCGACGGGCTGATCCTGTGGGGCCCGGAGACCCGCCGGGTGATCGTCGGCGACCGGCTCGTCCTGCCCGCCCGGCCGGGACCGCACCGGCTGGAGACCTTCCGCAACGAGGTGGTGGCGCTGTGCGCGTGAACGTCGCGGTGGCCGGGCTGGGCGTGGCCGCCCAGGTCATGTACCTGCCGCTGCTGGCCAGGCGGCCGGAGCTGTTCGAGATCACCGCCGTGTGCGACCTCGACCCCGCCCGGGCCGACCTGGCCGCGCGCCGGACCGGGGCGCGCGCCTTCACCGACCCGTGGGCCATGCTCGGCCACGGCGGGTTCGACGCGCTCGTCGTGCTCACCGCCGGATCCCACGGCGCGCTCGTCGCCGCCGCGCTCTCCTCCGGGCACGCCGTCCTGTGCGAGAAGCCGCTGGCCTACAGCCGCGCCGAGGTCGCCGGGCTGGACCACGCGGACCGGCTGATGGTCGGCTACATGAAGCAGTACGACCCGGCCGTCCGGCGGGCCGTCGCCCTCCTGGACGGGCGGGCGATCCGCCACTTCGACGTCACCGTCCTGCACCCCACCGGCGAGTCCCAGCTCGCCTTCGCCCGGGTACTGCCCTCCCGGCCCTCCGCCGAGGCGCTGGAGCCGTGGCTGCGGGCCGACGAGGAGGCGCTCGACACCGCCCTCGGCCCCGCCGCGCCCGCGCCGTGGCGGTCGCTGTACGCCGACGTCGTGCTCGGCAGTCTCTGCCACGACCTGGCGCTCATGCGGACCTTCGCCGGCCCGCCCGCCACCGTCGAGCACGCCGCCGTCTGGGAAGGCCCCTCCATCGAGGCCGCCGGCGCGCTGGAGCACGGCCGATACGGCCTGCGCTGGCACTATCTGCCCGGCCACCCCGCCTACCGCGAGACCGTCGCGGTCCACCACGAGGACGGCTCCCTGGAGCTCGTCTTCCCCTCCCCCTACCTGCTGAACGCCCCCACCGTCCTGACCGCCGCCTCCCCCTCCGGCGCGGGCGAGACCAGGGCGGTCTTCCGCGACGTGTCCGAGGCCTTCGAGCTGCAGCTGGAGGCCTTCCACGCCCTGGTGACCGAGGGCACGCCCCCGCTCACCGGGCTCGGCGGCGCCCTCGCCGATATCGTGACCGCGCAGGCAATCATCAGAGCGGCAGCCGGAAACGCCATCGGAGGCGAAGCCAATGACGCATGACGCCGCCGGGCCCCGCGGCACTTCCCATGACGTCCCCCGTGACATCGTCGTCGTCCCGCACACCCACTGGGACCGCGAGTGGTACCTGCCCTTCCAGCGCTTCCGGCTGGGCCTGGTGCGCATGCTCGACGAGGTCCTCGACACCATGGCCGCCGACCCCGGCTACCGCTTCACCATGGACGGCCAGCTCGCCGCCCTGGAGGACTATCTGGAGATCCGGCCCGAGCGGCTGCCCCGGGTCGGGGAGCTGGTCGCCGAGGGCCGCCTGGCCGCCGGGCCCTGGCTCATCCTCGCCGACGAGTTCCTGTGCGCCGGGGAGACCCTCATCCGCAACCTGGAGTACGGCATGCGGGGGGCTCAGGCCCTGGGCGGCGCGATGCGCGTCGGCTATCTGCCCGACCAGTTCGGCCACTGCGCCCAGATGCCGCAGATCCTGCGCCTGGCCGGGCTGGAGCACGCCTGCCTGTGGCGCGGCGTGCCCGCCCGCGTCGACCGCGACGCCTTCGCCTGGACCGGCGCCGACGGCAGCGTCGTCCGCACCCAGTACCTGCCCGGCGGGTACGGCAACGCCGTCGCCCTGTTCAGCGGCCCCGCCGAGGCGCTGGGCGACCGGCTGGCGGCCTTCACCGAGACCATGCGCCCGTGGCGGCCCGACGGTCCCCTGCTGGCGATGTACGGCGCCGACCACAGCGCCCCGGCCGCCGACATCACCGCCGCCGGGCTGCGCCTGGCCACCCTCGGCGAGTACGTCACGGCGCAGGATCCCTCCGTCGCGGGCCTGCCCGTCGTGGAGGGCGAGCTGCGCTCCCACGCCCGCGCCAACATCCTGCCCGGCGTCATCTCCGCCCGCATCCCCGCCAAGCGGGCCATGGCCCGCGCCGAACGCGTCGTGACCCGCTACGCCGAGCCGCTCACCGCCCGCTGGCTGCCCGGCGACACCGCCGCCGCCAAGCTCCTCGACATGGCCTGGCGCCGCCTGATCGCCTGCAGCGGCCACGACTCCATCACCGGCTGCGGCGCCGACGAGACCGCCCAGCAGGTCGCCGCCCGCATCGCCGAGGCCGAGCAGATCGGCCAGGCCGTCGTGGACATGGTCAGCGCGTCCCTGGCCGACGGCGCCGGCCGCGGCGACCTCGTCGTGGTCAACCCCTCCCCCTTCACCCGGACGTCCCTGGTCCTGGCCGACCTGCCCGAGAGCCGTGCCCGCCTGCTGGACGCCGAGGGCCGGCCGGCGCCGCTGCAGCGGCTCGAACTCGCCCCGACCCTGCTCGACGAGAGCGTCATGGACGACCTCACCCGGCTCCTCGGCCGGATCCACGAGCGCGAGCTGTTCGGCCAGGAGATCGTCTCCTGGGAGGTCTCCGAGGACGGCCGCGGCAACGTCTTCACCGTCGTGGTCGGCCGCCACGCCACCACCGGGTACGACTACGCCGACCTGCGCCGAGCCGTCGTGGCCGCCGCCGGGCACCCCGGCCCGTGGACCGTCCGGACCCGGGCCGAGAGCGTCGTGACCGTCGCCGCTCTGGTCACCGTCCCCCCGCTGGGCCGCAGCGTGCTCACCTCCGCGCCCCCGGTCGCCGGGGAGTCCGGCGAGGCCGTGCGATTCCCCGAGAGCGCGGAACCCCGGGAGCCCGCGCCCGCGGAGCACCTGCCGGCGGGCCCGCGCGCCGCGCGTCCCACGGAGCGCATCCCCCCTGCGGCCGCGGCCGGCGGGCCCGTGCTCGACAACGGCCTGCTGCGCGTCACCGTCGAGGCCGACGGCACCCTCTCACTCGTCTCCGCCACCGGGGCGCGGGCCCGCGGCGCCGGTCGGATCGTCGACGGCGGCGACGTCGGGGACACCTACAACTACGCGCCTCCCGGCCGTGACCTGCTGGTCGGCACGCCCCTGTCCGTCGAGGTCGAGAGCGTGCACTCCGGGCCCCTGGTGTCGGTGCTGGAGATCCTGCGCACCTACCGCTGGCCCGCCTGCGAGGCCCCGGGAACCCGCTCCGGCGACACCGAGGCCGTCGTCGTCGCCACCCGCGCCGAGCTTCGCGCCGGCGAGCCGTACCTGCGCCTGGAGGTCTCCTTCGACAACCGCGTCCGTGACCACCGCGTCCGCTGGCACGCGCCGCTGCCCGGGCCCGCCCCGGAGTCGTTCTCCGAGGGACAGCTCGCGGTCGTCCGGCGCGGCACGGCCGGCGAGGGCGGCTGCGGCGAGGAGCCGCTGCCCACCTTCCCGGCCGAGGGCTTCGTCGCGGCCGGAGGACTGGCCGTCCTGCTCGACCAGGTCACCGAGTACGAGCTGACCGGCGGGGAGCTCGCCCTGACGCTGATGCGCTCGGTGGGCCACCTGTCCAGGAACCGCAACGCCTATCGTGACGAGCCCGCGGGTCCCCAGCTGCCCACCCCTGCCGCCCAGTGCCCCGGCCCCGCCGTGATGCGCTTCGCCGTGCTCCCCCTGGCCGGGACCTGGGACGAGGCCGGGCTGCCGCGCCTGGCCGAGCAGTACCGTCACGAACTGCTCGCCGTACCGGGCTCGGGCCGCACGCCCTCCCCAGGCGAGGACGCGCCGCCCGCCTTCCACGCCTCCGGAGCCCCGCTGGAGATCGAGGGCACGGGTGTTGTCATGGCGGCCCTGCGCGAGCGGGACGGCGTGCTGGAGATCCGTCTGGCGGCCGAGCATCCCGCCGCCACCGAGGCCGTCATCCGCGGGCCCTTCACCGCCGCCCGCCGCGCCGACCTGCTCGGCGTGGCGGGCGAACGGCTGGAGGTCGCCGGCGGCGCCGTACGGCTGCCGCTACGCCCCTTCGAGATCGCGACCGTCCACCTTCACCCCGGCGGGTGAGGGCGGCGCCGCGCTGCGCGAGTCAGACCTCTGCCGTCACTGCCCGCCCTTCTGGATGTAGGACCTGACGAACTCCTCGGCGTTCTCCTCGAGGACCTCGTCGATCTCGTCCAGGATCGCGTCCACGTCGTCCGACAGCTTCTCGTGGCGCTCCTGGACGTCGGTGGACTCCGCGGCCGCGGTCTCCTCGACCTCCTTGTCGGTCCGGCCGGTCTGCTTCTGCCCGCCGGTGTCCTTGCTCGCCATCTGTGGCACCTCCGCCTGGGGGACGTCTGTACTTCATATCTTCCCCGAACCGGGGGACATTTCGCGCGGATCGCTCCACGACCTTCGACCTCCCGCCTCGGGTGCTGCCCAGACAACCTCCCCACGCCCTCGGGGGGCAAATCCATTCTCTTGACTGGATAGCAGAACTATCCAATAATTGGGCAGCGACGCTATCCAATTGGGAGGCCAACCATGTCCCCGTCGTCCCTGAGCACCGCCGGTGTGCTGTTGATCACCGTGCCGGCCGTCGCCTTCGGCGGCGTCTCGCTTCTGGCGCACATCATGCGCTCCATCCCCGGCTACCTCGACAACCCCGTACGCCGGGGGCTGTGGCGGGCCGGGCACGCCCACGCGGGCGTGCTGGTGCTGTTCGCGCTCGTCGCGCTGCTCTACATCGACCAGGCGGACCTGTCCGACGGCCTGAAGAGCCTGACCAGGGTGCTGATCGTGGCGGCCCCGATCCTGATGCCGCTGGGGTTCTTCCTGTCGGTCGTCCGGCCCTCCGACACCAAGCCGAGCAAATTGATCTGGCTGGTGCCCCTGGGCGGGGCGTGCCTGGCGGCCGGAACCCTGCTGCTCGGGCTGGGTCTCGTGTGAGGCTCTTTACAACGTAGATTCATACCTGTTCGGCAGGTTATGTCCGCCACGGACCGTTCCAAGTAGGTCTCCACTCCCGATTGCTGAGATCATGCCGGGGTGAGCACCATCGTCGACGATCGCTACCAGCTCCTCGCGCCCGTGGGCAAAGGCGCGACCGGCGTCGTGTGGCGGGCCTACGACCTGTTACTCGAGCGCGACGTGGCCCTGAAGGAGATCGCCCTGCCCCCGGGACCCGAGGCGGCCGAGCGGCGCCGCAAGGTGGTGCGGGAGGCCAGGATGGCGGCCCGGCTCAGCCACCGGGGCATCGTGACGGTGCACAACCTGGCCGAGGAGTCCGAGCGGCTCTGGATCGTCATGGAGTTCCTGGAGGCGCTCACCCTGCACGACACCCTGGTGCAGGCGGGCCCGCTCCCCGTCGACCTGGTGGCCAAACTGGGCCGGCGCCTGCTGGAGGCACTGCGCCACGCGCACGCCGGCGGAGTGGTCCACCGCGACATCAAGCCCGCCAACATCATGCTGACCGGCGACCGGGTGGTGCTGGCGGACTTCGGTTTCGCCGCCTTCGAGAACGCCGCGACGACGTCGATGCGCGGCACTCCGGCCTTCATCGCCCCGGAGGTCCTGCAGGGCCGGGGCGGGACCCGCGAGGCCGACATGTGGTCGTTCGGGGCGACGCTGTACATGGCGGTGGAGGGCAGGACCCCGTTCAGGACCGTCGACTCGATGGCCGCCCTGGTGGAGGCGCTGCGGGAGCCCCCGCGCACGCCGCGCCGGGCGGGCGCCCTGGAGCCGGTGCTGCTGGGCCTGCTGCGCAAGGATCCGGCCGCCCGGCTGAGCTCCGAGCAGACGCACGCGATGCTCATGAATGTGCGCAGGCACAGCGCCGCATAGCCGTTCCGCTGCGGCGGCCCCGATTCCGGGAGCGCTTCTTTCTGGATCAAGAAAGGGAAACAATACTCCATTCACGAACGCGCCCGAATTGTTATGCGCAATGCGCAGAGCGGACGCGTCAATCGCGCTTCGGGATGAAAACATGAATCACTGAGGGGCCCGGTCTCTACGTGAAAACAGGTGGTTCATGGGGACGGAAACGGGAAAGCCTCGACCTCTCGGGGGGCGTTACCAACTGCTTTCACCGACCGGCAGGGACGGTGTGGGCATCATGTGGCGCGCGCACGACCTGCGGCTGCGCCGGGACGTGGCGGTCAAGGAGATCCAGCCGCCTTTCCGCGCCGACGGCGCCGATCTCGAGGAGGCGCGGCGGCGCGCGTTGCGGGAGGCGCGCTCGGCGGGGCGGCTGAGCCATCCGGCGGTCATCTCGGTGCACGATCTCCTGGAGGAGAACGGCCGGCTCTGGATCGTGATGGAACTGCTGGAGGCCCTCACTCTTGAGGAGACGGTCGGGCACCTGGGCCACCTGCCGATCCACTGGACGGCCTGGATCGGTTTCCAGCTGCTCTCGGGGCTGCGGCACGCGCACGGGGCGGGGGTCCTGCACCGTGACATCAATCCCGGCAACATCCTGCTGACGGGCGACCGGGTGGTGCTGTCGGACTTCGGCATCGCGGCGCTGGGCGGGGACCCGGCCATGTCCACGACGGTGCCGATCGGCTGCGCCCCGGCCTACGTCGCGCCGGAGCGGCTGCGCGGCGGCCGGGCCGACCCCGCGACGGATCTGTGGTCGTTCGGGGCGAGCCTGTACTTCGCGGTGGAGGGCCGCCCGCCGTACCCGGGATCGGACACGCTGACGGTGCTGGGCAGGGCGATGAGCGGCGAGCCCGACCCGCCGGTGAAGGCGGGACCGCTGCGCCGGGTCCTGGAGGGACTGCTGCGGCGCGACCCGGCCGAGCGCCTCTCCGCCGGCCGGGCGGCGCGGATGCTCTCGGAGATCCTCCGGTTGGAGGGCGTGACGGTGGCGCCGCCCTCCCTGCCGGGGCAGAGATTCCCGCCCGGCGCCTTCACCCGCTAGGCCCCTTTACACCGTAGATCGGGGAAAACCCCTCAGAACCCTCTCCCGGCCGCCGATGGACACCGGAGACATCGAATCGACCGGGAGAGGAGTCCAGGCATGAATGTCGGCCGGCACGAGCGCGCCGCCGCGTCGCGCGGCTTCATGGCCGCAGTCATGGCGCAACCGCTCCCGCGCGTCACCGCCGCGCTGGCCGTGTTCGGCGCGGGGTGGTTCGTCTTCAACGTCGGATCCCCCTCGGGGGCTCCCCTCGTCGCCTGGGCGCTGTCGGCGCTCTGCTGCTCGCTGGCCGCGCTCGCCTGCGTGCGCGTCGCCCGTTTCCCCGATCTGGCCGCGCCGACGCGGATGTTCTGGCGGCACTTCGCCGTCACCCTGACCGTCGCCGTGCTCGCACTGGCCAGCAACGCCTATGACGCGCTCGCCGGACCGCAGGCGCCCACCCAGCGCGTCAGCGGGCTGACCACGGCGCTGTACCTGACCGCCGTGACGGTCTTCCTGTGGGCGCTGCTGCGGCTGCCCGTGACCCGGCGCTCGCGTGAGGCCTGGCTGACCCTGGGCCTGGACGCCGGTGTCGTGGTCCTGGCCGCCGGGCTGTTCGCCTGGTACTTCATGTTGCGCGGCTCCTCGGAACTGGCTCTCACCACGGGTTCGGACCTGACCGCGGTGGCGATCATCACGCTGGGCGGCATCGACATCCTCGCCGCCGTCAAGCTGGCGCTGACCGGCACCGGCCCGATGGACCGCGGCGTCCTGTGGATCATGGGGCTGGCGGTCCTGGTGGGCGCCGGCGGCGGAGCCCTCATGCCGCTGATGCAGGCCAGCCCGCATATCACCACGACCCACCTCAGCATCCCGATCATCGCCTTCCTCGTCGCCGTGGCGGCCGAGCGGCAGCTGCGCGCCTCGGGCACGGGCACCGCCCGCCGCGCGGCCCGCCGCCGCCCGTTCAGCCTGCTGCCGTACGCCGCGATCGCGGCGACCGACGTCCTGCTGCTGGTCTCGACCTGGAACGCGGGCCAGGAGATCCGCCTGGTCGTGGCCGGCTCGATCGCCCTGACCGGGCTGGTGGTGGTACGCCAGATCACGGCGTTCTACGACAACGCCAGCCTGCTGGCCCGGCTGGACGCCAGCATGCTGGAGCTGAGCCGGCACGAGCAGCGGTTCCGCTCGCTCGTGCAGAACTCCTCCGACGTCATCACGGTCACGGCCATGGACGGGACCTACACCTACATCAGCCCGAGCTTCGAAAGCGTCCTGGGCCATCCGGCCGATTTCTACATCGGCCGGACGCTGCGGGAGTTCACCCACCCGCAGGACCTGCCGATCCTGCAGGACATGCGCGACCGCCTCGCCCGCGACCCCGGCCTCACGGTCACCTGCCAGGCGCGCATGCGCCACGTGGACGGGAGCTGGCGCTGGCTGGAGGTCGTCGCCACCAACCGGGTGGACGACCCCAGCGTCCAGGGCATCGTGGGCAACACCCGCGACATCACCGAGACCAGGCGCGCCCAGGACGAGCTGGCCCACCAGGCCACCCACGACGCGCTGACCCGGCTCGCCAACCGGACCCTGTTCACCCGGCGGGCCGCAGAGGCCCTGGCCGAGGCCGGGACCCGTGGCGTCGCCCTGGCGCTGGTCGACCTCGACGACTTCAAGGCGATCAACGACCGGCTCGGGCACGCGGTCGGCGACGCCCTGCTGACGGTCGTCGCCGACCGGCTGCGCCGGTGCGTACGGCCCGGCGACACGGTGGCCCGGCTCGGCGGCGACGAGTTCGCCGTCCTGCTGCGCGACGCCTCCCCGCAGGAGACCTGCCGCGTCGCCGGGGAGATCCTCGCGACGCTCCGCACGCCCATCAGCGCCCAGGGGCACGACATGCTCGTGCAGGCCAGCATCGGGCTGGTCGACGGCGCCGAGGGCATGGACGCCAGCGAGCTGCTGCGCCGCGCCGACGTGGCCATGTACGCCGCCAAGGAGCAGGGCAAGAGCCGCTCGGTCCGCTACTCGGCGGACATGGACGACCGGGCCGCCGAGGACGCCCGGCTGGGCGCCGACCTGCTGCAGGCGATGCTCTCGCAGGACCAGCTGTTCCTGCTGTACCAGCCGGTGGTCCGGCTGCCCCACGGCGACATCGCCGGCGTGGAGGCGCTGATCCGCTGGCGCCATCCGGAGCGAGGGCTGGTCTCCCCCGTGGAGTTCATCCCCGTCGCCGAGCGCAACGGGATGATCGTCCAGCTCGGCGACTGGGTGCTGCGCGAGGCGTGCCGTCAGATGGCCGAGTGGCGGCGGCTGCACGGCGACGGCGCGCCCTCGCGGGTGGGCGTCAACGTCTCGGCCCGGCAGCTGCGCGAGCCGGCGTTCGCCCGGACCGTGGCCGACGTGCTGGCCGAGACCGGGCTGCGCCCGGACGACCTGCTGGTGGAGATCACCGAGACGGCCGTGTTCGACGACGGCCCCGCGGTGGAGACGGTGGCCGCCATCCAGGCCCTCGGCGTCGCCATCGCCCTGGACGACTTCGGCACCGGGCACTCCTCGCTCGGCCTGCTGCGCACCTGCCCGGTCGACGTCCTGAAGGTGGACAAGCTGTTCGTCGAGGAGGTCACCGGCACGGCCGAGCAGGCGGCGATCGCCACCTCGCTGGCGCAGATCGCCCAGGCGCTGGGGCTGCGCGCCGTGGCCGAGGGCGTGGAGACCCCCGCGCAGGCCATGCGGCTGTACCAGATGGGCTACCGCCTGGCGCAGGGGTACCACTTCTCCCGGCCGCTGTCGGCCGAGGACCTGGGCGGTCTGCTGGCCGCCGAGGGCCGCGATCCCGAC
The DNA here is from genome assembly GCF_016863195.1 of Paraplanobispora takensis. GTDB lineage: Bacteria > Actinomycetota > Actinomycetes > Streptosporangiales > Streptosporangiaceae > Planobispora > Planobispora takensis. Next base: position 158,976 of record NZ_BOOK01000013.1, on the reverse strand, counting down.
ACGTGGGAGCCGCCCGCCCTGGCCGGCTGACGGCCCGGCCCATCGGCCGGCCGGGGCGGGCCGATGGGCCGGGCCTGCCGGTGGCGGGCCGCGGCGGACACCGGCCCGTCAGCGGCGGTCGCGGTGGACCGGCCCGCCGGCGGCGGCCGCGGTGAACCTGGCCGCCAGGTGCGGGCTGCCCGCCCAGTGCAGGTGCAGGTAGGAGGCGGTGACCCCGCCCTCGGCGAACCCGTCGGCGCCCGAACGCCAGCGGAACAGCGGCCGGTCGGGCGCGGGCCGGACGGCGGTGCGGTGGAACTCGTGCCCCCGGTAGCGCTCGCCGTCCCTGGTGAGCACCGAGTCCCGTACGGCCACCGCGTCGCGGTAGCCCAGGGTGAGCGTGCCCGTCATCCCGGCCTCGATGCCGAGGATCCCGCACATCGGCCGGCCGTCCAGCGTCCGCGCGAGATAGAGCAGGCCGGCGCACTCCGCCGAGATCGGTCCCCCGAACGCGGCGACCTCTTTGCGCAGCGGCTCGTTGGCGGACAGCTCCGTCGCGTACACCTCGGGGAACCCGCCCCCGATGACGATCCCCCGGGTCCCCTCGGGCAGGGCCTCGTCGGTGAGCGGGTCGAAGGTGACGACCTCGGCCCCGGCCGCGCTCAGCAGTTCGGCCTGCTCGGTGTAACCGAAGGTGAAGGCGGGACCGGCGGCCACGGCGATCCTGGTCCCCTCGGGGACGGAGGGCCCGGCCGCGGCGCCGGGATCCCGCGGGTCGGGCGTCCACGGGCGGGCGGCCAGGGGCGGCGCCGTGCGCGCGAGCCGCAGGAGCCCCTCCAGGTCGCAGGAGGAGGCGACGAGGTCCTCGGCGGCCTTCATGGTCTCCCGCGCCAGGGCGCGGCGCTCGGCGACGGGCACCAGGCCGAGATGACGGGAGGGCGTGGCGACGGCGTCGGTGCGGCGGATCGCGCCCAGGACCGGGACGCCGCTCTCGGCCAGGGCCTCGCGCAGGAGATCCTCGTGGCGTTCGGAGCCGACCCGGTTGAGGATCACCCCGCCGAACCTGAGCCGGGTGTCGTAGGAGGCGAACCCGTGGACCAGGGCCGCCACCGAGCGGCTCTGCCTGGCCGCGTCGACGACCAGGACGACCGGGGCCTGCAACAGCCGGGCCACGTGCGCGGTTGAGGCGAACTCGCCGGCGCCGGCGCCGTCGTACAGACCCATGACGCCTTCGACCACGGCGATGTCCGCCCCGGCCGCGCCGTGCAGGAACAGCGGAGCGACGAGGTCCTCCCCCACCAGCCACGGGTCGAGGTTGCGCCCCGGGCGGCCGGTGGCCAGGGCGTGGTAGCCGGGGTCGATGTAGTCGGGCCCGACCTTGTGCGGGGACACCGCCAGCCCGCGCCCGGCCAGCGCGGCCATGAGCCCGGTCGCGACGGTGGTCTTACCCGCCCCCGAAGCCGGAGCCGCGATCACCAGCCTCGGCACCGAGGCGCTCATCCGCCCGCCTCTCCCGCACCCGGCGCCGCCGTACGGCGGGACGGGGTCACCACTCGATGCCCTTCTGACCCTTCTGGCCGGCGTCCATGGGGTGCTTGACCTTGCCCATCTCGGTGACGAGGTCGGCGGCCTCGATCAGGCGCGGGTGCGCGTCGCGGCCGGTGATGACGACGTGCTGGTTGCCGGGGCGCGCCGTGAGGGCGGCGACCACGTCCTCGACGTCGATCCAGCCCCACTTCAGCGGGTAGGTGAACTCGTCCAGCACGTACAGCCGGAAGGTCTCGGCGGCCAGGTCGCGCTTGATCTGCTCCCAGCCCTCGCGCGCGTCGGCGGCGTGGTCGGCCTCGCTGCCGGGGCGCTGGATCCAGGACCAGCCCTCCCCCATCTTGTGCCACGACACCGCCCCGCCCTGGCCCGACTCGCCGAGGACGCGCAGCGCCCGTTCCTCGCCGACCCGCCACTTGGCGGACTTGACGAACTGGAACACCCCGATGGGCCAGCCCTGGTTCCACGCGCGCATGGCCAGGCCGAAGGCCGCGGTGGACTTGCCCTTGCCGGGGCCGGTGTGCACCATCAGCAGCGGCCGGGTACGGCGCTGCCGGGTGGTCAGGCCGTCCTCGGGCACCACGGCCGGTTTCCCCTGCGGCATGTTCATGCCCCCTTCCGCATGCTCACCGCATGCCGGTGTCTGCTCGGTACGTGCTCACGCGGCGGTCCGCCGTTCGCGGATCATCCCGGCGAGATCGGTGAGGTCGTCGAGGCGCACGGTCTCGGCGCCCATCCGGCGGGCCAGGGAGCGGGCCAGGCCGAGGCGGACGTGCCCGCCCTCGCAGTCGACCACCACGCTCGTCACCCCGGCCAGCAGCCCGGCCGCGCGGTGGGCCTCCCCGACGGTGCCGGAGGTGGCCCGGCCGTCGGTGACCACGACCAGCAGCGGCCGCCGGACCGGGTCGCGCAGGCGTTCCACGCGGAGCACGTCGGCGGCGCGCAGGAGCCCGGCGGCCAGCGGGGTGCGCCCGCCGGTGGGCAGCTCGCGCAGCCTGGCGGCGCCGGCCTCGACCGAGGAGGTCGGCGGCAGGACGAGGTCGGCGCGGGCGCCCCGGAAGGTGATGAGGCCGACCTTGTCGCGGCGCTGGTAGGCGTCGAGCAGGAGGCTGAGCACGGCCGCCTTGACGGCGCGCATGCGCTGCCGGGCGGCCATCGAGCCGCTGGCGTCCACGACGAAGAGCACCAGGTTGCCCTCGCGTCCCTCCCGTACGGCCTCGCGCAGGTCGCCGCGGTTCAGCAGCAGGCCCGGCCCGTTCCTGCCGCGTTCCCGCTGGTACGGCGCGGCGGCCAGGACGGTCGCGGTGAGGTGGACCGAGCCGGGACGGCCCTGGGGGACGCGGGCGCCGGTGGTACGGCCGAGCGGGGTCCGGGCCCGGGACCTGCGGCCGGGGGCCCCGGCGCCGATCCCCGGCACGGTGAACAACCGGGTCCGGCGGGACGCCTCGACGTCGGCGCCGGAGACCCGCCCCTCGCCCGCCGGGGACCCGCCGTCGAGTCCCTCACCCGCCGCCCCGCCGGGACGGACGCGCCCGCCCCCCCGGCGGACACCGTCTCCGCCCGGCGGGCACCCGTCCGGCCGGACGCCGTCCCCTCCGGACTCCTCGGGCCGGTCACGCCACCAGTCCTCTTCCCGCGCACCGCTCCCGTCCGGCCGGGTACGCCACCGGCCCTCCTCGCGCGAGCCGTCTCCGTCCGGCGAGTGCGCGTCCGGCCGGGCGCCGGCTTCGCCGGACCCGTCACCCCGGGCATCGTCCCGGCCGGAGCCGTCGGGCCGGGTGCCGTTTCGGCCGGACTCGTCGGCGCGGGCCCCGTTCCGGCCGGGACCGTCCGGCAGGTGGCCTTCGGAGCCGGGGCCGTCTCCGTCCGGGGAGGGGCCGTCCGGGCCCGGGGTGCCGGGGCCGGGGTCGTCGTCCTCGGGGTCGTCGGGGACCTGGGCCAGCAGGTCGTCGAGCCGGGACTCGTCCAGGCCGGGGGCGTCGAAGGGGTCCCTGCGGCGGCGGTGCGGCAGGGCGAGTCTGGCGGCCTCGCGGACGTCCTCGGCGGTGACCCGGGTACGGCCCCGCCAGGCGGCGTGGGCGATGGCCGCGTTCGCGGTGATCAGGTCCGCGCGCAGGCCGTCCACGTCGAATCCGGCGCAGACCGTGGCGATGCGCCGCAGCGCGGAGTCCGGCAGGACCACCTCGGCGACCCGGGCGCGGGCCTCGGCGATCCGGGTCGCCAGCTCCGCCTCCCCGCTCGCCCAGTCCGCGGCGAAGGCGGCCGGGTCCGTCTCGAAGGCCAGGCGCCGCCGTACCACCTCGGCCCGCTCGGCCGGGTCCCGCGAGGCCCTGACCTCCACGGTGAGCCCGAAGCGGTCGAGCAGCTGCGGGCGCAGCTCCCCCTCCTCCGGGTTCATGGTGCCCACCAGCATGAACCGGGCGGCGTGCCGCACCGAGACGCCCTCGCGCTCGACGTAGCAGGTGCCCAGGGCGGCCGCGTCCAGGAGCAGGTCGACGAGGTGGTCGTGCAGCAGGTTGACCTCGTCGACGTACAGGACGCCGCGGTGGGCCGCGGCCAGGAGACCGGGCTCGAACGCCTTCACGCCCTCGGTCAGGGCGCGCTCGATGTCGAGCGAACCCGCCAGGCGGTCCTCGGAGGCGCCCACGGGCAGCTCGACCAGCCGGGCGGGCCGAACGGCCGCCGCCCCGGTCCGGTGCGGCCCGTCCCCGTGGGGTCCGTCCTCGTGCGGCCCGTCCGGGCATCCGGGGTCGGGCGCGGCCGGGTCGCAGGAGAACCGGCAGCCGCGCACGACCCCGACCGGCGGCAGCAGCGCGGCCAGCGCCCGCACGATCGTGGACTTGGCGGTGCCCTTCTCGCCGCGGACCAGCACGCCGCCCGCGCGCGGGGAGACCGCGTTGAGGATCAGGGCGAGCTTGAGGTCGTCGAGGCCCACGACCGCGGTGAAGGGATAGCGCGCGTCCCGCGCCGGGGCGGCCGCCGTCACCGGGGCCGCCGTGGAGGTGTCGCGCACCGTCGGGTTCTCCTTGAGGTTCATGGTCCGGCGAGGTTCATGGTCCGGCGAGGTTCATGGTCCGGCGAGATTCACGGCCTGGAGAGATTCACAGTCCGGATTCACAGTCCGGCGAGGTTCACGGTCGGGTGAGTTCATGGCCCCGGGTAGCCGAGCCGCCAGCGCCCGCCGCGGCCGGTGAGGGTCACGCGGGCCAGCGGCGCGACGTCGACGCGCCAGAAGGACAGGGCGGGGGCGCCGAGGGCGTGGACGATCGCCGCGCGGATGACCGAGGAGTGGGTGATCGCGACGGTCCTGCCCGGGCCCCTGGTGGCCAGCCACGCGGAGACCCGGCCGAGCAGGCCGACGACCGTCTCCCCTCCGTGCGGCGCGGCGGCGGGGTCGGTGAGCCAGGCGGCCAGCGCCTCCGGTTCGGCCGCCTCGACCTCGCCGAGCGTCAGTCCGCGCCAGCGGCCGTAGTCGTACTCGGCCAGCAGCGGGTCCGGAGCGGACTCGATCCGCAGGCCGAGCGCCTCGGCGGTCTGCACGCACCGCCGTTCGGCCGCGCAGACCGTCACCGCGCCGCCGGGCACGCGGGTGCGGGCGGCCCGGCGCAGGCCGGCCTCGTCGAGGGGCTCGTCGGCCGGGAACGCGGCCCGGACCGTCGCCCGCGTCGAGGCGTGGCAGACCAGCAGCAGGCGGGCGACCCCCGAGGGGGGCCTCACGCCGGGCTGGGCACGCGCGAGGCCGGGACGCGCCCGCGCGCGGCGAAGGCGAACAGGGTGCCGACGGCGAGCCAGAACACCGCCTGGGTGCCGAGGGAGGCGATCCGGAAGTCCCACAGCAGGTCGGCGGGGAAGCCCGGGGGCACCTCGCCGATCTCCGGCAGGAGGATCCAGGCCGCGATCACGGGCAGGAGCGTGCACGCGCCCGCCGCCAGCCAGCGCAGCCGGGGCTCCGCGCCGGCGGCGTACCGGTGGGTGGCGGCGCCCGCGGCGACGGAGAGGATCCCGACGGCCACGGCGACGAGGTAGAGGACGGTGCGCTCGTTGATCGTCTCGGGGTCGCCGACGGCCGGCGGGTTGGCCGGGTACTTCAGGAAGGGCACCAGGACGACGGCGACGAACGCGGCCGCCGCCAGGGTCACCGCGAGCGCCGGCTCGGAGCGGGGACCGGCCCTGCCGCGCACGGCCGCGTAGGCGAGGGCGAACAGGCCGCCGACCGCCAGGCCGTACAGGGCCAGGGCGAGGAACAGCCCGAACCGCTGCCCGTCCCGGCTGACGAGGGCGTCCTCGCCGTGGGAGTGACCCCCGGCCGCCGCCTCATCGTGGGAGTGGCCGTCCGCCCCTTCCCCGGAGTGCGCGGCGGCCTGCGCCGGGGAGCTCGCGGCCGCCTCCTCCAGCGCGATGGCCCGCTCGATGTCCGGCTCGCCCACGGCGTAGGCGAACACGGCCGCGAGCAGGCCGGCGAGCAGCCCGGCGAGCATGCCCCGGACGAAGAGTTTGGTGATCACCTGTGGCTCAGTGGCACGGAACGCCGAGGAGGTGGCGTCCGTCGTGCATGAGCTCGTGCAGGTAGTTCCCGGCCTGGGAGATCGCGCCCTGGTCGAAGGTCACCAGGTAGGCCAGGAGCAGCAGCGCCGGTACGGCGAGCAGCATCCAGCCGGTGAGCGAGGACCACGGAACGGGGCGGCTGTGCGGAGCCGAGATCTGGCTCACGGCTACCTCCTTCAGGGATTACGCGTCCCTCTCGTAGGTAGTGGCGGCCGAGTGACCTGACTCCCGGCACGTAGGGCCGGTCACAGTGGCGCGACCGCACCGGAATCTCACCGGATTTCCCTCGCACCGCCACAAAACACCCGGACCGTATCCCGTGATCCTCTTCCCCGTCAATTCCGTGTGCGACCGGCCGGGTGCACCGGCGGCGGCCGCCGGGGCGGGGGCCGGTTCCATGTCCAGTTTTGAAGGCGCGTTGACGTGGCGGTCCCTGCCGCGATCGTCGGGAGCGGAAGGATGGCGGTGATGCTTGAGACGCTGCCGGGCACCATGCGTCAGCAGTACGGTGCCCGTCGAGAAGAGGGCCATCGTGGACGACTTCCGTCGCGTTCTTGACCGCGTTCAAACGGACTACGACTTTTATCTCTCGATCCTCACCGACCCGGACGGGGCGCTGGCTCCGTTCGAGCTGACGGACGCCGAACGGGCCGTGTTCACCTCCGGCCGGGAACGGCTCTGGGACCGGCTGGCCGGGCACCGCCTGGAGGACGACCCCCCGCCGCCACCGCCGGGACCACCGCCGCCCGGCCCGCCGCCACCGCCACCGCCGGGACCCCCGCCACCCGATCCCCCGCCGCCACCCGGCCCGCCGCCACCGCCGCCACCACCGCCGCCACCCGGTCCACCGCCGCCGCCGGGACCGCCGCCCGGCCTGCCCGTGCACATCGGCATCGGCCCGGTCCCGCCGGGTCCGCCCCCACCGCCGCCGCCCCCGCCGGGGATCGGCATCAACATCAGCGGTCACCACAACTTCTTCAACATCTTCAGGAGGGAGAAGGAGGAGGAGATCGAGGACATCATCCGGGATCCGGAGGTGGTGACCGCGGTGCGCGACATCCGCGCGGCCGGGAGCCCGGCCGAGCGCGCCGAGGCCGTCGGCCGGCTCGTGGGGAGGCTGTGATGACGGACTGCACGCCGCTCCCCTGGGACATCGCCGTCGTCGGTCTCGGCATCCGGGGGATCCACCAGATGACCCGGGAGGTCGAGGAGACCGTACGCCGGTGCGCCAAGACCTTCGTCACCGACATGGCGCTGGGCGTCGTGGACCACCTGCGCACCCTGTGCCCCGAGGTGGTCGACCTGTCCTCGGCGTACCGGCCGGGCAACCACCGGGTGCTCATCTACCGGCAGATGGCCGCCCAGGTGGTCACCGCGGCGCTGGAGAGCCCGCCGGTCTGCTTCGCCTCCTACGGCCACCCCAAGGTGTACTGCTATCCGACGACCCTCATCCAGCGGGCGGCGCGGGTGCTCGACCTGAAGGTGACCGTGCTGCCGGGGATCTCCTCCCTGGACTCGCTGCTGGTGGACCTCAACCTGGACCCGGCGCTGGACGGCCTGCAGGTGTACGAGGCCACCGACCTCGTCGTGCGCGAGCGTCCGCTCCAGACCGACGCGCCCTGCGTGCTGCTCCAGGCGCCGATCGTCCTGGACGCCTTCAACAGCGGCGGGGTGCCCCGCGTGGACGACGTCGGCCGGGTGCAGGAGTACCTGCTGCGCTTCTACCCGCCCGATCACTGGGTCACGCTGCTGGTCTCGGCCGTCCACCCGCTGCTCGAACCGATCCGCAAGGGGGTGCGCGTGGCGGATCTGACCCGGGCGCTGCGTCAGGCGCCCACCGTGTCCACGCTCTACATCCCGCCGGTCGGCAGCCGTCCCGTCGCCGACAGGGAGCTGGCGGAGCGGATGCGGCTGCCGGACACGGGGAACGGGAACGGGCCGCCGCGCCGGCCCGGACGCCCGCCCATCGGGCCGCGGGCCGAGTGACGCAGTGGAACGGGAGACACCGATGACGGCACCCGAACCGGTGGTCCGGTACATCGTGGCGGCGACCCCGCGGACGGGCAGCAGCCTGTTGTGCGACGGCCTGTTCGGAACGGGCGTCGCGGGCAGGCCGGGAGAGGTGTTCGCACCGCTGTTCCGGCCCGTGTGGCGCGAGCACCTGGGGCTGTTCGGCCACCCCTCGTTCGAGGACTACCTGCGGGCGGCGGTGCGCTACGGCACCACGGACAACGGCGTGTACGGGATGAAGATCCAGTGGATGCACGTCTCCGCCCTGGCCGGCGAGGCCGGTCAGGAGGGCCCGCCGGCCGGGGTTCTGGAGCGCCTGTTCCCCGGCTCCCGGTTCGTCAACATCGTGCGGCGGGACCGGCGCGCCCAGGCGCTGTCCTGGTACCGCGCCGGGAAGACCCGGGAGTGGTGCCGGTGGGCGGGGGAGGCGCCCCCGCCCACGTCGGGCCTCACACTCGACGCGGCGGCCGTGCGGTCCATCGAGGACACCATCGCCGGGCACCAGGCGGCCTGGGAGCGGTACTTCACCGCTGAGGGCATCGAGCCGCTGACGGTCGAGTACGAGTCGCTGGTACGGGACTACCGCGGGGAGATCGAACGCGTCATGACGTTCCTGGGGCTGGACGCCGGGAGAGCCAGGACCCTCCCGGCCCCCCGGCTGACCCGGCAGGCCGACGAGCTCACCCTCCGCTGGCGCGAGGAGATGGACGCCGGCGAGCGGCGGACCCGGCCCCGGCCCCGGAGCCGGGAGCGGGACGGAACGGCGGAGGCACGGCCCAGCGTCATCGTGCTCGACAACTTCTACCGGCACCCCGGGACGGTGCGCGAGTACGCGCTCCGGCAGTCGTACTACACCCCGTACGAGGACGGCACGGAGGTCGCCGAGGGCCGGCGGCGGGCGACCTGGTGGGCCAGCGGGTTCCGGCCCGCCGACAGCTGCCCGTTCAAATCCTCCGCGGCGCTGCTCTCCGTTCTGGAGCGGGCCGTCGGCGAGCCCGTCGACATGGGGCACTGGCGCGGGGACTTCCCGGTGGACGCCGGCTCCAGGCCGCTGCCGGAACCCGGTCGCGAACGGCGGACCTGCCTGTGGAACGCCTGTTTCCACGTCAAGCCGGCCAACGGCCAACGGCTGGGGGACGGGGTGCACAACCACGTCACCGACGGATGGAACTCGGTGGGGGCCCGGGGCTGGAGCGGGATCGTCTATCTCGACCCGGCCGCCCCGCTGGACGGCGGGCTCCACCTGTGGCGCAACATCGACCCCGCGCGGCGGTTCGACTGGATGACCCCCGCCGGGAACTGGGAGCTCGTCGACTCCTTCGGCAACCTCTTCAACCGCATGATCCTGGTGCGCGGGGACGTGCCGCACAGCGGCGCCGGGGGCTGGGGCGACCGGCTGGAGAACGGCCGTCTCTACCAGACGTTCTTCTTCCGCACCGTCGCCCGCAAGACGGAGTGGTCCGTCCCGATGCCCGAGATCGGAGCCTGAGATGGCCGCCCTCGGATCCGTCATCGGCAACCGGGCGTGGTTGCGGCGCAACCACCCGTTCCCGCACGTGGTGGCGCGGGACGTCTTCTCCGGGGACTTCTACGCCGCCCTGGACGCCCAGGTGGCCGGCATCCTCGGCAGGGGGCTCAGCGAGACGCCCGATCCGGGCCGGTTCTCCCGCAACATCCCCGGATACGACTCCTACGGCATCGGGTTCGGCGCCGCCGCCCCGGGGCCCGTGGGACTGTTCCTGACGGCGCAGTGGCGGGACACGATCTGCGACCTGTTCGGCGTCAAGGCCACCCCGTACGTGTTCGCCGGCGCCCACCACCACGCCGTCGGCAGCGCCAGCGGGTTCGTCCACAACGATTTCAACCCCGTCTGGTTCCCCCGCGCGGACGAGGACGCGATCCGGACGCCCGACGCGGCGCGCTGCGACTACAAGACCGGGACCGGCCCGCTCCCCGAGGAGGAGAAGGTCCAGGTGGTACGGGGCGCGGTGGTGCTGTTCTTCCTGCGCAACCACGGATGGCGTCCGGGCGACGGTGGGGAGACGGGGCTGTACGCCGACGCCCGCGACCCGGTGGACGCGCCCGCCCTGCGCTGCCCGCCGGTCGACAACAGCCTGGTGGCCTTCGAGTGCACGCCGCGGTCGTTTCACACCTACCTGAGCAACACGCGCCTGCCACGTACCTCGATCATCATGTGGGTGCACCGCACCCTGGACGAGGCCGGGCGGACCTTCGGCACGGAAAAGCTGGAACGATGGAAGAACTGACCCGCACGTGCGTGCTCACCGGCGCCAGCGGCGCGCTGGGCACCGCGTTCATCAGGCGCCACGCCGGCGACTACCGGATCCTCGCGGTGCACCACCGCTCCGCGATCGACGGCGCCACCCAGGACCAGTCCTATGTGGACCCCCTGGACCCCATCCGGCACCTGCCCGAAAACGAGCGTCCGGTCCGCGCGTTCCGGGCCGACCTGGGCGACCCCCGGGACATCGACCGGCTGGTCGGCGACCTGGCGGCCCACACCGACGGGGTGGACCTGGTGGTGCACGCCGCCGCCGTACGGGGCTGGACGTCGTTGCTGGCCGAGGGGGTCACCGAGCTCGCCCGGGCGGTCTACCAGATCAACGTGCTGGCGCCGCTGCAGCTCACCTGCGCGCTGGCCGGCCGGTTCTGGCGCGCCGACCCGGACGCCAACGCGCTGGCCGGCCGGAACGTGGTCACGGTCTCCAGCACCGCCGGCCTGTACCTCTACCCGGACCTGGGGCAGGGCCTGTACGGCTCGTCCAAGGCGGCCCTCAACCACCTGACGTACCACCTCGCCAGCGAGTTGTGGGACATCGGGATCAGGGTGAACGCCGTGGCGCCCGACACCTTCCCGGGCAGGGTCGCCACCGAGGACGTGCTGGAGGCGATCACCGGCTTCGACCGGTCCGACCAGACCGGGGTCGTCCGCACGCTCGATCGGCGCCCGGCATGAAAGTCCTGTTCGCGGTCATGCCGTTCGGCGGCCTGCGGCCCGCCATCGGGGTCAGCCTGCTCACCGCCCATCTGGAACGCGCCGGGACGAGCGCCGAGATCCGGTATCTCAACCTGCGCTTCGCCGAACTGGTCGGCGGCGCCGACTACGACTACGTGGCCGAACGCCTCCCCACCCAGGCCCTCGCCGGGGACTGGATCTTCGCCAGGGCCGCCTTCGGCCCGGACGCGGAGGCCGACGCGGCGTACCTGGCCATGCTCGGGGAACGCTTCCCGGCCATGCGCGGCGACGGCGCCCTGGACGCGCTCCACCGCTGCCGGGCCGCCGCAGACGGCTTCCTGGAGGAGGCGCTCGGCTCGGTCGACTGGGGAGCGTACGACGTCGTCGGTTTCACCTCCACCTTCACCCAGCACGCCGCCTGCCTGGCGATGGCCCGCCGCGTCAAGGAGCGCTTCCCGCAGGTCACCGTGGCGTTCGGCGGCGCCAACTGCGAGGCCGAGATGGGCCTGCAGCTGCACCGCTCCTTCCCGTTCGTCGACATCGTGTGCAGCGGCGAGGCGGACATCAGCTTCCCCCGCGTGGTCGAGGCGCTGCGCCGGGGCGGGGACCCGCACGAGATACCCGGCGTCATCGCCCGGCACGGGGGCCGCAGCCGTCACACCAGCCTCACCCCCGAGCGGGTCGAGGACCTGGACGCGCTGCCCTACCCCGACTACGACGACTTCTTCGCCCAGGCCGGCCGCCCGCCCCTGGCCGGGCGCGGACGGCCCGGCGTCCTGATGGAGTCCTCCCGCGGCTGCTGGTGGGGGCAGAAGCACCACTGCACCTTCTGCGGGCTCAACGGCCTGTCGATGGCCTTCCGGAGCAAGAGCGCCGCCAGGGTCCTCGACGAGCTCACCGCCCTGTGCGAGCGCTACTCCCCCGCGCACGTCGAGATGGTGGACAACATCCTCGACATGCACTATTTCCGCGACCTGATCCCGGAGCTGAAGCGGCGCGGCCTGGAGCTCGGCCTGTTCTTCGAGGTGAAGGCGAAGCTGAGCAAGCAGCAGGTGCGGGACCTGTACGACGCGGGCATCCGGACCATCCAGCCCGGTGTGGAGAGCCTCAGCACGCCCGTGCTGACCTCGATGCGCAAGGGCGTCACCGCGGTGCAGAACGTGCAGCTGCTGAAGTGGTGCAAGGAGCTGGGGGTCAAGCCCTTCTGGAACCTCATCTACGGCTTCCCCGGCGAGGACCCCGGCGAGTACGAGGCCACGGTCGCGGTCATCGAGGCCATCGGGCACCTGCAGCCGCCGTACTCGGTGGGCCGGGTACGGCTGGACCGCTTCAGCCCGTACTTCTTCGACGCCGCCCTCCTCGGCATCCGCGGCATCCGGCCCGACCGCAGCTACCGCCACATCTACGGGCTGCCGGAGGACGAACTGGCGAACCTGGCCTACTACTTCGAGTACGACTACGCCGACGGCCGCGACCCGGAGGCCTACGTCGACCGGACCAAGGACGCGGTACGGCGCTGGCACGAGGAGGCGCACCACCGGGGCCTGATCTCGGTGGACCACGGTGACGCGCTGGCGGTGTGGGATCTGCGGCCGCGGGCGGCCCGGACCCTGACGATCCTGGAGGGCTCCCGGCGGGCGGTGTACCTCTACTGCGACCAGCACCGCTCCGCCGACGACGTGGCCGCCCACCTGGCCGACGACGGCCGGGCGGGCGCGGGCATCCTCGACGACCTGGTCCGCGACCGGCTCATGATCCACCTCGACGGGAGGTATCTCAGCCTCGCGGTGCCCGCCCCGCCCGATCAGCAGGTCCCCGGATGACGGGGGCGCGCCGGGGCGGCGGCCCCGGCGCGCCCGCTGGGGATCGCTATTCGCCGGTGAGCGCGGTGACCAGCTCGGCGGCGGTGCGGCACCGGTCGAACAGCTCGCCCACGTGGGCCTTGGTGCCGCGCAGCGGCTCCAGGGTCGGGACGCGCTGCAGGGACTCGCGGCCGGGGATGTCGAAGATCACCGAGTCCCAGGAGGCGGCGGCGACCGAGTCGCTGTACTGGCTCAGGCAGCGCCCGCGGAAGTAGGCGCGGGTGTCGCTGGGCGGCGCCTCGACGGCGCGCAGCACCTCCTCCTCGGTGACCAGGCGCTGCATCTTGCCCCGGGCGACCAGCCGGTTGTAGAGGCCGCGGTCGGGGCGGATGTCGGAGTACTGCAGGTCGACGAGCTGCAGGCGCGGGTGGGACCACGCCAGCCCGTCGCGCGAGCGGTAGCCCTCCAGCAGCTGCAGCTTGGCCACCCAGTCGAGCTCCCCGGCCAGCTGCATGGGGTCGTCGGCCAGCCGGGTCAGGACCGACTCCCAGCGGTCCAGGACGTCCTTGGTGGGCTCGTCGACGCCGCCGTTGCCGCTGCGGGTCTCGGCGTACTTCCTGGCCAGCTCGAGATACTCCATCTGCAGCTGCACCGCGGTCATCTTGCGGCCGTCGCGCAGCTGGATCTCGTAGCGCAGCGTGGGGTCGTGGGAGACCGCGCGCAGGGCCTGGACCGGGTTCTCCACCGCGAGGTCGCGGGTGAAGAAACCGTCCTCGATCATCGCCAGGATCAGCGCCGTGGAGCCCAGCTTCAGATAGGTGGAGATCTCCGACATGTTCGCGTCGCCGATGATGACGTGCAGCCGGCGGTACTTCTCCGGGTCGGCGTGCGGCTCGTCGCGGGTGTTGATGATCGGCCGCTTGAGCGTGGTCTCCAGGCCCACCTCGACCTCGAAGAAGTCGGCCCGCTGGCTGATCTGGAAGCCCTCGCCCCGGGAGTCCTGCCCGATGCCGACCCGGCCGGCGCCGGTGACGACCTGCCGGGAGACGAAGAAGGGCGTCAGATATCTGACGATGTCGGCGAACGGGGTCGCCCGCCGCATCAGGTAGTTCTCGTGGCAGCCGTAGGAGGCGCCCTTGTTGTCGGTGTTGTTCTTGTAGAGCTGGATCGGCGCGTTGGACGGGATCGCCGAGGCCCGGGTCGCGGCGTCGTGCATGACCCGCTCGCCCGCCTTGTCCCAGATCACCGCCGCCCGCGGGTTCGTGCACTCCGGCGTGGAGTACTCGGGGTGGGCGTGGTCGACGTACAGCCGCGCGCCGTTGGTGAGGATCACGTTGGCCAGGCCGAGGTCCTCGTCGGTGAGCTGGCTGGCGTCCGCCACCTCCCGCGCGAGATCGAAGCCCCGCGCGTCCCGCAGCGGATTCTCCTCCTCGAAGTCCCAGCGCGCCCGCCGCGCCCTGGCCGCCGAGGCGGCCAGATAGGCGTTCACGACCTGCGAGGAGGTCACCATCGCGTTGGCCCCCGGCTGTCCGGGCACGGAGATGCCGTACTCGGTCTCGATGCCCATCACCCGCCGTACCGTCATGCGCACCCTCTGTTCATCTGGGGCTGTCTCATCCGCCGTGTATATATCCCCGAGCCTAGACCTTCCACCGTGCCCTGTGGCCAGACAGTTATGGCACCGGGGTTTTTTCCACCGCGATTCGCCGCTCTTCGATGACAGCCTCGACCGGAATTGCGACGCGCCGCCTCCTGGCCTTGACAAAATCCTGGACCGGGCGTTCAGCCAAACGGTAAACCAGATACGAGAACACCGCCACGGCCAGCACGGTGAGGGCGGCGGCAAGCCAGGGCGGCAGCGTGTCGCGCAGCGCGGGGATGATCAGTACGGCCCCCGCGGTGTGGAACAGATAGACCGGATAGGTGATCGCCCCCAGCACGACCAGGCCGCGCCGGCGCAGCCGGCGCAGCCAGCCGAGCGCCACCATGGCCATCAGGACGTAGAAGGCCGCCACGGTGGCCACCACGGCCCAGTCGGGCACGGGCATGGCGGCATAGCCCACGGCGTCGATGCGCCGGGCCACCCGGTCCAGGGCGGCGTCGGCCGCCAGGCCCGCACTGATCCCCGCCATGCACCACAGGACCAGCCGGGGGCCGTACCTGGTCATCAGGTAGAAGGCCATGCCGCCGACGAAGTAGGCCGCGTACTTGGGCATGATCAGCAGCTCGACCCAGTAGTCGTCGCTGCCGGCGAAGAACCCGGCCGCCAGCAGCCACACGCCCATGAAGACCAGGCAGCGGCCGAGCGTGGGCCCGACGATCACCAGGACGGAGATCAGCAGATAGAAGCGGAGCTCGACCCAGAGCGACCAGTAGACGCCGTTGGCGTCGTAGACGCCGAGCAGGCGCTGGATCATGGTCAGGTTGGCCGCGTAGCCGCCGGCGTCCAGCTTGGGGTCCAGGGCCGTGGCCGAGGTCAGGCCGTACAGGGCCGCGGTGACCCCGACACTGACCCAGTAGGCCGGATAGAGCCGGACCACGCGCGACAGGGCGAAGGCGCCCAGGCCGCGCCCCCAGATGCTCATCAGGATCACGAAGCCGCTGATCATGAAGAACAGCTCGACGCCGAGGATGCCCAGCCCGGAGATCGTCGAGATCGCCGGGAACAGCTCGGCGGGCGTCTCGCCCCACACCGAGCGGAAGGCGATGAAGTAGTGGAAGGCGAGCACCGCCATGGCGGCGGTGAAGCGCAGGAGATCCAGCTCGGCGAGGCGGCCGCCGTCCCGGACCGCCCCGCTGGATCCCGAGCCGGTCACCCGGCGGCCGACCCGAAACGTTCATGCACGCCTGTTGGACGGCGAACCCCTCAGTTGGGTTCCAAGTGACGACATTTCACTTTTGTGGCGAATGTGAAAGCCGTTGCCGTACGGCCCCGCCCCGGACCCGGGCACGCGCGGACCCCCGCGCGGGCCCCCGCGCGCGGACCGGAGCCTGCGGACGCGGAACGGCGCGGCGCCCGAGCCGGGTGCCGCGCCGTTGCCGTGGTGCTAGAGGTACTGACCGGTGTTGGCCACCGTGTCGATGGACCGGCCGGCCTCGGCGCCCTGCTTGCCGGAGACGAGGGTGCGGATGTAGACGATCCGCTCGCCCTTCTTTCCGGAGATGCGCGCCCAGTCGTCCGGGTTGGTGGTGTTGGGCAGGTCCTCGTTCTCGGAGAACTCGTCCACGCAGGCGGTCAGCAGGTGCTGCACCCGCAGGCCCTTCTGCCCGGTCTCCAGGAACTGCTTGATCGCCATCTTCTTGCCGCGGTCGACGATGTTCTGGATCATCGCGCCGGAGTTGAAGTCCTTGAAGTACAGGACCTCCTTGTCACCGTTGGCGTAGGTGACCTCCAGGAAGCGGTTCTCCTCGCTCTCGGTGTACATCCGCTCGACGACCCGCTGGATCATGGCCGCGATGGCACCCTCCCGGCTGCCGCCGTTCTCGGTGACGTCGTCGGGGTGGAGCGGAAGATCCGGGATGAGGTACTTCGAGAAGATGTCCTTGGCCGCCTCGGCGTCCGGCCGCTCGATCTTGATCTTGACGTCCAGACGGCCGGGCCGCAGGATCGCCGGGTCGATCATGTCCTCGCGGTTGGAGGCGCCGATCACGATGACGTTCTCCAGGCCCTCGACGCCGTCGATCTCCGACAGGAGCTGGGGAACGATCGTGTTCTCGACGTCGGAGGAGACGCCCGAGCCTCGGGTGCGGAAGATCGAGTCCATCTCGTCGAAGAACACGATCACCGGGGTGCCGGCCGAGGCCTTCTCCCGGGCCCGCTGGAAGACCAGGCGGATGTGCCGCTCGGTCTCACCGACGTACTTGTTGAGGAGCTCGGGGCCCTTGATGTTGAGGAAGAAGCTCTTGCCCTCCTGGCCCGTCTTCTCCGCGACCTGCTTGGCCAGGGAGTTGGCCACGGCCTTGGCGATGAGCGTCTTGCCGCAACCGGGCGGGCCGTACAGCAGCACGCCCTTGGGCGGACGGAGCTTGTGCTCACGGAAGAGGTCGGCGTGCAGATAGGGAAGCTCGATGGCGTCCCTGATCTGCTCGATCTGCCGCATGAGCCCGCCGATCTCCTCGTAGGAGATGTCGGGCACCTCCTCCAGGACGAGCTCCTCGACCTCGGACTTGGGGATGCGCTCGTAGACGTAACCCGAACGCGGCTCCAGCAGCAGGGAGTCACCGGCCCGGATCGGCTGGCCGATCAGGGACTCGGCGAGCTTGACCACCCGCTCCTCGTCGGCGTGCGAGATCACCAGTGCGCGCCGGCCGTCCTCGAGAAGCTCCTTGAGCATCACGATCTCGCCGAGGTCCTCGAAACCGAGGGCCTCGACGACGTTGAGGGCCTCGTTGAGCATGACCTCCTGGCCACGCTTGAGTTCCTCGACGTCCACCGCCGGGCTGACGTTCACCCGGAGCTTGCGGCCACCGGTGAAGACCTCCACCGTGCCGTCTTCCCTCGCCTCAAGGAAGACGCCGAACCCGGATGGCGGCTGCGCCAGCCGGTCGACCTCCTCCTTCAGCGCGACGATCTGGTCTCTGGCTTCCTTGAGGGTCGCCACCAGACGTTCGTTCTGGCCGGTGACGGCCGCGAGATTCGCCTGGACCTCGTGGAGACGCTCTTCGAGGATCCTGGCCTGCCGGGGAGACTCCGTCAGCTTCCGACGCAGCGCGGTGACCTCCTCCTGCAGGAAGGAGACCTGTGTTGTGAGATCAGCGACCTCCCGTTCGCGCTGCGCGGCTCGAGCCTCAGCGTCGTCGCGAGCTGCCACGCCGTCACCTCCTTCCCAGTCGAGACCGACTACTCAAAACCCTACCCATCTGAGAGCCGCCCGTTACCTGTCCGGGCAGTGTTCGTATGGCTACGTTAAGCGAGCAGTGATTAATCCCTTATGGTGCGTTTAGTGCTGAGAGCATGAGAACACGGCATTCTGTACTCGTGTCTACCACGACATGGGTCGTGGCCGAATCGTCATGTGGCGGAGGTCGTCGACTCCTCGCCATACGCCCCCTTCGCCGGACGCCTGCGCCGGGGTGGTGGGGTCACCCCGTCCGCCATGCGACGGGCGGTGACGAGGAAGCCGGTGTGGCCGACCATGCGGTGGTCGGGCCGTACGGCGAGCCCTTCGACGTGCCAGTCGCGAACCAGGGTCTCCCACGCATGGGGCTCGGTGAAACTCCCGTGCTCCCGCAGAGTTTCCACCGTGCGCGACAGCTGCGTCGTCGTCGCCACGTAACAGCAGATCACGCCGCCCGGCGTCAGAGCCTTGGACGCCGCGTCCACGCACTCCCACGGGGCGAGCATGTCCAGGATGATCCGGTCGACGTCGGTCTCGTCGAGCGCGTCGACGAAGTCGCCCACGACCAGGCGCCACTGGTCCATCGGCCCGCCGTAGAACTTCTCCACGTTCTTGGTGGCGACCTCGGCGAAGTCCTGGCGGCGCTCGTAGGAGGTGACCTTCCCCTCGGGCCCGACCGCGCGCAGCAGGAAGCAGGTCAGCGCGCCGGAGCCGACCCCGGCCTCGACGACGCGCGCACCCGGGAAGACGTCGGCCATCGCGACGATCTGCGCGGAGTCCTTGGGGTAGATGACGGCCGCGCCGCGCGGCATGGACAGCGTGTAGTCGGAGAGCAGGTGCCGGAAGGCGAGGTACTGGGTGCCGCCGGAGGACCGCACCACCGAGCCCTCGGGCTGCCCGATCAGGTCGCTGTGCGGGATGAACCCCTTGTGCGTGTGGAAGACCCCGTCCTCCTTCAGCGTCACCGTGTGGCGCTTGTTCTTGGGGTCGGTGAGCTGAACCTGATCCCCGGCCTGAAACGGCCCATGCCTGCGAAAACCCATGCCCGCAAGGGTATCGGCGCCCGGCCGGGGGAAACGCCGGTCCGGCCGGGGGGAAAACGGTTCGCCGCGCCCGCCGCGACCTGGTAGCACTGGAGGATGTTTCCCCGAGAAGTGGTCCCCGCCGGTCCCGTCCTGCTGCGGGAGCCCACCGAGGCCGACACCGACGCGATCGTCCGCGGCTGCTCCGACCCCGAGATCGCCAGGTTCATCCCCAACGTGCCGGTGCCCTACACCCGCGACGACGCGATCTCCCATCTGAAGGCCGCCGAGCAGGACTGGCAGCGCGGCGGCGCCTCGTTCGCCGTCGCCGACCCCGGCACCGGCCGGTGGCTGGGCAACATCGGACTCAAGCCGCCCAACCCCCGCGGCGGCGTCGAGATCGGCTATCTGATCGCCCCGTGGGCGCGCGGACGCGGGGTGGCCGCGGCGGCCACGGCGGCGCTGAGCGCCTGGGCCTTCGCGCACGGGGTGCACCGCGTGGAGCTGCTGGCCGAGGTGGAGAACCTCGCCAGCCAGCGGGTGGCCATGGCCGCCGGGTTCCAGCGTGAGGGCGTCCAGCGCCACGGCACGCCCGCGCGTGACGGCGCCTACCGCGATCTTGTGTCCTTCGCCCGGCTGAGCACCGACTCCGGCGAGCGGGTCCGCCCGTTCCTGCCTCCCCTGCCCGGCGGGTCGCTCTCGGACGGGGTGGTACGGCTGACGCCGCTGGAGGCCGGGGACGCCGCCGACTATCACACGCTGCAGAGCCTGCCCGACGTCGTCCGCTACAGCGTCCCCCCGGAGGCCCCCACCGCGCAGGAGAGCGAGCAGTTCTGCCGGGAGGCGGGCATGCTCTGGCTGACGGGCGCACGGGCGGAGATGGCGATCCGCGGCGCGGACGACGGCGCGTTCGCCGGGCACATCCAGCTCAGCAACATCGTCCCCCCGCTGCGGCAGGCCATGGTGGGCTACAGCATGCTGCCGCGGGCGCGCGGCAGGGGCCTGGCCACCCGCGCGGTGAACCTGGTGACGGAGTGGGCCTTCGGGCACACCTCGCTGGCCCGGGTCGTCGCGGGCACCTCCCCGGCCAACACCGCCTCGCACGGGGTGCTGGAACGGGCGGGCTTCACCCGCGACGCCCTCCTGCACGGCGCGCTGCCCGGTCCCGGCGACACCCGCCTCGACGACCTGCAGTGGTACCGCCTGCGGCCCTCCGGCTGACCTCCGGGGCGCGGCGGACCTGCGGGGCGCCGCGCCCGGACGCCCATTGATCGGTGCTTCTTCACGCCCCTTCCCGCGTTCGGTCCGCCCATCGCAAATGTTTACGCCTTTCTCCCAGGTCACTGCATATTCGTCTCGGCTCAGGGAACCCCCCCGTCACGTATGTCCCACATCCCGCATGCGGGGGTGGCCAAGCGGGGTTATGACGGGAATACTCCGAATCGTGCTACCCCAGGCCCACCACCGTTTCGGCGTGGGCACCCGGCTCGACGAAGCGAGGGACAAGGGATGAGCATCACCCACCAGGTCGGACTGGATCACAGCGCCGCTCTCTGGTACAGCGAGCCTGAGGACTCCCTGCAGAGCCTGATCGAGACCTTCACCGGCCTGGACGCCGACGACCTGATCGACCAGGTCGTCGCGGCCGCGGCGACGGTGTGCTCGACCGGCTACTCGGGGCTGGTCCAGGTCGATCCTGTGCAGGAGAGCGCGACGCCGATCCGGCTGCACACCCCGCCCGGCGACCCGCTGGCGGTGGAGGGCTGGCTCCAGGACGGCTCGGTGCTCAAGACTCTGGCGACCCGGTGCCATCCCATCCGCCTGCCGCGCGACAGCGTCCTGGGTCATCCGGGCTTCCTGGCCGTCCCGGTCCCGCTGGCCACCCGGGAGGAGGCCTACCTGTGGGTGGCCGGACGCCCCTTCGACCACCGCGACGAGGACCTGCTGGTGCGCTTCGCCACCGCGGCCGGGCGCGCGATGGAGGCGGCCAGGGGGTTCGAGGCCGCCTCCCGCCTCCTGCGGTCGGTGCACGCGTTCGCGCGCCGCCTGCCCCGCCGCGGCGGAGCGGGCCCGAAGTGATCCGCGCCTGATCCAGACGACGACCGGCAGGGGGCCGGGCCCGCGTTCGGCGACGGGCCCGGCCCTCGGCGTGCGGGCCGTACGGGGAACCGGTCAGTCGGCGCCGAACTTGGCCCGCAGCCGCGCGAAGGCGGCGTCGGTGCCCTGCAGCGCGCGGTCGATGTCGGCGTCGGTGTGGGCGGCCGAGATGAACCAGTTGTGCCAGGGGTGGAGGTAGACGCCCTCATCCAGGCAGGCCGAGGACCAGAACATGCCCTTCTCCAGGGTCGCGTCGCCCTCGAAGGACAGCCACGGGATCTGGACCGGGCCGGTCTGGTTGATCGCGAAGCCGTGGGCGGCGGCCTGGGCGGCCAGGCCCTCCCGCAGCCGGGTGCCCGCCCGCTCCATCAGGGCGACGCCGCCGACGGCGTGCAGGGTCTCGATCGTGGCCTTGGCGGCGGCCATCGGCGCCGCGTTGAACCAGAACGAGCCGGTGGAGTAGATCGTCTGGGCCGGGCCCCGCAGGGCGTCCACGCCGGTGACGGCGGCGATCGGGTGGCCGTTGGCCATCGCCTTGCTGAAGGCGTACAGGTCGGGGCGGACGGCCAGGGTCTCCCAGGAGCCGCCAAGGTCCAGCCGCCAGCCGCCGCGCACGTCGTCGATCACCAGGGCGGCCCCGATCCGGTCGGCCAGGGCGCGCAGGCCGCGGGCGAACTCGGGCTCGGCCAGCTGCTGGTCCTCGAAGGAGTCGTGCTTGAACGGCGTGACGATGATCGCGGCGACGTCCGACCCGTCCGGGCCCTCGGCCCGCGCGGCGGCGGCCTCGGCGCTGGCCAGGTCGTTGTAGGTGAACTCGATCAGGTCGGCGCGCTCGTTGGGCGTGGTGCCCGAGGGGCTCGGCGTGCACCAGGGGTCGGCGCCGTGATAGGAGCCGTGGGCCATGAGCACCTTGGTCCGCCCGGTGGCCGCGCGGGCGATCATCAGGGCCTGGGTGGTGGCGTCGGTGCCGTTCTTGGAGAACATCACCCAGTCGGCCTGCGGGATGGTCTCCACCATCAGTTCGGCGAGCTCGACGTAGATCGGGCCCGGCCCGTTGAGGCAGTCGCCGGCGGCCAGCTGGGCGGCGACCGCCGACTCCACGGCCGGGTGGCGGTGGCCGAGCACGATGGGCCCCCAGGAGCACATCAGGTCGACGTACTGCCGGCCGTCGGCGTCGAACTGGCGGCATCCCTCGCCGCGCACGAAGAACTGGGGATAGCCCGGCCCGTGCAGGGCGGCGTTGAGGTGGCCGTACATGCCGCCGGGGACGACCTTGGCGGCCCGGTCGCGGAGGTTGGCGTCAGTGGACATCGCTGGGAACATCACCTTTCGTTCTGTCACGTGACAGCGTCGGATCACGGGGCCGGGTCACAGGGCCGGGTCACGGGGCCGGGTCACAGGGCGGACAGGTCGACGCCGTCCAGGCCCGCGTCGGAGCCGAGCCCGCCGGCGACGCGGGCCGCCACGGCGGTGCCGAGCCGGGCCGAGCCGAGGACGTCACGGCCCCGGGCCAGACCGGCGATGAACCCGGCGCAGTAGGCGTCGCCGCAGCCGGTGGTGTCGACCACCGGCACATCCAGGGCGGGCACCCGGGTGATCCCGGAGGCGGTCGCCACCAGGCTGCCCTCACCGCCCAGGGTGACCAGCACCCCCTTGGGCCCCTCGGCCAGCAGCTTGACCGCGGCCTCCTGCGCGTCGGCGGCCCCGCTCATCATGAGCGCCTGTTCCTCGTTGGGCAGCAGATAGTCGATGTGCGGAAGAAAAACACGCGCTCCCTGCATCAGATCGGGCATGTTGGACAGGAGGTCCATCGTGACGACCGTCCCCGCGGCCCGCGCCTCGTCCAGCAGCGTGAAGAACCCCGGGTCATGCAGACCCCAGGTCACGTCCATGCCGCCGAGGTGCAGGACCCGCGCGCCCCTGATCCGCTCGTGGTCCAGGTCCTGCGGGGCCAGCACGAGATTGGCGCCGGGCACGTGGAAGGAGGGACGGCCTCCGTCGGGCCGGATCGGCAGGATCGAGGCGGCGGTCTGCTGGCCGGGCCTGCGCACGATCCCGCCGACGTCCACCCCGTGCCTGGCCATGATCATCAGGAGGAAGTCGCCCAGCTCGTCGTCGCCGATCGCGCCGGCCGAGGCGACCTCCAGACCGAGCTTGGCGAGGTCGACGGCGGTCCCGGCCGCGGCGCCCGCCGCCGTGATGCGGATCTGCTCCAGCAGATGGGTGTCCTGGCCGGCCGGGATCGACTCCACGGGCCGGGCGAGCACGTCCACGATGTGCACTCCGACGGTGACGACAGTCATGGCGAGCCCTCCTCATGTCTTGACGGTCCTGAGCGGATAATAGACGGGCGCCCGAATACCATGTCAACGGAGCGAGCCGGGGAGGACGGGAAGAGTGCCGAAGATCGTCGATCACAACGAGCGTCGCGAAGAGGTCGTCGAGGCCGCGCGCCGCATCATCCTCCGTGAGGGGATCGAGGCGGCCACGACCCGGGCCATCGCCAGGGAGGCCGGTTACTCCAACGGCGTGCTCACGCACTACTTCGCCGACAAGGACGACATCATGCTCTCGGCGCTGCGCTCCTCGCACCGCCGCATCGTGGAGCGGCTGCGCGCCAAGCTCTCCGGGCGCACCGGGCTGGCCGCCCTGCGCGAGCTGCTCCTGGACAACCTGCCGCTGGACGACGAGCGCACCCGGGAGAGCGGCCTGGAGGTCGGCTTCTGGAGCCGGAGCCTGACCAGCCCGGCCCTGCTGGAGGCCCAGCGCGCCGAGGCGCGGGAACTGCACTATCTGGTGCGCAGCCTGCTCGGCACGGCGGCCGAGGCGGGCGAGATCGCGACCGCCGAGGATCTCGACGACGTCGCCGAGCGGCTGCTCGCCCTGGTCGACGGGCTCAGCGTGCACCGGCTGCTCTATCCCGACCGGCTCGGCGCCGCACGGATGGAGAGGCTCCTGGACGCCGAGCTCGACCGTCTCCGGGCCTCTCCCGCCTCCCCCCGGCCCGTGCGGGGGCACGGGGACGGGGAGGCCTCCCAGAGGAGCGCGTGATCCCGGCCGGTCACCATCCCGGCCGGGGCCTCTCACGGGGACAGACGATCCCGGCCGGTCGGTCCCGGCCGGGGAGGGATCAGAGGAGCGCGTAGATCCGGTCGGCCACTCCCCTGGCCGTGGGCCGCTTGGCGGCGTCCCCGATGCAGGTCTGCACCAGCTCGGCCAGCTCGGGCCCCAGATCGCCGACCACCGAGGGCGCGGTGCTGTTGATCTTCCGCAGGGTCAGCAGCGGGTCGTGGGTGGGCAGATCGCCGTACAGCCCCCTGCCGGTGGCCGCCCAGTGCAGCGTCGCGCCCAGCGACCACACGTCCCCGGCGGGCGTGGGCTTGTCCCCCTGCAGCAGCGCCGGGTCGGTGAACTCCACCGAGCCGATCCCGCCCATCCCGGTCACCGTCGCACCCGGCGTCAGCACCTGCGACAGGCCCAGGTCCGACAGCTTCCCCCCGGTGTCGGTCAGCAGCACGTTGCCCGGGGTGATGTCGCGGTGCACGATCCCCTCCTCGTGGAGCGCCTGCGCGGCGTGCGCGGCGCAGGCCACGGCGCGCAGCGCGTGCTCCCGCGACGGCGGCTCGACCGGGCGGCTCAGCGACCCGGCGGGCAGGTACTCCATCGAGTAGTAGAAGATCCCGCCCTGCTGACCCGCGTCGTAGAGCGTCACCAGGTACGGCGAGCGCACCGCGGCGAACGCCTTCAACTCCCTGGTCGCCCGCCGGAAGGCGTCGGCGCCGGTGCCGCCGAGAACCTTCACCGCGACGAACTCGGTCTCCACCGGCAGTCGCTCGGGCTTTTTCGCTAAATAGAACTCGCCGTGATTGCCCGCCCCCAGCGATCGGACGAACTCATAATCGGCGATGCCTTCCACCGGCGCTCTCCCCTCCCTGCCCCCGGCCATTCCCGGCGGCGTTCTCCACACGGTAACGTCGCCTGGTCATTGTCGGGGCTTTTCTTCACTTACGGGAAGCGTGTTCACCGGTGCTCCACATGGATCTGCTCCTGCTCGACCTGGTGATCGTCCTGGCCGTCGCGCGGCTGTTCGGCGCCCTGGCCCGGCGTCTCGGCCAACCACCGGTGGTTGGCGAGATCCTGGCGGGCATCCTGCTCGGTCCCACCCTGCTCGGCCCGCTGCTGGGAGAGACGCTCTTCGGTCCGGAGATGAAACCTCCGCTGCAGGCCCTGGCCAACGTCGGCCTCGTCCTGTTCATGTTCGTCGTCGGCCTGGAACTGGACCAGAAACTGGTCCGGGGCAAGGGCCGCATCGCGGTGACCGTCGCGCTCGGCTCCACGCTGCTGCCGTTCGTGCTGGGCTGCGGGCTCGCGCTGTTCATCGCCGGCGACCACGTCGGCGGTGACAAGACCCTGCCGTTCGTGCTGTTCATGGGATCGGCGATGGCCGCCACCGCCTTCCCCGTGCTGGCCCGCATCCTCACCGACCGGGGCATGCAGCGCATCACACTCGGCGGCCTGTCCCTGGCCGCCGCCGCGGTGATCGACGTCCTCGCTTGGACCGTTCTAGCCGTGGTGGTGGCCGTGGCCGGGGCGGGGGACGCCGAGGGGCAGTGGAAGGTCCTGCTGGCGCTGCCGTACGCGCTGGTGATGTTCCTGGTGGTCCGGCCCCTGCTGGCGCGGCTGGTGCCCGCCTACGAGCGGGCCGGGCGGCTGACGCCCTCGCTGCTGTCGCTGGTGCTCATCGGCCTGATCGCCTCGGCCTGGGCGACCGAGTGGATGCACGTGCACTTCATCTTCGGCGCGTTCCTGTTCGGCGCGGTGATGCCGCGTGAGGGCGCCGAGCGGCTCAACCACGAGATCCTGGAGCGCCTGGAGCAGCTGGCCGTCCTGCTGCTGCTGCCGATGTTCTTCGTGGTGGCCGGGCTCAACGTGAACCTGCGCGCGCTGGACCTGTCCAGCCTGGGCGTCCTGGCCGCGATCCTGGCCGTGGCGATCGGCGGCAAGATGCTGGGCTCCTACGTCGCGGCCCGCATGCAGTCGGTGCCCTCGCGGCAGTCGTGGGCGCTGGCCACCCTGCTGAACACCCGGGGACTGACCGAGATCGTCATCCTCACCGTCGGCCTGCAGAAGGGCGTGCTCGACAACGAGCTGTACTCGCTGATGGTCGTGATGGCGCTGGTCACCACCGGCATGACCGGCCCGCTGCTGCGCAGGGTCTATCCCGACCGGCGGGTGGCCCGCGACATCGCCGAGGCCGAGCGCGCCGCCCTCGGGGTGACCGCCGCGCACCGGGTGCTGACCGTCGTCCCCGAGCCGCCCGCCGAGCAGGGCCCGCTGGTGGACCTGGCCGCCACCCTGGCCCGCGTGAAGTCCCCCTCCGAGGTGGCCCTGGTCCATCTGCGGCCCTACCCCAGCGGCCGGCTGGAGGTCGGCACCGGCCTGTCGTCGGAGCTGGCCGAGATGGCCGAGACGCTGCACGAGCTGGAGGAGCTGGCCGGCACGGCCAGGGTCCAGGGCTCGCAGTCCCGGGTGGTCAGCCGCTTCGCCACCGACGTGGCCGCCGAGCTGCCCGAGGTGGTCGGCGGGGCCGAGCCCGACCTGGTGGTGCTGCCCGCGGGCGTGCCCGGCTACGCCGAGGTCCGCGCCGCGGCCGTGTGCCGCGTGGTGACCGTGCTCTCCCCCGACCAGTCCGAGGCCGCCGACGTCGGGACCGGGCCCGTCGCGGTGCACCACGGCTCCGACGCCGCCACCCACGTGGCGCTCATCCTGGCGCTGCTGCGCGACCGGCCGCTGGTCATCACCGGAGGCGGCCGGGCCTCCTCGCTGGCCCAGCGGCTGAGCAAGCTCGAGGTGCGGGCCACCGCGGGCGAGGCCCCGGCCGGAGCGCTGGTCGTGGCGCCCGACAACGGGACCGTCCCGGGCGGCGCGCACCTGCTGGTGCGCGCCGAGCAGGACGCCGACCCGGTCGACTGGGCCGCCGCGGTCACCGCCCTGCGCACCCCGGTCCCCCAGTCCTGAGAACACGCGAGGGGCGGGCCGGGCTCACGGCCCCGCCCGCCCCTCCGCCGTCGCCGTTCTAGTTGTTGCGGTGCGACTCGTAGCGCATGGTGCGCGAGACGCCGATGCGCACGGTCGTGCCGGGCGCGATCGTGACCGGCTCGTTCGGCGGGATGTCGTAGAAGTTCGGATCGCCGGGCGGCTGGATCTGCGTGCCGTTGACCGAGCCCAGGTCGACCAGGTTGACGTCCCAGCCGTCCAGCGCCACCCGCAGGTGGCGGCGGGACACCGAGCCGTCGGGGCTGGTGACCTTGGCGGGGCGCACCGCGCCCTCGGCGACCTCCGGGGCCCGCTCGGGGTCGCGGCCGAGCAGGTAGTCGGTGTCCAGGCGCAGCGTCATGCCGTCGTCCAGCAGCAGCACGCCCAGCGGCGGGCGCGGCCCCTTGTAGGGCACGAGCGTGCGCTGCACCAGCGCGATGCCGCAGACCGCGCAGTACGGCACCCGCGGGTCGTTGAAGTGGTCGTTCTTGCAGTCGACGCCGTAGACCAGGGGCCGCGCCTCGGGCTCGGGCATCATCGGCATGTCCGGCGCGGTCCCCGAGGGGCCGGGCGCGCCCGGGGTCAGCAGCTCGTACTCGAACGACTCGTTGTGCACGTCGATCGGGTCGCCGCCCATCCCGTTGGCCCGGGCGGTGTCCACGTCCTCGTGCGAGGGCACGGCGGGGGCCGGTCCGGACCCCGGCCCCTGGGAGGGGGCCGCGGGCATGGGCTCGGAGTGCCACCCCTGGGGAGCGGGGGCCTGCTGCTCCATCGGCGGGCCCGCCGGCGGGTAGGGGTCGGCCGGGCCCAGCGGGTACGGCGGCGGCCCCGCCGGGGCGGGCTCCATCACGGGTCCGGGCCGCTGCTCCATCGGCGGACCGGCGGGCTCCATCGGCGGCGGCCCCCAGTCGGGCGCCATCGACGGGCCGGGGGCCGGACCGGGTCCGGCTCCCATCGAGGGCATCGGGGGCGCCTGGACCGGCGCCGGAGCGGGCTGGGCCGCGCGCATGGGCGGCTGCGCCGCCTCGCCCGTCTCCGAGGGGTCCCACTGGACCCCGCCGCCGGAGATCACGCCGCCGTCCAGCCGGGCGAAGCGGTGCGCCGAACCGGCGTCGGGCAGGCGCAGCTCGACCCGGGTGACCGGGCCGGGCACCAGCCGGTCGGACCAGGTGAGCGCGTCGCGCCCGGCCAGGTGCACCTCTCCCCCGGACCCGGTGACCGACGCCGAGGCCTGGCCGCTGACCAGCACGGCGACGCCCTCGGGCACGTGACCGGCGACGGCGCACGCCACGGGCTCGCCCATCATGGCGGCCAGCACCTGGGCGACGCGCCGGGCCAGGGCCCGCCCGTCGCCGCCCGAGGCCGCGGTCTCCCGCACCGCCCCCAGCAGATCCTCCGCCACGGCCTCGGCCGCGTCGCATACCAGCAGCAGCCCGCCCACATGGGCGACCAGCCCGTTGCCCGGAAGCGGACGCACCACCCCGAAGCCCTGGTCGGTCACAGAACTCTCCCTCCCCGGAAACGCCATCGGATGAACGGCACCCTCATCGGACCGTTCGCCACTAGCCACATGGATACCCAGACGACGGTGAAGTGCGTCCAGAACGCGGCCGCCGGAATCGGGTCTATGAAACCGACCGCACCGGACCGTAGCAAAAAGTACAGCAGAAGACCTTCGGGAACGAGTGTGAGCAAACCGAACATGGTCGGCCAGTCCTTCTCCCACCTGAACTGCATGAGGAAGTGATAGATCAGCTCCCAGCCGATGCCCAGCACCCCCACCGCCACCAGGACGAGCAGACCGGTGACATAGAGCTCGCCGAGCGGGGCGGTCACGCCCGGCACGATCGGCATGATGAGCAGCGTGACCACCACGCCGACGGTGGCGAGCAGGAACAGGCGCGTCTGGATGCGCCCCATCAAGGTCGGAACCACGGAGACACTCCTTATACCGGCGAGTTGAAGACCCACTTGAACCACTGCGCGGTCGAGCGCAGCGGTCCCATCTTCCGGACGAACCCGCGTCTGGCCAGATCGTCGGAGATCTCCTGGGCCGCGATCTGCAGCCCGAGGAAGGTGTCGACGCCGGGGAAGTAGCCGCCGAGGGTGGCCGACCCGGAGGCGTACAGCGCGCCGTCGCCGCTGGCGGTCCCCTTCACCTCGAAGTGGCGCTCCACCTCCAGGCGGCCGACCGGGTTGCGGTAGGCGCCGCTGTTCTGCAGCAGGTCCGCGAAGACGCGGTGCTCGGAGATGTCGGCCTCCAGTCCCGTGCAGTCGATGATGTAGTCGGACACCGGCTCACGGATGATGCCGTCGCTGCTGCGCACGTAGCTGACCAGCCGGCCGTCCTCGGTGCGCTCCACCCGGTCCACCGTGCCCTGCACGGCGTGGTAGTAGCCCCCCTCGCGCCCGGCGCGCATCTGCTCCTGCCAGTGCCGCCGGTAGGGGGTGTTGGTGCCGCCCATCTGCTTGTACTTGGCCGCGCGCTCGGCGCCCTCCAGCTTGCGCATCTCCGCCTTGAGCTGGCCGCCCCACACCGACTTGGGATAGTTGAACCCCTGGTAGGCCCAGCCGTCGCCGCCCTTGCGCCGCGACCAGACGTGCGGGCCGTGGGAGCCGGTGACGAAGGTCCGGAAGATGTGGATGATCTGGGTCTTGAGCCCGAACTTCTTGCGGTCGTCGAACAGGCGCTGGAGCACCCGGGAGGCGACGATGCCGCCGCCCCGGATGACCACCGTTCCCGGGCGGGTCTTGAGGAACTCGTAGACCTGCTCGTGCGGCTCGTAGGCGTTGACGACGTGCTGGTAGTCGGAGTATTTAGTCCGGAACTCCTGCAGGTCGGGCAGGAACTTCAGTCCCGGGTAGCCGACCGCGATGTGGACGAACCGCGAGCGGAAGACGATGCGCTTGGTGGGCGCCGCGCCCTCGGGCGGGGTGACGACGGTGAAGTAGCCGCCGCCGGCCCTGCGCCGCACCATCCGGACCTGGCCCTTGACCAGCATGTCCCAGTAGTTGATGCGCTTGGCCTCGCGCTCCAGGTTCTCGAAGACGGTCCCGGCCCGCGGCGTCCAGTAGTCGTTCAGGAGCGGCTCGGTGAACAGCTGCCACAGGTAGGCCGGGTTCTTGTCCTTCCAGGCCTCCTCCAGCGCGTAGGAGGGGAAGCCCCACAGGTTGTCGGGGCGCGAGGAGGAGTCGGAGCGGATCCGCTCACCGCGCGGGATCTGCGAACACCTGGTGAGGAACTCGTAGGTCTGCCACGGATGGTCGATGTTGGAGATGACCCGCATCTGCGAGGTGGGAACCCCGTAGACCCGCAGATAGTCGACGGTCACGAACGACCCCATGCCCCCGCCGATGCTGACGAAGGGGATGTCGTACATGGGAATGCCCGCGGACGCGACCATCTGGTCGGTCCACTCGGGGGTGCCGAGAAGTTCCGGCGTCAGGTCACCGGCCGGGGCCGGCGTGCTGGGGGGTGCCAATGTGATGCGTCCCTCGAAGATACGTGGCCAACCGGTTCAGTTGGCCAGAAGATTAGTCCCGGTCCGCGCTGAAAACGAGTGGGACAGACCGGGCGATCTTTCCCCCCGCACCGATACGCTGCCCCTTGTCTCGTTCCAACGCAATATTTCAGACGTCTGAAAAGTGCCGGAGGTTCGCTCAGACACCGGTGAACAACCGGTTCACGTCCGACGTGGCGAGCACACCGAAGATCTCTCCTCCGCGTTCGACCAGAAGATACTCTCCCGCGGGGCTTTCGCGCATGGCCTCGATCAGGGATTCTCCCGTCAGATCGGCGGCCAGCACCAGCGACGGCTCCAGGTTGCGGGCCAGCGATCCGACCGCCACCCACGGGCGGCGGTTCTCCGGGGTGGCCTCCACCGCGATCTCGTTGACGATCCCCGTCGGGCGGCCCTCGTGGTCCACCACGACGATGGCGCCGGCCTGGGCCTCGGTCGTACGGCGCAGCGCCTCGGCCAGCGGCACGTCGGCGGTGACCGCGATGGCCCGCCGGGCCAGGGCCCGCGCGTTGACCTGCGGGATGCGGGCCCGCATCCGGGCCCCGCGCAGCGCCTGCGTGGCGCCGAACCAGATGAAGGAGGCCAGCAGCACCGACCAGATGAGCGGGCCCCAGCTCGGCTCCTGGCCGCTCATCAGCGACAGGACGGCCGGCCAGACCACCAGGACGACCGCCAGCCCGCGTCCCACCCAGGCCGCGGCGATCGTGCCGGCCCCGGAGCTGCGGGTGAGCTTCCACACTCCGGCGCGCAGCATGCGGCCCCCGTCGAGCGGCAGGCCCGGCAGCAGGTTGAACACTCCGACGATCAGGTTGGCGAGCCACAGCTGGTAGCTCAGCACGCCCAGGATCGTGTCGGGGTCCAGGAACCGGTCCAGCGCGAAGCCCACGCCGCCCAGCCCCAGGGAGAGCAGCGGCCCGGAGAAGGCCACCATGAACTCCCTGCCCGGGGTCTGCGGCTCGCGCTCGATCTCCGAGACGCCGCCGAGCAGATAGAGCGTGATGCGCCGGACCGGCAGGCCGTACATCTTGGCGACCACGCAGTGCGCCAGCTCGTGCAGCAGCACCGAGACGTACAGCAGCACCGCGAAGACCAGTGCGACCAGATAGGACAGGCCGGTGCTCAGCTCGGGCAGCCGCGACACCACCGCGGGCTGGAAGGTGAAGGTGATGAACGCCGCCACGATGAACCAGGTCGGCGAGACGTAGACCGGGATGCCGAACGGACGCCCCATCCGCAGACCCGGGTTGTCCTGGCGCGGGCTCTCGCTGCTCACCGGTGGCTCACCACTCCTCGAATCACTCGGGCTCCGGCCTCGATGCTACGCGCCCGGGGTCGCGGGGGCCGCGCCGGATCTCCACTCCGGGCGCAAACTGTCGCCGAGGTGACCTACAGTGCGGGCATGTCACTGACCGAGCCCACGATCATCGGAGCGCTGTCGCCGTCCCGCGCCGGTGACTTCATGACGTGCCCGCTGCTCTACCGGTTCCGGGTGATCGACCGGCTGCCGGAGCCGCCGTCGCCCGCCGCGGTGCGCGGCACGATGGTGCACTCGGTCCTGGAGCGCCTCTACGACCTGCCGGCCCCGGCGCGCACCGTCGCCGCGGCCCTGGACCTGGTGGAGCCCCAGTGGGAGCGCCTGCTGGCCGAGGAGCCCGCCTACGGTGAGATGTTCGCCGGCGAGCGGGAGCGGGCCGAGTGGCTGGCCCAGGCCCGCACCATGCTGGAGCGCTACTTCACGCTGGAGGACCCCCGCGTCCTGGAGCCCGCCGAGCGGGAGCTGTACGTCGAGGTGGTGCTCGACGACGGCCTGATGCTGCGGGGTTACATCGACCGGCTGGACGTCGCGCCCACCGGCGAGGTCCGGGTGGTCGACTACAAGACCGGCAGCGCGCCGGGCCCGTCCTTCGAGGCCAAGGCGCTGTTCCAGATGAAGTTCTACGCGCTGGTGCTGTGGCGGCTGCACGGCTCGGTGCCCCGCCTGCTGCAGCTGATGTACCTCGGCGGGGCCGGCGAGATCCTGCGCTACGCCCCCGACGAGGCCGACCTGCGCGCCACCGAGCGCAAGGTGCGGGCGCTGTGGAAGGCCATCGAGCGGGCCCTGGACACCGGCGAGTGGGTGGCCAGGCCCAGCCGCCTGTGCGACTGGTGCAACTACAAGGACCTGTGCCCGGAGTACGGCGGCACCCCTCCGCCGCTCCCCGCCCGGCAGCCGGGCGACACGGTGCGCAGCACCCGCCGCACGACCCGGGCCGCCACCGACGAGATCTGATCCGCCCCGGCGGGGTCATCCGAGGGGATGAGGGGGATTTCCCCCTGCAGCAGGGTGGCGCGGGTGACAGGGCGCCTAAATTGATTGTGTGCGCAACACCCTGGGCGGTCCGTCCCCCCGGTCCCGCGACCGCCGGCTGGTCTCGGACGCGGTGCTCGCCGTGCTGCTGGCGGCCGCCGCGGTCCCCTTCGCCTACCTTCCCTCCCCCTTCGGCTCCTCCTACGGCGGCCCCGCCGCGCCGTACTCCCCCAGCTGGCCGGGCCTGACCCTGATCGTGGCCGGGTGCCTGGCCACGGCGTTGCGCCGCCGCCGGCCGTTCCTGACGCTCTGCCTGGTCGTCCTCGTCGACATGACGCTGGCGGCCCTGGCCCAGGGCGGCTCCCTGCTCTGGCTGGCCACGTTGTGGCTGGTCTACACGGTCGCCGCGCACCGGGGCCTGGCGCTGAGCCTGTGTGCGCTCGCGGTGGGCTTCGCCGGCCGTCTGGCCTCCGGGGCGCTGCGAGGCGACCTCGGCGACTGGAGCGCGCACCTGCTGGTGGTCGTGCTCGCCACGGCGCTCTGGCTGGCGGGCCGGAGCCTGCGGCTGCGCCGGGCCTACCTGTCGGAGCTGCGCGAGCGCGCCGGGCGGATGGAGCGGGCCAGGGAGGCCGACACCCGCGCGGCCAGGGCGGAGGAGCGCTCCCGCATCGCCAGGGAGCTGCACGACGTGGTCGCCCACCACGTGAGCGTGATGACCGTCCAGGCCGCCGCGGCCCGCCGGGTGCTGGCCAGCAACCCCGACGGGGCGCGCGAGGCGCTGTCGGCCATCGAGAAGATGGGCCGCACCGCGATGGCCGAGATGCGCAACATCGTGGGCGTGCTGCGGACCGACCCGGGCGCCCCCGCCGAGCGCGAACCGCAGCCCGGCGTGCACGAGATCCCCTCCCTGGTCGCCCAGATGCGCGAGGCGGGCCTGCCCACGCGGCTGGACATGGCGGGCGCCTGTGAGGCGCCCGCCGACGGCGGGGACCCGTTCGGGCCGCTGCCGCCGGGGGTGGACCTGGCCGCCTACCGCCTGGTCCAGGAGGCGCTCACCAACAGCCTGCGCCACGCGGGCGCGGGCGCGCACGCCTGGGTGACCGTACGGCACGAGCCGGGTGAGCTGACCGTCCACGTCGAGGACGACGGCCGGGGACCGCAGGGGGATCGCGCCGCGGACGGACCGGCGGACCGGGGCCGGGACGGGGGCGGCCGCACCGGGGGCGAGCGGGCCGCGGCCGAGCGGATCGGCCACGGATTGGTCGGCATTCGTGAACGGGTCGCACTCTATGGTGGAATTCTGAGGATCGGCCCGCGTCCGGAGGGCGGATTCGAGGTACGAGCCCGGTTCCCTCTCAAGGACTCATGATGACGATCAGAGTGCTGCTCGTGGACGACCAGCCACTGCTGCGCACCGGCTTCCGGCTCATCCTGGAGGCCGAGCCCGACGTCACGGTGGTCGGCGAGGCGGGCGACGGCAAGGCCGCCCAGGACCAGTCGCGGGCGCTGCTGCCCGACGTGGTGCTGATGGACATCCGGATGCCCGGCGTCGACGGCATCGAGGCGACCCGCCGGATCGTCCGCGAGGCCTCGGGCGGCGCCCACGTGCCCCGGGTTCTGGTGCTGACCACCTTCGACCTGGACGAGTACATCGTGGAGGCGCTGCGCGCCGGGGCCAGCGGCTTCCTGCTCAAGGACGTCCCGCCGGACGAGCTGGTGCAGGCCATCCGGGTGGTCGCCGCGGGCGACGCCATCGTCGCCCCGAGCGTCACCCGGCGGCTGCTGGACAAGTTCGGCGCCCGGCTCCCCTCGGCCCACCAGCAGTCCACCCCGGCCCGCCTGGACCGGCTCACCGAGCGTGAGCTGGAGGTCCTGCGGCTGATCGCCCGCGGCATGTCCAACGCCGAGATCGCCGCCGAACTGGTGGTGAGCGAGACCACCGTCAAGACCCACGTCGGCAACGTGCTCACCAAGCTGAACCTGCGCGACCGCGTCCAGGCCGTGGTCCTGGCCTACGAGACCGGGCTGATCACCCCCGGCGCCATCCCGTAACCGGCGCTCCGCCGACCGGTCCGGCGGATCCCGGCGGTCCGCACGCCGCCCGGTCCCGCCGGCGCGTACGCGCTGCGGGGCGGCGCGGGCAGGCCTCGCCCGCGGCCGCTCCCGTTCTGCAACCGTCCCGCTACCGACAGGCATCCGCCGGCCGGTTGGATGGACGGGAAATCCCTGCCGTGACATCCGTATCCGGCACCCGCGCGGGGGCCGGGACGCCGCCTGGACCAGAGGCCATGAACCGTTCGCTCACCACCGCAAGCAGCCCGGCCGCCGGGCGGCCCGGCGTGCGCGGACGTCGTCTGCCGCCCGCGTGGGTCTGCTGCCTCCTCACCGGTGCCGCCCTGATCGCCCTGTACTACGCGCTCCCGTTCCTCGGCGCGTCCGACGACGTGCAGTCGGGGCTGTACTGCGTGATCAGCGGGGGATCCGCGGCCGTCATCGCCGCCGGGATCCGGTGGCGGCGGCCGCGGGCGAGGATGGCCTGGTGGCTGCTGGCGGCCAGCCAGGTGATGTACACCCTGGGGGACCTGGCCTACTCGTTCATGCCGAGCGACTCCGGCAGCAGCTATCCGCTGCTGGCCAACATCTTCTATCTCCTGCAGTACCCCTTCCTGGGGCTGGCGCTCATCCTGCTCATCAGGCGGCGCACGCCCGGGGGCGACGTCCCGGCCATGATCGACGCCTTCGTCATCTCGATCGGCGCCGCCCTGCTGTACTGGATGTTCCTGATCGGCCCGGTGATGGTCACCTCGTCCCTCCCCCCGGCCGATCAGTTCGCCACACTGGCCTTCCCGGTGGTGGACCTGCTGGTGCTGGCGCTGTCGCTGCGCCTGGTGTTCGGCGGGGGCGAGCGGAGCCGGTCCTACCATCTGCTGATCGGTTTCCTCTCCCTGGTCCTGGTGGCCGACATCGGCTACGGGATGCAGGCCCTGTTCGGCGAGTACATCCCCGGCACCGCGCTGGACCTCGGCTGGCTGAGCGGCTACGTGCTGCTCGGCGCGGCCGGGCTGCACCCGTCGATGGCCAGGATGGGCGAGCAGGTGCCCGCCCGGCCCGCCGACGCCTCCCGTCACCGGCTCGTCCTGCTGGCCACCGCGACCCTCATGGCGCCGATGGTCCTGCTCGTGCGCTACCTCCAGGACGGCGACATGGAGCTGCTGGTGCTGGCCGCCGCCTCGGCCTCCCTGTTCCTGCTGGTCATGGCCCGCATGTCCGGGCTGGTCGCCGCCCAGCGGCGGCTGGCCATGACCGACGCGCTCACCGGCCTGAGCACCCGGCGGCTGCTGGAGGAGAGCATGCACGGCGAGATCTCCCGCTCCGATCGCCACGGCACCACGCTGGGCCTGCTGCTCATCGACGTGGACCACTTCAAGCGGGTCAACGACACCTTCGGCCACCCCGCCGGGGACGCGGTCCTGGCCGAGACGGCGCGCCGCATCCGCGCGGTCTGCCGGGACGGCGACCTGGCCGCCCGCTTCGGCGGCGAGGAGTTCGCGGTCCTGGCGCCGCACACCACGGCAGGGGGGCTGGCCCTGCTCGCCGAGCGCATCCGCGCCGTGGTGGCCGCCGCCCCCGTGGCCGCCGGCGAGTCCACCGGCGTGCCCGTCACCGCCTCGGTGGGCGGCGCGATCATGCCACTGCACGCCCGGACGGCCGACGACCTCATCCGGATCGCCGACGAGGCGCTGTACGCCGCCAAGAACGCCGGCCGCAACCGGGTCCTGATCGGCCCGCTCCCCCAGCCCCCCGCCGAGACCGAGCCCGAGGCCGGCGCCGGTCCGGCCGCCGGATCCGTCCAGGCGACCGGCGGACCCGGCCACGGGCCCGTCCGGGCGACCGGCGGACCCGGTCGCGGATCCGGTCACGGGCCCGCCGGCGAGCCAGAGCGTTTCCGCCCCGTGGCCTGACCCGGCCGGACGGCTTCGCCCGGCGGCCCGGCCCCCGCGGGCCCTCACTTCACGGCGGGGGTGCCCACCTCGGTGGCGGTGGGGTCCTGGGCGCTCGCGGCGGCCCGGATCGTCCCCGTGGCGATCTCCTCCGCCCAGTGGCAGGCGACCTTGCGGCCGGGGCGCATCTCCCGCAGGTCCGGCGACTCCTCGGCGCAGCGCGTCGGCTGGCGGAAGGGGCAGCGGGTGTGGAAGCGGCAGCCGGACGGCACGTCCACCGGGGACGGCAGGTCGCCGGTGAGCAGGATCCTGCGCCTGCGCTCCTCCACCTCGGGGTCGGGGATGGGGATCGCCGACATCAGGGCGATCGTGTAGGGGTGCAGCGGCTCGGCGTACAGCTCGTCGGAGGGGGCCTCCTCCACCAGCGCGCCCAGGTACATCACCCCGATGACGTCGCTGACGTGCCGCACGACGGCCAGGTCGTGGGCGACGACGACGTAGGTGAGGCCGAGCTGCTCCTGCAGGTCCTCCAGGAGGTTGACGATCTGCGCCTGGATCGAGACGTCCAGCGCGGAGACCGGCTCGTCGGCGATGATCAGGTCGGGGTTGAGGGCGATCGCCCTGGCGATGCCGACGCGCTGGCGCTGCCCTCCGGAGAACTCGTGCGGATAGCGGCCCGCCGCCCCCGCCGGCAGCCCCACGATGTCCAGCAGCTCGCGCACCCGCCCCTGCCTGTCGCCGGGGAAGCCGTGGGCGCGCAGCGGCTCGGTGAGCGCCGACTCCACGCTCTGGCGGGGGTCGAGGCTGGCCAGCGGGTCCTGGAAGACCATCTGCATGTTCCGCCGGAGCCGGCGCATGGGCTCCGGCCCCTGCCCGCCGAGGTCGACGCCGTCGAACACGACGGTCCCGGCGGTGGGCTCGACCAGGCGCAGCACGGCCTTGCCCAGGGTGCTCTTGCCGCAGCCGGACTCCCCCACCAGGCCGTAGGTCATGCCGCGCCGTACCTCGAGGTCGACCCCGTCCACGGCGCGCACGTGGCCGACGACCCGCTGCAGCAGCGTCCCCTTGCGGATGGGGAAGTGCACCTTCAGCCCGCGCACGGACAGCAGCGGCTCACCGGGGACCGCCGCGCCGTTCGAAGGCGCGGGCCCGGCGGACGCCGCGGCGCCGTCCGGAGGCGGCGGCCCGCCGGGGTCCGCCCTACCGTCGGAGGTCATCGGGGGGCCACCTCCTGCACCGGACCGGACCGCAGCGGGTTGAAGCAGCGCAGCCCGTGGCGCCCGCCCAGCAGCTCCGGGGTCGCGCAGGTGCACTCGTCCACCCGGTTGGGGCAGCGGGGCGCGAACGCGCAGCCCCGGGCCCAGGCGATGGTGTCGCGGGGCGAGCCGGCGATGGGCGCCAGGCGCGTGCCGCGCGGCTGGTCCAGGCGGGGCACCGAGGCGAGCAGACCGCCGGTGTAGGGGTGGCGGGGCGCGCCGAACAGATCGTGGCGGGGCGCCCGCTCGACGATGCGGCCGGCGTACATGACGTGGACGGTGTCGCACATCCCGGCCACCACGCCCAGGTCGTGGGTGATCAGGATGAGCGCGGTCCCGGACTCGGCCACCAGCGTCTTGAGCAGTTCCAGGATCTGCGCCTGGATGGTGACGTCCAGCGCCGTGGTGGGCTCGTCGGCGATCAGCAGCCGGGGCCGGCAGGCCAGCGCGGTGGCGATGAGCGCCCGCTGCCGCATGCCCCCCGACAGCTGGTGGGGATACTCCCGCAGCCGCCGGGAGGGGTCGGGGATGCCCACCCTGCGCAGCAGGTCCCCGGCCTCCCGGCGGGCCTCGCCCTCGTTCAGGCCCCGGTGGCGCACCAGCACCTCGGTCACCTGCCTGCCGATGGGCACCACGGGGTTCAGCGAGGTCATCGGGTCCTGGAAGACGACGGCCAGTTCCCTGCCCCGCAGGGTGCGCAGCTTGTCGGGGGGCAGGGTGAGCAGCTCGGTCCCGTCGAAGGCAACGCTCCCCTCCACCCGCACGCCGCGCCGGGGCAGCAGTCCCATGACCGCCAGGGAGGTGACGGACTTGCCGCAGCCCGACTCCCCCACCAGGCCGACGGTCTCGCCGGGGGCCACCGAGAAGCCGACGCCGTCCACGGCGCGCACGTCTGGGCGGCCCCGCTGCCGGAAGACCACCGTCAGGTCCTCCACTCGCAGAAGAGTCACATCTCACCGCCGGTACTTGGGATCGAGGGCCTCGCGCAGCGACTCCCCCAGCAGGGTGAAGCCGAGCGCGGCGATGATGATGGCCAGGCCGGGGAAGACCGCCAGCAGCGGGGCGCTGGACAGATAGCGCTGGGTGTCGGCCAGCATCCGGCCCCATTCGGGGATGCTCGGGTCGTTGCTGGACAGGCCGAGGAAGGCCAGGCCGGCCGCGTCCACGATGGCGACGGCCAGGGTGAGCGTGCCCTGCACGATGACCGGGGTCAGCGAGTTGGGCAGGACGTGGCCGAGCACGATCCGCCGCCGCCGCACCCCCACCGCCTTGGCGGCCAGCACGTAGTCCGACTGGCGCTGGGCCAGCATCTGGCCGCGCAGCAGCCGGGCGAAGATCGGGACGTTGACCACCGCGATGGCGATCATCACCGCGTCCAGGCCCGAGCCGAGCATGGCGGCGATGCCGATGGCGAACAGCAGGCCGGGAACCGACAGCATGATGTCGACCAGGCGCATCACCAGGCCGTCCACCCAGCCGCCGAAGGCCCCGGCCAGCAGGCCCAGCACCATCCCGCCGATCAGGCCCAGCAGCAGCGAGACCACCCCGATGACCAGGGACCAGCGGGCCCCCCACAGCACCCGGGAGAACTCGTCGCGCCCCAGGTCGTCCAGGCCGAACCAGTGCTCGGCCGACGGGCCGGGGATGGAGGTGGGGGTGACCTGGCCGACCGGCTTGTCCGGCGGGTACGGCGCCAGCCAGGGGGCCAGCAGCGCGAGCGCGACGAACATGATCACCAGAATGGCGCCGACGATCGCGACGGGGTTGCGGCGCAGCCGCCGCCAGGCGTCCCTGCCGAGGCTGCCGCCGGTCTCCTCGGGGGCGACGGTCTCCACCTGGGCCAGGCTCATGCGCCGCTCCTCTCCCGGCGGGCCGCCGGCCGTTCCGGCCGGTCCCCGCTCACGCCATCCCCGCACCGGCGCCCGCTCACACCGCCCGCGGGCCGATGCCGGCTCACGCCGCCCTCGGTCCGGCGCCCCCTCACCCCGCCCTCACCCTCGGGTCGACGACCCCGTAGGTCACGTCCACCAGCAGGTTGACCAGAACGAAGATCACCGCGGTGAACAGGATGAACCCCTGCAGCACCGCGTAGTCCCTGGCGGCGATCGAGTCGGCCACGAACTTGCCGAAGCCGGGGAAGGCGAAGACCGTCTCGGTCAGCACGGCGCCGCCCAGCAGCAGGCCGACCTGCAGGCCCACGACCGTGACCACCGGGAGCAGGGCGTTGCGCAGCACGTGCCGCCCGCGGATCGTGCCGGGCCGCAGTCCCTTGGCCTCGGCGGTGCGCACGTAGTCCTCGTGGAGCACGTCCAGCACCGAGGCGCGGGTGATGCGCACCACGATCGCCAGCGGGATCGTGCCCAGGGCGATCGCGGGCAGGATCAGGTGCGTCACCGCGTCCCAGGCGGCCTCGGGATTGCCGGTCACCAGACCGTCCAGCACGTAGAACCCGGTCGGATGCTCGGCGTCGATCAGCGGGTCCTGCCGTCCGTCGGTGGGCAGGATCCCCAGTTTCTCGGCGAAGACGAACTTGAGCATGTACCCCAGGAAGAAGACCGGGATCGTGATGCCGAACAGCGATCCGGCGACCGAGAGGTGGTCGGCCCAGGTGCCGTGACGGCGGGCGGCGAGATAGCCCAGCGGCACGCCCACCCCCACCGCGAAGATCATCGCGGTGAGGGCGAGCTCCACCGTGGCGGGGAAGGTGCGCAGCAACTCCTCCACGACCGGGTGCTGCGTCCTGCTGGAGACCCCGAGGTCGCCCTGGAAGACGTTGCCCACCCAGGTGAGGTACTGCTCGTACCAGGGCCGGTCGAGGCCGTAGAGCCGCTTGACCCGCTCCACGGCCTCGGGTGTGGCCCGCTCCCCCAGCAGCGCCTCGGCCGGCCCGCCGGGCAGCGCCCTGACCCACAGGAACAGCAGGATCGACAGTCCCAGCAGGATCGGCACGAGCAGCGTCAGCCGCCTGACGACGAACCGCAGCATCGGTCAGTTCAGCGAGATCGTGGAGAACTTGTCGTTGAGCACCGGGCTCGGCACCCAGCCCCGGACGTTCTTGGCCGCGGCCGAGAACGAGGGGCTCTGCGCGTACGGCACGCCGGGCACGAAGTCGGCGATCAGGGCGTTGGCCTGCTTGTACAGCGCCTCCCGCTTGGCCTGGTCGGGTTCCTTCTCCGCGTCGCCCAGCGTCTTGAAGATCTCTTCGTTCCTGAACGACCACTGGTTGGAGAAGGACTGGAAGAACGTGCCGAGGAAGTTGTCCGGGTCGCCGAAGTCGCCGTTCCAGCCCAGCAGGAACAGCGGGCAGTCACCGGCCTGGGTGGTGTTGAGATAGTCGGGGCTCCACGGCGAGGTCTTCGGTGTGACCTTGAAGCCCGCGGCCTCCAGGTCGGCCTTCATCAGCTGGAAGTTGCCGGCCGGGTCGACCATGTAGGCGCGGCTGACCCCGCTGGGATAGCAGAACTCCAGCGTCGGGTCGGACACGCCGGACTCGGCGATGAGCTGCTTGGCCTTGTCGACGCTGTAGTCGTACTCGGTGAAGTCCTCGGTGTAGCTCCACAGGCTGTCCGGCATGAACGCGTTGGCGACCTTGGCGCCGGTGGCGTACTTGGTCTTCACGACGTTGTCACGGTTGATCGCGTGGGCGATCGCCTGGCGGATCTTCTGGTTCTGCATGATCTCGGTCCGCTGGCTGAAGCCGAGATAGCCCATGTTGAACGGCGCCCGCTCCAGGACCTGCACCCCGGCGCTCTTGAGCGACTCCAGGTCGGCCGGGTCGGCGTAGTCGAAGGCGTGGACCGATCCGGCGCGCAGCGCCTGCGCCCGGTCGGCGGCCTTCTCGATCGGCCGGAATATGATCCTGCTGAGCTTGGCCTTCTCGCCCCAGTACTCGTCGTTGCGGACGATCTCCAGCTTGTCGCCGCGCGTCCAGCTGCCGAACTTGAACGGCCCGGTGCCGACCGGATGCTCGGTGCCGAAGGTCCCGGTGAACTGCGGCGACTCGGCGGTCCCGCTCACCTGGTCGGCCTTGTAGTCCTTGAGCGCCTTGGGGCTGGCGATGGCGAACGACGACAGCGTCAGCGCCGACAGCACCACGGCGGACGGCTCGGTGAGCTTGAGCTCGACCGTGCCGTCGTCCTTGGCCGTGCAGCCGCCGTACAGGCTCTTGCCGAGGGTGTCGGACTCGTTCTTGGCGAAGCCCCGGAAGACCGTCACCCAGTAGTAGGAGACCGAGTCCGCCTGCGCCAGACCGGTGAAGTTGTACCAGCGGTCGAAGTTGGCGCACACGGCCGCGGCGTCGAAGGGCTCGCCGTCGTGGAACTTCACGCCCTGGCGGAGCTTGAAGGTGTAGGTCCTGGCGTCCTCGCTGACCTTCCAGCTCTCCGCGAGGCCGGGGACGACGCCGGTGCCGCCCTCCTCGGTGGCCACGAGCGTCTCGAAGATCTGGTTGGTGACCCGGGAGGACTCGCCGTCGCTGTGGAAGGCCGGGTCGAGGATGGCCGGGTCCGCCGAGGAGGCGAAGATGAAGGCCGAGCCCTCCGCCGCCTGCGTCCCGCCCGTCCCCGGCTCCGCGTCGTCTCCGCCGCCGCAGGCCGCCGCCGAGATGGCCAGGGCAAGGCCCGCCACCACCGCCGCCGGTCTGCGCAGGGGCATACCGTCTCGTCGCATGCTGCACACCTCATCGCCGTCTTGCGGCCGGGTCGCGGCCGCCGTGCGGACTCCCCGTTGATCGCAGGATCTACGGCACCGCGGGGGCTGACCACCCCCCGGCCAGAGGCTGTGGCGTAAATGTGACAGTCGGCGGCCCGGAGGAGACCTGGAGCGTTTCATCGCCCGGGCGGCGTGCCCGCAGGACGCGGACGCCCGCCGGGTACGGCTCGCGCGAGCCGTACCCGGCGGGCGTTCACCGGGTCCGCGGCACCGGGGAGCGGGCGGATCCGACCCCCGGGCGGTGTTCAGGACGGGAAGGTGTCCAGAGCGGGACGGTGCTCAGAGCGCGCTCAGGCGACCGGCCTCTTGGGGTGCAGGGCCTCGTCCGCGTTCTCCACGATCTTCGCGGCCGCGTGGGACGACACCTTGTCGGCGTTCTCCGGGAAGTGGCAGGCCACCTGGTGACCCGGGGCCAGCTCCACCAGCGGCGGCTCCTCCGTCTTGCAGATCACCTGGGCCTTCCAGCACCGGGTGTGGAAGCGGCAGGCCGGCGGCGGGTTGAGCGGGCTGGGCACGTCGCCCTGCAGGCGGATGCGCTCGCGGTCCTTGCGCCGGGCCGGGTCCGGGATGGGCACGGCCGACATCAGCGCGTTGGTGTACGGGTGCATCGGCGACTCGTACAGGTTCTTCCGGTCGGCCAGTTCGACGATCTTGCCGAGGTACATGACCGCGACCCGGTCGCTGATGTGCCGGATGACCGACAGGTCGTGCGCGACGATGACGTAGGTCAGGTCGAGCTCGTTCTGCAGGTCCTCCAGGAGGTTGACCACCTGGGCCTGGATGGAGACGTCCAGGGCGGAGACCGGCTCGTCGGCGATGATCAGCTTCGGCTTGAGCGCGAGCGTGCGGGCGATGCCGATGCGCTGGCGCTGGCCGCCGGAGAACTCGTGCGGATAGCGGTTGTAGTGCTCGGGGTTGAGGCCGACCAGCTCCAGGATCTCCTGGACCGCCTTCTTGACGCCCTGCTCCGTCTTGATGCCCTGGATGCGGAAGGGCGCGCCGACGATCGCGCCGACGGTGTGGCGCGGGTTCAGCGAGGAGTAGGGGTCCTGGAAGATCATCTGGATGTCGCGGCGGAGCGGCCGGATCTTCGCCTGGGCCATGTGGGTGATGTCGTGGCCGTCGAAGAGGACCTTGCCGGCGGTCGGCTCCAGCAGCCGGGTCACCAGGCGGCCGGTGGTGCTCTTGCCGCAGCCGGACTCGCCGACCAGCCCGAGCGTCTCACCCTTGCGCACGTCGAAGCTGACCCCGTCGACCGCCCTGACCGCGCCGACCTGGCGCTTGAGCAGGCCCTTGGTCACCGGGAAGTGCTTTTTCAGGTCCTGGACGGACAGCAGCGCGTCGGAGGCGCTCACACCCACGCCCCCATTCCGGTCCGCGCTCACGAGCCCTCCATCATCGGCTTGATCTCGTTCTCCCAGATGGCCCGCCGCTCCTCGCGAGGCATGTGACAGCGCACCAGGTGCCCGCCGTCGCTCTCCACCAGTTGCGGCACCTCGGTGGTGGCCTTGCCGCCGGTGCGCTCCCGGTAGGGGCAGCGCGGGTTGAAGGCGCACCCGGAGGGCACGTTGATCAGGGAGGGCGGCGTGCCCTTGATCGGCATCAGCCGCTCGGTGGGCTCGCGGTCCAGGCGGGGCATCGATCCCAGTAGACCCCATGTGTAGGGGTGCTCGGGCCGGTAGAAGATGTCCTCGGCCGCGCCGTACTCGATGCACTTGCCGCCGTACATCACCAGGATGTCGTCCGACAGCTCGGCGACCACGCCGAGGTCGTGGGTGATGATGATCAGCGCGGAGTTGAACTCGCGCTGCAGGTCCAGCATCAGGTCCAGGATCTGGGCCTGGACCGTCACGTCGAGCGCGGTGGTCGGCTCGTCGGCGATCAGCAGCTCGGGGTCGCACGACAGGGCCATGGCGATCATCGCGCGCTGGCGCATGCCGCCGGAGAACTCGTGCGGGAAGCTGTCGACGCGCTTGTCGGGCTGCGGGATGCCCACCCGGCCGAGCATGTCGATCGCGTGCTTGCGCGCGACCGCCTTGCTGACGTTGTGGTGGATCCGGTACGCCTCGATGATCTGCTGGCCGACCGTGTAGAACGGGTGCATCGACGACAGCGGATCCTGGAAGATCATCGCCATCTTCTTGCCGCGCAGCGTGCGC
The DNA here is from genome assembly GCF_016863195.1 of Paraplanobispora takensis. Taxonomy (GTDB): domain Bacteria; phylum Actinomycetota; class Actinomycetes; order Streptosporangiales; family Streptosporangiaceae; genus Planobispora; species Planobispora takensis. Next base: position 114,251 of record NZ_BOOK01000013.1, on the reverse strand, counting down.
ACGTGGTCCGGGCTGGCGCCGACGAGCTCCTCGCCGTCCAGCCAGATCTCACCGGAGATCTTCGCCCGGCCGCCCTTGTGCAGGCCCAGGATGCCCAGGCTGGTCACGCTCTTGCCCGAGCCCGACTCGCCCACGATGCCCAGGGTCTTGCCCCGCTCGAGCCTGAAGGACAGGCCGTCGACGGACTTGACCAGGCCGTCCTCGGTGGGGAAGTGGATGCGCAGGTCGCGCAGCTCCAGGAAGGAGCCGGGCGCCGGAGATGCGGAAGGGGTCGTCATGACAGCCTCACCCTCGGGTCGACCACCGCGTACAGAACGTCCACGACGAGGTTGGCCAGGACGATGAAGAAGGCCGCGAACAGGGTGACGCCCAGCACGACGGGCAGGTCGTTGCCCCGGATCGCGTCGATGACCAGCTTGCCGATGCCGGGGATGGAGAAGGTGCTCTCGGTGAGCACCGCGCCGCCCAGCAGCAGGCCGACGTCGAGGCCGAAGATCGTCAGGATGGGGGTCAGCGTGGCGCGCAGGGCGTGCTTGCTGACCACCGTGCGCTCCTTGAGGCCCTTGGCCCGGGCCGTGCGGATGTAGTCCTCGCCCATGGTCTCCAGCATGCCCGCCCGGGTGAGCCGGGCGTACAGCGCGGCGTACAGGAACGCCAGGGTGACCCAGGGGAGCACGAGCGCCTGGAACCACATCACCGGGTCCTCGGTGAAGGGGGTGTAGCTGCCGCCGCCGGGGAAGATCCCGAGCGTGTAGGCGAACAGGGCCAGTGAGACCAGGCCGGTGAAGTAGATCGGCAGGGAGACGCCGGCCAGCGCCACCGTCATCGCCAGGCGGTCGGTCAGGGTGCCGCGTCTCAACGCCGAGATCACGCCGATGCTCACGCCGGCGACGAGCCAGATGATCGCCGCGCCGATGGCCAGCGACAGGGTCGCGGGCAGTCTGTCCAGAAGCGTCGGCCAGACCGGCTGGTTGTTGTTGAACGAGTAGCCGAAGCAGGGGGCCGGGCACTGGACCATGCGGGGGCCGATGGAGTACTCCTGGCCGGCGACGATGCCCTTGGCGAACCGTCCGTACTGCACGACGAGCGGCTCGTCCAGGTGAAGCCTCTTGACAGCACCCTGGATCGCCTCGGGTGTGGCGTCCCGCCCGACGTAACGCGAGGCCATGCCCTCGGGGGTCTGTCCCAGGGCACGCGGGATGAGGAAGAAGATCGCGAACGTCGCCACACTGACGATGACGAGCATCAGCACGGCGGCGATCACGCGGCGGACGATGAAAGCGACCACGATCGTTCGGCCGGGGCGCCCGGGAGGATCTCTCCCGGGCGCCCTAGGCCTTCACCTGCCTTTGGCTTGCTAGAGAAGGACTACTGCTGGACGCCGAGCCACGTGTAGTCGTACATGCCGTAGGCCGGGTGCACGTACACGTTGGTCAGGCTGGACGGACGGAAGAGCAGGGTCTTCTCGTAGACGAACGGCAGGAACGCCGCCGACTCCATGACCTTCTTGTCGACCTCGCCCCAGATCTTGTTGCGCTCGGCGGCGTCGGTGGTCTGGATGCCCTTGTCCAGCAGGTCGTTAACGGCCTGGTCGTTGAGCTCCATCATGTTGTAGTTGCCGGAGTCCTTGATGAAGCGACCGTCGACGATCTGCGACAGGAAGCCGAAGCCCGAGGGCCAGTCGGCGCCCCAACCGGCGATCATGATGCCCAGCTTGTTCTTGTGCACGAAGTCCGGCCTGCCGGCGTACTGCGCGCTCCAGTCACCCGAGGGGTACTTCTTGATCGTGGCCTTGATGCCGACCTTGTCCAGCGAGGCCTGCAGGGCCTCGGCGACCTGGACCTCCTTGGGACGGTCACCGCGGACCGCGATGTTGGTCTCGAAGCCGTTCGGCTGGCCGCAGGCCGACAGGGACTCCTTGGCCTTGGCCGCGTCGCCCTTGTTGTCGGCGCCGTTCGGGAACAGGTCGAACTGCTGGTAGCCGACGGTGGTCGGGGTCATCAGCGTGCTGCCGATGTCACCGCCGAGCGGGCCGCCCCACGGCGCCTGGGTGGCGACCTGGTCGGTGGCGTACTGCACGGCCTTGCGGCAGTCGATGTTGTCGAACGGGGCGACCTTGGTCGACATCATCGCGTAGCGGTTGAAGGGCGTGTACGGGTTGTCCGTCGAGTCCTTCAGCTTGGGGTCGGCGACGATCTTCGCGCGGGCGGCCGGCTGCACACCGGTGCCGCCGAGGTCGGCGTGGACCTGACCGGCCAGCAGGCGCTGGTCGATGTCCTCGGCGTTCTGCTTGAACTGCACCTCGATGCGGTCCGGCAGCTGCTTGCGCGTGGTGTCGGTGGCCGGGTCCCAGTTCTCGTTCTTGACGAGGTTGAGCTGCTTGCCGACCTCGTAGCTCTCCATCTTGTAGGGACCGGTGGAGGCGACGGCCTTCTCGTACTCCAGGCCGGTGTCCTTGGCCTGCGGCACGGGCGCCGACTGCGGGTTGGCGACCAGGAAGTCGAACTCCGAGAACGGGGCCTTGAGCTTGAAGACGATGGTGTAGTCGTCGGGGGTCTCGATGCCCTTGAAGTTCGCGAGGTCCTTGTCCTTGTAGGGACCCTCGTAGCCCTCGGCGTCGAGGTACTCGGCGAAGTACTTCGGACCGTCGGTCAGCTCGGCGCTGAAGTTGCTGCGGGCGATGGCGTACTTGACGTCCGCGGCCTTGACCTCCGTGCCGTCGTCGTACTTGATGCCCTTCTTGAGCTTGTAGGTCCAGGTCTTGCCGTCCTCGCTGGCCTCACCCAGACCCTCGGCCAGGTCCGGGACCAGCTTCAGACCCTCCTCGCCGGGGGCGGCGGTGTAGGTCAGCAGCGGACGGGCGTACAGACGCGAGAAGTTCCAGTTCCACGCGTAGTAGGTGTTGCCCGGGTCCATCGAGTCGGGCTCGTCGGAGTAGGCGAACTTGAGGGTGCCGCCCTTGGCGTCGGAAGGGTTGACGACCTTGGTGTAGCCGTCGTTGTGCTTGGCGGTGGAGGCCGCCCCGGTGTTGCCGGTCCCGGTGTTGTTGTTGCCGCCGCCACCGGCGGACCCGCCACAGGCGGCCAGGCCCATGGTCAACGCGGTGCCCAGCGCGGCGAGCGCCAGAGCCTTGGTCTTCCTCATCGTGGTTGTACACCCCTTGTCATGAGTGACGGTGATATCGAAGAACGGAAGCGTTGCCGCTACCGGGCACGCGGGTCGAGGGCGTCTCTGAGCCCGTCTCCCAGCAGGTTGAAGGCCATCACGGTGATGAAGATCGCGAGGCCGGGAACGATCATGAAGTGCGGCGCCGTCTGGTAGTAGTCGACCGCGCGGGTGAGCATGCCGCCCCAGGAGGCCTGAGGCTCGGCCACACCGACGCCGAGGAACGACAGCGCCGCCTCGAACAGGATGTTCGTGGGGATGAGCAGCGTGGAGTACACCAGGATCGGAGCCACCAGGTTCGGGAAGACTTCCTTGAAGATGATGTAGCTGTTGCCCGCGCCCAGCGAACGCGCCGCGTCGACGAACTCGCGCTCGCGCAGCGAAAGTGTCTGGCCGCGCACGATGCGTGCGATGTAGGGCCAGTTGAAGAAGCCGATGATGAACACGATCACCGCGATGCGCAGCGCGTTGCCCTTGAGGCCGAGCGCCTCGTCCGGGACGGCGCCGACGATGGCGATCGCGAACAGCAGCAGCGGGAAGGCCAGGAAGATGTCCATCAGGCGGCTGATGAAGGTGTCGGCCCAGCCGCCGAAGAAACCGGCCAGCATGCCCAGCAGGGAGCCCAGCACCACCGAGACCATTGTGGCCAGGAAGGCGACCAGCAGCGAGATCTGCGCACCCGACAGGATGCGGGCGAAGATGTCGCGGCCGTTGACCGGCTCCAGGCCGAAGGGGTGCTCCCAGCTGATGCCGCCCCAGGCCCCGATCGGGGCGCTGGTCAGCGGGTCGATGAGGTCATTGTTGGGCAGGTTCGGCGGGTCGCCGAACAACGCGATCAGCCCGCCGAACGGGCGTTCGGCGAAAATGGCGATCAGCGTCAGGAAGACCACGACGAAGGCGCCGGCGATGGCGGCCTTGTCGCGCTTCAGCCGCATCCATGCGATCTGCCCGAGCGAACGGCCTTCGATGGCCTTTCCGCCCGCTCCCTCTAGCACGGCCTCAGGCTGGGCCTCCAAGGCCTGCCCTGAGACATCGAGCGGTGCGGTCATACAGTGGCCCCCTGGATCCCAGACGACGTTGTCCGATGAACGCGCCCCCGGGTTGGGGTCTCGCGCCCTGAGTCTACGGGTCTGTTTTCTCAGTCCCGTTCCGGAGAATCTATGGGCTGATCTGCACTGACCAGTACTTTAGGGCACTATGTGGCTTAACTGTGATTCACGTGAAATTCATTCGTTTTGATCTTGAAGAGAATGTCCAGGAGTCGTTCCGCTTCTGTCTTGATTTTGTGACAGTCCACGAACGGGATCCAGCATCACCCGATCCCGCGTCGCTTCAGGATGGCCTCGATGTCCGAGAAATCATCGTCGTCACTCTTCTTGGCACCGGGCCGGGGAGCCGCGCCGGGCGTGCGCTGCGGCAGGGGCTGGGTGACGGCGGTGCCCTGCCCGGAGGGTCCCGCGGCGCCCTGCCCGGACGGCACGGCGGGCCTGGCCGGCTTCGCGGTGGCGGCGGGCGCGGCGGCGGGCGCGGTGGCCCGGGCCGACGCCAGGCGGCGTCCCCTCAGCACGCCCGAGACCAGGAACAGCACCAGTGACAGGCCGGCCACCGCCACACCCGCCCAGACCATCGGGTTCAGCACCAGCCCGGTGACGAAACCGGTGACCGCGGTGCCGATCTGCCACAGAGTCGGCAGCGCGCCCGTCAGATAGGCCGCCACCGGCAGCAGTGACCACGCCGCCATCCGCAGTCCCGCGGCCGCCCCCCGGCGGCGCAGCAGCATGACGCTCATGACCAGTCCCACCCCGGTGAGCCCGGCGCACAACGCCAGCCACGGAATCTGCTCAAAGGTCATCGGAGACCACCCCTCGTATCGGCGTACCGGATTCCATCCTGGCACGCGGATCCGAGGTTGCCTCTCCTCCTTGGGGAGGGATCATCCCCTAGGGGTATCCCTGACCCCCGGCGAGGGCCTCGTACGGGCAGGCCGGGCGGGTCACGCCTCACGGGCGCACGGCTCCCGCGGGTCAGGCGTACGGCTCCTGCGGGGAGGTCACGCCTCGCGGGCCGCCAGCTCCCGCAGCACCTCGACGCCGACCTCGTGCAGGGAGGTGACGACGAGGCGGCCGGGGGCGTGCGGGATCGGCAGCACGCTCGGCACCGCCACCACCCGGCACCCGGCGGCGGTGGCCGCCGCCACCCCGTTCGGGGAGTCCTCCAGCGCGACGCAGCGGGCCGGGTCCACACCGAGCAGCCGGGCGGCCGTCAGGTAGGGCTCCGGGTCGGGCTTGGGCCGCCTCACATCGTCACCGGTCACCAGCCGGTCGAAGTTGTGCCTGCCGATGCTCTCCAGGCAGGCGTCGGCGATCTCCCGCGAGGAGGAGGTGACCAGGGCGGTGGGCAGGCCCGCCCGCCGTACGGCGGCCAGCAGCTCGGCAGCGCCCGGCATCAGCGCCACGCCCTCGGCGAGCCTGCGGATCATGCCCTCCAGCATCCAGGCCGCCACGTCGCCGGGGTCGGCCGGCGACCCGGAGACCCGCAGCATGTAGGCCACCGTGGCGGGCATGGAGCCGCCCACCAGCTGCTCCTGGTCGAGCGGGGTCCACTCGCCGCCCAGCCGTCCCATCACCTCGGTCTCGACCTGGAACCAGATCTTCTCGCTGTCCACGAGCAGCCCGTCCATGTCGAAGAGGACCGCGTCCATCCCCCGTGCGTCCTTTCCTGGTCAGACGTTGAAGTAGCCGGCCTCGGGGTGGTGGACGATCAGTGCGGAGGTCGACTGCTCGGGGTGGAGCTGGAACTCCTCCGACAGCTTGACCCCGATCCGCTCGGGATCCAGCAGCCCCATCAGCTGGACCTGGTCCTCGAGGTTGGGACAGGCCGGGTAGCCGAAGGAGTAGCGGCAGCCGTTGACGTTGACCTTGAGCATGTCCTCCAGCGACTCGTCGCCGCCGATGCCCAGCTCCGAGCGGACCCGGGCGTGCCAGTACTCGGCCAGCGCCTCGGTGAGCTGCACCGACAGGCCGTGCAGCTCCAGATAGTCGCGGTAGGCGTCCTTGGCGAACAGCTCGGCGGCGGCCTCGGAGACCTTGTTGCCCATCGTGACGACCTGGAAGGCGACCACGTCGACCTCGCCGGAGTCCTTCGGGCGGAAGAAGTCGGACAGGCACAGGTGCCGGTCGCGGCGCTGGCGCGGGAAGGTGAAGCGGGTGCGCTCGCCGCCCGCCTCGTCGAGGATGATCAGCGAGTCGCCGTCGCTGACGCACGGGAAGTAGCCGTAGACCACGGCCGCCTCCAGCAGGCCCTCGGTCTGCATGCGCTCCAGCCACATCCGCAGGCGCGGCCGTCCCTCGGTCTCGACCAGCTCCTCGTAGGAGGGCCCGTCGCCGCCGCGGGCGGCCTTCAGGCCCCACTGGCCCATGAAGGTGGCGCGCTCGTCCAGGAAGGCGGCGTAGTCGGCCAGCGGGACGCCCTTGACGATCCGGTCGCCGTGGAACGGCGCGGCCGGGACCGGGTTGTCGGCGGCCACGTCGGAGCGGGCGGGCAGGTCCTCCACCGCGGTGCGCTGCAGGACCGCGCCGGTCTTGACGCGGCGCTGGCGCAGCGGCGGCAGCGAGGCGCCCTCCTCTCCCCGCTTGACCGCCATGAAGGAGTCCATCAGGCGCAGGCCCTCGAAGGCGTCGCGGGCGTAGCGGACCTCGCCCCGGAACAGCTCGGCGAGGTCCTGCTCGACGTAGGCGCGGGTCAGCGCCGCCCCGCCCAGCAGCACGGGGAACCGGTCGGCGATGCCCCGGGCGTTCATCTCCTCCAGGTTCTCCTTCATGATCACCGTGGACTTGACCAGCAGCCCGGACATGCCGATGACGTCGGCCCGGTGCTCCTCGGCGGCCTCCAGGATCGCCGAGACCGGCTGCTTGATGCCGAGGTTGACGACCTCGTAGCCGTTGTTGGACAGGATGATGTCGACCAGGTTCTTGCCGATGTCGTGCACGTCGCCCTTGACGGTCGCCAGCACGATGCGGCCCTTGGTCTCGCCCTCGACCCGCTCCATGTGCGGCTCCAGGTAGGCCACGGCGGTCTTCATCACCTCGGCCGACTGCAGCACGAACGGCAGCTGCATCTCGCCGGAGCCGAACAGGACGCCGACGGTCTTCATGCCGTCCAGCAGCACGTCGTTGACGATCTCCAGGGCGGGCCGCTGGGCCAGCGCCTCGTCCAGGTCGGCCTCCAGGCCCTTGCGCTCGCCGTCGATGATGCGGCGCTTGAGCCGCTCCCACAGCGGCAGCGCGGCCAGTTCCTCGGCCCTGCCCGCCTTCACCGCGGCGGCGTCGACGCCCTCGAACAGCTCCATGAACCGCTGCAGCGGGTCGTAGCCCTCACGGCGCCGGTCGTAGACCATGTCCAGGGCGACCTGGCGCTGCTCGTCGGGGATGCGCGCCATCGGCAGGATCTTGGAGGCGTGCGCGATCGCCGAGTCCAGCCCCGCGTTGACGCACTCGTTGAGGAAGACGCTGTTGAGCACCATGCGGGCGGCCGGGTTGAGGCCGAAGGAGATGTTGGACAGCCCCAGGGTGGTCTGCACCGTCGGGTAGCGCCGCTTGATCTCGGCGATGGCCTCGATGGTCTCCAGGCCGTCGCGCCGGGTCTCCTCCTGGCCGGTGGCGATCGGGAAGGTCAGGCAGTCGACGACGATGTCCTCCACCCGCACCCCCCAGTTGCCGGTCAGGTCCTCGATGAGGCGGGTGGCGATGCGGACCTTGTGCTCGGCGGTACGGGCCTGGCCCTCCTCGTCGATGGTCAGCGCGACCACGGCGGCGCCGTGCTCCCGGACCAGCTTCATGATCTTGGTGAAGCGGGAGTCGGGGCCGTCGCCGTCCTCGTAGTTGACCGAGTTGACGATCGCGCGGCCGCCGAGCATCTCAAGGCCGGCCTCCAGCACGGCGGGCTCGGTGGAGTCGAGCATGATCGGCAGCGTGGAGGCGGTGGCGAAGCGGAAGGCCAGCTCGCGCATGTCGTCCGCGCCGTCGCGGCCGACGTAGTCGACGCACAGGTCGAGCATGTGGGCGCCGTCGCGGGCCTGGGCCCGGGCGATCTCGACGCACTCCTCCCAGTTCCCGGCGAGCATGGCCTCGCGGAAGGCCTTGGAGCCGTTGGCGTTGGTCCGCTCGCCGACGGCCAGGTAGGAGGTGTCCTGGCGGAAGGGCACGTGCTGGTAGAGCGAGGCGGCCCCGGCCTCCGGGCGCGGGCGGCGGGCGGCCACCTCGCGGCCCCGGACCCGCTCGACCACCTTGCGCAGGTGCTCGGGGGTGGTGCCGCAGCAGCCGCCGACGATCGACAGGCCGAAGGAGCCGGCGAAGGTCTCGTGCGCGTCGGCCAGCTCGTCCGGGCTGAGCGGGTAGTAGGCGCCGTCGGAGGTCAGCACCGGCAGGCCGGCGTTGGGCATGCACGACAGGCGCACCCGCGCGTGCCGCGACAGATAGCGCAGGTGCTCGCTCATCTCGGCCGGGCCGGTGGCGCAGTTGAGGCCGATGACGTCGACGCCGAGCGGCTCGATCGCGGTGAGCGCCGCGCCGATCTCCGAGCCGAGCAGCATCGCGCCGTTGGTCTCGATGGTGACCTGGGCGATGATCGGCACGTCGCGGCCCGCGTCGGCGATGGCCCGGCGCGCGCCGACGACCGCGGCCTTGACCTGGAGCAGGTCCTGGCAGGTCTCGATGATCAGCGCGTCGGCGCCGCCGGAGATCAGGCCGGCGGCGTTGTCGTAGTAGGCGTCGCGCAGCTCGGCGTACGGCTTGTGCCCCAGGGTGGGCAGCTTGGTGCCCGGCCCCATGGAGCCGAGCACGAAGCGCGGGCGGTCCGGGGTGGACCAGTGGTCGGCGGCCTGGCGGGCCACGCGCGCCCCGGCCTCCGAGTAGGCGAAGACGCGCTCGGCGATGTCGTACTCGCCCAGGGCGGCGAGGTTGGCACCGAAGGTGTTGGTCTCCACGCAGTCGACGCCGACCTCGAAGTAGGCGTCGTGCACGGCCCGGACGATGTCGGGGCGGGTGACGTTGAGCACCTCGTTGCAGCCCTCGTGGCCCTCGAAGTCGTCGAGCGTGACCTCGTGGGCCTGCAACATCGTCCCCATCGCTCCGTCGGCGACCATAACGCGCTCGGCCAGGACTTCACGGAAGGACGGTGCAGTTGTCATAGGGGAAGCTTACTGGGATCCGGCCGGACGCTATCGTTCTCGAAGGCAATTGAACTCGGCGTCCAATTGCCTTCCGTGCCCGCGATCCCGGCCGCCCGCGCGGCGCGCCCCGGATCCGACCCCTCTGCGAGGCATCCGATGGCGACCTACCAGAACATCCTCGTCGGCACCGACGGCTCCCCCTCCTCCTTCCGCGCGGTCACCGCGGCCGCCTCCCTGGCGTCCGCGACCGACGCCACCCTCCTGCTGGCCTGCGCCTACCTGCCGATGCGCGAGCGCGAGCGCGCCGCGGCGGCCGACGCCCTGGGCGAGCTGTCCTACAAGGTGAGCGGCTCCACCCCGGCCGACGACGCGCTGCGCGCCGCCCGCGAGCACGCCGTCGCCGCCGGAGCCCGGAAGATCGAACTGCTGGCCGAGGAGGGCGACCCGGTCGACGCGCTGGTGTCCCTGGCCGGCAGGCACGGAGCCGACCTGCTGGTCGTCGGCAACCGGGGGCTCAACAGCCTGGCGGGTCGGCTGCTGGGCTCGGTTCCGTCGGCCGTCTCGCACCGCGCGGGCTGTGACGTGCTGATCGTCCACACCACTTCGGGGAGGTGACACGGAAGCCCTCTCAGCGCATAGGCTTAGCCGAGGGCACGGTGGGAAGCGAAGACGAGATGTGAAAGAGGAGGCGGCGCGTGATCGAACTCGAAGGTCTGCCCGAGCTCGTCGACCCCGTGCTGATCGCCGCGTTCGAGGGGTGGAACGACGCGGGCGAGGCCTCGAGCGGCGTGATCGCCCACCTGGAGACCGAGTGGAAGGCCACCGAGCTCGCCTCCTTCGACCCCGAGGACTACTACGACTTCCAGGTCACCCGCCCGATCGTCGAGATGGGCGACGGGCTGACCCGGTCGATCACCTGGCCCACCACCAGGCTCTCGGTGGCCAGGCCGCCGGGCAGCAACCGTGACGTCGTCCTGCTGCGCGGCATCGAGCCCAACATGCGCTGGCGCTCGTTCTGCGAGGAGATCATCCTGGTCTGCCGCGAGCTGGGCGTGGAGCTGGCGGTGCTGCTCGGCGCGCTGCTCAACGACTCCCCGCACACCCGCCCCGTCCCGATCGTCGGCGCGGCGACCGACGAGGGACTGGCCCGGGCGATCAACCTGGAGCTGACCCGCTACGAGGGGCCCACCGGCATCGTCGGCGTCCTGCAGCAGGCCTTCGGCACCGCGGGCCTGCCCGCGGTCTCGCTGTGGGCCTCGGTCCCGCACTACGTGGCCCAGCCGCCCAACCCCAAGGCGACCCTGGCGCTGCTGAGCCGGATGGAGGACCTGCTCGACATCCCGATGCCGCTGGGCGACCTGGCCGAGGAGGCCAGGGCCTGGGAGCACGGCGTGGACGAGCTGGCCGCCCAGGACACCGAGGTCGCCGACTACGTCAGGGAGCTGGAGGAGCGCAAGGACGCCACCCAGCTGCCCGAGGCGAGCGGCGACGCCATCGCCGCGGAGTTCGAGCGCTATCTGCGCCGCCGCGACCGCGGCTCCGACAGCTAGGACCACCCGCCGCCGCCGCGACCACGGCAACCGGAAACCGTCCACCGCCGTCGCAGCTCCGACAGCTAGGACCACCCGCCGCCTGGACTTCTACGGCCGGTCGGCCGCCCCTCGCGGCCGGCCGGAAAACACACAGCACATAGTTACCGGCATTTACACCATTTCGCACCGGTTCCGGGTAATAATCAGTCTCCAGCTGTTCCGGCCGGGTCGTGTCCGGCCGGGGACGGCCCGCGACAACGGTTACCCCACCAGGAGAAACACCGCTCGATAAACATCGATGAATGGCGCCATCACCACGCCGAATCTTGTCCATGTGACTGCGCACGTTAGGGCAACCATGGCGACTCCCCAGCTCGACCCGCACCAGAAAGCACAGGAGACGCGACGCCGCGTTCTCGAGATGGCCGTATTCATGAAACGCGAGGACGACCAGGGCCTGCGCGGCTCGGGCACACCCGGCCAGGCGGTCGACATGTTCCTCGCCCTGCTCCAGGACAGACTCCCGCTCTGGCTGAAGATCCTCGACGACCTCATGCATCTGGTCGGCAAGGGCCGGGTGAACGACAATCTGCTGCCCATCGCGCGCGCGGGCATCGACTATTACGCCGAGGTGCAGTCGGCGGCGCTGCCGGCCTTCACCTCCCCCTCGGTCACCGTCCGCTTCCGCCAGGCCATGCGGCACAACGAGCTCGGCCCGCTGTCGGAGGTCATCCCGCTGACCGAGTATCTGGCGGCCGAACAGCGCGAGGGGCGGGTCTCCCCGGAGGTGGACCCGCTGGCCAGCGCCCGGCTGCTGCTCGCGGGGTGCTTCAGGCACGCCTACTACGAGCTGTTCGTGGGCACCGACTTCGTCCCCTCACGCGACGACAGCGCCGAGGAGATCATCAGGGAGCTGCGGCTGGAACCTCCCGGTCGCAGGCCAGGCGATAGCCCCTCTTGACGACCGTCTCGACGATCCCCGCGGGCCCCAGGGCGCGGCGGAGCCGGGTGATGGCCATCTCGACGGCGTGCTCGGCCGAGTCACGCGACGGCCCGCCCGGCAGCACGGTCCGCAGCTCGGAGCGGGCCACCACGTGGCCGGGCTTTTCGGCCAGGCGCTTGAGCACGGCCATCGGGGCCGGCGGCAGCGGCTTGAGCTCGCCGTCCACCGCGACGGCGTGGCCGCGGATCTCCAGCGCGTGGCCGCCGGCGACCAGGCGGGTGACGCTGTGCTCGGGCAGATGCCGGGCCAGCGTGCGGGCCAGCCCGCCCAGGCGGGCGCGCTCCGGCTGGACGGTCCGCACCCCGCGCGCCTCCAGCGGCCCGGCGGTGACCGGGCCCACGCAGGCCGCCACGACCGAGCCGGCGAAGGCCGCCAGCAGCGCGTCCTCCAGCCCGTCGGCGCGGGCCGCGTTCAGCATGGCCAGCACCGCCGGGGCGCTGGTGAAGGCCACCGCGTCCACCCCGCCGGAGATCGCCTGGCTGATCAGGCGCCGCAGCGGCGAGGGGTCGCGGTAGGGCAGCCACCGGTAGACCGGCACCTCGATGACCTCGGCCCCGGCCTCGCGCAGCGCCGTGACGAAGCCGGTCAGCGGCTCCCCGTGCAGCTGCACGGCGATCCGCCGGCCGCGCAGGTCCTGGGCCAGCAGGTACTGCTTGACCTCCTCGCACGACTCGGTCGCCGGGGTCCAGTGGTCGTTCATCCCGGCGGCCCTGACCGCGCCGCGCGCCTTGGGCCCCCGGGTCAGCAGCCGGGCGGAGGTCAGGTGCGCCGCCAGGTCCGCCGACAGGCCCCAGCCCTCGGCCGCGGCCATCCAGCCGCGGAATCCGACTCCGGTGGTGACCACCACGTCGTCGATCGGCCCGGCCAGGCTCTCCCTGGTCGCGGCCAGCAGGTCGGCGTCCTCGGCCAGCGGCACCAGCCGGATCGCCGGCGCCTGCACCACCCGGGCGCCCCGCCGTTCCAGCAGCGCGCAGAACTCCTCGCGCCGCCGGGTGGCGGTGACTCCGATCGTGAAGCCCGCCAGCGCGTCCGGCGCCGTCTCGGGCGAGGCTTCGGCCCCCTCCAAAGCGGAGACGCTCACAGCACGTTCACCTCCACCGCGTCGTCGGCGACGCGGATCCCATAGGTCGGCACGGCCACCGCCGGATCGTCCAGGCACTCCCCGCTGACCAGTGAGAACACCTGCTTGTGCATGGGCGAGGAGACGGTGGGCTCATCGCCGCGGCTGCCCACGATCCCCCGCGACAGGACGAAAGCCCCGCTGAAGGGGTCGCGGTTGCCGACCGCGTACAACGAGCCGTCGAAGGTGCGGAAGACCGCGATCTGGCGGCCGTCCACCAGCGCGCAGACCCCGCGCTCGGGCAGCAGGTCAGTGTAGGCGCAGATCCTGGTCCAGCCGGCTCCCTCCCGGCTCACGCGCAGGTCTTCACTCAGGACGGTCATCGGGCAATCCTTCCTTCCGCTGTGGCTGCTGTTGTGGCTGTCGTTGTCGTGGACGTCGCCGGGGTCAGGAGCGCGCCGGCTCCAGGCGGAGCGTCTCCAGCGGGATCAGGACCGGCTTGACCTGGTCGCGCTCGGGTTCGAAGGAGATCGACGGGTCCGGGGTGCCGGGCGCGTTGACGAAGGAGACGAAGCGCCGCAGCCGCTCCGAATCGTCCAGGACGGCGCGCCACTCGTCGGCGTAGCCGGCCACGTGCCGCTCCATCTGCGCTTCCAGTTCGGCGCAGATGCCCAGGGAGTCCTCCAGGATGACTTCCTTGACGTAGTCCAGGCCCTGGTTCTCCAGCCACACCGAGGTGCGCTGGAGCCGGTCGGCGGTGCGGATGTAGAACATCAGGAACCGGTCGATGATCCGGATCAGCTCGTCGGTGGGCAGGTCGGAGGCGAACAGGTCGGCGTGCCGGGGGGTGAAGCCGCCGTTGCCGCCGACGTAGAGGTTCCAGCCCTGCTCGGTGGCGATGATCCCGAAGTCCTTGCCCCGGGCCTCGGCGCACTCCCGGGCGCAGCCGGAGACGGCCGACTTGAGCTTGTGCGGCGAGCGCAGCCCCCGATAGCGCAGCTCCAGGGCGATGGCCAGGCCCACCGAGTCCTGCACGCCGTACCGGCACCAGGTCGAGCCGACGCAGGACTTCACCGTGCGCAGCGCCTTGCCGTAGGCGTGCCCGGACTCGAAGCCGGCGTCCACCAGGCGCTTCCAGATCAGCGGGAGCTGCTCCACCCGCGCCCCGAACAGGTCGATCCGCTGCCCGCCGGTGATCTTCGTGTAGAGCCCGAAGTCGCGGGCGACCTCGCCGATCACGATGAGCTTGTCGGGGGTGATCTCCCCGCCGGGGATGCGCGGGACCACCGAGTAGGTGCCGTTGCGCTGGATGTTGGCCAGGAAGTGGTCGTTGGTGTCCTGCAGCGCGGCCTGCTCGCCGTCGAGGATGTGGCCGTTGCCGAGCGAGGCCAGGATCGAGGCCACGGTGGGCTTGCACACGTCGCAGCCGCGGCCGGTGCCGTGCTCGGCGATGAGCTGCGAGAAGGTCGTGATGCCGCGCACCCGGACGATGTCGAACAGCTCGGCCCGGCTGTAGGCGAAGTGCTCGCACAATGCCTTGGAGACCTCGACGCCGGACTTGATCAGGATCTGCTTGAGCATCGGCACGCAGCTGCCGCAGGCGGTGCCCGCGCGGGTGCACGACTTGATCCCCGCGACGTCGGTGAGGCCCTTGTCCGCGATGGCGGAGCAGATCTGGCCCTTGGTCACGTTGTTGCACGAGCAGACCTGCGCGTCGTCGGGCAGGTCCATGTTCGACGGGCCGCCGGTGAACAGCAGCTCGCCGGGCGAGCCCGGCAGCTCGCGGCCGACGAAGGGCTTGAGCGTGTTGTACGGCGCGGCGTCGCCGACGCAGATCCCGCCGAGCAGGGTGCGGGCGTCGTCGCTGACGAACAGCTTCTGGTAGACGCCGGTGACCGGGTCCATGAACGTCACGTCCAGCGCGCCGTCCATGGCGCCGAACTGGGCCACCTCCACGCCCAGCAACTTGAGCTTGGTCGACATGTCGGCGCGGGCGAAGGCCGCCCCGCCGCCGAGGATGCGGTCGGCGGCGACCTCGGCCATGGTGAAGCACGGCCCGACGAGCCCGTAGACCATGCCCTCGTGCAGGGCGCACTCCCCCACCGCGTAGATCGCCGGGTCGCTGGTGCGCATCCCGTCGTCCACGACGATGCCGCCGCGCTCGCCGACGTCCAGGCCGCTCGACCTGGCCAGCTCGTCGCGCGGGCGCACGCCGGCGGAGAAGACCACCACCTGCGTCTCGATCGTCTCCCCGTCCGGCTTGACCAGTCCGTTCACCCGGCCGTCCGGCCCGGCGACGATCTCCCTGACCCCGGCCCCGGTGTGCACGTTCAGCCCGAGGCTCTCGACGTGGCCGCGCAGCACCGCGCCGCCGCCCTCGTCCACCTGGCGGGGCATGAGCCAGCCGCCCATCTCCACCACGTGCGTGGCCAGGCCCAGGCCGCGCAGCGCGTCGGCCGCCTCCAGGCCGAGCAGCCCGCCGCCGATGACCACCCCGGACACGGCGTCCTGCGAGGCCTCCCGGATCGCGTCCAGGTCGTCGATGGTCCGGTAGACGAAGCAGCCCTCGAGTTCGCGCCCCGGCACCGGCGGCACGAACGCGCTCGACCCGGTGGCCAGCACGAGGACGTCGTACGGCTCGGCGTGCCCGTCGGCGGTCGTGACGACCCTGGCCTCCCGGTCGATCCCGGTGACCCGGGCCCCCAGCCGCAGCGTGACGCCCTCGGGCACCGGGTAGGTCAGGTCCTCGGCGCTCTTGCCCGCCAGATAGGAGGTCAGCGCCACCCGGTCGTACGCGGGCCGGGGCTCCTCCCCCAGCACCGTGATCGTCCCTGCGAACCCCCGCCCGGTCAGCGTCTCCACCAACCGCGACGCCGTCGGCCCATGCCCCACCACGACCAGCCGTGTCACGGTCGCACTCGCCTCCTCATTCACACGGAACACTCCGCTCACTGCGTCGGCTCGCCGCTCCGGCGTCACGGTCGCACTCCCCTCCTCATTGACTCCGCGTACCGCTCGCCCGGTCTCCGGGGTCGTCGCGCTCCGCGTTTCCGCTGTCTCGTTGCCTGTCGTCTTCTCCTCCGGCGCCGGTACGGCGGGCACCCCGGCGTCGGTCTCCGGCGCCGCCGTACGGCGCGCCTCCGGGTTCACGCGGAGACCCCTTCCTGCTCGCACAGCCAGCCGACGATGCCCTCGACCGCGTCGCGGCAGCTGCCGCAGCCGGTCGTGGCGCGGGTGGCGGCGGCCACGGCCGCCACGTCGCGGGCGCCGGACTCCCAGCAGGCGCGGATCTGGCCCTTGGTCACGTTGTTGCACTGGCAGACCTTGGCGGCGTCCGGCATGCGGACCGGGCTGTCGGCGACCGGCGCCCCGGCCAGGCCGGGGAACAGCAGCCCCGCCCGGTCGCCGGGCAGCGGCCCGCCCCGGTCGAACAGCTGGGTGAGCGTGCCCACCGCAGCCGTCTCGCCGAGCAGGATGGCCCCCACCAGGCGGCCGTCGCGGATGACGAGCTTGCGGTAGGTGCCGCGGGCCCGGTGGCTGAAGCGCACGACCTCGGTCGAGGTGTCGGCGGACTCGTCCACGTGCGTCTCGCCCATCGCCGCCAGCTCGACGCTCTTGGCCTTCAGCCGGGTCACCAGCCGCGACCCGCGGTAGCGGGCGCCCTTGTCGGCGCCGGTGACCAGGTCGGCGACCACGGAGGCCTGCTCCCACGCCGGGGCGACCAGGCCGTAGACGGTGCCCGAGTGCTCGGCGCACTCGCCGATCGCGTGGATCGCCGGGTCGCTCGTGCGCATCTCGTCGTCGACGACGATCCCGCGCGCCACCTCCAGCCCCGCCTCCACGGCCAGGCCGGTCACCGGCCGGACCCCGCAGGAGAGCACCACCAGGTCGGCCTCGATGGTCTCGCCGCCGGCCAGCCGTACTCCCCCGTCGAGGATCTCCTCGACCACGACGCCGGTCCGGGTCTCCACGCCCAGTCCCGCCAGGGTCTCCCCCAGCACCACTCCCGCCTCGGGGTCGAGCTGGCGCTCCATGAGGTGACCGGCCAGGTGCAGCAGGGTCACCGGGAGCCCGCGCCCGGCCAGCCCGCGCGCCGCCTCGATGCCGAGCAGTCCGCCGCCGACCACCACCGCGCGCCGGGCCGTGCCGGCCGCGGCGAGGATCGCCTGGCAGTCGTCCAGCGTCCGGAACGCGATGGCGCGCTCCGCGCCGGGCACCGGCGGCACGATCGCCTCGCTCCCGGTCGCCAGCACGAGGACGTCGTACGGCTCCCGCTCACCGTCGGCGGTGACCACGACCTGCGCCTCACGGTCGAGCGCCGTCACCTCGACGCCCGGCCGGGCCGTCACGTCGTGGTCGGCGTACCAGGCGGGGTCCAGCAGCCGCACCTGGTCGGCGACCATGGTCCCGGCCACCACGTTCGACAGCAGCACGCGGTTGTAGGGCTGCCACGTCTCGGCGCCGAACACCGTCACCCGGACGTCCTTGTCCCGGGCGCGGACCTCGCTCACCAGACGGGCTCCCGCCATCCCGTTGCCCACCACCACCAGCCGGGTCATCCGACACGCTCCAGTCTCACGGCGCACACTTTGAACTCCGGCATCCGCGACACCGGATCGAGCTCGGGATTGGTCAGCAGGTTGGCCCCGGCCCAGTGGAAGGGCATGAAGACGGTGTCGGCCCGGATCGCCGGGTTGACCCGGGCCACGCCCTCGGCCACGCCCCTGCGGCTGACCACCCGCAGGCGCTGGCCCGCCGACACCTCCAGGCGCTCGGCCAGGTCCGGGTGGACCTCGACGAACGTCTCGGCGACCACCGCGTTGAGCGCGGCGATCCTGCGGGTCTGGGCGCCGCTCTGATAGTGGGCCAGCACCCGGCCGGTCGTCAGATACAGCGGATACTCCTCATCGACGTCCTCTCCCGGGGGCCGGTGCTCGACGGGCACGAACCTGGCGCGGCCGTCGGGCGTGGGGAAGGCGTCCAGGAAGGGGCGGGGCGTGCCGGGGTGGTCCTCGGCCGGGCACGGCCAGAAGACCCCGGTCTCGGCGGCGATCCGCTCGTAGGTGATGCCCGCGTAGTCGGCGACGCCTCCGGCGCTGGCCCGGCGCAGCTCGTCGAAGACCTCGCGCGGCTCGGTGGGGAAGGCCCGGACGGGGTCCGTTCCCCCGGACCCGTGCCCGCCGGAGAACAGGCCGCGCAGCCGTACGGCCAGGCCCTGGAGGATCTCCAGGTCGCTGCGCACCCCGGGCGGCGGGGACACCGCCCGGCGCCGGAGCAGGACCCGGCCCTCCAGGTTGGTCATCGTGCCGCCCTCCTCGGCCCACTGGGCGGTGGGGAAGACGACGTCGGCCATGGCCGCGGTCTCGGACATCACCAGGTCGGAGACCACGAGCAGGTCCAGGGAGTCCAGCCGGCCGGTCACGTGCCCGGCGCGGGGCGCCGAGATCACCGGGTTGGAGCCGAACAGCAGCAGCGCCCGCGGGCCGCCGGCGGTGCCGAGCGCGTCGAGCAGCTCGTAGGCCGAGCGCCCGGGGCCGGGCAGGTCCCGCGGGTCGACGCCCCAGACCCGCGCGACGTGCTCGCGGGCGGCGGGATCGTCGATCTTCCGGTATCCGGGGAGCTGGTCGGCCTTCTGGCCGTGCTCACGGCCGCCCTGCCCGTTGCCCTGACCGGTCACGCACCCGTAGCCGGAGCCGGGGCGGCCCGGCAGCCCGAGGGCGAGCGCCAGGTTGATGAAGGCGCTCACCGTGTCGGTGCCCTTGGCGTGCTGCTCGGCGCCGCGCCCGGTGAGGATCGCCGCCCGGCCCGCGCCGCCGAGGATCGCCACCGCCTGGCGCATGTGCGCGACCGGGACCCCGGTGATCCGCTCCACCCGCTCGGGCCACCAGGAGGCCACCGAGGTGCGCACGGCGTCGAAGCCCGTGGTGCGCCCGGCCACGTACGACTCGTCGACGTGCCCCTCGGTGATCGCCAGGTGGAGCAGGCCGAGTGCCAGCGCCAGGTCCGTGCCGGGCGTGGGCTGCAGGTGCAGGTCGGCCTGGCGGGCGGTCGCGGTCAGGCGGGGGTCGACGACGATGAGACTGCCGCCCCGCTCGCGCATCGCGGTCAGGTGGCGCAGGAACGGCGGCATGGTCTCGGCCACGTTGCCGCCGGCCAGCAGCACCGCGTCCGCCTCGGCGAGATCGGTGATCGGGAAGGGCAGGCCGCGGTCCATGCCGAAGGCCCGGTTGCTCGCGGCGGCGGCCGAGGACATGCAGAACCGGCCGTTGTAGTCGATCTGGCTGGTGCGCAGTACGGTCCTGGCGAACTTGCCGAGCTGGTAGGCCTTCTCGTTGGTGAGACCGCCCCCGCCGAACACGGCCACGCCGTTGGGGCCGTGTTCTGCCTGCACCTGACGGATCCGGTCGGCCACGTAGTCCAGTGCCTCGTCCCAGCCGACCGGCTCGCCGTGCAGAAGCGGGGTGGTGAGCCGTTGCCCGCCGGTGAGCAGCTCACCGGCGGTCCATCCCTTCTGGCACAGGCCCCCGGCGTTGGCCGGGATGTCCTGCCTCGGAGTGATCGTCACCGTCTCGCCCGCACCGCCCTCCCCGCTGCCCGCCGCGACGTTCATGCCGCACTGCAGCGCGCAGTACGGACAGTGCGTCGCCGTCGGCGCCTTCACAGGCGTCAGGACGGGAAGTGAGGTCGGCATGCGTCCGATAGTGCTTTCGAGCGGTTTCACCGCTGGGTCCCTTCTGTTACCGCTGTGCTACAAGCCGCTAACCGGGTTCACGTTCGCCGCCCACCGGCTGTGAGCCGGAGACGGGCGGCTCAGACGCGGGCGGCGGCCAGGCTCGGCACCGGGCCGAAGGTACGCAGGTAGCAGGCCCAGGTCACCACCGCGCACAGGGCGTAGAAGGCGGCGAAGGCGGCCAGCGCCGCGCCCGCTCCCCCGGTCGCGGCGATGGAGCTGCCGAACCCGCGGTTGATGAAGAAACCGCCGAAGGCGCCGATGGCGGAGATGATCCCGACGGCGGCCGAGGCGTCGCGCTTGCCGACGGCCAGGGCGGCCTCGTAGGCCGGGGTGCCCGGGGCCAGGCCGGCGGTGGCCTTGGCCCGGAAGATCGCCGGGACCATCCGGTAGGTCGAGCCGTTGCCGACGCCGGTCGTGGCGATCAGCAGCATGTAGGCGCAGAAGAACAGGACGAAGGAGTGCTGGGCCAGGCCCTGCCAGACCAGCGCCGCCGCCCCCGCCATCGCGCCGAAGTTGACGAGCGTCACCCTCGCCCCGCCGATCCGGTCGGCGAGCCAGCCGCCGATCGGGCGGATCAGCGAGCCGACGAGCGGGCCGAGGAAGGCGAGGGCGACCAGCGACGCCTGCTCGGGGAACTGGCTCTTGATCAGCAGCGGGAAGGCGGTGGAGTAGCCGATGAAGGAGCCGAAGGTGCCGATGTACAGCACCGCCATGATCCAGGTCTGGGCCCGCCCGGCGATCTTCAGCTGTTCCCGGGGGTTGGCCCTGGCCACGGTCAGGTTGTCCATGAAGAAGTAGGCGCCGAGGGCGGCGGCCAGGATGAACGGGATCCAGAACAGGCCCGCGGCGGCCAGTCCGAAGGCGCCGATGACCAGCGGCATGACCAGCTGGACGGAGCTGACCCCGATGTTGCCGCCCGCGGCGTTGAGGCCGAGCGCGGAGCCCTGCCTGGACTGGGGGTAGAAGTAGGTGATGTTGGCCATGCTGGAGGCGAAGTTCCCCCCGCCCAGGCCCGCGGTGGCCGCGATCACCAGGAACATCCAGTACGGCGTCGCCGGATCGTTCACCGCCACGGCCAGCAGCACGGCCGGGACGAGCAGCATCAGGGCGCTGAACACCGTGAAGTTCCGGCCGCCGAACTTCGCCGGCCCGAAGGTGTAGGGGATGCGCAGGGCCGAGCCGATCAGGTTGGGCAGGGACACGATCCAGAAGAGCTGGTCGGTGGAGAACCTGTAGTCGCCCATCTTGACGGTCACGATGCTCCAGACCGTCCAGAGCGTGAACCCCAGGTGCTCCGCGAAGATCGAGAAGATCAGGTTCCGGCGGGCGACCTTCTTGCCGCCCTCCTCCCAGAAGGCCGCGTCGTCCGGCCTCCACTCGCTGATCCAGCGCTTCGCCATCGTTCCTCCTGCTGCGGTTTTCCGGGAGCTTCGGTCCCGAAATGTAGGAGGACGGCGTTACGCACATTCACACACGGTGATGGTGCGCGGGTTACGTGTGCCTAACCGCTGTAATGTGCAATGCACACGTCGCACGGCTGCAACATGCCGGAAACATGGCCGGATCCCCAGGCAGGGTTGAATGTGATCGGCCCGGGGAATCATCCGGGCGCCGGTTCGTCACTTCGGGGAGTGCGCGTGACTGTCCAGCCGATCCGTCTGTTCGACGATCCATCGCTACGGACCGTAGCCGATTCCGTGACCGTTTTCGACCGCGAACTGCGCCGGCTGGTCAAGTCGCTCCAGGCCACCGTGCGCGCGGGCACCGGCAGGGCGGGCCTGGCGGCCCCGCAGATCGGCGTCCCGCTCCGGGTCTTCGTCTACGACGTCGAGGGCAGGTCGGGTCACCTGGTCAACCCGCGCCTGGAGCTGTCCGAGCGCAGGGTCGTGGCCGACGAGGCGTGCCTGTCGGCCCCCGGCCGGTGGTGGCCTCTGGAGCGGTCCTACATGGTGACCGCCCGCGGTCGCGACATGTTCGGCAAGCCGGTCGTCGTACGCGCGCTGGGAACGCTCGCCCGGGTCCTGCAGCACGAGAGCGACCATCTGGACGGCGTGCTGTTCACCGACCACCTCCCGCAGGAGGAGCGCGAGCGGTTCCTGGAGACCGTCGTCCCCTAGCCGGGCCGTCCCGGCGGGAGGGCGGGGCGGGGGGTCACCCGTTCCCGCCGCCCTCGGCCAAGGCGGCGCGCAGCCGGCCGGCGAGGCCGAGGGCCTGCTGCGCCGACCAGGGGATCACCCCGTTCTCCGTCATCGGGGCGTGGTACCGCTGCCGCTCGTAAGGGACGCCGGGCGGCAGCGGCGCGATGTGCCAGTGCAGGTGGGCGTTGCCCTGCCGGCTGCCCAGCGAGAGCAGGTAGGTGCGCTCGGAGGGGACGACCGCCTCGACCGCCAGGGCGACGCGACGGACCGTGCGCATCAGCCGCAGGTAGGCGTCCTCGTCGAGATCCCGCACCACATGCTCGACGTGGGCTCTGGGGGCGACCAGGACCTTGCCGGGCATCGTGGGATGGCGGTCCAGGAAGGCGACGTGGTGCTCATCCTCGAAGACGACCTGCTCGAAGTCGTAACCGGGAGCACCCGCCAGGAGAGCGCAGATGAAGCAGGGGCCGCCTCTGGTGCGCCGGACGTAACCGGCGACGTCGGATGCCTCCTTCCGTCCCGGGTCCGGCTCATCCGGTTGCGGGGCTCGCGTGCTCATCACCACCGATCGAGGAAGGCCGATCGCGCCCGTGCCGCTCCAGCTGCGGTCCACGGCTTCGGAGAGCGTTCCCAGCGCTTCCGGTCCCGCCGCGGCGGGACCGGAAGCGGACCCGAGGGGCCGGGGCTCAGAGCCGGATGCCCAGCAGGGCGTCGGCGATGTCGCCGATCAGGGCGGGCGCCTGCGGGTCGGTGCCGCCCTCCGACAGCGCCCGCTCGGCCCAGGCGTCGACGACGGCCAGGATCCCGGGGGTGTCCAGGTCGGCGCAGAGCCGGGCGCGGACCTCGGTGAGCACGGCCCGGGCGTCCGGGCCGGTCTCCAGACCCGCCGCCGAGCGCCAGCGCGCCAGCCGTACCTCGGCGGAGGCCAGCTGGTCGGCGGTCCACTCCCAGTCGGAGCGGTAGTGGTGGGCGAGCAGGGCCAGCCGGATGGCCATCGGGTCGGCCTGCTGCCGCAGCTTGGAGACGAAGACCAGGTTGCCCTTGGACTTGGACATCTTCTCGCCGTCGAGGGCGACCATGCCCGCGTGGGCGTAGGACCTGGCGAACGGCCACTCGCCGGTGACGATGTGCCCCTCGTGGGCGCCGCACTCGTGGTGCGGGAAGATCAGGTCGGACCCGCCGCCCGAGACGTCGAACCCGCTGCCGAGGTTGGCCAGCGCGATCGTGGTGCACTCGACGTGCCAGCCGGGCCTGCCCGGCCCCAGCGGCGAGGGCCACGACGGCTCGCCCGGGCGCTCGGCGCGCCACAGCAGCCAGTCCAGCGGGTGCTTCTTGCCCGGCCGGTCGGGGTCGCCGCCGCGCTCGCCGAACAGGGCGAGCATGCGCTCCTCGGAGTATCCGGAGACGGCGCCGAACTTGGGCGCCGCGGCGACGTCGAAGTAGACGTCGCCGTCGATGTCGTAGGCGGCGCCCTTGTCGCGCAGGCGCACGATCAGCTCGGCGACCTGGTCGACGACCTCGGTGACGCCGACGTACTCGCGCGGCGGGAGGATGCGCAGCGCCTCCATGTCGGTCCGGAACAGCTCGATCTCGCGCTCGGCGAGCTCCCGCCAGTCCTGCCCCGTCTGCTCGGCCCGCTCCAGCAGCGGGTCGTCGACGTCGGTGGCGTTCTGCGTGTAGTGGACCTCGTGCCCGGCGTCCCGCCAGGCCCGGTTGACCAGGTCGAAGGCGAGATAGGTGTTGGCGTGGCCCAGGTGGGTGGCGTCGTAGGGCGTGATGCCGCAGACGTACATCCGCGCCACCGGACCGGGCCGGGTGGGCAGGACCTCCCGCGCGGCGGTGTCGAACAGCCGCAGCGGATCACCGACACCAGGAAGCCGAGGGACCTTCGGCGCAGACCACGATCTCATGTAGTGAGCCTATCCAGCAGACAGACCGCCCGAATCGCCCCGGGCGGTGAATACAGGGCATACACCACAACTTCCGGGGCGGGGCAGATCATTCCGGCAGGACGCGCCGGAACGAGGCCGGGTCCCGGGGCTCGGCGGTGAAGTCGTAGCGCACCTCGCCGGGGGCCAGGGCGACCAGCGTGACCGACAGGGAGGCGAAGACCCGGCCGTCGGGAAGCGCGTGGCGGACGATCATCGCCCGCGGGTCCCCGGTCGCCAGCCCCGCCCCCGTGGCCAGGAACGCCCACTCCCCCCACTCCCCCCACCCGCCCCCGGCCGCGCTCCCCCCGGCGGACCGGGGCCGGGCGGCCTTGGCGAACAGGGGGCGGAAGAACGCCACGCGCTCGTTCTCCTCGCCCTGCTCCCAGCCGCTGTTGACGATCATGTGGGTCCCCGGCGGGAGCTCCTCCCGCCCCAGCTCGACGCCGTCCCAGTGCCACAGGCGCGCCCCGGCCGGGTCTGCCACCACGAGGTGGAAGGGGTCGTAGCGGCGGGGGTCCAGATCGGGCAGGCGTCCCTGGGCCGCCGCCAGCAGCGGCAGCTCGCCACGGGAACGACGGGCGTCGGCGGGGGCCAGCACGCCGTGGCCGTTGAGCAGCGCGGCGGCCCGCCCGGCGGCGGGGTCGACCGCCAGCCAGGTCCCGCCCGCCTGCAGGTCGCGTCCGCCGAGCAGCCCGGGCCAGTGCTCGGCCGGGGGAAGCCACGGACGGTCGACGAACTCGTCACGGACTCCGGCCAGGATCAGGGGGAAATCCGCATCGGGATCGATGCTGACGGCAACCGTGCACATGCCCGGCAGGCTACCTTCCGGCCCGGAGCCGCCCCCGGCCGGGCCGGGCGCGGGGCGGAGGTGCCGGTGGACGGATCGGGGGCGGGGGTCGACCAGGGCCGGGGTCGGAGATCGATCAGGGGCGGGGTCAGCTCGGGGACAGGGGCGGGGGTCGATCAGGGGCGGGGGTCAGATCGGCGGCCAGGGGATGGCGGGCCAGTCCTGGGAGGGCAGGGGATGCAGGCCGGTGTCGAGCAGCCTGCGGACCCGTGCCCAGGTGGCCTCGACCTCGGCGAGACTGATCAGCTCCCGCAGGCGGCGGCCGAGCCGGCCGTCCTCCAGCTCGCGTTCGAGGCGGGCCAGGACGTTCATGGCCTCGCGCGGCAGGGGCTTGCCGCGCCACTGCCACAGCACGGTGCGGAGCTTGTCGTCGGCGGAGAAGCACACGCCGTGGTCCACGCCGTAGATGTGGCCGTCGGCCAGCGGCAGCAGGTGCCCGCCCTTGCGGTCGGCGTTGTTGACGATGGCGTCGAAGACGGCCATCCGCCGCAGCGCCGGCTGCCGGCTGCGGATCAGGGCCATCAGGTCCGCCTCGGGGTCGGTGTCGACCCACAGCTGGCACATCCCCGGCCCGAAGGGGCCGTCGCGGTAGACCGTCGGCGGGACGATCCGCCAGCCGGTCGCGGCCGAGACCTCGAAGGCCGCGACCTCGCGGTAGGCGAGGGTGCCGTCGGGGAAGTCCCAGAGCGGCCGCTCGCCCCGCACCGGCTTGTAGACGCACGCCGCCGCGAGCGAGCCCAGCCGGATCGAACAGTAGAGCGTCATGTTGGTCGCCTCGACCAACCGGCCGGCGACCTCGATGTGGCCCTCCCGCAGCAGCCGCAGCGCCGTCTGGTCGTCCAGCCCGGCCGCGGGCGCCGCACTCAGCGTGGGTTCGCTTTCCGCGCTCATCCGCCTCCTCCACCCGATGAAGCGCTTGTACCCCGGTAACCGTTCAGCCGCACACAGATATGACCTTCGGCATCGAGCGGCTGCCCGCACAGCGGGCAGGGCGGGCGCCCGGCGGCGACCAGGGCCAGGGCGCGGCGGCTGAAGGCCCTGGCGGCGGCGGGGCTGATGCGCACCCGCAGCAGGGCCGGCTCGTCCAGGGGCGAGGGCTCGAACTCCTCCTCCTCCGGCACGATCTCCTGGGCCTCGATCACCACCTGGGAGGCGTCGGGGTCCCAGGCCAGCGTCATCGTGCCGACCCGGAAGTCCTCGGTGATCGGAACGTCGAGCGGGGCGTTGTCGGTCAGGCCCGGCGGGGCCGAGGCGGGGACCTCGCCGCCGCGCCGCACCACTTCGTCGAGCAGGTCGTCGAGGCGGTCCGCCAACGCGGCCACCTGGAATTTCTCCAGTCCGACCGTGGTCAGGCGGCCCTCCGCGCGCGCCTGCAGGAAGAAAGCCCGCGAACCGGGCTGGCCCACCGCACCGGCGACGAACCTCTCGGGTGGGTCGTAGTCGAACACCGGCATAGCCCTGACCTTACGTGGTCCCGGATCCACCGCCGACTGCGGCATCGCTCCCGGTGATGTTTTCTCCCCCGTCTCCGTCCTCCGAACCCTCCGGAGGCCGAAGCCCGGAGACTTCTCCGCCCACGTCGTTGAGCCTGAGGACGAAGGGACGCAAGGGGGTGTAGCGAATCACCGTGAGAGAGGCCGGATCAGCGGTTATCCTCTGAAACTGATCCAGATGAAGCCCCATGGCGTCGGCCACGATGGCCTTGATCACGTCTCCGTGACTGCACGCGAGATAGACGCCCCGGGGCCCCAGGCGCTCGTTCCACTCCCTGACGGCGTTCACCGCGCGGTGCTGCACCGAGGATAGGGATTCTCCCCCGGGGAACGTCACCGCGCTCGGATGGGCCTGCACGACCGGCCAGAGCGGGTCCTTGGCCAGCTCGGCCAGCGGGCGGCCGGTCCAGTCGCCGTAGCGGCACTCGCCGAACCGGTCGTCGCCGACCACCTCCAGCGGGCGGCCCTCGGCGACCGCCTGCGCCGTCTGCATGCAACGCTCCAGCGGGCTGGAGACGATCGCGTCCAGCTCCAGGGACGCCAGCCGTACGGCCAGCGCCCCGGCCTGGGCGCGGCCCGCCTCGCTGAGGTGGACTCCCGGCGTCCAGCCGGCGAGCACCGGGCCGGTGAGAGGGGTCAGACCATGTCGTGCCAGCAGCAGCGTCGTCACGGCACCAAGTCTTGCAGCAGTGGCTCCCTCATTTTTAACCACCCTGGCGGTAATCTGGCCGGATCATGGAGCATCGCTATGTCGGCCGGAGCGGCCTGTCGGTGTCCCGGCTCGGGCTCGGGACGATGACGTGGGGGCGTGACACCGGTGCCGAGGAGGCCGCGGCGCAGCTCCGCACCTTCGCCGAGGCCGGCGGCACCCTCATCGACACCGCCGACGTCTACACCGCCGGCGAGGCCGAACGGCTGCTCGGCCGCCTGATCCGCGACACGGTCCCGCGCTCGGAGCTGGTGCTGTCCACCAAGGCCGTGCTCACCCCCGCCGGGCGGCGGCCCCGCGACGCCTCCAGGAAGCACCTGGTCGCCGCCGTGGACGCCTCCCTGAACCGGTTGGGGGTCAACGAGGTGGACCTGTGGCAGCTCCACTCGTTCGACCCCGAGGTCCCGCTGGAGGAGACCCTCGCCGCGCTGGACGCGATCGTGTCGTCGGGGCGGGCGGCCTACGCCGGGGTGTGCGACTACACCGGCTGGCAGCTGGCCGCGGCCGCGGTCGGCCAGCGCGCGGTCCCCGGCCGGGCGCCGATCGTGGCCGCCCAGGTCGAGTACTCCCTGCTGGCCAGGGACCCCGAGCGCGATCTCCTGCCCGCGGCCGAGCACGTCGGCGCCGGCGTGCTCGCCTGGTCGCCGCTGGGCCGCGGCGTCCTGACCGGCAAGTACCGCACCGGCATCCCCGCCGACTCCCGGGCCGCCACCCCGCACTTCGCCGACTTCGTCACGCCGTACCTCGACGAGCGGTGCCGCCGGGTCGTGGAGTCGGTGACCACCGCGGCCGAGGGACTCGGCGTCTCGCCGCTGTCGGTGGCCCTGTCGTGGGTACGCGACCAGCCGGGCGTGTCCGCGGCGATCGTGGGCGCGCGCACCCACGCCCAGCTCTCCGGGATCCTGGAGACCGAGGGCCTGACGCTGCCGGTGGCGATCAGGGAGGCGCTGGACGACGTGTCGGCGGAATAGGCGGGCGGCACGCGGGAACGCGGGGGAAGAAACGCCGGAACCGAACGAGAGACTTTCTCGCGTGTCACTAGTCGATACCGAATCGCAACTTTCCGTGGAAAAATCCGGCCTTCGCACAAAACTGTCATTCAGGTGACAGGAGGGACCGGCCGGGTGACGGCGAGGCCCGCCATTGACGTGTTTGATGTGGTGTAGGGGGAAAGGTGCGATCTGCGATCTCAGCCGGTGCGCTGGCGCTGGCCCTCGGCGGCGGGGTTCCCCTGGCCGTGGCCACACCCGCGGGCATCGCCGCCCAGCCACCCGGCTGCCAGGACGGCGGCGGGCTGCTCGGCGGGGTCACCGGCGGGCTGTGCAAGGTCGTGGACGGCACCACCGACGTCGTGGACGGGCTGACCGGCTCGACGCTGAGCCCCGTCACCGAGACCGTCGACGACACGGCGGAATCGGTGCTGAAGGCCCCGTCGGAGGCGCTGCCGGCCAAGCCGACGAAGAAGCCGCAGCCCGGGTCCACCTCCCCGGCCTCCACCCCGCGTGAGGAGTCCTCCGGGTCCTCCGGGTCCGGCGACTCGGGCGGTTCGAGCGGCTCCACGCAGAAGAAGGGCCTGCTGCCCGAGGTCCTGGGCACCTGCCTGCCACTGGTGTCGTCGCCGAACTGCGGGCGCTCCACCGCGGACGCCCCGTCGGCGCAGGCTCCGGCGGCGACCTCGGACAGACCCCGCTCCGGCACGGAGGGGACCGGCGGGACCCGGCAGGAGAAGACCGCCAAGCCGAAGCGGACGGAGAAGCCGGCACCGGTTTCGCCGGCCTCCGGGCCCGTGCACCGGCCCGAGACCCGGACCTACACCACCCGGGTCGGCGACCCCGTGCCCCCGGAGCCTCCGGTGATCGACATCGAGGCCCCCCGGCTGGACCCGCTGTGGCCGGGTCCGCTCATGCAGGAGTTCCAGAGGCGGATGCCGGGCCGGCAGTCCCTGACGCCCACCCGGCAGAGCGACCCGCTGGGCACCGCGCTGACCACGGGCCTGCTGATCGGGGCGATCCTCGCCGTCCGGGTGCTGTACGCCAGGCGCTCCAACGAGGAGTCGATCCCGTTCGAGCCCCTGCGGGCGGGACGGCACCGTACGGCGTGACACGACTGCCGCGCCCGCGCCGCGTGGCGCGGGCGCGCAGTGGTGTGGCAGCGGTGTGACGGCGGAGTCGTGTGACGGCGGGCCCCCGGGACGGCGTGCCGGGGATCAGGCCCCGATCGCGTGCACGCCGCCGTCGACGTGCACGATCTCCCCGGTCGTGGCCGGGAACCAGTCGGACATCAGCGCCAGGCAGGCCTTGGCGGCCGGCACGGTGTCGGACAGGTCCCAGCCGAGCGGCGCCTTCTCCGGCCAGCTGTCCTCGAACTCCTTGAAGCCCGGGATGCTCTTGGCCGCCATGGTGCGCAGCGGCCCGGCGGCGACCAGGTTCACGCGGACGCCGTGCCCGCCCAGGTCGCGGGCGAGATAGCGGGCGCAGGACTCCAGGCCGGCCTTGGCCACGCCCATCCAGTCGTAGACCGGCCAGGCCTTGGTGGCGTCGAAGTCCAGGCCGACGATCGCGCCGCCCTCCTTCATCAGGGGCAGGCAGGCCACCGCCAGCGACTTGAACGAGTAGGTCGACACGTGCAGCGCGGTCGCCACGTCCTCCCACGGGGTGTTCAGGAAGTTGCCGCCCAGGCAGCTCTGCGGGGCGAAGCCGATGGAGTGCACCACGCCGTCGAGACCGTCCAGGTGCTCGCCGACCCGCTCGGCCAGGGAGTCCAGGTGCTCGGTGTTCTGCACGTCCAGCTCGATCACCGGGGGCGGCTCGGGGAGCCGCTTGGCGATGCGCTCGACGAGGCTGAGCCGGCCGAAGCCGGTCAGCACGATGGTGGCGCCTTCCTCCTGGGCCAGCTTGGCCACCGAGAAGGCGATCGAGGCGTCCGTCAGCACGCCGGTGACCAGGAGTCGCTTGCCTTCGAGGATTCCCATGGATGCCGTCCCTCGTGAGATGCGGTTGGTGTGTTCCGACGGGCAGCGCCTGCCCGTCACCCGTCCCCCGCGCCGGAGGACGGCAGGCCGCTCCCCGCGGGGAGCGGCGGGACGTCAGTGCCCCATGCCCAGGCCGCCGTCGACGGGGATCACGGCGCCGGTGATGTAGGCGGCGTCCGGGCCCGCCACGAAGGCGACCACCTTCGCGATCTCCTCGGGGGTGGCCTGCCGCCCCAGCGGGATGTTCTTGCGGATCTGCTCCTGGTAGGCCTCCTCCAGCGCGGCCGTCATGTCGGTCTCCACGAAACCGGGGGCCACGACGTTCACGGTGATGCCGCGCGAGCCCAGCTCGCGGGCGGCGGAGCGGGCGAAGCCGATCATGCCCGCCTTGGAGGCGGCGTAGTTGGTCTGGCCGGCCGAGCCCAGCATCGCCACCACCGAGGAGATGAGCACGATCCTGCCGCGCTTGAGCCGCAGCATGCCCCGGGTCGCCCGCTTGGCCACCCGGTAGGCGCCGGTCAGGTTGGCGTCGATGACGTCGGTGAAGGTCTCCTCCTTCATCATCGGCAGCAGCGTGTCCTTGGTGATGCCGGCGTTGGCCACGAGCACCTCCACCGGCCCCTGCTCGGCTTCGACCTTCCCGAACGCCGCCTCGACGTCGTCGGTGCTGGTCACGTCGCAGCGCACGCCGAACAGCCCCTCCGGGGGCTCCCCGGAACGGTAGGTCACGGCGACGGCGTCACCGGCCTGGGCGAGTTCGCGGGCGATGGCGAGGCCGATGCCGCGGTTTCCTCCGGTTACGAGAACAGAGCGAGCCATGGGGCCGACGCTATCGGCTACCCGGGGGTAGTCCTCTTGTCCGTAGGAAACAAGATCACAGGGTTAGGATCGTTGACATGCGCCAGATCGATTCCGACTTCCTCGCCCTGCCCATGAGGCGGCTGGCGGACGCGGCACTGCAGCGCGCCCGTGACCTCGGGGCCGAGCACGCCGACTTCCGGTTCGAGCGTGTCCGAGCCGAGACCCTCCGCCTGTCGGACGCCCGGCTCGAGGGTTCCATCGACGCCGACGACCTCGGCTACGCCGTACGGGTCGTCAAGAACGGCACCTGGGGGTTCGCCGCGGGCATCGAGCTCACGCCCGAGGCCGCCGTCAAGGTGGCCGAACAGGCGGTGGAGGTGGCCGTCATCTCCGCGGCCGTCAACCGCGAACCCATCGAGCTGGCCCCCGAGCCGGTCCACTCCGACGTCGTCTGGGTCTCGGCCTACGAGGTCGACCCGTTCGACGTGCCGCTGTCCGACAAGGTCGGGCTGCTCGCCGGCTGGTCGGAGGACCTGCTGAAGGACCCGCGGGTGGACCACGTCCAGGCCTCCCTGATGCAGGTCAAGGAGCAGAAGTTCTACGCCGACACCGCCGGCACCGTCACCACCCAGCAGCGGGTGCGCCTGCACCCGGAGCTGGAGGTGATGAAGGTCGAGGACGGCCGCTACGACTCGATGCGCACGCTCGCCCCGCCGGTCGGGCGCGGATACGAATACCTCACCGGGACCGGCTGGGACTTCCCCGGCGAGCTGGCCCGCCTGCCCGAGCTGCTGGCCGAGAAGCTCAGGGCCCCGTCCGTGCAGGCGGGGACCTACGATCTGGTCATCGACCCGTCCAACCTCTGGCTGACGATCCACGAGTCGATCGGGCACGCCACCGAGCTGGACCGGGCCCTGGGCTACGAGGCCGCCTACGCCGGCACCAGCTTCGCCACCTTCGACCAGCTCGGCACCCTGGTGTACGGCTCGCCGGTGATGAACGTGACCGGCGACCGCACGGTCGAGCACGGCCTGTCCACCGTCGGATACGACGACGAGGGCGTGGCGACCAAGCAGTTCGACATCGTCAAGGACGGGCTGCTGGTCGGCTACCAGCTCGACCGGCGGATGGCGCTGATGAAGGACCTGGGCGGCTCCAACGGCTGCGCCTTCGCCGACTCCCCCGGCCACATGCCGATCCAGCGCATGGCCAACGTCTCGCTCCGGCCGGCGCCGGACGGCCCCTCCACCGACGAGCTCATCGGCAGGGTCGAGCGCGGCATCTACATCATGGGCGACAAGAGCTGGTCCATCGACATGCAGCGCTACAACTTCCAGTTCACCGGCCAGCGGTTCTACCTCATCGAGAACGGCCGCCTGGCCGGGCAGCTGCGCGATGTGGCCTACCAGGCCACCACGACCGACTTCTGGCGCTCGATGGAGGCCGTCGGCGGTCCCCAGACCTACGTGCTGGGCGGCGCGTTCAACTGCGGCAAGGGACAGCCCGGCCAGGTCGCCCCGGTCAGCCACGGCTGCCCGTCGGCGCTCTTCCGCGGCGTCCGCGTCCTCAACACCGTGCAGGAGGGTGGAAAGTGATGAGCCCCCAGGAGATGGTCGACAAGGCCCTGCAGTTGTCGACGGCCGACGAGACCGTCGTCATCGTGGACGAGGGCTCCAGCGCCAACCTGCGCTTCGCGGGCAACACCCTCACCACCAACGGCGTGTCCCGGTCCTCGCAGCTGACCGTGATCTCGATCGTCGGCCGGGGCGTGGGCGTGGTGTCGCGGGCGGCGGTCCGCCCCGAGCAGCTGGCCGAGGTGGTGGCCGCGGCCGACCGCGCCGCCGCGGAGGCCCCGCCGGCCGAGGACGCACGGCCGCTGGTCAAGGGCACCGTCTCCGACGACTGGGACGCCCCCGCCGAACCCACCACCATCGGGGTCTTCGGCTCCTTCGCCCCCGCGCTGGGCGAGGCCTTCGCCGCGGCCGAGGCGGGCGGGCGCAGGCTGTACGGCTTCGCCGAGCACCTGCTCACCACGACCTTCGTGGGCACCTCCACCGGGACCCGCGTGCGGCACACCCAGCCCACCGGACGCCTGGAGCTCAACGCCAAGTCGCCCGACATGAAGCGCTCGGCGTGGACGGGCGTGGCCACCCGGGACTTCTCCGACGTGGACGTCAAGGCGCTGGACGCCACCTTGGCCCAGCGGCTGGAGTGGGCCAGGAACCGCGTCGACCTGCCGGCGGGCCGCTACGAGGCGCTGCTGCCGCCCTCCGCCGTGGCCGACCTGATGATCTACATGTACTGGACGTCCGGCGCCCGCGACGCGCTGGAGGGCCGCACCGTCTTCTCCAAGCCCGGCGGCGGCACCCGCGTCGGGGAGACGCTCGCCCGCATCCCGGTCCGGCTGCACAGCGATCCCGCCGCGGCGGGCATCGAGTCGACGCCGTTCGTGATCGCGCACGCCTCCAGCCGGCAGAGTTCGGTGTTCGACAACGGCATGGCGCTCAAGCCGACCGACTGGATTGCCGACGGGACGCTGGCCCGCCTGATCCAGACCCGTCACTCGGCCGACCTGACGCACCTGCCGGTGACCCCCGCGATCGACAACCTGATCATGGAGGGCCCGTCCGAGGGCAGGTCTCTGGAGGAGATGATCTCCTCCACCGAGCGGGGCCTGCTGCTGACCTGCCTGTGGTACATCCGCGAGGTCGACCCGCAGACCCTGCTGCTCACCGGCCTGACCCGCGACGGCGTCTACCTGGTGGAGAACGGCGAGGTCGTGGGAGAGGTGAACAACTTCCGCTTCAACGAGAGCCCGGTGGACCTGCTCGGCCGGATCACCGAGGTCGGGGCGAGCGAGCGCACCCTGCCGCGTGAGTGGAACGACTACTTCACCCGTACGGTCATGCCCGCGCTGCGGGTGCCGGACTTCAACATGTCGACGGTCAGTCAGGCCAACTGACCCGGGGCCGGGCAGCCGTGGGATCCGGTCACCGGGTCCCACGGCGCCCTCCCCGCCCATGAGGCCGGGCCGCCGGGCGTGCCCCGGCTCTATCGCTGGGTGAGCGGGATGGTGTGCACCCGGTCCCAGCGCTTGGCCGTCACCACCCGGGCGGTGCCGTCGCTCTGGTCGTAGACGACCGACCAGCGGGTGTGCTCCTGGGCCACCCGGCGCAGCAGGTCCATGCCGTCCCGCCAGTCGCGCGCCGTGGGCAGGCCCGTGTCGAGCGTGTTGTAGCGGTGGTCGGCGGCGCGCTCCCGTTCGCCGGTTCCGGTCATGGTGAAGTTGGTCAGCACCCGGTCCTCGATGACGTTGACCCTGCCCCGGGCGTGCTCGACCACGACCGCCCCGCCCCGGGCGTCGGCGATCAGATAGTGGATCTGCGGGCCGACGGTGAAGTCGACGTCGTAACGGCGCATGATCGCCACGGCCTCCTCCACGGTGGCGGCCTTGTCGAGCATCGTCCGCATGATGCGCCCGCTGCCGAGGTCCGGCTTCTCGGCCGTCGCCGCCGGGAGCCCGCCTTCGGGCATGGCGGCCATGCCCACGGCCAGTCCCTTCTCGTTCACCCCGTCGAAGGGGGCGAGCACCGCGTGGGCCATCCGGCGGCGGTCCTGCGGGTCGGCCAGGTCGGGCGGTGTGGAGCCGCCGAGGAAGTAGGCCAGGTCCACCGTGGAGACCGAGGCGTAGCCGTCGGGCGGGTCGGCGTGCACGATCACCGCCGGGTTGGAGTACCAGTCGAAGTTGCGGCCGAACAGCGGCCGGCCTCCCCCCGCGGAGGGGGGGACGGCGAACACCGAGCACGCCCAGTCGTCGGAGTCCGCTGCGAGGTGCTCCTCCCCGAGCAGCCCCTCCCGCTCGTAGGTCCCGTAGTAGGTCATCTCGTACAGCGGCAGGTCGTCCACCCGGCGCATGCTGTCGATCGTCCGCCGGACCTCCTCGGCGCTCTGCCGCAGGAGTTCCGGCGCCCGCGGGGTGGCGCCGGCGGAGGCGGGGCCGGACGGCGTCGCGGCCGGGGGTGCGGCCTGCCGGGTCTCGGGCACGGAGCATCCGCCGGCCGACAGTACGGCCAGCGCGGTGAGTACGGCGCATGCTCTCCGGGGTGAGGTCCGCATGCCGATCAGTCTGCTTTCCGTACGGCCGCCCGTCCAGGGACGGGCAGGACCGGGCGGAGCAGGAGGGGCGGGCGCGGGAGGGGCGGAGGGCTCAGTCGTCCTCGAGGCGGAAGCCGACCTTCAGGCCGACCTGGAAGTGGCCGATCTCGCCGTCGACGATGTGACCGCGGACCTCGGTCACCTCGAACCAGTCGAGGTGACGCAGGGTCTGGGAGGCACGGCGGATGCCGTTGCGGATGGCGGCCTCCAGGCTCTCCCCCGATGTGCCGACTATCTCGGTCACCCGATACGTTCGATCTGTCATGTTCTCTCCTTACCCGGAAGCCAGGACCACATGACCGTTCGCACCCGATCAATCGGAGGTCTACGGTGGAAAACGTGAAGGGATGGCGCAGACGTCCGGAAGTCCACCAGGTGACCGATGCCCGGCCCTCACTGAGTGAGGACATCGGCCGACGCGAGCGGAACTATCTGATCAAGATGGGGATCCGGCTGATATGCCTGGTCCTCGCCTTCACCGTGCCCGCTCCGCTGCCGGTGAAGATCCTGCTTTTCGCCGGCGCCATCTTTTTGCCGTACGTCGCCGTGATCGGTGCCAACGCCCCGCAGAAGCAACCTCCGGCCGACCCGGGCATGACCGGGACCGGCCAGAACGAGATTCCACGGCACCGACGCGAGATCGGGTCGTGACTAAGTCTTGACGCATCTCAGGGGTTGTAGGTGTACGCTTTAACCAAGTGCCCTGGTCCCCCGTCGGGGCACTGGTGCCGGCGTTCCGGGCCCCCGTCGGAACGCCGATGAAGCGGCGCCGGGTGGTTTGCCCCCGTAACCACCCGGCGTCGCCCTTTTTCATGCCCAGGTTCATACTCCGGACCTTTTCCCGCCTCTCCGGCCGTGCGCCCTCGCGCGTCCTGCGGCCGTGCGCCTCACTCGCCGCCCGGTGTCTCCCTGCTCGCGCGCTCCCAGTCGCCCGCCATCCTGACCAGGCGCTCCACCGCGTCAGGCGGCGCCGTACCCGCCCCCTGGGCCAGGCCCAGCAGATAGGCCGTCAGCGGCGCGGCCGGCCGGGCCACCCCGTGGGCGACCTCCTTGGTCAGGTCGAGCAGCACGTCCCGGTCCACCTTCTCCGGGTCGACGCCGAGTTCCCTGCAGACCAGGGCGGTCCACTCCGCCAGCACGTTCACTTCCCGCTCCTCGCGCGCTCCAGATCGTCCATCGTGTCGCAATCGAACCACGGTTTCCCGTCCAGGCGGAGCGGAACCGGGTCCAGGGGCGCGAGCAGGCCGTGCAGCGAGCGCCCGTCGTAGGCGGCCAGAGCCCCGGTGAGCGCCGCCGTACGCCACACTCCGGCCAGCCACTGCATGCGCCCGTCGTCGTCGACGAGCACCGCTCCCGCGGCCTCCGGAACATCGCCGCCCGCCGCGACCCCGGAAGGGCCCGCGGTCTCCGGATCCGTCACGGCGCCCGCGGCGCCGAACAGGGCCGAGAGGTGATCGGCGGACAGGTACGGCAGGTCCGTGGCCAGCAGCGCGACCCACGGGGCCCTCACCCGCTCCAGCCCGGCCCGCAGCGCCGGAACCGGCCCGCCGCCCGGTGGATCCTCCTGCAGGAAGAGCGCCCGGTCCAGCCCGGGCCGCCCGGGACCCACCACGATGAGGCGACCGGCGTCGGGCACGGCCGCCGCCACCCGCTCGATCAGCGGCACGCCCCCCACCGTCAGGACGGCCTTGTCCCGGCCGCCGAGCCGGGAGGCCCGCCCGCCGGCGAGGATCAACGCGTCGTACCCGTCCATGAATCCGAGGCTAGCTCACATCAGATCATCCGCCGCATCCGAGGGCCGCGCGCGAGTCCCCTGGGAGGTCACAGAGCGGCGGCGACGAGGGCGATCAGGGCGGGCACGCCGGCGGCGATCGTCCCGGGCACGCTGTCACCGCGCTCGGGGTAGCGGGCCCGTGGAGCACGTAGTAGGCCTCGACCCAGGCGTGCCGTGCGGGGGTACGGCATGGCCGCGCGGGACGTCGATCTCGAACATCTCGTAGAGCCCGCCGGTCTCGCCCGGCCCGATCTTGACCGTGTGGACCGCGTCCAGGGCGTTGAGCTCCGTCCCCTCGCCCGGGCCGCTGTGGTGTTCGACAAGGTCGGCGTGCGCAGCCGCGGCGAGCTCGTCGCCAGGCTCCTCCCCTGACCGGACCGGCGCCGGGCGCGTCACGCGGGTCCGGCCGGGCCGGGGAACGCGCCGAGACGGCGGGCGACCTCGGCCGGATGGGTGAGCTGCGGATAGTGCCCGGCCCCGGCGATCTCGGTCACCGGGTGGCCGGGGTCCGCGGTCAGGGGGTCGGCCGAGCCGATGATGATCTCGACCGGGACGTCCACCCGCGACAGCAGCGACCGCGTGGCCTCGCGTTCGGCGAGGGCCTCGCGCATCGCCGCGATCACCCGGCGCGCCACGCCCGGGCGGCGCAGGTCGGCCGCGGCACTGGCCACCTCCGGCCCCTCGGGGAGCCCGAGCACGGCGGCCAGGCGCGCGGCGGACATGCGCCGCAGCAGGGGTGCGGCCAGGGCCGAACGGGTGTGCCGCGGGCCGGGGGCCTGCAGGAACGCCGGGGCGATGAGCACGAGCCGCTCGACGCGGCCGGGGTGCGCGAGGGCGAAGCGGAGCGCGGGCCCGCAGGCCAGCGAGTGCGCGACCAGCACCGGGCGGGTCCGGACCGGCTCCATCAGGTCGGCGAGCCAGGCGTCCAGGGACCCGGCGGCGGAGGCCGGGCCGCTCAAGCCCGGGGCCGGGAGGGGCTGGGCGGCGGGGGCCGAGCGGCCCAGGCCGGGCAGGTCGGGGGCCAGGATCGGGCCGGGCAGGCGGGCGGCCAGCGGCGCCCACAGGTCGGCGTTCATCGGCAGCCCGTGCAGCAGGACGTGGGCGGGCCGGCCGGTCTCGCCCATCACCCAGGTGCGGTCGCGGAAGCCGTACGGGCGCAGCCACGGTGAGGCGGCGCCGAAGCGGGTGGCCACCAGGTCGTCGGCCCACGCGCGCAGGGCGCCGGCGACCGGGGGCATCGTCAGGCCGGCCGTCTCGGCGAAGGCGCGGGCGGAGGCCGTCGGATAGCGGTCCGCCGACAGGAACGACAGCGTCTCGGGGTCGGCCCCGGTGATCCTGCGCGGCAGGCGGCGCACGAGACTCGCGGGAACGGTACGGCCCGGCGCCCGCACGCCCATGTGAGCGGCGAGCACGGCGACCAGCTCGGGCAGGAGCGGCGTGCCCTCGTCGAGCACCCAGTAGTCCTCCCCCTCGGGCGAGGCGGGGATCTCCGCCAGGAACCGCGCGAGATAGCCGACCGTGACGATCGGCAGGAAGACGTCGGGACCGCCGGGGAGCACGGGCAGCCGCCCGTTCCACAGGTCCTCGGCGAGCGAGGCCAGGCCGATGTACTGGCCGGGGCCGATCACCGTGCTGGGGTTGGCGACGGTCAGCGGGACCCCCAGTTCGCGGGCCCCGGCCCGCACGGCGAGATCGGCCTCGGCCTTGGACGCCTCGTACGCGCCCAGCCCGGCGTAGTCGGGGCGGGCGCCGCTCACCCGGTACCCGCTGAGGTGCACCAGCCGTCGCAGCCCGGGCAGCGTGGCGGCCCATCGGAGCACGTTGAGCGCCCCGGTCACGTTGACCGCCCGCGCCTCGTCCACGCCGAGGCCGAAGGCGAAGCGCGCGGCGGTGTTGTAGACGTCGCGCGCCGGGGGCAGTCCCGTGAGCGGCCGGGTGATGTCGGCGGTGACGACGGTCAGCCCGCCGGTGCCGACACCCTGCCCGGTCAGCCAGGGGGTGAGGGTGTCCCGGCGTACGGCCGCCGCCACCCGCTGCCCCCGGCCGAGCAGTTCGGCGACGAGGGAGCGGCCGATGAAGCCGGTCGCGCCGAAGACCATCGCGTCCATGGGACTCCTTAATAGATCGGTCTACATATTTTCAGGCCGGAAAAAGGGCCCGCCGCGTGCGGCGGGCCCGTCTCAGCGCAGCAGGGCGGCCAGCTGCGCGGCGACGCGCTCGATCGGCCGCCTGCTGCGGTGCGCCTTGGCCAGCAGGAGCGCCCCCTCGATCAGCGCCAGGATCGTGACGGCGAGGTCGTCGGCGTCCGGGCGCCCGGCGAGACGCGCCCGCAGAGCGTCCTCCCACGAGGCGTAGACCTCCGAGCAGGCCTGCTGCAGCGGGTCGCTGGCGGCGGCCATCTCGAGCGCCACCGTGGCCACCGGGCAACCCTTGCTCCAGCCCGACTCCTCCAGCCGGTCGCCCAGGTGCCGCAGCACCCCTTCGACGAACTCCGCCGCAGACGCGCCGGAGGCGGCCGGCTCCTCGAAGGCGGCGCCGATCGCCTGGCCGGCCCGCCGTATCGACTCGCCGACGAGCTGGTCCTTGCCCTCGGGGAAGTGGAAATAGAGCGAGCCGCGGGGCGCGCCGCTGACCGCGACCACCTGGTTGAGGCCGGCGCCGAAGTATCCCCCGGTCTCGACCAGTTCCTGCGTCGCGTCCAGGATCCGGGCCCGCGTCTGACTCCCCTTCTGTCCCATGGGCAGAAAAATAGACCGATCTATATATTTTTTCAACCCCCCGTACGGCGGCGGTTCACTCCGGATCCGGCAGGTCCATCGACGCGAGCCTGGCCGGGTCGATCACCGTCGCGATGGCGACGATCCGGTCCTCCACGACGGTGAACGCCATGACCGAGAGCGGAGTTCCGTCCTCGCGCCAGGAGACGAACCCGGGAAGGCCGTCGACGAGCACCCCCCGCCCTCGCGCGGCCGCACCGGCGCCGACTCGCCCGATCGCGCCGGCGGCGACCTTGGTGGCGCCCAGGACGACGACCACACCGCCGGGGGTGTCGACGCTCAGCCTCACCTCCGGGTCGAGCACGCGCAGCAACCCCTCGAAGTCGCCGTGGCGAGCCGCCGCCAGGAAAGCCTGGACCACCTCGCGCCGCCCCCGCCCGGCGGCCGCCGGCCGCCCGGTCGCCCGCACCTTCCTGCGGGCGCGGCTGGCGAGCATCTTGGCTGCATCGGCGGACCTGCCGAGGATCTGGCCGATCTCCTCGAACGGCACCGCGAACAGGTCGTGGAGCACGAACGCCAGCCGCTCGCTCGGCCGCAGCGACTCCAGGACGACCAGCAGCGCCAGTCCGACCGAGTCGGCGAGCGCCACGTCGTCCTCCGGCGCGGGGCCGTCGTCGGCCGTCACGACGAGTTCGGTCATCCGGTCGTCGTAGGACGCCTCGGGGCGGGTCTGGCGCGACCGCAGGACGTCGAGGCTGATCCGGCCGACCACCGTGGTCAGCCAGCCTGCGAGGTTGTGGATGGTCGCCGCGTCGTGCCGGGAGAGCCGCAGCCAGGCCTCCTGGACCACGTCCTCGGCGTCGGCGTGCGATCCGAGCATTCGGTGGGCGACCGCGCGCAGCCGGTCGCGCTGGGCCTCGAACGCCTCACCCACCGGGTCCGCCGGGCTGATGTCGGACATGTTGTTACCTTCCTCGGATCCGCTCCGTCATGGGTGATGACGGGCCCGGAGGGGCCCGGGTAACCGATGAAGGAGCAAGACCGATGGAAGCACGCGTGAAGAGCTCGGCGAACGCCGACGTGACGACGGCGATCCAGCGCCTCTACAAGGCGATCCACGCCGGTGGCGTCGACCCCCGGCTGCTCGGGCTGGTCCACCTGCGGGCCAGCCAGATCAACGGCTGCAGCCCGTGCGTCTTCGCCGGGGTCGCCTCGGCAAGGAGGCACGGGGAGACCGACGAGCGGCTGCACAACGTGGTCGCCTGGCGCGAGACGCCGTTCTTCACCGAGGCGGAGCGGGCCGCGCTCGCGCTGACCGAGGCCGCCACCCGTATCCAGGACGGCGCGCCGGGCGTGACCGACGAGATCTGGGAGGCCGCCGCCGCCCACTTCGACGAGAAGCAGTTGTCCGCGATCAACCTGGAGATCGCGCTGACCAACTTCTTCAACCGGATCAACCGTACGATCCGGGAGCAGGCCGGCAAGGCCTGGTGAGCCGGGCGGGGCGGGACCCCTCGGGGCTCAGCCGCGCTCGGGAACGGCCATCTCCCCGAGGAGGGACCAGTCCTCCTGCGGGATCGTCGCGTTGACGATCCGGGGCGTCGCGGCGAGGTGCGGCGGGAGCGTCTCCTGGGCCTTCTTGAAGTGCTCTGACTGCACGTGCGCCGCTCCCGCTTCCCCGTCGCGGAACGCCTCCACCAGGACGTACTCCGTCGGGTCCTCGATGCTGCGCGACCAGTCGAACCACAGGCAGCCCGGCTCCGCGCGGGTGGCCCGGGTGAACTCACCGGTGATCTCGGGCCACCTGTCGGCGGAGTCGGGCAGCACGCGGAACCTCGCGGTGATGAAGATCATCGTTCCTCCTTCGGTGGGCGGCCCCGGAGTGGACCGCCGGTCTCGTCCGGCCCTTCTGGAAGGTTCCAGAAAAATCTTGGAGTTCGCCGTAACAAATCCCCAGGATCGCCACTCTTATCTGATGAACCACCCGAAAGGAACGGAAAAATGAGCGAGTTCGAGGTCACCACCACCGACTACGTCGACTACGACGGCGACGGCGGCACCGACGCCCAGCTGATCGACACCGACGGCGACCACGTGGCCGACGAGGAGCGCTACGACACCGACGGCGACGGTGTGACCGACGTGGTCTACCTCGACCACAACGGCGACGGCTACGCCGACGAGGTCCGCGTCGACCTCAACGGCGACGGCGTCTCCGACTACACCGAGTACGCCGGCCCCTTCCCCACCGCCTGACCCCGCCTCGGGTGCCGCCCGGCGGCGGGGAGGCCGCCGGGCCGGGAGCCGTGTGACCGCAGTCATGCGATCATGACGGCATGGCAGAGGACACGCCGGGGACGGCGAGCACACCGAGCAAGCAGGAGATCTCCGACGCCGTCGGCGACATGGGCTGGCGCTACGTCCTGGGCGCGTTGCGGACGTCCGTGCCGGTGACCTCGCTGCGGCAGGCGGCCGAGGTCGCCGCCCGCGCGGCGCAGGCGGCCGGTGACGACGCCGACGGCAGCCTCTGGCTGGACGTGCGCGCGGACCGGCTGGTGCTCACCCTGCAGTCCCTGGCCGCGGCGACGGTGACGCGGCGGGAGGTGGAGCTCGCCGGTCGCCTCCACGCGGCCGTGCGGGAGCTCGGCCTGCGGACCGACCCGGGGGTCGCGGCCCCGGAGCCGGGCTCGGTCCAGCTTCTCGAGATCGCGATCGACGCGCTCGACATCCCCCGGATCCGCCCTTTCTGGAAGGCGGTCATGGGATACGCCGACGAGGCGGGCGCCGACGGGCCGCAGGACGCGCTCGTCGATCCCGCCCGTCAGGGCCCGGCGATCTGGTTCCAGCAGATGGACGCGCCGCGCCCGCAGCGCAACCGCATCCACCTGGACGTCTCCGTCCCGCACGACGAGGCGCCGCACCGGATCGAGGCCGCGCTGAAGGCCGGCGGCGTGCTGCTCTCCGACACCGCCGCCCCCTCCTTCTGGGTGCTGGCCGACGCCGAGGGCAACGAGGCCTGCGTGACGACCTGGCAGGGCAGGGACTGACCCGGCCGGCACCGGCGCGGGCCGCTCACCGGCTGCCTGCGATCCTGTCCCGGTACCACAGGGCGCTTTGCTTGGGGATGCGGCGCTGGGTGGCGTAGTCGACCCGGACCAGGCCGAACCTGGGGCCGTAGCCGTGGCCCCATTCGAAGTTGTCCATGAACGACCAGGCGAAGTAGCCGCGCACGTCGGCGCCCAGGTCCCGGGCCCGCTCGACCGCGCGGATGTGGGCCGCCAGGAACGCGGTGCGCTCCTCGTCGAGGACGAACCCGTCGTCGCCGGGATCGTCGTCGAAGGCGGCGCCGTTCTCGGTGACCACCATGGGCAGGCCGGGATAGTCGCGCCCGATCCGCAGCAGCAGCTCGGTGCAGCCGTCGGGGGTGATCGGCCAGCCCATGCCGGTGAGCGGCCCGGTGCGCACTTCGCCGGTCGCGGCGAGCGTGGCGTCGAAGTAGTAGTTGACGCCCAGGACGTCGATCGGGGCGGAGACGACGGCCAGGTCGCCGTCGCGGATCGGCAGGACGGCGCCGCGCGCGGCCAGGTCGGCCACGACGTCTTCGGGGTAGCGGCCGTGCACGAGCGGGTCGAGGTACATGCGCACCCCGAGCCCGTCGGCCCGGCGCGCGGCCTCGTGGTCGGCGGGGTCGTCGCCGGCGGGCCTGGCCTGGCCCAGGTTGAGCGTGATGCCGAGGTCGGCGCTCACGCCCGAGGCCCGCATGCCCTGTACGGCCAGCCCGTGGCCGAGCAGGAGATGGTGCACCGCGCGCACGGCCGCGGGGAAGTCCGTGCGGCCGGGCGCGTGGATGCCGTCGGCGTAGCCGTACATGGCCACGCACCAGGGCTCGTTGAGCGTGGTCCAGGTGGGGACGCGGTCGGCGAGCCGGTCGGAGACCAGCACGGCGTACTCGGCGAAGCGGTGGGCGGTGTCCCGGTGCGGCCAGCCGCCCGCGTCCTCCAGCTCCTGCGGCAGGTCCCAGTGGTAGAGCGTCACCCAGGGGTCGATGCCCCGGGCCAGCAGCTCGTCCACCAGCCGGTCGTAGAAGGCGAGACCGCGCGCGTTGACCGGCCCGCGGCCGCGGGGCTGGACCCGCGGCCACGAGATCGAGAAACGGTAGGTGTCGACTCCGAGCTCCGCGAGGAGGGCGACGTCCTCGGGCATGCGACGGTAGTGGTCGCAGGCCGCCTCACCGGTGTCGCCGCCGGCCACGTTCCCGGGCACCCGGCAGAAGGTGTCCCAGATGGACGGGGTGCGGCCGTCGGCGTCGGTGGCGCCCTCGATCTGGTAGGCGGAGGTCGCCACCCCCCAGCGGAAACTCATGCGATGCCTCTCGGGATTCTTG
This sequence comes from Paraplanobispora takensis, assembly GCF_016863195.1. Taxonomy (GTDB): domain Bacteria; phylum Actinomycetota; class Actinomycetes; order Streptosporangiales; family Streptosporangiaceae; genus Planobispora; species Planobispora takensis. Next base: position 70,669 of record NZ_BOOK01000013.1, on the reverse strand, counting down.
CCGGGACCTCCCGCTAGGGCAGGGTCCACTTCTGGTTGTTCTGGCCGGTGCAGGTCCAGATCTGCAGCGGGGTGCCGTCGGCCGAGCTCTGCCCGGTGGCGTCCAGGCACTTGCCGGTCCGGGGGTTCACCAGATGCCGGGTGGCGGCGTCGTAGCTCCACTGCTGGTTGGCGTTGCCGCTGACGCAGTCCCAGATCTGGACCTTGGTGCCGTCGGCGCTCGCGCCGCCCACGACGTCCATGCACTTGCCGAGCGCCCGGAGGGTGCCGTCGGTGCCGACCGTCCAGGACTGCGCCGTGCCGTTGGCGTCGCAGGTGTAGAGCTGCACCTTCGTGCCGTTGGCGCTGGCGGCCGCGGCGACGTCGACGCACTTTCCGCCCAGCCCCCTGATCTTCCCGGTACGGGTTCCCCCGCCTCCGCCGCCACCGCCGGAGGTGATGGTGAACTCGCCGCGGTTGAGCACGCGCGGGCCGAAGTAGCTGGCCTGCACGCTCGCGTTGGTGTTGTAGGCGGGGTCGGTCAGCCATTCCGCCCAGACCATGAACCAGGTCCAGCGCGGCTGGGCGTCGAGCAGCGCCGGGCTGGGCGCCCGGCCGACCTCGGCCAGCGAGATGGGCTTGCCGCCCGCCACGTTGAGCATCGCCTGGTAGTCGGAGGCGGAGGGCTCCAGTTTGACCCACACGTCGAGCGAGGCCACGTCGACGTAGCCGCTGCCCGGCCAGTAGTCGCCGAGCGCGCCCATGTTCAGGTCCTTGACGTTCCAGACCCAGACCAGGTTGGTCAGGCCCTGGGCGATGAAGTAGTCACGGGTGATCTGGTAGAGCCTGCGGCTGCCGTTCGCGCCGGGCCGGCCGCCCCACCACGACCAGCCGTCGTTCATCTCGTGGACGGGCCGCCACAGCACCGGCACCCCGGCGTTCTGCAGCCGGCGCAGGTACGGCACCGCCTCGGCGAGCCGGTTCTTGAACGCGTTGTTGAGAGCGGTGCCGTTGGTGACGAGCTGGCTCCACTGGGAGTCCGACAGGTGGCTGAGGACGCCGCCGGTGTCCCAGCCGCAGGTGGAGCCGACGGTGGGCGGGCACATGTGCCAGGTCAGGGCGACGACCGAGCCGCCCTGCCACTGCCGGATCGCCTCGTTGACCATCGTCTGCCGGTTGGCGACGTCGGAGGGGGCGAACAGGAAGTCGCCGCCCCACAGGCCGGGCGTCTGGCCGGTGATCTGCTGGGCGACCCGGGTGTACTTCGTCGGGTCGCTGTTGGGTTCGCGGTTGTGCTGGCCCGAGAGGGTGTACCGGCCGGAGATGCCGGTCAGATAGTTGATCAGGTCGGTCCGGGAGGCGGCCGGGAAGGCCTGGGCGGGCGAGGCGAGGCCGGTTACGGAGGCCAGCGCCAGGACCACGGTCAGGGCGAGGCTGCGCCATCTGCGGCGGGATCGGGGGGTGCGCATCGTGATGCTCCTTCGGGGGATTCGCCGGATGCGGGTCGTGCGTCCGAGGGGTGGAGCCCTCCTTTCAGGAGGCGGGGTAGGCGACGATCTGGTCGACGGTGAGCCGGCCGCTGCCGGGCCCGCCGCCGACGTAGATCGACAGCTGTTCGAACCGGGTGAGGTCGAGGGGGCCGCTACCGGCCCAGCTCGGGTGGCGGAACTCGCTGAAGGGGATGCGGACGGTGCCCTCCGGCGCGCTCAGCGTGTGCTCGAAGTAGATCCCGCCGGTGACGAACTGGATCGTGACGTTCGCCGCCGTACCGGTCCGGCTCAGGTCCAGTTCGAGCCCCGCCTGCCCCCACAGGTCCGGCGCCGGCGCGAAGGTGCGGGTGACGCCCGCGTACCCGGCCGATCCGAGGGTGTAGTCGAGCCGCATGGCCTTGCCCGGCACCAGCTCCGGGGTGATCGGGTCTCCGCCGGTGTTGCGGACGTAGGCCCGCGCGAGCTGCGCCGAGTCCTCGAACGCCTCGAAGTCGTCGACGACGGCCGGCTCGTCGGGCAGCGGGCGGGTGCCGAAGGACGCCGTGTCGCCGCCGGTCTCGCCGATCGCGTTCACCGCGGTGACCCGCCAGTGGTAGGTGAGGCCCGGCTCCAGCACGTCCGGGGCGGGGTACTCGGTCCCGGTGATCCCGGTGGCCGAGAGCACGGGGTCGCGCAGGTCGGCGTGCTCGGAGACGACGAGGCGGTAGTAGCCCGCGCCGGCGGCCGGGCTCCAGGAGAACCTCGGCGAGCCCAGCACGTCCTGCGCCCCGGGTGCCGGGGTCAGCGGGCCGAAGGCGCCCGGCGCGGAGGTGACCGGCGCGGGATCGGCCGACCACAGGGTGGCGCGGGTCAGCCCCGTCTCGCCTCTCCACAGGATCCGGACGTGGTCGGCGCCGCCCGCCTCGGCGGTGATCCGGTCGCGGTGGACCTCGTGCCGTACGGTCCGCCAGTCCCGGCCGTTCTCCGAGACCTGCACCCGCGCGTCCGGCCGCCGGCCCTTCCCGCTCACCGTGTCGAACTCCACCCGCCGGATGTCCGGGCGGCTCCAGGAGATCCACGCCTGCGACGGGCCGCTCGGCCGGGCGATCGCCACGCCCTCGCCCGGGGTGATCGTGACGCCGTCGTGGCCGCCGGCCAGGCCGGTCGTCTCCAGCGGGTCGGCCAGGACGGTCTGCGAGGCGGTGACCCGCACCGGGTCGGAGGCCGTGCCCCGGCGCCCGTTCCGGTCGATCGGGACGACCCGGTAGGAGAGGTCGCGGCCGGCCTCGGGGTCGATCCACGGCGTCCGGTTGTCGGTCAGGACGCCGGGATGCGCCGGGCTCCAGCGGCCCCGTACCGAGCGCTCCACCACGTAGCCGCTCGCGCCCGCCGCACCGCGCCAGCGCAGCTCGTTGAGACCGGCGCGCTTGTCCACCTGGGTGATCAGGGGCGGCCCGGGCCGCGACGGGCGGCGCCCGGCCGGGGAGACCTGCTCGGCGAAGGCGATCTGCGCCCGGACCGAGGCGGCCATGCGCGGGTCGTCGCCGGGATAGTGCATGGTGAAGCCGTCGTCGTGCTGGACGAACCCGTTGCGGTCGTGATGGCCGAACAGCGACCACGACAGCATGCCCGCCACGTTCGGGTCGGCGGCCGGCGGGGCGAGGAGGTCGTCGGTCGCCGAGGTCGAGGCGTACTCTCCGGCGACGTAGACCTTGCCCGCGCCCGTCACGGTGGCGGCGTCGGCCTTCACCCGCCCGGCCGTCGGCGGGTAGTAGTGCACGTCCACGATGTCGACGCCGGGGGCGGCGAGCGTGTCGGGGTCGATGTCGAAGCGGCGCCCGGCCGCGATGAGCTGGCGCGGCGCCCACTGCCGGAACCTCTCCGCGTTGGCGTTGATCCATTCGAGCGTCATGCCTTCGAGTTCGTTGCCGAACTCCCAGGCCATGATGGTCGGGTCGGCGTTGTAGGCGCGGCCGGTCAGCGGGTTGATGCGGTGCATGACGTGCCGCACGTACGCCTGGTAGTCGGCGATCACGCGTTCGTCGGTGTAGAAGGCCGCCGACGGCAGGCCGTACGGGTCGGTGAAGTCGCGGTGGCCGCCGTGGTAGTACGACCACTCGTCGGTGAGGGGCAGGATCAGCCGGATGCCGATCGATCCGGCGTAGGCGATCGCGTAGTCGACGGTGGCGAACGCCTTCTCGTTGAAGCCCTCCTCCTTGGAGGGCAGGATCGACAGCTCGTTCCCGGTGGAGGCCAGCATGTGCGAGCGCACTACCGTCATGCCCATGGCCTTGGCGGTGTCGAGCGCGTCGCGGATGCGGAAGAAGGTCGGGTAGCCCACGCCGCCGACGTTCTCGTCCAGGCCGAGCCAGTAGATGTTGGTGCCGGCGAAGCGGAACGGCGTGCCGCCGAGGCTGAGCCGGGTGTCGGAGCGGGTCACGAACTGCGTGTTCTGTGAGCGCGGGCCCGCCTCCGAAGGGGCTTGCGGAGGGCCGGTGGAGGCCGCGTGCGCCGGTGGCGTCAGGGAGACGGCCAGGATCATCGCGACGAGACTCGCCCATTTGGCGGACGGCATGTCGACACCTTCCTTCGGTGGTGCCTCTGGCAGAACCGCTGCGCGCGTGCTGGAGCGCCGAGAAGGCTGAAACGGGGGGTGGAGATCCGACGACAAGGGGACCCCGGGACGGAACGCGGGGTGAACAACCGCTTTACCGGATAAGCAAGCATGAACATAAGACCGGTCTGACAACGATGTCAACGGGAGGGGACGACTCTGTTTTCAAGATCAGTTTAGTTAACCGCTGCGAACTTCGCAAAAATCGACTGAACCGCTATAGACACGTTCAGGGCGAGTCGCTACCTTGAGCGGGCATCTCGGGGGGATTCATCTGATTGCTGCCCTCGACGTGTTCGATCTGTCGGCGCCGTGGACCAAGGAGCAGCGGTTGACGAAGCAAAGTGTGTGGCTGGAGGCGGGATGGACGCTCCGGCAGACGGGCGGCCCCGCCCCCGCCGATCTCCCCGGGCTGCGTGAGCGGGCCGTGCCCGCCCGGGTGCCCGGATGCGTCCACGTGGATCTGCTGGCGGCCGGGCTGATCCCCGATCCGTACCGGGGGCTCAACGAGATCGACGTGGCCTGGGTCGGCCGGGCCGACTGGCGCTACGACACCGTCGTGCGGTCCGTCCCCTCCGGATTCGAGCGCACCGACCTGGTGTTCGACGGCCTCGACACCGTCGCGCGCGTCCGCCTCGACGGGGTGGAGCTGGGCACGACCCGCAACATGCACCGGTCCTACCGGTTCGACGTGACGGAGACCGTGCGCGAGGGGGCGCCGCTGTCGGTCGCCTTCACCTCCGCCTACACCGAGGCCGAGGGGCTGCGCGAGGTGCTGGGGGCGCGGCCGAACTCCTATCCGGAACCGTTCAACTACATCAGGAAGATGGCCTCCAGCTTCGGATGGGACTGGGGCCCCACCCTCGTGACCGCGGGCATCTGGCGGCCGGTCCGGCTGGAGAGCTGGAGCACCGCCCGGCTGGCCGCGGTCCGGCCGCTGGTCACCGTCGCCGGCGGCGACGGCAGGATCGAGGCGCACGCCGAGATCGAGCGCACGCGGACCGGCGCGGACCGCGAGCTGCTCCTGACGGTCGAGGCGGCCGGGCGGACGGTACGCCAGGCCGTCCCCGCGGGGGCGGCCTCGGCCGTGGCCGTCCTGGAGGTCCCGCGGCCGGACCTGTGGTGGCCGCGCGGCTACGGCGACCAGGCGCTGTACGGCTGCCGCGTCGTCCTGTCCGACGCCGGGACCGGTGACGTCCTGGACCGGTGGGAGCGCCGGATCGGGTTCAGGAGCGTGGAGCTGGACCAGTCGGGTGACGAGCACGGCACCGCGTTCACTCTGCGCATCAACGGTCGGCCGGTCTTCGCGCGCGGCGTCAACTGGATCCCCGACGACGCCCTGCCCGTCCGGGTGACCCCCGAGCGCTACCGGCACCGGCTGCGGCAGGCCGCCGAGGCGGGTGTCAACCTGGTCCGCGTGTGGGGCGGCGGCATCTACGAGGACCACGCCTTCTACGACGTGTGCGACGAGCTGGGCCTGCTGGTCTGGCAGGACTTCCTGTTCGCCTGCGCGGCCTACCCCGAGGAGCAGCCGCTGCGCGGCGAGGTGGAGGCCGAGGCCCGGGAGAACGTCACGCGGCTCAGCCCGCACGCCAGCCTGGTGCTGTGGAACGGCAACAACGAGAACCTGTGGGGCTTTCGCGACTGGGGCTGGGAGAGCTCGCTCGCCGGAGACAGCTGGGGCGAGGGGTACTATCTCGGGCTGCTGCCCAGGATCGTCGCCGAGCTGGACCCCACCCGCCCCTACAGCGCGGGCAGCCCCTGGTCGGGCTCCTGGGAGCACCACCCCAACGATCCCGCGCACGGACCCTCGCACTTCTGGGAGGTGTGGAACCGGCGTGACTACACCGACTATCTGAACGACGTGCCGCGCTTCGCCGCCGAGTTCGGCTGGCAGGCCCCGCCCGCCCACGCCACCCTGCGCGAGTCGCTCGGGGAGGAGCAGCTCGACGCCGCCTCACCGGGCATGCTGCACCACCAGAAGGCCCAGGACGGCAACGGCAAGCTCGACCGCGGCCTGGCCCGCCACTTCGCCGCCCCCGCCGCCTTCGACGACTGGCACTTCCTCACCCAGGTCAACCAGGCCCGCGCGGTCGCGACCGGGATCGCCCACTGGCGCTCCCACTGGCCGGTGTGCGCGGGAACGGTCGTGTGGCAGCTCAACGACTGCTGGCCGGTCACCTCCTGGGCGGCGATCGACGGCGCGGCCCGGCCCAAACCGCTCTATCACGAGCTGCGCCGGCTGTACGCCGACCGGCTGCTCACCTTCCAGAGCAGGGACGGCGCCCGCGTGCTCGCCGTCGACAACCAGTCCCCCGACCCCTGGGAGGGGACCGCGGTGGTGCGCAGGATGCTCGCGGACGGGACGTGCCTGGCGCAGGAGCGGCTGCCGTACTCCGTGCCGCCGCGTTCGGTCGCGGTGCTGCCCCTGCCCGCCGGGGTCGCCGGGATCGGGGACGCGCCGGGCGAGCTGCTGGTCGCCGACGCCGACGGCCTGCGCGACCTGGTCCTCGGCTGCGAGGACCGGGACTTCGCCTACCCGCGCGCCGAGCTGGAGGTCCGCGTGGACCCGGCCGAGGGCGGCGTCGGCGTGACGGTCACCGCGCACTCCTTCGTCCGCGACCTGCTGCTGCAGGCCGACCGGCTCGACCCCGGGGCGGTCGCCGACCGCGGGCTGGTCACCCTGCTGCCCGGGGAGACGGTTACGATCATGGTGAAGGGTCTCGACCCCTCGGCGGCCGGCGCCGGTTCGGTACAGTCGGCGTTGTTCAGCGTCAACACGGCGCAGGCCGTGGCGGAAGGGGTCCCACGACCATGAGTTCTCGCGCCCACCCCGGCGGCAAGGTGACCATCGCCGAGGTGGCGCAGCGCGCCGGTGTGTCCAAGGGCTCGGTCTCCCTGGCGATGAACGACAAGCCGGGCGTGTCGGCCGCCACGCGCGAGAAGATCCTCAGGGTCGCCAAGGAGCTCGGCTGGCTGCCCAACCAGGCCGCCCGGTCCCTGTCGTCGGCCTCGACCCAGGTGAACAACATCGGGCTGGTCATCGCGCGACCGGCCCGCATGCTCGGGCTCGAACCGTTCTACATGGAGTTCATCTCCGGGATCGAGAGCGTGCTGGCCGAGCGGTCGCACTCGCTGCTGCTGCGGCTGGTGCGGGACGTGGAGGAGGAGATCGAGGTCCACGACGGCTGGGGCCGCAGCAAGCAGATCAGCGGCTCCATCGTGGTGGACTTCACCGTCGACGACCCCCGGGTCCCGGCGCTGCGCGCCTCCCGGCTGCCGGTGGTCGCCGTCGGCCACCCCGATCTCACCGGCGGCCTGCCGTCGGTGTGGACCGACGACGGCGCCGCGATCACCGAGGCGGTGCACTATCTGGCCGCGCTCGGGCACCGGCGGCTGGCGCGCGTGGGCGGTCCGCCCTCCCTCGGGCACAGCGCGATCAGGACCGAGGCCTTCGTCAAGGCGGTCGCCGGCCTGAACCTGGAGCCGGCCAGGATCGTGCCCACCGACTTCTCCGGGGAGCAGGGGGCCCGCGCCACCCGGGCCCTGCTCGCCTCCGCCCAGCGGCCCACGGCGATCCTGTACGACAACGACATCATGGCCGTCGCGGGCCTTTCGGTGGCCACCGAGATGGGCGTGGCGGTCCCCACCGAGCTGTCCCTCCTGGCCTGGGACGACTCCCAGCTGTGCCGGCTCACGCATCCGCCGCTGTCGGCGATGAGCCATGACGTCTTCGTCTTCGGGGCGGAGGTCGCGCGGCTGCTCATGGGCATCATCGACCACGGCGAGGCGGAGGCCGGTCACGCGGCCCCGACGCCGGTGCTCGTCCCGCGCGGGACCACCGCCCGGCTGCGCTGAGCCGTACCGCCACCCGGCTCCGCCGAGCCGTACCGTCACCCGTCGCGCCGTACCGCCGCCCGCCGGGCCGTATCGCCTGACTGCGCCGGGTCTCCGAGCTCCCATGCCGGAGACCCGGCTCCGGCATGCCCGGACCCGCTCATGACACTCACGTCTCAGTTTCTCTAAACCGTTCTAGTTCAAGTTTCCGCAGGTAGAAGCAGATATGATCTACCGAAAGAGCTGAACTCCTTGTAACGGTTACGTATCGCCAGCACTTCGTCCCTTTTTCCACTAAAAAACCCATGCCACTGTTCACCGCAACTGAAGCACCGGAGCAGTCGGCTCCGGTGGGCGACGGCCCCGTCCGGGGCCGTGCTCGGATGGGAGAATGAGATGCGCAGAGGTGTGCTGACCGGTCTGGCGCTCGCTACGGCCGCGGTCCTGGCCTCCGCCTGTGGCGGCAGCGGGGGGAACGCGGCGCCGGCGACCGCGTCCGGAGACCCCGCGAAGGTCTCCGGGAACATCACCGTGCTGACCAACCGCACCGACCTGGTCAACGACGGCACGATGAAGAAGTACGCCGACGACTTCACCAAGGTCTACCCGAACGTGCGCGTCACCTTCGAGGCGATCACCGACTACGAGGGCGAAGTCAAGATCCGGATGAACAGCGAGAACTACGGTGACGTGCTGCTCATCCCCAACGCGATCCCCAAGGGCGACTACCCCAAGTTCTTCGCCCCCCTCGGTTCCTCGGCCGAGCTGTCGAAGAAGTACAAGTTCACCCAGGCCGGCACGGTCAACGACCAGGTCTACGGGATCGTCTCCTTCACCCCCGCCCAGGGATTCGTCTACAACAAGGAGCTGTGGGAGGGCGCCGGTGTGACGGAGTGGCCCAAGACGCCCGAGGAGTTCCTGACCGCGCTGAAGAGCGTCAAGGACAAGACCGGCGCGACGCCCCTGTACACCAACTACAAGGACGGCTGGCCGCTGAGCACCTGGACCAACGCCCTGGGGTCGGTCACCTGTGACGTGAAGGCCGAGAAGGCGATGATCACCGAGGACCCGTGGGCTCCGGGCAAGGACCTCAACGTCATCGACTCGCTGCTGTTCAACGCCGTGCACGACAAGCTCACCGAGAAGGACCCGACCACCACCAACTGGGAGGAGTCCAAGAACGCCATCGCCACCGGCAAGATCGGCGCGATGTGGCTGGGGTCCTGGGCGGTCCCGCAGATGCAGGCGGCCGCCACCAAGGCCGGCAAGAGCCCCGAGACGATCGGGTTCATGCCCTTCCCCGCCCAGGCGAACGGCAAGTTCTGCACGGTGCTGGCCCCCGACTACCAGTACGCCGTCAACACCCACTCGCAGAACAAGGCCGCCGCGCGGGCCTGGGTCGACTGGTTCGTCGACAAGTCCGGTTTCTCCGCCCTCAACCAGGGCGTCTCCAGCCTCAAGACCGACCCGCTGCCCTCGGCGATCAAGCCGCTCGGCGACGCGGGCGTCGAGCTCATCGAGATGGAGACCGACCAGCGGGTCCAGGTCGACGCCATCGACAAGGAGTCGGAGGTCGGGATCAAGGCGCCCGAGTACCGCCAGCGCCTCATCGACGTCGCCCGCGGCGCCGCCAAGGGTGATCTGAACAGCGTGCTCGCCGAGCTGTCCGGCAAGTGGAAGGCCGGCCAGGAGTCCGCCGGCTGACGGCCGCACGGCGTGGTGCCGGGCGGCGGAGACCGCTGCCCGGCACCACGCTCCGGCGAGCCGAGCACCGCGCTCCGGCCGACAGAGCCGATCACCCCGGCCGATCACCCCGACAGAAGAAAGGCAGAGATGACACCGACCTCGTCATCCCTGAGGCGCGTCCCCGCGGGCGCGGCGACGCCGCAGGACACGCCGCAGGCGCGGCGTTCCAGGAGGAAGGGGTCCTCCCGCGGCCGGCAGGCCCTCACCCCCTGGCTGTTCCTCCTGGTGCCGCTGGCCTTCCTCGTGACGTTCTCCTACGTCCCGATCATCAACATGATCGTCTACAGCTTCACCGACTGGGACGGCGTCAGCCCCGACTACGCCTTCACCGGCGTCGAGAACTACGTCGAGATCTTCACCCGGCCGGAGCTGTTCAAGGTCTTCGTCGCCAGCCTGTACTACCTCGCCGCGGCGGGCCTGCAGATCGCGCTGGCGCTGTACTTCGCCACGGTGCTGAGCTTCAACACCCGCTTCCGCAACCTGTTCAAGGGCATCCTGTTCTTCCCCTACCTGATCAACGGGGTGGCCATCGGGTTCGTCTTCCTCTACTTCTTCCAGGAGGGCGGGACGTTCGACACGGTGCTCGGCCTGCTGGGCGTCGGCGGCGAGCACCTGTGGCTCGGTGACCCCGACCTGGTCAACTTCTCCCTCGCCGGGGTCTCGGTGTGGCGCTTCCTCGGTCTCAACTTCGTGCTGTTCCTCGGCGGGATCCAGTCGATCGCGCCGGAGCTGTACGAGGCCGCGGAGCTCGACGGGGCCGGCCGGTGGCAGCAGTTCCGCTTCATCATCGTGCCCAGCCTGCGGCCGCTGATCGGCCTGACCGCGATCCTGGCGATCTCCGGCTGCCTGTCGGTCTTCGAGATCCCCTACATCATGACCGGCGGCGCCGGGGCCAGCGAGACGTTCGTGATCCAGACCGTCAAGCTCGCCTTCCGGTTCAACAAGACCGGGCTCGCCTCGGCCGCCGCGGTGGTGCTTCTGATCATCATCCTGCTGGTGACCTGGCTGCAGCGCCGGCTCGTCCCGGAAGAGAGGGCTGTCGCGTGACGAGTCTTCCCGCAAGTCCCGCAAGAGGGGGCGGCCCGATGCCGGCCGGTCCCGGAGGAGTCCGGGGGGCCGGCGGAAAGGGCCGGCGGGCCAGGCCCGTCGCCCGCGCCGGGTGGCCGGCCCGCCTGGCGACCGTCCTGAAGTATCTGTCCCTGGTCGCGGCGAGCGTGGTCGTCCTGCTGCCGCTCGGCGTGGTGCTGCTCACCTCGCTGAAGACCTCCGACGAGCTGGCGCGCGGCGGCGGCCCGCTGTCCATGCCCGACGACTGGCTGAACTTCGCCAACTACGTCACCGCCTTCGAGAAGGGGCAGATGGCCGAGGCGGCGTTCAACACCTTCGTCATCCTGATCGTGTCGATCACCGGGACCGTGTTCATCGGATCGGCGGCCGCCTACGCCATCGACCGCTTCTCCTTCCGGTTCAAGAAGCTCGTCGTGGCCATGTTCCTGTTCGCCACGCTCGTGCCGAGCATCACCACCCAGGTGACGACCTTCCAGGTGGTCAACCAGCTGGGGCTGTTCAACACGCGCCTGGCGCCGATCATGTTGTATCTCGGCACCGACATCGTGGCGATCTACATCTTCCTGCAGTTCATCAGGAGCATCCCGGTCTCCGTCGACGAGGCGGCCCGGATGGACGGCGCCTCCGCCCTCACCGTCTACTGGAAGATCATCCTGCCGCTGCTCAAGCCGGCGATCGCCACGGTCGTCATCGTCAAGGGCATCGCGGTGTACAACGACTTCTACATCCCCTTCCTCTACATGCCCGACCAGAACCTCGGCACCGTCTCGACCTCGCTGTTCCGCTTCAAGGGACCCTTCGGCGCCCACTGGGAGAACATCTCCGCGGGCACCATCCTGGTGATCGTCCCGACGCTGGCGATCTTCCTTATGCTGCAGCGCTTCATCTACAACGGCCTGACCCAGGGCGCCGCCAAATGAGGCGCCGCGCACCGCGACCGGCGCGAGCCGTACGGACGGAGGGGTCATGACGCTTCTGGCCCTCGACATCGGCGGCACCAAGTTCGCGGCCGCCCACCTCGACGCCGACGGCACGCTGCTGAGACGCGCCGAGCGTCCCATCGGGCCGTCGCCGTCCGGCACGCTGGCCGCGCTCGTCGCGGACTTCCACGACCCCGGGCTGACCGCGATCGGGATCGGGACCGCGGGCCCCGTCGACGTCCGCGCGGAGACGGTCTCTCCGGTCAACATCCCGCAGTGGCGGGACTTCCCGCTGGCCGGCGCCGTCCGGCGGCTCGTCCCCGGCGTCGAGGTGGTCCTCGCCGGGGACGGGCAGTGCATGGCGCTGGGCGAATGGTGGCGCGGCGGCCACGGCGTGGACTCCCTGCTGGGAATCGTGGTCTCCACCGGCGTGGGCGGCGGCCTGATCCTCGGCGGACGTCCGGTCCTGGGCGGTACGGGCAACGCCGGGCACATCGGTCACGTGATCGTCGACCGCGACGGCGAGCCGTGCCCGTGCGGCGCGCGGGGCTGCCTGGAGACCCTCGCCAGCGGCCCCGCCATGGTGCGATGGGCGCTGGCCAATGGCTGGACCCCCGCCGGGGACCTCGCCGTCACCGCCGACAACGCGGCCGTCCAGGGACCGGTCACCGCCCGGGGCCCGGTCACCGCCAAGGACCTGGCCGACGCCGCGCGGGCCGGGGACGCGATCCCCCTGGCCGCGTTCGAGCGGGCGGCCGACGCCCTGGCCGTCGCCGTCCTCAACACCGCCGCCGTCGTCGACCTGCACGACGTCGTCATCGGCGGAGGCGTCGCGGCGGCCGGCGGGCTCCTCATCGATCCCCTGCGGGAGCACCTGGCCAAGCACGCCGGCATGGATTTCCTGCGTCACATCACCGTCTCGCCGACCGCCCTGAGCCGGGACGCGGGCCTGTACGGCGCCGCCGCGCTGGCCCTGCTCGCCACCGGTGTCACACCGCGTCCCACCGCCCGGGGCCCTGCGCCGGACCCGTCCTGATCACGCGGGCGCCTGCCGTGCGCCGGAAGTCAGGCGTTGACGGCGCCGATGCGCTCCAGCCAGTGCCGGCAGTAGACGCAGGCGCCGCGGCCCTTCCAGCCCTGGCTGCCCTCCTTTTCTCCGACACGGTGATTCCCCGGACCCGCTCGGCCGCGTCCTTCGCGGTCTGGTCGCCGACGTAGGCGTCCCAGGCGCCGCTGTCACCGCCGCGCTGTCCGCAGAGCCGAGTGTCCGCAGAGCCGAGTGTCCGCAGAACTGAGCCGTCGCGGGCGTCAGCCACCGATGGCGGACATCGGGCGGGACGGCTGCAGGAAGGTGGGGTCGTCGATGCCGTGACCGGCCTTCTTCACGCGTACCGCCGCCAGCCAGCGCTCGGCGAGCTCGTCGTCGGAGGCGCCGGAGCGCATCGCCGCCCGCAGGTCGGACTCGTCGGTGGCGAACAGGCAGTTGCGGATCTGACCGTCGGCGGTGAGCCGTACCCGGTCGCAGGCGCCGCAGAACGGCCGGGTGACCGAGCCGATCACCCCGACCCGGGCCGGGCCGCCGTCGACGAGGAAGAGCTCCGCGGGGGCGCTGCCGCGCTCCTGCGGGTCGGCGTCGGTCAGGTCGAAGGACTCCTTCAGCATCACGAGGATCTCGTCGGCCGTGATCATGTTCTCCCGGCGCCAGCCGTGCTGGGCGTCCAGCGGCATCTGCTCGATGAAGCGCAGCTCGTATCCCCGGTCCAGGCAGTAGCGCAGCAGCGGGACGGCCTCGTGGTCGTTGATCCCCCGCATGAGCACCGCGTTGACCTTGACCGGGCGCAGGCCGGCGGCCTCGGCGGCGGCCAGGCCCTCCAGGACGTCGGCCAGGCGGTCGCGGTGGGCGAGCTTCTTGAAGGTCTCGCGGTCGAGGGTGTCGAGGGAGACGTTGACGCGGTGCAGGCCCGCCTCGGCCAGCGGGACGGCCAGGCGCGACAGGCCGATGCCGTTGGTGGTCAGGGAGACCTGGGGGGTGGGCGTGAGCGCGACCGTGCGGGCCACGATGTCGACCAGTTCCCGGCGGAGCAGCGGCTCTCCGCCGGTGTAGCGGACCTCGGTGATGCCCAGGCGCTCGACGCCGATGGTCACGAGCCTGACGATCTCCTCGGCCGTCAGCAGCTCGGGCTTGGGCAGCCAGTCGAGGCCTTCGGGAGGCATGCAGTACGAGCAGCGCAGATTGCACCGATCGGTGAGGGAGACCCGAAGATCGGTCGCCACCCGCCCGAAGGAGTCCTGCAACACGGGCGTCCCCTCCATCCATCCTGACCCGAACAGGGGGCCAGCCTAAGGCCCGCCCCCATCCGGCCCCAAGACCACCCAGCCCCTGTGGCTGACAACACCGGTGCCGGGCGGATGATTCCTCCGGGAAGGGAGATCCCCGGCGGGATCTCCCCCACCGCTCAGAGCCCGTGCTCGGACAGGAACTTCTCGATCAGTTCCTGCCACTCGGCGGGCCGCTCGGCCATCACCACGTGCCCCGAGTCCAGCTCGGCGTAGCGCGCCCCCGGGATGTGCTCCGCCAGGTAGCGGGAGTTGACCGGGTCGACCAGGATGTCACGGGTCGGCGCGACGACCAGCGTCGGCACCGTGATCCCGGCCAGGTCCTCCCGGGTGTCGGCGGCCCGGCCCAGGGCCGCCTGCTCGATCACCCCGAGCGGCAGCCCGGCCGGTCCCAGGTCCAGCAGCTGGGCGAGCAGCTCGGCGGGCAGCCCGTTGAGGAACTCGACGCTGAAGCCGTTCACCGCGCGGATCCTGGCGAAGCCCTCGGCGTCGCCGCTCCTCAGCAGGTGCTCCCAGAGCCCCAGCGACAGCTCGATCTGGTTGTCGGCCTTGGCGAAGCCCGCCGCCAGCACGAGCCCCCGCACCCGTTCCGGGTGGCGGGCGGCGGCCCGCACGGCGACGGTGGTCCCCAGGGAGAACCCGATCACGGTGAAGGTCTCCACCCCGGCGCCGACCGCGGAGGCCACCAGCGCGTCGGCCAGCTCGTCCAGGGTGAGGCCCCCGGCCGCCCGGGGGGTGGCGCCCGACCCCGGGTAGTCGGGGCCGACGACGGTGTGGCCCTCGGCCAGAACCGGCACCAGCGTGCCGTAGTTGTCGGCGATGCTGCCGCTCGCCCCGTGCGCGAGCAGGATGCCGGGGCCGGATCCGACGACGGTCGTGGAAAGTTCGGGAAATCCAGGAATCTGTGTCATGCCGAAGAGGTTGGGGTCTCACATCGGTGTGAAGGTCAAGTCCTTTGGGGGAAAGCGATGTGGATCGGTGAGCTGTCCCGGCGGACCGGTGTGAGCACCCGCCTGCTCAGGTACTACGAGGAGCAGGGTCTGCTCCATGCGGAACGGGACGGCAACGGTTACCGCCGCTATCGCCCCGAAGCCGTCGAGCGGGTCGGGCGCATCCGCGAGCTGCTGGCCGCGGGCCTGCCCACGGAGACGATCCGCGGCTTCCTGCCGTGCGCCGAGAACGGACCCGGGCCGTCCGGCTGCGCCGGCTATATCGACATGCTGGACTCCCACCGCTCGCGCCTCGCCCGGGACATCGCCGAACTGCAGCGCCGTCACGAGGCTCTGAGCGCCTACACTTCCGCCCTGCGGCCGGAGTGAACGGGGCTCGCCTGCGGATATCCCATGCCGATTTCCGGCCGTATCCGAATGCGGATCGGCGGAAAAGGAAAATCGAAGCGGGCCACCGTACGGTGGCTACAATCCAATCATGAAGGCCGCAGTCCGCAGCAGATATGGCCCGCCGGAAGTGGTCGGCGTCTCGGAGGCGGAGAAACCGGCGATCAAGGATGACGAACTGCTCGTCAAGGTCTACGCGACGACGGTCAATCGCACGGACTGCGCGCTGCGGGCGGCCAAGCCCTTCTTCTGGAGGCTTTCCACCGGGCTCGTCCGGCCGAAGGCGAGGATCATCGGAACCGAGTTCGCCGGAGAGATCGAGGCGGTGGGCTCCGGAGTCACGTCCTTCGGGGTCGGCGACAGGGTGTTCGGATACAACGACCGCGGGTTCGGGGCCCACGCCCAGTACATGGCGATCCACCGGGACGGCATGCTCGCGGCCATGCCGGCGGGCCTGACCTACGAGGAGGCCGCCCCCGCCACCGAGGGCGCGCAGTACGCCCTCGCGATGATCAGGACGGCGAAGGTCCGCAGCGGGCAGGACGTCCTCGTCTACGGCGCGACCGGGGCCATCGGCTCAGCGGCGGTCCAGCTCCTGAAGAGCCTGGGTGCCGTGGTGACCGCGGTCTGCGGCGCCAAGGACGTCGAACTGGTCGCGGGCCTGGGCGCCGACCGGGTCGTCGACTACACGGCCCGGGACTTCACGAAGGACGAGCAGGAGTACGACGTCGTCATCGACGCGGTCGGCAAGAGCACCTTCGGCCGGTGCAGACGGCTGCTGAGACCGCGTGGGATCTATGTCTCGTCCGAACTGGGCCCCCTGGCACAGAATCTTTTCCTGGTTCTCCTCACCCCGGTTCTCCGCGGCAGGAGGGTCGTCTTCCCGTTTCCGCGGAACGGCCCGGCGATGGCGCGACACTTCAAGGAGCTGATCGAGTCCGGCCGGTTCACGCCGGTCATCGACCGGCGTTATCCGCTGGAGGAGATAGTCGAGGCTCACCGGTATGTCGAGACCGGGCAGAAGACGGGAAACGTCGTGATCGTCGTCGACCACTCGGAATAGCCGCTCGGGATAGGCCGCCAGGAAAGGACCGCCCGGGACAGGCCGCTCGGAATGGCCTCGATGAGGACCCGGGGCGGGGCCGCGAATGGCATCCTGTGCGGACGACGACCAGAGGAGATCATCATGACCGTCCACCCTCCCGCGCCCCGGCGCACCCCGCTCAGCGCGGACGAGAAGGCCCGGGGCGAGGCGAACTTCTCCCCGCTCGTCGCCGAGACGCTGGTCGCCAAGGGGCGCTTCAGGGTCACCGCCGAGACCCCGGAGATGGTGGAGCTGTTCCAGGCGGTCGCCCGCCGGGTGGGTGACATGCTCCAGCGGCCCGTGGTCAGCTACGCCAACGGCAGGGACATCGTGATCACCTTCGGCCACGAGGGGAGCCCCGGTCTCACCCACTGAAATCCTCTGAAATCGGGCCTTATGGGGTCATGGTGGCTGACATACTGACCCCGCCCGAAACAGTGATCAAGGGACCGATTCAATGCGCACACCCATGAAGTCAGCCCTCGCCGCACTCTGCCTCTTGGCCGCATCGACCGTGTTCGCGCCCTCCGCCTCCGCCGAGACCCGTCACACGTGCCGGCCGGACTACTGGACCGGCAAGTGCGCCAGCGGCTACACCCCGGCCAGGACCGACCTGCACCGGGTCTGGATCGGCCTCGACACCACCTCCATCGCCACCTGGGAGGTCTGGGACCGCGAGACCGGAGTGCGGGTCGGCCGCGGCGAGGTGGGCCCCGACAAGAGCTTCCGCACCGGGATCTACGGCCTCTACGGCAAGAAGTACCAGCTGACCATCAAGGCGGACTGGGGAACGTACGGGTTCATCTGCGACTGCTGAGCGGGCCTTCACCGGTGCGGCGGGGCCCGTCCGGCGGCCGGATCCTCATGCGGGTCGGAGACCCCGTGATCGGGCCGCCGGACGGGCGCTAGAAGCCGATCAGCTCCGGTGGCCCGGTGACGGAACGCAGAATGCCGGGCACTGCGGTGCGCAGTCCGGCGATCGTCTCAGGCGGCAGGTCGAGGTGGATCTCGAAGACGGTCTCGGTCTCCAGCAGGTCGGCCGCCTCGCGGGTCAGCCCCAGTCTGAGCACGGCACCGTCCAGCGTGACCGAGCGCACGCCCCCGCCGGTGCCGAGGATGCCGTGGCGGGCCACCCAGTAGGCTTCCCCGTAGCCGCCCATCGCGAAGTGCTCGTCTCCGGCCTCACCGGCCTGTTCCGTCAGATAGAGCGTGTGCCGCCCGCGCCTCCCGTCCTGGTCGAACCCGCGGGCGGTCATGGCCGTGGCCGGGACGTAGGCCAGTTCCCCTGTGATCGGCAGCGGGTGCCGCAGCAGATGGTCACCCAGGCGCTCGGTGAGGTGGCTGCCCCACCGGTCATAGCGCTCGCCGTACGCGACGGGCAGCTCGATGGGGACGGCGGTCGGCAGGGCGGCCAGCAGCCAGCCGGGCGGCTCCCGGCGGGGGAAGGCGGTCAGCTCCGCCAGCGCCGCCGCCGGCGGCACGTCCTCGAACGGCGGCGCGGACGAGTCGACCCGGCCGGTGTAGCCTCTGCCGCCGGGCGCGAACTCCAGCTCGCAGGTGAACCAGGTGCCGGCGCCCGCCTGGTAGGACAGCTCGCGCAGGCGCCGGAACGGCTCGTCCATGCCCGCCACATCCGCTGCGGCGATCTCGTGGCCGTCACGGATGACGGTGGTCCGCGCGTACGCCCCGATCCGGTCATGGCGTACGGCCAGCCGCGACCAGCCCGGCGCGGCGGCGGCACGGGCGAGGTCGCCGACCTCCATCCGCCTGCCGTGGCCCTCGTCGTTGCGGGAGTGCCAGTTCCTGTTCCGCCTGTTCCGCTTGGACTTCATGATCATCCCTCCCGGACGGCGCCGACGGTGCCGGCCATGTCGGCCATGTCGCCCGTTCCGTCTGTGCCGTCAGTTCCAGGCGTGCCGTCAGCTCCGCCTGCGCCGCCCGTCCCGCCGCCGCCGGTGAGCAGGTCGTGCAGGCGGCGGACCTCGCGGAGCAGCCCGCTGCTCCCCCTGCGGGCGGCCATGTCACGCACCACGGGGATCTCACCGCGCGCACCGCACCACTCGGCGGTCACGGCGGCGAGCGCGACGAACCCGGCCAGGCCGTTGCGCGGGCGCTCACCCGGCGCGGGCAACAGCACGGGCAGCGCCGCGGCGGCGATCCGCCACAAGTGCGCGTGCGCTCCCCGCCTGGCCGCGGCGTCGAGCGCGGCGATCATGTCGATCATCCTGACCTCGCCGCCGGCCACCAGGAGCCCGCTCTGGCGGCCGATCTCGTCGGCGGGCAGTTCGTCCCGCGCGGCGACCTCCAGCAGCACGTCCACCGACTCCGGCATGTTCGGATCGCCCAGGACACGGGCGAGCACCACCGCGAACGCCGCGCCGGCCGGCCCTTCGGCCCTGGCCAGCTCCCGGGCCTGTCCCGGCCCTACAAGGGTTTCGTCCCAGAAGCGCCTGAGCACGTGAGGCATGAGGTAGGCGGCGGTGACCTCGCGATGCGAGGGCAGCATCGAGGACCACCAGTCGCGGTGGTGGACCTCGCCCCAGTGCCGGGGAACGCCGAGCAGCAGGTCGACCAGCGGCAGGCCGGTGGGCGCGACGGTGACCGCCGGCACCAGGCTCACGCTGTGGTGGTGATCCCGGCTGTGCCAGTCGTGATCACCGCCCTTGTCACCGCCCTGGTCCCCGCACCTCCACTCCAGCTCGATCGCGGCCTCCGGGCAGGTCCACGCGGCGAGCATCCGGCCCGCCGGGGACGTCAGCCGGGCCGCCCGCTCGGCCGCCTCGGGATCCGGGGTGCGCGGCAGGCGCAGCAGCGCCTGCTGGAGGTCGGCGGCCAGCGGTTTCGCCCCGGCCGCCTCGATGACCTCCAGCCGCCGGACCAGCTCGGCCGCCGCCACGTGCCCCGTGTCGTGCGTGGGCGTGGCCAGCAGCAGCGGCGGCAGGGTGTCCTCCTCGACGGCCCGCAGGATCTCGGCCGCGCGGTGCAGGAGGAAGAGATGCGGGGCGGTCCGGGTCGTCGTCGGCATGAAGCGCCGCCAGGCCTCCTCGGCGGGCGCGGTCGTGGTCAGGGCGTGCACGGCGCCCCAGAACCACTCGGCGATCCTCTCCCATGCCTCCTGGCGGTATCGTCCGTCGGTCCACGGATGCTTCAGCATCTCCGACAGCCGGGGACGCAGCACCGCCGCCACACCCGCCCGGTCACGGCCGGCGAGCGTGACGAACCCGGCCAGCAACCGCTCCCACGACTGCCAGGAGCGCGCGCCCTCCACCGTCGACCGGCTGAGCTCCTCGACGGACTCGATGGGGGGCTCGACGCGGCGGGCGCGTTCGGGCGCGGCGGGCAGCGGCGGCGGGACGAACGCGGGCTCGGCCTCGGCCACCGTGCCGCCCGCGAACGCCGCGGCGGCCCGGTGGCCCAGCCGGGACGGGAGCAGCTCGATCGCCTCCCGTACGGCGGCGCGCCCCTCCTCGCCCATGCCGGACGCATGGGCGACGGCCAGTTCGACGGCCTTCTCCTGCAGCTCGAAGGAGTCGGCGGTGAACGCGCGGGCCAGCGGTACGGCGGCCGCGTCGGCGAGCGCGGGCGCACGCCGTACGGAACGGTCGAGCCACGACAGGCCGGCACGCACCAGTTTGCGCTCGGAACGGAACAGCAGCGCCTCCCATGCCTCGGCGAGCTCGTCGGCGCTGAGCCCCTCGCAGGCACGCAGGCACCTCGCGGCCGGCTCGGCCACCGGGCCGGGAGAGGCGGCCAGCAGGCTCAGATAGTCGCGGGCCCGGGGGGCCGTCTCCGCGGGCGAGGGGTCCAGCTCCTCGTGCAGCCGGACGAAGAACCGCAGGTCGAGGGCCGTACCGCCGAGCAGGAAGCGGCGCACGCAGCCGTCGATCAGTGCCTCGCGCCTCACCCGGCCCTCGTCGGCCAGATCCAGCAGCGCGCCCAGCCAGCCCCCGTCCGGATCCCTCTCCCACTGGAGCACCCGCCCCACGCCCTCGGCCTCGAACAGGCGGGGCAGCAGGTGGTCGAGGAGCGGGTCGGAGCCGAGACGCGACGGGTCCCGGCCCGCCCAGCCGGCCACCAGGGGGTCGTGCGGCGGCGGCTCGACGCCGGTCTCGCGCAGCAGGGCCAGGGCGAGCGCCATGCCGCGATCGTCGAAGGCGCGCATCCGCAGCACCAGACGCTCGGCGAGGTCGGCGCGCCAGCCGGCGGGCCGGTCGGCGAGCACGGCCAGGACGAGGTCCACGTCGTTGTCCGGGCCGGCCCACTGCGGCGCGAACTCACGCCGGTACAGCCAGGACGCCACGGCCGCCGCGCCGCCGAAGACCGCGGCACCCGCCACCCGCAGCACGGCCGCGTAGCCGACCAGGCCGTCGTCCCACCGTTCGAACCGGCCTCGCAGCTCCTTCAACAGCTCCGGCAGCCGGGCCGCGGCCTCCCTGCGGGCCTCGTCGTCCAGACCCTTGACCTGCTCGGCGAGCCGGTCGGCGTGCCGTTTCTCGATGAGATTCCTGATCTCGTCCCAGTGATCCACAGCGGGGACGTTAACCACCCGTGCCGACATTTCCGCCCGGGGCGGACGCTCAGACGCCGAGTTCGTCGCACAGGTCGCCGTAGCGGTCCAGGTGATCAGGATTGCTCCGGAACGTACCGAGACCGATCACGTCGAACTCGTCCGCCGCGCCGGACGCCCGCACACCGAGCGCGGCGAGCGCCTCGTTGATCGACGCCTCATCGGTCGTCAGCCGTCTCTCCCCGGCGAACGCCGCGGCCCACTGGTCTCCGACGCCGCCGAAGTACTCCGTCTGGATGATCGCGAACAGCGGCTCGTCCGTACCGGTCACCTCGCGGACGAGGTCGTACAGCACCGCCTCCGCCGGGAAGACGCCGGTGCGGCAGCGAGCGGGCAGGTCGAGCGACGCCTCGTTGCCGCGCGTCGCGGCCCAGTAGGCCGAGAAGTAGTGATCGACGGGGAACACGCCGATGCCCTCGTGGAGGAGCACGGCGTGCAGGCCCACCGCGCGGGCCCGCTCGGCGTCCACCTCTCCGGCGATGACGAGGGCGCAGATCCGGTGGGGCATGCCCGCACCCTACCGGCGGACGCAGGGGGGCCGGATCGGGTTCCCCTCCCTTGTGCGTCTTTTGGCGGGTAGCGGAATGGTGCGTTCCGCTGGAGCGTCCTGGTCCCTGAACGCAGACCGAACACCAACCCGAGGAAAGAACGATGTCTATCCGTAAGAACCTGGCCCGCCTGGCGCTGCTGGCCGCCGCCTCCACCGCGGGCGCGGGCCTGCTGGCCACCCCGAGCCAGGCCGCCGTCAACTCCGCCGTCGAGATCAGGGTGGAGAGCGGCAGGACCGTGCTCGTCTACACCGGCTCCGACAACGCCAACCAGCTGCGGCTGAGCAAGGAGGCCGGTGGTGTGGTGGTGGTCGACGACTCGGTGACCCTGACCCCCGGCGCCGGCTGTACCACGTTCGTCGACTCGACCCAGGCGCGCTGCAGCGCGGTCACCGAGATCCGCTTCAACCTGGGGGGCGGCAACGACCGCGCCACCGTCCAGCGCACCTTCAACGGCGAGATCCGCGGCGGCTCCGGCGACGACACCTTCGCGCTCAGTTACGCCGACTCCGGCCTCAGCACGCTCCGGGTGATCGGCGACGCCGGTGCCCGGGACCACGCGGACTACCGGGGCATGAGCGAGGCGGTCGACGTGACCCTGGGCCTCGGCGCCGACGACGGACGTCCCGCCAAGAACGACGCGGACTTCGTACAGGTGGAGGACGTGACCGGCACCAGCTTCAGCGACACGCTGATCGGCGACCTCGCGGCGAACCAGATCAAGGGGCTCGGCGCCCGCGACACCATGCGGGGCGGCGCCGCCAACGACAAGATCTTCGCCAACGACGGGAACACCGAGACCCAGATCGACTGCGACGGCGGGCTCGGCGCTCCCGGCACCGCCGACACCATCGTCGTCGACGACCGCGCGCTGGACAGCAGGATCAACTGCGAGCTGACCGAACGCGCCGGTGTCGAGTGACTCTTGGCTGAGGGATTCTGACAGAACCGCACACGTACCACGCCTGCGCCGCAGCGACGGAACCTCCGCCGCTGCGGCGCAGGCGTCTTCAGCCGGGGTCTCGCCGCAGGAGACGGAGGTCCTCGCCCCAGGCGTCCAGGACGGGGCCGTGACCGGCGGCGCGGGCGAGCGGTTCCACATCCAGGAAGAGCCGGCGGGCGGCCTGCGGATCGGCGTGCGACAGGACGCCCTCCAGGAGCGGCAGCAGCCGTTCGTGGTGCCAGGCGGGCGGTCCGAGAGGATGGTTCCGCAGTTCCCAGGCGAGATGTCTGTTGTACGGGCGGACCCGGCCGCAGAGGGCGAAGACGCAGGTCAGCAGTGGAGGGATGCTCTCGGCCGCATCCAGGCGGGCCTCGGTGGCGCGCCCGTCGCGGTGGTTCTTCAGCCAGCGGTAGACGGCGTGGGCGGTGTCGACGGTGTCGGCGGTGTCGGCCACCGGGGCACTCCACCATGCCCCGGCCCATGCGTCAACGACGGGCCCCGCCCTCAGTTCACCACCTGCCTCACGATCTCGGCGATGGCGCGGAGTCGCCGTTATCGGATGTCGCTCGGAGAGGGCGGCCGGTGCTGTACGCCCCAGTCCCACAGGGCTTGCAGGACGGGACCGAGGCGGCGTCCGTGCGGGGTGAGCGTGTAGTGGACCCGGGGCGGCCAGCCGGGCTGACGGCGGCGCTCGAGCACGCCGATCTCCGTCAGGTGCGCCAGCCGATCGGACAGGACCTTGTCCGACAGGGCGGGCAGGGCCTGGCGGAGTTCGGTGAAAGTACGGTCGCCCCGCAGGAATTCGCGGATCACCAGGGTCGTCCAGCGGCCGTGCAGGGCGGCGAGGGCGATCTCCACCGGGCAGGACGGAGTCGGTTCGGCGACGTTCGCCCGAGGGTCGTCGGGCAGGCCCGGCCGGGCCGGGTAACCAACCGTTTGGTGAGTCACGAGAGCGCCTCCTAGCGTTGCCGCGTCTGACTGATTTCTACCTTCCGGAAGGACGTGCATCGATGATGCGGCAGCTTGCCGAACGCCCCGAGGACGTGCCCGCCGTGTTCGCCGAACGGTTCAACACCGGTGACGCGCAGGCGGTGGCGGAGGTCTACGAGAACGGGGCGGTGTTCGTCCCGGAACCGGGCTCGCCGCTGACCGGCCGGGAGGCCCATGCCGCCAACGAACGGTTCCTGAGTCTCGGACTGCCGATCACCGTCCGGCCTCGGCACGTCTACACCACCGGCGACATCGCCCTGCTGATCGTCGACTGGGCCATCGACGGCGCGGATCCCGACGGCCTCCCCGTGCACATCGAGGGCACCGCCACCGACGTCGCCCGGCGCGGGCACGATGGACGCTGGCGATATGTCATCGACAACCCTTTCGGCGTGAAACCGAGGTCGGTGCAGTGAGGACGAGGCTGCGGAAGCTGTGCGTCAGCGGGCACGAGTTCGTGTGGAAGGCCGAAATCCGGTGCGCGCCCGGCTCGGGCGGCTGCCGCAGGCGCATCCGGGTGCGAGTGTGGGGCGCGGGCAGAACAGCCGCCCTCTCCCTGCCGGAGCAGGCATAAGTGGTCAGGCGTCAGGCAGCCCGGTTCCCGGATCGGCGTTCGTGGTTCGCACGGGACTGATCACCGCGCGAGCAGCGGGAGCGCCGGGAAGGTGTGGTCCCGCCACAGCAGCCGTGAGGTCTCTTCCGGGTAGGCGGTGACCGTCGGCGGCGTGTCGAAGAGCTGTGCGAGACGGCGGTCGGCGTCGTACGGAGGCCAGCCCGGGTCGCCGTGAGCGGCGAACGCCGTCCACGCCCCGCGCATCCGCGCGGACAGCTCCTCAGCCGCCGGGGAGGGCGGGTCACCGATCAGCATGGCGGGCCGTCCGCTGCCGAGGTTGCCGAAGACGAGCGGCACGTCCAGGCCGTGACAGGCGCCGAGGCCGCCGCCCGCTCCCGGGGCGGACCAGGTCAGTTCGTAGAGATGGGCCCGGCCGCCGCCGGTGACCTGCGCCTCGGCGAGGTGGAGGCTCGGCATGCGGAACAACCAGTCCGCGTTGACCAGTTCGTACAGCTCCTCGTCGGTCGCGTCCGGGAATGCCTCCCGGTACCGGCGTGCGCCGTCAGGGCCGGGGGCGAGCAGGTGCAGAGCGGTCTCGCTCTGCTCGTGCGTGACCTGGCCGAGCACGCCGTCGATCAGGCTGAACAACCGGTGCTCGTCGCGAGTGTGCCCGACGAGAAGCCCGACGTCCCGGGCGGCGCCGTCAGCCAGTGCCCGCCAAGGGGTCGCCGGCAGGACGTCACCGTCGACGACCGGTGCGAACGGGATCGGCCGGTGTGCGATCTGTCCCCAGCGTTCCCGCCACTGGAGCGTCTTGGCGAAGATCGCGTCACCGGCGGCGGGCAGCCGGGCCGGGGCCACCGCCGACAGGCCCGACACCGTGGGCCGTACTCCCAGCTCGGCGGCGCAGGCCGCAGCGATGTCGGCGGCCAGCTCCGGTGAGAAGAACGTCCCCGGCACGCTCTGCGCGATCGCCCGGCGGAAGAGCCCGGCTGCGCGCGGCATGGCCAGCAGCGCGGCGACCGATCCGCCGCCCGCCGACTGCCCGAAGACCGTGACCCGGTCCGGGTCGCCGCCGAACATCCGGATGTTGTCCCGTACCCACTGCAGGGCCGCGACCTGGTCGAGCAGTCCCCGGTTGGCCGGGGCTCCGTCGATCTGCGCGAAGCCCTCGACGCCGAGACGGTAGTTGAGGGTCGCGACCACGGTCCCGCTCCCGGCCAGGCGCCCGCCGTCGTACTCCGGGAGGCTGGAGTCGCCCAGGGCGTAAGCGCCGCCGGGGATCCACACCATCACCGGGAGCCCTGCCGCCGGATCCGGGTCCGGTGTCCAGACGTTGATCGTCAACCAGTCGTCGCCCGCGGTGTCCCCGGACATCCCGAGCACACCGGACTGCGGGGGCGGCGGGCCGTACGCGACCGCCGGGCGCACACCGTCCCAGCCGCGCACCGGCTGCGGCGCGGCGAAACGGAGGGCGCCGACCGGCGGCTCGGCGAACGGGATGCCGCGGAAGACCGCCAGGCCGGCCTCCCTGCCCCCGCGAAGGACGCCGGCCGTCGTACGGACCTCCGGCTCGGAATCGGACGGCTTGCCGAATGCGGTGACGGCCATTTCGCGGCCTCCTCCCCGTTCCTGCTGGGCCGAGCATCCCAGCGCGCGCTATCCGCGGGCAAACCATTTAGAAGCAGTCCGAATGATCCCGAAACTTACCTTGAGCTGGCCTTCAACACCTTCCGGAAACGATCCACTCTCCCTCAGAGCATTAATCGATATAACGGCACATGGAGTAATGAACCGGCGCCGGCATCCACCTCCAAGCCGACCACAAGCGTGATCTTCTATATCTGGCGGGGTGACTGAGACTCATCCGCGGCGACGCCGATCCGTGTCCCCTCGTCCGCTGCTTCCGATCGGGCTCGGATGATCCGCCGAAGCGAGGGGGTTGAGATGGATCACATCGAGGGTGAGGCCGGCGGTGAGGCGGAAGACCGGCGCCCGTTGTGCCCCCGCTGCGACGTGGGCAGGCTGGCTCCGTTGTTGTACGGCTACCTGCTCTACGACGAAGAGGTGGAACGGGATCGGCGGGCCGGGCTGTTGGTTTACGGCGGTTGCATGCCCGAACCGGAGAGACTGGCATGTCCGGCGTGCGACACCAGGTACCGCGAAGTACCGGGGCCGGACCAGCGGTGGGGGAACATCCTCCACGGGATGCCATGGAGATCGGCATCCTGCGCGACGGCGAACCGGCACACGCGCGGGTGACTATCCGCAAGAGTGAGCTGTGGATGCCGACCTTCCAGGTCGACGCGTACAGCGATGCGGAGCCGAAGATCATAACCCAGGGGGACGACCTGTTCGAGGCGGTCCAGGCGCTGTGCCGGGTGACGGACCGGATGAAGATCCGCCTGCTGGTGAACGGAGCCCGCCGGGGCGCCTGCCGCCATCGGCCCGCCGGCCGGGGCACCGAACACCTCGTGTCCTTCCCCGGGCCGGGCGGGCTCACCTCGCTCACCGACGTCGGAGCGATCTTCGACCCAGCCGATGCCTCGCTCATCGGCACCCCGGACGAACGGAATCCCGTCCAGACCGGCTGATCGCGAAACGACGAGACCTGCGCCGCAGGTCAGCGGAGGTTCCGCTGGTACGGCGCAGGCTCTCGGCTCAGGTCAGCCCTTGATGCAGATGAGCTGGCGCAGGTGGGCGACGACCTGAACCAGGTCGGTCTGGGCGGCCATGACCGACTCGATGTCCTTGTAGGCGGCGGGGATCTCGTCGATCACCCCGGTGTCCTTGCGGCACTCGACGCCCTCGGTCTGGGCCTTGAAGTCCGCCAGGCTGAAGGTCTTCTTGGCCTTGTTCCTGCTCATCCGGCGACCGGCACCGTGCGAGGCCGAGTTGAACGCTGCGGCGTTGCCCAGGCCCTTCACAATGTAGGTGCCGGTCGCCATCGAGCCGGGGATGATGCCGAACTCGCCGGATCCCGCGCGGATCGCGCCCTTGCGGGTGACGAGCACATCCACGTCGTCGTACCGCTCCTCGGCCACGTAGTTGTGGTGGCAGGAGATCGGCTGCTCGAAGGTGATGCCGGGCAGGTGGCGCCGGAGCACGTCGCAGACCAGGGCCATCATGACCGCCCGGTTACGGCGTGCGTAGTCCTGCGCCCAGAACAGGTCCCTGCGGTAGGCGTCCATCTGCGGCGTGCCCCCGACGAACACCGCGAGGTCGCGGTCCGGCAGGTCCTGGTTGTGCGGCAGGCGCCGTGCCTGCTCGATGTGGTGCTCGGCGAGTTCCTTGCCGATGTTGCGCGACCCGGAGTGGAGCACCACCCAGACCACGCCCTCGTCGTCGGCGCAGACCTCGAGGAAGTGGTTGCCGCCCCCGAGCGTGCCCATCTGCACCTCGGCGCGCTCCCGCTTCGGGTGCACGGAGGAGGCCAGCCCGTCGAAGCTCTTCCAGAACTCCGTCCAGTCGGCGGTCTTGAAGCCGTGCAGCCTGGTCGGGTCGACCGGCCGCTTGTGGTGACCGAACCCGACCGGAACGGCCTGCTCCAGCTTCGAGCGCAGGTACGCCAGGTTGTCGGGCAGGCTGTCGACCCTGTAGGAGGTCTTCACCGCGGTCATCCCGCAACCGATGTCCACTCCCACCGCCGCCGGCGAGACCGCGTCCCGCATGGCGATGACCGAACCGACCGTGGCGCCCTTGCCGTGATGCACGTCCGGCATCACCGCGACCCCGTGCACCCACGGCAGGTTGGAGACGTTGCGCAGCTGCTGCATGACGTTCGGCTCGACCTGCGCGGGGTCGGCCCACATGCGGATCGGCGCCCGGCCACCCATCACCTCGTTGTACGTCATCTCCGCGTCGCCTCCCTCCGGTAGATCAAGCTGTGAACGGGACCAATAACGCCAGAAGCGTGGTGTTCACGCAACCGAATTAATCAGCCCCGAAGGTTCTGAACAGCTGAAATACCCTGAATCTTCCCGTACGGCACCGCGACGCGCCGGGTCAGGGAGCGGTGATGCCGATGCCTTGGACGAGCAGGAGAACGACGTCGACCGCCGCCACGGCGATGGCCGCCGCGAAGGGGACGCGCGGTGAGCGGGCTCCCAGGACGAGACCGGCGCCCGCGAACGCGCAGGCCGCGGCGAGGGCGGCCCAGGCGCCGGCGGCGGGCGGGCCGGGCGGGGCGAGGACGAGCAGGCCGGTCGCCAGGAGCAGCGGGAGCGGGATGAGCGCGCGGACGCGGGCGGGCCCCAGCCGCTGCGGCCATCCGCGTACGCCGGTGGCCAGGTCGTCGGAGATGTCGGGAAGGACGTTGGCCAGGTGGGCGCCGCAGCCGAGCAGCGCCCCGGCCAGGACGGCCCACCAGGCGGGCTGCGGATGACCGGGCAGACCGAGCGCGACGAACGCGGGCAGCGACCCGAACCCCACGGCGTACGGGGCCCAGGACAGCGCCGTGGCCTTCATCCCGAGGTCGTAGGCCCAGGCGGCGGCGACGCCGACGAGGTGGGCGGTCCCGGCGGGCACCCCGGAGGCCAGGGAGAGCGGTACGCACAGCACGAGGGCGACGACCGCGGCGACCCGCACGGCCCGGACGCCCACCTCACCGCTGACGATCGGCTTGTCCCGCCGCCCCGCCGCGGCGTCCCTCCCGGCGTCCACGGCGTCGTTGCACCAGCCGATGGAGAGCTGACCGGCGAGCACGGCCGCGGCCACCAGCGCGCATCCGGCGACGTCACGGCCGCTCGCCACGGCGAGCGCCGTCGTCAGCAGCGTGACCGCGGCGGTCGGCCCGGGATGGCAGGCCCGCGCCAGCCCCCGCAGCGCCGCCGGGCCGGAGCGGTGGACACTCCGGGACTGTCCGCTCGTCGTCACGGGACCGATCCTAGGGCTCCCGCGGGAACCGGTCCCCCGCCGTACGGCGGCGCCGCGGAGGCCGGAGGGGGTGGACCTGGGTGAACCCCGGGTGTGGGATGGAACAAGTATGACGGCGGGGTGGGTGGGCAGGGAGCGGGGTGTTCGGGTGGCTGTGGGCCGGGGAGGTCCGGGTGACCGGAACTCGTGGGCGTTCAGATCGAGCCAGGAGTGTTCAGATTGAGCCGTATCGCCGCGGTCCGGGGTGCGCTTCCGCCGTACCGTTACTCCCAGGGTGAGATCGCGGACGCGTTCGCCCGGATGTGCCTGCCGGAGGGTGCGAGCCGGGCGCTGCTCGACCGGCTGTACGCGGGCGCGAAGGTAGGGCACCGTCATCTGAGCCTGCCGCTCGACCGGTACGACAAGCTCGACGGTCTCGGCGCGGCCAACGACGTGTTCATCGACACCGCCGTCGAGCTGGGGGCGGAGGCGGTCTGCGGCGCGCTGGAGGAGGCCGGGCTCACGCCGCGGGACGTGGACATGATCATGTTCACGTCGGTGACCGGGATCGCGGCGCCCTCGATCGAGGCGCGGGTGGCCGGCCGGATCGGGCTGCGCCCCGACGTCAAGCGCGTGCCGGTGTTCGGCCTCGGATGCGTGGCGGGAGCGGCCGGGATCGCGCGGGTCCACGACTATCTCCGCGGCTGGCCGGAGCAGGTGGCCGTGCTGCTCTCGGTCGAGCTGTGCTCGCTGACGCTGCAGCGCGAGGACTCCTCCGTCGCCAACATGGTGGCCGGCGCGCTGTTCGGCGACGGCGCGGCCGCGGTGGTCATGTGCGGCGACGGGATCCCGCCCGGCGACGGCGACAGCGACGGCGGTGACGGGCGCCGCCCGGACGGGCCGGGGCCGGCCGTGCTGGCCACCCGCAGTCACCTGTACCCCGGCTCGGAGGGCGTGATGGGCTGGGACGTCGGCGACACCGGCTTCCGGGTGGTGCTCGACGCGAGCGTCCCCGACGTCGTGCGCACCTACCTCGCCGAGGACGTGCACGGCTTCCTGACCGACCACGGGCTGACCGCCGGGGACGTCACCGCCTGGGTGTGCCACCCCGGCGGGCCGAAGGTGCTGGAGGCCGTCTCCGAGACCCTGCGGCTGCCGCCCGGCGCGCTGGACGTCACCTGGCGCTCGCTGGCCGAGGTCGGCAACCTGTCCTCCTCCTCGGTGCTGCACGTCCTGCGGGACACCCTCGCCCTGCGGCCACCGCCGGGCACACCGGGCCTGCTCATCGCGATGGGCCCGGGATTCTGCTCCGAACTCGTCCTGCTGCGCTGGTAGGGGTCCGATGTCCTCGACGTCCTGGTACCTGGTCCTCGTCCTCCTGGTCGCCGTGGAACGCCTGGCCGAACTGGTCCTCGCGCGCCGCAACATGAGCTGGAGCCTGGCCCACGGCGGCGTGGTCTCCGGCCGCGGCCACTATCCGTGGATGGTCCTGCTGCACACGGGCCTGCTGGCGGGCTGCCTGGCGGAGGTGTACCTGGCCGATCGGCCCTTCCTGCCGGCCCTGGGCTGGCCGATGCTCGCCCTGGTGGTCGCCGCCCAGGGGCTGCGCTGGTGGTGCATCACCACGCTGGGGCGGCAGTGGAACACCCAGGTGGTCGTGGTGCCCGGCCTTCCGCGGGTGACCGGCGGCCCCTACCGGCTGTCCTGGCTGCCCCACCCGAACTACGTCGCCGTGGCCGCGGAGGGCTTCGCACTGCCCCTGGTCCACAGCGCGTGGATCACCGCCGTGATCTTCACCGTCTGCAACGCCGCCCTGATGGTGGTCAGGATCCGATGCGAGGACGCGGCGCTGGCCTCGCTCGCCCCGGTGCCGGGACGGTCCCCGGCGTGATCGACGTCCTGGTCGCCGGCGGCGGACCGGCGGGCCTGGCCACGGCCATCCACGCGGCGGCGGCCGGGATGGAGGCGGTCGTGGTCGAGCCCCGTCCCGGACCGGTGGACAAGGCCTGCGGGGAGGGCCTGATGCCCACCGGGACCGCCGCGCTGCGGGAGCTGGGCGTCGAGCCCGAGGGCCGGCCGCTGCGCGGGATCCGCTATCTGGACGGGCGCCGTCAGGCGCAGGCCGACTTCCGCGGCGGCCACGGGCTGGGCGTGCGCCGTACCGTGCTGCACGCCGCGCTGTCACGGCGCGCGGCGGAGCTGGGCGTGCGCATCGTGCCCGGCAGGGTGTCGGAGGTACGGCAGAGCGCCGACGGCGTCGAGGCGGCCGGGTTCGCCGCCCGCTGGCTGGTGGCCGCCGACGGGCTGCACTCGCCGGTGCGGGCCCTGCTCGGGCTGGAGCTGCCCGATCGCGGGCCGCGCCGGTACGGCCTGCGGCAGCACTATCCGATCGCCCCCTGGACCGACTTCGTGGAGGTCCACTGGGCGGCGGACGGCGAGGCGTACGTGACGCCGGTGGGCGAGGACCTGGTGGGGGTGGCGGTGCTGACCTCGCGGCGCGGCGCCTTCCCCGAACGGCTGGCGGCCTTCCCCTCGCTCGTGGAGCGGCTCGGCGGATCCGCCGCGACCCGGGTGCGCGGCGCCGGTCCGCTGCGCCAGCGGGTCCGTTCCCGGGTCGCCGGGCGGGTGCTGCTGGTCGGCGACGCGGCCGGGTACGTCGACGCGCTCACCGGCGAGGGGATCTCGCTGGCGCTGCAGTCGGCGCGGATCCTGGTCGGCTGCCTGCGGGCGGGCACCCCGCAGGCCTACGAGCCGGCCTGGACGCGGCTGTCGCGGCGGCACCGGCTGCTCACCGGCGCTCTCCTGTCGGCCCGGCGTCATCCCGTGACGGCCCGGCTGATCGTCCCGGCCGCGTACCGCGTGCCCGCGCTGTTCGGCGCGGCGGTGCGGGCCCTGCAGTGACCCCCGCGGCGGTAGGGCGGGCCGGACGACGGAGGGCGCAGGCCGTACGGCGGGCGGGGAAAAGGGAACCGCCCGGCGTCCCCGAGGGGACACCGGGCGGTCACAGGTGCCGGATCACCGGCCCGTCGCCTCAGCGGCGGCCGTAGACCTTCACCCAGTCCCTGGCCTCCGCGGGAGCCAGGCCCCTGGCGCCCTCGAAGATGACGCGGAAGGTACCGGTGGTGTAGGCCGGGACCTCGGTGTAGAAGCGCCCGTCGCGACCGGTGCCGATCGTGTCGACGTAGTGCCACTTGTGCCGGCCCGCGGCGCGGAACAGCACGACGATCTTCTGTCCCGCGGCCTCGCCGGTCCAGTCGCGCCGCGTGCGCTCGTCACACGGAACGTGGGAGGTGGCGTAGTCCTCTGCCTTTCCGCGCTCGGAGGGGCTGCACTCCTGCTCGACCTGGAGCTGACCCTTCAGCGAGATGCGGTGGTGCTTGCGGACCGGGTTGGGGTCGGCGTGGAAGCCGGCGATCCGGGTGGTCTCGTCGTGGCGCGGCTCGGCCACGGCGGCGGACGCGGCCTGCGCCGGAACGACGACCGCGAGCGCGGAGGCGCTCAGGGTCGCCGCCGCCAGAGCGGTGGCAAGGCGTCGCATCATGTGGAAACTTCCTCTCCCCGTGAAGAAGCGCACCCCGGGACAGGATGCGCCTACCGTCAAAGACGCTCCAAGGTAGAGAAAAGTTGCTCTTGGGAAAAGGCGAATCTATTGCAGTTCGGAAACAATCATGGGCATTTGTTCCCGTTAAGCGCTATCTGTCGCTTTTACCGATTTGGATGATCCGGCTCAGGCCCGGAGCGAATCGCGGCGTCCCGGGGAAGCGGACCCGCCAGTCTCCACGGCGGTGGTCTCGCACTTTCCTAGTGAAATATCCCATGCTGTCCGTTTTTGTCGAGGAGACCCTCTGCCAGGGATCCGTCTCCTCCCTGCGGTGGAGGATGTCCACCGGCTGGCCGGCGAACGGGGCGTAGTCCAGATAGCCCTGCGGGTCCACCCGGTTCAGTACCCCCCTGACCACCACGGCCCCCTCCTCCTTGACCGCTTCGACCCCCCTGAGCACGGTCTCCCGCTTCAGCCAGAACTCGAGGTGCTCGACGGCCACCGTGCCGTCCGCGCTCCTGGCGATGGCCGTGATCGTCCACCGGCCGGCCGGATACCACCGGTTCAGCCGCTTCTCCGGCAGGAACCGCCAGGTCTCCCAGTCCTGCCCGACGCGCGCGGGAGGGCTCCCCGGCCGCCCGGCCACGGGCGTCGGGGATCCGGACGTCTCCTGTTCGGCCACGGGCGTCGGTGACGCGGACGTCTCCTGACCGGGTACCGGCGTCGTCCCGGCGGACGGCCGGGCTCCCCCGGATGGCGTCCCCGCGGACGGGACGGGCACCTCGGGTACGGGCGGCGCAGCGCCGGGAGACCAGAGCGAGGGGTCGGTCCCCGGGGGCTGGGCCGGTGACGGCTCCGTACCGGGTTCGGGGAAGGCCGAGGGCCGGGGGGCCGCGCCGGGCTCGACCCGGACCGTCACCCCCTCGGGGCCGGACACTCCCCGGGCGACCACGTCGATCACCAGGCGTACGGCGTTGTCGGGACGGACCACCGGCTCGGCCGGGCGCAGGTTGATCGAGCGGATCACCGGATCGCCCGCGACGGCCGGCTGGGCCACGACCAGTACCGGCAGGGCACAGGTCCCGGCGGCCAAGGACGTGAGAACACCTCTAACGGTCATGATCAGGACGTTATGAACCGTCCGGTAATGCCCGAGGGCCCGACACACGCCCGGTTGGCAAAACACCGGAAAACCACCGCTCTCCCCCGTCCCCGCTCTCGTGGGAGAGGAGGGCCGGGGGAAGCGGGATCTCCGCGAGGGTCAGCTCTCGTACATCTCGGCGATGACCTCGGCGTACTTGGCGTGGATGACGCGGCGCTTGAGCTTCAGGCTCGGGGTGAGCTCCTCGGTCTCGGCCGTCCACTCCACCGGCAGCAGGCGCCAGCGCTTGACCTGCTGGACCCGGGCGAGCTTGTCGTTGGCCGTCTCGACCGCCGCCTCCACGGCCTTGAGGACGTCGGGGTGCGCGGCCAGCTCGGCCAGACCGGTGAAGGCGATGCCGTTGGCCTGCGCCCAGCCGGGGGCGACCTCGCCGTCGAGGGTGAGGACGGCCACCGGGTACGGCCTGCCGTCGCCGAAGGCCAGGGCCTGGCCGATGAGCGGGTGCTCCTTGAGGTAGTTCTCGATGTTGGCCGGGGAGATGTTCTCGCCGCCGGCGGTGATGATGAGCTCCTTCTTCCGGTCGAGGATCTTGACGAAGCCGTCCTCGTCGATGGAGCCCACGTCGCCGGTGTGCAGCCAGCCCTCGGCGTCCAGGAGCTCCTGGGTGGCCTCCGGCCGGTTCAGGTAGCCCTTGGTGTTGAGCGGGCTGCGGGTGAGGATCTCGCCGTCCTCGGCGATGCGGACCTCGACGCCGGGCTCGGCGCGGCCGACGGTGCCGAGCTTGTAGTGCTCGGGGCTGTTGGCGGTGAAGGCGCCCGTCGTCTCGGTCATGCCGTACACGTCCAGGAGCTTCATGCCCAGGCCCGCGAAGAAGCGCTGCACCTCCAGCGGCATGGGGGCCGCGGCGGTGGCCAGCCAGCGGGCGTTGTCGAAGCCGATCATGGACCGGATGATCGACAGGAGCGCGGCGTCGGCCTGGTCGTAGGCCTGCTGGATCTCCGCCGTCACGGTCCGGCCGGACTGGCCGGCCTCGACGTAGGCGAGCCCGGCGGCCATGGCCTTGCGGACGTTCTCCTGCTGCTCCTCCGGCTGGGTCGCCAGCAGGGCCTGCAGGCGGGCCATCATCTTCTCCCACACGCGCGGGACGCCGAAGAACAGGACCGGCTTGACCTTGCCGAGCGTCGCGCCCAGGTTCGCCAGGTCGGTGCAGAAGTGCACGTGGGAGACCTTGAACAGCGGCAGGTACAGGCTGAGCACCCGCTCGGCGATGTGCGCGTAGGTGAGGTAGGAGATCTGGGTGCCGAGGGTGGGCAGCGAGGTCATCCGGTCGGTGGCGCCCACCTCGAAGAACACGTTCGCGTGGGTGAGCGGCACGCCCTTGGGGTTGCCGGTGGTGCCCGAGGTGTACAGGACCGTCAGCACGTCGTCGGCCTCGACCGCCTGCCAGCGGGCGTCGACGGCGGCCGGGTCCGCGGCCAGGCTCTCCCGGCCCAGCGCCAGGAAGTCCTCCCAGCCGATGAACCGGTCGCCCTCCGGGGTGCCGTCGAGCATCACGACCTTGGTGAGGCCGGGCAGCTCGTCCAGGATCGGCTCCCAGCGGGCCAGCTCGGCCGGGCCGCCCAGGACGGCGACCTTGGCGCCGACGTCCCCGGCCACGAAGGCGACCTGGTCGGGGGCGAAAGTGGCGTAGACCGAGCACGGCACGGCCCCGGCGTGCACGGCGCCGAGGTCGGCCAGCACGTGCTCGCTGCGGTTGACCATCATGAGGGCGACGGCGTCACCGCGCCCGACGCCGAGGGCGGCGAACGCGGCGGCGATCTCCAGGACCCGCTGCCGTGCCTCGGCGTAGGTCAGGGTCCTCCAGCCGTCCCCGTCCGGATCGGAGTAGGCCGGCGCGTCCGGATTGCTCTCTGCCGCCTGCTTGAGCTGTTCGCACACGGTACGGCCCGCGATCGTCTCCTGGATAGACATGCGTTCCGCAAGGACATCGGCCATGACGCGCCTCCAGAAAGTGCTTACTTGCACGATTGGGATGCATCGCACCACACGAGGTCAGCCCACACAAGACCCCTGCGGCAACACCTCGGCGACAACGTCCCGGCCGGGGACGGCGGCGCGCCCGTCCGCGGAGCCGTACGGCGGTCACCCGGAGTGCCGCCCCGGCGACGTTCCGAGGCTCGGGGGTGCCGTGCCGTCACGACATAAAGCCGGTCATGGGATGATTTTCCGGTGACTCAGGTGCTCGATCTCGTCGGAATCTTCGTCTTCGCCCTCTCCGGCGCCCTCGTCGGCGTGCGCAGGCGGCTGGACGTGGTCGGCATGGCCGTGCTGGCCTCGACGACCGCGCTGGGCGGCGGGATCCTGCGCGACCTGTTCCTCAATATCACGCCCGCCGCCTTCTACAGCGTCGGCTACGTCGTGACCCCCCTGGCCGCCACGGCGATCGTGTTCTTCTGGCATCCGCACGTGGAGCGGGTGATGCCGGTGGTGAACGTCTTCGACGCGGCGGGCCTGGGCCTGTTCTGCGCGGTCGGCACGGCCAAGGCGATGAGCCACGGTCTCAGCCCGCTGCACGCGACCCTGCTCGGGGTGATCACCGCGGTCGGCGGCGGCGTGCTGCGCGACGTGCTGGCCGGCCAGATCCCCACGCTGCTGTACGACCGCCAGTTCTACGCGGTGCCGGCCATGCTCGGCTCGGCGGTGATGGCCGTGCTGTCCGTCATGGACCTGCACGGCTGGCCCGCGACCCTCGCGGCGGCGGTTCTGGCCTTCGGCCTGCGGATCGCGGCCATGTGGTTCCGCTTCCAGGCTCCTCTCGCCCGGGGCGTCAGCCCGCAGGAGTGAGCCGCCCGGCCCGCTCACAGCGCCCGGCCCGCTCGCAACGGCCGGCCCGCTACAGGGCGGGGGTGAGCGGCTCGGCCGGGCGGGCGCCGTAGGACCCCCTGAGCCGGGCCTCGGCGATGCGCTCCACCGCCTCCACCACGACCCGGGGCGGCTGGGTGAACGGCAGGCGCAGCCACCGCTCCAGGGCGCCGTCCACGCCGAACCACGTGCCGGGCGCGAGCCGTACTCCGTGGCAGGCCGCGGCGTCGGCCAGCGTGCCCGCCGAGGGGCCGTCCAGCCCGATCCAGAGCGACCCCCCGCCCCGGGGGGCGGTGAAGGACCACTCGGGGACGCGCTCACGCAGCGCGGAGGCCAGCGCGTCCCTGGAGGCGCCGAGGGTGCGGCGGCGCTCGGCCCTGGTCTCCTCGATGTCCTCGAACAACCGGGTCACGACGAGTTGCTCGAACAGGGGGCTGGCGATGTCCACCGCCGCGCGCAGCACGGCCAGGCGGCGGACCGTGGCCGCGGTGGCGCGGATCCAGCCGATGCGCAGCCCGCCCCACCACAGCTTGGAGGCCGAGCCGACGCTGATCACCCGGTTGTCGACGTCGAAGGCGGCCAGCGGCGCGGTCCTGGGCACCTCGTCGATCGCCAGCTCGACCCAGGTCTCGTCCACCACCAGCGTGGTGCCGTGCCTCCTGGCCGCGCCGACCAGCCCGGCCCGCGCGGCGTCGTCCATCAGGTGCCCGGTCGGGTTCTGGAAGTCGGGGATCACGTAGGCCAGCCGGGCGCCCGACTGCCCCATCGCGGAGTTGAGCAGGTCGAGGTCCCAGCCGCCCTCGGGGACGCCGACCGGGACGATCCTGGCCCCGCGGATCCTGGCCAGGTCGATCACGTGCGGATAGGTCGGCGACTCGATCACCATCGGGTCGCCCGCCGACAGCAACATCGTGATCAGCAGGTGGATCGCCTGCTGGGCGCCGGTGGTGACGAGGATCTGCTCGGGCCGGGTGGCGAGCCCGCGCGCGGTGTAGCGCCCGGCGATCGCCTCGCGCAGCGGCGCGATCCCGACCGGGTCGTAGCCCATGCCGAGCGCGTAGCGGGGATAGTGCTCGCTCGCGTGGGCGATCGCCGCCGGAAGCGCCGAGGTCGCGTGCGGCGCGGCGCAGTGCATCGGCAGCAGGCCGTCGTCGCCGGCGGCGATCCACGGGTTCTCGGTGCCCAGCGCGCCGGGGTCGGGCAGCGCCGTCCAGCTCCCGGCACCCTGCCTGCTCTCCAGGTATCCCTGCTCGCGCAGGCGGTCGTAGGCGGCGGTCACCGTGGTGCGGCTGACGCCCAGGGCATCGGCGAGGTGGCGCTCGGCCGGCACGCGCACGCGCACGGGCAGGCGCCCGTCGAGGATCAGGGAGCGCACGCCCTCCGCCAGGACCCGGTAGTACGGCCGGGCGCCGGGTTCGATGGCCACGAGGCGGGCGAGCTGGGGGCCGCTCAGATACCGATCCATACCGACCAGCATAAGACCATTTTCCCCGATTGGACCTTTTGCCGGTGAGCGGCGGCCGGGACGATTGATGCCATTATGAGCGAACTCTCCCTGCCCGTCGTCACCTCTCTCCCCAACCGCCTCCTGCGCCTGTACGCGGGGCTGGCACTGTACGGCGCCGGCATCGGGCTGCAGATCGAGTCCCGGCTCGGCAACGATCCGTGGGATGTGTTCCACCAGGGATTGTCGGTCCGCTTCGGGCTGTCGATCGGAATGTGGATCATCATCGTGGGCGCCGCGGCGATGCTGCTGTGGATCCCCCTCAGGCAGAAGCCCGGCATCGGCACCGTCAGCAACGTCGTCTTCCTCGGCCTGTTCGCCGACGCCGCCATCTGGCTGGCCCCCACCCCCGACGCGCTCGCCGTACGGTGGACCTATCTGCTGTTCGCCATCGTCGCCATCGCCGCGGCCACGGCCCTGTACATCGGCGCCGGCCTGGGGCCCGGCCCCCGCGACGGCATCATGACCGGCCTGGTCCGCCTGGGCCTGTCGATCCGCGTGGCCCGCACACTCATCGAGGTGACCGTGCTGGCGATCGGCTTCCTGCTCGGCGGCACCGTGGGCCTGGGCACCGTGGTCTTCGCCCTCGCCATCGGGCCCCTGACCCAGTTCTTCATGCCCCGCCTGAGCCTGCCCCGGGCGGCCGAGCGGGAGTGACCCGACGCGCCCCGGGACATCTGCCACCGATCTGGGTGTGATCCTGCCATCCTGGGTATTAGCGTCAGATCATGCGGATCGAGGACTACGCCCTCATTGGCGACATGCAGTCAGCGGCCCTCGTCGGCCGGAACGGGTCCATCGACTGGCTCTGCCTGCCCCGCTTCGACTCTCCGTCGTGTTTCGGAGCGCTGCTCGGCGACGAGGACAACGGGCAGTGGTGGCTCGGTCCGGCGGGCGGTGAACGCCCGCCCGCCACCCGCCGGCGCTATCGCGGCGACACCCTGGTGCTGGAGAGCGAGTGGGACACCGGCACCGGCACCGTCCGGGTGATCGACTTCATGCCGCCCCGGCAGGCCAACCCCGACCTGGTCAGGATCGTGGAGGGCGTCTCGGGCACGGTGGAGATGGCCACCGAGATCCACATCCGCTTCGACTACGGCCGGATCGTGCCCTGGGTGCGCCGCGACGACGGGGTGCTGCACGCCGTCGGCGGCCCCGACTCCGTCTGGCTCCACTCGCCCGTTCCGCTGCGTCATCACGGTTACGCGCACGAGGCCTCCTTCCGGATCTCCGAAGGGGAACGGATGGCGTTCGTCTTCACCTGGCACCCCTCCCACGAGCCCGCGCCCGTCGACATCGACCCGTTCGAGGAACTGACCGGGACCGAGACGCTGTGGTCGGAGTGGGTGTCGCAGTGCACCTACAAGGGCCCCTGGCGTGACGCCGTGGTCCGCTCCCTGATCACCCTGAAGGCGCTGACCTACGCCCCCACCGGCGGGATCGTCGCGGCCCCCACCACCTCCCTGCCCGAGGACCTGGGCGGGGTGCGCAACTGGGACTACCGCTACTGCTGGCTGCGCGACGCGACCATGACCCTGGACGCCCTGATCGACTCCGGCTACCTGCAGGAGGCCCGCGACTGGCGCGCGTGGCTGCTGCGCGCCATCGCCGGCCGGGCCGAGGACCTGCAGATCATGTACGGCGTCGCCGGGGAACGCCGCCTGCCGGAGACGGAGCTGCCCTGGCTGGCCGGCTACGAGGGCTCCCGGCCGGTCAGGATCGGCAACGGCGCGGTCAACCAGCTCCAGCTCGACGTCTACGGCGAGGTCATGAACTCCATGTACATGTCGCGGACCTCGGGCCTGGAGGCCGACAAGCGCGCATGGAGCATCCAGCGCCAGCTCCTGGCCTACGTCGAGGCCCACTGGGACGAGCCCGACGAGGGCCTGTGGGAGGTGCGCGGCCCCCGCCGCCACTTCACCCACTCCAAGGTGATGTGCTGGGTCGCCCTGGACCGCGCGGTCAAGTACGTGGAGGTCCTGGGTCACGAGGGCCCGGTGGACCGCTGGCGGGAGCTGCGCGACCGGATCCACGCCGAGATCTGCGACAAGGCCTACGACCCCGACCGCAACACCTTCACCCAGTCGTACGGTTCGCAGGAGCTGGACGCCTCCCTGCTGCTCATCCCGATCGTCGGCTTCCTGCCGCCGGAGGACCCCCGGGTGGTCGGGACCATCGAGGCGGTCGAGCGCGAGCTGATGGTCGACGGGTTCGTGCTGCGCTATCCGATGGCCAGGGACAACGACGTGGACGGCCTGCCAGGCGGCGAGGGCGCCTTCCTGGCGTGCAGCTTCTGGCTCGCCGAGGCCCTGGTGATGATCGGGCGCCGGGAGGAGGCGGTGGAGCTGTTCGAGCGCCTGCTGGCGCTGCGCAACGACGTCGGCCTGCTCGCGGAGGAGTACGACCCCCGCTATGACCGCCAGGTCGGCAACTTCCCGCAGGCCTTCAGCCACGTCCCGCTGGTCCACGCGGCCAGGGCGCTGGGCTGACCGCCGCGCCGACTCCGCCTCACCCGTTCCGACCTGCGATTGCGTGAGTCCGCCGCGCTCCGGGGCGGCCCCGTGCCCCGGAGCCGGAAGAGGCCGGGAAAAATCTTGGAACCCGCTGTAACAATCCTCGCGGGCGGCCACTCTTATCTGACGAACGCACCCGAAAGGAACGGAACGACAAATGAGCGAGTTCGAGGTCACCACCACCGACTACGTCGACTACGACGGCGACGGCGGCACCGACGCCCAGCTGATCGACACCGACGGCGACCACGTGGCCGACGAGGAGCGCTACGACACCGACGGCGACGGTGTGACCGACGTGGTCTACCTCGACCACAACGGCGACGGCTACGCCGACGAGGTCCGCGTCGACCTCAACGGCGACGGCGTCTCCGACTACACCGAGTACCAGGGTCCGTTCCCGACGGCCTGACCAGACCACCCGGCATGAGCCCGTGCGACCTCCCGCGGGGGGACGTCAGACCTGGGTCGTGCGGGCCCGCCGACGAGGAAGGCCACCGATGAGAGACCGACGCGTACTCCCTGCCCTGCTGCTCCTGGGCGGCCTGGCGCTGACCGGGTGCGGTTCGGTGGAGTCCGGCGGAGGCGCGGCGGGGCCCGGCGGAGGGGCGGCCGCCACCGCCACGCTGTCGTCGCCCCCCGAGCCGGAGAGCAGGGACAAGGGCGCCGTGCGGCCCCTGCAGCCCAAGGACGGCCCCGAGGAGAAGTCCGGCGGGTCCGGTGGTTCCGGCGCCGCGCAGGATCCCGGCGGGTCCGGTGCCGCGGAGACCGCGGAGGAGCCCGTCGCCGGGCAGTCGCCGGGCCCCTTCGGCCTGCCGCCGCTGCTGCTGGCGCTCGTGCTGGCGGCGCTGGGCATCGTCGTGGTGGTGATAGGCGTGCTGCTGTGGCGGCGCGACCGCACCGCCGCACCGGCGGCCCCGGCCGCCTGGCAGGGCGGGCCGGCAGGCCCGGTATCCTCCGGACCCGGCACGCCGGCCGCTGGACCCGGCACGCCGGCCGGACGGCCCGCGCCGGCCGGATCCGGTGCGTCACCCGCGCAGTCCGCGGCGGCCCCGCCGCCCGCACCGCCGGGATCCGCTCCGGTCGCACCGTCCGGATCGGGCGCGCCGCCCGCACCCCCGGGGCCGGCGCCCTCCGCCCCACCGTCCGAGTCCGCCACGCCCCCCGGAGCATCCATGTCGCCCCAGCCGCCCGCCGCACCGCACCCGGGGCCCGATCCGCTGCAGGACGTTCTGCGGCAGGTCGCCGGGAGCGGCATCAGCCAGGCGCTCACCCAGCAGGTGGAGCGCCTGTTCGCCGATGGCACCCCCAGGCGGGAGACCCTGGTGGAGACCTGCATCGACTACTGGGACCAGATCGCCGAACGGCACCCCCAGCTGGCCGGCACGCTGCTGGACGGGCTCAACCGGGCCGGCGTCCGGCAGATCGTCGCCGACGGGCAGCGCTTCGACCCGCGCCTGCACGAGGCGTTCGGCACCGAGCCGACCGACCGGCCGGAGCTGCACGACGTCGTCGCCGAGACCGTCAAGCAGGGATACGCCGACGGCGACCGGGTGCTGCGTGTGCCCCAGGTCGCCGTCTACCGCTATGAGCCGCCCGCGGCCCCGCAGCCGGAGGCGGCGCCGTGAGGCCGGCCCTCGCGCCCGGCGCCGCGGGACCGGCCGCCGGGGACGGCGCCGGGCGCCGCTCAGCCGCCGAGCTCGGCCTGAAGTCTGCGCCGGGCGCGGTGGATCCAGACCTTCACGTTGTTGATCGACACCCCCAGGGTGCCGGCGACCTGCTCGTAGGTCAGTCCGCCCGCCCACAGCAGCAGCGCCTCCCGGTGGGAGGACGGCAGGGCGGACATGGCCCGGCGCAGGTCGGTCAGCTCCGCCACGGTGTCCTCGAAGGGATCGGTGACCACCGAGTCCTCGACCACCTCGGAGAAGACGGCTCCCCCGGGAGCGCGACGCCGGACGACCGCCAGGGCGGCGTTGCGCGCGATGGCCAGGACCCAGGCCCGGAAGGGCGCCTTGCCCTCGAAGGTGGACAGGCCCTTCCAGGCGGCGAGCTGCGTCTCCTGCAGTGCGTCGAGCGCGTCGGCC
Source organism: Paraplanobispora takensis (assembly GCF_016863195.1). Classification (GTDB taxonomy): domain Bacteria; phylum Actinomycetota; class Actinomycetes; order Streptosporangiales; family Streptosporangiaceae; genus Planobispora; species Planobispora takensis. Next base: position 28,218 of record NZ_BOOK01000013.1, on the reverse strand, counting down.
CGGTTCTCGGTCAGGTGGTAGCAGACGCCGAAGGCCTGACGCTGCGCCGTGGACCACAGCGCGGCGAAGGCGGTCTCATCGCCCGCCCGCGCCGCCACGACGAGAAGGCTCTCGTCCTCGACGGCGCTGCTCAGGGACCCACTCGTCATCGGTCGCCCATCCTCCCGAGGTGGAAAATCAGCCAATGACATCACGCCGCACGTACGCCCGGTATGAGGTAGTCCGCCATGATATTGGACCGTAACAATACAGAATTCGGAGCACTGGAGGGAGAGTCAGACGACCTGACTGAGCTGCGTCGACTCCTCTTCGACGCGGTCCCCGGACCGACCGAGGAGGAGAGCGGGGACATGTTCGCCCAGACGTTCTCCTCGGACGAGGCCGACCTGTCCCTGCTCCCCGACCAGGACGCCCTGTCCGGCGAGCACGCGCAGGACTCCTCCGACGCCTCCCCCGACGACGGGACCGGCCCGTTCGACGTGGACGGCCCCTCCGGGCAGGACGACGCCGGCGCCTCCGGGCGGGAGGACGCGGGCGGGCCCTTCGGGAGGCAGGAGGCCTCCGGCGGGCAGGACGCCCCGGGCGCGGAGGACCCCTCCGGGACGGACGGCCCGTTCGGCACGGAGGACGCCTGGCAGGCCCCGGATCCCGGCGACCCCGGCGACCCCGGCGACCCCGGCGACTATGCCGATCACGGGGAGGACCCGCACGCCCACGACGACGTCCACGGCGGCTGGGACCTGTTCGGCGGTGACGCATGACGGCGAACCCGGCCGATCTGCTGCGCAGCCTGTGCGACGGCACCTCCGCCAGGCTCGCCGGGGCGGACCTGCGCGAGCGGGTGGCCCGGGTGCGCGCCGACCTCGACGCGCCGCTGCGCGTCGCGGTGGCCGGCGCGGTCAGCAGCGGCAAGTCCACCCTGGTCAACGCCCTGCTCGGACTGCCCGTCGCCCCGGTGGACGCCGGTGAGTGCACCTTCGTGGTCACGCAGTACGAGTACGGCGAGGACGACGGCCGCATCACGATCGAGCTCACCGACGGGACCGCGGCCTACTCGCGGCTGCTGCCCGGTCACCGGCTCCCGTCCGAGCTCGGCGTGCCGGTGGCCCGGATCCGGCGCCTGCGCGTGGCGCTGAACCTGCCCTCGCTGCGCACGGTGACCATCATCGACACCCCCGGCATGAACACCGTCACCGCCGTCAACGAGCAGGCGGCCAGGAGCATGCTGTTCGGCTCCGGCGACGAGGACGACCGGGCGCAGGCGATGATCTACGTGCTGCGGTACGTACAGAAGTTCGACGACACCGCCCTGGCGGAGTTCCGCGGCCTGACCGGCGCGTGCGGCATGAGCTGCGTCAACACCCTGGCCGTCCTCGGCCAGATCGACCGGCGCGGCGACGAGGACGACCCGTGGCCCACCGCCCGGCGCCTGGCCTCCGGCGGCTACCGGGACCTGCGCACCTCGGTCTTCGACGTGGTCCCGGTGATCGGCCTGCTGGCCGAGACCGCGCGCGCCCACCCGCTGGACGGCGAGGAGTTCGAGGCCCTGCGCCGCCTGGCCGAGCTCGACGAGGACGACCTCGAGGACTACCTGCTCGACATGGAGGACTTCCGTACCGCCTCCGACCTGCCCGTCCCGGCCGAGGTACGGCACCGCCTGGTGGCGCGGCTGCACCGCTACGGCATCCGCGTCGCGGTCGACGCGATCCGCCGCGGTGAGGCCGCCGACCCCGCCGCGCTGACGGCCTGCCTGCTCCACCTCTCGGGCTACGCCTCGGCCGGACGCGCGGCGACCGGCTCCGTGGCGGCGGGCCTGGCCCACTTCGCGCGCCGCGCCGACCAGCTCAAGGCGCTCGACGCCCTGACCCGGCTGCGCAAGCTCGCCCGCACGCCCGCGCTGGGCTCGGACCGCGCCACCCTGGACGCGCTGGCGGCCCAGCTCGACGAGAACCGGCCGATCGCGACCGCCCTGGGCGGCCTGCGGATCTTCACCGCGGCCGAGGCGCTCGGCCGGGGCACGCTGGTCCTCAACGAGGAGATGACCGCCGAGCTGCTGAGCCTGGCCCGCCACGACGCCCCCGCCGAGCAGCTCGGGCTGCCCGCGGGCGCCTCCCGGCAGGAGGTCGCCGCCGCGGCCACCGCGGCCACGACGCGCTGGCGCAGGCTCGCCATGATGAACGAGGGCCGCAGCGCCGGGCACCGCGCCAGGGACGTGCTGACGGTCCTGGAGGATCTCGTCATCTCCGCCCTGGAGGAGGGCGAAGGCGCGGCCGAGACCCGCGGCGAGGCGCTGCCGCCCGTGCCCGTGGACCCCTCCGCGGTCGAGGTCCTGCGCTCCAGCCCCATGGTGCCCGCCGCCGACAAGCGGGCCCTGGAGATGCTGCTGGCCGGGACCGAGCTGGCCACCCAGCTCGGCGCCCCGCCCGGCGCCCCGCGCGCCGAGATCGCCGGCTACGCCGCCGCCCTGAGCGCCCGATTCCGGGTCCTCACCCACCGGCCGATCTCGCTGCGGCAGCGGCGGGCGGTCGAGGCCCTCTGCGACGCCTACGAGGCCATCTGGTCGCAGCACCACCAGGACGGCGCGTCGCGCCGCTGACCCCGGCCCCCTACGGCACCCCATCCCCGACAGGAGAGACACGAAGATGACCACCCCCGACCCCAACGGCCCGGTGGCCCGGCTGCTGCGCTACGCCAACGAGGTGCACTCGCTGGCCGGCCGGTGCGGCAGGGCGGACCTGGCGGAGGTGCTCGCCGGCTCCGCGGCCCGTTGGAAGGACGAATGCACCGACATCGTGGTCGCCGGGGCGCAGAAGCGGGGCAAGAGCCGCCTGATCAACACGCTGGTCGGCCACCCCGACCTCGTCCCGGTCGACGCCGACGTCGCCACCAACTGTTTCCTGTCCCTGCGGCGCGGCCCCAAGCTGGCCGCCGTCGTGCACCGCAGCACCGACGCCGGGCCGGTCCAGACCCCCGTCGCCGTCGAGTCGATCCCCGAGTACGCCTCGATGCGCGGCGACGCCGGCAAGCGCCGCGACGTCGTCAGCGTGGACATCACGCTCGACAACCCCCTGCTCGACGGCCTGCGCCTGCTCGACACCCCGGGCGTGGACAGTCTCACCGTGGGGCACCGGCAGGTGACCGTCGCCATGCTCCAGCGGGCCGACGCCCTGCTGTTCACGCTCAGCGCGCAGGACCAGCCGGTGCTCCGGCACGAGCTGGAGTTCCTGGCCGAGGCGGCCGAGCGGGTCCAGGCGATCGTGTTCGTGCTGACCAAGGTGGAGGACTCGGCCAACTGGCGGAGCCTGATGGAGGAGAACCAGGCCCGGCTGAGGACCTTCGTCACCCAGGCGGTCGCGGAGAACCCCGACAGGGCCGCGACGCTCAACCCGCTGCTGGAGGCCCCCTGGATCCCGGTGAGCTCCAAGCTCGCCGAGGCCGCCGAGGCCAAGCGGCGGGAGGGCCGCCAGGAGCGCGCCGACGCGCTGCGGGCGCGCAGCGGCATGGACGTGCTGGAGCGGCACCTGCGGGGCTTCGCCGACGGCCGCGACTTCGCCCGCGGCGCCACCGTGGTCAACGCCGCGCTGTCGGTCCTGGGCTCGCTGGGCACCGGGGCCAAGGACGACGTGGCCGCCGGCTCCGACGACGAGAACGACGTGGCCGCCCGGCTGGCCCAGGTCGAGACCGGGCTGGAGGAGCTCACCGAGCTGGCCGCCCGGCGCCGGGCGGGCGCGGTGGCCAACACCTTCCTCGGGCGGGAGGTCGCCGGCATCGTGGCGGCGCGCACCGCCGAGATCCGCCAGCCGTACGAGAACGCGATCGCCACGCTGAAGAAGCAGGATCAGATCGACCGCTACATGGCCGAGCTGCCGATGAGCGTGCAGCGCTCGCTGGAGGCCGCCTGGTCGCAGATCGTCTACGACGTGGAGAGGCTGTCCAGGAACACCCTGGACGCCTTCGCCCGCGACCTCGGCCTCGACCCGGTGGACCTGGCCGTCGACCGGCGCGCCCTGCCCAACCTGTCGCAGATCCAGGTCAGGGGCGACATGGCCGCCGACGCCCCGGAGAACGTGGACATGGTCCGCGACGTACTGCCCTCGGCCTCGATCGGCCTGTCCCTGGGCGGCTTCGCCGCGACGCTGCTCGGCCCGGTGGGCTTCATCCTGGTGGCCCCGGCTATCGGGGCGGCCATCTTCATGGGGCGGCGCTCGATGGAGAAGGTGCAGCGCAACCAGGCCGCGCTCAGAAGCGCCCTGCGCGACCAGTTCTCCCTGGTCTCCCGGGAGATGACGCTGGACCTGGAGCGGATGGTCGCCACCTGGCGGGTGAACGTGGAGCAGATCGCCGACGAGAGCCTGATGCGGCGGCGCAAGGAGCTGGAGACCCGGCGCGCCGAGCTCAAGGCCGCCTCCGCCCGGTCGGCCGAGGAGCGCAAGAAGGCCCGCCAGTCCGGCCAGGACCGGATGACCGCGATCGACACCCTCACCGCCCGCGGCATGGAGCTGCGCAAGGAACTCGCCGCCGCGGTGGCCGCCCTCGGCCGCTGAGGTACGGCCCGCGGAACCGCGCGGGGCCGGGACACCGATCGGTGTCCCGGCCCCGCGCGGGGCCGGGCACGGCGCTCCGAACCCGTCCGGCCCCGGCCCCCGCAGGGGCGGGGCTCACAGGGGCAGGTGCACCAGCGTCGAGGGGTGGTCCCTGGCGGTCCCGGTGACGTCGTCGGGGCGGTGCAGGCACAGCAGGCCCGTGGGGATCCTGGCGACGGGCTCGAAGGTGCCCGGGGTGCGGTGCACCTCGCGGGCGCCGCCCGGGGTGACGTGCAGGAGCCTGCTGCGCCCGGCGTCCAGCATGGTCATCCACATGGAGTCGCCGTCGGCGACCATGCGCGGGCGCTCCCAGCGGTGGCGGGAGGTCAGGTGGCCCGACAGCGTCGCCGACTGCTTGCCCATCAGGAAGTCCACCTTGTGGCCGCGCTCGTCGAAGACCCCGACCGACCAGCCCCGGGCGGGGCTGACCTGGTCGGTGCCGACGGCGTAGATGTGGTTGCCCGCCGGGAACCAGCGCAGCGCGCCGGCCCGCGGGCGCGGCATGACCAGCGTGGTACGGCCGTCGGCGGTGTCGGCCTCCAGCCCGGCCGAGCCGGCGGTGAACCACCTGCCCTTGTGCAGGACGACCTGGTGGAGCCAGCTGCGCCCGGCCTCGCGGACCGTGGGGCGCACGACGCCGCCGGGATCGATCAGGCACAGCACCTGCCAGGGCCGGAAGTCCTGGTGCCGGTTGGCGAACAGCGGCTTGTTGCTGCTGAACTGCCCCAGCACCACCGTGCAGCCCGGTGCGCCCACCGAGGGCGCCGGCTCGGTGCCGCTGGGCGCGTCCTGGTCGAGCAGCCGCCGCTGCCGGTTGTCCTCGTTGACGAACCACTGGGCGTAGGCGCCGAGGTCGCGGGGCAGGGGCTCGTGGAAGAAGCCCCCGCCGAGGCTGAGCTCGAGCAGCGACAGGTGACCGGTCTCCCCCCAGGGCAGGCCGACGCCGGGGTCGACCGCGATGATCTGGCGGGGCTGGTAGAAGATCCACGCGACGGGGCCGTGGGCCAGCACGGTCGGGTTGCCCCACATCTGCAGGGGGTGGGTGGAGCGCACGACCAGGTCGGGGGTGAGCGTGCGGGCCAGCACCTGCGCCGGTCCGACCTGCTCCACCGTGACGACGCCCTCGCCGGAGGCGGCCCACTCCACCAGGCGGCCGAAGCCGAACTCGCGGTCGTGCCGGCCGCCGAGCCCGTCGAGCCTGCGCAGGAAGTGGCCGGCCTCGAAGGCCTGGTGGACGAAGACCCTGCCGGCCTCGAAGCGCGCCTCCAGCACCCCGTCCATCACTCTGTCGATCCCCTGGACCTGGGGACCGGCGGAGGACCGGCCGGGGACGACGGGGTGCCCCCCGGTCGAACCGCCCAAGGGGCCCGCCGGGCCCTGAGGGCCGCCCTGGACGCCTGCGGGGACGACCGGGTGTCCTCCGGTGGGACCGCCTCCCGGGAAGGCCTGATGGCCTCCTGAGGGGCCGGCCGGGGCGGGGCCGACGAACGCCTGGTGTCCCCCGGTCGGGCCGCCGGAGGGGCCCACGAGGGCCTGATGCGCGCCGGTCGGGCCCGGCCGCCGGTCGGAGCCGGTCCGCGAGGACACGTTGTGGCTGCCGGTGTCCCGGGGCTCGACCTTGAGCTTCCAGGCGAGCTGCGCGGCGCCGTACGCGACCACGATCTTCGGGTCGTCGTAGGTCTTGACCATCTCGCCGTGGCGCTCGCGCACGACCTGCTGGACCAGCGGCATCCGGCTGGCGCCGCCGGTCATGAACACCGCGCCCAGTTCCTCGCGCGTCACCCCGGCGCGGCGGATGGTCTCGTCGAGGATGTCGACCGTCTTGACGATCTCCTCGCCGATCAGGCCCTCCAGGTCGGACCTGGTGATGTGCACGTCCTCGTTGATGCCCACCACGTAGTGCGAGGAGGTGTCGAACTTCGACAGGGCCTCCTTGGCCTCCCTGGCCATCTTGAACAGGTCGGCGGCGTAGCTCAGGTAACGGCGCTCGGAGCTGGTGGTGACCTGCTCCCACCACTCGGGGTCGTGGGTCTCGATCTGCGTGCCGAGGAAGGCGAACACCTGCTCGTCGAAGCTCTCGCCGCCGATCTCGTCGTGGCCCCCCGGCTCGCCGACGACCTTGAAGTCGCTGCCGTCCACGGTCAGCACGGCCGCGTCGAACGTGCCGCCGCCCAGGTCGTAGACCGCCAGGTGCGAGCCCGCGGCCACCCTCCCGGCGGAGGCGAAGTAGCGGGCCGAGGCCACCGGCTCGTCGATGAGCACGATGCGCACGCCGCGCACGACCTTCTTGGCCGCCGCCACCAGCACCGCCTTGCGCTCCTCGCTCCAGGCGACCGGGTGGGTCAGCGCGATGCAGTCGGGCGCCGCCCCGTCGAAGCGCCGCCGGCCCTCGCTCACGAACAGCTCCAGCAGCGCCGCCATGGCGTCGGTGACGTCCACGGGGACCCCGCCGAGCAGCATCCTGCCGCGGCCGACGTAGCGCTTGGGGTTGCGCTCGACCCGCTCGGGGCTGATGCCGATCCCCCGCTGGGCGACCCGGCCGGCCACCAGGGTGCCGCGCTCGTCGAGCATCACGGCGGAGGGGATGCGCCTCTCCCCCTCCACCTCAAGGATGTCGAAGCGTCCCTCGGCCGCTATCACCCCGGCGGAGAAACTCGTGCCGAGATCCACGCCGAGGCACCACTGCGCCATTTCTCACTCCTCATCGATGCGAACCCGCCCGTCGATGCGAACCCGCATCATCTCGCATCCACCGCCCGCGTCCCATCCGGGGCAGGCACTCTGGGAACGATCCAGAATGTACGAAAGGAACGACAGCGTGGATCCGGAGCGGAAGACCATCTTCCTACGATTCGCGGATACCTCGTGATTTTTCCGCGTTCCGGCGACGTCCGTCAGCTTTCCGGCGTCCCCCCGGAGCGCCCGGCCAGGGCCGCCAGCACCCGGGCGAACTCCGGAGGCGGGACCACCACCAGCCGCAGCTGACCGTCCTGGTCGACCAGGTCGGCCTTGATCAGGGCCAGACGCCCGCCGTGCCACCAGTAGACCTGCGGGCTGAGCGGGTCGGAGCCTCGCTCGAACTCCCGCTGGCCGAAAAGCCGCAGCCGCTCGATCGCCCGCACGACGCCGATGCCCTCGACCGGATGGACGATCATCGTCGCCGGGTCGGGCAGCACCACGAGCACGCCGTCGCCGGGAACGGGCAGGTAGTCGCCCAGGCGGCGCAGGTGGGCGGCGGCGCAGGCGGTGGGGCCGGTCAGCCGCAGGATCCCCACCCCGCCGAGGTCGTCCTCGGTCACGGAGAGCCGCTCGTCCTGGTGGGCGTTGTGCAGGGCCAGCTCCAGCGCCTGGGCGGCGGTGATCGGCCAGCAGCCGACCTCCTCGGGACGGACCGGGCGCACGCCCGCGCCGTAGCCGACGGTGAGCACCTCGACCAGATCGGCCGTCAGGTGGCGGCCCACCACGCGCTCCGACAGCAGGTCGTCGTCGAGCTGGACGCGGGTCCGCAGCATCGGGCGGACCTGGGCGAGGTCGCAGGCGTCCAGCGGCTCGTCCACCGTGGCGAGGACGTGCGAGAGGTGCTCGGAGACCAGCACGGGCCAGTCCTCGCGGGAGCGGCGGGCGGCCTCGGCGCGCAGCCCCGTCAGCCGTACCGTGACCTCGCGCGGCCCGGAGAGGGTCAGCGTGCCGCCGTCGGGGGCGAAGGAGCAGGCGTAACCGAGGGAGTCGGCGACCAGGCCGAGCAGCGAATCGAGATCGACGTCCTCGATCCGCCGCGGCGGCGGTGTCTCGGCCCGCCGGTCGCGATGCCGCCGGAACAGCCTCACGCGCGCATCCCCTCTGCCGGTTTCCTCTCCCCTCCCTAGGGTGCCCTCTCCCGATTGTGGATGGACCAGGCCAGAGAGCACGATTCAGCATCAATAGCACCAAGTGCCCCCATTGGCACACTGAGCTGGGGCGATCCATGCCCAACGGGTAACCCCGCGACTACAGGAACGCCGAGCGGGGCCAGATGTTCCTCCAGCACCGGATAGGGGTCGCCGCAGTCCACCCACGAGCCGAGCGCGAACCCCGCCGCCCCCTCCAGCGCGCCCGCCTGTGCGAGCTGGGTGAGCATCCGGTCGATCCGGTAGGGCGCCTCGCAGACGTCCTCCAGCAGCACGATCCGGCCCCGGGCGTCCATCTGGTACGGCGTGCCGCACAGCGCGGCCAGCAGAGACAGGTTGCCGCCGGTGACGGGGCCCGTCGCGGTGCCCGGGGACAGGACCCGGTCGCCGGTGACCGGCGGGGCCTGCGCGAACAGGGCCGCGGTGAAGTGCTCGAAGGTACGGGGCTCCGGCCCGTCGTCGTCGCTGATGGTGGAGCAGGCCGGCATCGGGCCGAACCAGGACATGACGCCGAGCTCGACGGCGAAGGCCCGGTGCAGGGCGGTGACGTCGCTGGAGCCGGCCAGGGTCTTCGGTCCGGCCGCCCGCATCGCCTCCCAGTCGAGCAGGCCCAGGATCCGGGTCGCGCCGTACCCGCCCCTGGCGCACAGCACGGCCGAGACCGCCGGGTCGCACCAGGCCTCCTGCAGATCGGCCGCCCGGTGGGCGTCGGACCCGGCCAGGTAGCGGTCGCGCTCCAGCGTGTGCGCCCCGACGACGACCTTCAGCCCGAGGTCCCGCAGCACCCGGACGCCGCGCGCCAGCCGTACCGGATCGGGAGGACCGCAGGGGGCGACCACCGCGACCGTGTCACCGGGGCTCAGGACGGGCGGGACGATCGCGGCCTGCGCACCCGATCGGACGGACGGAACGGACGTAGCCCGCGCGCCCGGCCGAGTGGATGGAACGGACGCGACCTCTGCGCCGAGCTGGGCGGGCGCGACTTCCGCGGCCACTGTCACGGGGCGGGCGGGCGGTGCCGATGTGCCCGCTGTCCCGGGCCTGACGGGCGTGGCCGGTTCGTTCATCCGGCAAACGGTGCCACACTTGGGGTCAGATATGCGACCTCCGACCCACATCCTCGTGGTCAACGGCATCAAGGTCCGCAGGCCGGTCTTCGTGCTCGCCGCCCCGCACTCCGGCGCGGACCTGCTCGCCCGCGCCCTCAAACGCTCCCCCGGCTTCCACGTCACGATGGGCCGTTCCTCGGTGACCCACGTCGTGCACGCCTTCGCGCGCCGCCCCTCCATCACCCGCCGCGGCCTGGGGGCCACCCGCGTGCTGCGCGACGCCATGGCCGAGGCGTGGCAGATCCTGCCCGGCGCCTGCGGCGAGTGCCCGGCCCCGTGCCGCGAGGCGGGGAACGTGACCGGGGCGGGCCCGTGCGTCGTCTCGGGCACCGTGGCCCGCTTCGGCGACGCCAGCCCCGACCTGATCTACAGCGCGCAGGTGCTGCTGCAGGCCTTCCCCGACGCCCGGTTCGTCCAGCTCATCCGCGACGGCCGCGACGTGGCCGCCGACATGATGGCCGATCCGGCGGCGCTGTCGTGGTTCAGGCCGGCCATGCTGAGCGAGGAGACCGAGTTCCCCAACGCCTTCCTCGGCGTCAGGTCCGCCGAGCACGTCGAGCGGTGGAAGGCCATGTCCACGGCCGGCAAGTGCGCGCTGCGCTGGCGCGGGTCCGTGCGCCTGTCGGCCGAGCTCCACCGGGAACTGCCCCGCGAGCAGCTGCTGACCCTGCGCTATGAGGACATCGCCTCCTCCCCCGCCGAGGCGGTGGAGGCCCTGTCCCGCTTCCTGGAGACACCGGTGTCCCGGATCTCCCCGTACGGCCGCGGCGCCCCGAAGACGGGCACCTGGCGCACCCGGCTGCGCGCGCAGGACGCGGCGCTGGTGGAGAAGGTCGCCCGCGAGGAGCTCACCCGCCTGGGCTACCGCTAGACGGGCGGGGCGGCCCGGAAGGGAGAGGGTACGGCGGTGTGCGGCGCTCAGCCCGCCACGGCCCCCGCCTCCCGCGAACAGGCGGCACCCGGCCCGACGGGCGCCGCCGTACCCGCTTCCGGCCCGCGGCCCGTGCGGACCGGGTGAGCCGGAGGGGACGGCGTCAGCGGTCGTGGGCGAACTGGGTGCGGTAGAGCTCGGCGTAGACGGCGTCCTTGGCCAGCAGTTCCTCGTGGCGGCCGCTCTCCACGATCCGCCCGTCCTGGACCACCAGGATCTGGTCGGCCTCGCGGATGGTGGACAGGCGGTGGGCGATGACCAGCGAGGTCCGGCCGGCCAGGGCGGTCTTGAGCGCCCGCTGCACGGCGGCCTCCGACTCGGAGTCCAGGTGCGCGGTGGCCTCGTCGAGCACGACCACCCGGGGCGCCTTGAGCAGCAGCCTGGCCAGCGCCAGGCGCTGCTTCTCGCCGCCGGACAGCCGGTAGCCGCGGTCGCCCACCACGGTCTCCAGCTCCTCGGGCAGGGACTCGACCAGGTCGGCGATCTGCGCGGCGCGCAGCGCCTCCCAGATCTCCTCGTCGGTCGCGCCGGGCCGGGCGTAGCGCAGGTTGGCGCCGATGGTGTCGTGGAACAGGTGGGCGTCCTGCATCACGACGCCCACGGTGTCGCGCAGGGACTCCAGGGTGGCCTCGCGCACGTCCATGCCGTTGATCCGGACCGCGCCCTCGTTGACGTCGTAGAGCCGCGAGACCAGGGAGGTGATGGTCGTCTTGCCCGCGCCCGAGGGGCCGACCAGCGCGACCAGCTCGCCGGGGCGGGCGGTGAAGCCGATGCCCCGCAGCACCTCGTGGCTCTGCCCGGTGTCGGGCCTGGCCACCGACTCCAGCGAGGCCAGCGACACCTCCGAGGCCGCCGGATAGCGGAAGACGACCTCGTCGAACTCCACCGTGGCGGGGCCCGCCGGGACGGGCACGGCCCCGGGCTTCTCGGCGACCATCGGCTTCAGGTCGAGGACCTCGAAGACCCGGTCGAAGCTGACCAGCGCGGTCATCACGTCCACGTGCACGTTGGACAGGCTCGTCAGCGGGCCGTACAGGCGCATCAGGAGCGCGGCGAGCGCGACCAGGGTGCCGACCTCGAAGACGCCGTTCACGGCCAGCACGCCGCCGGCGCCGTACACCAGCGCGGTGGCCAGAGCGGCCACCAGGCCCAGGGCGACCCGGAAGACCGTCCCGTACATGGCGACGGTGACGCCGACGTCGCGGACCCGCCCGGCCCGGCCGCCGAAGACCTCCGCCTCCTCGCCGGGCCGGCCGTACAGCTTGGCGACCATGGCGCCGGCGACGTTGAAGCGCTCGGTCATCATGGAGCTCATCTCGGCGTCGAGCTCCATCTGCTCGCGGGTGAGCCCGGACATCTTCCGCCCGACCCACTTGGCCGGGAAGATGAAGATCGGCAGCAGCACCAGGGCGACCGCCGTGATCTGCCAGGACAGGGCGATCATGGCGCCGAGCACCAGCACCAGCATGACCACGTTGGACACCACCGACGACAGCGTGCTGGTCAGCGCCCGCTGGGCGCCGATCACGTCGGTGTTGAGCCGGGAGACCAGGGCCCCGGTCTGGGTGCGCATGAAGAACGCCACCGGCATGCGCTGCACGTGATCGAAGACCTCGGTGCGCAGGTTGTAGATCAGTCCCTCGCCGACGCGGGCGGAGAACCAGCGCTGGGCCAGGCCGAGCGCGGCGTCCACGACCGCGAGCGCGGCGATGGCCAGCGCGAGCCGGAGCACGAGGGCGGTGTCCTTGTTCGCGATGCCGTCGTCGATGATCGCCTTCATCAGCAGCGGGTTGACGATCACGATGACCGAGCCGAGCACCACCAGCGCGAGGAAGGCGGCGATGTGCCGGGAGAACGGCCGCGCATAACGCGCGATCCGCCTGACCGTCCCCGGGGTGAGCCGCTCCTTCGTCACGGAGCTGTCGCGCCGGAGCGAGCGCATCGCCTGGGGACCGAACCCCCCGCCCATCATCGTCATGTGACCTCCTCTCCCGATGCGAGCACCGGGAGAGGCTACGCGATTCCCGGATCAGCCGGAGGCGAACACGGCCGCCCGGCGTGACCCGCGGAGCCCGCGAAGGGCGGGGTCAGCCGAACAGCGACCTGATCCGCTGCGCCTGCTCCAGGCGCTCGGCCGCGCACTGCTCCTCCAGCGTGCGCACCGAGGCGCCCTGCAGCAGCCTCTTGGTCGCCGCGGCGGCGTCCCGGTTGGTCGCCAGCAGCGCGGCCGACAGGTCCGCCACGGCCCGCGTCAGCTCTCCCGGCGCGACGACCAGTTCGGCCAGGCCGATCCTGGCGGCCTCCTCGGCCCCCACGACCCGCGCCGTGAGACAGATCTCGACGGCGCGGGACAGGCCGACCAGATCGACCAGCGGCTTGGTCCCGGTCAGGTCGGGCACCAGCCCCAGCGCGGGCTCCTTCATGCACAGCTTGGCGTCGTCGGCCAGGATGCGCAGGTCACAGGCCAGCGCGAGCTGGAACCCGGCCCCGACGGCGTGTCCCTGGACGGCCGCGATCGAGACGATGTCCGGACGCCTCAGCCACAGAAACCCCTCCTGAGCCTTGGCGATCCGCTCCTCGAAGGCCTTGCCCTCGAGAGTCGCGGCGCTGGCGAACGAACCCTGTCCGGGAACCCCCTCCGGGGTGAACATCCGCAGGTCGATCCCTGCCGAGAAGGACGGCCCCTCACCTCGGACCACGACGATTCTCACCTGCTGCGGCAGGTGCTCACCGATCTGAGCCAACGCCGACCAGGTAGCGAACGTCTGTGCGTTCCGCTTTTCCGGCCGGGCCAGCGTGACCGTCGCGATCTCGCCGTCCACCTCGAAGCGCAGACCGGCCTCCTCCGGGGAGACCTTTTCCGCACTCCCCCCAGGCGCCACTTCCGTCATCGCTCGCCCTCCCATTGACGTGCCGTCCATCTCGCCCGAGCCTATCGACTCTCCAGAATGAGGTTCTATAGGCCCGGGCGGACGGTTGACGGCGGACGAGCGGCTGCGGTCGCGCGTTCCGAGGCGGGGTCAGCGCTTGGACTTGCCTCGGGTGGCGCCGCCGCGTCCTCGCAGAGTCACGCCGGACTCGCTCAGGATGCGGTGGATGAACCCGTACGAGCGGCCGGTCGAAGCGGCCAGGGCGCGGATGCTCTCGCCCGAGCTGTAGCGCTTCTTGAGATCGGCGGCCAGTTTTTCACGGTCGGCCCCGGTCACCCGGGTGCCCTTCTTCAGAGTCTCGGCCACGAGTACCTCCTGTAGTGCCAGACTTCCGCAGCGTTACTCCGCCATGATCAGTCATTTCTGCGGGATCGGCTACCTACTCCTAGGGAAAAGATCCGTACCCGCTCAAATTAAGATCAGGCAAGTGCCACAAGATCGGAAAATTCGTCGCTCCACGCGTCTTCGACTCCGTCAGGCAGCAAGATCACCCTATCCGGCTGCAGAGCGTCGACAGCACCCTCATCATGTGTAACTAGGACAATCGCCCCAGAATAGGACCTCAGCGCCGAGAGAACCTGCTCGCGGCTGGCCGGATCGAGGTTGTTGGTGGGCTCGTCGAGCAGCAGGACGTTGGCCGCCGAGAGCACCAGCGTGGCCAGGGCCAGACGCGTCTTCTCCCCGCCGGACAGCACGCCCGCGGGCTTGTCCACGTCGTCGCCGGTGAACAGGAACGAGCCCAGGACCTTGCGCAGCTCGACGTCGGGGAGCTCTCCCCCGGCCGAGCGCATGTTCTCCAGCACGGTGCGCCCGGGATCGATCGTCTCGTGCTCCTGGGCGTAGTAGCCCAGCTTGAGGCCGTGCCCCGGCTTCACCTCGCCGGTGTCGGGCTCCTCGATGCCGGCCAGGATGCGCAGCAACGTGGTCTTGCCCGCGCCGTTCAGGCCCAGGATGACGACTCGCGTACCCCGGTCCACGGCGGCGTTGACGTCGGTGAAGACCTCCAGCGAGCCGTAGGACTTCGACAGCTCCGTCGCCGTGATCGGGGTGCGCCCGCACGGCGCGGGCTGGGGGAAGCGGAGCTTGGCGACCTTGTCGCTGCGCCGCTCCACCTCCAGGCCGGCCAGCAGCCGCTCGGCACGGCGCTGCATGTCCTGGGCCGCCTTGGCCTTGGTGGCCTTGGCCCGCATCTTGTCGGCCTGCGCCATCAGCGCCGAGGCCTGCTTCTCGGCGTTGGCCCGCTCGCGCCTGCGGCGCTTCTCGTCGGTCTCCCGCTGGGCGAGATAGGCCTTCCAGCCGACGTTGTAGGTGTCGATCACCGCGCGGTTGGCGTCCAGGTGCAGAACCCGGTTTACCGTCGCTTCAAGGAGACCGACGTCGTGGCTGATGATGATCAAGCCACCTTGATGTGATCGCAAAAAGTCACGAAGCCAGCTGATCGAGTCCGCGTCGAGGTGGTTTGTGGGCTCGTCGAGCAGGAGAGTCTCCGCCCCGCTGAACAGGATCCGGGCCAGTTCCACCCGCCTGCGCTGGCCTCCGGAGAGGGTCTCCAGCGGCTGCGTCAGCACCCGGTCGGGCAGCCCGAGGCTGGAGGCGATCGAGGCGGCCTCCGACTCGGCGGCGTATCCGCCCAGGACGTGCAGCCGGTCCTCCAGCCGCCCGTAGGCGCGCACCGCGCGGTCCCTGGTGCGCTGGTCGGCAGAGGACATGCCCTGCTCGGCCTCGCGCAGCTCGCGCAGCACCTCGTCCAGCCCGCGCGCCGACAGGATGCGGTCGCGGGCGATCACCTGGAGGTCGCCCGTGCGCGGGTCCTGCGGCAGATAGCCCACCGAACCGGTGATGGTGACCGTGCCCGAGGCGGGGATCCCCTCACCGGCCAGCACCCGGGTCAACGTGGTCTTGCCGGCGCCGTTGCGCCCGACGAGCCCGATCTTGTCCCCGGCGTTGACCCGGAACGACGCGCCCTCGATGAGCAGGCGGGCCCCGGCGCGCAGTTCGATGTCAGAAGCTATGATCATGGTTGGAGAACACTCCCAGGCTGGAGATACACAGGCTCACTACGTCGCTGCCACCGAGCCCGCCGCGCCCTGTGTCTCCCGGCTCTCGGCTCGGCCGTCCCGCCCCGTCGCGGCCGGCGTCAATCGGGAGTGCGCATACCGATCAGTGTACGGCTCGCGCGCGCCCCTCCCTTCCATGATCAGCCGGGATCGACGACCTTGATCCTGACCGCGCGGAACTGCGCGGGGGCGGCGGTCAGCACCGCCAGGCGGGGATCGGGGACCGTCAGGAAGGGCTCGGCCTCCAGCGCGAAGACCGGGGCGAGGCGGCGGTCGGCCCGCAGCGCGTCCACCGCGCGCCGGTCGCCGCCCAGGATCACCGCCTCCAGCTCGGCCACGTGCGGGCCCAGGATCCGCAGCGCCACCTCGGCCGCCGCCTCGTGCGCCTGGCCGACCTGTTTCTCCCTGCGCCGGGCGAAGCGCTGCTGCGACCACCCGCCCGCCGCGCTGCGGCCGTGGACCTGCCGCGAGCCGACCTTGGAGGAGACCAGCGCCTCCCCCTGGAAGATCCCGGCGGCGTGACCGCCGAGCCGGACCAGCAGCACGCCGATCCGGCGCTCCCTGCGCGCGTGGGTGGTCAGCCGGGCCAGCGGGCCGCCGCCCTCGGGGGTCAGCGGCGGAAAGGGCACCAGCATCTCGGCCACCGCCCCGTCGCCGCCCTCGATCCGCACCACCTCCTCGGCGGCGGTCACCTCGATCGGGCCGTGCCGCTGCGCGAAGCCGTCGATCCAGCGGCCGAGCCGCTCCGGCCCCACCGAGACCCAGCGCCCTCCCCCCGCTGCCGGTCGTGACGTCATGTCCGCGACCCTACTGGCCGGGCGCACTGCGATCCGCCCCGCGGGCGGACAGGAGACGACGAGGTGAAAAAGGCACAACAGGCGGAGAAATATCGGTGAACATCACCGCACGCGTCTTACATCCGCCCCAGGTGTGACTCATTGTCTCTGTACGTGCCGACCAATACGCAGTTCGCCCCCTCGGAGAGCTCCGGCGCCACCGCAGCGGCGCCACCGATCACCATGGCGGGCATAGCGCCGATCGTCGACCTCGACACCGGGGGCGTCATCGCGTTTCAGGCGGTCGGCGGCGATCTGGGAGAGGGCGGTTCCGGCCACGGAGACGTCGTCGCCCTCGCCGCGACCGTCACGGACATATCCAGGAGTGAGTCCCCGCTCCCCCTGGTCCTCCCCCTGCCCACGGCCGCGGTGATCAGCGGCTCGGGCGCGATGGCGCCGCTCCACGAGGCGCTGCGCGTGTCGGGGCGGCGGCCCCGCGAGATCATCCTGATGATCAGGGGCGGGTTCGCCGAGGCCGACCGCCGGGCCCTGCTCATCGGCCTGGACGGGCTGCGCGCCATCGGCTATCTCATCGCGGTGGGCGACCTGGGCACCGCCCACGTCCCGCTGGACCTGCTCACCGACGCCTCGCCGTACCTGGCGGTGATCTCCCCCCGCCTCGTGGCGCGGATCCCGCGCGACGCGCGCCGCGCGGCGCTGGCCGAGGCGATGGTGTCCCTCGCCGTGAGCGTGGGCGCCCACGTGCTCGTCCCCGGCGTCTCCCAGGAGGCCCAGCTCGCCGCCGCCCGCTCCTGGGGGGTACGGCTGGCGCAGGGGCCGCTGCTGGTCCCCGGCCCCTCCGGCCGGATCCACGTCCCGCTGCCGGTCGCCGAGCCCGAGCCGGTCCAGCTCCTGCTCGGCCCTCGCGTCCAGGAGTTCCTGCTGCCCGCGGTGACGCTCCCCGAGGAGGCCACCGCCGAGGACGCCGTCGAGGTCTTCAGCAGCGAGCCCTCCATCTCCAGCGTGGTCCTGGTCGACGAGTACCAGCGGCCGAAGGGCAGCCTGGACCGCAGCCGCTTCCTGCTGTCCATCGCCAGCCGCTTCGGCCACGCCCTGCACGGCAAGAAACCGGCCGTGCGCCTGGCCGACAGCGTCCGCGCGGTCCCCAGGACGACGCCGGCCATCGCCGCCATGCAGGTCGCCGGGCGCGACGACGAGCGGGTCTACGACGACCTGGTGGTCACCGACGAGGTCGGCCGCTGCATGGGCATCGTCCGCGTCTCCGACCTGATCCGGCAGGTGGCGGGGATACGGCGCTGACGATCTGATCGGCATGCCCCTCGCCTTTACGCTGTAGATTCGCAAATGGGCGGCCGTTCCCTTGGCAGGCCCGCATGATCCATGTAGGAAGGGGCCACATAAGAAAGGGCCACAGGGCGACAGGGGGACATGCCACGATGCGAGAGCGCGACCTCCCGGTGGGGCGCAGGGCCCTGCTCGGCGCGGGCCTGCTCGCCGGCGCCGGAGCGGCGCTGGCCGGATGCACCGCCGAGGGCTCCGGTGATCGCCCCGCGGCCGGCGACGCCGGCCGGGCCGGCGGATCCGCGCCGCCGTTCGACCCGGCGAGCTGGGAGTCGGTGCGCGCCCAGTTCGCCCTGGACCCGGGGCACGCCCAGTTCGCCGCCTACGTGCTGGCCGCCCATCCCGCCCCGGTGCGACGGGCCGTCGAGGAGCACCGGCGCGCCCTGGACACCGACACCGAGGCCTACCTGATCAACGGCCCCGACCGCGAGGAGCCCGTGCGCGAGGCCGCCGCGGGCTATCTCGGCGGCCGGGCGGACGACGTGGCGCTCACCGACAGCACCACCATGGGCCTGGGCCTGCTGTACGGCGGGCTGCGGCTGCTGCCGGGCCAGGACGTGCTGACCACCGAGCACGACTTCTACGCCACGCACGAGAGCCTGCGGCTGCTGGCCGAGCGCACCGGGGCGAAGGTCCGCCGGGCGCGCCTGTACGACGAGCCGTCCACCGCCTCGGCCGACGCGATCGTCTCCCGGCTGAAGGAGGCGCTCGGTCCCAGGACCCGGGTGGTCGCCGTCACCTGGGTGCACTCCGGCACCGGGGTGCGGCTGCCCGTGCGCGAGATCGCCCGCATGCTCGCCGAGGCCAACGCCTCCAGGGACGAACAGGACCGGGCGCTGTTGTGCGTGGACGGGGTGCACGGGTTCGGGGCGCTGGCCGACGACGTCGGCGACCTCGACTGCGACTTCCTGGTCAGCGGGACCCACAAGTGGCTGTACGGCCCGCGCGGCACCGGCATCGTCTGGGGTCGCGCCTGGGACGCCCTGCGCCCCGTCATCCCCAGCTTCTCCGGGCCCGCCTTCAGCGGGTGGATCGACGGGTACGCCCCGTCCGGGCCCGGCGGCGTCCTCGGCACGCCCGGCGGCTATCACAGCTTCGAGCACCGCTGGGCGCTCAGCGAGGCCTTCGCCTTCCACCGGGCGATCGGCAAGGACCGCGTCGCCGCCCGGATCGCCGAACAGGCCACCCGGCTCAAGGAGGGGCTGTCCGCGCTGCGGAACGTGCGGCTGATCACCCCCGTGGACGCCGGACTCTCGGCCGGGATCGTCTGCTGCGCGATCACCGGCGTGGACGCCGGCCTGGCCACCCTGCGCCTGCGGGAACGCCACCGGATCGTCGCCAGCGTCACGCCCTACCGTGAACGGTATCTGCGCCTGGGCCCCGGGATCGTCACCACGCCCGAGGAGGTCGACCGGGTCGTCAAGGCCGTCGCGACCCTCGAATGACCGTATGCTACAACTTAGGCATACCTAAGTTGAGATGATGCGGGGAGTGGCATATGGCAGAGGGCAGGCCCGTGCGGAAGGCGACCCGCGGTGAGGTGCTCCGCACCGAACGGCTCACTCCTCACATGATCCGGGTGGTGCTCGGCGGCGAGGACCTCCGCGGCCTGCGCGCCGGGGAGTTCACCGACCACTACGTCAAGCTCCTGTTCCCGCCCACGGGGGTGAGCTATCCGGCGCCGTTCGACCTGGAGGCGATCCAGCGCGACCTGCCCCGCGAGCAGTGGCCCACCACCCGGACCTACACGGTGCGCGCCTGGGACCCGGAGGCGGCCGAGCTGACCCTCGACTTCGTCCATCACGGCGACAGCGGCCTGGCCGGCCCGTGGGCCGCGAGCGTCCGGCCCGGTGAGGAGATCTGGTTCTTCGGCCCCGGCGGCGCCTACGCGCCCTCCCCCGAGGCCGACTGGCACCTGCTGGTGGGCGACGAGAGCGCCCTGCCCGCCATCGCCGCGTCCCTGGAGCGCCTGCCCTCCGGGGCACCGGCCTTCGTGTTCGTCGAGGTGGCCGGCCCCGAGGAGGAGCAGCGGCTCGACACCCCCGGCGACGCCAAGATCACCTGGCTGCACCGCGGCGACGCGCAGGTCGGCGAGGCCCTGGTCACCGCCGTCCGCGAGCTCGACTTCCCGCCGGGGACCCTGCACGCCTTCGTCCACGGCGAGGCCAACTTCGTCAAGGCGCTCCGCCGTCACCTGCGCACCGAGCGCGGCGTCCCGCTCTCCCAGCTGTCCATCTCGGGCTACTGGCGGCTCGGCCGCGACGAGGACGGCTGGCAGTCCTCCAAGCGCGAGTGGAACCAGAAGATCGAAGAGGAGGAGGCCGCCGCCCTCACCTCGTGATCCCTCAGAGCCAGCCCTGGGTCCGGGCCCGCTGGACGGCCTCGACGCGGTTGCGGGAGTGGGTCTTCTGGATGGCCGAGGACAGATAGTTGCGGACCGTGCCCTCCGACAGGTGCAGGCGCCGGGCGACGTCGCCGATCGTGGAGCCGTCGGCGGCGGCGGCGAGGATGTCCCGCTCGCGGGGGGACAGCGGGTTGGGGCCCGCGCTGAGGGCCGCGGCGGCCAGCCCCGGGTCGATCACCCGCTCGCCCGCGTGGACGCGGCGGATGGCGGCGGCCAGCTCGCGCGCCGGGCTGTCCTTGACCAGGAAGGCCGCCGCGCCCGCCTCCATCGCCCGGCGCAGATAGCCGGGGCGGCCGAAGGTCGTCAGGATCACGACCCGGCACCCGGGCAGCTCCCGCAGGATCCGCTCGCCTGCCTCGATGCCGTCGCCGCCGGGCATCTCGATGTCCAGCAGGGCCACGTCCGGCCGGACCCGCAGCGCCACCTCCAGCGCCTGCGGCCCGGAGGCGGCCTCCCCCGCCACCTCGATGTCGGGCTCCAGGCTGATCAGCGACGCCAGCGCGCCGCGGACCATCGCCTGGTCCTCGGCCAGAATGACCCGGATCACACCCTCGCCTCCGCCTCCGCCGGCACGCGGACCCGCAACCGGAAACCGCCGTGGAGCGCCGGACCGCTCTCCACCACGCCGCCGGCCGCCTCCACCCGCTCCGCCAGGCCGCTCAGCCCGTTGCCGGGTTCGTACGGCTCCCGCACGCGGCCGTCGTCCACCATCTCCAGGACACCGGCCGTCCCGTCGAAGCCTATGGTGATCTCGCAGCGGGTCGCGCGGGCGTGCCGGATGACGTTGGTGGTCCCCTCCCGCAGCGCCCAGCCGAGCAGCCCGTCCACCTGCGGCGGCAGCGGCGTCCCCGACAGCCGGATCGGCACCTCCAGCCCGGCCGCCTCCAGCGCGGCGCGGGCGCCGTCCAGTTCCTGCGCCAGCTCCCGCTGCCGGTAGCCGGTGACCGCCTCGCGCACCTCCGTCAGCGCCTTGCGGGCGACGGACTCGATGTCCCGGATCTCCGCCACGGCCCGGTCGGAACCGGCCTCCGCCAGCCGCCCGGCCAGCTCGCTCTTGAGGACGATCAGCGAGAGGCTGTGGCCCAGCAGGTCGTGCAGGTCCCGGGCGATGCGCAGCCGCTCGTCGCCGGCCGCCAGCCGGGCCACCTCGCTCTGCGCCTGGCGGAGCTTGACCACCAGCAGCCTGATGTTGCGCACGCCCATGAACAGGGCGCCGAGGGTGAAGACCTGGATGACGAAGACCACGGTGGTGACCGGATCATGGTCCTTCAGCACCCCGATGAGCGCGACGGCCGAGCCCATCGCCACCACGCCCGTCACGGCCGCCCGCGGGCGCAGGGCCATGCTGTAGACGACGACGGTGTAGACGGGCAGGGCCAGCCAGCCGCCGCCGAAGGCCAGGGCCAGGCCGACGGCCAGGACGGTGAGGGGGGTCAGCAGCAGGTAGGTCGCCGGGGAGGGCTCCCCGAACTCGTGCTGGCTCAGCACCACGCTCACGTAGGAGGCGATGAACGCGGCCAGCCCCAGCGCGCCCCACACCGCACGGGCGCCGGTCATGCCCCCGGTGACGATCTCCAGTGCGGGGAAGCAGAGATAGATCAGGCCCGTGGACATCCAGAACAGCCGCCTTCCGCGGGACGGGCTGTCCTCCGTCCCGCGGAAGGCGGCGAATCCGGTGAGTCCGGCGCCTCTCATCGAGCTCCTCACCGGCCCGTCACGCCCGGGTCACCGCCCGCCGGTAGCCGAACACCGCCAGCGCCCCCAGCACCACGGCCCAGATCACGACCTTCACGGCGTCCGACGGGGGCACGGCCTCGCCGGAGACGAGGTGCCAGCCGATGTCGGCGTAGGAGAACGAGGGCAGGACGTCGGCGATTTCCTTCATGGTCGCCGGCATCACCTCGGGGGGGAACCAGAGCCCGCCCAGCAGGGCGAGGGCGAACATGCTGAGCATGGCGACCGGCTGGGCGGTGTCGACGGGCAGCAGCGAGCCGATGACCAGCCCGAGGGCGGCGAAGGGGATCGTGCCCAGCCACATCGCCGGGATCAGCGCGGCCCACTGGCCCGCCGTCAGCGACACCCCCTGGGTGAGCACCGCGGCCAGGATGACCAGCAGCAGGGCCGGCAGCACCAGCATGAGCGCGGAGACCAGTTTGGTGAGGATGATCGTCGCGTTCGGCAGCGGGGTGACCTGCAGCTGGCGCAGCCAGCCGGACTGTCGTTCCTGCGCCCAGGGTACGGCGGTGCTCATCATGGAGGCGGCCAGCGCGCCGTACGCTCCCATCGAGACCATCAGGAAGACGTCGGCCTTCACTCCGCCCTCGATCGTCTGGGTGCCCCACAGATTCGCGTTGATCATATAGAAGATCACCGGGAAGGCGCCCACGAAGATGATGTAGCGCTTGTTGCGCAGCATCCGCAGCAGCTCGATCCTGAGATAGCCGAACGGCATCATGACTCCCTGGTCAGTGTGAGGAAGGCCTCTTCGAGGTCGGCGCCGGCGATCCGCAGGTCGCGGACCTCCAGCGAGGTGCCGCGGTAGAGCGCGGCGACGGTGGCGTCCGCGTCGGTGGTCTGCAGCGTGGCGGCGCCCGCCTGGATCCCGACGGCCGTGACACCGGGCAGGGCGTCCAGCCCGGCCGCGGGCTGCCGGCCCAGGGTGAAGTGCACGGCCTGCCCGCCGACCCCCGCCTTGATCTCCGCCGCGGTGCCGTCGGCCACGACTCCGCCCCGGGCGATCACGACGACCCTGTCGGAGTTCTCGTCGGCCTCCTGCAGATAGTGGGTGGCGAACAGCACCGTACGCCCACGCGCGGCGTAGTCGCGCATGCCCGCCCAGAAGCGCAGCCGCGACTCCACGTCCATCGCCGCGGTGGGCTCGTCGAGCAGCAGCAGCTCGGGCGCGCCCGCGACGGCCATGGCGAACCTGACCCGCTGGGCCTGCCCCTCGGAGAGCTTCCCGGCCCGCCGCTTCGCCAGGCCGGCGAGGTCGGCCATCGCCAGGATCTCGTCCAGGTCCAGCGGGTCGGGGTAGAGCCGCCGGACGAAGTCCACCGTCTCCCGGACGGTGAGCTCGGGGATGAGCTCGCCGCTCTGCAGCATGGCGCCGACCTCGCCCCGGGCCACGGCCTCGTCCGGCGAGCGTCCCAGGACCTCCACCCGGCCCCGGGTCGGCCGCAGCAGGCCCAGCAGCATGTTGACGGAGGTGGACTTGCCCGCCCCGTTGGGACCGAGCAGGGCGACGGTCGTACCGGCCCGGACGCTCAGGTCCAGGCCGTCGACGGCGAGGACGTCGCCGTAGCTCTTGCTCACGTCGGTGAAGGCGATTGCTTCCATGGCTCCCACGCTAGGAGCGCCCGGACCGGATTCTCAGTGTCGAGCATCCCGCCTTCGGCATGACATTTGTCAGAAAGCGGGCACCGTACGGCACCGCCCACCCGGAGCACGGGCCGCCGCGGCCGCCGCCGGCCGGACTGCCCACGCGGGCCGCCGTGATGGGCGCCGCCAGTCCGGGAGGCGGGCCGCCGCGGTCGTCACCGGTCGAGCCGCTCGTGCAGAGCGCGGGCCGCGCGGACGAAACCGCTCGTCGCCTTGCGCGCGGCGATCTGCGCGATCTCCGGGATCGGGCCGCACGCGTCCGCCCGGCGGGCGGCCTCGGCGGCGAAGACCAGCGCCCGGGTGTGGGCGGAGTGCGTCCGCTCCCCCGGTCCCGGCAGATAGACGGGGAGCAGCCCGGCCATGATCTCCCAGACCTCCTTGTGCGCCCCCTGCCTCGCGCACTCCTCCAGCGATGACAGCGCGTCGTTCAGCTTGACCGCCGTCCTGCGCAGAGCCAGGCCGAGCTGGCGGCCGCACTCCGCGGCGGGCAGGCACCCGGCGGCGACCGCCCGCAGCAGCAGCTCCCGCCCGCGCTCGGCCGACTGGTACCAGCCACGATCGGCCAGCAGGTAGGCGACCAGCAGCGCCACCCCCTCGCCGACCGGTCCGTCCTGGTGGAACAGTTCGGCGACGTATCGATGGAAGTGACCGGGCCGGTCCCAGCCGTTGAGCAGGTGCGGCAGCAGGTGCACGGCCACCGCCTCCCGGTCGGAGGGCAGCAGCAGCCGCCAGGAGTCCATGTGGGCGCCGTGCTCCTCCCAGCGATGGGGGGACGGGTCGGCCAGGAGCACGTCGAGCAAGGGCGGCCCGGCCGGTTCCAGCCGGATACGGGGATGCAGCCTCGGGTGGGGCTCTCCCGGCTGCCGGTCATGGGTGTACTGAGTGTCGCCGTGGGACCAGTCCACGCGCGTCACCGGCTCCGGCCGGTCCTTCAGCCAGTGCGCCAGCGCGACGCCCGGCTCGGAGGTCAGCCTGCCCCCGCGCGCCACGACGTCCGGATCGACCTCCCGGGGCAGGCGCAGCAGCGCCTGCTGCAGGTCGGCGGGGAGCGCCCGCGCGCCCGCCCGCTCGTAGCCCTCCAGACGGGCGACCAGCTCGGCGGGGTCGATGTGGCCGGAGGTCAGGGTCGGCGTGGCCAGCAGGTACGGCGGGAGCGTCCCGGCCTTCAGCGCGGCGTGGACCTCGGCGCATCGCAGCAGCATGGCCCGGTGCGGCGGCGAGACGGAGCCGGGGTCGGGCAGCCGGTCACGGGGCTCCTCCTTCGGGCGCCTCCGGAGCCCCGGCGACACCGTGGAGATGCCGGGCATCCCTCCTCCGGCCGAGGGCGTCTCTCGGACGTGCCCTCGGCCGCTCCGGGGGATGCCCAGTTCGGCGAGGGATCCGGCGATGCCCCCGCCCGTCACGGGGATCGGACGGCCGGCGTCGATCTCGACGCCGGCCTCGGCGGTGTGCACCCTGATGATGCGACGGACACGGACACGGACACGGACGGGGACGGGGGCACGCTCGGGCTCGGGAACGGGCGGCTCCGCATCGGGACCGGCGGCCTCCCGCAGCAGCGCCTCGGCCCACTGATCGGGCCGGGTCCAGTGGCGGTGGCCGTAGAGCCTGGTCCCGTCAGGCAGCGGCTTCCCGGCCGTCCTGGCCGCCGGATCGCGCACGAAGCCGTCGAGCCAGCGCTCGAACTCGATGCCGTCGCGCAACCGGGTGTAGGTGCCGGTCAGATCGCCGAACGCCGGGGGGAACGGCTCGCGGGCGGGCGCCTCGAACGACGGGAGCGGGACCGGCCGGAAGTCGTCGGCCTCCTCCACCGGCGAGGAGTCCACCTCGCCGTACGCCGCGGACAACCGCGCCGCCGGCTCCGGGGGCAGGCCGGTGGCCGCCTCCCGCACGGCCTCGGCGCCGACCGGGGAGAATCGCCCGGCGTGCCGTACGGCCAGCCGTACCGCGCGCTCCTGCACCTCGTACGACTCGCTCAGGAACGCCGAGGCCAGCGCGGGAGCCAGGTGGTCGAGGCCGCCTTCGGCGTCCCGGGCCGCCCGGTCGAGCAGGGTCAGCCCGGCGCGGACCAGCTTGCCCTCGGCGCGGAACAGCAGCGCCTCCACCGCCTCGCCGGCCTCCTCGCCGCTCAGGCCACCGGCGCGGCGCAGCTCCCGCAGCGCCAGCTCGGCCACCGGTCCCGGCGCGGCGGGCAGCAGCCGCAGATAGTCGCGGGCGCGCTCCCGGCTCGGGGCGGGGCTGAGCAGGTCGTGCAGGCGGACGAAGAACCGCAGGTCGGCGGCGTCACCGCCGAGCAGGAAGCGCCGGACGCAACCGTCGACCAGCAGGTCGCGGTCCAGGCGCCCGGCGTCGGCCAGGTCACGCAGCGAGCGCAGCCAGGAGTGCCGCTCCCGGTCCCACTCGGGCGGCTCGACCCGGTCCTCGCGCAGCGCCCGGCCCACGCCCTCGGCCTCGAAGATCCGCGGGACCAGGTGCCCGGCCAGCGGATCGTGCTCCAGGCCGGACGGTGCGGACACCCAGGCGACCACGAGCGGGTCGTGGGCGGGAGGGACGGCTCCGGTGCGGCGCAGCATCTCCAGCGCCAGCTCGGCGCTGTCGTCCCTGGTCTGCGCCCGGGTGGCGCGCAGGCGCAGGGCCAGCCGGACGGCCAGGTCGGCCTGCCACTGCGGGGAACGGGCGGTGATCACCCGAAGCAGCGGATCGAGGTCGCGGGTCCGCCGCCAGCGGGTGAAGTCACGCCGGTAGAGCCAGGTCGCGACGGCGGCCGCCGTGCTGAGCGTGCCCGCGCCGGCGACCCGCATGGGCTCGATCCAGGCGTCCCGCTCGGCCCAGTCGGCCCGGTGCCCGTGTTCGTAGTAGGCGCCGCCCCACCAGATCTCGTGGGCCTCGTCACTGGAGAGGCCCCGGGCCGTCCTGTCCCGGACGAACTTCTCCCGGGCCCGCTCGGCGGCCTGCTCTGCCTCGGCCTCACGGCGGTGATAGCGCTCGTGGGCGGCGTCCCTGGCGGCGGCGATGTGGCCGGGCAGCTCGCGGGCCACCTCCTTGCGCCCCGCCTCGTCGAGCCGGAGCACCTCCTCCGCCACCCGGGAGGCGTCACCCGCGCCGATGGCCTGTCGCAGGCTCTCCCAGGCACCCACGCGGCCGCCTCGGCCGGTCGGGTGTCCATGCACCGCAGTCGTCATGCGGCACACGTTAGGGATCACCCCCGACAGAACCGCGTGCCTCCCGTGCGCCTGGGCGGCGGGCCCTCCGGGACGGCCCGGCGGGCCGCCCGGAACCGCGTCAGAGGCGGCAGGCGAAGATGGCCGTGACCAGGATGGCCTTGGCGCCGATCTCCCAGAGCTGGTCCATCACCTGCTGGTGTCCCTTGCGCGGCACCATGGCCCGTACGGCCACCCAGCCCTCGCGGTGCAGCGGGGAGACCGTGGGGCCCTCCATGCCCGGGGTGAGCGCGATGGCCTCCTCGATCCGCTCGGCGCGGATGTCGTAGTCCATCATCACGTAGTCGCGGGCCACCAGGACGCCCTGCAGACGGCGCAGGAGCTGCCTGACCCCCAGATCCTCATCGGTGTCCACCCGCTTGATCAGCACGGCCTCGGAGTGCGCGATCGGCTCGCCGAACACCTCCAGGCCCATGTTGCGCAGGGTGGTCCCGGTCTCCACGACGTCGGCGACCGCGTCGGCCACGCCCAGCCGGACCGCGGTCTCGACCGCGCCGTCCAGCTTGATCACCCGGGCCTCGACACCCCGCTCGGCGAGATAGTCCTCCAGCAGCCCGGCGTAGGCGGTGGCGATCCGCTTGCCCTTCAGGTCGGCGACGGTGGTGAAGCCGCCGGGAGGGGCGGCGAAGCGGAAGGTGGAGCGGCCGAAGCCGAGCGGCAGGACCTCCTCGACCCGGGCGCCGGAGTCGCGGAGCATGTCGCGGCCGGTGATCCCGGCGTCCAGGGTGCCCTCGCCGACGTAGACGGCGATGTCCTTGGGCCGCAGGAAGAACAGCTCGCAGGAGTTGTCGGGGTCGACGACCACGAGCTCCTTGCTGTCCCTGCGCGGGCGGTATCCGGCTTCCTTGAGGATCGTCTGGGCGCCCTCGGACAGGGCCCCCTTGTTGGGGACGGCGATACGCAGCATGGCGGGAAGGTTCCTTAGGTGGACGGTCGAATCTGCGGCGGGGGGCGGCCGGGCTCACCGGCTCACAGATGCTTGTAGACCTCGTCCAGCCCGATGCCCTTGGCGATCATGAGAACCTGCACGTGGTAGAGGAGCTGGGAGATCTCCTCGGCGGCCCGCTCGTTCGACTCGTGCTCGGCCGCCATCCAGCTCTCGGCGGCCTCCTCCACGACCTTCTTGCCGATGGCATGGACCCCGGCGTCCAGCGCGGCCACGGTGCCCGAGCCCGCGGGCCGGGTGCGCGCCTTGTCGGACAGCTCGGCGAACAGCTCTTCGAAGGTCTTCATGATCTCTCTCGGCGTCGTCGGATGTGCCAGCCAAGCCTAACCGTCCCCGGACACGCGCGTGCGCGCGCGTCCGCCGGTCGAGATCGGCCAGATCCCGGAAACGGCCGAGGGGCCGGTACGGCGGACGCCGTACCGGCCCCTGCGGGCTCGTCGGGATGGCGGCGATCAGAGATCGCCGCCGGAACGGTCAGCGGCCGTAGCGGGCGCCGCCGGAACGGCCGCCGCGGAAGCCGCGGTTGTCGCCGCGGTCCTCGAAGCGGCGCTCGCCGCCCCGGAAGTCGCCGCGGGCCTCGGAACCGCCCTCGGCGCGGTAACCGCCACGGCGGTCGTCGCCGAAGGAGCGCTCA
>NZ_BOOK01000012.1 GCF_016863195.1 Paraplanobispora takensis | reverse complement strand
CTGGCCGCGCAGGTCGCTCACGCTGGAGTTGCCGCGGTTGCCGTCGTGACGCTCGCCGCGGTTGCCCTCGCGGTCGCCCCCGTAGGGACGCTCGCCGCGCTCGCCGAAGGAGCGCTCGCGGCCCTCACCGTGACGGTCGCGGAAGCGACGCGGGCCGCGGCCCCCGCCGAAGCCCTCGCGGCGCTGGCGCTGCTTGGTGACCGGAGCCGAGGGCTCCCAGACCGGGATCGGCTCGCCGCTGGGCGTGCGCGCCCCGGCGACCTCCTCCAGGCGGGGGTGGCCCGGGATGGCCTTGAGGCGGAACGGCTTGATGCCCGCGCGGCGGGTCATCGCGTCGGTGGAGCGCCGCTCGTTGGGGAGCACCAGCGTCATGACGGTGCCCTTCTCGCCGGCGCGGGCCGTACGGCCGCCGCGGTGCAGGTAGCTCTTGTGGTCCTGCGGCGGGTCGACGTGCAGCACGAGGCTGATGTTGTCGACGTGGATGCCGCGGGCCGCGACGTCGGTGCAGACCAGGACGTTGATCGCACCTTCCTTGAACTCGGCCAGGATGCGGGTGCGCTGGTTCTGGCGCTTGCCGCCGTGCAGGCCGCCGGCCTTGACGCCGACCTGGGCCAGCTGCTTGCACAGGCGGTCCACCCCGTGCTGGGTGCGGACGAAGATGATCGTCCGGCCCTCGCGGTTGGCGATCTCGGCGGTCACCGGGAACTTGTCGTCGCGGTGCACCTCCAGCACGTGGTGCTCCATGGTGTCCACCGGCGAGGTGGCCGGGGCCAGGGAGTGGGTCACCGGGTCGGACAGGAAGCGCTTGACGAGCTTGTCCACGTCGCCGTCGAGGGTGGCCGAGAACAGCAGGCGCTGGCTGCCGGCCGGGGTCTGCTGCAGCAGGGCGCTGACGACCGGGAAGAAGCCGAGGTCGCACATGTGGTCGGCCTCGTCCAGGACGGTCACCTGGACCTCCTCCAGGGAGCACTCGCCCTGCTGGATGAGGTCGGTCAGGCGGCCCGGGGTGGCCACGACGATCTCGACGCCGCGGCGCAGCGCCTCGATCTGGCGGCCCATGGACATGCCGCCGACGACGGTCTTCATGCGCAGCGACAGGCCGCGGCCCAGGGGCTCGAGCGCGTCGGTGACCTGCATGGCCAGCTCGCGGGTCGGCACCAGGATGACGGCGCGGGGACGGCCGGGGGCCGCCTTGACGCCGGCGATGCGGGCCATGGTGGGCAGGCCGAAGGCGAGGGTCTTGCCGGAGCCGGTCTGGCCGCGGCCGAGCACGTCGATTCCGGCGAGGACGTCGGGGATGGCGATGCGCTGGATGGGGAAGGGGCTGTCGATGCCCTGACGGGAGAGGCCGGCCACCAGGGGCTTCGGCAGACCGAGCAGCGTGAACTCGGACACGCCGGAGGGCGCGTCGACGAGCTCGCTGAACTCGGTGTTCTCGGGCAGGGCAGCGTCGAGCATGGTCACGAAGATTCGTGCCTTTCGATAGAAGTACGTGGCACGTCACTTCTGCGAAAGGACGAGCCTGGAACGCGCGGCGGGGAGCCGCGCTCGATCGACGCCCACTGGAGGGGCGGTGGTGCGGTGCATGTCGAGGCGCACCGCACGGGGCGGGTCAAGCTTACCCGCACGCAGTCAAACCACGATCAAGCATCCCCGGCGTTCGCAGTGCCGGGTGGGCCGGGGCGGCCGCGCCATGGGGCGGTCGCTTGTCCGTAACTGGAGTCAACGCTCCGCACCGGGCGTTTCTTCCCGGCACCGGGGCATCTTCTCACACATTCCAGTACGGCTCGCAACTCGAGGGTCGCGAACCGTACCGGAACGGCCAGGGGTCAGACGTTGAAACCGAGCATCCGCAGCTGGTCGCGCCCCTCGTCAGTGATCTTGTCCGGACCCCACGGCGGGAGCCAGACCCAGTTGATCTTCACATCGGAGACCATGCCGTCCAGGGCCGAGTGCGCCTGCTCCTCGATGACGTCGGTCAGCGGGCACGCCGCGCTGGTCAGGGTCATGTCGATGGTGGCGATCGGCGGGGCTCCGGCCTCGGCGGGGTCGAGGTTGACCCCGTAGATCAGGCCGAGGTCCACGACGTTGATGCCGAGCTCGGGGTCGACGACGTCCTTGAGGGCCTCCATGACCTCATCGAGGGTGGTCTCCCCGTCGTACGCCGAGGTCGGCGTCTCCACGGGCTTGCTCATCATGCACTCCTCACAACCGCGTCCTTGTAGGCCATCCACGCGAGCAGCGCGCACTTGACCCGGGCCGGGAACTTGGCGACCCCGGCGAACGCCACCGCGTCGCCGAGGACCTCCTCGTCCGGCTCGACCTTGCCCCTGCCCTGCATGAGCCGGGTGAACTCCTCCACCACCGAGAGCGTCTCCTCCACCGTCGAGCCGGTGGCCAGCTCGTGCAGCACCGAGGCCGCGGCCTGGCTGATCGAGCAGCCCTGCCCGTCGTAGGAGACGTCCTCGACCTTGCCCCCCTCGCCGACCTTCACCCGCATGGTGATCTCGTCACCGCAGGTCGGGTTGACGTGGTGGACCTCGCTGTCGAAGGGGTCGCGCAGTCCGCGCCCCTGCGGGTGCTTGTAGTGCTCCAGGATCAGTTCCTGGTACATCGACTCGGCGATCATAGGATTGCGCTCACTCGTGGGCTCGGCTGCTCCGGCATCGCTACGCGAACACCTTCCGCACGTGGTGGAGGCCGCGGACCAGGGCGTCGATCTCGGCCGGGGTGTTGTA
Source organism: Paraplanobispora takensis (assembly GCF_016863195.1). Classification (GTDB taxonomy): domain Bacteria; phylum Actinomycetota; class Actinomycetes; order Streptosporangiales; family Streptosporangiaceae; genus Planobispora; species Planobispora takensis. Next base: position 125,878 of record NZ_BOOK01000012.1, on the reverse strand, counting down.
GAGGTAGAAGGAGGCCCGCGTCGTGGCGGGGATCCCGAACCTCAGGTGGAGCGGGCGGGCGCAGTGGTGCCCCACGCGCACGGCCACACCGAACTCGTCGTCGAGGATCTGCCCGACGTCGTGCGGGTGGATCCCCTCCAGCGTGAAGGACACCGTACCGCCGCGGTCCTGGAGATCGCGCGGGCCGATCACCTTCAGGCCCGGCACCTCGCCCAGCGCCTCCAGCGCGTAGCCGGTCAGCTCGCGCTCGTGGCCGGCGATGGCGTCCATGCCGATCGAGGACAGATAGTCCAGCGCGGCGCCCAGGCCGATGGCCTCGACGATCGGCGGGGTGCCGGCCTCGAACTTGTGCGGGGCCGGCGCGTAGGTCGAGCGGTCCATCCAGACCGCCTCGATCATCTCGCCGCCGCCCAGGAACGGGGGCATGGCCTCCAACAGCTCGCCGCGGGCCCACAGCACGCCGATGCCCGAGGGGCCGACGGCCTTGTGCCCGGTGAAGGCCAGGAAGTCCACGCCCAGCGCCGCCACGTCCACCGGCTTGTGCGGGACCGACTGGGAGGCGTCCAGCATCATCAGCGCGCCCACCTGCCGGACCCGGGCCAGCACCCGGGCCACCGGGTTGACGGTGCCCAGCACGTTGGACTGGTGCGCGATCGACACGATCTTCGTGCGCTCGGTGACCAGCTCGTCGAGGTTGGACAGGTCCAGCCGGCCCTCGTCGGTGACGGAGAACCACCGCAGCGTCGCGCCGGTACGGCGGGCCAGCAGCTGCCACGGCACGATGTTGGAGTGGTGCTCCATCTCCGAGATGACGATCTCGTCGCCCGGCCCCATCACGAACCGGGGGTCCTCGTTGATGGGGTTGCCGAAGGCGTAGGCCACCAGGTTGAGCGCCTCGGAGGCGTTCTTGGTGAAGACGATCTCGTCGCGGTCGGGAGCGCCGACGAACGTGGCGACCTTGTCACGGGCGCTCTCGTACGCCTCGGTGGACTCCGCGCCCAGCACGTGCATGGCGCGGCCGACGTTGGCGTAGTGGCTCGCCAGGTGCTCGCGCATGACCTCGATCACCTGGGTGGGCTTCTGCGATGAGTTGCCCGAGTCGAGATAGACCAGCGGCCTGCCGCCGGGCAGCTCGCGGGACAGGACCGGGAAGTCCTTCCTGATCCTCTCCACGTCGAACTCTGTGCTCATCGGTCGCTCACCGCTCCTCATTCGCTTCGCGGACGGCCTCGTACCTCAGCCGGCCGCTCCACTCACTACGTCGGGCTCGCTCCGCGCTCATCACTCGCTCACCACTCCGTCCTCGTCCCGCCTGAGATCACGCAGAGGCCTTGGTGTAGGCCTCGTAGCCCTCGGCCTCCAGCTTGTCGGCGAGCTCGGGGCCGCCCTCCTCCACGATCCGGCCGCCGGCGAAGACGTGGACGAAGTCCGGCTTCACGTAGCGCAGGATGCGGGTGTAGTGGGTGATGAGGAGGACGCCGGTCTCACCGGCGGCGCGGAAGCGGTTGATGCCCTCGGAGACCACGCGCAGGGCGTCGACGTCCAGGCCGGAGTCGGTCTCGTCGAGGACGGCGATCTTCGGCTTGAGCAGCTCCAGCTGGAGGATCTCGTGGCGCTTCTTCTCACCGCCGGAGAAGCCCTCGTTCAGGTTGCGCTGGGCGAAGGCGGGGTCGATGGACAGGGCGTCCATGCCGGCCTTGAGGTCCTTGGCGAACTCGCGGAGCTTGGGGGCCTCGCCGCGCACGGCGGTCACCGCCGAGCGCAGGAAGTTGGAGACGCTGACGCCGGGGACCTCGACCGGGTACTGCATGGCGAGGAACAGGCCGGCGCGGGCGCGCTCGTCCACGCCGAGCTCCAGCAGGTCGACGCCGTCGAGCAGGACCTGGCCGCCGGTGATGGTGTACTTCGGGTGACCGGCGATCGCGTAGGCGAGCGTGGACTTGCCCGAGCCGTTGGGGCCCATGATGGCGTGGGTCTCGCCGGCCCTCACGGTCAGGTTGACGCCGCGCAGGATCTCCTTGTCCTCGACGGCGACCTGGAGATCACGGATCTCGAGAGTTGACACTATGACTCCTTCGAGAGCGAGACGAGGACGTCATCGCCGTCGATCTTCACTCGGTAGACGGGGACGGGCTTGTTGGCGGGCGGGCCGGTCGGCTTGCCCGATCGCAGGTCGAAGCACGAGCCGTGCAGCCAGCACTCCAGGGTGTCGTCGTAGACCTCACCCTCGCTGAGCCGGACCTCGGCGTGGGAGCACACGTCGTACAGAGCGTGGACCTCCTCGCCCCGGCGGACCAGGGCGACCGGGGTCTCCCCGACCTCGATGCCGATCACGCCCCCGTCGGGGATGTCGGCCAGCTTGCAGGCCTTCTCGAACGTCATCCGGCGAGCTCCGCCTCGACCTTGGCCATGACGCGCTCGCGGAGCTCCTCCACCTCGATCTTCTCGATGAGCTGGCCGAAGAAGCCCCGGATGACCAGGCGCCTGGCCTCCTCGAACGGGATGCCGCGCGCCTGCAGGTAGAAGATGTGCTCGTCGTCCAGGCGGCCCGAGGCGCTGGCGTGACCCGCCCCGGCGACCTCGCCGGTGAGGATCTCCAGGTTCGGCACCGAGTCGGCGCGGGCGCCGTCGGTGAGCAGCAGGTTGCGGTTGAGCTCGTAGGTGTCGGTGCCCTCGGCCTCGACCCGGATGATCACGTCGCCGATCCAGACCGCGTGGGCCTGCTCGCCCTGCAGCGCGCCCTTGTAGACGACGTTGCTGCGGCAGTTGGGCTGGGAGTGGTCGACCAGCAGGCGGTGCTCCAGGTGCTGGCCGGCGTCCACGAAGTACAGGCCGGTCAGGTCGGCGTCGCCACCCGGGGCGGTGTAGGAGACCGACGGCGAGAGCCGTACCAGGTCGCCGCCGAGGGTCACCACGAAGCTGCGGAAGGTCGCGTCCTTGCCGAGCTGGGCGTGGTGGTGGGAGACGTGCACCGCGTCGTCGGCCCAGTCCTGCAGGCTGACGACCTTGAGCGTGGCGCCGTCGCCGACGACGAACTCGACGTTGTCGGCGTAGAGCGCGCTGCCGCGGTGGTCCAGCACGACGACGGCCTCGGCCATCGCCTCCAGCTTGATCACGGTGTGGCCGTAGGCCACACCGCCGCCGCCGGTGAAGGTCAGGACCGTCGGCGTGGAGGCGACCGCCTCGCGCGGCACCGTGACGACGGTGGCCTTCTCGAAGACGGCGTAGGCCTGGGCGCTGATCCGGTCGGTCGGCACGTAGGCCTTGCCGACGCGCTGGTCGTCGCGGCCCACCGTCTCGACGACGACCTCGGGGGCCGCCTCGACGGAGACGGCCACGCCGCCGCCGGAGGCGACGGCGCTGCCGTCGTGCAGGCCCTTCAGGCGCGACAGGGGGGTGAAGCGCCACTCCTCCTCGCGGCCGGTGGGCACGTCGAAGTCGGCCGGGTCGTAGGAGGCCTTCTCATGGAGGGTCGACAGGGGCTTGGTTTCGAGACCCATCAGCCGACGGCCCCTTCCATCTGCAGTTCGATCAGGCGGTTCAGCTCGAGGGCGTACTCCATCGGGAGCTCGCGGGCGATCGGCTCGACGAAGCCGCGCACGATCATCGCCATCGCCTCGTCCTCGTCCAGGCCGCGGCTCATCAGGTAGAACAGCTGGTCGTCGGAGACCTTGGAGACGGTCGCCTCGTGCCCCATGGCGACGTCGTCCTCGCGGACGTCGACGTAGGGGTAGGTGTCCGAGCGGCTGATCTGGTCGACCAGGAGCGCGTCGCACTTGACGGTGCTGGCGCTGCCGTGGGCGCCCTCCTCGATCTGGACCAGGCCGCGGTAGGAGGTACGGCCGCCGCCGCGGGCCACGGACTTGGAGATGACCGTGGAGCTGGTGTTCGGCGCCAGGTGGACCATCTTGGCCCCGGCGTCCTGGTGCTGGCCCTCGCCCGCGAAGGCGACGCTCAGCGTCTCGCCCTTGGCGTGCTCGCCCATCAGGTAGACGGCGGGGTACTTCATCGTGACCTTGGAGCCGATGTTGCCGTCGATCCACTCCATGGTCGCGCCCTCGTAGGCCACGGCGCGCTTGGTGACCAGGTTGTAGACGTTGTTCGACCAGTTCTGGATGGTCGTGTAACGGCAGCGGGCGCCCTTCTTCACGATGATCTCCACGACCGCGGAGTGCAGCGAGTCGGAGGAGTAGATCGGCGCGGTGCAGCCCTCGACGTAGTGGACGTAGGAGTTCTCGTCCACGATGATCAGGGTCCGCTCGAACTGGCCCATGTTCTCGGTGTTGATCCGGAAGTAGGCCTGGAGCGGGATCTCCACGTTGACGTTCGGCGGCACGTAGATGAAGGAGCCGCCGGACCAGGTCGCGGTGTTCAGCGCGGCGAACTTGTTGTCGCCGACCGGGATGACGGAGCCGAAGTACTCCTTGAAGAGCTCCTCGTGCTCGCGCAGGCCGGTGTCGGTGTCGACGAAGATGACACCCTTCTCCTCAAGGTCCTCACGGATCTTGTGGTAGACGACCTCGGACTCGTACTGGGCGGCGACGCCGGCGATCAGGCGCTGCTTCTCCGCCTCGGGGATGCCGAGCTTGTCGTAGGTGTTCTTGATGTCCTCGGGCAGCTCGTCCCAGGAGGCGGCCTGCTTCTCGGTGGAGCGCACGAAGTACTTGATGTTGTCGAAGTCGATGCCCGACAGGTCGGAACCCCAGGACGGCATGGGCTTCTTACCGAAGAGACGCAGGCCCTTCAGGCGCAGGTCCAGCATCCACTCCGGCTCGTTCTTGAGCGCGGAGATGTTGCGGACGACCTCTTCGGACAGGCCACGCTTGGCGGCCGCGCCTGCCGCGTCCGAGTCGGCCCAGCCGAACTTGTAATTCCCGAGGCCTTCCAGCTCCGGGCGGTCGGTGACAGTCACCTTCCGGTCTCCTTGCTCGATTCGTCGATCGTTCTATGACGGGGCGGGCTCACGTGGGTGGTGCACACCCCGTCGCCGTGGGCGATGGTCGCGAGCCGCTGCACGGGCGTGCCGAGGATCTGCGCGAACGCCTCCGTCTCGGCCTCGCACAGCTGCGGGAACTCCGCGGCCACGTGCGCCACCGGGCAGTGGTGCTGGCACAGCTGTTCGCCGCCGACCCCGGCCTTGCTGGCCGAGGCGGCGTAGCCGTCGGCCGACAGCGCCTCGGCCAGGACGCGCACCCGCTGGTCGGCGGGGACGTCGTCCATCCCGGGGCGCAGGCGGCCGACGAGGCCGGACACCTGCTCGCGGGCGAACTCGGCCACGGCCTCCTCGCCCACGCGCTCGGCCAGGAAGCGCAGCGCGCTGCCCGCGAGATCGTCGTAGGCGTGCTCGAAGGCGCTGCGCCCGGCGTCGGTGATGGCGAACATCTTGGCAGGTCTTCCGCGCCCGCGCTGGCTGCGCGGGCGCGCCGTGCGGGGTTCGATCATCCCGTCGGCGAGCAGCGCGTCCAGATGGCGGCGGACGGCGGCGGGGGTGAGCCCGAGCCGTTCGCCGAGGGCGGCGGCGGTGACCGGTCCGTGTTCCAGGATGAGCCGGGCGACGCGCGCACGCGTGCCGCTCTCGGCGAGCACGCCGGAGGGCCGCACGGTGGCGGTCTCCTGAGTGCCTCGCATCCCGGTCACGTATTTCACAACATCAGTGTGGCGTAATTACTTCCCCGCTGCCAAACCGCCGTGAGCCTTTCTGCCAATGCGATTCGTCACGCAGGTAAGCCTTACCTAAGCTGGGGAAACAGCCCTCATGGGCCGCCCAAGCCCGGCGAACGCGGCGAAGGCCGCCACCGCGAACCCGGCCAGGACGGCGGCCATCGGCACCGCCGAGCCGTCGCCCAGCCCCACCAGCGGGGCGGCGAGCGCGCCGAGCGCGAACTGCAGCACGCCCAGCAGCGCGGCGGCGCTCCCGGCGACCTGCGGCGGCTGACCGGCCAGCGCGAGCGCGCCCGAGCCCGGCAGCACCAGGCCCGCCCCGCACATCATCACGAACAGCGCCGCGACCAGCGTGGCCAGCGGCAGGCCGAGGAACACCGCCGCCACCAGCGCGCCCGCCCCGGTCACGTAGGCCACCAGGCCGATCACGATCAGCCGTGCCGGCTCCGCCCGGCGCCCGGCGAGGCGGCCGCCGATCTGGGCGGTCACCGTCAGGCCGAAGGCGTTGATCGCGAACACCAGCGAGTAGGTCTGCGGCGAGGCGCCGTACACCTCCTGCAGGACGAACGGCGAGGCGGAGATGTAGGCGAACATGCCGGCGAAGCCCAGGCCGCCGGCGAGCGCGCTGGCCATGAAGGACCGGCTGCGGAGCAGCCGGCCGAAGGTGACCAGGGTCCGCTTCAGCCCGCCGGCCTCACGCTTGTCCGCCGGGAGCGTCTCGCGCACTCCGGACAGCGCGGCGGTCAGCAGCACCAGTCCCCCGGCGCTCAGCGCGACGAAGATCCCGCGCCAGGAGGTGTGGGCGAGCAGCTGGGCGCCGAGGATCGGGGCCAGGATCGGCGCGAGCCCGCTGACCAGCATCAGGGTGGCGAAGATGCGTGCGATGGCGGCCCCCTCGTACAGGTCGCGCACCACCGCTCGGACGATCACCAGCGCGGCGCCGCCCGCGATGCCCTGCAGCAGGCGGAAGCCGATCAGCCCGTAGACCGACGGGGAGAACGCGCACAGCAGCGAGGCGGCGGCGTAGGCGACGATGCCGACCATCAGGGGGATCCGGCGGCCCCGCACGTCGCTGAGCGGGCCGGCGATGACCTGCCCGACGGAGACGCCGATGAGGCAGGCCGTCAGCGTCAGCTGCACCTGCGCCTGGGCGGCGCCCATCTCCCCGGCGATGGCAGGGAAGGCCGGCAGGTACATGTCGATGGACAGCGGGCCGATCGCCGACAGCGCGCCCAGGACGAGCAGGAGCATCGCCCTGCGGCGCCCGTCCGGCGGGGCGGGGGCCGCCTCCGCCGGGGTCGGAGCCGGTACGGCGGCGCCCCCCTGTGCTGCGGTCTGTCCCGCTTGTCCCGGTACGGCATCGGCCGCGGTCATTCCCGGTCTCCCATCCCTCGCACATGACAGACGCCCGCGAGGGATCCCCACGGGCGGCAGGAGCCCGTAAGGGCCGAATGGCGGTAACAGGGATAAGGTCCGCTTTATTCCTAGAAAAAGGACGTCACGGAAGACAACGCCGGGGCAGCCTCGGGGACGGCCTCAGTACGACTGGGACGGGGGCACGAGCGACGGGTCCAGCTGGAGGATCGCGAAGACGGCGAACTCCGGGTCGGCCAGCACCGCGAGCGGGCCGCCCTGGCTGGTCAGCGGCTCGGTGAAGACCTTGCCCCCCAGCTCCCGGACCTTGGCCACGGTGGCGTCGGCGTCCTCGACGATGAAGTACGTCCTCCACTGCGAGGGGATGTCGGCGGGGATGTCGGGGCCCATCGGCGCCATGCCCGCGACGCGGCGATCGCCCAGGTACCACTCGACGTAGCGCCTGCGGCCTTCTCCGCGCGCCCGGGCCTGCCAGCCGAAGACCCGCGGATAGAAGGACAGGGCGACGGCGGGGTCGCGCGCGGAGAGCTCGACCCAGCCGAAGGCGCCGGGCTCCACGGTGACCTCCGCGCCGAAGTCCGACAGCCGCTGCCAGATCGACAGCACGGCCCCCGTCGGGTCCTGGAAGGCGGCCATCACGCCCCTGTCCATGATCTGCACCGGCTCCAGGACGACCTCTCCCCCGGCCGCGCGCACCTCCTCCAGCGTGGCGGCGGCGTCCTCGACGGCGATGTAGACGCTCCACATCGCGGGCACGCTCCGGCAGGCGGCGGGTGTGATCCCGGCCACCAGCCTGCCCTCGCAGGTGAACCTGCCGTACCCGCCCTGCTCCGGGTCGGAGTCGAACCCCACCTCCCAGCCGAACAGCTCCCGGTAGAACCCGGCCGACAGCGCGACGTCGGTGCTCGAGAGCTCCACCCAGCACGGAGTGCCGGAGGCGTAGCCGCTGCGCTCGGGCATACCGGACCTCCTTGCGTCACAGCGGGGACCCGCCCAGGGTCACATACGCGGATCGGTATCCATCAACGGTGATCGGCGGATTTGAGGGGATCAGCCGCAAGCTTTTACCTGACATGGGAGCCTCCGGGCACGAGGGTGCGAGCGGGACCGGCCCGGGGAGTCCTTAAACTCGTGGCCATGGACTCCCCAGCCGTCGAGATCATCGATCTGGTCAAGAGATACGGCCGAACGACCGCGATCGACGGCCTGACCCTCAGCGCCCGCCGCGGCGCCGTCACCGCCATCCTGGGGCCCAACGGCGCGGGCAAGACCTCCACCATCGAGATCTGCGAGGGGTTCCGGCGGGCCGACGGCGGCAGCGTGAGCGTGCTCGGGCTCGACCCGTCCCGGCCGGAGCTGCGGGCGCGGGTGGGTGTGATGCCGCAGGCCGGAGGCGTGCCCCCGGCGATGCGCTGCGGGGAGTGGCTGCGGCTGATGTCCCGCTTCCACGCCGCCCCGCTCGACCCGGCCGCGCTGCTGGAGCGGCTGGGGATGGCCGCGCACGCGCGCACGCCGTACCGGCGGCTGTCGGGCGGCCAGCAGCAGCGCGTCTCGCTGGCCGGGGCCGTCATCGGCCGCCCGGAGCTGGTCTTCCTCGACGAGCCGACCGCCGGGCTGGACCCGCAGGCCCGGCACGCCTGCTGGGAGCTGGTGGGCGAGCTGCGGGCGGCGGGGGTCTCGGTGGTGCTCACCACCCACCACATGGACGAGGCCGAGAAGCTCTCGGACCACGTGGTGATCATCGACCACGGGACGGTGGTGGCCGAGGGCACCCCCTCCTCCCTCACCGGCGCCGAGCGGCAGCTGCGCTTCCGCGCCCGGCCGGGGCTGGCCCTGGACGAGCTGCTGACCGCCCTGCCCACCGGGAGCGCGGCCAAGGAGTCGCCCTCGGGGCACTACATCATCGAGGGCCAGGTCGGCCCCGAGCTGCTGGCGACCGTGACCGCCTGGTGCGCCGCCGAGGGCGTGACCGCCGACGATCTCAGCATCGAGCGCCGCACCCTGGAAGACGTCTTCCTCGAACTGACCGGCCGGGAGCTGCGATGACCACGACGACCGGGCTGGACTTCAGCCCCGCCCCCGGCGCCGCGCCGCTGCCCCGGATGGTCGCGGCCCAGGCCGGCGCGGAGATCCGGGCCATGCTCCGCAACGGCGAGCAGCTCCTGCTCACCATGGTCATCCCGCTGCTGCTGCTCACCGGCTTCTCCCTGGCGCCGCTGGTGGACGTCGGCGAGGGCGCCCGGGTGGACTTCGTGGCCCCCGGCGTGCTGGCGCTGGCGGTGATGTCCACGGCCTTCACCGGCCAGGCCATCGCGACCGGCTTCGAGCGCCGGTACGGCGTGCTGAAGCGGCTGGGCGCGACCCCGCTGTCGCGCGGCGGCCTGATGCTGGCCAAGACGCTGGCCGTGCTCGCGGTCGAGCTGGTCCAGGTGGCGCTCATCGCGGGGGTCGCCTTCGCGCTGGGCTGGCGGCCCGCCGGCTCCCCGCTGCTGGCGCTGCCGCTGATCCTGCTGGGCACCGCCGCCTTCAGCGGGCTGGGACTGCTGATGGCCGGCACGCTGCGCGCGGAGGCCACCCTGGCCGGGGCGAACCTCGTCTACCTGGTCCTGCTGGGCTGCGGCGGGATCGTCTTCCCGCTGTCGGCCTTCCCCGACTCGGCCGAACCGGTCCTGGGACTGCTGCCGATCTCCGCGCTGGCCGGGGGTCTGCGCTCCGTCCTGAGCGACGGGGCGGGGACCCCGCTCGCCGCCGCGGCGATCCTGGCCGTCTGGGCGGCCGTCTCGCTCGTTCTCGCCTCGCGGACCTTCCGCTGGGAATGACACCGGCCTTTAGTAAGGTGCGTTGAAGCATTTGGCACCTTAAGGGAGAGCTCTGTGACCGCCGACGCCCTGCCGGGCCCCGCCGAGCCGTACAAGCCGGGCCTGCCCAGGCCGGGGGCCGTGCTGCGAGCCGCCTCCGACGCCATCCCGCCCTCCGGTCTGGTGCTGCTGGCCATCCTTTCGGTGCAGATCGGCGCCGGGTTCGCCAAGGACCTGTTCGCGCAGCTGCCGCCGAGCGCGGTGGTCTTCCTGCGGATCGCGCTGAGCGCGCTGATCCTGGGCGTGGTCGCCCGGCCCAGGCTGAAGGGGCTGACCTGGTCCGACCTGGGGATCGGGGTGGCCTTCGGCGCGACGCTCGGCCTGATGAACCTCTCGTTCTACGAGGCGCTGGCCCGGCTGCCCATGGGGATCGCGGTGGCGATCGAGTTCCTGGGCCCGCTCGGTGTGGCGGTGGCCGCCTCGCGGCGGCGCCTGGACCTGCTGTGGGTGGTGCTGGCCGGCTCGGGCATCGCGCTGCTGGCGCCCTGGGGCCAGGCCTCCGGCCTCAGCTGGCTGGGGATCGGCTTCGCCCTGGTCGCCGGGGCCTGCTGGGCGGGCTACATCCTGCTCTCGGCCGCCGTGGGCCAGCGTTTCCCCGGGACCGGGGGCGTGTCCTTCGCGATGATCGTGGCCTGCCTGCTGATCGCCCCGGTCGGCATCGGCTCGGGCGGGGCCGACCTGCTCCGGCCCGAGCTGCTCCTGATCGGCCTGGGCGTCGGGCTGCTGTCGTCCGTCATCCCCTACAGCATCGAGATGGAGGCGCTGCGCAGGATGCCCAAGCGGGTGTTCGGCATCCTGATGAGCCTGGAGCCCGCCGCGGCGGCGCTGGTCGGCCTGGTCGTCCTGGGCGAGGTGCTGCAGGTGCGGGAGTGGGCCGCCATCGGATGCGTGGTCGTCGCCAGCGTGGGCGCGACCCGCAGCACCGGCTGAGGTCCGCGGCGGTCGCGTACCCGCGGTGGTCCCGTATCCGCGGCGGTCCCTTATCCGCGGCGGCTCACTCCGGGCGGTCGGCCCAGATGCCCCGCACGTGCTGGATGTGGTCGCGCATCACCCGCTCGGACCCGCCCGTGTCGCCGGCCGACAGCCGCTCCAGCAGGTCCAGGTGCTCGCGGGCGGAGTCGACCAGCACGCCCCGCTCGGAGAGGGCCGCCAGGCCGTACAGGCGGGCCCGGCCGCGCAGGTCGCGCACCACCTCGACCAGGCGGGCGTTGCCCGCCAGCGTCAGCAGGCCCACGTGGAAGCGGATGTCGGCGTCCACGTAGGCGAGCAGGTCGCCCCCCTGCGCCGCCTCGACGATCCGCTCGGCGAGCGGGCGCAGCTCCGCGAAGCTCTCCGCGCGGGAGGCGTCGGCCAGCCGCGCCACGGTGGGCACCTCGATCAGCTGGCGGATCTCGGTGAGCTCGTCCAGGTCGCGCTCGGACAGCTCGGTGACCCGGAAGCCCTTGTTGCGGACCGCCTCGACCAGGCCCTCCTTGGTCAGATCGAGCATCGCCTCGCGGACGGGTGTGGCCGAGACGCCGAACTGGGCGGCCAGCACCGGCGCCGAGTAGACCACGCCGGGGCGCATCTCTCCGGTGATCAAGGCCGCGCGCAGCGCGTGGGCGACCTGCTCCCGCAGGCTCTGCCGCTCGCCCACGACCGGCAGGTCGAGCCGGTCCGGTGCCGAAGGAGCCATGCCAGCGCCTCTCATCTCGCTCGTCTCCGCGCCCCCGCGGGCGGCCCATTGTCTCAGACCCGGCCGCCCGTCCCGGATCCCGACGTCCCAGGTCCGCCCGCCGGTACGGCCGCGCCGTCTCAGATCCCGGTCCCCGGTCCCGGTGCGACCGATCCGTACGGCCGCGCCTGTCGGATCCGGGTCCCGGGTCCCGGCCTCGTTCTCCGTCCTTGGTCCCGTCGCGTCCTTCCGGCCCCGGCCCGCTCAGACCCCGCCCAGATAGGCCTGCACGACCCGGGGGTCCTCGCGCAGGCCGGCGGCCGGGCCCTCCAGCACGCCCTCGCCGTTCTCGATCACATATCCGCGGTCCGCGATCCGCAGGGCCGCGGCCGCGTTCTGCTCGACCAGCAGCACCGAGGTGCCCCCGGCGTTGATGTCGGCCACCAGCTCCATGATCGAGGCGACCACCAGCGGCGCCAGGCCCATGGACGGCTCGTCCAGCAGCAGCAGCCGCGGCCCGGTGACCAGCGCCCGGCCGACGGCCAGCATCTGCTGCTCGCCGCCGGACAGGGTGCCGCCCTGCTGGCCGCGCCGCTGGGCCAGGTGGGGCAGCAGCTCGTAGACGCGCTCGATCCGGCGGCGGATCTCGGCGGAGTCGCGCACCAGATAGCCGCCGAGTTGCAGGTTCTCGTGGACGGTCAGGGTGCTGAAGACCCTGCGTCCCTCGGGTACGTGCACCAGCCCGCGCGCGGTGATCCGGTGCGGATGCTCCCTGGTGATGTCGGCGCCCTCGAACAGGATCGCGCCGCCGCTCGGCCGCAGGAGACCGGAGACCGCCGAGAGCGTGGTGGTCTTGCCCGCGCCGTTGTTGCCCAGCAGGGCCACGGTCTCGCCCTGCGCGACGGTGAGGGACAGGCCGCGCAGCGCGTGGACGCCGCCGTAGTGCACGTCCAGATCGCGGATCTCAAGCATGCGGCTCACCTCCCAGGTAGGCCTCGATGACGGCGGGGTCGCGCCGGACGTCCTCGGGGCGGCCGTCGGCGATCTCCCGGCCGAAGTTGAGCACCACCACCCGTTCGGAGACCTCCATGACCAGCCCCATGTCGTGCTCGATGAGCACGATGGCGACGCCGAGGTCCCGGATGCGCCGGATGAGGCCCAGCAGCTCGGCCTTCTCCCCGTGGTTGAGCCCGGCGGCGGGCTCGTCCAGCAGGAGCAGGCAGGGGTGCCTGGCCAGCGCCCTGGCGATCTCGGTGCGACGCTGCTCGCCGTACGACAGCGCCCGGGCGGGGCCGTAGCGGTCGCCGCGCAGACCCACGAAGTCCAGCCAGTGGTGGGCCTGCTCGGTGCACTCGTGCTCGGAGCGGCGGTAGCGGGGGGTGTGCAGCAGCGCGTCGAACACGCTCTGCCGCAGCCACAGATGGGTGCCGGCGCGCACGTTGTCCAGGACCGACAGCTCGCCGAACAGGCGCAGGTTCTGGAAGGTCCGCGCCACGCCCAGGCCCGCGACCGCGGAGGGCCGCAGTCCCCGCAGGTCCCGGCCGCGCAGTGCGATCCGCCCCGCGGTGGGCCGGTAGAACCCGGTGACGCAGTTGAAGGCCGAGGTCTTCCCCGCGCCGTTCGGGCCGATGACCGAGACGATCTCCCCCTCCCCCACCGAGAAGCTCAGCCCGTCGATGGCCAGCAGCCCGCCGAAGGACAGGCGCAGGTCCGCCACGTCCAGCAGGGTCATTTGAGGGCCTCCTTGGAACGGGCGGGCCACAGCCCCTGCGGGCGCAGGAGCATGACGACGATGAGCAGGACCCCGAACAGGAAGAAGCGGTGGTCGGCGAGGTCGCGCAGGATCTCCGGCAGGATGCTGATCACGATCGCGCCGATGACGACGCCCGGCATCGAGCCCATGCCGCCCAGGACCACGGCCATCAGCACCAGCGCCGACTGCAGGAAGGTGAAGCTGGCCGGGGAGATGGCCGACAGGTGCGCGGCGAACAGCACCCCGGCCAGGCCGCCCCAGATCGCCCCGGCGATGTAGGCGGCGAGCTTGACCCGGTAGGTGTGCACGCCCATCGCCTCTGCGGCGTCCTCGTCCTCACGGACGAACCGCCAGGCCCGGCCGAGGCGGGAGCGGCCCAGCCGGGCGGCGCCGGCCACGGCCACGGCGACGACCGCCACGGTCAGGTAGTAGAACCCCACCGGGCCGTCGGCGAGGTGCGGGATGCCGTAGACGCCCGACGGGCCGCCGGTCACCTCCAGGTTGTTGGCGGTGATGCGGATGATCTCCCCGAAGCCGAGGGTGACGACGGCCAGATAGTCGCTGCGCAACCGCAGGGTCGGCGCGCCGATGACGATCCCGGCGATCACGGTGGCCACCAGGACCGCGGGCACGGTGGCCAGCAGCGGCAGGTCGAAGCGGGTGGCCAGCACGCCGCTGGTGTAGGCGCCGACCGCGAAGAAGGCGGCGTACCCCAGGTCGAGCAGGCCGCAGTAGCCGACCACGATGTTCAGCCCGGCGGCGAGCATCACGAAGATCGCCGCGCTGGTCATGACCGACAGCGCGTACGGCGTGGCGTTCACGAAGGGCGCCAGGAGCGCGACGAGCAGTCCCGCCAGTCCCGCCCACCGGTTCTGCAGCAGCCGCGAGGCCACCGTGGGCGGTTTGGTGGTGCCCCGCAGGCGGACCTCCGATCCGGTCGTACGGCTCCCGCCCGGCGGCTCGGCGCCCGCAGGACCCGCGAGCCCGGACGGCGAGCCGGAACCGGAGCCGGAGCCGGACGACGAGCCGGAACCGGAGAGCGCGGAGTCCGAACCGGGAGGCGATCCGGCCTGCGGAGGAGAGTCCGGACCGGAGAGCGCGGAGTCCGGGCCCGGGGCCGCCGGGTCCTGGCCGGGGCCCTTCACACCCGCTCCGTGACGCGCTCGCCGAGCAGGCCCGTCGGCCGCACGGTCAGGAACACGATCAGCACCCCGAAGGCGAACACGTCGCGCCATTCACCGCCGAGCCAGAACGTCCCGAACGACTCCAGCAGCCCCAGCAGCAGCCCGCCGAGCATGGTGCCGGGGATGTTGCCGATCCCGCCGATGACCGCCGCGGTGAACGCCTTGAGCCCGATCAGGAAGCCCATCAGAAAGTCGATCTTCCCGTAGTAGGCCCCGGCCATCACCCCGGCGGCCCCGGCCAGCGCCGACCCCAGGAAGAAGGTCCGGGAGATCACCGCGTTGACGTCGATCCCCATGAGCGCGCTGGTGCGCGGGTCCAGCGCGATGGCCCGCATGGCCCGGCCCTCGCGGGTCCGGGTGACCAGCAGGTTGAGCCCGGCCATGAGCACCACGGCCACCGCGACCAGCGCGAGCTGCTGCACGGTCAGCCGGGCCCCGAACACCTCCAGGGCGGTGCCGCCGAGCCGTACCGGGTAGACCCGCGGGTCGGCCCCGGCCACCACGCGCATGCCGTACTCCAGGGCGAAGGACGCGCCGACCGCGGTGATCAGCAGGGACAGGCGGGGGGCGCCGCGCAGCGGCCGGTAGGCGACCCGCTCCAGCACCACCCCGGCCAGGCCGGTGATGACCATGGTCGCCAGGAGTACGCCGAGCAGCACCGGCAGCGCGGCCGAGGACGACACCCCGCCGGCCGCGCCGAGGATGGCGAAGCCGGTGAAGGCGCCGAGCATGTACAGGTCGCCGTGGGCGAAGTTGAGCAGCTTGATGATCCCGTAGACCATGCTGTAGCCCAGCGCCACCAGGGCGTAGAACGAACCGACGAACAGGCCGTTCCAGACGAGCTGCGTCATCCGGCCTCCCGCGCGGCCCGGGCCGCGACCGGCGACCCGGCCGGGGCACCGGCCGGGTCGTGCTTCCCGCGCCCGGTCACGCGAGGGGGTCCTGCAGGGCGAACGCGCCGTCCTTGACCACGAGGATCTGGAAGCCGCCGTTGGCCAGGGTGTGCTCGGGGGTGAACTTCAGCGGCCCGGAGAACATCGGGAAGCCGTCGACGGCCTCCAGCGCGGCGATGACCTTGGCGCCGTCGGTGCCGCCCGCCTTGGTGATCGCCTCGGCGGCCAGCCGTACGGCGTCGTAGGACTGGTTGGAGTAGGGGCCGGGGTCGGCGTTGTACTTCTTCTTGTAGGCCGCGATCCAGTTCTCGGCGCCTTGGAGCGTCTCCGGGGTCTGGGTCATGGTGGCGTAGACGCCCTCGGCCGCCTCGTCCCCGGCGATCTCGGCCAGCTTCGGCGAAACGGCGCCGTCGGCGACCATGATCGAGCCCTTGTACCCGGCCTGGCGCAGCTGGCGCGCGATCAGCCCGCCCTCCTGGAAGTAGCCGGTCCAGTAGACGAAGTCCGGCTTCTTGGCCAGCACGTTGGTGATGTTGGCGCTGTAGTCGCTCTCCTTGGGCGTGACCGCCTCGACGATCACGGCCTTGTCGCCGAGCAGGTTCTGGGCGCGTACGGCGATGTCCTTGGAGTAGCTGGTGTTGTCGTGCATCAGCGCGACGCTCTCGGCACCCTGCTTGTCGACCCACTTCTGGGCGGCGGCGGCCTGCTGGGAGCCGGTGCCGTTGATCAGGAAGACGTGCTTGAGCTTCTGGTCGACCAGCTCCTGGGAGTTGGCGGCCGGGATGATCATCGGGATGTTCGCCCTGCCGAAGATCGGCAGAGTGGGCAGCGTCGCGCCGGAGCAGTAGCCGCCCACCGAGACGTGCACGCCCTCGGTGACGAGCTTGTTGGCCGCCGCCGAGGCCGACTGCGGGTCACAGGCGTCGTCGGCGGTCTTCAGCTCCAGCTTGCGGCCGAGCACTCCGCCCTTGGCGTTGATCTCGTCGATCGCGAGCTGTGCCGCGTTGCTCATATAGGGGCCGATGGCGGCCTCGCTGCCCGACTGGGGGATCAGCATGCCCAGGACGATCGGGCCCTGGGCCGGTGCGCTGCTCTGGTCTCCCGTGCCGCCGTCGCCGAGCAGGCCCTGGCTGCATCCGGCCAGGGCGAGGACGGCGAAGGTGAGTGACGCGAGGGATTTCAGGGGGGTGGCGCGCATGGGGCGGCTCCTCACATCTAGTGATATGTGATATTGCATGCCCCTGGAGCGTGCTCGTCAAGGCCCGGAGCGCGACATCGACGTTCACAGATTGTTTGTCGACGCCGGTCCGAAATCCGTCAAGGGCCCGAAATCCGTCGCAGGCCGGGGAAACGGCTCCGGCCGGCACCCGGCCGGAGCCGTCGCCGGGGTCAGGACCGGGAGCGCAGGCCCCTGAAGAACGCCCGCACGTCCGCCACCAGCAGGTCGGGTTCCTCCATGGCCGCGAAGTGGCCGCCGCGGTCGAACTCACTCCAGTGCACGATCGCGTTGGTCCTCTCCGCCCACGCCCTGATGGGCGGGGCGACCTCGGCGGGGAACAGCGCCAGGCCCGTCGGGACGGTCAGCATCTGCGGCATGGCCCACGCCTGCGCGAACTCGTAGTAGATCTGGGCGGAGGAGCCGGCGGTGCCGGTCAGCCAGTAGAGCATGACGTTGGTCAGCAGCCGGTCGCGGTCCACCGCCTCCTCGGGGACGTCCTCGGCGTCGGTCCAGTCCTTGAACTTCTCCACGATCCACGCCAGCTGGCCCACCGGCGAGTCGTTGAGGGCGTAGGCGAGGGTCTGCGGGCGGGTCGCCTGGAGGTACATGTAGCCCGACAGCTCGTCCTCGAACCGCTTGAGCCCGCCCAGCCGCCGCTTCTCCTCCTCGGTGAGCGCGGCCGTCTCCTCCGGGTCGCCGGAGGGGAAGGTGAGCAGATAGTTCAGGTGCACGCCGATGACGCGCTCGGGGCAGAGCAGCCCGACCTCGCGGGAGATGCCCGAGCCCCAGTCGCCGCCCTGGGCGCCGAAGCGCTCGTAGCCCAGGCGGCTCATCAGCTCCGCCCACGCCGCGGCGATGCGCCCGAGGTTCCACCCGGCCTCCCGGGCCGGGCCGGAGAAGCCGAAGCCCGGGATGGACGGGATCACCAGGTGGAAGGCGTCGGCGGGGTCCTCCGGCCGGGTCAGCGGCTCGATGACGTCGAGGAACTCCACGACGGATCCGGGCCAGCCGTGGGTGAGCAGCAGCGGCGTCGCCTCGGCGTGCGGCGAGCGCACGTGCAGGAAGTGCACGGTGGTGCCGTCGATCTCGGTGACGTACTGCGGGAACTCGTTCAGCCTCGCCTCGTGGACCCGCCAGTCGTAGCCGTCGGCCCAGTAGTCCGCCAGTTCCCGGAGATAGTCCAGCGGCACGCCGCGGCTCCATCCGGCGCCGGGGACCTCGCTGGGCCAGCGGGTGCGCGCCAGCCGGTCACGCAGGTCGTCGAGGTCGGCCTGGGGGATGTCGATGCGGAACTCCGTGATCTCCATGACTTGAACAGTAGAAGCAATAAAGGACAACTACCGCCCTTAATATGAGGACTCATGTTGCGGACATCCGCCCGGTTGCTGCGCCTGCTGTCCCTGCTGCAGGCCCGGCGCGACTGGACAGGCGCCGACCTGGCCGGGCGCCTCGAGATCGACGTGCGCACCCTGCGGCGCGACATCGAACGGCTGCGCGACCTCGGCTATCCCGTGCACGCGGCCCGGGGCGTGGCCGGCGGCTACCGGCTGGGCGCCGGCGCGGCGCTGCCGCCGCTGCTGCTGGACGACGAGGAGGCCGTGGCGGTGGCGGTGGGGCTGCGCACGGCCGCCGACGGCACGGTGGCGGGGATCGAGGAGAGCTCGGTCCGCGCGCTGGTCAAGCTGGAGCAGGTGCTGCCCTCGCGGCTGCGGCACCGGGTGAACGCACTGCAGGAGGCGACGATCGGGTTGGGCGGCGGCAACCCGCTCGTCGACCACACGACGCTGACGGCCATCGCCTCCGCCTGCCGTGACCACCGGCAGCTGGGGTTCGGCTACCGGGGACACGACGGCAGGGCCACCGCCAGGATCGTCGAGCCGCTCAAACTGGCCCACATGGCCCGCCGCTGGTACCTGCTGGCCTGGGACACCGGCCGCCGGGACTGGCGGACCTTCCGCGTCGACCGGATGGACGCGCCGAGCCCGCGCGCCCGCTTCACCCCGCGCGAGCCCCCCGCCGCCGATCTGGCCGACTACCTCTCCCGGCGGATCACCACGCAGATCTACGGCTGGCGGGCCAGGATCACCGTGCACGCCCCAGTGGAGCAGGCGCGCACCCGGGTGCTGCCCACCGCGGGCACGCTCTCCCCGATCGACGGGCGCACCTGCCTGCTGGAGATCGGCGCCGACTCCCTGGACGGCCTGGCCTACCTGGTCGGCCTGCTCGGTTTCGAGTTCGAGATCCACGAGCCGGACGAGCTGCGGGCGCACGTGGCCTCGCTCGCGGCGCGCCTGCTCCGGGGCGCGGCCCCGCCGGGCGAGGTCACAGGAGGAAGCCCTCGGGGAAGGGGTCGCGGGGGTCCAGGAAGTACTGGGCCGTCCCCGTCACCCACGCCCGGCCGGTGATCGCCGGGATCACCGCGGGCCGCCCGGCGACGGTGGTCTCCTCGATCAGCCGCCCCGTGAACCGGGTGCCGATGAACGACTCGTTGACGAAGTCGCCGCCCACCTCCAGTTCGCCCCGGGCGTGCAGCTGCGCCATCCGCGCGCTGGTGCCGGTCCCGCACGGTGAGCGGTCGAACCAGCCGGGGTGGATGGCCATGGCGTGGCGCGAGTGCCGGGCATCCGATCCGGGGGCGGCCAGATAGACGTGGTGGCAGCCCCGCACCCGCTCATCGAGCGGGTGCACAGGCTCGTCGGCCTCATTGATCGCCTCCATGATCGCCAATCCGGCGTCGAGGAGCCGCCGGCCGTACGCGCGCTCGAACGGCAGGCCGAGGTCCTCCAGCCGCACGATCGCGTAGAAGTTCCCGCCGTAGGCCAGGTCGTGGACGACCTCCCCCAGACCGGGAATCTTGACCACCCGGTCCAGGCCGACGACGAAGGACGGCACGTTGGTGATCGTCACCTCGGCGGCGGAGCCGTCCTCGACCCGCACCTCGGCCACCACCAGCCCCGCGGGCGTGTCCAGGCGGATGACGGTGACCGGCTCGGTCACCTCGACCATCCCGGTCTCCACCAGCACGGTGGCGACGCCGATCGTGCCGTGCCCGCACATCGGCAGACAGCCGGACACCTCGATGTAGAGCACGCCGTAGTCGGCGTCGGGCCGGGTCGGCGGCTGCAGGATGGCCCCGCTCATCGCGGAGTGACCGCGCGGCTCGTACATGAGCAGGGTGCGGACGTGATCCGTGTTCGCCAGGAAGTGCTCGCGCCGCTCGGCCATGGTGGCCCCGGGGATCACCCCCACTCCCCCGGTGATCACCCGCGTCGGCATGCCCTCGGTGTGCGAGTCCACCGCGTGGAAAACCCGCTTGGTCCTCATCGTCCCTCACTTCCTGAAACGAGATCGCTATCGGAGGCCCGAGGCGAGGACCTTCTCGGTGGCGGCGCGGACCGTTTCCCCGTCCTGCGGCGCCAGGGGCAGCCGCGGCGGGCGGCAGGGGCCGCCGCGGTGCCCGGCCATGTCCATGGAGAGTTTGATGGCCTGCACGAACGCGGTCTTGGAGTCCCAGCGCAGCAGCGGGTGCAGCGTCCGGTAGAGCGGGACCGCGGTCGTCAGGTCCCCGGCGACGGCGGCCCGGTACAGCGCCACGCAGGCCTCGGGCAGGGCGTTGGGATAGCCCGCCACCCACCCGACGGCGCCGGCCACGGCCAGCTCCAGCAGCACGTCGTCGGCCCCGGCCAGCAGGTCCAGCCCGGGGGCGAGTTCGGCGAGCTCGTAGGCCCGCCGTACGTCGCCGCTGAACTCCTTGACGGCCACGATCAGTCCTTCGGCGTGCAGCCGCGCCAGCAGGGCGGGGGTGAGGTCGACCTTGGTGTCGAAGGGGTTGTTGTAGGCGACCACCGGCAGTCCTGCGCGCGCCACCTCCCGGTAGTGCTCGATCACGGCCCGTTCGTCGGCCCGGTAGGCGTTCGGCGGGAGCAGCATCACCGCCCCGCACCCGGCCTCCCCGGCCTGCTCGGCCCAGCGGCGGGCCTCCAGCGCGCCGTAGGCGGCGATCCCCGGCATGACCCGCTCCCCGCCGACCGCGGCCACCGCGGTCCGCACGACCTCGGCCCGCTCCTCGGGCGTCAGCGTCTGGTACTCCCCCAGGGAGCCGTTGGGCACCACGCCGTCGCAGCCGTGGGCGACCATCCGCCGGCAGTGACCGGCGTAGGCGGCGTGGTCGATCGACAGGTCGTCACCGAGGGGCAGCGCGGTCGCCACCATCACTCCGTGCCAGGGTTTCGTACGGGTCGTCATCATGATCGTCCTTCCGGGGAGGCGGGACCGTCGTGCGGGGAGGCGGGGTCGTCGTCGGGCCGGGGCCACGCGGCCAGGTCGCCGAGCCGGACGGGCTCGGCGATCACCCGCCGGGTCACCGGCAGGGCGTCCCGCGCCAGGCACCCCACGGTGTAGCCGCACATGCGGCCCTGGCACCAGCCCATCCCGGCGCGGGTCAGGAGTTTGACGGAGCGCGCGTCGGCGGCGCCCAGTTCCAGGGCCTCGCGTACGGCCGACAGCGGCACCTCCTCGCAGCGGCAGATCAGGGTGTCCTCGCGCAGCCAGCCCTGCCAGCCGGGCCGTACGGGATAGGCCTGCCGCAGAGCCCGCGCGAAGGCGGCCATGCGGTCGCGCCGACGCGACAGGACCGGGTCGGGCGGGACGCGGCGCCCCAGGTCGGCGGCCGCCGCCCGGCCCGCGATGCGCCCCTCCACCTCGGCCAGCAGGGCGCCGCCGACCCCGGTGGTCTCCCCCGCCGCGTAGACGCCGGGCACGCCGGTGCGCATGCCCGCGTCCACGACGACCGCGGGGTCGCCGTGGTCGTCCCGTACGGCGCAGCCGAGCTGCACGAGCAGGTCGATCCGGGGGATGAAGCCGTAACCGCAGGCCAGCGCGTCGCACTCGACCGTCCGCGTCCCGGCCGGACGCCAGTCCCGGTCCAGGCGGGCGATCGTGACGTGGGTCAGCCGGCCGTCGCCGTGCGCCTCGACCACCGCCCGGCGCCCGCGGTAGGGCACCCGGCGCCGGGCGAGGCGGAGACCGTAGCCGAGCGCCTCGGCGGCCCTGCCCGCGGCGAGGAAGGGATGCGCGGCCAGGCCGAAGCGGCCGCCGGCCTCGTACGCGCCGAGCACGTGCGCGCCCGCGGCGGCCAGCCCGGCGGCGACCGGGAGCAGGAAGGGCCCGGTGCCGGCCACCACGACCCTGCTCCCCGCGACGACGAGATCGCCCTTGAGCAGCGCCTGGGCGCCCCCGGCGGTGATCACTCCGGGCAGGTCCCAGCCGGGGAAGGGCAGCGGCCGGTCGTAGGCGCCGGTGGCCACCAGCACCCCGCGCGCGGTGATCGTGCGGGGCCGTTCCTCCCGGTCCCCCTGCGCGCACCGCACGGCCAGCACGTTCCCCTCACGCTCGATCGACCAGACGCGGTGACCGGTCAGCACGTCGGCCCCGGCGGCGAGCCGGTCGCACTGCCGCGCGAACCGGTCGAGACCGTGGTGGAGCGCTCCCGGCCGCCGGGCGCGGAACCCGTCCGCCGGCCGGCGGAAGTACTGGCCCCCGAGGCGCGCGGCGGAGTCGAGCAGGACCACGCCGAGCCCGGCCAGCGACGCGGTCAGCGCCCCCGCCACCCCGGCGGGCCCGCCGCCGACCACCGCCAGGTCGTAGTCAGGAGTCACCGCGCTCCCCTCCTCCCCCGGCGGAGGCCTGGTCGGCGGCCGTCCGCCCGTCCGCGTGCGGGCGGCCGGTGGTCACCCGGTCGCCCGGCCGGGCCTCGATCTGGCACGCGCGCAGGGACGGGACGTCGTTGACCGTGACCAGGCAGTCGAAGCAGACGCCGATGCCGCAGAACAGCCCGCGCGGACGGCCGCCGGAGCGGGTGGTCCGCCAGGAGCGGATGCCCGCGGCGTGCAGGACGGCGCCGAGGCTCTGCCCGGGGACCACCGGTACGGCCTGGCCGTCCACGTCGATCTCGAATCCGGGTTCCGGATCCGCCCGGACCAGCCGGTGGGCGGGGTTCACGGGGTCTCCTCTCCGAAGCGGTCGGGACGGAAGGGGGTCAGGTCCAGGTCGGGGCGCGTGCCGGTCAGCACCTGGGCGATGAGGTGACCTGTGGCCGGGGCCAGGCCGATGCCCGCGCCCTCGTGGCCGCAGGCGTGGTGCAGGCCCGGGGCCCGGGGATCCTCGCCGATCACCGGGAGGTGGTCGGGGCAGTAGGGGCGGAAGCCGCAGTAGGCCCGGATCACCTTGCGACCGGCCAAGCCGGGGAAGAGCGCCACGGCCTGCGCGGCGAGCCTGCCCAGCACGGACGCCGGTACGGCCCGGTCGAAGCCGACGCGCTCGCGGCTGGCGCCGATGAGCACCGGCCCGGCCGGGGTGCCCTCCACGACGGCGGAGCTCTCCAGGCCCTCGGAGTCGCTCGCGACCGCGGTGACGTAGGCGGCGGTGTAGACCTTGTGCCGGATCAGCGGCCGTTCGAGCGGCTCGGTGACCAGGATGACCCCGCGCCTGGGCAGCACCGGCACGCGCACCCCGGCCAGCGCCGCGACCTCGCCGCCCCAGGTCCCGGCGGCGTTGACGACGGCCCCGGCGAGGATGTCCCCGCCGTCGGTCCTGACCCCGGTCACCCGGTCGCCGTCGCGGATGAACCCGGTGACCGTGACACCGGTGCGCAGCATCAGCGCGCCGCGGCCGAAGCGCTCGCCGCCCCGCCGGATCAGCCCGGCCGCGGCGAGCATGGGCTGGACCTGCGCGTCCTGCGGATAGAACACGCCCCCGGCGAGGCCGCCGGCCAGGTGCGGCTCGTAGTCGCGCAGCCGGCCGGGCTCGACCACGGTGTGCTCGACGCCCTGCTTGACGGCCAGGTCGGCGAGCGCCTCCATCACCGGCGGAGTCTCGGCGACCACCAGCCCGCCCTTGGCCTCGAACTCGAACCCGCCGCCCGTCCCGGCCGGGCCGCGTAGCGCTGATCCTCCGTGTCCGCCGGACCCGTCCGGGCCGCAGTCCGCCAGTTCGCGCCAGAGACGGTTGGACAGCAGCGCGAGGTCGAGCTCGGGGCCGGGTTCCTTGTCGGAGACCAGGACGTTGCCCTCTCCCGCGCCGGTCGTGCCGCCGGCCACCGGGCCCCTGTCCACGACCACCACGTCCAGACCCGCCCGCGCCGCGTAATAGGCGCACGCCGCCCCGACGATCCCCGCGCCCACGACCACGACATCCGGCATGGCTCACCCCGCTCCCGCGACCTGGCCCGCCTGTAAAATGTCACATATTTCCCGACGGATCAATGGCCTGTCCGCGGTCCCCCGTCCGCGGACCGGGCGATTCGCCGTCCCCCGTCTCCGGAGATGTCCCGGCGCCGGTGTACGGCGAGCCAGGCGCCGCCGGCGACCGCCATCGGCAGGCCGAGGAGGGCGAAGACGACTCCCACGTCCAGCCGGTCGAGGAGGGCCCCGGCGCCGACGGCCGAGACGCCGAGGCCGAGGGTGGCCGTGGCGCTCCACAGGGAGGTGACCCGGCCGCGGGCCTCGTTCGGCGTCGCGGTCAGCAGGACGGTCATGGCCGCGGGGCCGTACACCACCTCGGCGGCCGCGATCAGCCCCCACAGCGCCAGCGCGGGCAGCACGCCGGACGGCAGGCCGAGCAGCATGGTGAGGACCCCCTCGACCAGGCATGACAGGCCGATGACCAGGTGGCGTCCCGACGGCCCCAGAGCGCGGATCCGGGAGGCCGCGACCACCAGGACCACGCTCCCCACGACGCCCTGGACGCCGTAGAACCAGCCGGCCCCGCCCTGCCCGAGATCGTGCACGCGCAGGGCGAGGTAGGTCATCGCGGTGATCGTGCCGCCCAGCCCCAGGCAGAAGACCGCCTCCAGCAGGAGCAGGGCCGCGATGGCGCGGGTGCGCGCGGCCATCGCGATCCCCTCGCGCAGGGAGCGCCACCAGCCGTGCGGGGCGACGCCCGCGAACCGGTCGCCCGAGCGCACCGACGCGGTGAGCCACGCCGACAGCAGGAAGGAGGCGGCGTTGGCGGCGAAGGCCCAGCGCCAGCCCACCGCCGTGACGACGAGACCTCCGGCGACCCCGCCCAGCGCCTGGAAGACCAGGCCGTTGACCTGCACGGCCGCCGAGTACAGGGGGTACTCCTCGGGCCGGGCCAGGCTGGGCATCCACGCGTTGCGGGCGGCCTGGAAGACGAACCCGGCCGCGGCGGAGGCGAAGGTCAGCGGATAGACCAGCCACAGCCGCCCCGGATCGTCGGCGAGCAGGAAGGCGACGGCGAAAACCGCCATGAGCACGTCGGTCACCAGCGTCACCGCGCGCCGGTCGGCCCGGTCGGCCAGCACCCCGCCCCAGACCCCGGCCAGCACGCCGGGCAGATAGCGCACGGCCAGCGTGAGCCCGGCGGCGAGCCCGGCGCCGCCGTGCGCGTAGACCATCGCGAACACCGCGACCGCGGAGAACCACCCGCCGCACGCGCTGACCAGGTTGCCCAGCCACAGCATGCGCAGGTCGCGGTTGCGGGCGAGCAGCTCGCGCAGCGTGCGAGCAGGTTCCACCGAACACCCCCGGAAGACGGATGGGAACGATTTTCATCACCAAGTCCGGATAGATCAAGACTTGACAATGATTTTCGTTTTCGTTTCTACTTCTGGAGGCGCCCCACGGCGCCGCCGGTCGGACCGACCGAGATCCCGGCCCGGCTCCCGGAGGGAGGTGATCAGGCATGACCGTCAAGAAGCTGAAGGCGAAGGCGCGCAACGCGTCCGTCCACTCGTCCAACCACGCCACGGTGGCGCTGGCCAAGGTGGCCTGGCGCTGACCGCGTGAAGAGCGGCACCCGGGCGCGGGCCGACCACGCCCGCGCCCGGGTGCCGCCGGACCCTCCGCGGAGACCGTCGAGGCCACCGCGGATTCCGGGATTTCGAAGATTTCAGGACGTCGGGGATGCCGAGGATTTCGAGGATGTCGAGGAAAGGAACGCTCGCGATGACTTCCGGGCTGGACCGGCCCGCACGCTGGGCGGCCGGGACCACCTTCGTGCCCACCGGGGACGGCTGGCTGGTCCACGGCCCCGACGAGGACTTCATGATCCTGAGCGTGCCGCCGGAGGACCGGGCCGCCGTGGCGGACCTGTTCACCGGCCGCCTCGGCGTGAGGGCGGCGCTCGAACGCCTCCCGGAGGCGGCCGGCCTGGTCGCCGAACTCACCACGGCCCTCCCGGAGCCGACCGCCCCGGTCACCGAACCCGCCGAGGTCCTCCTGGTGGGGGGCGGCCCGCTGCTGGCGCCGCTGGCGCGGTGCCTGCGGCAGGCGGGCCTGGCCGTACGGCACGCGGCGGCCGGGCAGGACCCCGGACCGGGGACCGCGGTCCTGGTCGCGTGCGCCGAGCACCTGCCCGACGCCGCCTGGCGGGAACTCGACGCCCGCTGCCGCGACCGGGGGATCGCCTGGCACCGCGGTCACGGCGAGGGCCGCCGCTGGTACGTCGGCCCGTTCACTCCTCCCACCGGCGGCGCTGGTTACGAGGACCTGCGGCTGCGCCGTCTGGCCGCCTGCCCGTGGCCGAACGAGCTGGCCGCCTACTGGGCCTTCCTCGACGCCGGAGGGCGTCCGGCCGCCCCCGCCGACCCCGCCGGAGCCGATGTCGCCGCCGCCCTCATCGCCGCCGATCTGCGCGCCTGGGCCGAAGGCGCCCGGCCGCCCGGGACCCGCCGCCAGACCGGGATCGACCTGGCGGCCGGGGAGATACGTCACCACCCCGTGCTGCCGGTGCCGGACGGCCTGATGCGGGAGATCCCCGCGTGAGTGAACGAAGTGAGCGAGCCCGCAGGCACAGCGACGTCGCGGACGCGGCCGGCGCAGGAGGCTGCGCGAGCGAGATCCGTACCGGTTTGACGGTGACGGCAGCCGACGGCACGGTCCTGGTGGCCGACCTGGTCCTGCCGGACCGGCTGCCCGCACCGGCCGTGGTGATCCGCACGCCGTACGGCACCGCGGGCGGCCTGCCCGAGGCCCTCAGCCTGGCCGAGGCCGGGTTCGCCTGCCTGCTGCAGGATCTGCGCGGCCGTCACCTGTCGGGAGGCGTCTTCGTCCCCGGCGCCGACGAGACCGGCGACGGCCACGCGACGCTCGGCTGGACGGCGGCCCAGCCGTGGTGCGACGGCGACGTCTTCCTGTACGGCCTCGCCTACGAGGCCTACGCCGCCTGGTGCGCCGCCGCCCACCCCGCGGTCCGCGGGATCGTCAGCCGCCAGCCCTGGCCGCCCGCCGGGCCCCCGGCCCTCGACGACGAGCTGTGGTGGCGCACCGACCTGGGCACCGGGCGGGTGACCAGGCCCGGTCTCTACGAGGCGACGCCGGCCCACCGGCCGGAGCCGGCCGCGCTGGTCCCCACGGCCGCCGTCACCGGGACGTGGCCGGTGGACGCCGGCCCGTGGCCGGTCACGCCGGATACCTACGGGCCCGCGGCCCGGCGCATGACGAGGGCCGCCCGGACGGCGAACGCGCCCAGTCTGCACCTGGGCAGCTGGTACTGCCGGTCGGCGCGGACCACCCTGCGCCAGGCCATGGCGTCCCCGTACGCCGAGACCGTCGTCGGCGGCTGGGCCAGCGCGCTCACCCACCGGCTCCAGCCTGAATGCGCCCTGCCGGAGCCCCCCGGGCCGCACCCCTTCGCCCTGGCGCTGGAGTGGCTGCGGGCCGTACGGCATGACGGCCGCCCGCCGGACGGTGCGCGGCGCGACGGTCATCTGCGAAACGGCGTACGCGACGGCCACCTGCCGGACGGTGCGCGGCGCGGCGGCTGCCTGCTGCTCGGCAGCGGGCGCTGGACGGACGCCGACCCGGTCCCGCCCCGCCGGCCGGTATGGACGGCCCTGCCACTCGGAGAAGACGGGACGCCACTCGGAGAAGACGGGACGCGGCTGCGTCATGACCCGGCCGACCCGTACCCGTCAGCCCCGCACTCCGCCGACCTGGCGCCGCTCGCCGACCGCGAGGACGTGGTCCGGCTGGGCGTCGACGGTCCGCTGTGCTGGCACGGCACGGCCCGCCTGACCGCCGCGGTCACCGTCAGCACCGAGGCCGCCGCCCACACCCATACCGGCAGTGAGGGCACCGCCCACATCTACACCGGTACCGGCACCGGATTCACCACCGGCACCGGATTCACCACCGGCACCGGCGTCGAACTGGTGGTCACCCTCGTCCACGAGCGCCCCGACGGCGCGGCCACCCGGGTCGCCGACGGCACGGCGCCCATCGGGCCCGGCGCCTCCCGGTGCGAGATCCACCTGGCCCCGGTCGCGATGGAACTGCCGCCCGGGCACCGGCTCCACGTGGAGCTGACCGCCGGGCGTCCCCCGCGGTACCCGGCACCGCCGCAGCGGACGGAGATCCGCCTGCGCGAGGTGGTCCTGCACCTGCCCCGTCCCCGGAAGGGAGCTTTCGCATGACCGACACCTCCGGCACGGGCCCCGTGGAGGGTGATCCTCTCGCGGTCCTGCTCGACGATCGCACCGGCCTGATCCGCAGGCTGGAGCCGCTGGAACCCGATCCGTGGTGGCCCGAGGGGCTCACGATCCACACGGCCGAGGTCGGCTCGCCGTACCGGCTGCTGCCCTGGCCCGCCGACCGGGTCGCCACCGGCACCGCGTTCGGCGATCCCGGCCGGGCCGCGATGAGCGCGGTCGGCGAGGCGGTGGAGCGCTACTGCGGCAACTTCGTCCCCGCCGCTCTGCCCCGTTCCTCCTACCGGAGGCTGCGCGGACCCGCCCTCGACCCGGCCCGGCTCGCCCTCTACTCCGGCGACCAGTACGCCGAGCCCGGTTTCCCGTTCGTGCCGTTCACCGAGGGCCTGGAGGTGCTGTGGACCCCGGGCACGGACCTGATGGACGGCGCGCCCGCCTGGCTGCCCGCCTCCCTGGTCTACGTCAACTACCTCACCGGGCCCCGCGAGGACGAGCCGCCGACCAACTACGCGATGCTCGCCGGCATCGCCGCCGGGCCCTCCGCGCGGGCGGCCCGCACGGCCGCGCTGGAGGAGGTCATCGAGCGCGACGCCACGGTCGTCTGGTGGGCCGGTGCGCTGCCCGCCCGCCCCGTCACCGGGGCCGGTCATCCCGCGGCGCCCCTGATCCCGGAGGCCGAACCCGGCTGGTACCGCCCCGCCGGCGCCACCGGGCGCTGCCGCTACCGGGTCGTGGCGATCCCCACCGTCTTCGAGGTCGCGGTCCTCGGCGTCCTGCTCGACGACCCCGAGACCGGCATCGCCGCGCTCGGCGTCGCCGCCCGCCCCGACCCGGCCGAGGCCGTGCGCAAGGCGCTGGCCGAGGCCGTCACGCTGCGCCGTTACGCATTGGGCCTGCTCGATCCCGCCGGGGAGATCTGGGCCGCCGCCGCGGACGGCGTCATCGACGTGCGCGTCTTCAAGCCCCACCGCGCCGACCGCCGCTACGCCGACGACTACCGGAGCGACTTCCGCGACGTCGTCGACCTCGGCTGTCACAGCCAGCTCTGGCTCGACCCGCGGATGCGCGAGCACCTGGCCCCGATCACCGCCTGCACGGGCCCGGTCGCCCTCACCGACCTGCCGCGCGTGGACGGCGATCCCCTGGACGGCTATCTCAAACGGGTCGCGGCCCGGGGACTGGGCGCCTACGCGGCCGATCTGACCACGCCCGACGTCGCCTGCGCGGGGCTGTCGGTCGCCCGGGTGATCGTTCCCGGCGCCTACTCCAACGCGCCCGCGGCCTTCCCGTTCCTCGGCGGGACCCGCCTGCGCGAGGACCCCGTACGGCTCGGCCTTCAAGCGGCCGAGCGGATCAACCTCGTACCCCTGCCGCACACATGATCCTCATCACACCCGCGGCCCCTGCCGCGCACACGACCCCCGTCCCGTCCGCGGGCCTCGCCGCGCGCACGACCCCGGCCCGCACATGATCCCCCTCGACTCCCGCTCCGGTCTCGTCACCGACGTGCGCGCCTCGACCCTGCGCGGGTGCCTGCACGTCGCCTTCGCCGACCTCGCCGCCACCACCGGGTACGGCCTGCCGCTCGGCAATCCCACGGTCTCCGGCGCCTGCTGGCACGACCCCGCCCGGGCCCGCCTGCGGGCGCTCGGTGAGGCGGCCGAACGCTATTGCGGTCACCTCGTGCCCGCCGACCGGCTGGTGGAGGCAACCTGGCACGACCTGGCCCCGGACGCCGTCGACCCGCGGGTCCTGGCGCTGTACTCGGCCGGGCAGAGCGCCCGCGACGGCTTCCCCTTCACCGGGCTGGGACGCGCCGACCGCACCCACTGGGTGCGCGGCACCCGCCACGACGGCACGCCGGTCTGGGTCCCGGCCGCGCTGGTCTGGCTGACGCCCTTCCGCGCGTCCCCGGTGGAGAGGGCCCGGCAGTCCGGGTCCGTACGGTCCCGGCCCGTCCTCCTGCCGGTGTCGGCCGGGATCGCCGCCGGCCCCGACCCCGCCTCCGCGCGCGCCGCGGCGCTGGCGGAGGTCGTGGAGAGGCACGCCCTGGCCACGGCGTGGGCCTCGGAGCGCGCCTTCCCGGCGCTCACGGGCGTGCGGTCGCCCGCGGTGCGGGGGGTACGGCTGAGCGCGCGGGCCGTACCGAACCTCCTGGACGCCCCGGTGGTGCTGTGCGTCGCGGAGGACATCGGCGACGGGGACGCGGGCGGCGGCCTTGATGCGGAGGACGGCCGGGCGCCCGTTCCCGGCGGGACCGCGGAGAGCGGCCACGCACCTGTCCCCGGCACCGGCGGGACCGCGGAGACCGGTCACGCGCTCGCCTCCGGGGTCCGCGGGGCGGTGGGGGCCGGCTGCGCTTTCGTTCCCGGCGCCGCCGATCCGGTGACCGCGGCCGTGTGGAAGGCCGCGGCCGAGGCGGTCCAGTCCCTGGACACCACCGCCCAGCTCGCCGTGGGCGGTCTGCCGGAGTGGGAACGTCCCGGCGGCCCGCTCGCGCCCCACCGGCCCGGCCGCGCCTTCGCCTCCGCCTACCGGCCCGACTTCTCCGACGTCACCGATGTCACCTGCCACCTGCAGCTCCTGGCCGATCCCTCCTTCTCCGCCCGGATCCTGGCCCGCCTGGCCCGCGGCGAACCCGCCGGGTTCGGCGGGTTCGGCGCGGCCGGTCCCTTCGACCCGGACGCGGCGCTGGCCGCCCGCGGCCTGGTGCCCGTCACGGTCGACCTGACCACCCCCGACATCGCCGCCTGCGGTCTGGCCGTGGTCCGGGTCGTCGTGCCCGGGCTGCGGGCCACGGCCCCGGCCGCCTTCCCCTTCCTGGGCGACGGCGCCGAGCCCCTCCCGGCCCGAACCGAACCCCTGCCGGTGCCCCACGCCTGACCTCGCCCGGCCCGTCCGTCCACACGTGGCGGCGCGTCGGCCACCCGTACAGAACACAGCGACCAGAAGGAGACACCTTCCGATGAGAACCGTCACCTCCCGCGCGGCCCTGGCCCTGCTCGCCGGAACCGCCGTGCTCGCCGCGGGGTGCGGCGGGACCGGGGCGCCCACCGCCGCCGCGCAGGTCCCGGCGCGGACCCCGGCCGCGCCGGTGGAGGTGGGCAACTGCGGCGCCACCTACCGATTCGACGGCCCGCCGCAGCGCGTGGTCACCTCCAGCACGATCGCCACCGAGATCGTGCTGGCCCTGGGCGCCCGCGACCGGCTGGCCGGCGCGGTCGCGCCGGGTGAGCTCCTGCCCGAGGTCGCCCCCGACTTCGAGGGAGTGAACGTCATCGCCGAGTCGGCCTTCCCGCCCCCGTCCAAGGAGACGGTGTTCGCCGCCGACCCCGACTTCGTGGTCAGCGGTTACGGCGACGACTACGGGCCCAAGGCGCTCGGCGACCGGGCCCGGTTGCGCGAGGAGGGCGTCAACTCCTACCTGCTGTCCGGCAACTGCCCCGGCCGCAAGGCCACCGTCGAGGACACCTACACCGACATCCGCGAGCTGGGCCGGATCCTCGGCGCCGAGGCGAAGGCCGAAGAGCTGGTGACGAAGCTCAGGACCGAGGTGGACTCCGTGCGGCCGGTCTCCGGAACGCCGAAGGTGTTCGACTACGCCGGAGGGCTGGAGAAGCCGAGCACCGCCGGGTCGAACGGCCTGATCGACGATCTCATCCGCCGGGCCGGGGGTGAGAACCTCTTCCCCGAGGTGACCTCCTACGCGCAGATCTCCTGGGAGGAGTTCATCAAGCGCGACCCGGACGCCATCGTCGTGGAGGACCAGGCGTTCGAACCGGCCGACGAGGCCATCGCGTTCCTCACCTCCTACGAGCCGATCAAGAACGTCACCGCGGTCAGGGAGAAGCGGTTCATCGTGATCCCGGTCAACGACACCCAGCCCGGCCTGCGCAGCGACCGGGCGCTGAAGACGCTCGTCGCCGGGCTGAGCGGGTGAGCTCCGCCGAGACCGGAACCGGTGTCCGGGCGGAGTCCCCGTCCCCGCCGGGCGCCCCGCCGCGGGCGGCGGGCGGGCGCCGGCTCGCCTTCCCGGGCGTCCTGGTCCTGCTGGCGGCGCTGCTGGGCGTCTCGCTGGTCGCGGCCGTCGGTCTGGGGCCGGTCTCCATCCCCTTCGCCGACGTGGCCCGCATGCTCGGCCACCGCCTGCTGCCCTGGCTGGTGCAGCAGGCGCCGGGCGGGCCCCGGGCGGTCATCGTGCTGGACATCCGCCTCCCCCGGGTGCTGCTGGGCGCGGTGGTCGGGGCGGGGCTGGCCGTCGTGGGCGCGGTGCTGCAGGCCGTACTGCGCAATCCCCTGGCCGACCCCTACATCATCGGGGCCAGCTCCGGCGCCTCCCTGGGCGCCGTGCTGGTGATGCTGGCGGGGCTGTCGCCGTTCGGGCCGCTGTCCCTGCCGCTGTCGGCCTTCGCCGGGGCGATTGCCGCCTTCGCGCTGGTGCTGGCGCTGTCGCGGCGCGGCGGGCAGGTCGCGCCGGCGCGGCTCATCCTCGCCGGTGTGGCGGTCGCCGCGCTCACCGAGGCCGTCACCAGCTACATCGTGCTGACCACGCCGGACAAGGAGGTGCGCTCGGCGCTGTTCTGGAGCCTGGGCGGCCTGTCCGGCACGCAGTGGCGGGACGTGGGCGTGCCCGCGCTGGTCGTCGCCGCGGCCACCGCCTGGGCCGTCTCCCGGGCGGCCCCCCTCAACGCCCTGGCCCTGGGCGACGAGGGCGCCACCAGCCTGGGCGTCGAGGTCGACCGGCTGCGGCTGCGGCTGATCGTCGTGTGCGCGCTGGTCATCGGCACGGTCGTGGCGGTGAGCGGCGGCATCGGCTTCGTCGCCCTCATGGTCCCGCACGCCGTACGGCTGGCGTCCGGCGGCGACAACCGCCGCCTGATCCCGATCGGGGCGCTGTCGGGGGCGCTCCTGCTCGTCTGGGTCGACGTGGCGGCCCGGATGCTGAACCGGCCCGACGAGATCCCCATCGGAGTGATCACCGCGGTGCTCGGTTCGCCCTTCTTCCTCATGCTGCTCGTCCGCGCCGATCGGGGGGCTCCGCGGTGAACGTCGAGGTCCAGGGCGTCCACTGGCTGCACGTGCTGCGCGATGTCAGCCTGACAGCCGGCTCCGGGCGGGTGACGGGGTTGATCGGCCCCAACGGCAGCGGCAAGTCGAGCCTGCTGCGGTGCGTCTACCGCCGGATCCGCCCCGACCGCGGCCGGGTCCTGATCGACGGCGCCGACGTGTGGCGGACCCCGGCCCGCGAGGTCGCCCGGCAGGTCGCCGTCGTCGCCCAGGACACTCCGGCCGACCTCGACGACAGCGTCGAGCACGTCGTCGCCCTGGGCCGGATCCCCCATCTCGGGGCGCTGGGCCGGCTCTCGGCCGCGGAGAGGGCGCTGGTCGCCGAGGCGATGGAGACGTGCGAGGTCACCGGCCTGGCCCGCCGGCCGTTCGCCACCCTGTCGGGCGGCGAGCGCCAGCGGGTCCAGCTCGCCCGCGCGCTGGTCCAGCAGCCCCGGCTGCTGATCCTCGACGAGCCCACCAACCATCTGGACCCGCGTCACCAGGTCGACCTGCTGCGGCTGGTGCGCGCCCTCGGCGTCACCGTGCTGGTGACCCTGCACGACCTGCAGCTGGCGGCCGCCGCCTGCGATCGCCTCGTCGTCCTGGACGGCGGCGGGGTCGTCGCCGACGGCCCCGTGGCGCAGGTGGTCACCGAGGACCTCCTGCGCGCGGTCTACCGGGTCGAGGCCGAGGTCGAGCGCGGGCGGGACGGCCTGCCCAGGATCTTCCTGCCGTTGCCCGGGCCCGGCGGGACGGTGCCGGCGGCCCTCGCCCGGAACGGGGCTGCGGGCGGGACCGGGCATGCGGGCACCTACGATGTGAGCCGTGAACCAGCTTCTTGACCTGCCCCGCCGGCACGCCGTACGCCTGTTCCGGAGCGTGTGGGCTCCGACGGCCGGCAGCATGCGGTGGTGGGCCCTGACCGCGGTGGTCGTCAACGCCGGGATCACGGTGACGGGCGCGGTGGTGCGGGTGACCGGGTCGGGGCTGGGCTGTCCCACCTGGCCCCGGTGCACCCCGGACAGCTTCGTCCCGGCCGCCCACGAGGGGATCTCGCCGATCAACACGGTGATCGAGTTCGGCAACCGGCTGCTGACCTTCCTGGTGCTGGTCGTGGCGGTGGCCTGCGTGCTCGCCGCCCGGCGGCTGCCCTCCCGCCGCCGAGACCTGGTCCGCCTGGCCTGGATCCAGCCCTACGGCGTGGCCCTGCAGGCGTTCTGGGGCGGCGTGGTGGTGCACACCGCGCTCAACCCGGTCACCGTCAGCGTGCACTTCCTGTTCTCCGTCGGCATGATGGCCGCGGCCTGGATGCTGTACGCCCGCGCCGGGGAGGGTGACGGACCGGTGCGGCCACTGGTCCGCCGTGACATCCGCGCGCTCGGGCACGTGCTGGTCGGCGCGGTGCTGGTGCTGATCCTGGCCGGGATGGTGGTGACCGGCACCGGCCCGCACTCCGGGGACGAGATGGCCTCGCGCTTCGACTTCGACATCGAGACCGTGGCCAGGATCCACGCCGACGCCGCCTACCTCGTGGTGGGGCTGACGTTCGCGCTGATGTTCGCGCTGCGGGTGACCGACGCGCCGGGGCGGGCGCGCCGGGCGGCGCTGGTCCTGCTGGGCGTGGAGCTGGCCCAGGGGATCATCGGCTACGTCCAGTACTTCCTGGCCGTGCCGGCGTTCCTGGTCGGGCTGCACGTGCTGGGCGCGACGCTGGTGTGGATCTTCACGCTGCGGGCGGTGTCCGCCCTGGGGTCAAGGGATCCGCTCGGCACTCCGGCCGATAATCCCGACAAACTGGACAAAGTACCCGCCTAGCGGGAGGATGACCGGATGCGGCTGTCCCCCTCACGCACGGTCCTGCGGCGTTCCTACCAGGTCGCCGTCCTGCTGAGCGTGCTGGTGATCACCCCGCTGACCTGGGCCTGGCTGTCCAGTTCCGGTCACCGTACGGTCGCCGGCTCTTCCCCCGCCTGGATCTCCGAGGTGCCCGAGGCCCCGGCCGCGCTGGTGCTCGGCGCGGGCATCCGCGGCGGCGCCCCCACGCCCATGCTGGCCAGGCGGCTGGACATCTCCGCCGAGCTGTACCGGGCGGGCAAGGTGCGGGCGATCCTGCTGTCGGGCGACAACAGCGTGGCCGGCTACGACGAGCCCACCGTGATGCGCGACTATCTGACCGCGCGCGGCATCCCCGTCCGGGCGCTGGTCCTGGACTACGCCGGCTTCGACACCTGGGACTCCTGCGTGCGGGCGCGCGACGTCTTCGGCGCCACCCGGCTGACCGTGGTCACCCAGGTCTTCCACCTGCCCAGGGCCGTCGCGCTGTGCCGCAGGGCGGGCCTGGAGACCTTCGGCGTCGGCGACGACTCCACCAGGCAGTGGGCGGCGGCCACCTACGGCTACGCGGCCCGCGAGTTCCTCGCCGCGGCCAAGGGCTTCCTGGACGCCGTGGTGCTCGACTCCTCCCCCGTCTTCCCCGGTCCCCGGGAGACGACCCTGGACGCCGCGGTCCGCGGCGGATGAGGCCCGGCCCCGGTGCGGCCGGACGGCTCGATCCGGATGCGGCCGGGTGACTCGATCCGGGTGGTTCAGCCCGGGTGCAGGCCCTGCCCCACCGCGGGGAGGTTGCGGCGCGCCTCGGCCATGCACGTCAGCAGGGCGTGCTGCTCGTCGTTGAAGGTGCGCTCGTCGATCACGCGCCGCGCGGCGCGCTCGTGCAGCAGGCCCAGCTCGGTGGCGGCCAGCTGGTAGTCGCTCATCGCCCGCAGCCCGCCGCGCCCGCCGTGCGTCCTGGCCCACTGCCGCGCCTGCCTGCGGCTGGGCAGCGAGGAGAGCATGTGGACGTCGTACGGGGAGACCAGGCCGGTCGCCTGGTAGGCGGGCAGATAGCCCTGGATGAGGCCGACGATGCGCTTGCGGTCGCGGACGATGACCCCGATCAGGACGAACAGCACGATCATCAGCAGCAGGTAGGCGGCGGCCAGCCCGCCGAAGCCGACATAGGACGCCAGGCCGTTCCAGATGCCGTGCAGGAGCATCGCGCCGATCCATCCCGCCGCGATGACGCCGGCCCGCCCGGGACCGTGCCGCTGCGCCGCGTAGGCCACCGCGACCCCGATCATCGAGGTGAACAGCGGGTGCGCGAACGGCGACAGGATCCCCCGCAGGACGACGGTCACCGCCAGGCCCCTGGCCCCCATCTCGTCGAGGGCGGCCACGTAGTAGCTGACGTTCTCGCTCATCGCGAAGCCGAGGCCGACCATGCTCGCGTAGATGACGCCGTCGGTGGGCCCGTCCAGCTCGGCCCGCCTGAAGCGCAGCAGGCCCAGCAGGACCAGGCCCTTCATGGTCTCCTCGACCACCGGGGCGCCGAAGGTGGCGGTGAGGTTGCGGGCGTCGGCGTACTCGATGGCCGCGGCCTGGCCGATGTAGAGCAGGTTGAGGGAGTTGATGACGCCCGCCACCAGGACGGCCACGCCCGCGCCCCAGCCGAAGGCGAAGATCAGGTTGCTGCGCGGCTCCGGCTCCAGGCGGTCCAGCGCGAGCACCGCCGCCAGCAGGACCGGGACCGGGGCCAGCGCGAGCGCCAGGGCGATGAAGAAGAACACCGGGTCGCCGTTGAGCACGTCGAAGGAGAAGGAGACCAGCCCGCACAGCCCGGTTACGACGAGCCCCGCGATCAGCGCGACGGACGGGCGGTCCTTGAACACCCACCGAGGATCACGGCTCGCCATGGGGCAACCGTAACTGATCGGCAATGTCCTGTCCCCCCGGCCCCCCGCCGTGCCAGGAGGCGGAAGTCCGTGCTCAGAGGAGCATCGAGTCGATCGCGACGGCCAGGAACAGCAGCGCCAGGTAGGCGTTGGACCAGTGGAAGAAGCGCATCGGGCGCAGGTCCACCCCGGTCTTGCCGGCGTTGACGCGGCCCAGCAGCCCGTGGACCTCCCACAGGCACACCGCGCCCAGGACCGCGGCCACGACCGGGTAGAGCGGCGTGGTGCCCGCGATCGGCCACAGCAGCAGCGAGCAGAGCACGGTCGCCCAGGTGTAGAGGATGCACTCCACCGCCACGCGGCGCTCGGTGGCGACCACCGGCAGCATGGGGACCTTCGCCGTGGCGTAGTCCTCCTTGTAGCGCATCGCCAGGGCCCAGGTGTGCGGTGGCGTCCAGAAGAACACCACGCCGAACAGCACCACCGGCGCCCAGTCGAGGCTGCCGGTGACGCCCGCCCAGCCGATCAGCACCGGCATGCAGCCCGCGATGCCGCCCCACACCACGTTCTGGGCGGTGCGGCGCTTGAGGATCATCGAGTAGACGAGCACGTAGAACAGGTTCGCGCCGAGCGAAAGGGCGGAGGCCAGCCAGTTGACCGTCAGGCCGAGGCCGACGGTCGACAGGACGCCCAGCACGATGCCGAAGATCAGCGCGTTGGCCGGCGGGACCTGCTCGCGGGCCAGCGGCCGGCGGCGGGTGCGGCGCATCGCGGCGTCGATGTCGCGGTCGACGTAGCAGTTCAGCGCGTTCGCGCTGCCCGCCGACAGGGTGCCGAACACCAGGGTGTTGACGGCGGTCCAGAGCGGTGGCAGGCCCTTGGCCGCCAGGAACATCACCGGCAGCGTCGTGATCAGCAGCAGCTCGATGATGCGCGGCTTGGTGAGGGCGACGTAGGCCTTGACGACGTCGACGAGCGAACGGGGCGCGGCGTCCTTCGCCGTGCCCTCCTCGGACGGGGCCGTGGCCGCGCCCTTCGCGAGCGGGGCCGTCGCTTGCTTGTCGGTCAGCACCATCTAGGGCGCTTCCAGAACGTGCGGGGTCAACGCGTAACCTCTGATCAGAACGGATCCGTGATGCGGGCACCAGCCAGCTTGTGGACCTCAACTGTAGTTGCCCTGTCGGCCGGTCCCGGCACGGGGGCACGGACCACACGACAAGGCGCCCCGTATGAG
Organism: Paraplanobispora takensis; assembly: GCF_016863195.1. Taxonomy (GTDB): domain Bacteria; phylum Actinomycetota; class Actinomycetes; order Streptosporangiales; family Streptosporangiaceae; genus Planobispora; species Planobispora takensis. Next base: position 87,840 of record NZ_BOOK01000012.1, on the reverse strand, counting down.
GTATTTCGTCAGGCTACTTACTGCTCCTGGCGACTCGCCCCGGCTCGGGGTTACTCCACGGTCGGGGTGCCGAACCGTTAGGGTCCGGTGTGGGCGGGAAATGCCACACCAAAGGCACCATCACAACTAGATCCGGAGATCGAGCACTTGAGCAGCGAACTCGTGCCAGCCCTCGAATGGAGCGACCTGGACCGACAGGCGGTCGATGTCGTACGGGCCCTGGCGATGGACGCAGTAGAGAAGGCGGGTTCGGGTCACCCCGGCACCGCGATGAGCCTGGCCCCCGCCGCGTATTTGCTTTTCCAGCGCACCATGCGACACGACCCCTCTGACCCGGCCTGGCCGGGCCGGGACCGTTTCGTCCTGTCGTGCGGCCACACGAGCCTGACGCTCTACATCCAGCTCTATCTGTCGGGTTACGGGCTGACCTTGCACGACCTGGAGATGCTGCGGCAGTGGGAGAGCCTGACGCCGGGCCACCCCGAGCACGGTCACACCGCCGGCGTGGAGACCACGACCGGCCCGCTCGGCCAGGGCATCGGCAACGCGGTCGGCATGGCGATGGCCGCCCGCCGCGAGCGCGGCCTGTTCGACCCGGACGCCGAGCCCGGCACCAGCCCCTTCGACCACATGATCTGGTGCTTCGCCTCCGAGGGCGACATCGAGGAGGGCGTCAGCCACGAGGTCAGCGCCCTGGCCGGTCACCAGAAGCTGGGCAACCTCGTCGTCGTCTTCGACAGCAACCACATCTCCATCGAGGACGACACCCAGATCGCGCTGAGCGAGGACGTCGTCAAGCGCTACGAGGCCTACGGCTGGCACGTCCAGACCGTCGACTGGACCCAGACCGGCGAGTACGCCGAGGACGTCCAGGCGCTGAACGAGGCCCTGGAGGCCGCCCGCCGGGTGACCGACAAGCCGTCGTTCATCCGACTGCGGACCATCATCGGCTGGCCCGCGCCCAACAAGCAGAACACCGGCAAGATCCACGGTTCGGCCCTGGGCGCCGAGGAGGTCGCGGCCACCAAGAAGGTCCTGGGCCTGGACCCGGCCAAGTCCTTCCACGTCCCCGACGAGGTGCTGGAGCACGCCCGCCAGGTCGTCCAGCGGGGCCGCGCCGTCCGCGCCGAGTGGGACAGGTCCTACGAGCGCTGGCGGGAGGCCAGCCCCGAGCGGGCCGCGCTGTTCGACCGCATCTCCCGGCGGGAGCTGCCCGACGGCTGGACCAAGGCGCTGCCGGCCTTCGAGACCGGCTCCTCCATGGCCACCCGCAAGGCCTCCGGCGAGGTGCTCAGCGCGCTCGCGCCGGTCCTGCCCGAGCTGTGGGGCGGCTCGGCCGACCTGGCCGAGTCCAACAACACCACCATGAAGGGCGAGCCGTCCTTCATCCCCGAGGAGTTCCAGACCAAGGAGTTCCCCGGCGGGCCGTACGGCCGGACGCTGCACTTCGGCATCCGCGAGCACGGCATGGGCTCGATCCTCAACGGCATCGCCCTGCACGGCGGCACCCGTCCCTACGGCGGCACGTTCCTGGTCTTCAGCGACTACATGCGCCCCGCCGTACGGCTCGCGGCGCTGATGAAGCTGCCGGTCACCTACGTGTGGACGCACGACTCCATCGGCCTGGGCGAGGACGGCCCGACCCACCAGCCGGTCGAGCACCTGTGGGCGCTGCGCGCCATCCCCGGCCTGGACGTGGTCCGCCCGGCCGACGCCAACGAGACCGCCGCCGCCTGGCGGGCCGTGCTGGAGCACACCGACCGCCCCGCCGCGCTCGCGCTGACCCGGCAGAACCTGCCGGTCTACGAGGGCACCGCGGACGCCTGCAAGGTCGCCAAGGGCGGCTACGTCCTGCAGGACGCCTCCGACGGCCAGCCCAGGGTGATCCTGATCGGCACCGGCTCGGAGGTCGAGCTCGCCGTCAACGCACGCGAGATCCTGGAGGCCGAGGGCATCCCGACCCGGGTCGTGTCGATGCCGTGCGTCGAGTGGTTCCACGCCCAGGACGCCGCCTACCGGCAGACCGTGCTGCCCCCGGCGGTGCGCGCCCGCGTCGCCGTGGAGGCGGGAATCTCGCTGGGGTGGCGTGAGTTCGTGGGAGACGAAGGGGTAGTGGTGAGCCTGGAGCACTTCGGCGCCTCCGCTCCCTACAAGACCCTTTACGAGCAGTTCGGCCTCACCGCCGAGCGCGTGGTTGCCGCGGCCAAGGGCAGCCTCGCCAAGACGGGCGCCGACAAGGGCGAGACGACGGGAAACTGATCATGAGTGAGATCCTGAAGAACCTCTCCGGCCAGGGCGTCTCCATCTGGCTGGACGACATCAGCCGCGAGCGCCTGCGCACCGGCAACCTGGAGGCCCTGATCCGGGACAAGCAGGTGGTCGGCGTCACCTCCAACCCGACGATCTTCGCCTCCGCCCTCAGCAAGGGCGACGCCTACGACACCCAGCTGCACGACCTGGCCATCCGCGGCGTGGACGTCGAGGAGGCGGTGCGCGTCATCACCACCTACGACATCCGCTGGGCCGCCGACGTGCTGCGGCCGGTCTACGACGCCACCTCCGGCGTCGACGGCCGGGTGTCCATCGAGGTGGACCCGCGCCTGGCCAGGGAGACCGCCAAGACGATCGCCGAGGCGCGCGCGCTGTGGTGGATGGTCGACCGGCCCAACCTGTTCATCAAGATCCCGGCGACGGTCGAGGGCCTGCCCGCGATCACCCAGGCCATCGCGGAGGGCATCAGCGTCAACGTCACGCTGATCTTCTCCCTGGAGCGCTACCGCGCGGTGATGGACGCCTGGCTGACCGGCCTGGAGCAGGCCAAGGCCGCGGGCCTGAACCTGGCGGAGATCGAGTCCGTGGCCTCCTTCTTCGTCAGCCGCGTCGACACCGAGATCGACAAGCGCCTGGACAAGGCGGACTCGCCGGAGGCGAAGGCGCTCAAGGGCAAGGCCGCAGTCGCCAACGCGCGCCTGGCCTTCGCCGCCTTCGAGGAAGTGATGAACTCCCCGCGCTGGCAGGAGCTGCGCGCCGCCGGGGCGCGGCCCCAGCGCCCGCTGTGGGCCTCCACCGGCACCAAGGACCCCAGCTACCCCGACACCCTCTACGTCGACGAGCTGGTCACCGCCGGCACGGTCAACACCATGCCGGAGAAGACCCTCGACGCCGTCGCCGACCACGGGAACCTCACCGGCGACACCGTCCGCGGCAGCTACGAGGAGGCCTGGAACACCATGGCCGCCCTCAAGGAGGCCGGCATCGACTACGACGACGTCGTACGGGCGCTGGAGGAGGAGGGCGTGCAGAAGTTCGAGGCGTCCTGGACCGAGCTCCTGGCCACCGTCAGCGCCGAGCTCCGGAAGGCGTGACGGCCATGTCAGTCTCCGTGACGTTCAACGAGGAGCGCCTGGCCGAGCTGGCCGCCGAGGAGACCCGCCGACTCGTCTCCGAGGGGGTCCACGAGGCCCTGGCGGGCGGCGACCCGGCGCTGTGGGGCGAGGACGCCCACGCCGAGGCGGCCATCCGCCTGGGCTGGCTCAACCTCCCCCTCACCAGCAGGGAGCTCCTGCCCGAGATCGGCAAGCTGGTCGAGCGCACCCGCGCCGAGGGCCTGGACCACGTGGTCCTGGCCGGCATGGGCGGCTCCTCCCTGGCCCCCGAGGTCATCTGCGCCACCGCCGACGTGCCGCTGACCGTGCTCGACACCACCGATCCCGCCCAGGTCGCGCGCGCCCTGGGCGACCGGATCGAGCGGACCGTCGTCGTGGTGGCCAGCAAGAGCGGCGGCACCGTCGAGACCGACAGCCACCGGCGCATCTACGAGCAGGCCTTCCGCGAGGCCGGCATCGACCCGGCCGGCCGGATCGTCGTGGTCACCGACCCCGGCTCGCCGCTGGAGCAGTCCGCGATCGAGGCGGGCTACCCGGTCATCCTCGCCGACCCCAACGTGGGCGGCCGCTACAGCGCCCTGTCGGCCTTCGGCCTGGTGCCCAGCGCGCTGGCCGGGGCCGATGTGGAGCAGCTGCTCGACGACGCCGCCGCGGTGCGGCCGCTGCTGGCCCAGGCCGAGGGCAACCCCGGCCTGGAGCTGGGCGCCGCCCTGGGCGCCGCCGCCGCGGCCGGGCGCGACAAGCTCCTCCTCGAGGACAGCATGTCGGAGATCAACGGTCTGCCCGACTGGATCGAGCAGCTGGTGGCCGAGTCCACCGGCAAGTCCGCCAAGGGCATCCTGCCGGTCGTCGGCGCCGACCCCAACGAGGCCGACGACGAACTGGTCGCCGGGATCGACTCCGACGGCTCGGTGACGGTCAGCGGCCCGCTGGGCGCGCAGTTCCTGGTCTGGGAGTACGCCACGGCGATCGCCGGGCGGGTGCTCGGCATAGACCCGTTCAACCAGCCGAACGTGACCGAGTCCAAGGAGAACACCGGCGCGCTGCTGTCCGCCGGCGAGCTGCCGTCCGGCACTCCGGCCCTGGTCGACGGTCCCGTCGAGGTGTACGGCGCCGAGGCCGAGGGCGCCAAGGACCTGATCGAGGTCTTCACCCGGCTGCTGCACGCCATCCCCGAGCGCGGCTACATGTCGATCATGACGTACCTCGACCGGGAGGCGGCCTTCGACGTCCCCGTGGCCGACGACGCCTCCTTCGAGGAGATGACCGACGCCTGGAGCGCGGCCGACCCGCTCACGCTGCGCGCCCTGCTGGCGCACCGGACCGACCGGCCCGTCACCTTCGGGTGGGGGCCCCGATTCCTGCACTCCACCGGCCAGTACCACAAGGGCGGGCCGCAGAACGGGGTGTTCCTGCAGATCACCGGGGCCAACGAGACAGACATCGAGGTGCCCGGCAAGCCGTACACCCTGGGCCGCCTGCAGCTCGCGCAGGCGCTGGGCGACCAGGGCGCCCTGGTCAAGCGGGCCCGCCCGACCGTACGGCTGCACCTGACCGACCGCGCCGCCGGTGTCGCGCGCCTGCTCCAGGCAGCACGGGAGCTCTGATGGCCGAGTCCAAGCCGCCGACGCACGCCGAGGACTCCGTGGCCATGGCGTCCACGGCGTCCGCGGCGGCGACCACCGGGATCACCGAGGAGATCGTGGCGGCCAACCCGCTGCGCGACCCGCGCGACAAGCGCCTGCCGCGGGTGGCGGGGCCGTGCGTGCTGGTGCTGTTCGGTGTGACCGGTGACCTGGCACGCAAGAAGCTGCTGCCGGCGATCTACGACCTGGCCAACCGGGGGCTGCTGCCCCCGGGCTTCTCCCTGGTGGGCTTCGCCCGCCGCGAGTGGCGCGACCAGGACTTCGCGCAGCTCACGCATGACGCGATCAAGCAGCACGCGCGCACGCCGTACCGCGAAGAGGTCTGGAAGCAGCTGTCGGAGGGCATCTTCTTCTGCCCGGGCGAGTTCACCGACGACGGCGCGTTCGACGCGCTGGCGATGATGCTCAAGGAGATCGACGAGACCCGGGGCACCGGCGGCAACTACGGCTTCTACCTGTCGGTGCCGCCGAAGTTCTTCCCGGTCGTGGTCCAGCAGCTCAAGCGGACCGATCTCGCGCACGGCCCGGAGGCGTCCTGGCGCCGCGTGGTGATCGAGAAGCCGTTCGGGCACGACCTGAAGAGCGCCCAGGAGCTCAACGCGATCACCAGCGCGGTCTTCCCGGAGAGCTCGGTCTTCCGCATCGACCACTATCTGGGCAAGGAGACCGTCCAGAACATCATGGCGCTGCGGTTCGCCAACAACCTGTTCGAGCCGATCTGGAACCGGGGTTACGTCGACCACGTCCAGATCACGATGGCCGAGGACATCGGCATCGGTGGCCGGGCGGGATACTACGACGGCATCGGCGCGGCCCGTGACGTGATCCAGAACCACCTGCTCCAGCTGCTGGCGCTGGTGGCGATGGAGGATCCGACCTCCTTCGGCGCGGACTCGCTGCGCCGGGAGAAGGAGAAGGTCCTCAAGGCCGTGCAGCTCCCGGGCGACCTGGCCCGCTCGACCGCCCGCGGCCGCTACGCCGCGGGCTGGCAGGGCGGTCAGCCGGTCGTCGGCTACACGGAGGAGGAGGGCATCCCCGACAACTCCATCACCGAGACCTACGCCGCCATCAAGGTGGAGATCGCCAACCGCCGCTGGGCCGGAGTGCCGTTCTACCTGCGCACCGGCAAGCGGCTGGGCCGCCGGGTGACCGAGGTCGCCGTGGTGTTCCAGAAGGCCCCGCACCTGCCGTTCAGCAAGGACGACACCGAGATCCTCGGGCACAACGCGCTGGTGATCCGGGTCCAGCCGGACGAGGGCATCACGGTGCGCTTCGGCTCCAAGGTGCCCGGCACCGCCATGGAGGTCAGGGACGTCTCGATGGACTTCGCCTACGGCGAGTCGTTCATGGAGTCCTCCCCCGAGGCCTACGAGCGGCTGCTGCTGGACGTGCTGATCGGCGACCCGCCGCTCTTCCCGCACCAGCGGGAGGTCGAGCTGTCCTGGAAGATCCTCGACCCGATCGAGGAGTTCTGGGCCTCCCAGGGCCCGCCGGAGGACTATCCGGCCGGCACCTGGGGTCCCGCCTCGGCCGACGAGATGATGGCGCGCGACGGGCGCGTGTGGAGGAGACTCTGAGATGACGAGTTTCATGCTCAGCGACACGACGGCGTCGAAGATCTCCTCCCAGCTCACCCACCTGCGCCACCAGATGGGCAGCCCGGCGGTCGGCATGGTGCTGACCCTGGTGGTGGTCTGCGACGAGAGCGGGCAGTACGACGCGGTGCGCGCCGCGACCGAGGCGGCCAGGGAGCACCCCTCCCGGATACTGGTCGTCATCGGCCGCGACCCCGATGAGCCGAACCGGCTGGACGCCGAGCTGCGCATCGGCGAGTCCACGCCGGGCGAGGTCATCCTGCTGCGGCTGTACGGCGAGCTGACCCGGCACGCCGACTCGGTGGTCAGCCCGCTGCTGCTCACCGACACGCCGGTGGTGGCCTGGTGGCCGCGCGAGAGCCCGGACGTCCCGGCCAAGGACGCGATCGGGCAGCTCGCCCTGCGCCGGATCATCGACGCCCGCCCGGCGTCCGATCCGGTCAAGGCGGTCGCCGGCCGCGCCCGCTCCTACGTCCCCGGGGACACCGACCTGGCCTGGACCCGGCTGACGCCGTGGCGCAGCCTGCTGGCCGCCGCGTTCGACCAGCCGGTCGGCAAGGTCAAGAAGGGCGTCGTGGAGGCCGCGTCCGGCAACGCCAGCGCACCGCTGCTGGCCGCCTGGCTCGCCGAACGGCTCGGCGCCCCGGTGAAGGTCGCCGACTCCGAGGGCCCCGGCCTGACCGGGGTGACGCTCACCACGGCCGAGGGCACCATCAAGATCACGCGTTCGGACGCCCGGCTGGCCACGCTCTCGCGTCCCGGCCAGCCCGACCGCCGGGTCGCCCTGACCCGCCGCACGACCGCGGAACTTCTGGCCGAGGAGATGCGCCGGCTCGACCCCGACGAGGTCTACGAGGCCGCGGTCCGGCGGATCGGCCGGGCCAACAGGTCCTCCTGACATCCGGCGGGCGCCCCGGTCGCGGGGCGCCCGCCGGTCGTCTTCCCGAGTCCCCGCGGCCGAAGACCCTTGAGATTTCCCGAAGACCCCCTGAGATTCCCGAAGACCCGTGAGTAAGAGAGAGCGTGCCGTGAGTGTTCCCAACGTCGTCGTCCACCGCGACGCCGACATGCTCGCCAAGGCCGTCGCCGCCCGGGTGATCACCCGCCTGGTCGACGTGCAGTCGGCCAGGGGTTCGGCCTCGCTGGTGCTGACCGGCGGCACCGTGGGCATCGCCACGCTGGCCCAGATCGCCGCCAGCCCGGCCCGCGACGCCGTCGACTGGCGCCGCCTGGACATCTGGTGGGGCGACGAGCGCTTCCTGCCCTCCGGCGACCCCGAGCGCAACGAGACCGGCGCCCGCAAGGCGCTGCTGGACCACGTCGACCTCGACCCCGAGCGCGTGCACGTGATGCGCGGCCCCGGCTCGGGGATGACCGCCGAGGAGTCCGCCGAGGCCTACACCGAGGAGCTGCGCCGGGCCGCGCGCCCCGAGGACCACGGCCCCGCGCCGTCCTTCGACGTGCTGATGCTGGGCATGGGCCCCGACGCCCACATCGCCTCGCTGTTCCCCGAGATGCCCGCGCTGCACGACACGCGCCCGGCGGTGGCCGTGCACGGCTCCCCCAAGCCGCCGCCCACCCGCATCAGCCTGAGCCTGCCGGTCATCCAGGGCGCGAACGAGGTGTGGGTGGTCGCGGCCGGCCAGGACAAGGCGGGAGCCGTACGGCTCGCGCTGTCGGACGCCGGACCGGTGCAGGTCCCGGCCGCCGGGGCCCGCGGCCGCCGGCGCACCCTGTTCCTGTTGGACCGCGCCGCCGCCGCCAAGATCCCCGCCTCCCTCGGCCGGATCTCCTCCCCCTGACCGTCCCCACCGGGCCGCTCCCGCCGGCGATCCGGCCGTGGATGACAACCCGCGGCCGGAATATTGCAGCAGGAATAAAAAATTCATTCCGTCAAGCCGCACCGGAAGAAATTCAAGCGAATACCCGCCGTCGAAAATCGAGGCCGGCGCGACGGCGGGTGATCACATTGAATTCCACGGGAAATCGGTCGTACCACATTCCGGCATCCGCCGAATCAATCGCACGGCGCAACAGGATGGAACCGCGGGGGTCCCCCGAGCTGCGGGGATATCACGGCGCATTCGCCCGGCCGCACTGCGGAGCGGGGGAAACCCCACAACAGGAAAGGCGGCCGCCGTCAATCCGGACAGCCGCCCTTCCCGTTGGATCGATGCATCGGGGACATGATACCGCCGTAAACGATCACTCTAAGTGATCTTCGTCGCGGGCGCTTGTAGGGCGATCTTTGATCACTTACCTTCCAGGTGATCACTTCGCTCACCCCCCAAGGAGCCGCACGTGCGCCGATTAGCGAGCACCGCCGCCATCGCGGTGGCGTTCCTCCCCCTGATCTTCCCCACGGCATCCGCCTCCGCCTCGGCCCGCACCACCGAGGACCCCGACCCGGTCCCGGTCCAGCAGGTCGGCCCCGGTCAGTACCTCTCCGACACCGGCGTCTTCAAAATCAGCGAAACCGACGTGTCGGCCGGTCTGATCGGCCGCAAGCACGGTGTGATCGCCGTGGACGGCGGCCTGGCCCGCCCGCAGTCGGCTCCCCCCGCCCGTCCCGACCTCTCGGTCTTCGGCCCCGGCTGGCAGGCGGAGTTCCTCGGCGGGACGATCAACCGGAAGCTGGAGGTCCAGAGCGGCGCCGTCCTCGTCACCGACCTCGCCGAGGGCGAGAGCGTCCGCTACGAGCTGCGCAGCAGCGTCTCCTTCCCCGGCGGCGGCGGCGTCCAGCGCTACGAGGCCCCCGACGGGTCCAAGGTCACCGAGACGACCCGGTGGGATTCGGCGGCCGGGGCGATGCGCACCTCGATCTCCGAGACGGTCGCGACGAAGCTCGGCGACCAGCAGTTGGAGGAGGGCGACGACGCCTTCACCGACGCCGACGGCGCCCCGCTCAGCTCGGCGGCGCTCAACCTGACCTACAGCTGGACCCGGCTGGACGGCCTGCAGAGCGCCGACACCTGGAGGGTGACGGGCCTGGGCAACACCGCCCACGGCACCTCATCGGTGGGGTACGACGCCCAGGGGCGGGTCAGCACCATCAGGGAGCCGGCCGCCGGCGACGTCCCCGAGGAACTGCTGACCGTCCACTACGCCACGGCGACCACCGCCACCGCCGCCGCGTTCGGCGACTACGCGGGCCGGCTCAAGGAGATCACGATCACCTCCGGCGCCACGGCCCCGCAGACCGTGGCCCGCTACGGGTACGACCCGTCCGGCCTGCTCCGTACCATGATCAACCCCAGCACGGACGCCTCCCCCCAGGCGACCTACGCCTACGACGCGGTCGGACGCCTGTCCTCCGTCGACTCGCGCGACCTCGGCGGCTGGCAGCTGTCCTTCGCGGCGGGCAGCGCGGTTCCCACCGCGACCTCCACCGATCCCGGCAGACCGGTTCCCGGCGGTCCCATCCAGGGATACGACCCCGACACCACCGGACCGGCCCCGGGCGAGTTCCTCCCCGGCGACGTCTCCGGCGTCCAGGCCAATCCCCGGACCTGCTACTACGCCTATACGTGGCTGTGGTACACCAGGGCCGAATGCTACTCGGCCTGGGTGGCGCACTACGGCTGGAGGAAGCCGGCCTGGAAGCAGCTTCCCACCCGCGCCTGGGTCGTGGGCATCAAACACGACCACTGCACGTCGGCTCCGGACAAGCCCTCGGGCTTCGACTTCCGCTCGGCCTGCGACATGCACGACTACGGTTACGGGCTGATCGGCAACGTCTACCGGCACTACATCCGCTGGCTCGACATCGGCCGCAAACTCGATGTCGACAGCTTGTTCCACGTCACTCTGCGCGACTACACCTGTCCCGCGTACTCGAAGATCAAGAGGCCCCTCTGCAGGAGCTACGCGTACACCTACTGGAAAGCGGTCAAGGCCAGAGGCAACCCCCGCAACGGTGCGAACGCGACTCCGGTCGACACCTGATCACCCCTCCCGGGTCGACACCTGATCAACCCTCCTGAACCACGCTGAGCGTGGCGGCCGGACGGCGGGCCCCCGCCGTCCGGCCGGTGCAGGCACGCCCCCGGTCAGCTCTCCATGAAGCATGGGTCTCTTCGCTCTTAGGCGGAACTTGCATGAAAAAATCGATCATCTCCTGCGTCGTCATGGCGCTGGCGGCCACGGCAATCGCAGGAATCGGGAGCGCACCGGCCGCTGCCGCGCCGGTGAGCACGCATGGGCAGGCCGCTTCGGCGCCCCCGCAGGTGGATCAGGGATTACGCGAGCGGGTCGCCGGCGGCGGCCGGGTCAGGGTGAACGTCGTCACCAGGACCCGGCAGGAGATGCCGGACGCGGCGAGCTCCGGCCGGGTGCTGCAGAGGCTGTCCCGGCTGCCGGTGGTCACTTTGAGCGTGGACCAGGCGGCGCTGGATCGGCTGACCCGCCTGCCGGGCGTGGTCAGCGTCACCGAGGACCGGCCGGTGCCACCGGTGCTGACCCAGAGCGTCTCGCTGATCGGCGGGGACCGCACCCGGGAGGCGGGCATGACCGGCGCGGGGAGCGTGGTGGCCGTGCTGGACACCGGCGTCGCCGTCAACCACCCCTTCCTGCGGGGCCGGGTGGTCGCCGAGGCGTGCTTCTCGCCCTCCGATCCCGACTACTCCGCATCCAGTCTCTGCCCCGGCGGCGCCGACCAGCAGGAAGGGGCCGGGGCGGCCGACGCGGAGAGCGGGCCGTGCGCGGACGCGGCCCTCGACTGCGACCACGGCACGCACGTGGCCGGGATCGTGGCCGGTGACGGCCAGAACCTCGCCGGCGCCCCGCCCGCCGGCGTCGCCCCCGCGGCCGAGCTCGTCGCGATCCAGGTGTTCAGCAAGTTCGAGTCGGAGGACTTCTGCGGACCGGGGGCCGCGCCGTGCGTGCTGAGCTTCACCAGCGCCCAGCTGGCGGGACTGGACAAGGTCCTGCAGCTCAAGGAGAGCGGGACGCCGGTGGTGGCCGCCAACCTGAGCCTGGGCGGGGGCCGCTACACCGCGCCGTGTGACGACGACCCGCGCAAGCAGGCCATCGACGACCTCCTGGCGGCCGGGGTGGCCACGGTCGTGGCGGCCGGCAACGACGGGTTCGGCGACGCGGTGAACGCGCCCGCCTGCGTGTCCTCGGCTGTCACGGTGGGCAGCACCACCGTCCAGGACGAGGTGTCCGGCTTCAGCAACCGCGGCCCGCTGCTGGACGTGTTCGCCCCCGGGACGGCGATCGTCTCCTCGATGCCCGGCGGCGGATGGGCGCCGATGAGCGGCACCTCGATGGCCGCCCCGCACGTGACCGGGGCCTTCGCGGTGCTCCGCCAGGCCTTCCTCGGCAAGACGGTGGCGGAGCTGGAGACGGCCATGAAGACCACCGGCAAGGCCGTCGCCTACGCGGGCGCCACCACTCCGCGGCTCCAGCTCGACGACGCGGCCCTGGGGGCGGGGCCCGGCCCGGAGCCGGCGTCCCCTGCCACCTACGACAACCGGACCGAGTACGCCATCCCCGACCAGGGCGTCGCGGAGTCGCGGACCCAGGTGGAGGGGATCTTCGGCAACGCCCCGGCCGTACTCGAGGTGTACACCGACGTGCACCACTCCTGGCGGGGCGACCTGAAGATCGATCTCATCGGCCCGAACGGCAAGGTGTATCCGCTGCGGGCACCCGCCCCCAAGGACGACGGGGACTTCATCCACGAGACCTACCGGGTGGACGCCAGCGCCTCGCCGGCCGTCGGAACGTGGAGACTCCGCGTCCAGGACGTCAAGAAGAACGACACCGGACGCATCTTCGGATGGATGCTGGCATTCCCCCAGTTCGGCAACGGCACCGAGTACGACATCCCCGACCGGGGCACCGCGCAGTCGTCCATCACGGTGGGCGGCATGTCCGGCAACGCCCCGGCCGTCACGACGGTCTACGTCGACGTCCATCACTCCTGGCGGGGCGACCTGAAGATCGATCTCATCGGCCCGAACGGCCGGGTGTACCCGCTGCGGGCACCCGCCCCCAAGGACGGCGGAGACGTCATCGAGGAGACCTACCGGGTGGACGCCGGTGCCTCGCCGATGAACGGGACGTGGAGGCTCCGCGTCGAAGACGTCACGGCGGGCGACTCGGGCCACATCGCCGGATGGGTGCTGACGTTCTAGGCGTGTCTCCTGAGCAGGTGAACGGGCCCCCGGGCGCATCCGCGCCCGGGGGCCCGGGCATCGCCGGGGAGGTGAAGCTCTCAGGCGGGACTTGCCGGAGAAGTGAAGCTCTCAGGCCGGGGCGGCGGCTGCCGATGGGCAGTCACAGGCCGGTGATCCCGCACGGGCCGATCACCGGCCGCGGGGCCCGTCCGCCGTCGCGGCGCCTGACATGCCGGTCGCCGCGGACCTCTCCACCTCCACCCGATCCCGCGGCATTCGTCCGATCTCCGCGGTCCGCCCGCCGATCCCGCCTTCCGAGGAGGCACCCCGATGACAGCCCCGCTCCCGCCGCCCGGCTCCGGCGCCGACATCTACGGCCTGGCCGCGCCGACCCTCGCCGACGCGCGTACCGCGCTGGTGGCGGTGTACGGCGAGCCGGACGCCCGGCGGATATGGATCGAGCTGCTCGACCGGGCGCAGATGACCGGCGCCGAGACCGGCGAGGCCGCCCTGGAGCGGTTCATCCAGGTGATGCGCGACCACCATCCGGTCACCGCCCTGTGCGGGCGCTCCCTGAACATCCGGCTGCACAGCTACCGGCGGCTGGCCGCCGCCTACGACATGACCGGGAGCGAGAAGTGAACACCGATCTGACCGCCCTGACCGGCCTGGAGCGGCTCACCGAGGTCGCCTCCTACGACCTGGCCGACCCCGGGCTGCGTGCCGCGCTGGACACGATCACCCGCCGCACCGCCGAGCGGCTCGGGCAGCCGATCTCGCTGGTCACCGTCCTGCTCGACAGCGTCCAGCTGTTCGCCGGCACGCACGGCCTGCCCGACAGCTGGATCACCGAGCTCGGCGGCACCCCCGGCGAGTGGGCCTTCTGCGCCGAGGTGGTGCGCAGCGGCCGGCCGTACACGGTGACGGACCTGTCGGCCGACCCGGTCCAGCACGACAACCCGATGGTGGTCGTCGAGGGCGCGCGCAGCTACGCCGGGGTTCCGCTGATCGCCCCCGGCGGCCAGATCCTTGGCGGGCACTGCGTCATCGGCGTCGAGCCGCACGAGTACGGCGAGGCCGACGTCGAGGTCCTGCGGGAGACCGCCGGGGAGATCGTCCGGCTGCTCCAGCGGTACCGGCACACCGTCCCGGAGGCCGCCGCCTGCGGGTGATGGACACCCTGACATCCGTGAGCTTCGGCCCGGGCCTTCTCCAAGGCCCGGGCCGAAGTGGTTTTCAGGGGAGGAGCGCCCCGCCGTCCACACGCGCCGGGCCCTCTTCGAGAGCCGGGCCGTCGCGGTTTCACCGGCGGGACGAGCGCACCCGCCCTGCAACCGTCGATGGACTTTGGTCCCCTCAACAACGGCGGGCACCTTCCGATCGGAAGGGTGCGACACGCCCAGGCGGCTCGGCCGGATGGGCGGGGCGCTCTTCCCCGGATCTGTTCCGGGCCCCCAGCCCCTCGCGGGCGCACCGGCTCCGCCCGGAGACGACCGCGAAGGCAGACCACGAAAAACCCGGACCAGGTTCTACGAGGAGCCAAGGAAACCATGCCTCTCACCAGTTCGCCGAACGGTCACTCGATCAACGGCGCCGGCAACACCGTCAACTTCGAGACCCCGCGCCCGGCGGCCTCGCGTTCCGCGGGCTCCCGCGCCGACAACGACGCCCGCCGCCGGGCCCGCTCCGTGGCCAAGCAGCAGCAGGCCGCCGAGCGCATCGCCGCGGCCACCGCGGAGATCTCCGCGCAGAACGCCCAGGCCGCCGAGGCCTCGCGCCAGCTGCGCGACGCGATGCAGCAGATCGCCTCCGGCGCCGAGGAGGCCTCCAGCGCCACCCAGCAGAGCCTCGCCGTCGTCACCAAGGTCGAGGAGCGCATCAAGATCCAGCAGCAGGCCACCGGCAAGATCGAGGAGGTCAGCAGCGCACTGCAGCGCCTGCTGGTCGAGACCAAGACCGGCATCGACGCCATGCTGCGCAACGTCGAGAGCGCCTCCGACCGGCAGGCCAGCTCGGTGAAGGTCATCAGCGAGCTGGAGAAGCAGGCCGACGAGATCGGGGAGATCGTCAAGACGGTCGCCCACATCGCCGACCAGACCAACCTGCTGGCGCTGAACGCCGCCATCGAGGCCGCCCGCGCCCGCCAGCACGGCAAGGGCTTCGCGGTCGTGGCCGACGAGGTGCGCACCCTGGCCGAGACCAGCGAGCGCAGCGCCCGCCAGATCCGCGACCTCATCGACGAGGTGCGCCAGGGCGTCAACACCGTCGCCGCCAGCGTGCAGCAGTCCGCCGAGACCGCCCGCGGCGAGGTCGAGAAGGGCAAGGCGATCACCGCCCAGCTCGACCAGATCCGCGAGGACATGACGCAGATCATGGAGGGCGCGACCGAGATGGCCGCCGCCTCCGCCCAGGCCGAGAAGGCCGCCGCCGACGCCAAGGTCCGCTCCGAGGAGATCGCCGCCGCCGCCGAGCAGCAGTCGGCCGCCACCGAGGAGTCCCTGCAGACCGTCGGCCAGCAGGGCGCCGCGCTGCAGCAGAGCGAGCAGGCCGCCGAGGAGCTGGCCGAGATCGCCGACGGGCTGCGCACCAGCACCGACGTCAGCAAGAGCGCCGAGGAGGTGGCCTCGGCCGCCGAGGAGCTGTCGGCCGCCGTCGAGGAGATCAACCGGGCCGCCGCCCAGATCTCCACCGCGATCGCCCAGATCTCCTCCGGCGCCCAGAGCGCCGCCGGCAAGGCTCAGGACGCCGCGGGCGCGCTGGTGCAGATCGAGCAGGGCGCCCAGCTGGCCCAGAACCGCGGCGGCGCCGCGGTCGAGAAAGCCGACACCATGATCCAGCTCCTGGTCGAGAACAAGGAGTCCGTCGACGCCACCATCGAGGCGATCGCCGGGGCGGCCCGCGCCGGCATGGACAGCGCCCGCCAGGTCGTCGAGCTGGAGCTGGTCTCCCGGCGGATCGACAAGATCGTGGACGCCATCGCGAACGTGTCCATCCAGACCAACATGCTGGCCGTCAACGGCTCGGTCGAGTCGGCCCGCGCCGGCGAGTTCGGCAAGGGCTTCGCCGTGGTCTCCACCGACATCCGCAACCTGGCCCGCGACTCGGCCGAGAACGCCGACCGCATCAAGGACCTGGTCAAGGCGGTGCAGGACCGCATCGTCGAGGTCCGCGCCGACCTGGAGGAGACCAGCCGGCTGGCCCTGGCCGAGGTGGAGGCCGCCAAGGCGACCACCTCCCGCCTGGTGGAGATCGAGCACGACATGGCCGAGGTCCGCTCCGGCAACGCGCTGGTGCGCGACTCCGCCCAGGAGATCGCCGCCGCCATGGGCCAGGTCAAGACCGGCCTCGACCAGATCTCCGCGGCGGCCACCGAGTCCGACCAGCTCGCCGGGCAGGCCGCCGCCGCGGCCAAGCAGCAGGCGCAGGGCGCCGAGGACCTCGCCGCGGCCGTCGAGGAGATCGCGGCACTCGCCGACGACCTCCAGAACAGCAACTGACGGAGCCGGCGATGGCGAGAAAGAAGAAGGAGGACACGATGAGTGACCTCGACGAGCGCGAGACGAGCGCGCCGGAGCCCGACGGCCTGTCCGTCGTGGAGGCCGACGACGCCGGCAGCGCCGACTACGTCACCTTCGACATGGACGGCGAGCGCTACGCGTTCCCGATGGACCGGGTCCAGGAGATCATCCGGATGCCCGACCTGGTCCGGGTCCCGCTGGGACCGGCCAGCCTGGAGGGCCTGGCCAACCTGCGCGGCCGGGTGCTGCCGGTGGTGAGCCTGCGCTCCTGCTGCGCCCTGGCCGACGCCGAGCACGACGAGACGACCCGCGTGATCGTGGTCGACGGCGGGGTCCCGCTGGGCTTCGTGGTCGACCGCGTGGCCAGCGTGGTCAGCGTCGACCGCGAGGCGGTGGAGCCGGCCGACACGGTGCAGGCCACGGTGAACTCCGACATCCTGGTCGGGGTCATCAAGTCCGGCGGTGAGGAGATGACCACCATCCTGGACGTGGACCGCCTGGTGGGCACGCAGTTCGCGCTGCTGGCCCGGCACCGCGGCGCGGGTGACTCCCGCACCGCCGCCACGGCGGCCGACGAGGGCGCCTCCGACGACCTCGCCGACACCCTGGAGCTGGTCAGCTTCACCGTCGACGGCCAGGAGTACGCGCTGCCCATCGACCGGGTGCAGGAGATCGTCCAGGCCCCCGAGGAGGTCAGCCGGATCCCGAACGCCGGCCGGAACGTGCTGGGTGTCATGGACCTGCGCGGCAGGCTCCTGCCGGTGCTCAGCATGCGCCGCGTGTTCGGGCTGGAGGTCACCCCGCTGGAGCCGCGCAACCGCATCGTCGTGGTGTCGCTGGGCGGCGAGAGCGTGGTCGGCGTGGTCATGGACACGGTGCGCGAGGTTCTGCGCGTGCCCCACGACCTGGTCGCCGCGCTGCCCGACGTGGTCGGCACGGCCGGGCGCGCCACCGAGGTCGAGTCGGTCTGCCGGCTCGACGACGGCAAGCGCCTGGTGTCGGTGCTGAGCATCGACCGGATGTTCGACTCCGCGACGCAGGCGGAGCTCGCCGCTCACCTCGACGGCTTCGAGGCGGAGGAGACGACGGAAGGAGAGCCGCAGATGGACATCGCCGACGACGGCCGCGGGGACGAGGAGCTCTTCGTCGTCTTCCGGCTCGACGAGGAGGAGTACGCGGTCGACGTGGACGCGGTCCAGGAGATCATCCGGGTTCCGGAGAGCCTGATCCGGGTGCCGAAGACCTACGAGTTCGTCGAGGGCCTGGTCAACCTGCGCGGCACGGTGCTGCCGGTGGTCGACCTGCGCACGCGTCTGGGCCTGGAGCGCTCCGAGCGCGACGACCGCCAGCGCATCGTGGTGCTGATCATCGGCGGCGTGCGCACCGGATTCGTCGTCGACTCCGTCGCCGAGGTCGCCCGGGTGGCCAAGTCCGTGCTGGAGCCGGCTCCGGAGCTCTCGGCCGAGCAGGCCAGCCTGGTCACCAGGGTGGCCAACCTGCCCGAGCAGCAGCGCATGCTCATGCTCGTGCAGGCCGACCAGCTGCTGGCCGCCGAGCAGGCGCAGGCGCTGAGCAAGGTGACGTCCAAGCCCGCCCTCGCAGCCGCCTGAACGGAAGGAAGGTCATGTCCGCCACGAGCGTCCTCGTCGTCGACGACTCCGCCCTGATGCGCAAGGTCATCAAGCGGATCCTCACCGACACCGGAGACTTCGAGGTGCACACGGCACGCAACGGGGTGGACGCGCTCGACCAGGTCCAGCGCGTCCAGCCCGACGTGGTCACCCTCGACGTCAACATGCCGGAGATGGACGGCCTGACGTGCCTGACGGAGATCATGAGGCAGGATCCGCGACCCGTGGTCATGGTCTCCTCCCTCACCGACGAGGGCGCCCTCGTCACCCTGGAGGCGCTGGCCGCCGGGGCCGTGGACTACGTGGCCAAGCCCGGCGGCACGGTCTCCCTCAATCTGGAGGACGTCGCCGCCGAACTGGTCGCCAAGGTCCGCGCGGCCTCTGCGGCGCGGGTGCGCCGCAGCGGCGGCCTGGCCGCCCGGCTGCGCACCCAGCGCACGCGGATCACCGAGGCCTCCTCGGCCTCGGCCTCCGCCTCCGTCCCCGGCCGCCGGCGCGCCTCCGCGCTCCGGACGGAGGCCGCTCCGGCCGACGCGGTGCTGATCGGCTCCTCCACCGGCGGGCCGGTCCTGCTGTCGGAGATCCTCTCCCGGCTGCCGCGTTCCTTCCCCGCCCCGATCGTGGTGGCCCAGCACATCCCGGCCTCCTTCACCGCGGCCCTGGCCAAGCGGCTGGACGCGGCGTGCGAGCTGAACGTGCACGAGGTCACCCGGTCGATGCCGATGCGGCCCGGCAACATCTACATCGGGCGCGGCGACGCCGACGTCGTCATCGCCCGCGGCCTCGACGGCCTGGTGGTCAAGTCCGTGCCGGCCGGCTCCTCCTACCGCTGGCACCCGAGCGTGGACCGGCTGGTGGCCTCCGCCACCCGCTGCATCGACCCCGGACGCCTGGTCTGCGTGCAGCTGACCGGGATGGGCGACGACGGCGCCGAGGAGATGACCGCGGTCAAGGCCGCCGGCGGGCGCACCCTCGCCGAGGCCGAGGAGACCGCGGTGGTCTGGGGCATGCCGGGCGACCTCGTCCGCCGGGGCGGCGCCACGGTCGTACTGCCCAACCAGCAGATCGCACAACACCTCATCGACTGGGTCCGCTGACCGGACCCCCCTTGCGAAGGAAGACATCATGGCACTCGTCCGCCGTGCGGTGGACACCCCACCGCAGGCCCCCGACACCGACCCGCGCCTGCTCATCGCGGCGCTGACCGACGCCGACGCCGACCGCCGGCGCCGTGCCGCGCTCGCGCTCGGCGCCGAGCCCACGGCTGTCCCGGCCCTGCTGGAGCGGGTGGCGGTGGAGGAGGACGCCGCCGTGCGCGAGGCCGTGCTGACCGTACTGGCCGCCCGTGACGAGGCCGAGGTGGCCACCGGCCTGGCGGTGCACCTGCGCAGCGACGACGCCGCGCTGCGCACCGCCGTGGTGGAGGCGCTGGCGGCGATGCCCAACGGCGTGGCGCCGCTGCTGCCGCAGCTGGTCCTCGACCCCGACCACGACGTGCGGATCCTGACCGCCATGGTCATGGCCGACCTGGCCAGCCCCGAGGCCGTGCGGTGGCTGGTGGAGATGGTCTCCGCCGACCGGCACCCCAACGTGGTGGCCTCCGCCGTCGACGCGCTGCTGCCGCTGGCCGGCGCCGAGCACCGGGCGCTGCTGCAGGCCGTCGGCGAGCGGTTCCGGGACGACCCCTTCCTGCGCTTCACCATCGACGCGGCGCTGCCGTCCCTGGACGGGTGAGCGCCGTCATGAACATGACCGTGACCTCCGGGGACTCCGGGACCGAGGGCGGCTTCGTCCTGAGCGACACCGACTTCGAGCGGTTCCGCGAGTTCTTCTACCGCCGCACCGGCATCCAGTTCGCCCCGTCCAAGCGCTACTTCGTCGACAAGCGGGTGGGCGCCTGCATCCAGGACTCCGGCGAGGGCGACTTCGCCTCCTGGTTCTCCTCGATCCGGCTGGGCATCCGCCCGGAGCTGGTCCAGAAGATGATCAACCAGCTCACCGTCAACGAGACGTACTTCCTGCGCGAGGACTACCAGTTCGACAGCCTGCTGAACTCGGTCCTGCCCTCGGTGATGACGCAGCGCGCCCGCACCGGGCAGACCGGGCCGGTGCGGATCCTGTCCCTGCCGTGCTCGACCGGCGAGGAGCCGTACTCCATCGCGCTGCGCCTGCTGGAGGAGTGGCCGCTGATCGACAGCGTCGACGTGGAGATCCACGCCGCCGACATCGACACCAACGTGCTGGCCCACGCCCAGCGCGGCATCTACGGCACCCGGTCGCTGCAGCGGGTCCCGCCGACCTGGCTGGCGCGGCACTTCGCCCCGACGGGCGGCGGGTACCACCAGATCTCCGCCGACATCCGCTCGGCCATCTCGTTCGCGCAGATCAACATCACCGACACCGAGCAGATGCGCTCGTTCGAGATGTTCGACGTGATCTTCTGCAGGAACGTGCTGATCTACTTCGACGAGCTGTCCAGCCGTCGCGCCGCCGAGAACCTCTACGGCGCTCTGCGCCCGGGCGGCTACCTGTTCCTCGGCCATTCCGAGTCGATGAGCCGGATCTCACCCATCTTCGCACCGTGCCGCCTTCCCGAGGGCCTGGTGTACCAGCGACCGACCACCGGAGTGACCCGATGAGCACCGACCGCACCCCCCACGTCCTCGTCGTCGACGACGCCGCGACCGTGCGCTACTACCACCGGCAGCTGCTGTCGGAGGCGGCCTTCCGGGTCAGCGAGGCGGTCAACGGCCTGGAGGCGGTCGAGCTCGCCCTGCAGACCCCGTTCGACCTGTTCGTGGTGGATGTGAACATGCCCAAGATGGACGGCTACGCCTGCGTGGAGGCGCTTCGGGGCGAGCCGGTCGGCACGGACGCGCCGATCATCATGGTCAGCACCGAGGACGGCGTCCACGACGCCGACCGGGCCTACGCCGCCGGCGCCAACCTCTATCTGGTCAAGCCGGTCGACGGCGCCCGCCTGGTACGGCTGGCCACCATGCTCACCGCCACCGCGCCGGTCCGGGAGGAGACGCCGTGAACCCCCTGCTCGCCCAGTTCCTGGCCGAGGCCGACGACCTGCTCTCGCAGGTGGACGAGGGCCTGCTGCGGCTGGAGCGCGAACCGCACGACGCCGACCTCGTCAACGAGGTCTTCCGGGCCGCGCACACCATCAAGGGCTCCTCGGGACTGTTCGACTTCCCCGAGCTGACCCGGCTCACCCACGCCGCCGAGGACCTGCTGGACGCCGTGCGCGGCGGCCGGCTGGAGCTCGACGCGACCATGACGGACGACCTGCTGGCCGCCTTCGACCTCATGCGGGGCTGGCTGGCCCACGTCACCACCACCGAGCGGCTGCCGTCCTCGGCCAACGCCGACGGCGCGGTGCTGATCGGCCGCCTGCGCGCCCCGCTGGGCGGTCAGGACTCCCCGGCTCCGGCCGGGCACGGCCCGCAGGCCGCCCCGGCACCCGCCGCGACCGCGCCGCAGTGGGTGGGCGCGCTCGGCGAGGAGTGGCTGGAGACGACCGCCTCCTGGCTGGAGGCCACCTCCGCGAGCCTGCGCTTCGTGCGCTACACCCCGGAGGAGGACTGCTACTTCCGCGGCGAGGACCCGCTGCACCTGCTGCGCCAGGTCCCCGCGGCGGAGCGCTTCGTACCCGTGACCCCGGCCGCCTGGCCGCAGGCCGCCGAGTACGACGAGTACGCCTGCCTGCTGAGCTTCGTGCTCGCCACCCGGGCGGCGACCGGCGAGCTGGAGTACCTTTTCAGGTACGTCCCGGAGCAGGTGGAGATCGCCGACCTCGGCGCGACCGCCCTGACCCGCCTGCTCGCCGGGGAGGCCGCCGCGGTGGCCGAGGCCGGGATCCGGCTGGGCGACGCGGAGCAGGCCCAGGACGCGCGGGCCCTGCTGGAGGCGGCGCTGCACGTCCTGTCCGCCCTGCCGCAGGAGGCGGCCGCCCGCGCGGCCCGCGTCTCCTCGGTGGAGCGGGCGGTCCAGTCCGTCGCCCGCGCCCTGGGGCGCGACGTGGAGTTCCCCGCGCACGACGCCGAGAGCGTCGAAGCCGCGGCCCGCGCGCTGCTCGCCGCGCTGGAGACGGCGGTCGTCGCGGAGGAGGCCGTACCGGCTCCCGCCGAGGAGACCGTACGGTCGCTCGCACCCGCCGGCCCCGCGGAGGAGACGGCCCCGGCCGCGCTCCACCCCGCCGACGGCGCCGCGGACGGCGGCAAGGTCGGGTCGCGGACCCTGAAGGTCGAGCAGGAGAAGGTCGACCGGCTGATGGAGCTGGTGGGCGAGCTGAACGTGGCCAAGAACGCGCTGACCTTCCTGGCCGCCTCGGCCGAGGAGGAGTTCGGCAACCGGATCCTGGGACGGCGGATCAAGGACCAGTACGCCGGGATGCACCGCATCGCCGAGGAACTGCAGGCCGCCGTGATGGACGTGCGGATGCTGCCCCTGTCGGTGGCCTTCGCCCGTTTCCCGCGCCTGGTGCGCGACCTGGGCCGCAAGCTCGGCAAGTCGGTCGAGCTGGTCACCGACGGTGAGGACACGATGGCCGACAAGGACGTCATCGAGGCCCTCGGCGACCCGCTGGTGCACCTGGTGCGCAACAGCCTCGACCACGGCGTCGAGGCGCCCAGGGTCCGGGTGGAGGCGGGCAAGGAGGCGACCGCGACGATCCGCCTGACCGCCGTCTCCGACGGGGACGCGGTCGTCATCGAGGTCGCCGACGACGGCGCGGGCGTGGACCCCGAGCGGGTCAAGCGCAAGGCCTATGAGAAGGGTCTCATCACCGAGGAGCAGCTGGAGACGCTTCCCGAGGCCGAGGCGGTGAACCTGCTGTTCCTGCCGGGCTTCTCCACCGCGGAGACCGTCTCGGACGTCTCCGGCCGCGGAGTCGGCATGGACGCCGTCAAGGCCAGCGTCGAGCGGCTCGGCGGGACCGTCACGATGCGCTCCGAGCGGGGCGCCGGGACCGTCGTCCGGCTCCGGCTGCCGCTGTCCATGGCGGTGACCCAGGTGATGGTCTTCAGCGTCGCCGGGCAGCGCTTCGGCGTGCCGGTCGACGCGGTCGTGGAGACCGTACGGGTGCCCGCGGGCGAGATCGGGCGGGTGCTGCGCCAGGAGGTGATCCAGCTGCGCGGCGAGGTCGTGCCGGTGGTCGACCTGGCCGGCACGCTGCGCATGCCGTGGTCCCCCGCCGGAGCCACCCGCGACGTGCTGGTGATGTGGGTGGGCGGCCAGAAGGTGGGCCTGCTGGTCGAGCGCTTCCACCGTGAGGTCGATGTGATCCTCAAGCCGATGGAAGGCCTGCTGGCCGACCATCCGGCCTTCTCCGGGACCGCCCTGCTCGGGGACGGCCTGGTCCTGCTGGTTCTCAACATGAAGGAGGTGCTCGGCGTTGCCGCTCACGCTGCGTGACAACACCGCGACCATCACCGGGACGCTGACCGTCGAGGAGGTGGAGCCGCTGGCCGGCTGGCTGCGCTCCACCGACCGGCCGCGGGTG
This sequence comes from Paraplanobispora takensis, assembly GCF_016863195.1. Lineage (GTDB taxonomy): Bacteria > Actinomycetota > Actinomycetes > Streptosporangiales > Streptosporangiaceae > Planobispora > Planobispora takensis. The sequence continues at coordinate 64,433 of NZ_BOOK01000012.1, read as the reverse complement.
AACCTGCGAGGTTGCACCCATTTGCATACCGGAGCGCTCCAGCTCCTGCTCTTCTTCCGGCCGACAGTGGTGAGCAGGCCACTTGACCCGTTTCTCTCCACTCACATCATGCCCCTGCTGGGGAAAAGAAACAAAGAATTGGAAGCTTCATCATGAAAACCATCATGCTCGTCGACGACTCAGCCACCATGCTCATGAGCATCAAGTCGGTGCTCGTCAAGGCCGGCTACGGCGTGGAAACCGCCTCCCACGGCAAGGAGGCCCTCACTAAGATCACCGGCGGCCTGCGCCCGGACCTGATCATCAGTGACGTGAACATGCCGCAGATGGACGGCATCACCTTCACCCGCGAGGTCCGCAAGACCGCCGGGATGCGCTTCACCCCGATCCTGATGCTCACCACGGAGTCCGAGGCCGGGAAGCGCGCCGAGGGCAAGGCCGCCGGCGCCACGGGCTGGCTCGTCAAGCCGGTCCAGTCCGACCAGTTGCTCGGTGTCATCAAGCAGGTTGTACCGGGCGCCTGAGGGCTCCGGCGACACGAGGGGGAATCCGATGTTCGGCTGGGGGCGAAAGTTGACCCGGCGCCGTCCCGCGGCCGTGGAACCGGCACGCGCCGACGGAGAAGTGATCGCGCGCGCGCTCTCCCCGCTGCCCGCGTACTGCGACGTCATGACGGCGCACCTGAAGGACATCGTCGACTACACCGAGGAGTCGGCGATGACGACCCTCGGGCGCATGGAGGAGGTCGACGCGCTCGCCGGGACGATGGCCGGCGACGTGGCCAGCCTGGCCAGGGCGGTCGACATGACCCAGCGCCAGCTCGGGGAGATGAGCGAGTCCAACAGCCGGCTCGTGCTCGGCCTCATCCGCTACTTCGCCCAGCGCGACCACCGCATGGCCGAGCTGGTGGAGGAGGTGCGCGGCCTGAACCGCCACGTCGCGGCGATCGACGCCGTCAGCCGGGCCACGAACATCCTGGCGCTGAACGCGAAGATCGAGGCGACCCGCGCGGGCGAGGCCGGAAAGGGCTTCTCCGTCGTGGCCGACGAGGTGCGCGAGCTGGCCGAGGAGTCGAGCAAGGCCGCCCAGGACATCGGCTCCAGCATCAGGGAGCTGACCAACCGGCTGCACCTGGCCATCACCGACGACAGCTCGGTGGAGGCCGACATGGCCGCCGAGTTCGACCTCGGGTCCGTCATGACGGGCCAGGAGACGGCGGTGACCCGGCGGCTGCTCAGCGTCGTGGAGACCCAGCGCAGGCTGGGCGAGATGTTCGACGAGGTGCTCACCGACACCGTCAACGCGGCCGACCAGGTCTCGCGTACCTCCTCGGCGCTGACCCACAGCACCACCGAGGCGGTCGGCGAGATCCAGAGCCAGGACATCAGCCGGCAGATGATCGAGCACGTCGGCACCGCCGTGGAGGAGGTCCAGCGGCAGGTGCAGGACGTCGTGGGCTACACCCGCGGCGAGACCGCGGCCGAGGACCTGCTGGCGGGCGTCCAGCACGTCGACGAGCTGCGCGACCGCCACGTGATGGCCCGCCAGCGCGCCAGCCACGCCGCCGCCACGGGCACCGCCGTGGCCCAGACGGCCCTGCCCGCGATCGAGCTGTTCTGAGCCCGCACCGGCTCCGCGCCCGTACGGCCCGCGACCGGGCGCTCCTCAGGCCAGCGCGTCGATCTCGGCCAGCAGTTCCCGCTTGGCCCCGGGGCCGAGGTAGGAGGCGGTGACCGCGTTGCGGGCCAGGGCGGCCAGGGCTGTGCGGTCGAGGCCGAAGACGTCGGCGGCGACGCGGTACTCGTCGGTCAGCGTGGTGGCGAACATGGGCGGGTCGTCGCTGTTGAGCGTGACGAACAGCCCTTCCCGCAGCAGGCGCGGCAGCGGGTGGTCCTCGATGCGGGCCACCTGGCCGGTGCGCACGTTGGAGGTGGGGCAGACGTCCAGCGGGATCCGCCTCTCGCGCAGGTGCGCCACCAGGCGGGGGTCGTCCAGGCAGGAGATGCCGTGCCCGACGCGCTCGGCGCCGAGGTGGTCGACGACCTCCCAGACGGTCTCCGGGCCGGTCATCTCCCCCGCGTGCGGGACGCTGTGCAGGCCGGCGGCCGTGGCCGCGCGGAAGGCGTCCCGGAAGGCGTCGCGGTGGCGCACGCGTTCCTGCTCGATCCCGGCCAGGCCGAAGGCCACCAGATCCCGGGGAGGTTCCCCGAGGGCGTGGTCCAGAGTGATCCGGGCGGCCTCGGCGCCGTACTCGCCGGGGATGTCGAAGATGTAGCCGACCCGCACGCCGTGCTCCTCCAGTGAGCGCCGGGCGGCGATGTCCAGCGCCTCGGTCACGGCCCGCATCGGCATGCCGACCACGTGGTGGGCGTACGGCGTGACCGTCACCTCGACGTAGCGCCCGTTCTGCCCGGCCAGGTCCCTGGCCAGGCCCGTCACCAGGGTGGCCACGTCCTCGGGCTCGCGGACCAGCGCGTTGACCCTCTGGTAGACCCGGGCGAAGTCCGCGAAGTCGCGGAAGACGTAGAACGCCCGCAGTTCCTCCTCCGTGGTCGGCACCCCGCTGCCGGGATGCCGGCGCGACAGCTCCAGGACGGTCGGCACGGAGGCGGAGCCGATGAGGTGGACGTGGAGTTCGACCTTGGGCAGGGCGTCGATGAACGCGTGGATCGTCATGGCGCCGAACCTAGGCATCGCCCGCCAGGGACGCCAGACTTTCGGCGTTAATCTCACATAAATCTGTAAGATTATCTATCAGGGGCTCAGGGCCACGTCCCCGGGCACATATGGGATTCTCCGGCGCTACGTCCTCCCCCTGGACGGGTGAACTGGCGCATAGTGGGTTCCAAGGGCAACTCGATACCCCCCACGGAGGCCGCCCGTGTTCGAGCGTTTCACCGACCGTGCCCGCCGCGTCGTGGTCCTGGCCCAGGAGGAGGCCCGCCGGCTCAGCCACAACTACATCGGCACCGAGCATCTGCTGCTCGGCCTGGTCGGAGAGGAGGACGGCGCCGCCGCCCGCGCGCTGCAGAGCTTCGACGTCAGCCGTGAGCAGGTCCGCAGCGACATCGAGGAGATCATCGGTCAGGGGTCGGGCGCCGTGTCCGGGCACATCCCCTTCACCCCGCGCGCCAAGAAGGTGCTGGAGCTGTCCCTGCGGGAGGCCCTCAACATGCACCACAGCTACATCGGGACCGAGCACATCCTGCTGGGCCTGATCCGCGAGGGCGAGGGCGTGGCGGCGCAGGTGCTCACCAAGCAGGGGGTGCGGCTGGAGGCCGTGCGGAGCGCCGTGATCGCGTTGATCGAGCGGGGCGGCCGGCGCGAGCGCGTCTCCACCTCCGAGGAGGCGTTCTTCTCCACCGGACTGTCGTTCAGCGCGAAGCTGGACCGCATCCAGGAGAGCCTGGACCGGATCGAACGGCGCCTGGACGCCATGGGGGCCCCGGCCGATCCCGGGGAGCCGCAGAGCGGCGCGCCCGGTGAGGAGCCTCCGCAGGAGAGGCGAGAGCAGAACGGATGACCTTCCGGTCCGGAGGCCCTGAGCTCCTCCGGACCGGAAAGCCGAAGTGACGGGTCAGCTCGGGGATGCCGTCGCCATCACGCCTATCGCCAGCCTGGCCTCGACCACGCCGGGGTCCTCGGTGTAGCTCAGGGTCGCGCCGAGCGAGAGCAGAAGCCTGCGCATGCGCGCGTTGTCCGACAGCAGGGTCGCCTTCACCTCCGCGAAGCCCAGGTCCCTGGCCTGGGCGACGAGCATCCTGGCCAGCGCCGCGCCCAGGCCCCTGCCCTGCCAGCGGTCCTCGATCAGGAAGGCCATCTCGGCGATCCCGGGGTCGGGGGTGAACATCAGGTTGGCCAGGGCGACCACCTGCCCGTCGAACCCGGCGACCAGGGAGTGGCCGCGGGTGCGGTCGCACAGTCGCTCGAAGATGCGGGGCGGCAGCGCGGGCATCGCGGTGAAGTAGCGGAAGCGGCGGCTCTCGGGCGAGCAGCGCTCGTGCAGGTCGCGCACGGCCTCGCGGTACATCATGGTGAGCGGCCTGACCTGCGTCTCGGTGCCGTCGGCCAGCTTGACGGCCCGCTCGGCCGAGGCGGCGGCCTCGGCCGGGGGCTGCGCCAGCCGTACGAAGGAGGCGGCCCGGGCGGCCTCGGTCAGGGTGAAGGGCAGCTCGGCGCGGCGCAGCCGGATCGCCCGTCGCGGGGCGACCGGCACGGTCAGCAGGGTCGGGTCGGGCAGGTCGCTCATCTCCGCACCATAGACCCACCGGGCGTCGTCGGCGCGCAGCAGCTCGGCCAGGAGCTGAGGCAGCCGCCAGGGCGCCGAGCGCAGGCGGGAGGCGAGCAGGAGCACGCGGGTGGGCTCGTCGGTCAGCTCGTGGGCGGTGGCCGCCACCACCTGGACCCGGCGCCCGCCGGCCGCCTCCAGGGCCTCGCGCACGACCTCGGGCGCGGCCGGGATCTCCGCGACGAACTCGTCCACCGTGCCGTCGACGTCCGGCTGGACGCTCAGGCCGAGGATGTTGCCGCCCTTCTCCGCGAGCGCGGCGGCCAGCGACGCCAGCCGTCCCGGTCGCTCGTCAACCGTCGTACGAATCCGCAGAAACCCCATCAGAACGCTCCCTCCGTCGGAGAACATCCTGCTGGAGGCCTGTTACGGCACCGCTACGCGGAAGTGAGACCGCCGTTACGCCGGGGAAGATCACTCATGATGCGGTTGTACAACGGTTTTCGTCGCAAGCTATGTCCAGATTGACGGATATAGCAGGATATGGGGCCATGAGTACGCGTGTTCCCTTGTCTGAGGACTTCGTCAACGGAGACGTCTCCTTCTGGTTCCGATCGTCCGGCCTGCCGGCTCCGGGCGCCCCGCTCGACGGCGACCTGGACGCCGACGTCGTGATCGTCGGTGCCGGGTACACCGGGTTGTGGACCGCGTACTACCTGAAGAAGGCCGATCCGTCCCTGCGCGTGGTGGTGCTGGAGAAGGAGTTCGCCGGGTACGGCGCCTCCGGGCGCAACGGCGGGTGGCTGGTCGGCGAGCTGGCCGGGACCCCCGAGCGCTATGCCGGGACGCACGGCGAGGAGGCCGCCAGGCGCTTCCAGCGGGTGATGTTCGAGACGATCGACGAGGTCATCGCCGTCGCGGCCGATGAGGGCATCGACGCCGACATCGTCAAGGGCGGGGTCACCACCGTCTCCACCAACGCCGCCCAGGACCGCAGGCTGCACGAGCTGATCGCCCACTCGCGCCGCTGGGGCTGGACCGAGGACGACCTGCGCCTGCTGGAGCCCGCCGAGCGGGAGGAGCGCCTGCGGGTGGCGGGCGCGGTGAACGCCGTCTGGAGCCCGCACTGCGCCCGGATCCAGCCGGCCGGTCTGGTGCGGGGGCTGGCCGGCACGGTGCGGGCCCTCGGCGTGGAGATCTACGAGCGGACCCCGGTCACCGAGATCGTCCCGCGCGCGGCGCGCACGCCGTACGGCACGGTCCGCGCGCGGCACGTCATCCGCGCCACCGAGGGCTTCACCGCGGGACTGAAGCAGTACCACCGGGCCTGGCTGCCGATGAACAGCTCGATGATCGTCACCGAGCCGCTGGGCGCGCTGTGGGACTCCATCGGCTGGCAGGGCTGCGAGCTGCTGGGCGACATGGCGCACTACTACATGTACGCCCAGCGGACCGCCGACGGCCGCATCGCCTTCGGCGGGCGGGGCAAGCCCTATCTGTACGGCTCCCGCGTCGACGACCGGGGGCACACCCACGAGTGGACCGTCGAGGCGCTGTGGGAGCTGCTGACCGGGATGTTCCCGGCGGTGCGGGAGTCCGCCGTCGCCCACGCCTGGTCCGGGGTGCTGGGCGTGCCCCGGGACTGGTGCTCCACCGTCCACCTCGACCGCTCCACCGGGATCGGCTGGGCCGGCGGCTACACCGGCCACGGCGTGGCCACCGCCAACCTGGCCGGCCGTACCCTGCGCGACCTGATCCTGGGCGAGGACACCGAGCTGACCCGCCTGCCGTGGGTGGACCGCAAGGTGCGAAGCTGGGAGGTCGAGCCGCTGCGGTGGATCGGCGTGCACACCATGTACGACCTGTACCGCCGGGCCGACGCCCGGGAGAAGGCCGGCCTCGGCCGCACCTCCGTACTGGCCCGCGTGGCCGACTCCATCACCGGCCGCTGAACTTCACCGGATCGTCCGGATGAGAAGGAGAGACAGTGACCCACCTGCCCACCCTCGCCGCCACGGCGGTGAGGGCGTGACAGACCTGCTGTTCCGCGGCGGCCGGGCCTTCCTGGCCGCGGGCTCGTTCGCCGAGGCCGTCCTGGTCCGTGACGGCCGGATCGCCGCGGCGGGGACCGAGGCCGACGTCGTACGGCTGGCGGGCCCCGGATGCGAGACCGTGGACCTCGACGGCGGCCTGCTGATCCCCGGGGTCACCGACGCCCACATGCACCCGGTCCAGGCCGGGCTGGAGCGGGCCAAGTGCGACCTGTCGCACGTCTACGGCCTGGACGAGTACGTCGCGAAGGTCCACGAGTACGCCGCCGCCCACCCCGGCCACGAGTGGATCGACGGCGGCGGCTGGGACATGTCGGCCTTCCCCGGCGGCCTGCCGCACCGCTCGCAGCTCGACTCCGTCGACCGGCCGGTCTATCTGATCCAGCGCGACCACCACGCCGCCTGGGTCAACACCCGGGCCCTGGAGATCGCCGGGATCACCCGCGACACCCCGGACCCGGCCGACGGCCGCATCGAGCGCGACGCCGACGGCACCCCGAGCGGCGTGCTGCACGAGGGCGCGATGGACCTGGTGGGCCTGCTCACCCCGCGCCCGACCGAGCAGGACCTGATGGACGCGCTGATGGACGCCCAGCAGCACCTGTTCTCCCTGGGCATCACCGGCTGGCAGGACGCCATCGTCGGCTCCTACGCGGGCTCGGACGACCAGCTGCCCACCTATGTGGCGGCGGCGGCCGCGGGCAGGCTCAGGGCCCGGGTCGTGGGCGCGCTGTGGTGGGACCGCACGCGCGGCGCCGAGCAGATCCCCGACCTGATCGAACGCCGCAAGTCCGCCGAGGGGCTGGAGACGTTCCGGGCCACCTCGGTGAAGATCATGCAGGACGGCATCGCCGAGAACTTCACCGCCGCGGTGATCGAGCCCTACTGCCGCTGCGGCGGGACCGGGCTGTCCTACGTCGATCCCGGGCTGCTGAAGGGCTACGTCGCCGAGCTGGACCGGCACGGTTTCCAGGTGCACTTCCACGCCATCGGCGAGCGGGCGGTGCGCGAGGCGCTCGACAGCTTCGAGGGCACCGACCCGGCCACCCGCGGGGAGCGCCGCCACCACATCGCGCACCTGCAGATCATCGAGCCGTCCGACGTGCCGCGCTTCGCCCGGCTCGGGGTGACCGCCAACCTGCAGCCGCTGTGGGCCACCCACCACGCCCAGATGGACGAGCTGACCATCCCGTTCCTGGGCGAGGAGCGCTCGGCGTGGCAGTACCCGTTCGCGGACCTGCTGCGGGCGGGCACCCGGTTCTGCGCCGGCAGCGACTGGCCGGTCTCGAACGCCGACCCGATCCAGGGCATGCACGTCGCGGTCAACCGCACCGAGCCGGGCACCTCGGTGCACGCGGACTATCCGACGGCGCAGACGCCGTTCCTGCCGGGGCAGAGCCTGGAGCTGGCCACGGCGCTGACGGCGTACACGGCCGGGTCGGCCTGGATCAACCACGACGACGAGGCGGGCGTCATCGCGGCCGGCAACCGCGCCGACCTCGTCGTCCTGGACCGCGACCCGTTCACCGAGCCGCAGGCCGACATCTGGCGGGCGAAGGTGGCCATGACCTTCGTCGGCGGACAGCAGGTCTACCGGGCCCGATGATCCGTCCTCCGGCCGGGGCCCGCGGGCCCCGGCCGGACCGGACTCCATCGTGCCCGCCGGAGGTCCGGCGCCACGTGCTCACCGGGGCGGACGATCGGCGATCCGCCGGATCGTCAGCTCTTGCGGATCCGCCGGCCCCGCCGCCGCCGGGTGGTCATCCGCACGATCGCGCGGACGGTGAGCAGCAGGACGACTCCCAGGATCTGGCCGCCCAGGACGATCCGGTTGACGTCGACCGCGGGCTGCCAGCGGACCTCGCCGTCCTTGATGACGAACACCCCGGCCGGGGTCGCGCTGAGCCCGTACCCACCGCCGGAGCCCTCACCCGGGCGCTCGCCGCCCTCCTGCTTGCCCCTGCCGCCTCCCCCGCCGCCGGCGATCTTGGCGACCGGGACGACCGTCACCCCTTCACGGGTGATCGGCTCGCCGAAGACGCGGTTCACGGTGGCGTTGTCCTTCGCCTGGTCGATCACATCCATGATGTCCATCGCGATCCCCCTTGCCTATCCCGGTTCCCGGGGCTGCGTCCCCGGCCTCGCCCCCACGCTAGCCACCGGACGGCGCCGCGGACAGCCCTTGCCCGGCCGGAGGATCCGCCTGCGTTCAGGAGGCGACCACGAGCGCCTGGGGCGCGGCCTGCTTCATCCGGGTGCTCAGCCACGTCATCTGGGTGGCGGTCTCGCTCTCGCACCGGCTGACGACCTCCAGCAGCCCGGTGTCGCGCGCGCCCTGCGCGGCCTGCCCGATCAGCGTCCAGGAGATGTCGCACTCGGCGGCCATCAGGTACAGATCGTGCAGGTCGCGCAGGAGGCCGAGCCCACCGGAACGGGTTCCCGAGAAGAGCGTGGAGTGCAGCCGCTCGGGCTCCTGCGGGGCCTCCTCCGAATAGCGCCGGACGAACGGCTCCAGCCTGCCGGCGTGGTCGTCGCACTGCGCGGCCAGCCGCTCGCAGACGTGATGGACGTCGGGCTCGTCGCGGTGGTGCTCCCCGATCTCACGCAAGGCCCCGGCCAGCTCGATCTGGGAGCGGTGCAGCAGTCCCAGGTAGTGCGCGAGATGCATGTCACTCCTCCTCCGTCCGCCGCGGCACGCGGTCTCGTGGCGTGAAACGCTCGCGGTCGCCCGGATCGCGCCGGAGCCCCGAGCGTTCCTGCACCCCGGGCCCGCCGTCCCCCGGCCGCTCGAACGCCTCGGAGGCCTCGGCCGCCGGGCCGCCTGCCGTACGCGGGACACGCGGGTCGTGAGGGGCCGCGGCGCCCACGGTGGGAGCGGCCGACAGGGCGCCGTCCGCCCCGGCCACCTTGCTCACCCGGACCGCCGCGACCTTGTAGAGCGGCTGCTTGGACACCGGGTCCCAGCTGGTGATCGTCAACTCGTTGGCGGCGCGGGCGGTCCCGTCGCCGGGGCCGGAGTCGTCACGGTCCCAGTAGCCGTAGTGGAACGGGACGAACACCACCCCCGGCCGGGTCCCGCACACCCGCGCCCTGGCCTCCAGCGCTCCCCGGGGCGACTCGACCCGCACCGTGTCCCCCTCCGAGACGCCCATCGCGGAGGCGTCGCCGGGGCTGAGCTCCACCCACGGCTCGGGGGCCGCGTCGTTCAGCTGCGGGGCCCGGCCGGTCTTGGTCCGGGTGTGGAAGTGGTAGACGGTGCGGCCGGTGGTCAGCAGCAGCGGATACTCCTGTCCCGGCACCTCGGGCGAGGGCTGGTACGGCGCCGCCTGCAGGAAGGCCCGTCCCCCGGGCTCCTTGGCCCGGTACTGCTCCTCGCTGTACTCCGCGCCGGTGAGCAGGTCGTGGCCGTAGGTCTCGCAGTAGCCGGGGTCGGTGTTGAAGCGTCCCCCGGTGTACAGGCGCTCGGTGCCGCGCGGCGCCCCCGGGGTGCACGGCCACTGCACGCCGCTCTCGCCCCGCAGCTTCTCGTAGGTGATGCCGGTGTAGTCGCACGGGCGCCCCGCCGAGCACGCCTTCCACGCCTCGAAGGCCGACTCGGGATCGTGCCACTTGATCAGCGGCGCGCCGTCCTTGTCGCGGAAGTCCATCCGGCGCGCGTAGTCGAGGAAGATGTCCAGGTCGGGACGGGCCTCACCGGGCGGCTCGACCGCCTTGTCCGCGAGGTGCACCGTACGGTCGACGCTGGTGAACGTCCCCTGCTTCTCGCCCCAGGTCGCCGCGGGCAGGACCACGTCGGCGAAGCGGGCCGTCTCGGTCAGGAAGAGGTCCTGGACCACCAGGAACAGCTCGTCCCCGGCCAGGATCCGCCGGATCCTGGCCAGGTCGGGCAGGGAGACCGCCGGGTTGGTCGCCGAGACCCACAGCAGCTTGATCGAGCCCTGCTCGGCGTACCGGAAGACCTGCATGGCGTGGGTCGGCGGCGCCCAGTGCGGGATGACCGACGGGTCGACGTTCCACAGCTCGGCGAGCCGGCGGATGTGCTCGGGGTTGTCCCAGTTGCGCATGCCCGGCAGGTCGCCGTTCGCCCCGGCCTCGCGGGTGTTCTGCGCGGTGGGCTGGCCGTTCATCTGGTAGAGGCCGGCGCCCGGGCGGCCGAGCATGCCGCGCAGCAGGTGGATGTTGTTGACCTGGCAGGCCGCGGCGGTCGCCTGGTTGGACTGGTAGAAGCCCTGCAGCACGGTGGACAGCAGCCGGTCGCACGACCCGAGGAGCTCCGCCGCCTGCTCGATCAGGCGGACCGGCACGTCGCAGATCTGCGCCGCCCACTCGGGCGTGCACTCGGCCACGGTCCGCTGGAGTTCCCCGAACCCGAGCGTGTGGGCCCGGACGTAGCGCTCGTCGTACCAGCCCTTGTCGATCAGCACGTGGATCAGCGCGTTCATCAGCGCCATGTTCGTGCCCGAGCGGATGGCCAGGTGCACATCGGCCTCCCGCGCCACCGGCGTCTCCCGCGGGTCGACGGCCAGCATCGCCGGCGGCCGCGGCCCGCGGCGGCGATCCAGCATCCGCGCCCACAGCACCGTCTGCGTCTCGGCCACGTTGTGCCCCCACAGCGCGATCGCGTCGCAGTGGTCGACGTCGGTGTAGGAGCCGGGCTGCCCGTCGGTGCCGAAGCTGGCCTTGAGCGCCGCGGCGGCCGTCGCCGTGCAGAGCCGGGTGTTGCCGTCCATGTGCGGCGTGCCGATGCCGGCCTTGCCGATCACGCCGAGGGTGTAGTACTCCTCCAGGAAGAGCTGACCGCTGGTGTGGAAGCCGAAGTGCCCCCAGCCGCCCGGCCCGTCCAGCAGCTCCTTCGACTTGGCCACGATGAGGTTCATCGCGGTGTCCCAGTCGGTCTCGACCAGCTCGCCGCCGCAGCCGCGGATCAGCGGGCGGGTCAGCCGGTCGGGGCTGTTGTTCGCCTGCCAGCCGTACAGGTCCTTCGGGTCGAGCCGCCCGTGGTTGACCCGGTCCCCCGCCCGGCCGCGCACGCCCACGATGCGGCCGTCCTTGACCGCGATGTCCATCGCGTCACCGTTGGAGTGCATGATCGAGGCGGCCTGGACCCAGGCGTCCACGTCCTGCTCGCCGATCCCCTCCTGCAGGAACGTGTCCACCCGCACCGGCCAGGGACTGCGGCGGCCGAGATCCCCCGGGAGCACGTCCTTCAGGCGCCCCGGCAGACTCGCGGCCAGGCGCTCCACGACGGCGGGCGGGCCGTACGGCGTGCGGCTCCCCCATGGGTCGGCGATGCGATCGGACATCCGGCTGCTCCCTCCCGGCGGGCACACCACCTCGATGACCAGGCGGTCTACCCCGCCCGGAACCGGGTATGCGGCCCGGCGGAGAGGAAACCGGCGACCGGGGGGACGGCCACGGCCGGGACACCCGACCCGCTGGATCGGCGGAGGCACCTGTCCGGCGCCGGCTGCCCGGCCGACCGCGACGTGGTCAGGAGTCCTCCACGCGGACCTCGTGAGCGGTCGCGTCGGGTTCGAGGAAGCGCAGGAGTTCCTCGCCCTCGGCGGTCAGGGCGGCGATCGCGTCCTCGGGCAGCGGCTCGAACGCGGTAAGGATCAGAACGGCGCTCTTGCGCTTAGTCTCCGCCTGCCAGGTGCCGCGCACCCGGCCGTCCCACAGGAACGTCGCGCGCACCCGCAGGTTCTTGGTGGTGACGCGCGAGCGGTACTCCTCGGCCATCAGGCGGGTGCGGTCGGCGTGGGCCAGGACGAGGTTGTCGAAGTCGGGCAGGAAGCGCGCGGGGGCGGGCACGTCCTCCTGCGGCCGCGGCGCCTCGGGCAGGTCGAACAGCTCCCGGCCCTTCTCGTCGCGGAAGGTGACCAGTTTCGGACGCAGGCCGTCCAGTACGGCGCGCAGCCCCTTGAGCCCCGACCAGGTCTGCGCGTCGGCGGCGGTGGCCGGGCCGAACGCCGCCAGATAGCGCAGCACCAGCGCCTGCACCGGATCACCCGGCGGCTCCTGGCCCGTCCCTCCCAGCCAGGTCTGCGCCATGGTGAAGTCCGCCGAGGGCGGGAAGGCCCAGCGGTGCTGCGTGGGAACCATGACCAGCGGCAGCCGGGTCCGTACGGCGTAGCCCAGCGCGCGGTCGCCGGCCTCGGGGAACCGCTCCTGGAGCAGGGCGCGCAGCGCGGTGAAGTCGCGCGGCCCGTCGGCCAGGATCGTCCGGGCGACCGGCAGGAGCGCCTCCAGGTCCAGCCCGGCGGTCAGCTGCCCCCGCCCGTTCAGCGCCGCGGCGAGCACGGGATCCACCGCGGCGTGGAATGCGGCGTAGTCGGCCGCGCTCACCAGGTGCAGCGTGGCCCGCATCATCATGCCCCGCACGACGGACCGCTCGTGCAGCGCCCGGTGCAGGTCCTCCCGCCGGAACCCGTCGATCCGCGTCCACAACCCGGTGAAGGGATGCCTCGCCTCCTGCGCCTGCATCCCGCCGAGCCGTTCCACCGCCGTCACGACCTCGGCCTTCTGCCGGGCGAGCAGCATCTGCCGGGCCAGCGTCGCACGGTTGAGCCGCCGTGCCGTCAGAGTCTCCATGGACTCATCATGGCGGCCATACCTGACAACCGGCGGCAGGTACGGCGAGTGCCTTCCGGACCAGGCCTCGGGCGGCATCAAGTGATCAGCGGGAGACCTTCCGGTACTGCTCCTCGATGATCCGGGCCACCCGGTCGGGGGCGCGCATGTGGCCGCCGTGCCCCTCGCGGGGCAGAGTCACGCGCTCGGTCTCCGGCAACACCCCGGCCAGCGCGTCGAGCCGCTCGCCCAGATGCGCGGGGCTGGTCTCACCGCCCAGCAGCACGGTGGGGACCTCGATCGCCCGGTAGGCCTCCAGGCGCTCGCCCAGCTGGTCGATGGCCTGCAGGTCGTCGATCTGGCGGGGCACGAAGGCCCGGAGCTTCGGATGGACACAGGTGATCGCTCCGATGAGCCGTGCCTGCCATCGCGGCAGCCGTACGACGTCCCGCATGAAGATCACCATTGCCCTTCCCCGGCGCCCGCGCCTCAGCGCGGCCCGGGCCGCCGCGGTCGCCGGGCCGCCCAGAGACGACCCGACCACGACGGGCGGCTCGTAGAGCACCAGGCCGGTGAAGGCCCCGGGCAGGGCGAGCGCGGCCTCCAGTGCGAGTACGCCGCCGGAGGAGTGCCCGACGAGCAGCACCGGCCGGCCGCCGAGTGCGGCCACCACGGTCCGCACGTCCTCGATCTCTTGCGCGATCGTGATCGGCGGCGGCAGGTCCAGCCGGTACCGCCGGCGGTGCAGGCGCACGACCCGCAACCGGGGCGTGAGCCGGTCGGCGACCTTCTTCCAGCGCGAGCCGTCCTCGAGGCCTCCGTGCAGCACCACGACGACCGGCCCCTCGCCCTCGTCCACCGCGCGGACCTGCACCCCGTCCGCGGACGTCGCAAGAATCATGGTCTCTCCTTAGCACCGCTAAGGAGAATTTAGCACTGATAAATTGATGGGTCGATGGGCGAGAACAGACGACCGGGACTGACCCGGCAGATCATCGTCGACACCGCGCTCCGCCTGCTGGACGAGGTCGGCCTGGACGGCCTGACGGTGCGCCGGCTGGCCGTGGAGCTGGGCGTGCAGTCCCCGGCCCTGTACTGGCATTTCCGCACCAAGCAGGAACTGCTGAACGGCATGGCGGCCGTCATCGTGCTGTCGGCCGGAATGGGCCCCCCGCGCGAAGGCGAGTCCTGGCAGTCCTGGCTGGCCCGCCGCGCCCGCTCCTACCGCCGGGCCCTCCTGGCCCACCGTGACGGGGCCCGCGTCGTCGCCACCGCCACCGATCTGGGCCCCGAAGCGGTCGGCAACCTCAACACGGAGATGGCGGCGATGCTCACGCACGGGTTCACACCCGTGCTGGCACTGCGCACGATCACCACGTTGAGCCACTACGCCCTCGGCTTCGTCCTTCAGGAACAGGCCGCGCCCGCGGCGGGCGGCGCTTGGCTCGACCCGCTCATCGCCGTCCTGGACGACGCCGAGGCGCCGCTGGTCATCGCGTTGGAACAGAGCCCGCCCGCGCACTGGGACGCGAACTTCGAACACGGGATCCAGGCCATCATCACCGGCACTTCCCCGTCCGGCCCACCCTGAGCCTCCGGCCCACCCGGCAGGAATCGTCGAAGCGACGCCTTCGAGGCGGGGTGAACCTGGAAGGCCGGGCTCAGGCGCCGTCCTCAACCCGGCGACCCGCCTCACACGAGGGCATGTCACGTCGCGGGCGGGCGATCTCGTCCGTGAGGCGGACAACCGATCCGTCACCCTCACGGACAGGGGATCTCAATGTTCACCGCCTATCTCACGGTCACCCTCCTCGCCTCGGCCGTCACCGGCCTTGCCGCCGTCGCCAACCTCATAGGCCATGAGTACCCCAAGAAGCAGGCGGACAAGATCCGCGTGCCCCGGTCCTGGACGCTCCCGCTGGGCGCACTGCTGGCCGCGGGCTCGCTGGGCCTGCTGGCCGGGTTCGCCGTACCGGTGCTGGGCACGCTCGCCGCCGCCGGCCTCGTGCTGTACTTCCTCGCCGCGTTCGGCGCCCACCTGCGCGCCCACGCCTACGACCTCGGCCCCTGGGCCCTGTTCTTCTCCCTGGCGGTGGCCGCCCTGAGCGTGAACCTGGCCTACCACTGAGCTCGCCCGGGCTCAGCCCTCGTCTTCAGTCGCTCTGAAGAAGACCTGTTCCCAGGGGAGGGCCGGGGCTGTCCAGCTGTTCGGCCGGGGGCGTGCCGTACCCGGCGGCGAAGGCGGCCTCGAAGTCCGCCGGGCCGATCCGCTCGCGCAGCGCCGCGGGCAGCCGGGGGTCGGGGACGAGGCCCTCCCAGGGTGCGGGATCGAGCCGTTCGGCGGCGCCGAGCAGGGCGGCGGCGCGCTCGAAGCGGCCGGTGGCGTGGTCGGCTCCGGCGAGCAGGCGCAGGCCGGTCGCGGTGATGCGCACGTCCCCGACGCCGAGGGCGATCCGGGTGCCCTCGGTGAAGTGCCGCCGGGCGCTCTCGTGTTCGCCGTCGAAGGCCGCGGTACGGCCCAGGCCGAGCAGGCAGCGGACCGCGCAGCGCAGGTCGCCGATCCGCCGGAACTCGGCGAGCAGGCCGGCGAGGCGTGGCCGGGCGGTCGCGTGGTCCCCCAAGTGCTGGTCGAGGGTGGTGCGGTAGAGCTCGGAGTGCAGCCGTTCGTGGTCGTTGCCCCCGGTCCGGGCCAGGCGCGCCGATTCGGCCAGCCAGCCCGGTACGTCGTCCAGGCGGATCCGGTTCTCGATCGCCCGGATGCCCATGTGGTTGAGGCAGTTGGCACGCTTGACGTGGTCGCCGAGGCGGCCGAACAGCCCGGCCGCGTGGGCCAGCCGGGCCAGGGTCGCCTCGGGGTCGGAGGTGAGCGCGAGGGCCGAGTTCCCCAGGGCCAGGGCGTGGTGCCAGTCGTCGCCCAGCCGTTCGAAGATCTCGGCCGCCCGGTTCAGCTGCCCCAGCGCCTCCACGCGCTGCGAGCCGTACAACATCGTCCAGCCGCGGGCGAGCAGGGCGAGCGCCCGGTCGTGATCGGCCCCGCCCTCCCCCCGGTCCCGATCGGCTCCCCCTCCTGCCATCCGGTACGCCCGCTCGGCGAACTCCCGGGCCCGGCCGGTGTCCTGGAAGGACAGCACGACGGCGCAGGTGATCGCGGCCCGGAAGCCCAGGTCCCCCTCCGGCAGGGGCCGCCGGAGCAGCCTGTCGAGCCAGTCGAATATCTCGCCGTTGCATCCCACGACCTCCCACGCCGTACCGATGCCGGCGATGAACTCCCAGGCGGCCGTGGCGTCGTCCCGGTCGAGGACCCAGCGCAGCGCCGCCCGCAGGTCCGCCGAGCGGCGGTCGATCCAGCGGAGCGCGGCGGCCTGGTCCCGGCCGCGAAGGTCCGGCACGCCGGCCACGGCGCCGCGCAGGTGGTGGCGGGCGTGCTGTTCGTGCGCCTCCTCGGCGGCGCCGCGGGCGAGCAGCCGCCGGTGCGCGAACTGCCGGACGCTGTCCAGCAGGCGGTACTCGGTGGTCTCGTCCAGGTGCCGGGAGGAGATCAGCGACCGGTCCAGCAGCCGCGAGAAGATCCGGAGCAGCTCGGCCGGGTCCAGCGGCGGGTAGGCGAGAACCCCCGCCGCGGTGCCGTAGTCGAACGCGCCGGGGAACACCGAGCAGCGCTCCAGCAGCAGCCGCTCATCCTCGCCCAGCAGCTCGTAACTCCAGGTGAGCGCCTCCTCCAGGGTGCGGTGCCGGTTCGGTGCGCCCCGCGCCCCGTCGGTCAGCAGGGCGAAGCGGTCGTCCAGCCGGGCCAGCAGGTCGGCCGGGGTGAAGAACCGGGTCCGGGCGGCGGCGAGTTCGATGGCCAGCGGCAGGCCGTCCAGCCGGCGGCAGATCATCGCGACCTGCCGGGCGTTGCCGGCGGTGATCTCGAACCCGGGTGAGACGGCGGCGGCCCGCTCGGCGAACAGCCGCCCGGCACCGGAGTCCAGTACGGCGGCCGGGTCGTCGAGCGCGGGCAGCGGCAGCGGCGGGATCTCGTAGACGACCTCCCCCGTCAGGTGCAGCGCCTCGTGGCCGGTGGCCAGCACGTGCAGATGGCCGGTGGTGGCCAGCAGGTCGGCGAGCAACGCCGCCACGGAGCCCGTCACGTGTTCGCAGTTGTCCACCACGAGCCAGTGCCGGCCCTCGGCGAGGGTCTCGCGGATCAGTTCGCGCAGCCGGTGCTCCTCCCCGGCGATGCTCAGAGCCTCGGCGAACGTCCGCTCCACGGCGTCCCCGGGGGACAGCGGTGCGAGGTCGACCAGGACGGCCGGGGGCAGCGCGGTCGCCTCATGGGCCAGATGCAGCGCCAGGCGGGTCTTGCCGGTGCCGGCGGTACCGGTCAGCGTCACCATCCGGTGCGCGCCGAGCAGCCGGCGCAGGTCGCCGGTCTCCCGCTCGCGGCCCACGAACGACGACAGCGGCCTGGGCAGGACGCCGCGGGGCTCACGGCCGGCCCGGAAGCGGGCCGCGGCGCCGACCAGGGCCAGCCGGTTGCTCCCGCCGAGCTTGCGCAACAACGACGAGACGTGGCTCTCCACGGTCCGTTCCGACAGCCGCAGTCTGTCGGCGATCTCCTGGTTCTGCAGGCGTTCGCCCACGAGCCACAGGATCTCCCGCTCGCGCGGCGTCACCCCGGCCGCCCGCAGGTCGGGGAAGGCGTCCGAACCCATGAATCCGAGTATGTCGTCATCCGGGCGGGTGTCCATGTCCGGCACCGAGCGGGTTCTCCGTGACGGATTTCCGTACTGAGCACGGATGCCCGGCGCCCCGGGCGCGCGGTGCAATTGCCGCATCCGGCGATACCCCGCGCCCCGGGACGCCCCGGGCGGGAGACGCGCCGGCACGTTCCATCACATCCGTCGAAGGAGAGCCGTATGGCAGGCAAGGCAGTCATCAGTTTGACCACCGGGCTGGAGGACCCCGAGCGGGTCACGGTGGCGTTCCTGGTCGCGGTCGGGGCGGCCGAGCAGGGCCGTCCGACGCTGATGTTCCTCACCAAGGAGGCCACCCGGCTGGCCCTGGAGGGCGTCGCCACCGCAGTCGCGTGCGAGGGCTGCCCGCCGCTGGCGGACCTGCTGGCGCGCTACGCCAAGGCGGGCGGGCAGTACATGGTCTGCCCCATCTGCTTCGACTCCCGCAGGCTCGACAAGAGCGGGCTGATCGAGGGCGCGGAGCTGGCCGGCACCGTCCCGATGTGGCAGTGGATCGGCGACGAGGGCGCCACGACCTTCAGCTACTGAGGGCGTTAAGCGGCCGTCAAGTCACCGCCTACCGGGTCGTCGCATGGTTGGGCACCGCAGCCGGGTGAGATCGCCGAGCCCGGCCCGGCCGGGGGGATGTCTGTGAACATCACGTACCACCTGCGAGAGCGCGCCGAGGCCCGCGGTGACGTCGAGTCGTCGCTCATGGCGGCCGAGCGCGCCCTGTACACCGAGGGCGACCTGCAGACCGCCCGATGGTGGTTCGATCTGGCCTACGGCGCGGCCGAGCGGCTGCGCGACGGCCCGGCGATGGCACGGGCCGCCGTGGGCCTGGGCGGGGTGTGGCTGCAGGAGCACCGCACCGCCGCCGAGGCGGCCACGACGCGGATGCGTCAGCAGCGCGCCCTGGCGGCCATCGATCCGAAGGCTCCACTGGGGGTACGGCTGCGCGCCAGGTTGTGCGGCGAGGAGGACTACCGCCGCGGCACGCACGACTCGATCCTGCGGGTGCTGGCCGAGGCCAGGGACAGCGGTGACGCGGTGGCGCAGGCGGAGACGCTGAGCATGGCCCACCTGTGCCTGATGGATCCCCGCTACCGGGAGCTCCGGCTGGAGCTGGCCCAGGAGCTGATCGCCGTGGCGGCCCGGACCGGCCGCCGCGGCGATGCGCTCATGGGACTGATGTGGCGCAGCGTCGATCTGCTGCTGACCGCCGACGCGCACGCCGAGCGGTCCCTGCAGGAGCTGCGCGACCTGCTGGCGGTGGAGGATCACCTGGCGGTCGGGTTCGTGGTGGACACGATCGAGGTCATGCTCGCCATCCGCGCCGGGCGGCTCATCCAGGCCGAGACGCTGGCGGCCTCCTGCGCCGAGCGGGGTCACGCCGCCGGTGACGACGACGCCGTCGGATGGTACGGCGCGCAGATCGCCGCGATCCGCTGGTACCAGGGCCGCATCGGCGAGCTCGTCCCGGTCCTGGAGAAGCTGGTGCGCAATCCCGCTCTGGGCTCGGCCGACTACGCCTACTTCGCGGTCCTGGCGGTGGCCGCCGCCGCCGCCGGAGACGAGAGCCTGGCCCGCGGCATGCTGGCCAGGCTGCGCGGAGCCGGGCTGACGGAGCTGCCCCAGAGCAGGAGCTGGCTGGCGGCGATGCACGGCGTGGTGGAGGCCGCCCATCTGCTCGACGACGGCGACACCGCCGCCCGGGCCTACGACCTGCTCACGCCGTTCGCCCGGCTCCCGATGATCGCCAGTCTGGGCGTGGTGTGCTTCGGCTCCACCCATCTGGCCCTGGGTACGGCCTCGCTCACCGCCGGGCGGCTCGAGCGGGCCGTGGGGCACTTCGAGCAGGCCGTCGAGGACAACCTGGCGCTCGGTCACTGGCCGGCCGTGACCCTGTCCCGCTGGCGGCTGGGCCACGCGCTGCGGATGCGGCACGGGGTGCGGGACGAGGCGGCCCGCAGGGCGCTGACCCTGGCGGAGCAGGAGGCCGACCGGCTGGGCATGGTGCTGTCCGCCGAGGCGACACCGCACGCGGTACGGCCGGGCGGCGGACCGGCCTCCGCGGTGTGCCGGCGCCGGGGCCGCAAGTGGCTGCTCGAACTGGCGGGCCGGAGCGTCCTGGCCGACGACAGCGTGGGCATGCGGCACCTGGCGATCCTGATCGCCAATCCGGGCCGGGAGATCCGGGCCGTCGATCTCGTCACGGGCCCGTCCCCGACCGGCGAGGAATCGGCCGTCCCCGGCGGGGAGGTGCCCGGCGAGGAGGCCGTGTCGGCTCAGCCGCTCCTGGACGAGCAGGCCAGGAACGCCTACCGGGAACGGCTGTCCCACCTGGATGCGGAGATCGAGGAGTCCGAATCGCTCGGTGAGGTGCGGCGCGCCGAGACCCTGCGCTCCGAGCGTGACTGGCTGCTGGCCGAGCTGAGCGCCGCCACCGGCCTGGGCGGGCGCGCGCGCCGGTTCACCGACGACCAGGAGCGGGCCAGGATCGCCGTGGGGAAGGCCATCCGGCGCGCCCTGGCCCGCATCACCGCCTCCGACCCGATGATCGGCGAAGAGTTGCGGGCCACCGTCCACACCGGTCTGCGCTGCTCCTATCACCCCCGCTGACCACCGGTCCGCACGGATGGAACGGGATGTCACGCCCTCCGGTCGTGGCGCCGTCGTCGAAAGGCGGCGCCCGGACCACTCAGGAGGAGTTCGATGCACCGCTCGATTCGCGCTCTACTCGCCGCGGCCGTGATCGCCGGCGCCGGATCGGCGCTCCCCACGGGAAGTGGTACCACGCCCCTTCCTACAAGTGGTGCGGCTACGGTGAGCACGCCAAGGAGTTCGCCTTCCGCAGGCACGATGTGAGCGCCGTCAAGGTCCGCGTGAGCCAGATCGGCAAGCACGGCCACCACGTGTTCGGCAAGGGCGAGTGGCACTCCGTCCCCGAGGCCTGACAGCCGCCCCGTCTCCCGCCGGCCCCACCCGGCGGGATCGTCTCAGCCGTCCCGGAGGCTCCCCCGGCTGTCAGACCTCGTCGAAGGAGCCGTGCCGGCCGGCCCCGGCGGCGAAGCGCGCCGCGCCGGCGGCCGTGTCCGCGCTCAGCGAGACCCGGCCGTGGCGGAACTCGGCGGCCAGCGCCCGCTGCTCGTCCAGGCCGTACTGCTCCAGGACCGAGGCCCGGTCGCGGCGCATGCAGGTCTGCGGGAAGGCGGCCAGCCGCGCCGCCAGCTCGCGCGCGGCCTCCATCGCCCGCCCGGCCGGGACGACCCGGTTGGCCAGGCCCATCCGCAGCGCCTCGGCGGCGTCCACCGGGCGGCCGGTGAGGATCATGTCCATCGCGTGGCTCTCGCCGATCAGGCGCGGCAGCCGTACGGTGCCGCCGTCGATCAACGGGACGCCCCAGCGGCGGCAGAAGACCCCGAAGACGGCGGTCTCGTCGGCCACCCGCAGATCCGCCCAGATCGCGAGTTCGAGTCCGCCCGCCACGGCGTGCCCGCTGATCGCGGCGATCACCGGTTTGGACAGCCGCATCCGGGTCGGCCCCATCGGGCCGTCGCCGTCCGGCTCGGCGCGATTGGCCTGCGCGGTGCCCAGCGCCTTCAGGTCGGCGCCGGCGCAGAACGTCCCGCCCTCGCCGTACAGGATCGCGACGGCGGCCCCGGGATCGGCGTCGAAGTCACCGAAGGCCTCGGCCAGCGCCCGCGCGGTCGGCCCGTCCACGGCGTTGCGGCGCTCCGGCCGGTTGATCCCGACCAGCGTCACCGGCCCGTCCCTGCGCACCACGACCGTCCCGTCCGCAGTCATCGGCTTCCCTCCCATCCGGATGGCGCGGCCGTCCCGGACGGTCGGGCGCCTGATGCCCGTCAGCATATTGAGACCCGGGGACTCCGGCAGAGAAGATCAGCGTTTCCGCTTCCTGCCGCGGCCGGTGGGCCGTCCCCGGCTCCCGGGGGCGGAAACGCGGGTCGGGCGTGACGGGTGGCGGATGCGCATCGGCCCGGCCACCAGGGTACGGAACTCCTCCATGGCCACCCGGGCCGGATGACCCGACCGCAGGACCGCCTCGGCCAGCTCGGGCGCGTCCCTGCCGGCCGCGGCGGTGAGCTGCTCGCGCACGGCCTCGGGCCCGCCGAGTTCGAGCAGGGCCAGCAGGCCTGCGGCGAGCATGAGCATCTGCTCGTGGTCGGTGAGGTCCTCCGGCCGCAGCTCGCCCGCGGTGATGAGGGCCTCGACGGCGGCCGGCCCGAGCACGGGGTCCGAGCGCAGCCGCCGCAGCAGCTCCGGCCCGTCGTCCAGCGCCCCGGCCAGGATGTTCAGCATCGCCGAGGCGCGCGTCAGGAACGGGCAGTCCCGTACGGCCTGCAGCAGAGGTTCGAGGTCCCCTCCGTGGGCGGCCAGCCAGCCCTCGATCTCCAGCCTGGCCGTCTCCTCGGAGTAGTGCTGGGCGACCACGCCGAGCATCTCGGCGGGTGCGGCGCCGGCCAGCTCCCCCACCACCGGCACATCGCGCCCCCGGGCGAGCATGCGCTCACGCATCGCCCAGGCACCGATGGGGGCCAGCCGTACCAGCGGGCCGGATTCGGCGAGCGCGGCGCGGAGCCGATCGCAGACCTCCGGCGGGAGCGGGCGCGGCACGCCCTCCTGCGCCTCGAAGTCCTCGCGGAGATCCTCCGAGAAGGCCTCGTCCGCCACGCCGTGGCTCAGCTCCACCGCCCCCAGTTCGGCCAGCACCGCCAGCGCCCGGTCCAGGTCCCGGTCGACCCGGGCCCGCCAGGCGTCGTGGCGGAGGTCGTCCTCGTCGGGAGAGAACCACAGGTACTCGCTGCAGGCGAGCCACACCGTCTCCCGCAGCCGGACCACCGGCATGGGGGCGGGCATGCCGTAGACCGAGTTCAGCACGTCATCCATGATCTCTTCGAATATCTCGCTGAGCAGCGAGACGGGCGCCCACCCGGGCTGGGCGCACACGGCCCGCCCCACCTCGAAGAACGTCTCGAACGCCCGCCGCCACAGCGCCAGGGGGTCGCGCAGCAGCGGTGCGGCCTTGGCGACCCTGAGCAGCCGTCCCCTGCTCACCCGGACCAGACGTGCCTTCTTCGCCCAGGTCAGCAGCAGATCGGTCTCGGGCATGTCGGTCGCCGTGCGCACTGTGAGCTCCTGCTCACCGGTGCCGAGCAGCTCCGCCAGCGAGCGGGCGTCCCGCAGCCGCAGGTTCCCGGCTCCGGTGAGCTCCCTGCCCTCGGTACCCGCCCAGCCGGCCACCGACACCAGCCTGCGTACCGCCACGCTGTCCCCGGCCGCCTCGGCGAGCTCACTCCCGGACGGCATGCTCACCGGGAGCTGGATGAAGGCCCGTTCCCTGTCGGGCCTCGGCTCCGTCATCTGTCTCTCCACCAGGCGGTCGAGCGCTTCCTGGTCGTAGCGCACCCGTCCGGCGTCGAGGTCGCGCCGGAACCGGGCGAAGGACCTGCCGTCGGTGAGGTCGACCCCGTGCTCCAGCGCCGTCATCGCCCAGAACTTCGCCAGCCCCCACCGGGTCATGTCCATCAGCACCCCGGGGTATTCGGCGGCCGCCTCGACGACGGCCTCCTCCAGCTCGGCGAGCGTGGCGCCGCGCGGGTCGCGCAACCCGGAGTCCGCGAGATAGCGCAGAAGCGTCATCAGGCTCCGCGGAGCGCCGGCCAGCTCCTGCGCCGGAGCGGTCACCTGGCCGGGGATCAGATCCAGCAGCGTGTAGCGGACCTCCTGCGGGGTCCAGTGGCCGAGCCGCCCGTCGACGCTCTCGTGCCGGGCGTCGAGCGCGACCGACAGGATCAGCTCGTCGGCCGGGAGCCCGTGCTCCGCGGCCCAGGCGGCGCACCGGCGGATCAGCAGTTCCCTGGCCGCCTCGAACTCCTCGGACTCCTCGGGATCGAAATGTGTCCGCACCGGTCGATCTCCTTCCGTGGGCAGCCGATTCGAGCGTTCCACACCACGAACCGTCCCGCGACCCGATCAGGGCAAGATCACAGCGGGGGCACATCTCCTCCAGGGGATTCGTCACAGCCCCGGCACGCGCCTGACCCATGCGATGACCGCCCGGCCTGGTGTTTTCCGGCCCGGCGTCGTACTTTTCTCCCTCCGGGCCCTCCGGCCGAGCTTCCACCCAGAAGGACCGATCATGAACGACTCGCCCGAGACGGTTCCGTACGGCTCCCGCGTGCGGGGGTGCCTGCTCGGCGGTGCCGTCGGCGACGCGCTCGGCAATCCCGTGGAGTTCATGTCGCTGGGACAGATCCGTTCGCGTTTCGGTCCCGCCGGGCTCACGGAGATGATCGAGACCGAGATCACCGACGACACCCAGATGACGCTGTTCACCGCCGAAGGGCTGATCCGCGCCCGGCTGCACGACGGCGACGCGCTCACCGCCGTACGCGAGGCCTATCTGCGCTGGCTCGACACCCAGGCGCACGCGGCGCCGTACTCCGGGGAGGCCGGATTCCGCACCGGCTGGCTGCGCACACAGAAGTGGCTGTACGCCCGCCGCGCGCCCGGCAACGCCTGCCTGTCCGGGCTGGGCTCCGGCATCGTCCCGCCCCCGCCCGGGTCTCCCCTGGCCGGGTCTCCTCTGGATCACGGACCCGTCAACCCACGTTCCAAGGGCTGCGGCACCGTGATGCGCTCGGCGCCGTTCGGTCTCCTGCCGCAGGCGTGGGAGCCCGGCGCACCCGCGGGGAACGGTGATGTCACGGCCCCCGCACCCGGATCGCTCGACGACCCCCTCACCCTGGCCGTCGCCGCCTCCCGGATCACCCACGGCCACCCCACCGCCGCCATCTCCTCCGGCGCCCTGGCCTGTCTCGTCGGCAGGCTCCTCCAGGGAGACCCCCTGCCGCGGGCCGTCGCGATGGCCGAGGGGTGGCTGTCCGCCTTCGACTCCCAGAGCGCCGAGCACCGGGAGACCGGCCTGGCCCTGCGCGCCGCCCGGCGGCTGGCCGGGAAGGGGGATCCCACCCCGGAGAAGGTGCAGAGCCTGGGCGGCGCCTGGGTCGCCGAGGAGGCCCTGGCCATCGCCGTCTACTGCGCCCTGGTCGAGCCGGATCCGCGCCTGGCCCTGCTGCTGGCGGTCAACCACTCCGGCGACGCCGACTCCACCGGCGCGATCTGCGGAAACATCATCGGCGCGGCCCACGGCGAGGACGCCGTGCCCACCGACTGGGCGCGCGCGGTCGAGGGACGCGAGACCATCCTGCAGGTCGCCGACGACTTCACCGCCGCCTTCACCTCGACGGGCGGCCCCGTGCCCCGTGCCGGCTCCGCCTCCACCGGTGACCTCGCCTCCCGCTATCCGGCGAGCTGACGGATCCGTCCTCAGGGCGTGAGGATCAGGCGGACCGGGTTGCCCTCCTTGCGTTCCAGGCGCCCCACCGCGGCGGCCGCGTCCGCCAGGGGGACGGTGCCGCTGATGGATCGGGTCAGGTCCAGGCGGCGATGGCGGGTGAGGTCGACCAGTTGGTCGACGTGCCCGGGCCCGGAGCCGTAGTGCCCCAGGATCTGCTGGCCGAAGTAGGAGAACGGGATGCTGTGGGTGAGGGTGAGCGGGGCGGGCGTCAGGCCGACCAGCACGAGCCTGCCGCCGGGCGCCAGACAGGAGACGGCCTGTTCCCGTACGGCGGGCACCCCGGCCATGTCGAGGGCCAGGTCCAGGCCCCGCCCTCCGGTGGCGGCCAGCAGCCGGTCGCGCAGGTCGGGCGCGGCGGGGTCCAGGGCGAGGTCGGCGCCGAAGTCCCGGGCGCGCTCGCGGGCGGCCTCGATCGGGTCGACGGCGATGATCGGGGCGGCGCCGACCAGGCGCAGGAGCTGGACGGCGTGCGCCCCGAGCCCGCCCACGCCCCACACCCCGACCGGCACGGCGGGTCGGGCCCTGCCCGTGACGACGATCGCGGCCCAGGGGGTGGAGACGGCGTCGGGGATGATGGCCGCCTGCTCGAACGGCAGGTCGTCCGGGATCGCGACGAGGGTGTGCTGGGCGGCCAGGGCGTACTCGGCCCAGCCTCCGTCGTAGTCGACCCCGCGGGTGCGGACCTGCTGGCACGGGTCGACGAAGCGCACACAGTTGGCGCACCGCCCGCAACGCTCCCCCGCCTGCAGCAGGACGCGCTGCCCGGCCGCCCAGCCGCCGGGGACGTCCGGCCCCAGGGCGTCGATCACGCCGGAGACCTCGTGGCCGAGGGTGACCTTGTCGGAGGCCAGGAAGAGCGGGTTCAGGCTGCCGTCGATCAGGTGCACGTCCGACAGGCACACGCCGGCCGCCTTCACCTTGATCCTCACCTCGCCCGGTCCGGGCTCGGGGACGGGCACTTCCTCGACGGCGAAGGTCTTGTTCCGGACGTCGAGGCGCCCGGCGAGCATGGTGTCGGTCATGAGGTCTTTCCCGGTGCGTGGGAGTGAGGTGTCCCGGTGCGCGGACGCGCGCCGCCGATGTGCCCCTACCCGGCGGCGCTCCGGAACTGCGTTGACGCGAGTAATGATCTCCCCAGCCACCGGTGGTCCCCGCGGCGGGTCCCGGCCGCGGTTCCCCCGCCGATATCCGGGCAGGAAGCGGGAGACCCTCGGAAAACGCCACAGAGGCAGAAAGCGGACTACCAGGTAAGGAGGCGCCCCATGGCGCTCATCGACCGCGAATGCGTCCGGCGGCTGCTGGAGTCACCGGATCCCGACGCCACCCTGGTCTTCGTTCGGGGGGACTGCATCGTCCTGCCGGAGAAGGAGATCGACGACGCCCACCGCGGGCTGGTCATCGCGAGCAAGCGGGACCTGACCAGGCTGATGCCCGGCGGCGACACGCTCACCGAACAGCAGATCGACACCCTGGCCGACCGGCTCGACAACATCGTGCGGGACCTGGGCGCCTGACGGGCACCGGTGATCCGGGCGCTCCGCCGCCGGGCGACGTGCCCGGCGGCGGCGTGCCGGTCAGTCCTGCGACATCATCCTGACGAACTCCTCGAAGGAGAAGCGCCCGTCGCCGTCGGCGTCGCCGACGCGGTTCAGCGAACTGATCGCCTCGGCCGGCAGGTCCGGGAAGTGCCGGACGAGCTCCTGCTCCGTGATGAACCCGTCACCGTCGCCATCGATGGCGGTGAACGCCTCCCGCAGCTCCGCCAACCGCTCCGCCGACATGTGTCCCGCCTTTCGCTGTCCGAATCAGCAGACAACCTACGAGATTTCATAACGAGGACGAAATCCCGCCCCGCCGCACGACGTCCACGGCTCGCACTGCGCGGCATCCATGTTGTGCACTGCACAATGATGTGCCGCGAACGTGACAGCACGCCCTGGTTTCTCCTACTTTGACCAGCGTGTTCGACGTGCTCATTCATGGCGGTCTGGTGGTCGACGGCACCGGCGCCCCGCCCTACCCCGCCGACGTCGGCGTCCGCGACGGCCGGATCGAGACGGTCGGCGGGCCCTCGGCCGAAGCCGTCCCCGCCGCCGTCGGCATCGACGCCACCGGCCGGCTGGTGGCCCCCGGGTTCGTCGACGCCCACGTGCACGGCGACGCCACCGTGCTGGACCCCGGCGTCCAGCTCGCCGCACTGCGCCAGGGCGTCACCACCTTCGTGCTCGGGCAGGACGGGCTGTCCTTCGCGCCGTCGTCACCCTCGACGCTGCGCTTCGTCACCCGCTACTTCGCCGCGATCAACGGGGCCCACCCGGCGCTGGGCGACGGGCCGGTGAGCGTGGCGGAGCTGCTGGCCTCCTACGACGGCACCACCGCGCTCAACACCGTCTACCTGGTCCCGCACGGCACGGTCCGGCACGCCGCCGGCGCCGACCCCGCCGCGATGCTGCGCATGGTGGAGCGGGGCCTGGAGGAGGGCGCGGCGGGGCTGTCCAGCGGCCTGGAGTACATCCCGGGCCGGTACGGCGACGCCGCCGAGCTCGCCGCGCTGTGCGCGCCCCTCGCCCGGGCGGGCCTGCCGTACGTCACCCACATGCGCGGCTACGAGCAGGCGGCGGCCGCCGGCATGGCCGAGGCCCGCGCGATCGCCGAGAGGTCGGGGGCGGCGCTGCACGTGTCGCACTACCACGGCCCGGGGGCCGAGCTGGCGGGCATGGTCGACGACGCCCTCGCCGCGGGACTGGACGTCACCTTCGACAGCTATCCCTACCTCAGCGGGTTCAGCATCCTGGCGATGGTCGCCCTCCCCCGCGACCTGGACGACCCCGACCTCGACCGCATCGTGGCACGGCTGCACGAGCCGGAGGTACGGCGCCGCCTGGCCCGCGAGACCGACCCCACGCTCTGGCACCGCGCCGTGCTGGCGCACGTGCCCGTCGCGGACCTGGCCTGGGCCGAGGGCCGCAGCGTCGCCGAGGCCGCGGCCGAGGCCGGGCGGGAGCCCGCCGCGTTCTGCGCCGAGCTGCTGATCGCGACCCGGCTGGCCGCCAGCTGCGTTTTCGCCCAGCCGCCGGGCAACGACGACGCCTCCATGCGCCTGCTGCTGCGCCACCCGGCCCACCTGGGCGGTTCCGACGGCATCCACATCGGCGGGCACCCGCACCCCCGGGGCTTCGGCGCGTTCGCCCGCTTCCTCGGCCGTCACGTCCGCGAGCTGGGCGACTGGACCTGGCAGGAGGCGGTCGGGCACCTGGCCGCCGGCCCGGCCCGCCGTTTCCGCCTGCACGACCGCGGGGAGATCCGCCCCGGCATGGCGGCGGACCTGGTCGTGATCGATCCGGACCGGGTGGGCGACGTCGCCGACTACTCCCGGCCGCGCGTCCTGGCCGAGGGCATCGACGACGTGCTGGTCGGCGGCGTACCGGTGCTGGCGGGCGGCGCCCTGACCGGCGCGCGTCCCGGACGCCCGCTGAGGCCGCGATGAACGGCCCGGACCCCGCCTCCCCCGCACCCGCCCGTTCCTCCGCCTCCGGCCCGGGCCGTGACCGGGCGCGGCCTCCCGGTCAGGAGCGCAACCAGTCGGCCTCGCTCCGCCGGGCGCTGGCCGTACTGGAGTACGTGCGCGACCACGCGAGCGCCGGGCAGGGGCTCTCGCTGTCCCGGCTGGCCGAGGCGCTGGGCCTGTCCAAGAGCACCGTGCTGCGGCTGACCGTCCCGCTGGTGGAGGCCCGGCTGCTGGAACGCGACCGCAGGAGCGGCGCCTACCGGCTCGGGCACGGCACGCTCCGGCTCGGTCAGGCCTACCTGTCCACCCTCGACCTGCGCACGGTGGCCGCGGAGGAGACCCGCGAGCTGATGCGCGAGGTCCGCGAGACCGTCCACCTGGTCGTCTACGACCCGCCGTACGTCGTCTACATCGACAAGGTCGAGAACGAGGCCGCGGTGCGCATGGCCTCGCGGATCGGCAGCCGGGCGCCGCTGTACTGCACCGCCGTCGGCAAGGCGATCCTCGCCTGGCAGCCGGAGGAGGTCGTGGAGGAGACCGTGGCCGCCGGGATGCCCGCCCTCACCCGTTACACGATCACCGATCCGGTACGGCTCCGCGCCGAGCTGACGCGGATCCGCCAGCGCGGCTACGCCGTCGACGACCGCGAGAACGAGCCCGAGGTACGGTGCGTGGCCGCGGGCATCTTCCGCCACGACGACAGCGTGACCGCCGCCGTCTCGGTCTCGGGCCTGACCTCGCGGATCACCGCCGCCCGGGTGCGGGAGCTGGGGCCGCTGGTGGCCGGCACCGCCCTTCGCATCTCCCGGAAGCTGGGATCGCAGCGCTGAACCGCCGTGATCCGCCGGATCGCGGTGCCGGCCTGCGAGCCGAGCCGGTCCGCCGCCGGAAAACGAACGGGCCCCCGTGGTGGTTCACCACGGGGGCCCGTTCGCGTCGTGTCCTGCCGGTGGAGCCGGCCGGTGACTAGTAGATCGGACGCGAGGAAGAACGCAGGCGCTCCAGGGCCTCGGCCAGGATCTGCGCGCCGTCCTTGTCGCTGCGACGCTCCTTCACGTAGGCCAGGTGCGTCTTGTAGGGCTCGTTACGCGGAGGCGCGGGAGGGTTGGCCTCGTCCTGACCGGCCGGGAGCCCGCAGCGCGGGCAGTCCCAGAACTCGGGGACGGCCGCGTCGCTGGCGAAGCTGGGGCGCGTCTCGTGCATGTTGGCGCACCAGAACGGAACCCTCACACGAGGCGCCGCCTCTCCGCGCTCCGCCTCCCCCATCGGGCCGGCCCCGACACGACTGCCACGGATCGCGTTGCCACTACCCACGGATGAACTCCTCGCTCGATGGCCCCGCCACTCGGGAAAACGGGGGGCTGTACCACTGTCACGCTTTACGGCAAGCCGAATCAGGGCTTCAGGAGCAGGCCCAGCGCGATGATGCACACGAACCAGACCACCCCGGTGATGATGGTGAGCCGGTCGAGGTTGCGCTCCACCACGGAAGAGCCGCCGAACGACGACGAGAAACCGCCACCGAACAGATCCGACAGACCGCCGCCCTTGCCCTTGTGGAGCAGGACGAGCAGGATCATCAGCATGCTCGACAGGATGAGGGCGATGGAGATTCCGATTGTCACCGTTGACCTGTTTCCTTATTGCTCGCACCCGCGTCCGGATGCGACTCCTTTGTAGGTACGCCCTGAGGCGTGACGATTCAAACTTGCTCTAAGAGGGTACGACCTGCTGTCAAGTCGTACCCTCCGAACGGCTCAGTCAGCCCGACATCTCATCGAACCGGCAGAGCTTGACGAACTCCCCCGGGTCGAGGCTGGCGCCGCCGACCAGGGCTCCGTCGACATCGGGCTGGGCCATGATGCCGGCGACGTTGTCGGATTTGACCGAGCCACCGTAGAGGATACGGACGCCCGCGGCCAGCTCCGCGTCATACAGCTCGGCGAGTCGGCCGCGCAGGGCCCCGCAGACCTCCTGGGCGTCGGCCGGGGTGGCCACCTCCCCGGTCCCGATCGCCCAGACGGGCTCGTAGGCCACCACGACCGAGGCGGCCTGCTCGGCCGGGACGCCCTTCAGCGCCCCGTCGAGCTGCGCGAGGCTGTGGGCCACGTGGCCGCCGGCCCTGCGGACCTCCAGCCCCTCGCCGACGCACAGGATCGGCGTGAGCGAGTGCCGGTAGGCGGCCCGCACCTTGGCGTTGACGAGCTCGTCGTCCTCGCGGTGGTACTGCCGCCGCTCGGAGTGCCCGATCGTGACGAAGGTGCAACCGAGCTTGGCGAGCATCGCACCGGAGATCTCCCCGGTGTAGGCCCCGCCGTCGAACGCCGACAGGTCCTGCGCGCCGTACACGATCCGCAGCCGGTCACCGTGCACCAGCGTCTGCACGCTGCGCAGGTCGGTGTAGGGCGGCAGCACGGCCACCTCGACCTTGTCGAAGTCCTTGTCGTTCAGCGCGAACGCCAGCTTCTGGACGGTGGCGATGGCCTCGAGGTGGTTGAGGTTCATCTTCCAGTTGCCGGCGATGAGGGGTTTGCGCCCGGCACTCATCTGTCGCTCATCGCTCCTCGCTGCTGCGTCGGTTCACTTGCTAGTCCTCCAGAGCGGCGAGTCCCGGCAGGGTCTTGCCCTCGAGGTATTCGAGGCTGGCCCCGCCGCCGGTGGAGATGTGCGAGAACCCGTCCTCGGGCAGGCCGAGCCGGCGCACGGCCGCGGCCGAGTCACCGCCGCCGACGACGGTGAACGCCTCCGACCGGACCAACGCCTCGGCCACCGCGCGGGTTCCCCCGGAGAACGCCTCGAACTCGAAGACGCCCATCGGGCCGTTCCAGAACACGGTCTCGGCGTCGGCCAGCTTGCCCGCGAACAGCTCGCGGGTGCGCGGGCCGATGTCGAGCCCCTGCCGGTCGGCCGGGATCGCGGTGGCGTCGACCACCTCGTACTCGGCGTCCTCGGCGAACTCGACGGCCGCCAGGATGTCGACCGGCAGGACGAGGTCCACGCCGCGCTCGTCGGCCTCACGCAGGAAGCCGCGCACCTTGTCGAGCTGGTCCTCCTGCAGCAGCGACTGGCCGACCTCGAAGCCCTGGGCCTTGAGGAAGGTGTAGGCCATGCCGCCGCCGATGACCAGCCGGTCGACCTTGGTGAGCAGGTTGGCGATGACGCCGAGCTTGTCGGAGACCTTCGCCCCGCCCAGCACCACGGCGTACGGCCTGGCCGGCTCCTCGGTCAGGCGCCTGAGCACCTCGACCTCGGCGACGATCAACCCGCCCGCCGCGTGCGGCAGGAGCTTCGGCACGTCGTAGACGCTGGCGTGCTTGCGGTGCACCGCGCCGAAGCCGTCGCTCACGTAGAGCTCGGCCAGAGCGGCCAGCCTCCCGGCGAACTCGCCGCGCTCGGCGTCGTCCTTGGAGGTCTCGCCGGCCTCGAAGCGCAGGTTCTCCAGCAGGGCCACCCGGCCCTCGGCCAGACCCTCCACGACGGCCTGGGCCGACTCGCCGACCGTGTCGGAGGCGAAGGCGACCTCGGTCTCCAGGAGCTCGCCGAGCCGGCGCGCCACCGGGGCCAGGGAGTACTTGGGATCGGGCGCGCCCTTGGGGCGGCCCAGGTGGGCGCAGACGATCACCTTCGCGCCGCGCCCGGTCAGGTCCCTGATGGTCGGCAGCGAGGCGCGGATGCGCCCGTCGTCGGTGATGACGTCCCCGTCCAGGGGGACGTTGAGGTCGGCGCGGACGAGCACGCGCCGACCCTTCACGTCGAGCTGGGACAGGTCCTTCATCAGAGGTCGGCGCCCACGAGCTCGATGAGGTCGGCCAGGCGGTTGGAGTAACCCCACTCGTTGTCGTACCAGCCGACGACCTTGACCTGGTTGCCGATCACCTTGGTCAGCGGGGCGTCGAAGATGCAGGAGGCCGGGTCGGTGACGATGTCGGCCGAGACGATCGGGTCCTCGTTGTAGCTGAGGATGCCCTTGAGCGGGCCCTCGGCGGCGGCCTTGAGCGCGGCGTTGACCTCCTCGACGGTGGTCTCGCGACCGACCTCGACGGTCAGGTCGGTGGCCGAGCCGGTGGGGATCGGCACGCGCAGCGCGTAGCCGTCGAGCTTGCCCTTGAGCTCGGGCAGGACCAGGCCGATGGCCTTGGCGGCACCGGTGGAGGTCGGGACGATGTTCAGCGCGGCGGCGCGGGCGCGGCGCAGGTCCTTGTGCGGGGCGTCCTGCAGGTTCTGGTCCTGCGTGTAGGCGTGGATGGTGGTCATCAGGCCCTTGGTGATGCCGAAGGAGTCGTTGATGACCTTGGCCATCGGGGCCAGGCAGTTGGTGGTGCAGGAGGCGTTGGAGATCACCGTGTGGCTGGCCGGGTCGTACTGGTCGTGGTTGACGCCCATGACGACGGTGACGTCCTCGTTCTTGGCCGGGGCCGAGATGATGACCTTCTTGGCGCCGTTCTCGGCGTGCACGCGGGCCTTGTCGGCGTCGGTGAAGAAGCCGGTGGACTCCACGACGACGTCCACGCCCAGGTCGCCCCAGGGCAGCTTGGCCGGGTCGCGCTCGGCGAAGGCCTTGATCGCCTTGCCGTCCACGATGATCTCGTCGGCGGTGCTCTTCACCTCGTACGGCAGGCGGCCCAGGATGCTGTCGTACTTGAGCAGGTGGGCGAGCGTCGCGTTGTCGGTCAGGTCGTTGACCGCAACGATCTCGATGTCCTTGCCGCTGGCGGCGACCGCGCGCCAGAAGTTGCGGCCGATGCGGCCGAATCCGTTGACGCCTACGCGGATGCTCACGGTGCCGATCTCCTCGTACGTCGGTGCGCCGGCCGAGCGGGCCGGCGACGTGGCGGGCTGATACCTCACCGAGAACCCTATCGGACCGTGATTGGTTTAGACCATTGGTGGTCCCCCCTTGGCCTGACCCTGCATTTCCCGAAAATTCAGGGCTTCTGCCGGACTTTTCCAGTAAAGTCCCGCACTCGTCACAGTAAGCACCTCAACCGCACGGAAACCATGAGGACAAACATGGCCCCCCAACCACGTAGCGGCCTGGTGCCCGGCATCATCGTCGGACTCCTCGCCGCCGTCTTGGGCGCCGTCATCTACGGCGCGATCGTCACCGTCATCGAACGCGAGATCGGCTACGCCGCCGTCGGCGTCGGCGTCCTCGTCGGCCTGGGCATGATGGCCGTCAAGCCGACCAGCCCGGTGCTGCCCGCACTGGCCGCCCTGTTCTCCCTCGCAGGCGCCGCCCTGGGCACCTTCCTCGGCGGCGTCGGCGCGGTGGTGAAGGCCAGCGGTGACGCGCTGTCCTACGGCGACGCCGTGAGCCTGGTCGCCAAGGTCTTTCCCGACGCCGTCAAGCAGGACCCCAAGGTCCTGTTGTTCTGGGTGATCGCCGGCGTCGCCGGCTTCTTCTTCGTGAACAAGCGCGTCAAGGCCGCCCGCGAGGCCCTCGCCGCGCCCTCCTACCCGCAGCAGGAGGGCACGCAGCCGGTCGACAACTTCAAGCCCCACAACCCGGCGTAGGCAGCTCCAGGCAGCGCTCATACGGCGAGCAGTCCTTATACGGCGAGAGCCGGGATCCTCATCGTGAGGTCCCGGCTCTCGCCGTGTATGCGCTCTCATGCGCCCTTATGCCACTCTGTCCGCCGGCGCCCGTGGACACCCGGGGGAGCCCCATACGGCGTCGCCTACGACGTGAGCATGTCCACCGTCAGGTTGGCCTCGGTGTTGGGGACGCCCATGTCCTGGGCGCGCTTGTCGGCCATGGCCAGCAGGCGGCGGATGCGGCCGGCGATGGCGTCCTTGGTCAGCGGCGGGTCGGCGAGCTGGCCGAGCTCCTCCAGGGAGGCCTGCTTGTGCTCCACCCGCAGCCGCCCGGCGATCACCAGGTGGTCGGGGGCGTCGTCGCCGAGGATCTCCAGAGCGCGCTGGACCCGGGCGCCGGCGGCGACCGCGGCGCGGGCCGAGCGGCGGAGGTTGGCGTCGTCGAAGTTGGCCAGGCGGTTGGCCGTGGCGCGCACCTCGCGGCGCATGCGGCGCTCCTCCCAGGCCAGCACGCTGTCGTGGGCGCCCAGCCGGGTCAGCAGCGCGCTGATCGCGTCGCCGTCGCGCACCACGACGCGGTCGATGCCGCGCACCTCGCGGGCCTTGGCGTGGATCTTCAGCCGCCTCGCGGAGCCGACCAGCGCGAGCGCCGCCTCCGGCCCCGGGCAGGTGATCTCCAGCGACATCGATCGACCGGGCTCGGTCAGGGAGCCGTGCGCCAGGAACGCTCCGCGCCAGGCCGCCTCGGCGTCGCAGGTGGCCCCGGCGACCACCTGGCGCGGCAGGCCGCGGACCGGGCGGCCGTGGTTGTCGATCAGGCCGGTCTGGCGCGCCAGGGCCTCACCGTCGCGGTAGACCCGCACGACGTAGCGGGAGCCCTTGCGCAGCCCGGCGGGGGCCAGCACGAGGACCTCCGCCTTGTGCCCGAACACCTCTCCGATGTCCTTGATCAGCCTTCGGGCCGTGACGTTGGTGTCGAGCTCCGCCTCGATCACGATCCGCCCGCCCACCAGGTGCAGGCCACTCGCGAACCGGAGAAGCGTCGACACCTCCGCCTTGCGGCAGCAAGGCTTGAGGACCGGCAGCCTGCTCAGCTCGTCCTTCACCACGCCTGTCATCGCCATGCGCGTTCGTCCTCCCCCTTGTGAACTTCCTGCGACCCGGCTTGGAGCAGGTTCACAGAAGTTTCTCGCACTCCGGAGCCGCACCGGCCAGGATCAACGCTTCTTGTGGAAAATCTCGCCCAGGACGGAGGCAAGACGTCGTGTGTCGTGCCGTGGCGAGCCGTCCGGGGCCGCGACGTCGGCCAGAACGAGCTCCCCGCCCAGTTCCACGACGGCCTTGTGCAGTTCCTCGCGGTCGTCGACCACGCCGGTGTCGGCCAGCACCACGTCGATCGGCAGGGACGGCGCGTGCCCGCGCAGCACCTCCAGGTGCTGCTGCGGGGAGAAGTCGTCGGTCTCCCCCGGCTGGGGCGCCAGGTTCAGGGCGACCAGGCGGCGGGCGCGGGTGGCGTGCAGGGCCTCGGCCAGCCGGGGCACCTTCAGGTGGGGCAGGACGCTGGTGAACCATGATCCGGGGCCGAGGATCACCCAGTCGGCGTCCAGCACCGCCTGGACCGCCTCGGGACAGACGGGCGGATCCTCCGGAACCAGGGAGATGGCCCGGACTCGGCCGGGGGTCAGCGCGCAGGCCACCTGGCCGCGCACGGTGCTCACCTCCCCGTCCAGCTCCACCTCGGCGGCGATGTCGAGCGGGACCGACGACATCGGCAGCACCCTGCCGTGGGCGCCCAGCAGCCTGCCCAGCCAGTCGAGGCCGGCGACGGTGTCGCCGAGCTTCTCCCACAGCGCCACGATGAGCAGGTTGCCCACCGCGTGACCGTGCAGCTCGCCCTCACTGCGGAAGCGGTGCTGGACGACCTCGCTCCAGGTCCGCCCCCACTCGTCGTCGCCGCACAGCGCGGCCAGGGCCATCCGCAGGTCGCCCGGGGGCACCACGCCGAGTTCGCGGCGCAGCCGCCCGCTCGATCCCCCGTCGTCGGCCACGGTGACCACCGCCGTCAGCTCGGAGGTGACCCGGCGCAACGCCGACAACGAGGCGTACAGCCCGTGCCCCCCGCCCAGGGCGACGACCCTCGGCCCCTCACCCGGCGGCGGCCCCTCAACCCGTGCCGACGATCCTTCGCCCGGCACCGGTCCCCCGATCCCTGCGAGCTCTCGCGCCGACGCCGGCCTCCCGGCGCCCGCCCGTGCTCCCACACCCGGCTGCCCCGGACCGCCGTCCTCCGCCGCTCGCCCGATCTCCGGCCCGCTCACTCCCGGCCCACATCCCGGTGGCTCACCTGGACGTCCATGCCGCCCCGGTCGCGCAGGCGCCCGGCGATCTGCTCGGCCATGGCCACGCTGCGGTGCTTGCCTCCCGTGCAGCCCACCGCGATGGTGGCGTAGCTCTTGCCCTCGCGGACGTATCCGGCGGAGATGATGCCGATCACCTCCTCGTAGGCGTCGAGGAGCTCCTTGGCGCCGGGCTGACTGAGGACGTATTCGCGCACGGGGGTGTCGAGGCCGTTCATGGGGCGCAGCTCCGGCACCCAGTGGGGGTTGGGCAGGAAGCGGCAGTCGACGACCAGGTCGGCGTCGACGGGCAGGCCGTACTTGAACCCGAAGGAGAGCACGTTGACCCGCAGCCCGGGGCGGTCCTCCCCGCCGAAGAAGGCGACGATCTTGCCTCGGAGCTCGTGGACGTTGAGGTTGGAGGTGTCGATGACCAGGTCGGCGTTGGCGCGCACATCGCGCAGGATGCCGCGCTCGCGGGCGATGCCGTCGACCAGGCGGCCGTCGCCCTGCAGCGGGTGGGGCCGGCGGACGTTCTCGAACCTGCGGACCAGTTCCTCGTCGCTGGCCTCCAGGAACACCACCCGCACCGCGACGCCCCTGCCGTCGAGCTCCTCGATGGCGGCGTTGAGGTCGGTGGTGAAGGCCAGGCTGCGCACGTCGACCACCGCGGCGACCTTGTCGGCGGCCAGCTTGACCCGCCCGGCCTCCTCGGCCATGGCGAACAGCAGCCCGGGCGGCAGATTGTCGATGACGAACCAGCCCAGGTCCTCCAGGGCCTTGGCCGCCGTGCTCCGGCCCGCCCCGGACATGCCGGTGACGATGACGAACGCGGGCTCTCTCCCACTCACGAGGTCTCCTTGATCGGCCGCGTCCGCGACGTCGCCGCGTAGATGGGCCCGCTCACTCACGATGGGTTCTCCCCCTTCAAGGCCGACACGATCGTCTCGGCCGTGGCGGGGCCGATCCCGGGAACCTGGCAGATCTCGGCGGCGGTCGCCTCACGCAGCCGTTTCACCGATCCGAAATGCTTGATCAGAGCCTGCCTCCGGGCCGGACCGAGGCCAGGAACATCGTCCAGGGCACTCTCCCGCACGCTCTTGGAGCGTTTGGAACGATGGTATGTGATGGCGAAGCGGTGCGCCTCGTCCCTGACGCGTTGCAGAAGGTAAAGAGCCTCGCTCGACCGGGGCAGGATGACCGGCAGCTCCTCACCGGGCAGCCACACCTCCTCCAGCCGCTTGGCCAGGCCGCAGACCGCGACGTCGTCGACGCCGAGCTCGTCCAGCGCCCGCCGGGCCGCGGCCGCCTGGGCCGGGCCGCCGTCGACCACCACCAGGTGGGGCGGGTAGGCGAACTTGCGCGGCCGGCCCGTCTCGGGGTCGATGCCCGCAGCCCCCGTCTCGGGGTCGATGCCCGCAGCCGCCGCCTCACCCGCCTCCGGCCCGCCGTCCGTCTGCGATCCGCCGTCGCCGCGCACACCCGATCCGCCGCCCGTCTCAGGCACGGCGCCCCTCTGCGGTCCGGCGCCGTCATGCACCCCGGCCTCCGTGCCGGTCTCCACGTCGAGCTCGCCGGTGGCCGAGCGCTCCTCCAGGTAGCGCTTGAACCTCCGGGAGATCACCTCGTGGATCGAGGCGACGTCGCCCTCGGTGGAGCGGACGGAGAACCTGCGGTATTCGCTCTTGCGCGCCAGGCCGTCCTCGAACACCACCATCGAGGCCACCACGTCGGTGCCCTGAAGGTGGGAGACGTCGTAGCACTCGATGCGCAGCGGCACCTGGTCGAGGTCGAGCGCGTCGGCGAGCTCCTGCAGCGCCTTGCTGCGCGCGGTCAGGTCGCTGGAACGCTTGATCTTGTGCTGGGCCAGGGACTCCTTGGCGTTGCGC
This sequence comes from Paraplanobispora takensis, assembly GCF_016863195.1. Taxonomy (GTDB): domain Bacteria; phylum Actinomycetota; class Actinomycetes; order Streptosporangiales; family Streptosporangiaceae; genus Planobispora; species Planobispora takensis. Next base: position 26,217 of record NZ_BOOK01000012.1, on the reverse strand, counting down.
TCGACGGTCTCCATCAGCGACCGCTTGTCGCCCCGCTGCGGCACGCGGATCTCCACCCGGCTCCCGCGCCGCTCGCCCAGCAGCTCGGTGACGGCCTCCGCGTCGGGCGGCAGGGCCGGCACCAGCACCTCCTTGGGGAGGGTCTCGGGGGCCGCCTCGCCGTACATCTGCAGCAGGAACCGCTCGACCAGCTCACCGGGCGAGGTCTCCTCGACCTTGTCGACCACCCAGCCCTGCTGGCCCCTGATCCGCCCGCCGCGGACGTAGAACACCTGCACGGCCGCCTCCAGGGCGTCCTCCGCCAGCGCGACCACGTCGCAGTCGGTGCTGTCGGCCAGCACCACGGCCTGCTTCTCCAGCGCCCGGCGCAGCGCCTCGATGTCGTCGCGGAGCCGGGCCGCCCGTTCGTACTCCTGCTCGGCGGCGGCCTGGCGCATCTCGCCCTCCAGGCGCTTGATGAACCGGCCGGTGTTGCCCGCCATGAAGTCGCAGAAGTCCTCGGCGAGCGCGCGGTGCTCGGCCTCGGTGACACGGGAGACGCACGGCGCCGAGCACTTGTCGATGTAGCCCAGCAGGCAGGGGCGGCCGATCTGCGCGGCCCGGCGGAACACCCCCGACGAGCAGCTCCTGATCGGGAACACCCGCAGCAGCAGATCGACCGTCTCCCTGATCGCCCAGGCGTGGGAGTAGGGCCCGAAGTAGCGGGTGCCCTTGCGCTTGGCCCCGCGCAGCACCTGGACCCGGGGGAACTCCTCCCCCATCGTGACCGCGAGGTAGGGGTAGGACTTGTCGTCGCGGTATTTGACGTTGAACCGCGGATCGTACTCCTTGATCCAGGAGTATTCGAGCTGGAGCGCCTCGACCTCGGTGCCGACGACCGTCCAGTCGACGCCGGCGGCGGTCGTGAGCATGGTCTGGGTGCGCGGGTGGAGGCCCGCGAAGTCGGCGAAGTAGGAGTTGAGCCGCTGGCGCAGGCTCTTGGCCTTGCCGACGTAGATCACTCGGCCTTCCGGATCCCTGAACCGGTAGACGCCGGGGGACTCGGGAATCGACCCCGGACTCGGCCGGAAACTCGCCGGCCCACCCACAGATCTCGCCACAGGTGAAGCCTATCGGCCCCCGCCGACAGGATCCCCGCCGTCGCGGGCGGGAGGATCGCCCGGCGCACCGGACCGGGCCCCGAGTCCCGGACGGTGCGCCGGGCATCGGGTGGACCCCCCACCCCGGAGGGGATCCACCGCGTACGCCCTTGAGTCAGGTCTGACAAATCTGGGTCCGCGCTGCAACGGGCAGCATTTGTCAGACACTTCTACGCCAGCGAGATCGAGTCGCCGTCGACCTTGATGGTCTTCTCCTCAAGGGGCTTGCTGGCGGGCCCGTTGGCGACGGAGCCGTCGGCGATGTTGAACTTGCTGCCGTGGCACGGGCAGTTGATCGTGCCGCCCTCGACGCCCTCGACGTCACACCCCTGGTGGGTGCAGACCGAGGTGAAGCACTTGAACTCCCCGGCCTTGGGCTGGGTCACCACGACCTTCTCGTCCTTGAAGACCTTGCCGCCGCCCTCGGGGATGTCCGCGGTCGTGGTGAACCCCTTGGGCTCGGAACCCCCGCCGGAGCCCGATCCGGTCTCCTCCGGCGCGGAGCTGGGCGCGGCGGACTCGCTCGCCTCGGTGGTCGCCTGGTCGGCGGTCGGCTGGCCGTATCCGGAACACGCGGTGAGCACGGCCGTCAGTCCGACGCCTCCGGCACCCAGCATCACCGCACGACGTGTCGTCGTCTCTGTCATCGTCACCCTCCCAGGTATCTCTTCTGTCGGTACGGCTCGCGTCCCGATGACGGTTCAGCATGCCGTACCGAATGTCAGAAGACTGTGAAGATTTACGCCTTCACCACGCCCGGGAGAGGCCTCCTGACCGGGAAAGTGTCCTTTTCTGGTCAGACCATTACGATGCCGTCACCCTGCACTTTCAGTGCGAACTCCGCCAGAGGGGCCTCCGCCGGGCCCTTGAGGCACTTTCCGGAGACGGCGTCGAACTCACTGCCGTGACAGGGGCAGCGGATGACCCCGTCGGCCGGGCGGGCGACCGCGCAGCCCTGGTGCGGGCAGCTGGCGCTGAACGCCTTGAACACCCCCGAGGTCGGCTGGGCGATGACGATCTTCCATTCGTGGATCACCTTGCCGCCGCCCACCGGGATGTCGGCGGTCTTGGCGATGACTTTGCCCTTGATGCCCGGCGGCACCACGGCCGGGCCCTGCTCCCCGGCGCACCCCGCCAGCGCCGCACCGCACACGACGGCACCGGCGGCGCCGATCACACGCCTGCGCGTGGGCATGGCGAAACCATCACTGCTGCTCATTGCGGCCCTTCTCGCAACGTCCCCCGTGAAACCGGGCTCCCGCCAAGGGTATTGACGCGGGAGCCCGGTCCCGAATCCGGGTTCAGGAACCCAGGATCTTGCGCAGGAAGCGGCCGGTGTGGCTGGCCTCGACCAGCGCGACCTCCTCGGGCGTGCCGGTGGCCACCACGGTGCCGCCCTTGGAGCCGCCCTCGGGGCCCATGTCGATGATCCAGTCGGCGGTCTTGATGACGTCGAGGTTGTGCTCGATGACGATGACCGTGTTGCCGCCGTCCACGAGCTTGCCGAGCACGCCCAGCAGGCGCCGGATGTCCTCGAAGTGCAGGCCGGTGGTCGGCTCGTCCAGCACGTAGACCGTCCGCCCGGTGGAGCGGCGCTGCAGCTCCGAGGCGAGCTTGACGCGCTGGGCCTCGCCGCCGGACAGGGTCGTGGCGGGCTGGCCGAGCCGGACGTAGCCCAGGCCGACGTCGTTGAGCGTCTTGAGGTAGCGCTTGATCGAGGGGATGGCGTCGAAGAAGTCGAGCGCCTCCTCGATCGGCATGTCGAGCACCTCGGAGATCGTCTTGCCCTTGTAGTGGACCTCCAGGGTCTCCCGGTTGTAGCGGGCGCCGTGGCAGACCTCGCACGGCACGTACACGTCGGGCAGGAAGTTCATCTCGATCTTGATGGTGCCGTCGCCGGAGCACGCCTCGCAGCGGCCGCCCTTGACGTTGAAGCTGAAGCGCCCCTTGGCGTAGCCGCGGACCTTGGCCTCGGTGGTCTGGGCGAACAGGTCGCGCACCTTGTCGAAGACGCCGGTGTAGGTCGCCGGGTTCGAGCGGGGCGTGCGGCCGATCGGCGACTGGTCGACGTGCACGACCTTGTCGACCAGGTCCATGCCGTTGACCCGCGAGTGGCGGCCGGGGACCGTGCGGGCGCCGTTGAGCTCCTTGGCCAGCGCGTTGTAGAGGATGTCGTTGACCAGGGTGGACTTGCCGGACCCCGACACGCCGGTGACCGCGGTGAACACCCCGAGCGGGAACTCGACGTCCACGCCCTTGAGGTTGTGCTCGCGGGCGCCCTTGACCGCGAGCTGCCGCTTGCGGTCGCGCCTGCGGCGCTCGGCCGGGATGGTGATGCTCTTGCGGCCGGACAGGTAGGCGCCGGTCATCGACTCCTCGCACGCCAGCAGCTCGGGGACCGGGCCGGAGACGACGACCTGGCCGCCGTGCTCGCCCGCGCCCGGGCCGATGTCGACGACCCAGTCGGCGGCGGCGATGGTGTCCTCGTCGTGCTCGACCACGATGAGCGTGTTGCCCATGTCGCGCAGCCGGATCAGGGTCTCCAGCAGCCGCTGGTTGTCGCGCTGGTGCAGGCCGATGGAGGGCTCGTCCAGCACGTAGAGCACGCCGACCAGGCCGGAGCCGATCTGGGTGGCCAGCCGGATGCGCTGGGCCTCGCCGCCGGCGAGCGTGCCGGCCGCGCGGTCCATGGTGAGGTAGTCGAGGCCGACGTCGAGCAGGAAGCCCATCCGGGCGTTGATCTCCTTGACCACCCGCTCGGCGATCTGCATGTCGCGGTCGGACAGCTTCAGCCCGGCCAGGAAGGCCGCGCACTCGCCGATCGACATCGCCGAGACCTCGGCGATGGAGTGCCCGTCCACCGTGACGGCCAGCGAGACCGGCTTGAGCCTGGCCCCCTTGCAGGCCGGGCACGGGATCTCGCGCATGAAGCCCTCGTACTTCTCGCGCATGCCGTCGCTCTCGGACTCGGCATGGCGGCGCTGCACCCAGGAGATCACGCCCTCGAAGGCGGTGTAGTAGGAGCGCTGGCGGCCGTAGCGGTTGCTGTAGCGGACGTGCACCTGCTCGTCGCTGCCGTGCAGCAGCGCCTTCTGCGCCTGCCGGGACAGGCGCTCCCAGGGGGTGTCGAGGTTGAACCCCATGGCCTTGCCCAGCGCCTCGATCAGGCGCTCGAAGTAGTCGCTGGTGTGGCCGCCCGCCCAGGGGGCCAGCGCGCCGTCGCCCAGGGTCGCCTCCGGGTCGGGCACGACCAGCTCGGGGTCGACCTCCATCCGCGTGCCCAGCCCGGTGCACTCGGGGCAGGCGCCGAACGGCGAGTTGAAGGAGAACGAGCGCGGCTCCATCTCCTCGAACGACAGGTCGTCGTAGGGGCAGTAGAGGTGCTCGGAGTAGAAGCGCTCGCGGTTCGGGTCGTCCTCGGGGAGGTCGACGAACTCCAGCGTGATCGTGCCGCCCGACAGCTGCAGGGCGGTCTCCACCGAGCCGGTCAGGCGGCTGCGCGAGCTCTCCTTGACCGACAGCCGGTCGACGATGACCTCGATGTCGTGCTTCTCGTACTTCTTCAGCTGCGGCGGCTCGTCCAGCCGGATCACCACGCCGTCGACCCGGGCCCGGGCGTAGCCCTTGGCCTGGAGCTGGCCGAACAGCTCGGTGTATTCGCCCTTGCGTCCGCGGACGACCGGAGCGAGCACCTGGAAGCGGGTGCCCTCCTGAAGCTCCATGACGCGGTCGACGATCTGCTCGGGGCTCTGCCGGGCGATGGCGCGCCCGCACTGCGGGCAGTGCGGCTTGCCGATGCGCGCCCACAGCAGACGCAGGTAGTCGTAGACCTCGGTGATCGTGCCGACGGTGGAGCGGGGGTTGCGGCTGGTCGACTTCTGGTCGATGGACACCGCGGGGGACAGTCCCTCGATGAAGTCGACGTCGGGCTTGTCCATCTGCCCGAGGAACTGGCGGGCGTACGCCGACAGGGACTCGACGTAGCGCCGCTGGCCCTCGGCGAAGATGGTGTCGAAGGCCAGGCTGGACTTTCCGGACCCCGACAGGCCGGTGAAGACGATCAGCGAGTCTCGCGGCAGGTCCAGCGAGACGTCCTTGAGATTGTGTTCACGTGCTCCACGCACGATGAGGCGGTCAGCCACGGCAGTCCCGACGTCTTTGTAGAGGGTTGAGAGCGGTCGCGGGAAGACTAGCGAGGGGGTCCGACAATTTCCGCTCCGGCGATCTGAGTGGAGCGGCGCCCGGGGACGGCGCCCGCCGCCCCGCGCGGGACGGGGTCTCCCGGCCACCCCAGATTACGACCTTCTCCGGAGTGCGGCAGGTCTCTCCTGCATCAACAGGCTGAAATGTCCCTTTATGCCCGGGTATGGCACATGCCCTGGTATGACGCACGCCCTGGTACGGCTCCCGCCGGAAATGGTGAAGTGTGAGGATGGATGTCCTACACGCACTCCAGACCGAACTCACCGCCTCCACCGGACGCCTCCTCGCCACCGTGGCCGGGCTGTCCGACGCCGCCGTGGCCGGGCCCTCCCGGCTGCCCGGCTGGACCCGGGGCCATGTGATCACGCACCTCGCCCGCAACGCCGACAGCCTCGTGAACCTCGTCGAGTGGGCCAGGACGGGCGTGGAGACCCCCCAGTACCCCAGCCCCGAGAGCCGGGACGCCGGCATCGAGGCCGGTGCCCCGCGGCCCGTCAAGGAGCAGCTCGCCGACCTGGAGGAGAGCGCGGAACGGCTGGCCGCGGCCTTCCGCGCCCTGCCCTCCGAAGCGTGGTCGGCGATAGTCGGCGGGCTGCGGACGGCCCCGCACCCGGCCTGGTACCTGCCGGTCCGCCGGCTGCGTGAAGTCGAGATCCACCACGTGGACCTCGACGCGGGTTACGGCTGCTCCGACTGGCCCGAGCGGTTCGTCCGGCGCGAGCTGCACGACGCGCTGGTGTGCTGGCCCCGGGAGCTCAGCACGGTCAGCGAGCTCGTGGTGGAGGAGGTCAAGGACGGCGACAAGCACCGCCAGGTCTGGCGCGACCTGGGCACCGGGCCGGTGGTCCAGGGCGACGCCCGCACACTGCTGGGGTGGGTGACGGGCCGTACGGCGGGGGCCGGCCTTAGGGTGATGCGGGAGGGGGCCTCGGGCAACCAGCCCGCCGCCGGGCCGCTGCCGGCGGCGCCGCCGTGGCTGGCCGTGTCCGCCGTCCCCGGCCTTCCCGCGACACCTCCGGAGGAGTACCCATGACATATACCGGCGACGTGCAGGTCGGCGGCCCCGCCGACGTACGCGAGCTGCCCGCCGTAACGATCTCGAAGCTGGCGGTCGGGCCGTTCGACAACAACGCCTATCTGATCCGGTGCAACGACACCGGCGACGGGCTGCTGATCGACGCCGCCGCCGAGGCCGACCGGCTGCTGGAGCTCGTCGGGGACATGCCGATCGGCCGGATCGTCACCACCCACCGGCACGGCGACCACTGGCAGGCCCTGGAGGAGGTCGCCCGGGCCACCGGCGCCCTGGTGATCGCCCACCCGCTGGACGCCCCGGCCCTGCCCGTCCCGGTCTCGCTGGAGGTCGAGCACGGCGACAAGGTCACCGTCGGCGTGGTGGACCTGGAGGTCATCCACCTGCGCGGGCACACGCCGGGCTCGATCGCCCTGCACTACAACGGCCACCTGTTCACCGGCGACTCGCTGTTCCCGGGCGGCGTCGGCAACACCGAGAAGGACCCGGCCCGCTTCACCCAGCTGTTCACCGACGTCTCCGAGCGGGTCTTCGACCGCTTCCCCGACGAGACCTGGGTCTATCCGGGCCACGGCAAGGACACCACGCTCGGCGCCGAGCGCCCGTCCCTGCCGGCCTGGCGCGAGCGGGGCTGGTAGCCCCCGCGCGACCGGCGTCCGTCACACGAGACGCCACCGAACGACCGGCGCCACCGGCGTCCACGCGGCCCCGGGGTCCTGTTCACCCCGGGGCCCGGGGTCAGACGCGCTCGGACTCTTTGCGCTCCTTGCGCTTCTCACGCTTGAACATCAGCACGCGCAGCGGGATGGCCGCCACGATCGCCACCTGCATGACGGCGCCGACCTTGATGAGGTTGTCGCCCCCGGCCAGCCCCGCGGCCCAGATGGTCAGGCAGGCCACGTTGATCATCATCCACGCCAGTACGGCGGCGGCCAGGTTGCCCTTGGGCTTGGGATACTCGATCCGGCTCACCATGAGGTAGGCGACGCCGAAGATGGGCAGCACCGCCCAGATCGAGGGCGGGAACAGCAGCACGATCGAGACCACGGTCATGGCGCCCATCGGGATGGGCAGTCCCATGAAGTCACCGCTCTTGGTCTTGACGCAGGCGAAACGCGCCAGACGGATGACGCCGGCCAGCAGCACCGACGCCGCGGCGATCATCACCATGACGAACGGCACCCGCGGGTTGAAGCCCGCCCAGATGACCACCATGAAGGCGGGGGCGAAGCCGAAGCTGATCACATCGGCCAGGTTGTCGAGCTCGGCGCCCATGGCCGAGGCGCGGAAGCGGCGGGCCACCAGGCCGTCGAACAGGTCACAGGTCGCGCCGAGCAGCAGCAGGACCACCGCGGTGCCGAAGAAGCGGGGATCGGCGGAGAACTTGCCGGTCTGCTGGAGCGACGTGATGGCCGACCAGGCCAGGACGCACACGGCCAGGAAGCCGCACAGCGCGTTTCCCAGCGACAGGGAGTCGGCGGCGGAGAGCCTGAAGGCCTTACCGACGGGCCCCCGTGGCTCGTCGTCCGCCTCGTCCATCGACCAGCTCGCGTCAGCCGTGGTCAAGGCCGGTCACCCCCGCGACGGTCTTCTGCCCCACCGACACCGCCGGAGCGATGCCCTCGGGCAGGTAGACGTCCACTCGCGAGCCGAACCTGATCAGCCCGACGCGCTCGGCCCTGGCCACCTTGGCGCCCGCCTGGAGATAGGGCACGATGCGGCGGGCGACCGCGCCTGCGATCTGGACGAACTCGAGGTCGCCGAGCGCGGTGTCCAGATGCCACACGACCCGCTCGTTCTGGTCGCTGTCCTTGTTGAAGGCGGGCACGAACCCGCCGGGCACGTGCTCCACCGAGGTGACGGTGCCGGCCATCGGCGCGCGGTTGACGTGCACGTTGAGCGGGCTCATGAAGATGGCCACCCGAGTGCGGCCGTCGGGCCACGGGTCGATGCTCTGCACCACCCCGTCGGCGGGCGACAGGATCCGCGCGGTGCCGGGAGCGCGCTCGGGATCGCGGAAGAACCAGAGCATGCCGCCGGTGAGGGCGGTCAGCGGGGCCGCGGCCAGCGCCCAGCGGCGGTCGCGGCGGGTGAGCAGAGAGGTCGCGGCGGCCGCCACCACTGTCGGGAGCAACCACGGAGAGACGCCACGCGCCAGCCGTACGCGGCCTGGCTGCTGGCTTGCTGAATCGTGGGACACAGGGAACCTTTTGTGATGTCTTGCGGCGTTAGACCGGTATGTCTACCCGCCCTGGTGGAGGATGCTACCGATCTCTCAGTCCTTTTAGGTCGCGACGAGACAAGCAAACCGTCTCCCCCGCCATTCCGCTAGCCCTGCTTGGCCTCCGAGGAGGTGGGGATTTGGTTGCCTTTGCGGACGTCACGCCGGGACTTGGCGAGGCTCGCCAGGGTGGTGATCACCATGGTGACGCCGATGACCGACAGCGACAGCGAGATCGGCACCTCGGGTGCCCACGAGACGCCGCTGGAGTGGAGCGCCTCAAGGATCAGCTTAACCCCGATGAAACCGAGGATGAACGCCAGTCCGTAGCTGAGGTAGACCAGGCGCTGCAGCAGCCCGCCCAGCAGGAAGTACAGCTGGCGCAGGCCCATCAGGGCGAACGCGTTGGCGGTGAAGACGATGAACGCGTCGGTGGTGAGACCGAAGATCGCCGGGATCGAGTCGAGCGCGAACAGCAGGTCGGTGGTGCCGATGGCGATCATGACGATCAGCATCGGGGTGACCAGGCGCTTGCCGTCGACCTTGACGATGACCTTGGAACCGACGTAGTCGTCGGTGTGCGGCAGCGCCCGGCGGGCCCAGCGCAGCACCGCGTTCTCGGTGAACTCCTCCTCGTCGTGGCCGTGCTGGCGGACCAGCTGCACCGCGGTGTAGAGCAGGAAGGCGCCGAAGATGTAGAACAGCCACCCGAAGCTCGCCAGGGCCGCGGCGCCGGCCGCGATGAAGATGCCCCGCATGACCAGCGCCATCAGGATGCCGACCAGCAGCACCTTGTGCTGGTGGATCTTGGGCACCGCGAAGCGGGTCATGATGATGTAGAAGACGAAGAGGTTGTCGACACTGAGGCTGTACTCGGTGATGTAGCCGGCGAAGAACTGTCCCGCCGATGTCGCCCCCGCCGTCGCCCAGAGCACGCCGCCGAAGACGACGGCGAGGGTGACATAGAAGCCGACCCAGAAACCGGCCTGCCGGAGGGTGAACTCCCGGGGCTCACCGCGGTCGACGATCCACAGGTCGAAGGCGAGGACTACGAGAAGACCGCCGATGACGGCGATCCAGGCCCAAACGGGTACAGTCATAGTGGTATAAACCCTCCGGCGCGCATGGCTGATTGCCGGAGGTCTCTCCCGCCCAGCGAAAATCATGCGCGGACCGACAGCCCCGGGGGCCTCGTGGATCGAGGCGACACCGTGATGACGAGACTGCCGCGAAGGGATACTCCCCCCCTAACCAAGCCAGTATAGGGATCTGGCTCGGCGGCACCTAATTCAACCGCCTCCGCCGCCGGATTCTTCCCCCCAGCTCGGACCGCCTCCGTCCCCGGGGAACGTCGGCTCCCCGGCGTGGAGGACCGGCGCGGCCCTCTCCGCCAGACGCCCGCGCCCGGCGCGGAGGAGCGGGCCCGGCTCTCCCGGGAAGGCGAGCGCCCGGCGCGGGCGGGTGGCGCGGTTCTTCTCAGGGGCGCCGGAGCCCGGTGTAGACGGCCAGTACGGCCTCCAGCGCCTCAGCCTCGCCGGGCAGCTCGCGGCCCCGGCGCACGGCCTCCTCCGCCAGGCGCCGGGCGAACCCGTCGTCGGCGAGCACCCGGCGGACCGCCTCGCTCATGGCGGGGGCGTCACCGTACGGCACCAGCGTCCCGGCGCGGCCCACCATCGGCGGGATCCCCCCGACGGCGGTGGCGATCACCGGGGTCCCCGCGCGCAACGCCTCCTGGACGCTCAGCGGCTGACCCTCCCAGCGGCTCGGCACCACCAGCGCCCGCGCCGCCCCGAGCAGGTCCCCGACGTCGTCCCGGTTGCCCAGCAGCCGGACCGGCAATCCCCGGGCGTCGATCCGCCGCTGCAGCTCATCCCGTAGCGGCCCCTCCCCCGCCACGAGGAACAGCGCCTCCGACCCGGATCCGTCCTTCCCCGCCTCCCGGCTCCGCGTCTCCGGCTCCGCAGGGGTTGCGGAGGCGACGGCGGCCGCCACCTCGAGGAGGGTCTCCAGGCCCTTCTGCTGGGCGAGCCTGGCCACGGTCAGCAGGATCGGCCGGTCACCGGCGCCGAGCTGCGCCCGGACCTCCCACGGCTCCCGGTCCGAGGAGGGCAGCGGGGGCGCGGGCACGACGGCGGGCTCGACCTGCCGGGCCCCCAGGGCGGTCATGCGCTCCCCCAGATCGGGGGAGACCACCAGGACCCGGTCGGCGCGGCGGGCGACGATCCGCTCCAGGACGCCGTAGATCGCACCCACGGCCCCGCCCGCCGTGGCCGCGTTGTGCAGCGTCACCGCCAGACCGGTCCCGGTCCCGGCCAGAGCCAGGGCGGCCAGCGCCCCGGCCCGCAGCCCGTGGGCGTGTACGGCCTCCGCCGAGCGCAGCTCCCGCAGAGCGCGCACCGCCCGCAGATCGCCGCCGGGACGCGGCCGGTCGGAGATGGGAACCGGCAGGAAGCGGGCACCGAGCCGGGTGAACCCGAAGCTCTCCTCGGTGCTCGGCGGTCCGGCCACCACCACCCGGTGCCCCCGCCGTACCAGCCCGCCGGCCAGCATCGCCACATGCCGCCCGACCCCGCCCGCGCTGGTCCCCAGCACGAACGCCACACGCATACCAGGCTCCGTCATCCCCGCCTCCTCCCCGCCCGCCGGCGGCGCCGCCTCCGTCATGCCCGGTTCCTTCCCGCCGTCCGCGTTCCCGGCTTCGCCGTACCGCCCGCCGCTCCCGCTTCCGTCGCCCTCGACCGGTCCCCGGCCGCCTGCGGTCCCGGCTCAGCCACCGGAGTCCCCGACCGTGATCCCGTCTCCGCCGCCCGGCCGCTCGCCGCCGCTCCCGGTGCCGCCGTCCCCGGTTCCGCCGTCCCCGGTTCCGCCGCCGTCCCCGGTTCCGCCGTCCCCGGTTCCGCCGCCGTCCCCGGTTCCGCCGCCGCGGCGGCTGCGGCGCAGCGGCAGCCGGGCCAGCAGCGCACGGGCGTCCGGGCGGTCGAGCACCGCCGCCACCGCCGCGAACGCCGCCGTCCCCGCCACCGCCGCGCCCACCCCGAGCGGCACGCACACCCACGTGGGAACCTCGCCGGCCGCCGTCACGACGGCCAGCCCGGCCCCGTACGCGGCGGCTCCCCCGGCCACGGCGGCCGCCAGCGCCCGCCAGTTCCCCGCCAGAGCCGCGCCTCCCCGGGCCCGCAGCACCGTCAGGGCCAGCAGGATCCCGCCCACCGTCATCCCGATCGTGCTGCCCATCGCCAGGCGCCCCACCACCTCGGCCGATCCGTCGGCCGTGCGGGCCAGCAGGATCTGCGCCACCAGGGCCGTCCCCCAGCCTGCCACGGAGGCCAGGGCCGCCGATCGGCCCCGGCCGCAGGCGTACAGCATCCGGGCCAGGTGGAGCATCAGCGCGTACCCGACCAGCCCCGGCGCGAACCAGCTCACGCCCGCAGCCATCTCCTGCGGGACGCCGCCGCCCGGCGTGCCCTCCAGGAACACCCGCGCCACCGGCATGGCGACCGCCGCCATCACCCCGGCCGACAGGCCCATCACCAGCACGATCACCCGCGTGGTCGAGGCGGCCAGGGTGTCGAAGCCCTCCCGGTCCCCCTCGGCCGCGCGGGTGGACAGGGTGGGGAAGGAGCTGGTCGCCACCGGGACGGCGAGCACCGCGAACGGCAGCTGGTACAGCGCCCAGGCGTAGGTGTAGACGCCGACCGCCCCGTCTCCGCCCAGGTCGTTGGTCAGCCCGACCACCACGGTCAGCGTGATCTGCTGGACGACGAGCACGGCGAGACCGGCCGTGGCGAGCCGCCGGGCCTGTGCCCCCGCCCCCGGCGGGAAGGACAGCGACGGCCGCAGCCTCAGCCGCAGGCGGCTCACCGGGCCGATCACGGTCACGACCATCGCGGCGGCGGCGACGGTCGCCCCGAGGGACAGGGTCAGCTCCCCCGCGGTGGTCAGCGCGCCCAGATCGCCGGCGGCCTCGGCGTCGATCGAGGTGAAGGCCAGGTGGGAGACGACGATCAGCAGACTGGAGACCAGCGGCGCCAGGGCCGGGCCCAGGAACCGCCGGTGCGCCTGGAGCACGCCGTACAGGACGACGGCCAGGCCGAAGAAGATCATCCGGGGGGCGAACACCACCAGCATGTCGGCGCCCACCGCGATCACCTGGGAGACGTCGCACGGGCGGGCACCCGGTTCACTGCCGACGTCGCCGACCAGCAGCGAGACGACCGGCCCGGCGAACACCGCGATCAGCAGGGTCAGCGGGACTAGCGCCAGCAGCGTCCAGGTGAGCAGCGCCGAGGTGATCCGTCCGGCCTCGGCCCTGGCCTGCGGGTCCTCGGCGGACCGCGAGGCCGCCGAGGCCAGCACCGGCACCACCATCCCCGCCAGCGCGCCCCCGGCGACCAGCTCGAAGACGATGTTCGGCACGTAGTTGGCGGTGTTGTAGGCGGTGCTCAGGCAGGAGTTGCCGACGGTGTGCGACTGGACGTAGTACCTGCCGAACCCGACGATCCGGGCCACCACGGTCACGGCTCCGATGAGGATCGCCGCTCCCGCGATCCCCTGACCGATCTTCCTGGTCATCAGTGGACGGGTGCCTGCTCCACGGGGCGGCGGCCGAGCATGTCGATCCGGTTGAGCACGCGGTTACCGGCGATGACGCGGGTGAAGCTGATCTTCTCCGAGGCGGCGGTCAGCGCGACCACGGTGCCCAGCACCGCCAGGCGGCCGGGCCGGCCCAGGGTGAGGGCGGCGGCCAGGCCCAGCAGCGCGCCCAGCGCGTTGGCCCCGGCGTCGCCCAGCATCGCCCGCTCGCCCAGGTCCTCGGGCAGGAGCGCGGCGGCGGCGCCGGCCGGCAGCGCGGCGACGGCCGCGGCGGCCGGGGCGTCCCCGAGCACGGAGGCGGCCAGCAGCGGCGCGCCGCAGATCAGGCCGACCTTGATCGCACGGCCGGGACGCAGGTCGAACAGGTTGGCCAGGTTCGCGCTCCCGGCGACCAGCGCGCCGTTGACCGCGATGTCGGCCGGGCAGCGCGAGGTCAGGGCCGCCGCGGCCAGGCCGGTCACGCCGATGCCGATGATCTTCATGGCACCGCTGGTGACCTCACCCTTGGCCAGTGCGCCCAGGTGTCCCCTGAACCCCTTGGAGGAGGTCACGCCGTACAGGTCGTCATAGGCGCCGAGCCCGCCGGCCCCGGCGGCGGCCAGCAGCGCGGCCGCGCGCACCCGCGCGGGCAGGCCGGGGACGACCGTCGCGGCCGCGGCCGCGCCCGCGACGAAGGCCGGCCCCTCCAGCAGGGTGATCGGCTCGCCCCGGTGGTTGGTCCGGTTCCAGGTCTCGGCATCACCGATCGGCGGCCTGCGCCTGAAGGCGGCATAGGCCGCGCGGGCGGCCACCGCGCCGAGCGCGGCACCGGCCAGAGCGCCGACGAGAGCGCGACGAGCCATCGGGATCATCCTCCGGAAGGGGCCGTGGGCGGCGTGGACGGGGAGGCCGTGGGCGCCGGCGCGCTGGGCTCGAAGGCGGAGGCGTCGGGGCCGAGGCCGTACTGGCCGGTGACCCCGGACAGCTGCTCCCGAAGAGCGTAGACCACCACGACGCGGCCCGCGGGAATATCGGCGGTGTCCACGCTGGAGACCTTCTCCGCCGCCACGGCGTTGTCGCGCAGCGCGGCCACGACGCCGCCCGCCGAGGTCGCGCGCAGGAGGCCGGTCAGCACGCTGCCCCGGGAGCCCTCGTCCAGTCCGAGCGCCAGCGACACGATCGCGCCCGCCTGGGTGGCGGCGCTCTCTCCGGTGTACGGCTCCGCGGGGGCGACCAGCACCGCCAGGCCCGCCCTGGCGATCTGTTCCGCCCCGCCGGCCTGGGCGGCGGGTCCGAGGGTGACGTTGAGCAGGTCCGCCCGCTGGAAGGCGTCGAGGACCCCGCTGCCGGGCGGGTCGTCCTTGCCCGCGGTGTCCGGGACCGTGTTCACGAGCGCGCCGGTCAGCACCGCGGCGGCCTTGTCGTAGGCGGTGTCCTCGGCGGGGAAGACCATGTCGACGGGCTTGACGCCGGTGGCCAGCCGGTCGATGAAGACCGACTGGGTGGGGTCGACGTATTTGTCGGTGAGGGTGACCTGGCCGGTCACCGTCGCCCCCGCCAGCTCGATCATCTGCTGGACGGCCTCGCTCATGCCCGGCGCGGCGCCGGGGGCCTCCACGATCACGACGCTCTCCCCCGCCAGGCCGCCCTCGACGAGCTCGGCGGCGTGCGAGGTGACGAAGGCGTCGTTGCCCGTCTTCATGTCGGTCAGGATCTCGTTCGCGGCGCGCAGCTCGCTGTTGCCCTTCTGGAGCGTGTCGGCGACGGCCTCGGCGGCCTGGATGGTGGGCTCTTCGAGCAGGGTCGTGCCCAGCACGATGCCGACCGACAGCGCGACGAAGATCGCGATGATGGAGACGAGGTGATAACGGAAATCGATCACGAGAAGAGTCCGACCAACCAGAAGACGAAGGCGTTCCAGGCGTCGTCCAGCCAGATCCTGCCCACCGGGGTGGAGAAGACCGCGACCCCCATGGTGATCAGTGCGACGACGGCCAGGATGAGCAGGGACGGAGTGGAGATCCGGCTGCGGTAGAGCCGGCTGACGCCCTTGGCGTCGATGAGCTTGCTGCCCACCCGCAGGCGGGTGAGGAGGGTGCTGGCCATGCCCGAGCGCCCCTTGTCGAGGAACTCCTCAAGAGTCCAGTGCGTGCCGACCGCGACGATCAGCTCGGCGCCCTTGTCGTCGGCGATCAGCATCGCGATGTCCTCGCTGGTGCCGATCGACGGGAAGATCTCCGCGGACAGGCCGAGCTGCTCCACCCGCTCCAGGCCCGGCGCGCGGCCGTCCCGGTAGGCGTGCACGACCAGCTCGGCGCCGCAGGTCAGCGCCTTGGTGGAGACCGAGTCGAAGTCCCCCACGATCACATCGGGGACGTAGCCCGCCTCCAGCAGCGCGTCGGCGCCGCCGTCCACCCCGATCATGACCGGGCGGTACTCCCTGAGGTAGGGGCGCAGGGCGGCGATGTCCTCCTTGTAGTGGTATCCGCGCACCACGATGAGGACGTGCCGGCCGTCCATGGGGGTCTTGATGTCGGGCACGCCGGCCCCGTCGATGAGCAGGTCGCTCTCGCGGCGGACGTACTCCATCGTGTTGACGGCGAACGCCTCGATCTGCACGGCCAGCCCGGCCCGCGCCTCGGCCATGGCGGCCTCGACGGACTCGGCCGTCTGCACGTCGCCCTTGCCGACCATCTCCTCGTCGAGGTAGACGGCGCCCTCGTGCAGGCGGATCAGGTCGCCGTCCCTGACGCGCTCGAACAGCTCGGGCGTCGCGTTGTCGACGAACGGCACCCCGGTCTCGACGATGATCTGCGGGCCCAGGTTGGGGTAGCGCCCGCTGATGCCGGCCGCGACGTTGACCACGCCCGCCGCGCCGCACGCGACAAGCGCCTCCGCGCTCACCCGGTCGACGTCGACATGGTCGATGATCGCGATTTCCCCGGCCTTGAGACGCTTGGTCAGTCTCTTGGTCCGGCGGTCGATCCTCGCCACTGCCGTCACCCCGGGAAGGTCGCTGACCTTCCTGCGGCGGAGGTAACCCGTGAGCTTGCGCTGAAGCTCGTCAGCCGGCACCTTCATCATGACCATCCTGCCAGAGGAAACGGGCAGGTGAGCCATGTCCCCGGCCGCGTGTCAGCCTTGTCACAGCGGATCGGCGGCCGATCACGCCTCCCGGAACCCGCGTTCCGGCCGCTCATCCCTTGTCGGCGGCCGCTATCGCCAGGAGCTCCTCGGCGTGCGCGCGGCCGAGCTCGGAGTCCTCCAGACCGGCCAGCATGCGGGACAGCTCGCGGGTCCGGCCGTCCCTGTCGAGGGCGACCACGCCGCTGCGCACCACGGTGCCGTCGCTGTCCTTCTCCACGACCAGGTGCTGGTCGGCGAAGGCGGCCACCTGGGGCAGGTGGGTGACCACGATCACCTGGGCGGTGCGGGCCAGGCGGGCCAGGCGCCGCCCGATCTCGACCGCCGCCTTGCCGCCCACGCCCGCGTCGACCTCGTCGAAGACGAACGTCGGCACCGGGTCGGCACCGGCGAAGACCACCTCGATGGCGAGCATGACCCGGCTCAGCTCGCCTCCGGAGGCCCCCTTGTTCAGCGGCAGCGGCGGCGAGGCGGGGTGCGGGGACATGCGCAGCTCGACCTCGTCCACGCCGTACGGGCCGAAGTCGCCGGCCGCGGTGATGTCGACCACGACGCGCGCGTGCGGCATCGCCAGCGCGGTGAGCTCCTCGGTGACGGCCCGCCCGAACCGCTCGGCGGCGGCCGTACGGACCCGGGTGAGCTCGGCGGCCAGATCGGTGAGGCGGGCGGTGAGCTCCTCCTGCTCGCGGGTGAGCTCGCCGATCCGGTCGTCGTCGCCCTCCAGCTCGGTCAGGCGCAGCGCGGCCTGCTCGGCCCAGTCGAGCACCGCCGTGGTGTCCTCGCCGTACTTGCGCACGAGGTGGGTGACCACGGCCCGGCGCTCCTGCACGGCCGCCAGCCGGGCCGGGTCGGCCTCGACCGACTCGGCGTAGGCGGCCAGCTCGGTGGCGACGTCGGAGATCAGGTAGCCGGCCTCGGCGAGGCGGTCGGCGATCCCGGCCAGCGCCGGGTCGACGTCGCGGACCGCCTCCACGGCGGCGCGGGCCTGCCCCACCAGCGAGACGGCGTCCTGCAGGCCCTGCTCACCCGACATCGGGTCGCCGAGCAGCGCCGTGTGGGCCGTCTCCGCGGCGCTCCTGAGGGAGTCGGCGTGGGAGAGGCGGTCCTCCTCCTCGCGGAGCGCGACGTCCTCACCCGCCTTGGGGTCGGCCTTCTCGACCTCCTCCAGCCCGAACCTGAGCAGGTCGGCCTCCTGGGCGCGCTCCTTGGCCCTGGCGGTCAGCTCGGTCAGCTGCTCGGAGATCTGCTTGTGGCGCCGGTAGGCCTGCTCGTAGGCGCGCAACGGCTTGACCAGGTCGTCACCGGCGTAGCGGTCCAGGGCGGCGCGCTGGCGGCCGGGCTGCAGCAGCCGCTGCTGGTCCATCTGGCCGTGCACGGCCACCAGGTCGTCGGCCAGGTAGGTGAGCGTGCCCACCGGGACGCTGCGCCCGCCCAGCCAGGCCCGGCTGCGGCCCTCGGCCGAGACGGTGCGTGAGATGATCAGCTGGCCGTCCTCGATCTCACCGCCGACGTCCTCGACCTGCTGGGCCACCCGGCTCTTCGGGTCGACCAGGAGCGTGCCGTCGACGACGGCCTTGTCCGAACCCGGACGGACCCGGGCGGGGTCGGCGCGCCCGCCGAACAGCAGCCCGAGGCCGGTCACCACCATGGTCTTCCCCGCGCCGGTCTCGCCCGTGACCACGGTGAATCCCGGTGATAGCTCCAGGACGGCCTCGTCGATCACGCCGAGTCCCTGGATGCGGACCTCCTCGACCCTGGGTCGCACTGGTCCCTCCCGTCACATCGAATTCACCGAACACCAGTGCGGTGCGCGGCACGATCCTACGCGTTCGGAGCCGGCATCGCCCGACACACTATGACCGCACCCTGCCACGCCAACCCTGAACGGGGAGGTCGAATTTGGCGACCAGCCGATCCGTGAACGGCGCCCCGGTGTCCTCCACGCCGTGCAGCCGCGCGAGCCGTACCGGCACCTCGCCCCGGCGCACCTCGACCCGCGCGCCGGCGGGCAGATCGTAGCGCCGGCGGCCGTCGCACCACAGCACCGCGCCGGCCGTCTGCGGCTGGACCTCCAGCGCCAGGGCGGAGCGGGGCGAGACGACCAGCGGCCGGGCGAACAGGGCGTGGGCACTGATCGGGACCAGCAGCAGCGCCTCCACCTCCGGCCAGACCACGGGC
Source organism: Paraplanobispora takensis (assembly GCF_016863195.1). Lineage (GTDB taxonomy): Bacteria > Actinomycetota > Actinomycetes > Streptosporangiales > Streptosporangiaceae > Planobispora > Planobispora takensis. Next base: position 7,727 of record NZ_BOOK01000012.1, on the reverse strand, counting down.
CCGCCCGCGGAGAACGCGTAGGCGGTGGAGCCGGTCGGGGTGGCGCAGATGACGCCGTCGCAGCCCCAGCGCGACAGCGGCCGGCCGTCGATCTCGGCGACCACCTCCAGCATGCGCTCGCGCTTTTCCACGGTGGCCTCGTTGAGCGCCCACGTGTCGGCCAGCAGCTGGCCGTTGAGCCGGGCCACGACCTCGATGGTCATCCGCTCCTCGACGTCGTAGCGGCCCTGCACCACGCAGTCGACGGTGACCGACAGGTCCTCGGCCTCGGCCTCGGCCAGGAATCCGACGTGCCCGAGGTTGACGCCCAGCAGCGGCACTCCGGCGGGGCGGGCCAGCTCCGCGGCCCGCAGCAGGCTGCCGTCGCCGCCCAGCACGATCATCATCTCGGCGTCCTGGACCGCGGCGAGACTCGCGGACACCATCTCGGCGCCCGCGCAACCGATCTCCTCGGCCTCCGACTGGAGCACGCGCACGGTGAAGCCCGCCTCCACGAGCCGGCTGATCACCATCCGGGCGCTGTCGACGGCCGCCTTGCGCCCGGTGTGGGCGGTGACGAGCACGATGCGCTTGGCTGTCATGGGCTGCTCTCCGGGGGGGTCGTCACTATCGGGGGCCTTCCGCCACCGCGCGCGCGATCTCGGCGGCGACGTCCTCGACCGGGGGCGCACCCTCTCCCTTGCCCAGCCAGATGACGTACTCGACGTTGCCCGACGGGCCCGGCAGAGGACTCGCGGTGACGCCCCGCACGGTGAGGCCGAGCGACTGCGCGGCCTCGGCCACATCCTGCACCGCCTCGGCGCGCAGCGCGGGGTCCCTGACGACCCCGCCCGCCCCGACCCGTTCCCTGCCGACCTCGAACTGCGGCTTGACCAGCATCGCGAAGTCGGCCGCGGGGGCCGCGCAGGCGGCCAGGGCGGGCAGCACCAGCCGCAGCGAGATGAACGACAGGTCACCGACCACGAGCGTGGGGGGCTCGCCGACCATGTCCGGGGTCAGGTCCCTGACGTTGACCCGCTCCATGACGGTGACCCGCTCGTCGGTCCGCAGCGACCAGGCGAGCTGGCCGTAGCCGACGTCGACGGCCAGCACGTGCGCCGCGCCGTTGCGCAGCAGTACGTCGGTGAAGCCGCCGGTGGAGGCTCCGGCGTCCAGGCAGCGGCGGCCCTCGACGACCAGCCCCCTCGGGCCGAACGCCTCCAGGGCCCCCAGGAGCTTGTGCGCCCCCCGGGAGACGTAGTCGGGCCCCTCCGCCGCCTCGGCGACCACGATCGCCGAGGCGGTGTCCACCTGCGTGGCGGGCTTGCTCGCCGACCGGCCGCCGACGGTGACCCGGCCCGCCTCGATGAGCTGGGCCGCGTGCTCGCGGGAACGCGCCAGCTTCCGGCGGACGAGCTCGCTGTCCAGACGCGCGCGGCGGCTCACCGCGGCTGGTCCGGGATGTCGTCCGCCGCGGCGAGCGCCCGCTCCAGCCCGGAGAACACCTCCTCGAACACGCTCACGTGCGCCGCCACGGGCAGGCCGTCGAGCGCGGCGAGGGCGCCCAGGGCGGCGTCCACCCGCTCGTCGCCGGTCTGGTCAAGCGCGTCCGTCATGCGCTCCCTCCGGAGGTCCTCTTCGCTGCCTTCGCAGCCTTGGGGGTTTTCGTGGCGTTGCTACTGGCCTTGGGGGCTTTGGCGGCCTTTGTGGTCTTTGTGGTCCCCCGGGCACGCGGCGTGCGAGCCGTCCCGCCCGTGGACCCCTCGACCGTATCGGAACCGGCGCCCCCCGTCGCACCAACGGCCGTATCGGAACCGGCGCCGCCCGTCGTGCCGACGGTCTCATCCGGGTCCGCAGCGGAGACCTTGGCGGTCGCCTCGGCGGCCATGCCCAACTTGCCGCCCTTCTTCTCAGCCCGGCCTCCTGCGGGCTTCGCGTCGGCTTCGGAACCGGCAGAGCCTGCGCCCGCGGCGGTCTCGCCGCCCGCAAGGCTCTCAGCGTCCATGGTGACCATGGCACCCGCGGCACCCGCGGAGATCATGGCATCCATGGCATCCGTGTCCGCCGCACCCTTGGCACCCTTGGAAACTCTGGCGCTCTTGGCACTCTTGGCGCCACCAGCGGAGCCCCTGACGCCCGGGGAACCCGTGGATCCCGCATGGCCCTCGGCGGCCGTGGAATCCCCACCCGCGGAGCCCCCGGCATCCCCTTGCCCCGGCACGGCCACTGAAGCCGTCTCCACGGCCCCCTTCACCGCAGCCGCCGTACGGGTGCCCCGACCGCGCGAAACGGTCTCCTTGTCCGCGGAGGCGGCCTTCCGCGCCGAGGCCCGCCCACTCGGAGCCGTCTCCCCCGCCGAGGTGGCTTCCGCACTTGAAGCGGTCTTCCGCGCCGAAGGCCGTCTGCGCGGGGCGGTCTCCTCGATCGTGGCGGCGGTCTCCGGAACGGAGGCGGCCTTCCGCGCCGAGGCCCGCTTACTCGGAGCCGTCTCTCCCGCCGGGGTGGTTTCCGCACTGGAAGCGGCCTTCCGCGCCGGGGCCCGCCTGCCCGAAGCAGCCGTGCTCCGCCCGCCTGGAGCCGCTTCCTCCGTCGTGACAACGGTCTCCGGAGCGGAGGCGGCCTTCGTGGTGGCCTTCCGAGTGGAGGCACGGCTCCGCGGGGCGGCCGAACCGGTCGCCGCGGGCTGCTCCGTGCCCTTCGCCGTGGCGGTCTTCCTTCGGGCGGTCTTCGCAGCGGTCGCCGTGCCGCTCTTCTCCCCGGCGCCCTCCATGGTGGACAACGTCGCCCCGGCGCCCAGGAGGTCGTCGATGAGCTCCTTCGCGGGGCTGGTCACCAGCGAGCCCCCCGCATCGTCCGTCGCCACGCGGACCACCGACTCCGTCCCCGCGGTGCCCGTCTCGGCGCCCCGGGGAACATTGGAGCCCATCCCGCCAGTTTTCGCCGGCTCGGCCTGCTTGGCCACGGGACCGTTCCCGTCGATGATCGCCTTGATCGCCGACATCGTCTCCGCGACTCCGGCGGCGGCCCTGGAGGTGGCGGTCCTCGGTGAGGCCGCCGTGGACATGATCGCTTCTCCGGCCTCGGAGAGCACGGCTTCCAACTGCGCGATCCGGCTCCCGAGCCGGTCGATCTCCTCGGAACGGGGCAGGTCGAGCCTGTCGAGCAGGCGTCCCACCTCAGACTTGATCATTTCGTTGAGCTGGTCACGGTTGGCCTTGCCCGTCGCGACGAGTTCCTTGGCCATCTTGTCGACCTGGCCGGACATCTGGGACAGACCGGTTTCCCCCGAGGCGAGCAGGTCGCGAACTATCGCGCGGGCCTTGCTCGTTGTCATCTCTGTGAGGCCGGTAGCTCCCTGTACGTACCCCCGCAGTGCTTCGAACACCATGGCAGAAGCCTCCTTTCCAGCGCACCCCCACGCGCTGGATAGCACAGTGTGTCTATATGGAACGCTACCGTCCGTAGATGAGAGGGATTCTGACCGGCCCGGAAAGAAAGGAGCGCCACTCGATGGCGACCGTCGACGAGTGCCGGGTGGCACTGCGGAAACTCGGCGAGCAGTTCGACGAGGTTGACCAGGAAAGCCGCGCCAAGCACGTGGTGGAACGCAGCATCAGCTGCCATGTCAGCGATCTGGGGGTCACCTTCTACGGCCGCATCCACCATGGCGGCCTCGGCCCCTTCGATGACAGCCCTCCGGCCGACGCCCCTCCGGCCGATGTGAAGCTCACCATCGCCAGCGACGACCTGGTCGCCCTGGTCAACGGCGAACTCGACATGGGACGCGCCGTGTTCAGCGGCCGAGTCAAAATCGACGCCAGCTTCGGCGACCTCCTGCGCCTCCGCAAGCTCCTGTGACGACCGCCCCGGCCCCGACGGGCCGGGGTCGGCACGGGCATTCCCGGCCCGGCCGGAGAGTCATCCCTCCGCCCACAGGAAGTCCCGGCCCGTCTGAACGGGAAAGGGCCGGTCCGGGCAGGACGACCGGCAACCAGACTCCGGCTCCGTGGAAACCGCCACGCCCACGTGAGGACAGCGGACGCCTCAAGAGCCGCCCTGCTCAGCGGGGAGAGACCGATCCGAGGCAGGGCAGCGGATAGCCCCCCGGCACCCGGGGAACCTCCTGGCCAGTGCCCGGCAAATCCGTCTTATCGCGAGAGGACCGTTTTCTCCCGGGAGAACGCCTCCGCCTTTCGTTTCCCGGGCAGGGTGTCCGGGAGTTCCCTCCTCGGCGCAGAGGGCTCTTCGGGACAAGACGGTCAGCGGGAGGAGAGATCTGCGAAGGGTGAGGAGGCGAGGGCGGGCTTGACGGCGTCCTCGTCGGCCTTCGCATCGCCGACGCCCTCCCAGACGGCGGCGCAGGCCGCCCGCAGTCCTTCGACGGGGTCGCCCTGCCCCTCCAGGGACAGGCCCCGGTCCGCCGTCCAGGTCGCGAGCCATTCTCCGCAGCGCCATCCCTCCGCGCTCCGGCGAGGGGAGACGTACGGCTCGTGCAGAGCGGTCAGGCCCGCGCCGACGTAGGTGGGGCGGTGCCGCGGATCGGCGGTCAGCAGATCGAGCGGGCCCGCCACCCCGGTCAGCACCAGCAGACTGTCCACTCCGGCGTTGACCGCCCCCTCGACGTCGGTGTCGAGCCGGTCGCCGACGACCAGCGGCCGTCGCGCGGCGGTCCGCAGCATCGACTCGCGGTGCAGCGGCGGCTCGGGCTTGCCCGCCACGACCGGCTCCACCCCGGTCGCGGTGGCGATCACCCGGGTCATGGCCCCGTTGCCGGGCAACTCTCCCCGGCCCGTCGGCATGGTCGAGTCCGCGTTCGCGGCGACGAACAGCGCGCCCCGCCGTACGGCCAGCGTGCCCTCCGCCAGCAGGCCGTAGGAGAGGTCGGGAGCGATGCCCTGGACCACCGCCACCGGCTCCTCGATCGCGGTGCTGACCGGCCGCAGCCCGTGGGCTCGAAGCGCGCCACGCAACCCCATCCCGCCGACGACCAGTACGGCCGCGCCCGGCTCGACGCGCTCGGCGACCAGACGCGCGGCCGCCTGGGCCGAGGTGACCACGTCGTCGGGGGTCGCCGGAGCGCCGAGCGCACTGAGGTGCTGGGCGATGGCGCCGGGGGTGCGGGAGGCGTTGTTGGTGACGTACGCGAGCCGTACGCCGCGTTCCTGTGCCTGCCGCAACGCCTCCGGAGCCCCCGGTACGGCGTCGCGACCGAGGTACACCACTCCGTCCAGGTCCAGCAGCAGGGTGTCGTAGGCATCGATCAGCGTCTGTGAATGCACCCGTTCATTCCATCAGTCCGTCCGGCACGGCCGTCGACCACCTCATCCGCACACCGCCCCCGCCCGGCACGGCCGTCGGCTGTCCCATCCCCGTACCGGCCCCGCCCGCCGTACGGTGCGGTATGCCGGGTCACCGGTCGGGGCGACGCACCTGTTCGGCCCAGCGGCCCTCAGGGTCGTTCTCGCGGGCACGCAGCGTGGCGCGCACGCTCTTGAGGGCCGACACGTAATCCTTCTGGTCGGGCCTCATCGCGACGGCGATGGCCAGCGGCTCCTGAGCGCCCTCCATGTCACCGGTCCTCCACAGGGACAGGCCCAGGCCGAAGTAGGCGTAGTCCTCCGCGGGATTGCTGTCGACGATCCAGCGGAAGCTGTCAGCAGCGTCGGCGTACTGCCGGGAGTTGAACTGGGCGCGGGCGAGGGCCTCGCGGATGCTCCGGGACTCGGGCTCGGCGTCGGCGGCGCGTTCCAGCAGTGCGGCGGCTGCCGCGGGGCTGCCCTCGGACAGGAGTTTCATCCCCCGCTGGAACCAGTCGTAGACCTCCCCCGCCGGCGCGCCCGCCTCCGATTCGGGGGAATCAGACGGACCACCATGTCCTTGGACCATTGTGTGAGGCCTCCTTCATCAGCGGACGACCGACCTGACCGACTCCTCGACGGACCAGAAGCCACTGCTTCCTCGGAGCGGCAACTGGACGCTTCGGGCCTTTATGGCAGCATGCCCCCTATGGCGCATCCTGAACTGCCGGTGCCCGACGGACTGGTGCTACGTCCGTTCCGCGGTGTGCGGTTCGCGGTCGACGATCTGGCCGCGGTGACGTCGCCTCCCTACGACCTCATCGGAGAGACCGGTGTCCGGGAACTACTCGATGCCCACCCCAACAACGTCGTACGGCTGATCCTTCCCGGGACCGATCACCACAGGTATGCCGAGGCCCGGCAGACCCTGCACTCCTGGCTCTCCTCAGGGGTCCTCGTCACCGACGAGGAACCGGCGGTGTACGTCTACGAGCAGAGCGGTCCGGGGATCCTGCAGCGCGGGCTCATCGCAGAGGTGGCCCTGGCCGCTCCCGAGCAGCGGACGATCCTGCCGCACGAGGACGTCATGCCCGGTCCCGTGGCCGACCGCCTGGCGCTCATGCGCACGACCGAGGCGAACCTGGAACCCATCTTCCTGCTCTACGGAGGGCGGGACGGCACCGCCACCCGTCTCGTCGACCTGATCGCCGCCTCCCGCACGCCGCTGGTCGAGACCGAGACCGGCGACGGGATCGCCCATCGCCTGTGGGCCGTCACCGACCCGGACGAACTCGCCGCCATCGACACCGACCTGCGCCCCCGCCAAGCGCTCATCGCCGACGGACACCACCGCTACGCCACCTACCGCGCCCTCCAGGCCGACCACCATCTCACCGCCGGACCCGGGGACGGCGCGGCCGTGCGTGGGAGGACCGGCGGCGGCACCGGCCCGGGCAGCCGGCCCCATGGCGGAGCCCAGCCCTGGGACTTCGGTCTGGCCCTCCTGGTGGACTCCGACGCCTATCCGCCGGATCTGAAGGCCATCCACCGGGTCGTCCCGGGACTGCCTCTGGAGGAGGCGGTGAACCGGGCCAAGACAGCGTGGCAGGTGCACGAGCATCCCGACCTGGCCATCGGTCTCGCAGCGCTGCGGGAGGCCCGGGAGCCCGCATTCCTGCTGACGGCCGGAGGATCCGCCCATCTGATCACCGATCCCGACCGGCGGCGGGTCCAACGCGCCATGCCCGCCGGCCGGTCGGCTCGCTGGCAGGCCCTGAACACCTCCGTCCTCGCGGAGTTCCTGCTTCCCCGGGTCTGGGGGACGAGGGACGACGAGCAATCGGTCCGCATCGTGCACCACGATCCCGAGGCCGCGGCGCGCCTCGCCCGTGACTGCGGAGGCACCGCCGTACTGATGAACCCCCTCGCGGTCGACGACGTGCTCGCCGTCGCGGCGCAGGGAGAGCGGGTGCCCCGCAAGTCCACCTCCTTCGGTCCCAAACCGCGCACCGGCCTGGTCATGCGCCTGCTCACTCCCAGCCCGCAGCGTTGAGCATCGCCCGGCCGGACCCGACGTCAGGAGAGGCCTCCTCGGACGGGGCGGGGGAAGCGGTCGCCCGGACGGTTTCGCCATCGTGGAGCACCAGCGCGGGCCCGGCGTGGGAGGGCGGGGAAGGCGGATCGTCCGGCGGCGGGAACCCGAGCGGACGGGGCGACGCGGGAGCCGGGAGCGAGACTTCACCGACGGCATCCCGATCCTCGTCGCCGGAAAGATCGGGAGCAGAACCGGCATCGGAGAACACCGCTGCGGGACCGGCGAGGGAAAACGCGGGAACGGACCCGGCGTCGCGAGGTATGGATGCGGTCCCGGCATCGTGGGGCACGGGTGCGGTCCCGGCATCGTGGGGCACGGGTGCGGTCCCGGCATCGTGGGGCACGGGTGCGGTCCCG
>NZ_BOOK01000011.1 GCF_016863195.1 Paraplanobispora takensis | reverse complement strand
ATGCGGTCCCGGCATCGTGGGGCACGGGTGCGGTCCCGGCATCGTGGGGCACGGGTGCGGTCCCGGCATCGTGGGGCACGGGTGCGGTCCCGGGCTCGGCGCCGCCGGGCATGGCCACGGGATTCACATTGTGAAGTAGGGCCACGGGCTCGATGTCGTGGGGCACGGTGCCGGGCTCGACGCCACCGGGCACGGCGGTGGGGGCGGTGTTCAGCAGGGCGCTGAGGGAGCGGGGCCGGGCCGGGGCCGGAGCCGGGGGTGGGACCTCCTCGGCGGGGAATGGGATCCCGTCGCCGGTGAGGACGGTCGTGACCTGCCGTTCGAGGAGTTTCACCGAACGGACCTCCACCTCGTAGCCGGACGCCTTGGTCTTGTCGCTCCCCCACCATCTGCGGCGCAGGGAACCCGTCACCTCGACCATGTCGTCGGGAAGCCAGCAGGTCACGGCGTCGACGATGCCGGAGTCGAACGACACGCACGGAATCGTGTCGACCCGGGCTCCCCGCCCTCGGTGCCGCCGCCGGACGATCAGTCGCCAGGTGCCGAATCTGGCGCCGCTCTGGAGCGTCTTGACCTGTACCAGCTCCGGCAACCGGCCGGTCAGGACGACCTCGTTGCGATCCATCGGATCCTCCTTCGATCTCTGCCGATGAAGGACGACTCTTTACGATGTGAGCTGTGCCGGAATGGCCCGAAAGCCATTCTGGGGACGCCGGTTCCAGTTCTGAGGTGGCCTGTGGATAACATCACCGCTCTCGGCGGAGACGTCTATGAGATCGACACGCGGATGGCCGGATACTCCGGAATCACCGCCGGATATCTGATCCTGGGGGATCGTCCCTGTCTGGTGGAGACGGGGACGTCGACCTCCGCCCCGGTGGTCAGGGACGCCCTGACCTCGCTGGGGGTGGGACCCGGTGACCTCGCCACGGTCGTCGTCACCCACATTCACCTCGACCACGCCGGAGGAGTCGGGGACATCGCAGGGTTCTACCCGGATGCGGAGATCGTGGTGCACGAGAAGGGTGCCCGTCACATCGCCGACCCGTCACGGCTCATGGCCAGTGCCCGGATGGTCTGGGGCGACCGGCTCGACACCCTGTTCGGCGAGCTCTCCCCCACTGACGCCTCGCGCATCCGCGCGCTCGGCGACACCGGGGCCGTGGACCTGGGCAACGGTCGGACGCTGAGCAGCCACTACTCCCCCGGTCACGCCAAGCATCACGTGGGACTGATCGACTCGGCGACCGGCGACCTCTACGTGGGGGACGCCGCCGGCGTGTACCTCCCGCAGACGGGCGACCTGCGCCCCGCCACGCCGCCACCGGACTTCGACCTGGCCACCGCCCTGGACTCGATCGATCTGTTCCGGGCTCTGGGTCCGCAGCGCCTGCTGTTCAGCCACTACGGGCCGGTCACGGAGGTGCAGGAGACTCTGGAGCGCTCGGCTGAGGAACTGCGCGTCTGGGTCGATCTGACCCGGCAGGCCCACGCGGAGGGCATGGACCTGGACCACGCGGTCGCCATGGTCCGGGAGCGCACCCGTGAGCGCTATGCGGCCCTGAAAGCCGACGAGGCGACCGCCGAGAAGTTCGAACTCCTCAGCGGCGCCCCGTCGAACGTGGCCGGGATCATGCACTGGCTCGATCGCGCCCAGCCCTGAGATCCCGTGATCCGTGCCGGGCGGCCCGGCACGGACCACCGGTCACTTCTCGTCTTCCTCGGCGTCCTTGCCGCGGGTGTCGCCGAGCTCGTCGGTGCCGTCGACGTCGTCATCGAGGATGTCGCCGAAGTCGGGCTCGATGAAGGCGGGCCCGACGCCGGTCCCGGCCTTCTCCGTCGGCTTCTGCCCGGTGGAGGCCTCCTCCCCGGCGGCGTCTTCGTCCTCGTCCTGTACCGCCGCGGACGATTCCCCCTCTCCCGTGTCACCCGCGGCCGGTTCGTCGTCCTCAAGGCCGGTGTCCGGCTCGTCGTCCTCTTCGAGGTCGGCGTCGAGCTCGTGCGCGAGTTCTTCGAGCTCCTGCTCGTCGTCCTCGCTGGCGGGCCCGTCGACGTCGTCCGCCTCGTCCTCGTCCTCGAGGGCTTCGTCCTCGTCCTCGAGGGCTTCGTAGTCGTCCGCCTCGCCGTCCAGCTCGTCGTCGACGTCCTCCTCTTCGAGGTCCTCGATGACCGCACCGGTCAGCTCCGCGTAGCGCTCGGCCGCGTCGGTCTCGCCGTCCTCGTCGAAGGCCATCGCCCGCCCGAACCACTCGGTGGCCGCCTCCGCGTGGCCCGCGTCGGCCAGCGCGTCGGCGTAGGCGAAGGCCAGACGGGCCGACCAGGACTGCTGACGGGGGTCTCGCAGCTCGGTGAGACGCTGGAGGGTGACGACCGCGGCGTCCTTCTGGCCGAGGTCCCGGCGGGCACCGGACTCCACGATGGCGAGTTCGATCTTGCCCATCTGGTCCAGGCGCTCGGCCTCCTTGGAGCGGGCCAGGTCGAGGGCGCGCTCCGGCCGCCCGAGACCGCGCTCGCAGTCGGCCATGACCGGCAGGAACGCATCCGATCCCGTCATACGGCGGGCGGCGCGCAGGTCGCTGAGCGCCTCGGCGAAGTGCCCGGCGCGGTAGGCGGCGATGCCGACGGCCTCGCGCACCACACCGATCCTCGCGGCGAAACGACGAGCGACCTTGGTGTGCTCGTACGCCCGCTCGGCGTCGTCCTCCCCGAGCGCCCGCTCTGCCGCGACCAGGTGGCAGGAGATCAGGTCGGCGAGGTCGAGCGGCAGGGAGCGCAGCTCGTCGCGGACGTCCTTGTCGAGCTCGTCCGGGGTGATGTCAGGCTCGAGCGGGGGCAGCTTCTCACGCTCTCGCGCCGGGGCCTCCTGGCCGGCCTCCCCCTCACGGCCGTAACGGGTGCGGGAACCCTGGCCCCCGTCACGCTCGCCGTACGGCCGACC
>NZ_BOOK01000010.1 GCF_016863195.1 Paraplanobispora takensis | reverse complement strand
CTGCACCCCTGCCAGATACAGCTCCCCGGCCACCCCCACCGGCACCGGCCGCAACCACGCGTCCAGGACATAGGCGCGGGTGTTCCAGACCGGGTGGCCGATCGGGACGGACGCGGCGTCCGGCCCGGGGCGGTACTCCCAGGAGGTGACGTCCACCGCGGCCTCGGTCGGGCCGTACAGGTTGTGCACCGGCACGCCGAACCGGGCGGCCGCCCGGGCGGCGAGGTCCGGCGGCAGCGCCTCGCCGCTGCACAGGATCCTGCGCAGCGGTCCCGGCGCCGGGGTTCCCGCCAGAGGCTCCCGGGTTACCGCCGGAGGCTCCGGCTCCCCGGCGAGGAAGGCCGCGAGCATGGACGGGACGAAGTGCACCGTGGTCACGGCCTCGTCCCGGATCAGCCCGGCGAGGTAGGCGGGGTCGCGGTGGCCGCCGGGCCGGGCGACGACCAGGGTGGCGCCGACCTGGAGCGGCCAGAAGAACTCCCACACCGACACGTCGAACCCGGCCGGGGTCTTCTGCAGGACCCGGTCGCCCGGCGTCAGGCCGTACTCCGCCTGGGCCCACAGCAGGCGGTTGACGATGGCGCGGTGGGAGACGACGACGCCCTTGGGACGGCCGGTCGAACCGGAGGTGTAGATCACGTAGGCGGGGTTGTCCGGCGCGGGCCGCACGACCGGCTTCTCCCCGGAGAACCCGGAGTCCTCCCCGGAGAACCCGGAGTCCTGCGCGGCGGCGAGCCAGGCGGGGTCGATCACCAGGACCGGGCGCGCGTCCCGGAGCATCGCCTCGACCCGCTCGGCCGGGAGGTCGGGGTCGATCGGCAGGTAGGCCGCCCCGGCTTTGATCACGGCGTACATCGCGACCAGCAGTTCCGGCGACCGGGGCAGCATCAGGCCGACCACCCGCTCGGGTCCGGCGCCGTGCGCGGACAGCAGCCGGGCCAGCCGGCCGGCGCGGGCGTCCAGCTCGGCGTAGCTCAGCTCGGAGCCCTCGAACACCAGCGCCGTCGCCTCCGGCGTGCGGGCGGCCTGCGCCTCGAACAGCTCCGCCAGCGTCACCTCGGGTACGGCGGCCGCCGTACCGTTCCAGCCGTTGAGCACGAGATCCCGCTCCGCGACGGGGAGCGCCTCGAGCCTGCCGGTGACCGTCTGCGCCGCCCGGTCCCCCGATCCGGCCAGCGTGGCGAGCACGTGCCGCAGCCGGTCCATCAGCTGCTCGGCCTCCCGCCTGCTGAACACGTCCGGCCGGTACTGCAGGCGAAAGCCCAGCCGCTCCCCGGGGATGACCAGGAGCGTGACCGGATAGTGGGTGGCGTCGGCCACGTCCGCCGCGGTCAGACTGAGGTCGCCGATCGCGGTACGCGGGTCGACGGGATAGTTCTCCATCACCAGGAGCGCGTCGAACAGGGCGCCGCGGTGGATCTCGGTCAGGCCGAGGTGGTGGTGGGGCAGCAGCTCGGCCTGCTCGTCGCGGAGCCTGCGCAGCAGGTCGCCGACCGGCTCGTCGGGGCGCAGCCGTACCCGCACCGGGACCGTGTTGATGAACAGGCCGACCATGCGCTCCACGCCGGGCAGCTCGGCCGGGCGGCCGGAGACGGTACCGCCGAAGACCACGTCGTCGCGGCCGGTCACCTGGGCGAGCAGCAGGCCGAAGGCGGCCTGCATCACCGTGTTCAGCGTGGTGGAGCAGTCCCGGGCCAGAGCGGTGAGCGCCGCGGTGGGGGCGGTGCCGAGCTCGGCGGTGACGCGCTCGGGCGGGGCGGGTACGGCGGGGGCGTCGGGGGCCAGCAGAGTGGGCTCGTCGAGACCGTCCAGCGCCCGGTCCCACGCCTGCTTGGCCGCCGTGCGGTCCTGCCCGGCCAGCCAGGCCAGATAGTCCCTGTACGGCGGGGCGGGCGCGGCCTCGCCTTCGGCGTAGAGGGTCAGCAGCTCGGCGGCCAGCAGCGGGGTGGACCAGCCGTCCAGCAGGATGTGGTGGTTGGTGAGGATCAACCGGTGCCGGCCCGGCGCCGACCGCACCAGCACGAAGCGCAGCAACGGCGGCGCGGACAGATCGAAGCCGCGCGCCCGCTCCCCGGCCGCCGCCTGCTCGGGATCCCCGGAGACCTCACGCCAGGGCACCTCGACACTCCGGTGCACGAGCTGGACGGGGTCGTCGCGCAGCTCGAAGGACACCCGCAGGACGGGATGCCTGCGGACCAGCGTCTCCGCCGCCCGCCGCAGCCGCGCCGCGTCCAGGGGGCCGTCGAGGTCGAGGGTGAGCTGGGCGGTGTAGACGTCCACCTCCAGCAGGGAGTGGAAGAACAGTCCGCGCTGGAGGGGGGCCAGGGGCCAGGCGTCCTGCAGGCCCGGACCGAGGTCGTCGAGGTCGCGCTGGGTCAGCGGGGCCATCACGTCGGAGGGGGTCAGCCCCGATCCGGTGTGCCGGGCGATGCCGGTGAGCGCCTCGCACCAGGCGGCGGCCAGGGCGGTGATCTCGTCCTCTCCGTAGGCGGGCCCGGCCCAGGTCCAGGTGGCGCGCAGAGTGTCGCCGACGGCGACCGCGTCGACCTGGACGCCGTGGCGCAGCGGGGCGTCGTCGTCGTATCCGCCGGACAGGCCGTCGGCGACCGGTTCCCAGTCCCCGCCCGAGGCGGTGATCCGGCCGAGGTAGTTGAAGCCGATCCAGGGTTCGGGCAGGGCCGCCAGGACGGGACCCGCGACGGGGTCGAGGTAACGCAGCAGGCCGTAGCCCGTGGGGTGCGGCAGGGCGCGGAGCTGTTCCTTGACGCGTTTGACGGCCGCTCCGGCCGCGGGGCCGCCTTCGGTGAGGCCGGTCCAGTCGATGTCCCCGGCGTCGAGCCTGACGGGGTGCACGCTGGTGAACCAGCCGACGGTCCGGGACAGATCGGCGCCGGGGACGAGTTCCTCGTCCCGCCCGTGCCCCTCCACGGAGACGAGCACGTCACGCTGCCCGCTCCAGCGGGCCACCGCCGCCGCGAGCCCGGCGAGCAGCACGTCGTCGGGCCGCCCGTGGAACGCCGCCGGGACCCTCCCCAGCAACGGCCCGGCGACCTCCGCGGGAAGCTCCACGACCAGTTCCCGCCGCTGCCCCCACGTCCCCCATTCCCGGGGCGCGCGCTCGGCCGGGGAGCCGGGCCGCACTCCGGACAGGAGGGCGGTCCAGGCGGCGAGTTCGTGCGTCCTGGCGGCCGCCGCGGCCCGCAGGCCGCGGGACCAGCCGCGCAGAGAGGTGGCCGCCGGGGTGAGGGTCACGGGCCGGCCCTCCTTCACGGCCGTCCAGGCGGCGAAGAGGTCGGGCAGCAGAATGCGCCAGGAGACGCCGTCGACCACCAGGTGGTGCAGGACCAGCAGCAGACGGCCCGGCCGCCCGGGCCCCGCGTCCAGCCAGACGACCCGGACCGTCGCCCCGGTCGCCGGGTCGAGCTCCGCCCGGGCCACGGCGAGGTTCTCCTCGACCGCCTCCGCCAGCCTCTCCTCGACCGTCTCCGCAGGCCCTTCCTCGACCGCCTGCGCCGACCTCTCCTCGACCGGACCCGCTCCGATCCCGACCCGCCGTACGCACTCCTGCGCCCGGATCGCCCCGGGCGGCGCGATCTCCAGCGCCGCCGCCCATCCGCCGGGGACGACGCCCGCCGGTCCGTCGCCGGAACGGTCCGCCACTCTCAGCCGCAGCGCGTCATGGTGGTCCAGTACGGCCTGCAGTGCGGCCGTCAGACGGTCCAGCCCCAGATCCGGCGGGACCCGCAGTGTCACGCTCTGGTGGAACCCGGCGACGGGCCCGCCCGCCTCCGCCAGCCACGCGATGATCGGGGTCGCATCGACCGGTCCCACGCCGTCGTCGGCCGCCGCCGTCGCCCCGGCCTCCTCGGCGACGAGCGCCAGGGCCTCGGGGGTCTGGTTCCGGAACACCTGCTTCGGGGTGATCGCGAGCCCGGACTCGCGGGCCCTGGCGACGAGCCGGATCGCGGCGATGCTGTCCCCGCCCAGGTCGAAGAAGCCGTCGTCGGCCCCGGCCCTGGTCAGCCCGAGCACCTCGGCGAACAGCCCGCACAGCAGCCGCTCCCGGTCGTCGGCGGGCTCCCGGCCGGCGGTGTCGCGATCGGGCGCGGGCAGGGCACGCCGGTCGATCTTGCCGTTGGCGTTCAGCGGGAACGCGTCGAGCACGACGACGGCACCGGGCACCATGTACTCCGGCAGCGCCCCCCGGGCGAACGCCCGCAGCTCCTCCGGAGAGACCGGCCCGGCCGCGCCGCCCCCGGCGCCCCGGGCCTCGGCGCCTTCGGCCCCGGCGCTCCCGGAACCCGCGCCCGCCTCGGTGGCTCCGCCGCTCACCACGTACGCGACCAGCCGCCGCTCCCCCGGCCGGTCCTCGCGCACCAGGACCGCCGCCTGCTCGACCCGGGGGTGGGCCGCGAGCACCGCCTCGACCTCGCCCGGCTCGATCCGGAACCCCCGGATCTTGACCTGCCGGTCGGCCCGGTCCAGGTACTGCAGCTGGCCGTCGGGACGCCACCGGACCAGGTCGCCGGTGCGGTACATGCGCTCGCCCGGTGTGAAGGGGTCGGCGACGAACCGCTCGGCGGTGAGGCCGGGGCGGTTCAGGTATCCCCGGGCCAGGCAGGGGCCCGCGACGTAGAGCTCCCCGGTCCCTCCGGGCGGGACGGGCCGCAGGCCGGCGTCCAGGACGTACAGGCGCGCGTCGTAGACGGGGCGGCCGATCGGGATGTCGTCGGGCGAGGTGAGCGGGTCGCTGGTGGTGACGACGACGGTGGTCTCGGTCGGGCCGTACACGTTGATCATGCGGTGGTCCGCGCCCCAGCGCCGGACCAGCTCGGGGCGGCAGGCCTCGCCGCCGGTCAGCAGCGTGCGGAGCTCTGGCAGCGGCGCCCGCGGGACCGTGGCCAGCGCGGCGGGCGTGATGAACGCGTGCGTGATCCGCGCCTCGGCGAGGAAGCGGCCCAGCGGCTCGCCGCCGTACACCCCGGGGGGTGCCGGGACCAGCGCCGCGCCGGAGGAGAAGGCCATCAGCCACTCCAGCACCGCCCCGTCGAACCCGATCGAGGCGAACTGCAGGACCCTGCTGTCCGGGGTGAGCGCGAACCTGTCGATCTCGGTGCGGGCGTAGGCGGGCAGGCCGGCGTGGGTGACGACGACGCCCTTGGGGCGGCCGGTCGAGCCGGAGGTGTAGACGATGTAGGCCGGATGGCCGGGCAGGAGCCCGACCTCGGGATCGGTGTCCGGCAGCCCGCCCTCCCGCGCCTCACCGTCCCAGGTGTCGAGGTCGACGGTCTCCGTCCGCGGCAGCCCGGCGAGCGCCCCGGCCGTCCCGCCGCCCGTCACCACCACCGGCGGGGCCGCGTCGGCGAGCATCGCCTCCAGCCGCCCGGCGGGCAGCTCGGGGTCCAGGGGCAGGTACGCGGCGCCGGACTTCAGGATGGCCAGGAACGCCACGATCAGATCGGCCGAGCGCGGGATCGACAACCCGACGCAGCGGTCGGGGCCTGCGCCCAGGGCGATCAGGTGGTGCGCCAGCCGGTTGGCCCGGGCGTTCAGCCCGGCGTAGGTGATCTCGGTGTCCCCGTCGACGACCGCCACGGCCCCGGGCGCGCGCCGTACCCGCTCCTCGAACAGCTCCACCGCGGTCGCGGGCGGCACCTCGCGCGGCGCGGAGCCCCACCCGGCCAGGAGCGCGCGCTCGGCGTCGTCGGCCAGATCGATCGCGCCGACGCGGTCGCCGGGACCGGCCTGGGCGAACCGGGTAAGGAAGCGCAGGAACCTGTCGTGGTGACCGGCCAGCTCGTCCTCGTCGTACAGCTCCGGGTGGCCGTCGAAGTCGATGCGCACGCCCCGGCCGTCGGAGCCGTCGTAGAGGTTGACCGACAGGTCCTCGACCGGGCCGGTGGCCAGCGCGTGCGCCGTGGCCCGGTGACCGGCGAACCTCAGGTCGTAGTCGAAGCGCATGATGTTGACCACCGGGCCGAACAGCCGGCCGCGGACCTCGCGCCGCAGGTCCTCATAGCGGTAGCGCTGGTGCACCAGCAGCCGGCCGGTCTCCCGGGTGACCTGCCCGATCAGCTCGCCGACGGTCGTCTCCGGTCCCACGGTCAGGCGCAGCGGGAGCACGTTGGAGAGCATCGCGGGGGTACGGCGGGCCGCCGGCGTGGTGCGCGCGGTGACCGCCAGCCCGAGGACCACCTCCCGCACGCCGCAGAGCCGGGCGGTGAAGGCCGCGACGGCCGCGATCGTCAACCCCGAGACGGCCGTCCCGTGCGAGAGCGCCGCCCCGGCCAGCGCGGCGGCCTCCTCCTCCGCCAGCCTCGCGCTGCGCCGCAGGAACCGCGAGGTGGCCGCCGCACCGCCTCTCTCCCCGGCTGCGTCACCCGTCCCTCCCGCCGCGCCGGCCCGTGCGGGGACGGCGCGCGCGCCGAGGGCGCGGGGCGCGATGTCGGGCAGGTCGGCGAGCCTGGCCAGCCAGTGGCGCCGGTCGGCCTCGCGGCGGCCGGAGGCGCGGTAGGCGGCGTCCTCCTCCAGCAGGGCCGCCAGCGAGCCCAGGTCTCCCGGGCCGGGGTCGCGGCCCTCGGCCAGGGCGGTGTAGACCTCCGCCAGGCGCCGGGCGATCATCGGCCCGCTGTACCCGTCCATGATCACGTGGTGGCAGCGCAGATACCAGAAGTACCGGTCGTCGGCGACCCGCAGCAGCGCGGTGACGATCAGCTCGCCCGCGGGGAACGGCGCGGCGAGGTCGGCCCGCATCCACTCCAGCGCGGCCCGTTCGTCCCCCGGGTCGAGGAACGGGCAGTGCAGCTCGCGCTCCTCGACGACCTGCCCTGCGACCTGCCCGTCGACGGCCTGTCCGCCGGGGTCCCACCCGTCCTCGGCTCCGCCCCCGGCTCCGTCCTCGACGTCCTCGACGACGCGCAGGTGGACGGCCTCGGCCCCGCGCGCGGCCGAGCGGATCGACGCGGCGAAGAGCTCCGGGTCCACCGGTCCCGATATCTCGATGTACTGGGCGATGTGGATCGGGTCACCGGGGGACAGCCGCTGAGCCTGCCAAATTCCACTCTGCGCCGCGGACAATGGCATGACGGAATGAGGATCGTGCACTGTCGCCACGCTTTCCATCCGGGCCGGAAAAATGCCTGATGGGTGCGTATCAGCACCTCAGAGGGGCAGAACGCATTGTGTGCGACCCCCTGCCCCCACATTTGTTACTGGAAAGTAAATCACACGTGTGATCTGCCTCGCAATAATTCGACTTGTCACTTACCGCTAAACTCTCCCTCCCTTTTTTCGCGTTTTCTCAATACGACGGGACCCGATCTGAGCGTCACGCGCGGGCGCACGAGCCGGCGGGGCCTGAGCATGACCTGGGGCCGCACCCGTGAGGTCCGGAACCGCGCGAGCGGAGTGCCGCCGCGCCACCATCGGAAGCCCCGGGCCAGCCGGCCCGGCCACCAGATGGCGTCGCCGGCGTCCAGGGTCAGCGCGGTGACGAGCACCGATCGGACGATCATCGTGTCGAGGAGCACGCCCACCGAGACCGAGAAGGCGATCTGCACGGTCTGCGAGAGCGGCAGCACCACGAGCACCGCGAAGGTGCCCGCCAGCACGACCCCGGCCGAGGTGATGACCCCGCCGGTCGCCTCCAGGCCGACGATCGCGGCGCGCGCCGTACTGTGCCGGTGCGCCTCCTCGCGCACCCGGTGCATCAGGAAGATGTTGTAGTCGACGCCGAGCGCGACCAGGAACACGAACACCAGCAGGACGAAGCCCTGGTCCACCCCGGCGAAGCCGAACAGGTGGGTGAAGGCCAGGGAGCTCAGTCCCAGCGTGGCCAGGAACGACACCACCACGGTGGCCAGCAGCAGCAGCGGGGCGAGCAGTGCGCGCAGCAGCAGGGCCAGTACCGCGAAGACCACGAGCAGCACCAGCGGGATGATGACCTCCCGGTCCCGCTGGGCGCCCCGCTCCAGGTCCGCGATGAGCGCCACGTTCCCGCCCACGTTGACGTCCGGGGCGGCCACCGCGCGCAGCCGGTCGCGCAGGGCGAGCACCTCCTGGCGTTCGGACTCCCGCCCGTCGCCCGAGCGCACCGTCACGTTGAGCAGGATGTCGCCGTTGCCCGCGGCGCCCAGCGAGATCGAGGTGACCTCGGGCCGCTGGGCGGTGTCCACGATCACGTCCTTGACGTACTGCTCGGTCGTGACCACCTGGACCGGGTCGGAGGCCCCGGTCGGGAAGTGCCGGGCGGCGACCTCCTGCCCGACGACCGAGTCGGGCCGGCTGAGGAAGACGTCGGCGTTGTCCAGCCCGCCCTCGCGGTAGGCGGCCAGCCCGGTCGCGCACGCCGCCAGCCCGGCGAAGGTGACGATCCACACCAGCCGGGGGTTGCGCGCGATCCTGCGCCCCAGCCTCCCCCACACCCCGGTCCCGTCGGCCCCGGTCCCGTCGGCCCCGGTCCCGTCGGCCCCGGGACGGCCGGGGTCGGCAGCCGCGGCGTGCGGGTCGTAGCGCGGGATCACCGGCCAGAACACCCAGCGCCCGAAGACCACCA
This sequence comes from Paraplanobispora takensis, assembly GCF_016863195.1. GTDB lineage: Bacteria > Actinomycetota > Actinomycetes > Streptosporangiales > Streptosporangiaceae > Planobispora > Planobispora takensis. Next base: position 305,611 of record NZ_BOOK01000010.1, on the reverse strand, counting down.
TGAGCGCGGGGAGCAGCGTCGTCATCGCGAGCATCGCGCTCATCACGCCGACCGCCGAGACCGGCCCCAGCCCCTTGGTGGAGTTGAGCTCGGCCACCACCAGGCACAGCAGCCCGGCCACCACGGTCGCCGCGCTCGCGATCACCGCCGGTCCGGCCCGGCGCAACGCGACCGCCATCGCCTCGTGCCGGTCCCGGTGCCGGCGCAGCTCCTCCCGGTAGCGGGCGACGATCAGCAGGGCGTAGTCGGTGCCCGCGCCGACCACCAGGACCATCAGCAGCGAGACCGCCACGCTGCTGACCGTGATCACCCCGGCGGCGGCCAGCCCGTAGTTCACCGCCATCGCGACCGACAGCCCGATCCCCACGATGCCGAGCGGGAACAGCCACAACACGACGCTGCGGTAGGTGATCAGCAGCACGACCACCGCCACGCCCATCGCGGCCAGCAGCAGGTCGGTGTCCACGGTGGAGAAGACCGCCAGCGCGTCGGCCTGGAAGCCGACCATGCCGGTGATGTGAGCGGCCAGCCCGGCCGGGCGCCCGTCGTCGAGGACCTTCCGCACCCGCTCGATGGTCCGGGCCGTCTCGCGCCCGCCGTGGTCCTTGACGATGACCACGACCTGGACGGCCTCGCCGTCCTTGGCGCGCTGCGCGACCAGGAGCTTGACGGTCTTGGTCAGCTTGGGGATCCGGAGCTTGTCCTCCACCGCCCGGAGCTGTTCGGGCAGTTCCCCGTCGGCGTCGCGGTACGGCTTCAGCTCCCGGTCGAGGTCGTCGCGGTCGAACGTCCTGCCCCCGGTCGGCGTGGGCAGCTCGGCGACCACGCCCTCGATCCGGGCGAACTCCTTCATGTCCCGGGCGATCTCCTCGTCGTCGGCCCGGGTGATGCCGCCGCGCCGCTCGTAGACGACGGTCGCCGGAGAGAGGTTCTCCCCCTGCATGCCGAGGATGCGCTTGACCGCCTGCGCGGAGTCGGCGCTGCCGGGCAGGTAGGCGGCGATGTCGTCCTTCTGCACCGACTCCAGCCGCCCGGCGAAGGACCCGGCGACGGCGACGACGACCAGCCAGAGGGCCAGCACCAGCCACTTCGTGCGCCGCCCGCACAGCAGGTCGGCGATCCGGCCGGGCATCAGGCCGCGCTCAGCCTGCCCCGGAGGTGGTCCGCCATGGCCTCGACGGTCGGATGCTCCCAGGCGAGGGTCGGCTCGATCTCCAGCCCGTACTCGGCCTCGATGTCACCGCAGAGGCTGAGCGAGTAGACCGAGTCCATGCCGTACTGGGCGACCGGGACCAGGGGGTCGATCTCCTCCGGCGGGCGCATGACGTAGGAGGCCACCTGCGCCCGCAGCCACTCGCGGATGGAGTCGAGGTCGGCGGCGACCCCTGCGTCGGCGGACATGTCAGCCTTCCTCTCGTACGGCCGCCGCCACGGCGGCGGTGAGCTCGGCGTGGACGACGGGCAGGAGCCCGGTCAGCAGCAGTTCCCGGGTGCGGGAGCGCTGGATCTTGCCGCTGGTGGTCTTGCCGACCCCGCCCCGCTCCACCAGCACCACGCTCACGGCGGGCACGCCGAACACCCGGCCGAGCTCGCCCTGGACCCGGCGGGCCAGGTCCCCGGCCGACAGCTCCCCCAGCCGCTTCTCCCTGACCTCCTGCACGACCGCCACCTGCTCCCCGGCGCCCTGCCCGCCGGGGCCGGTCGCCTCGAGGCCGAAGGCCGCGGCCGCGCCCAGCGCCGGGTGCACCTCGCGGGCCGCCTCCTCCAGGTCCTGCGGGTAGAGATTGCGCCCGTTGACGATGACGACGTCCTTGATCCGGCCGGTGACGTAGAGCTCGCCGTCCAGCGTGAAGCCGAGGTCCCCGGTGCGCAGGAACGGCCCGTCGCCGCCCGCGGTGCGGCCCCCGAACGCGTCCCGGGTGGCCTCCCCGCGCTGCCAGTAGCCGCTGGCGACGCTGCCGCCGCGCACCCAGATCTCGCCGACCCGCCCCTCGCCCAGGTCGGCGCGGCTGTCGGGGTCGACGATGCGCACGGTCATGGTGAGCGGCCGGCCGCAGCCGACCAGCTCGACGCCGTTCTCCGAGGGGACCGCCTCGTGCCGTTCCAGCGCCGCGGCGTCGAAGCGGCGGATCAGCGCCCCCTGCCCGAGAGGAGTCGCGGTGATCACCAGGGTCGCCTCGGCCATGCCGTACGCCGGCGCCCAGGCCTCCTCGCTGAAACCGATGGGCCCGAAGCGGCGGACCATGGTGCGCAGCGTGCTGGGACGCACCGGCTCGGCGCCGTTGAGCGCGAACTTCAGGCTGGACAGGTCGAGCCCGGCGGCCTGGGCGTCGGTCACCCGGGCGGCGCACCACTCGTAGGCGAAGTTCGGCGCGACGGTGTAGCCGGCCCGGTAGCGGCTGATCATCTCCAGCCAGAGCGCCGGGCGCATGACGAAGGAGATCGGCGAGGCGAAGTACAGGTCGCCGCCGGCGTAGATCGGCAGGAGCAGCATGCCGATCAGGCCCATGTCGTGGTAGTGCGGCAGCCAGCCGACCCCGACTCCCTCCTCGGGGGAGCCGATCATCCGCCAGATCTCGTTCTCGTTGTGCAGCAGGTTGGCGTGGGTGAGCATGACGCCGCGCGGCTCGCTGGTGGAGCCGGAGGTGTACTGCATGTAGGCCAGGGTGTCCGGCCCGATCTCCGGCTCGGTCCACGCGCCGGGGTCCGGCAGGTCGAGGGCGTCGGTCGCCACGCACTCGACCGTGCCGTCCAGGCCGACCTCGCGCAGCCAGCCGGCGAGCATGTCGCGGTTGGCCGCGTCGGTGAGCACCAGCCGTACGTCGGCGTCCTTGATGATCCCCTCGGCACGTTCCAGGGCGCGGGGGTCGGTCTGCGGCAGCGGCGAGGGCACCGCGACCGTCCGGGAGTACAGGCAACCGAGGAAGGCGGTCAGGAACTCCAGCCCCGCCGGGTAGAGCAGGAGCGCCGTCTGGTCCTCCATCCGCCGCCCGGCCAGCCACGCCCCCGTCGACCTGGCCCGCCCGTCGATCTCGGTGAAGGTCATGCGGCTCTCGGCGAGCTCTCCCCTGCAGTCCTCCACGAAGACGTAGGAGCGCTCGTGCCCGCACCGCTCGGCCTGCGCGCGTACCCGCTGCACAAAGGACATCTGGTCATCTCCCGCGACGGCAAGACAACCCAACATAGGAGCAGGGATCAGCCGGTCACAGCCCTCGGCCGCACAAGCCGCTGACCGGTTTTACGCCGAAATTTAGTATCTTTGCCCCTCCGCCCCGCCCCCTGACGATCACGGCGCCAGGCAGACCTCGAAGACCCTGGCCAGCCGCTCGACGACGACCTCTCGGGCGGGGGCCTCCAGCGCGTCCTGGCCGAAGAGCTGGCGCAGCGTCCCCGAACCGGTGATGAGCGCGGTGGCGATCGAGGCGCGCAGCCTGGCGTCCTCGCCGCCCAGCCGCCCGGCGAGCGGCTCCATGATCGCCGAGCTGACCCGGTCCTTGATGATGCCCTGGATCTCCGGGGTCGCCGAGGACCTGCTGAGCGCCGCCATCACCGGGCTGCCCCGGTCCGACAGCAGCCGGTCGGCGACGTACTCGGCCAGGCGCCGGGGCAGCTCCTCCTGCGGGCCCTCCAGCACGCCGGGGAAGCGTCCCTGCATGGCGAGCACCTCGGCGAACAGCTCCCGCTTGGCGCCGAAGTAGCGGTTGATCAGCGCGATGTTGGCGTCCGCCTCCGCGGCGATCAGCCGCATCGTCACCTGGTCGTAGCCCAGCTCGGCGAACAGCCGTCGCGCGGCCTCCAGAATGCGCTGCCGGGTGCCCTCCCGGTCGCGGCGCCGTACCTCTTCCATCCGCCCGATCCTTCCAGATTTGACGAAGTAAACGTGCGTCTACTAACTTATATGCAGCGTACACGTATTGGGGGATGGTCATGCTGACCGAACAACAGGTCCAGGCTGAGGCGGCGCAGCGCTTCACGCACAAACAGGTACTGGAGATCCTGGCCGGGTTGATGCTCGCCATGCTGACGTCGATGATCTCGACGTCCGTGGTGGGCACCGCGCTGCCGACGATCGTCGGCACCCTCGGCGGTCAGGACCAGCTCGCCTGGGTGGCCAGCGCGACCCTGCTCACCATGACCGCCTCCACTCCGCTGTGGGGCAAGCTCTCCGACCTCTACGGTCGCAAGTTCATGTTCCAGACCGCATTGGTGATCTTCGCGGTCTCCTCGGTCGCCGCGGGCTTCTCCCAGGACATGGGCCAGCTCATCGCCGCCCGCGCGGTGCAGGGCATCGGCGCCGGCGGCCTGGCCGCGCTGCCCCAGATCATCCTCGGCGACGTGGTCGAGCCCCGCGAGCGCGGCCGCTACTCCGGTTACATCGGCGCGGTCTTCGGCGTCTCCACCGTGGCCGGCCCGCTGCTCGGCGGCTTCATCGTCGACAACATGTCCTGGCGCTGGACGTTCTGGATCTGCGTGCCGCTGGCCGTGGTCGCGTTCGTCGTCATCCAGAAGGTCCTCAAGCTCCCCTTCGTCCGCCGCGACGCCAAGGTCGACTGGTGGGGCGCCACCTTCATCACCGGCGGCACCACCGCCCTGATGCTGCTGCTGTCGCTGGGCGGCCAGGAGTTCGAGTGGAACTCCTCCTGGACCTACGGCCTGGGCGCGCTCAGCCTGGTGATGTTCGTCCTGGCCGTCGTCGCCGAGCGCAGGGCCGCCGACCCCATCCTGCCGCCCCACCTGTTCGGCAACCGCACCTTCGTGCTGTCGAGCCTGGCCTCCCTGCTCGTCGGCGCGGCGATGTTCGGCGCGATGATGTTCCTGCCGCAGTACCTGCAGATCGTCAAGGGCATGAGCCCCACCGGCTCCGGCCTGATGACCCTGCCCATGGTGCTCGGCCTGCTGATCTCCTCGATCGCGGTCGGCAGGTTCGTCACCAGGACCGGCCGCTGGAAGGCCTTCCCGATCGTCGGCATGCTGCTGGTCGCGCTCGGCCTGTTCATGCTGTCCCGGCTGCACGTCGACAGCCCGCTGGTGCTCGTCGGCGTGGACAACGCCGTGCTCGGCGTCGGCCTGGGCGCCTCCATGCAGATCCTCATCCTCGCCGCGCAGAACGCCGTGACCCGCGCCGACATGGCCGCCACCACCTCCGGCGTGTCCTTCTTCCGCTCACTGGGCGGCGCCGTGGGCGTGGCCGCCTTCGGCGCCATCCTGAGCAACCGGCTCGCCTCGGAACTGATCTCCCTGGCCAAGGCCGCCCACCTGCCACCGACCGGCGGCGCGACCCCCAGCCTCGGCTCCCCCGACGCCATCCGGCACCTGCCGCAGCCGGTGCTGAACGTGATCCTGGAGGCCTTCACCCGGGCCCTGGAGACCGTCTTCCTGGTCGGCGTCCCGATCGCCGTCCTCGCCTCGGTGGCCGCCCTCTTCCTCAAGGAGATCCCGCTGCGCTCCGCCGCCCCGGCCCCGGCCCCCGAGGCCGTCCCGGCGGACTGACCCTCCCCCGACCGCTCCCGCCGTCCGGGCCCGCCGCCACCAGGCGAGCCCGGACGGTTCGCGTTCGCCGCCCCAGACCACCCGCTGCGGGAGATCGAGACTCGGCAGCTCCCCGGGGAAGCGCTGGGGGGGACGGCGTCGGAGCGGCCGCGACGGGCGGGCGCAGATCCACCCGGACCAGCTCGTACGACGGACCGGCGGGCGTGGGCGGCGCACCCGTGCCGGGCCAGAGGCCGGCGGGGGTGTCCCCGGGGCCGCCCCTGCCGACGAGCAGGTGGCGGCCCGACGCGTCCGGGGTGAAGGACATGAAGTTCGCGCCCGGATAGGCGTACCCGAGCGGTTTGCGACTCGCCCGGTCGTAGACGGCGATCCCCTGGTTCCAGTGGTCCATGACGTTGTGCTCGGAGACGATCACGCTGTCGGGCGTGACGACGGCGGTGCCGCTCCAGTAGTCGTCCATGGCCAGCACGGCGAGGGACCACCAGAGCATCGGGTACGGCTGCCGCCGGGACAGCCGTCGGAACGGAAGGCATCGACAAGGACCTTCTGCGCAATCAGCACGAATGGCCACGAACCCTATCCCTCACCTGCCCAGGCCTCATCGCCCCGCCCGAACCGGAGCCACAGGCCGCCGCGACCGTCAGCGATCGGTGCGAGGACCGTCAGCGCGCCCGGCCAGGCTCTGTCCCGCAGAGATCCACTCACGGCGAGGAGGCCGGCATGGCGGAGCTGACGAGTACGGGCACACCGGGCGCGGAGCCGGCGGGCGGCACCCCGCCCCGGACGGCACCGGCGGACGGAGCGCCGAAGCGGCCGGGCCTCGATGCGGATGACCGCCCGGCTTCGGGAACGGGTGGACGGCCGCGGGTGCGGTGGTGGCGGCGTCCGTGGGTGGGACCCCTGGCGGTGGTGGCCACGGCGTTCCTGGCGTTCTCGCTGCCGCCTTACCTCTCCCTCGACCCGAGCCTGTCCCGGGTGCCGCTGGAGGGGAGCTTCGCGGCGTACTACCCGATGCTGGTGGCGCACGTCCTGTTCGGCGCGGTCGCGATGGTCGCCTGCGGCCTGCAGATCTGGCCGTGGTTCCGCAAGCGGTACCCGGTCGCGCACCGCAGGATCGGGCGGGTGTACGTCCTGGGCGGGGTGCTCCCGGCGGGCGCGCTCGGCCTGGTGGTCGGGGCGCTCAGCCCCTTCGGGCCGATGACTCGGGTCAGCAACGTCATGCTGGCCGCTCTCTGGCTGGCCTGCACCGTCGCCGGGTTCCGGGCGGCCAGGCGCCGCCGGTTCGCCGACCACCGCAGGTGGATGATCCGCAGCTTCGCGCTGACCTTCTCCATCATCACGAACAGGGTGTGGGGCGTGATCGCGATGATCGTCCTGATGCCGCAGGCGGAGACGGTCTTCGGCGGCAGCGACATCGCCTTCATGCAGACCGTCTCCGGGCTGGCCGCCTGGCTCGGCTGGACCACCTCCCTGCTGCTGGCCGAGTGGTGGCTGGAGCGCGGCGGTGCCGCCGGGCGTCGCCGTACCCCGGCCTCCGCCCGCGGGTGACCCCCGGTTACCGCTCCACGGCGTTCCTGATCATCACGAAGCTCTTCCGCATCGCCTCGACGCCGAGGCTCGGGGTGAGGAGGAAGCCGACCATCCGGGCGTCGGCCCAGTAGCAGTAGGTCGCTCCCTCCGCGCCCAGGCAGACGGCCCGGCCGCCGAGCGGGCCGGGGTCCAGCTCGGCCCACTGCCCGCCTCCCGGGCCGGTCATCCGCTCGGTCAGCCAGTCCACCGCGGCCCCGGCGTCGGCCACCCGGGCCGGCGCCCCGATGACGGCCACCGAGTGCAGGGTCTCGTCGTCGCGGTAGACCACCGTGAGCTGCTCGCCGAGCATCCGGTGGTGCGGGCCGTCGGGGATCCTGAAATGCTCCTCGGTCGGCCGTACGTACTCGCGGTTCAGGATCCCGATGCTCTCGGGGAACGGCTCGCCGAAGGCGGGGGACCCGCCGGGCTCGTTTCTCACCAGGTTCATGGCGCGATCCTGGCCGGATCCGCTTGCACGCGGCTTGGATCCTCCTGGACAGCTCGGGACGAAATCCCGATGACCGGCATGCCGGATAGAAATAATAAAGGCCTCAGAAATCAGGCGGCATTTCCGCTTTCCGAAGCCCGTGTTTACAGGTTCGGTAATCACCCCGGCCATTCACCGCCATTCCCTCAGGGGAGGAAAAGCCTCATGAGAGCACGTTCATGAGGCGATGGACCGCACCGGCGGCCGTCACCGTCACCGTCACGGCCGCCGTCACCGCCGTCACCGCCGTCGCCCCCGCCGCCACGGCGTCCACGCCCGCTCCGGCGGCGCACGCGTACGCGCGACCCGATCCGCGAGGACCGGTGACCGCGCTCAAGAGCCGGTTCGTCCCCGGCCACGGGGTCGGATTCAGGGAGAAGGTCACCACCCGGTACTTCTCCGACGGCCGGAGGGTCGGCATCGATCGCTACCGTCTGAGGGGCGTCTACCGGTTCGGCCGTTCCGGGGTGGTCGCCTCCCGCACGGTCCACCGGACCGATCCCCGCGACATTCCCCGGGCGGTGAGGGATGTGGACCCGGAGATGAGGCTCATCCTGCTGCGCGGGGCGATGTACCTCGGTACCCGCGATCTGCTGTCGTTCCTCCCCGGGCACGTGCACTGGATACGGCTGGACAACCCCGGCCTGTTCTCCGTCCAGACGATCAACGTGCTGGAGCCCGCCACGCTCAGGGGACTGCTGGCCACCGCCCGGCGGGTCGAGCCGGGCGGCGAGGTCGGCGGCGCGCCCACCACCGTGTACCGGGGCACCATCACGGCCCGCCGGCTGTACGCGGTCTCGCGCACCTACCGCGAGATGACGGGGGGCGGACCGCGCGGCCCGGCCGGGAGGCTGGCCATCGCCTGGAGCCTGTGGCAGGACGCCGGGCGGAACACGCGCAGGCTCGCCGTCTCCTTCGCCGAGATGAGGCCGTGGGCGCGCGGCTGGGACCGGCTGAGCGCGATCACCACCAGCACCGCCACCTTCCGCGGCTGGGGCTCACGGGTCAGGGTCAAGGCCCCGCCCGCCCGTTCCGTCATCGACCTCAGCGATCCGGCGCTGGCCGCCCAGCCGATGCCGGAACTGCCCCGCCTGTCCGTCCCCGGCCTCGGACGGTCCACGCGCTGACCTCCGGGAGGGCCGGCCGCCGGGGCGGGCACCCGCGGACGGTGCCCGCCCCCGGCCGGCGGAGGGTCAGACGCCGGACATCAGCTTCCTGACGTCGAGGCCGGCCTCGCCCCTGTTCCAGTTGCACGCGCACAGCTCACCGGACTGGAGCGCGTCGAGGACGCGCAGGACCTCCCCGACGTTGCGCCCGACGGAGCCGGCGGTCACCATGGCGAACCGGATCTCGTTGTTCGGGTCCACGATGAAGGTGGCGCGCTGGGGGACGCCGTCGCCGCCCAGGATGCCGAGCTCGGCGCACAGCTCGCGCCTGATGTCCGACAGCATCGGGAAGGGCAGCTCGCGCAGGTCCGGGTGGTCCTTGCGCCAGGCGTGGTGGACGTACTCGGAGTCGACGGACAGACTCAGCACCTGGGCGTCCCGGTCGGCGAACTCGCCGTTGAGCCGGCCGAACTCCGCGATCTCCGTCGGGCAGACGAAGGTGAAGTCCTTGGGATAGGAGAAGACCACCCGCCACTTGCCCTCGTAGGTCTTGTGGTCGATCGTCTCGAACGCCGTCTCCGGGTCGAGGGAGACGCAGGCCGTGAGTTCGTACTCGGGGAAGCGGTCACCGACGGTGAGCAATTGCGGCTCTCTTTCTGCTGCGGACCTTCTGCTGCGGACGTCGCTGCCGGGAAGAGTGCCACCTCGCCGCGGGTGAGCCGGTTCTCTTTGTCGAGTGCGATCTCGCCCCTCGACGAGAATTTGCCCGCGCGCCGCCGCCCCGGCGAGATCCCCGGCGTGCTGTGGACGCCCGATGACGCCGCCGGGCCCCGTCCCCTGATCCTGATGGGACGGTGCGGCGGCACGGCCGGGGTGCGGGCGGCCCGGTGATCACGCCCGCGGAGGTACGGCGAAGCCCCGGAGCACGTCGGCGATCTCGTCGACCTCGGTGAGCTTGCCCGAGGCGACGGCGATGACGAAGTCGTAGGCGGAGTCGTCGTCGGTGTCGACCTTCTCACCGTTCCATGCCAGGAAGACGAGCGTCGTCACCCAGGCGACCCGCTTGTTGCCGTCCACGAACGGGTGGTTCGTGGCCAGGGAATGGATCAGCGCCGCGGCCTTGTCGAACAGGCCGGGATAGGCCTCCTGCCCGAACATGGACGCCCGCGGCCTGTGCACGGCGGAGTCGAGCAGACCGAGGTCGCGCAGCTCGGGTGTGGCCCCGATGGCCAGCTCCGCAAGGTCGAGCACCTGTTCCAGCGTGAGGTAGCGGATCATTCAGCGAGCCGATCGAGAACCGGTTTCCACCGGCGCACGGCTTCCACGCCGAGACGGTGGACCTCCTCGTCGTCGGCGCGACGGGCCAGGTATTCGTCCACGGCGGACAGGACCACTTGCTGCATGCTCCGTCCTTCCCTCTCGGCACGGCGGCGAAGGGCTTCGGTCTGTTCTTCGGAGAGGCGCAGGGTCATAGCCATGCTCCCGATGGTACGCAAGCGGTGGTATCAAAGCGATACCACCACGCAGAGCCCATCCTCCCCTACTCTCCGTCGCCGGCTTCTTTGCCGAGGCGGGCCAGGCGGGCCACCGCCTCGTCGATGACCTCGTCGCGTTTACAGAAGGCGAAGCGCACGAAGTGCCGGCCGCGCTCCGGATGGGCGTAGAAGACCTGGGTGGGGATGGCGACCACGCCCGCCAGGTCGGGGAGTTCGCGGGTCAGGGCGAGGCCGTCGGTGAAGCCGAGGGGGCGGATGTCGGTCTGGACGAAGTAGGTCCCGGCGGGGCGGTAGACGTCGAACCCGGCGGCGGTCAGACCGGCCGTCAGGCGGTCGCGCTTGGCCTGCAGGCCGTCGCGCAGCCCGGAGACCCAGTCCAGCTCGTGGCGCAGGCCGTACGCCACGGCGAGCTGCCAGGGCGCCGAGGCGGTGAAGGTGAGGAACTGCTTGACGGTCTGCACCGCGCGGACGAGGGGTCGCGGGGCGCAGATCCAGCCCGTCTTCCAGCCGGTCACCGAGAAGGTCTTGCCCGCCGAGGAGATCATCACGGTGCGCTCGCGCATCTCCGGCAGGGTCGCCAGGGGGATGTGCGGGGCGCCGTCGAAGGTGAGGTGCTCGTAGACCTCGTCGGTGATCGCGATCAGGTCGCGTTCGACGCACAGCCCGGCGATGACCGACAGCTCCTCGCGGGTGAACACGGTCCCGGCCGGGTTGTGCGGGGAGTTGACCAGGATCGCCCGGGTCCGGGGTCCGGCGGCGGCGCGCAGCTCGGCCGGGTCGAAGGTGAAGCGCCCCTCGGCGGGCCGGAGGGTGACCGGCCGCAGCACGGCCCCGGCCAGGGCGACGGAGGCCGCGTAGGAGTCGTAGTAGGGCTCGAAGGCGATCACCTCGTCGCCGGGCTCGCACAGCGCCAGGATCGAGGCGGCGATGGCCTCGGTGGCGCCGACGGTGACCAGGATCTCGCCGTCGGGGTCGTAGAGCAGGCCGTAGTGGTCCTTGCGGTGCTCGGAGACGGCCTCGCGGAGCTCGGGGAGGCCGGGGCCCGGCGGATACTGGTTGCGCCCGCCGCGGACCGCCTCGATCGCCCGCTCCAGCATCGCCGGCGGCCCGTCGGTGTCGGGGAAGCCCTGTCCCAGGTTGATCGAACCCGTCCGCAGGGCGAGCGCCGACATCTCGGCGAAGATCGTCGTGCCGAACGCGCGCATCCGCGCCACCAGAGGATCGTTCACGCGGCTCAGCGTAACCCGCGCCGTACCCGGCCGAGCGGGCGCCGGGGACGGGGCGGAGCACGGTCCCGGCCGCCGAGCGGAAGGGGCGGCCGGGACCGGGTCTCAGGACCTGCCGGCGATCACGTCGCGGTACCACCGGTAGGAGGCCTTGGGCGTACGGGCCTGGGTGGCGTAGTCGACGTGCACCAGGCCGAACCGGGCGGCGTAGCCCCGGGCCCACTCGAAGTTGTCCAGCAGGGACCAGCAGAAGTAGCCGCGCACGTCCACGCCGTCGGCCAGCGCGGCCGCCGTGGCGGCCAGGTGGCCCTCCAGGTAGGCGACGCGGCCGGTGTCGTCGAGCTCGTCGCCGCCGCCGTAGCCGTTCTCGGTGATGAAGACCGGCGGCAGGCCGGGATAGCGGGCGGCCAGCCCGGTGAGGGTGTCGTACAGCCCGCGCGGCTCGATGCGCCAGCCGAGCCCGCTGACCGGCGGCCCGTCCGGCGCCACCGTGCGCACGCCGATGTCGAAGGCCGAGCGCAGCGCGGGGTCGGGCTGGCCGTACGGCGCCGCGGCGGCGTGGATCGGGTAGTAGTAGTTCAGGCCCAGGAAGTCCGGCGGGGCAGAGATGATCTTCAGGTCACCGTCGCGGCGGAAGGAGAAGTCGCTGATCTCGCCGTAGACCTCGGCCATGTCATCCGGGTAGGCGGCGCCCAGCAGCGGCTCGGTGAACTGCCGGTTGACCATCAGGTCCATGCGGCGGGCCGCGGCGACGTCCTCGGCCGAGGGGCTCGCGGGCACGGCGGGCGACATGTTGAGGGTGACGCCGACCTGCTCCTGCGGCCGGGCGCGCTCGCGCAGCCGGGCCACCGCCAGGCCGTGCCCGACGAGCAGGTGGTGCGCCGCCGCCAGGGCCCCGTGCCCCTCGCGGGCGCCGGGCGCGTGGCGGCCCTCGGCGTAGCCGGTGATCGACGAGCAGTACGGCTCGTTCAGCGTGATCCAGTACGGCACGCCGTCCATGGCCTCGTGCACGGTCGCGGCGTAGTCGGCGAAGCGCTCGGCGGTCTCCCGGACCCGCCAGCCGCCGCGCTCCTCCAGCGCCTGGGGCAGATCCCAGTGGTAGAGGGTGGCGAACGGGGTGATGCCGCGCTCGTTGAGCCCGTCGACCAGGCGGCGGTAGAAGTCGAGCCCCCGCCGGTTGACCCGGCCGTCGCCCTCGGGGAACACCCGCGGCCACGCCACCGAGAAGCGGTAGGCGCCGGCGCCGAGGCCGGCCATCAGGGCCACGTCCTCCTGCCAGCGGTTGTAGTGGTCGCAGGCGTGCTCACCCGACTCCCCCGCGGCCACCGCTCCGGGGATCCGGCAGAAGGCGTCCCAGATCGACGGGCCCCGCCCGTCGGCCTCGACGGCGCCCTCGATCTGGTAGGCCGAGGTCGCGGTGCCCCACACGAACCCTTGTGGGAGCGCTCCCACAATAAAGGGGCGGTCCCCGGTCGCCGTCATCTTCGCTCACTCCAGACATGGTGGCCGCGCCGCCGCAGGTCTCCCGGCCGGCGCCTCAGGCTCGATCGCCGCCGACGCTACCGGCGCGTCGTCGGGGACGGCAAGGCGAGGTCCCGCATGACGAGACGCGCCGGGGCTCGCCGTACACCCGACCGGGGCCCGCCGTACACCCGACCGGGGCCCGCCGTACACCCGGGAGGCCGCCGTACACCCGGGAGGCCGCCGGAACCGGACCGCCGCGGAGGAACGCCCTCACCGGGAGGCCGCCGACGCCCCGACGCCGCCGAGGGCCGCCGCGCCGGCAGGCCTGCGGAGGACCCGCCCGGAAAGTTATACGTTGGATCCGTGATCGCATTCCGGACCGGCGGACCCGCGCGTGAGGCGGTCCGGTGACGCGCAGGTTGCACGAGCTGGACGCGCTCCGCGGTTTCGCGGTGTGCGGGATCATGGTGGTCAACACCTGGCAGCACACGCGCACGCACCTGACCGACACGCAGCGGCCCGTACAGGACGGCGCGGTCGACGCGGTGGTCGAGAATCTGCTCCAGGGCCGGTTCTATCCGATCTTCTCGTTCCTGTTCGGCCTGAGCTTCGTGCTCTTCCTGCGCTCCGCGGCCGAGCGCACCCCCCATCCCCGGCTGGCGCTGCTGCGCAGGCTGGCGGTGCTGGCCTGCTTCGGCGTCGCCCACCACCTCCTGAACCCGGGCGAGGTGCTCCTGCCGTACGCGATCTTCGGGGCGCTGGTGCTGCTGCCCGCCTCGTTCCTGCCGCGCTCGGCGACGCTGCTGCTCGGGATCGCCGTGACGGCCTGGGCCGCCTCCATCGGCGGCGGGATCGTCATCGAGGGGACGTTCGTGGCGTTCCTGATCCCCGGCCTGTTCCTGCTGGGCATGGCGATGATGGCCTACCCGCTCGACGGGCGCCTCCTGGCGCCGGCCTTCCTGCTCTCCGTGGCGCTGGCCGCGGGCCTCACCTGGCTGCCGGCCTCCCCGGCCGATCTCGGGCCGTTCCTCCTGGGCGCCTACGTCGGCGCCGCGCTGGCCTGCGCGGCGGCCTACTGCACGGGACTGCTGCTGCTCCTTCGGACTCCGCTGCGCGACCCGCTGACTGCGGTGTTCAATCCCCTGGGCCGGATGGCGCTGACGAACTATCTGGTCAGCACCCCGGTCATCCTGCTGTCCCTGCCACTGCTCACCGCCGACCCGACCCGGCTCACCGGCGTGGTGCTGGCGGTGGCCGTGCTGGCCGTCCAGGTGGTGTTCAGCCGGTGGTGGCTGGCCAGGTTCAGGTACGGCCCGCTGGAGTGGGTGTGGCGGCGCCTGACGTGGATGGAACCGGTCCCGAATCGCCGGTTAAAGTCGGAGACGTGACCCGTATCGCCCTGTGCCAGATCCCCGTCTCCGAGGACCCCGCCGACAACCTCCGGCAGGCGCGCGAGTCCGTCGCGCGGGCGGCCGACGACGGCGCCGAGCTGGTGATCTTCCCCGAGGCCACGCTCACCCGGTACGGCAAGCGGATCCTCGACCTGGCCGAGCCGCTCGACGGGCCGTTCGTCACCGGGCTGGCCGAGGCCGCCCGGGGCCGCGGGCTGTCGGTGATCGCCGGAACGTTCGAGCCGTCGCCCGGCGGCGTGTCCGCTCCCGGTGAGGGACCGGCGGGCATGGGCGAGGCGCCCCGCGTGCACAACACGGCGGTGGCGCTGGGCCCCGACGGCGAGATCAGGGCGGCCTACCGGAAGATCCACCTGTTCGACTCCTTCGGAGCGCGGGAGTCGGCGCTGGTCGTGCCCGGCGGCGAGCCGGTCGTGGCCGAGCTGGGCGGGCTCCGGGTCGGCCTGGTCACCTGCTACGACATCCGCTTCCCCGAGCTGACCCGGGCCCTGGTGGACCTCGGGGCCGAGATGTTCGCGGTGATCGCCGCCTGGGGCTCGGGGCCGATGAAGGAAGAGCACTGGACGACCCTGCTGCGGGCCCGGGCGATCGAGAACACCACCTGGGTGGCGGCCGTGGGCCAGGCCCCGAACCCGCGGGCCGCCGACGGTTTCGGGATCGGCCGCAGCATGCTGATCGATCCCATGGGGGTGGTCCGCGCCGACCTGGGCCCGGCGCCCGCCGTACAGACCTGCGTCCTGGACCCGCAGATCACGATTGCCACCCGTAATGCGCTGCCGAGCCTGGAACATCGACGACTACAGGTCAACAGATCGTAAAATGTGACCCGTGAGCGAGCCACCTGGGCGTAGAACGCAGATGCAGAAGGTCATCCCCCCTCGGCTGCTCGTGCCCTATCTGGCCGGCAAACGGACGGTCATCTCGGGATACGTCTACCGGGTGCAGGACTGCATCAGGCTGACCACCCCCGCGCAGCTCTTCATGGGCCTCGACCTGGGATTCGAGGGCTCGGAGCTGACCGTCTCGGTGCCGGAGGTCTATCTCGTGCGCTGGTTCGCGCGCGACACCGACACCTATGTCGTCCCGTACGGCCCGCACATGGGCGGCGACTGGAACGATTCGCCGCCCTTCGCCGGCAACGGCTTCACCACCTCGCGCGAGCACGTCGTGCCGCAGTTCCACACCATGCCGATGCCGATCCCGCCGGGAGCAGAGATCATCCACGTGACCGTCGACGAGGGAGAACGCGTTTTCGGCGTCTACGACGGCCTGAGCTGGCGGCCGGCCTCATGAGCGAGGAAATCGAGCCGGTGGCGTCGGGGTTCGTCGCCCACTACGGAGAGCGCGCCTACGCGGCCGCCCTGGGCCCGGGGCCGGCCGAGGTCGTGCTGTTCAGCGAGGAGGCGCAGGAGGGCTTCGAGGCCGCCTCCGGTTACTGGCGGGCCGTGGTCGAGCGCGCCCGCCTCGACTGGCTGGTGCTGGTCCGCACGGTCGGCGCGTTCGGCGGCGAGCCGTGCCTGGTCCTCGACGTGTCGGAGGAGAACGGCGAGGAGGGCCTGCACATCGCCTACACCGGGCACAGCGGGATGAAGGCCGAGGCGCTGGGCTACTGGATGGTCGACCACGGCGCCTACGAGGTGGTCGTCCCCCGCGAGGAGGTCTTCTCCCTGCGGGTCGAGCGCATCCCGGTCCCGCTGTCCCCTGCGCGATCCGAGCCCTGACGCCCGGTTCCCGAGGCCTGCCCGGGTCCTTGACGCCCGGGTCCTTGACGCCCGGGTCCTGAACGCCTGGGTCCTGAACGCCCGGGTCCTGAACGCCCGGTCCGGGCGTTCGGCGGATCCTCGTGAGGCTCCTGTCAACCGGGGACCCGTTCGGGTGTCTCGCTGATGTGATTGATCTCCCGACAGTGGCGCCTCCCTCGTTCGCCGAGCTGTTCGCCGCGCACTATCACTCGATGGTGCGCCTGGCCGGGCTGCTCGGCGCCGACGACCCCGAGGACATCGCCCAGGAGGCCTTCGCCCGCCTCCACGACCGCCGGTTGCGTGACGACGGCGCCGCCCTGGCCTACGTCCGCTCCATCGTGTGCAACCTCACCCGCAACCGGCTGCGTCACCTGCGCCTGGCACGGCGCCGCGCGCTCGATCCGCCCGAGGCCGCGCGCAGCAGCGAACACGCGGTGATCGTCGCCGAGGATCACCGGGAGCTCCTGGCCGCCGTCGGCCGCCTGCCCCGCCGCCAGCGCGAGGCCCTGGTCCTGCGCTACTGGCTGGACCTGTCCGAGCGGGAGATCGCCGAGGCGATGGGCGTCTCCCCCGGCTCGGTCAAGACGCACACGAGCCGCGGCCTGTCCGCCCTCGGCCGGGCCCTGAAGGAGGACTCGTGAACGACATCGAACAGCGTCTGCGCGCCGCCCTCGACGCCCGCGCCCAGGCCTTCCCCGCCTCCCCCGGAGCCTGGGCGGACACGATGCGCCGCACGCGCGCCAGGAGACTGCGCCGCAGGCTCCTGCTGGTTCCCGCCCTGGCCGTCGCGGCGGCCGTGGCGGTCGCCGCGGTCTGGCTCGCCGGCGGCCGGAGCGAGAAGCCGGACGACACCACCGCGGTGCGGGTGAACGGCCTGGCGCAGCTCCTGGAGAGGTCCCTGCGGGAGAACCCCCCGATCGGAGAGGTGGTCACGGTCCCGCACCCGGCCTTCCCCGAGGACCCGATCCGGGTCTGGTACAGCCGCGCCGGGGACGGGCAGCTCCGCATCTGCTCGGCGCGGAAGGTGACGCCGGTCGACGACTCGGCCTCCTGCGGGCTCGTCGAGCCGCTGGACAAGGAGGAGGCCGGCCGGGTCGCCGGCGTGACCAGCCTGTTCCCGCTGCCCGCGGAGATGGTCGCCTACGGCATGGCCAGGGACTCCGTCGGCTCGGTCCGCGTGACCTTCGGCGACGGCCGGGGCTTCCCCGGTGAGGTGATCCGGGGCCGCGGCCTGCCCGCTCCCATCTGGACGGCCCGCTTCCCCGGCGACCTGCCGGAGGGCCCGCCCGCCGTCGGTTACGACTTCGCCGACGAGCGGGGCGAGCGGCTCCAGCGACTGGAGGACATCCTGTCCCCGCCCTGCCATCAGGACAGGACGCCCGACGGCTCCGGCGTCCCCCTGGCCGGAGGGGTCACGGCCTACATGCACGCCGGCAACTGCCTGGTCTTCTGGCACGACGGCAACCCGGTGGGGATGAGCAGCAACCACTCCTACCTGACGCTGGGGGCCGACCTGAGGGAACCCGGCAGGTTCCCCCGGGCGCCGGTCTCCGTCTGGGCCGGCGAGGGGCAGGCGGTGAAGGGCCTGTGGTACGGCTACACCGACGAGCGCACGGCCCGCGTCGAACTGCGGGCCGAGGACGACCGCCGGGTCTCGGCCGGGACGGTCGAGGGCTTCCCGGGCCAGGGTGCGCGCCTGTTCGGCGGCGAACTCCCCGACGGGGCCAATCCGTCGAAGGACGGCGCCGTGTACGTCGGATACGCCGCCGACGGGACCGAGCTGTGGCGGCACGAGGCCGTCGGCTATGAGAGCAGCGAGGCACGCAAGCCGCCGGCCGGCGAGAAGGACGACTGACGGGTTCCGCGGCCCCGGCCCGTCGGTCGGCCGGGGCCGCGGTGGCGGGGAGCCGGGCTGCCGGGCCGGTCCGCGGGGGCCCGTCCCGGCAGCCCGGCGATCTCGTGTACCGGCGTGGCCGCTCGCGCGAGGTCGTCCTCGGGCTCCGGCCGTACACCGATCCGTGTACGGGCATGGTCATCGAGGGGCGGATGCGGGGGCCGGGCCGTGCCTGTGAGGCTGCGCGTATGCAGAGACAAACGGCACGAACGGCGTGGCCGATGTTCGCCGTCGCGGTCGTCGTCGGCCTGGTGCTCGTCTATCCGTACCTGGGCCTCGACATCGGCGACAGCCGTCTCGACGTGCACGACGGCCTGCATTATCACGTTCTCGTGGGCCACATCGCGACCGCCGCGGTGGCACTCGTCCTCGGTCCGCTGCAGTTCGTGCCGGGGGTGCGTGCGCGCGGGCGGGTCCACCGGACGCTCGGCCGGATCTATCTCCTGGCCGGGGTGCTGCCGTCGGCGGTGACCGCGATCCCGGTCGCGCTGTGGTCGGGCCGCCCGGTGACGCAGGCCGGTCTCACCATCGCGGCCGTCCTGTGGCTGATCACCGCGGGCCTCGCCTGCCGGGCCGCCCGCCGCGGCGACTTCGCCGGTCACCGCGACTGGATGACGCGCAACTACGCGCTGACGTTCCTGGCGGTCACCTCGCGCGTCATCGTCCCCCTGCTGCTCCTGGTCCGGCTGCCCTTCGGCGGAGTCGAGGCGGGATCGGCGGGGGAGGCGGCGATCTCGATGATCCCGGTCGGCCAGACGCTGGGCTGGATCGTCAACCTGGCCGTGGCCGAGGGCGTCATCAGGCGGCGCCGTCGCGCACCGGGGCCCCACCCCGCAGCCGCGGGGCGGCCCGTCACAGGCCGAGGCGGCGATAGCGGGAGAGCCGGGCGCTGAGGCGGTCCGCGGGGGCCCGTCCCAGCAGCCCGACGATCTCGTACTCCAGCATGGCCGCCACCCGGCGGCAGAACTCCTCGGGCTCGTAGGCGGCGTCGGGGAGCTCCGGGACGATCCGGTCCACGATGCCGTTCTGCCGCAGGTCGGTCGACTTCACGCCCTGGGCCGAGGCGATCTCCTGGGCGAAGTCCACGCTCCGGTAGAGGATCGCCGAGGCCCCCTCGGGCGGCAGCGGGGACAGCCAGGCGTGCTGGGCGGCCAGGACCCGGTCGGCGGGCAGCAGGGCCAGGGCCACACCGCCCGCCCCCTCACCTAGCAGCAGGCAGACCGTGGGGGCGTCGAGCGTGACCAGGTCGGCCAGGGAACGGGCGATCTCGCCGGCGAGGCCGCCCTCCTCGGCCGCCTTGGACAGCGCGGCCCCGGCGGTGTCGATCACGGTGACCAGCGGCAGGCCCAGCTCCGAGGCCAGGCGCATGCCGCGCCGGGCCACCCGGAGCCCGGCCGGGCCGAGCGGGGCCTCGGCCCGCTGTCGGCGCCGGTCCTGGCCCAGCACGACGGCGGGCGCCGTACCGAACCTGGCCAGCGCGAGCAGCAGGCCGGGGTCGTTCTCGCCCGCACCGGTGCCGTTGAGCGGGGTGACGTCGGCCGCGCCCAGCTTGAGCAGCGCCCGCACGCCGGGCCGGTCGTCGCGACGGGAGCGGGTGATCGCCTCCCACGCGTCGACCTGCCCCACGTCGTCCTCCGGCTCGGGCCGCTGCGGCAGCCCCTCGCGCGGGGCGCACAGGACGGCCAGTGCCCTGATCGCGATCCGGCGGGCGTCCTCGGCGGAGACGACGGCGTCGACCAGGCCGTTGGCGAAGAGGTTCTCGGCCACCTGCACCCCCTGGGGGAAGGGATAGCCGTGCAGCGACTCGAACACCCTCGGCCCGAGGAACCCGATCAGCGCGCCCGGCTCGGCCGCGGTGACGTGGCCGAGCGAGCCCCAGGAGGCCAGGACGCCGCCGGTGGTGGGATGGCGCAGGTAGACGACGTACGGCAGACCCGCGGAACGGTGGGCCATGACCGCGGCGGTGATCTTCACCATCTGGGTGAAGGCGAGCGCGCCCTCCTGCATCCGGGTGCCGCCGGAGGCCGGGGCGGCCAGCAGCGGGAGCCGTTCGGCGGTGGCCCGCTCGATCGCGGAGGTGAGCCGCTCGGCGGCGGCCACCCCGATCGAGCCGGCGAGGAAGGAGAACTCGCAGACGACGACCGCGACCCTGCGCCCGTCGAGCAGGCCCTCACCGGTGATCACCGACTCGTCGTAGCCGGACTTGGCGCGGGCGGCGGCCAGTTCCTCGGCGTAGTCCGACCCCGGCTCGGCCGGATCGGCGGGCGGCCCGTCCCACGGCCGCCACGTCCCCGGGTCGAGGACGGCGCCGATCAGGGCGCGCGCGTCCGGCCGTTCGGTCATCGCTCGCGCTCCGCGAGCCAGGCGAGCACCTCGTCGTTGTGCTGGCCGAGGGCGGGCGGGGCGGCGTGCTCGCGGGGCGGCTCGCCGTCGAAGCGGAGCGGCGGCCCGGGCAGCTCGATGGGGCCCAGCACGGGATGGTCGACCTCGACCAGCAGCCCCTGGGAGCGGGTCTGCTCCCAGGCGTAGACCTCGTCGATGGAGCGGATCGCCCCGGCGGGCACGCCGAGCCCGCCGAGCACGGTCAGCCAGTGCGCGCGGTCGTGTTTGGCGAGCGCCTGTTCCATGTCGGCGATCAGCTCATCCCGGTGTACGAATCTTTCCCTGTTGGTCGCATATTTCGTAATTTCCGGATCGATGTCCAGAAGGGTGGCCACCTTCCGCCACTGTCCCTCGTTGGCCACCGCGATCTGGATCATCCCGTCGGCGCAGCGGAACGCGCCGTAGGGGGCGATCGAGGCGTGGTGGTTGCCGTTGGCCGCGGGCACCTTGCCGCCGACCGTCCAGGCGGTGCCGTGGTAGGAGTGCACGCCGGTCACCGCGGCCAGCAGCGAGGTCCGCACGACCTTCCCCCGCCCGGTCCGCTCGCGCTCGTAGAGGGCGGCGGCCACGCCGTACGCCCCGTGGATGCCCGCCAGCAGGTCGGCGATCGAGGCGCCCACCCGGTACGGCTCCTGCGCCGAGGGGCCGGTCAGGCTCATCAGCCCCGCCTCGCCCTGGGCGATCTGGTCGTAGCCGGGCCGTCCCCCCTCCGGCCCGTCGTGGCCGAACCCGGTGATCGACAGCACGACCAGGCGGGGGTTGAGCTCGTGCAGCCGTTCCACGGAGAAGCCCAGGCGGTCCAGGACCCCGGTCCTGAAGTTCTCGATCAGCACGTCGCTCTGCCGTACCAGGCGCTCGATGAGGACCTTGCCCTCCGCGGACTTGAGGTCCACGGTGATCGAGAGCTTGTTGCGGTTGGCGGCCAGGAAGTAGGTGGAGATGTCATGATCGGGACCGGCGAAGGGCGGGCCCCAGCCCCGCGACTCGTCGCCTCCGCCGGGATGCTCCACCTTGATCACCCGCGCGCCCAGGTCTCCGAGCATCTGCGCGGCGTGCGGCCCGGCCAGCGCGCGGGACAGGTCGAGGACGACGATGTCGCCAAGGGCTCCCTGCAAGATCAACCTCCGGGTGAGAGTCGCCGATCCTAGCCCAAGCCGGCCGGAACGGCACGGGGGCGCACGGCAAGCGTGCCAGGTCCGGGCCCGGAACGATACCCAGGGGTAACCCTGATCCCCCCGGCCGGTGACCCGGAGCCGGGACGCCGTGCCGCGCCGGATGACACGCCGTGCCGGATGCCATGCTGGAGACGTGGCGGACGTGATCTCCTTTCCGGACCTGGCCGCGGCGGTCCGGGCGCTGCCGCCCTCGTGCGGGCCGGTGCGGGTCGTCGCGGTGGACGGGCCGGCCGGGTCGGGCAAGACCACCTTCGCCGGGCGGCTCGCCAGCGCGCTGGGCTGCCGGGTGGTCCACGGCGACGACTTCCCCGTGCCGTGGGACGAGCCGCCGCAGGCGTGGTTCGAGCAGGTGGAGGACCGGGTGCTCGGCCCGCTGTCGGCGGGCGCGCCGGGCGGCTACCGGCGCTACGACTGGAAGCGCGGCGCCTTCGCCGAGTGGGTGGAGGTGCCGGTCGCGCCGGTTCTGGTGCTGGAGGGGGTGAGTACGGCCCGGCGCGGCGCCCCGACGGCCTTCGCCGTGTGGGTGGAGGCGCCCAGGCGGCTGCGGCTGGCCCGGGTCCTGGCCAGGGACGGCGCGGCGCTCGAACCGCGGTGGCACGCCTGGATGCGCGCCGAGGACGAGTGGTTCGCCGCCGACGAGACCCGCTCCCGCGCCGGCCTCCTGGTGGACGGGGCCGCGGTCCCGGGCGAGTTCGCCGTGCTCTGACGGCCCGGTTCCCACCGGCGGGGGTCACCCCATCGCGCCGCCGTACAGCACCAGCGCCCAGGCCAGGCAGGCGAGCGCGGCTGTGGAGAGCAGCGTGCGCACGAGGTTCCAGCGGACCCAGCGGGCCTCGAAGGCGGCGCGCACCGCCGCGTGGTCGGCGATGGCCGCCGGGTCACCGGCCGCGTCGAGGGCGTTGTTGAGCGGTACGTTGATCGCGGCGGTGATCACGAAGGTCACGCCGTACAGGACGAACCCGGCCGCGGTCCAGGGGAGCGCGGGCCGCCCGCCCCCTCCCAGGAGCTGGAGCACCCCGGCCAGCAGGGTCAGCACCGGCGCGCCCCCGAAGCTCAGGGCGAACCAGCCGTTGAGGATCCTCCGGTTGATCCGCTGCATCACCTCGACGAAGGTCCGGTCGTCCGTCTCGGACAGCCCCGGCATGACCGAGACGGAGAAGGTGTAGAACAGCCCCGCCGCGAGCCCCATGGCCACGGTGGCCGCGACCAGCGTGATCGTCTGGAACAACTCAAGCATCGTCTCTCCGCCTCCGGATCCTCGCGGGCGCCGCCGGTTCCCGGCCGTTTCCCGGTGATCCGAGTCAAGTGGGCCGGGGCGGGAAAGGCCATGCGCGAGGCTCTCGACCAGATCTTCGGGCGTCCAGCGCCCGCCGGCCTCAGGGTGCGGGGTCGGCGACGCAGGGGGCGTCGCCGCAGACGTTCACGACCAGGCCGTGCCGCAGGAAGTACGCCTTCTGCGTGCGGGCCTCGGGGTCGTGGCGCGGATCCTCGTGGGAGTCGCGGCCGTACTCCGGGCCGAGCGGCGGGGTGTTGGTCGTGGGCGGCGGGGGGGTGCCGCTGTCCCACACGACGATCGCCGAACCGGGGTAGGGCCAGTCCGGCAGCGGCCGGATGCCCCAGAAGGGCGTCACGTCGGGGCTGCGTCCCGCGGCCAGGGCGGGCCGGTGGATGCGGGCCCCGACCGTGCGGGCCTCCACCTCGGCGGTCACCGTGGAGACCTGGTGGTCGCCGAAGGCGACGTGCAGCAGCACCCGGTGGCGGGGCGAGCCGGGCAGCGGGTCGCCGGTCATGTGCTCGGCGTACCCGTTCGCCTCGGCGCGGTCCCAGAGCATCTGCAGCAGCGCGAAGCAGACCTGCTGGGTCAGCTTGTCGGGATAGCTCTGGTCCATGAGCTGCTGGAACGGCTGGAAGTCGACGCTGCGGTTGAGCAGCGTGCTGTAGTTCATGCCCGGCACGCCCAGTACGGCGTTGCGGACGTCGGGTGAGACGGCGACCAGCGCGCCGCCGGCGATGCCGCCCTGGCTGTTGCCGTCGAAGGCAAGGCCTGCCCGCCGGTCGAGCAGCGGCCTGCCCCGGTCGTCCCTGAAGGCCTCGTGGCTCGTCAGGCCGTCCTTCTCGATCATGGCGCGGCCGAGGAAGACGAAGTTGAGCAGACTCTGCTGGAGCCGGTCGGTGACGGTGCCGAAGCGGGAGAAGTCACTGAAGACGCTCACGACGTTCTGCACGTCCTCGTCGGACATGCCGATCCACTTGGTGGCGCAGAAGACGAAGTTGTGCTCCCCGGCCATCGCGCGGACGTTGCCGGCCCGGACCTCGGTGTGCCGGCCCAGCAGGCCGTGGCCGTACAGGGAGGGGTGGGCCGGCCGGGTGAAGGCCGAGCGCGGGATCTCGCACTGGTACTGGGCCCTGACCACGTCGCCGAGCGGCCGGGGCAGCCCGTCGGGTCCCCGGTTGAGGTTCGAGCCGGGCGGGCCGCCGGGCCGGTCGAGGTAGTTGGGGACCTCGATCTCGCCGGTGACCTCGCGAGCTACGTTCGGGTCCTGCTCGGGGGTGAAGTCCGTGACGCCGGTGACCGTGAACTCCGGCGAGTGCCCGCGCAGGCCGCGCAGCGCCTGGTCGCGCATGCTCAGCACCGGCCCGGCGATGCCCCGCTCGCCGGCGACGGTGAACTCCCAGGCGAGGTGGAGGCCCCGGGTGTCCACTCCGGCCCGGGACAGGTCGCCGAGGGTACGGCGCAGCGCGCGCTGGCGGTCGGCGAGCGGGTCGCCCGCCGGGAGCCGCTCGCCCAGGAGCCGGGCGAAGGTCTCGGAGGCGGCGATCTCCTGCCCGTCGGCGTCCTTCAGCCGCCGCAGGGCGACGGCGTAGCGGTGGCCCTGCCTGAAGTTCTTCGCCGGCCTGACGATCAGCGCCCTGCGGTCCGGGTCGGCGGCGTTCGCGTCGAGCTCGGCCCAGTACGGCCAGCGCTCCCCCGTCCGGGTGTCGACGATCACGATCGGGGCGTCGCGGCGCAGCGACCAGCCGATGTCGGTGACGGGCGCGGCCCCGGTCTCGGCGAGGTCGACGCCGGGCACGTGGGCCAGGAGCATCGAGCCCGGGGAGAATCCGTCGGCGGCGTTCCACTGTTGCGGGTCGATCGGCTTGCCGGCCGCGTTCTTCGGCATCGCCCCGGCCGCGAAGTCCACCCGCAGGCCGGTCGCGGTGCGCGCGGAAACGGTGAACCAGTCGTTGGGGAAGGGCAGCAGGCACTCGGTCCCGGCGATCGGGTCGCACCCGGCCACCGCGGGCGCGGCGGAGGCCGCCGGGGCGGGATCGGCCGCGACGGGAGCCGTGGGATCCGCCGCGGTGGCGCTGCCGGCCGCGGCCTCGGACAGGGCGGCCGTGACGGGAGCCGTGGGGTCGGCCCAGACGGGCGGGGCGACCGCCGAGGTGACGGCCAGCGTGAGACTCGCCACGATCACGCGCAGACGCATGCGTCTCCTCCTCGGACCTCCCCCGACGAAGATTCCCACAGCAGACCGCAGAACCCGGCGTTCGTCAATAAAGCATGCGGAATCGTGTTCTGAGCAGTGCTGTTCCGTGTTCTCCCCAGCCCCGTGGAGTCCTCGTGGAGTCCTCGTGGCCGGTCCGCATTGGACCCGCCGGGGGCGCCGTCATTGGACCTGTCGGCCGGGCCGGAGGGACGGCAGGGTGGACGGCGTGAGCATCGCGCTCCGGTGACCGCGCTCCGGCGGCCACCCCGCCGGTCGTCGCGTCCTCCGCCGGCCGCGCTCGTCGACCGCGCTCGTCGGCCGCGCCGACCGGCCGTGCTCACCGACCGGCAGACCCCATTCGTGACAGAGGATCCCGCCATGTACTTCCAGCACTCCGACGCCCTCTGGTCGGACCACCCCGGACTCGTCGCCGGCGCCGTCTTCGCCACGGGGATCACCCCGGCCGTCTCCGCCGGCGCCCGGGTCGCGGAGTTCTCCGCGGTCGCCGGGTCGCGGCTCGCGGCGGGCCCGGAGGCCGAGTTCCCCGAGATCCGGGCGTGGCGGCGCGCCTTCTCGGCGATGGGGCTCAAGCCCACCCAGTACCGGTGCGCCGCCGAGTCGCTGCTGCGGCGTTTCAGGAAGGAGCACGCCCTTGCGCGGCTCCACCCGCTCATCGACCTGTGCAACGCGATCTCGCTCGCGTACGCGATCCCGGTGGCCGTCTTCGACGTCGACCGGGTCGACGGGGGCCTCGAGGTACGGCACGCCGCCGGCGACGAGAGCTACCTGACCTTCTCCGGCGAGACGGAGAACCCCGAGCCGGGTGAGGTGATCTTCGCCGACGCCGCCGGGCGGGCCCACGCCCGGCGCTGGACGAACCGGCAGAGCGGCCACTCGGCCGTACGCGACACCACGGGCACCGTCCTGATCGTCGCCGAGGCGATGCACGAGGCAGCGGCCTCGGACGTCCCGAAGCTCGTCAGCGTGATCGCCGGTGAACTGAACGCCCTCTGGGCGGCCGTCCCGCAGACCGCGACGCTGAGCCGCTCCGCGCCGCGCTTCGAGTTCCCGGCGTAGGCCGTGGACCCGGCATAGCCCGGCGCCGGGCCACCGGGGCTTGACTTTCCGGGGGATCATCCTTCACCCTTTCACTACTTAATTAGTGAAAGGGTGAAGGGTGATCGAATTCCGCCTCGACCGAGGCTCGGGAGTGGCGACCTACCTCCAGCTCGTCCACCAGGTCAGGCACGCGCTCCGGCTCGGCACGCTGCGCCCCGGCGACCGGCTGCCGACCGCCAAGGAAGTCGTGTCCCGGCTCGCGATCAACCCGAACACCGTGCTGAAGGCCTATCGGGAACTGGAGCGCGAAGGTCTGGTCACCGGCCGGCCGGGGCTGGGCACGTTCGTGGAGCGGTCGCTCGGCCGGACTCCGCCGGGCGAGCGGGCGCGGCTGCACGGGGAACTGGTCCGGTGGCTGCGCGGCGCCCGGCTGACCGGCCTGGACGAGGAGGACCTGCGGGCGCTGTTCGCCTCGGCCCTGGCGGAGGCCTCTCAGGAGGAGATCGCATGATGTCCCTCTTCCGGTCCGGCCCGCCCTCCGGCGAGGAGGACGACGCGCCGTTCCCGGCGGGAACGGGACTCCCGGCCGAACACGATCCGCACGACCCGTGGCCGGGGCGCCGGGCCCCCGCGCTGGAGACGACCGGTCTCGGCAGGCGCTACCGCGGGGCCTGGGCGCTGCGTGACTGCTCGCTGGCCGTACCCGCCGGACGGGTGGCGGCGGTGGTCGGGCCGAACGGGGCGGGCAAGACGACCCTGCTGCGCACGGCCGTGGGGCTGCTCGCACCGACCACCGGCCAGGTGCGGGTCTTCGGCCGCCCCGCCGGGGAGAGCCCGGCCGGGATCGCGTTCCTGGCCCAGGGCAAGCCCCTCTACCCCGGCTTCCGGGTCCGGGAGATGCTGAGGTTCGGGCGCGGGCTCAACCCCCGGTGGGACGAGGAGGCCGCCCGGCGGCGGCTGGCCGGGCTGGGCATCCCGCTGGAGCGCAGGGTCGGCTCACTCTCCGGAGGCCAGCGGACCCAGGTGGCGCTGACCCTCGCGCTGGCCAAGCAGCCCGACCTGCTGGTGCTCGACGAGCCCCTGGCCGACCTCGATCCGCTGGCCCGCCACGACGTGATGCGCAGCCTGATGGAGGCGGTGGCCGAGACCGGCCTGAGCGTGCTGCTCTCCTCGCATGTGGTCTCCGAACTGGAGGGCGCCTGCGACTGGCTGCTGGTGGTCAACGGGGGCCGGGTCCAGGTCAGCGGCGACATCGACGATCTCCTGACCGGGCACCGTGTGCTGACCGGCCCCGCCGAGGCGGCGGACGCGCTGGCCGCCCGGCTGCCGGTGATCTCACGGGAGGAGACGGGACGGCAGGCGACCCTGCTGGTCAGAGCCGCCGCATCCCCGCCCGACCCGCGCTGGAGCTCCCGCCCGGCGCCGCTGGAGGAGATCGTCCTGGCCTACCTGCGGTCCCCCGGCCTGTCCTCCCTGCCCCGCCCGTCCCTGACCCCGGCCCGCTGACCCCGGTGTCTGTCGGCCCCGGTGTCTGTCCATCCGCAACCCCGTCCCTCGGCCCCGGCCTCCGGCCCGCCCGGCGGCCGGGGCCCCGTCTCCTGTGAAAGGACCCTTCCCGTGCTCTGGCTCACCTGGCGGCAGCACCGCGCGCAGATCCTGGTGACCGGCGGGCTGCTGCTCGCCCTGGGCCTGCTGCTGCTCGTCTCCGGCCTGCGGGCGGGCGCCTACGCCGCCGAGCACGCCCCGCCCGGCTGCCCGGGTCCCGCCGCCGCCTGCCTGGAGGTGAACACGGCGCTCTACGAGGACTTCTACAACCCGGTCTATCTGGTCTTCGGCCTGCTGCCCTTCCTCGGCTCGGGCCTGATCGGCGCGTTCTGGGGCGCCCCGGTGCTGGCCGCGGAGTTCGAGCGCGGCACCGCCACGCTGGCCTGGACCCAGTCGGTCTCCGTCGGGCGCTGGCTGGCGGTCAAGCTCGCCGTACTCGGCGCCGTGGTCGTGACCGCGGCGCTGGCCCTGTCGGCGATGATCGGCCTGTGGCTGACCGTGTTCAGGGACGCGCTCGGCGACCGGAGGTTCCACGACGGCGTGTTCTCCATGGTCGGGGTCGTCCCGGCCGCGTGGTGGCTGTTCGCGTTCATGCTGGGCGCCGCCGCCGGGACCTTCTTCCGCCGGACCCTCGCCGCCATGGCGGTGACCGTCGCGGTGATCGCCCTGACCGTCCCGGTGGTCTTCTTCTCCCGCGACGCCTACGCCGAGCCGGACAGGACCGTCACCGCCGAGTGGTCGGCGCTGTTCAACGGCGACGGCAAGGTGGTCGGCCAGGCGTGGGTCGACCCCGCCGGCCGCGAGAGGCCGGACCGGCCCTCCGGCGTCTGCCCGCCGCCCTCCGGCGTGCCCGCGCAGTCGGAACGCGCCCAGACGCTCGTGGAGGAATGCCTGATCGGCAAGGGCTACCGGATGGCCGTCTACCACCATCCGCCCTCCCGCTTCTGGCGCTTCCAGTGGACCGAGACCGGCATCCTCCTCACCGCCGCCCTGGTGCTCGGCGGCCTGACCGCCGTGCGCACCCTCCGCCGCCGGAGCTGAAGCCCACCGGCCCGGCGGGCGGTCAGACGATGTCCACCTCCGCGTGCGGCAGGCCGCCCGACAGGGACGGGAACCCGGGACCGCGGTCGAAGAACGGGCGTTCTTCGGGCAGGAGGGCACGCAGCTCGGCGCGGCGGAGCTCGGTGGCCTCGGCGTCCACCCGCAGGTCGTCGCGCGGGCCGTACAGCACGACCCCGTAGTCGTCGCGCGCGCCCTCCGCCGACACCTTGCCGTCGCGCACGTCGGCGGCCACCGCCTCCGGCGCGCGATCCAGCGGGTCGCCCCATCCGCCGCCGCCGGTGGTGCGCACCCGGATCACCTCGCCCGCGCGGACCGGGGAGTCGTCGACCAGGCCCTCCATCTCCCGGCCCTCGATCTCGACGGTGAACGGCCGCCCGGCCCGGCCGCCGTTCACTCCCCAGCACGACAGGATCGAGCGGTCGGCGATGGACATGAACGAGGCGTCGCGGAGCATCCGGATGTGCTTGTCGTAGCCGAGACCGCCCCGGTACAGGCCCGGCCCGCCGGAGTCGGCGGCCAGGCCCAGGCGCTCGACCCGGAACGGCCAGCGGGACTCGGCGAACTCGACGGGGATGTTGCGCGAGTCGGGCACGACGTGGATCGTGTCCTCCCCGTCGGCGTACCAGCGCCCGCCGGAACCGCCGCCCAGGACCTCCCGCATCAGGTACGGCGCGCCCTCGGCGTCCTCGCCGTAGACGCCGGTGTAGCGGATCGTCTCCTGGTCGGCGGGCATCCGGCCGCCGGTCGCCTTGGCCAGCACCCCGGCCAGCACGCCCAGCAGCCGCAGGATGACGAACGTGCGGGCGTTGGTCGGCGCCGGGAAGATCGGGGTGAGCAGCGTGCCCTTGCCCGGGAAGCGCATCTCGATCAGCGGGACGACGCCCTCGTTGACGTCGAGCTCGGCCATGCGCTCGGGGGTGTCGGCGAGGTTGCGCAGGATCGGGGCGAGCCACTTCTTCAGGAACACCCCGCCCGCGTAGTCGCCCGCGTGGTTGATCGGCCCCTTGGCCTGCGGCGAGGTTCCGGTGAAGTCGACGACCAGCGGGACCTCGGCGGAGTGGTCGACGGTCAGGGTGATGCGCTGGGTGTGCAGGCGGGGCTCGTCCACGCCGTCGTGCTCGGCGTAGTCCTCCCACACGTGCGTGCCCTCGGGGATCTTGGCCAGCAGCTCCCGGCGGAACGTGTCGGTGGTCTTGGAGATGATCGCATCGAAGCACGCCTCCACCGCCGCGCGCCCGTACCGGTCGAACAGCTCGCCCAGCCGCCGCGCGCCCATCAGGCAGGCCGAGCACTCGGCGTCCAGGTCACCGGCCAGCGAGTCGGGCATCCGGGAGTTCCGCGTCATGATCGTCAACGCGGCGCGGTTGGGCGTCCCCCGGTCCCAGAGCTTGATCGGCGGGACCATCAGCCCCTCCTCGAACACGCTGCGCGCGTGCGAGGGCATCGAGCCGGGGACCGCCCCGCCGATGTCGTCGTGGTGCCCGAACGCCTGCACGAACGCGACCACCGCGCCGTCGTGGAAGACCGGGACCGTGACGCACAGGTCCGGCAGGTGGCCGATGCCGCCCTCGGACAGATAGACGTCGTTGTGGAAGAACACGTCGCCGGGGTTCATCTCCTCGATCGGGAAGTCCCGGACGATCGGCTGGACCAGCGCCGAGTAGGACCGGCCGGTCAGCTTGCGCAGCCGTACGTCGTGGATGCCCGCCCGGAAGTCGTGCGCGTCGCGGATCATCGGCGAGCGGGCCGTGCGCGCGATGGCGGTCTCGACCTCCTTCTCCACCGACGCGAGCGTCCCCTCGACGATCTCCACCAGCACCGGGTCAGCGGTCATCGCGGCGCACCTCCAGATTGCCGAACTCGTCCATGGTCGCCGTGAAGCCCGGGTGGACCGGGAGGGTGGAGCCGTACTCCTCGATGACCGCGGGCCCGCGGACCACCGCGCCGGGGCCGAGATCGGCGCGGCGGTGGATGGGGGCCGGGGCCCACTCGTCGTAGAAGACCTCGCGGGTCCGCGCCGGTCCGGGGTCGGCCGTCCCGTACGGCCTGCGCCGGATCGCCGGGCGGGTGATCGGGCCGATCCCGGAGACGCGGAGGTTGACCCACTCGACGCCGTGCCGGGGGTCGTCGCGGTAGCCGTACCCGTAGAGCTTGTCGTGCTCGCGGTGGAAGCGGTCCAGCACCTCATCGCGCCAGGCCTCGTCCAGCGGCCCGGCCGGGGCGGGGACGCGCACCTCGTAGGCCTGGCCGTAGTAGCGCAGGTCCGCGCTGCGGGCGAAGACGTGGTCGGTGAAGCCCTCGCGGTCGAGGGCGTCGGCCGCCTGTGACTCCAGCTCGCCGAAGATCTCGGCGGCGGCGGCGAGGGACAGGTCGCGGGTGACGAAGGTGCGCACGTAGTCGTTCTTGACGTCCACGGTGAGCAGGCCGAACGCCGAGA
Source organism: Paraplanobispora takensis (assembly GCF_016863195.1). GTDB lineage: Bacteria > Actinomycetota > Actinomycetes > Streptosporangiales > Streptosporangiaceae > Planobispora > Planobispora takensis. Next base: position 274,598 of record NZ_BOOK01000010.1, on the reverse strand, counting down.
CGTTTCCCGGGTCGGGTGGGACGAGCACCGCGGGCAGGCCCAGGATGTCGATCAGGCGGCAGACCAGCAGCGGTCCCGAGCCCCCGAAGGCCACCATCGGGAAGTCGCGCACGTCCAGGCCGCGCTTCACGGTGATCTGGCGGATGGCGTTGGACTGGTTGAACGCGCTGATCTCCAGGATGCCGGTGGCGGTGCGCTCGGGGGTCAGTCCCAGCTTGCCCGCCAGCGCCTCGACGCCCTGCCGGGCGGCGTCGGCGTCGAGCGGGATCTCCCCGCCGAGCAGGTGCGGCGGGACCCGGCCGAGGAAGACGTGCGCGTCGGTGACGGTGACCTCGGTGCCGCCCCGGCCGTAGCAGAGCGGTCCCGGGTCGGCCCCGGCGGACTTCGGCCCGACCTTGAGCGTGCCCTCCGGCGAGACCCACGCGACGGAACCGCCGCCCGCGCCGACGGTCACGATGTCGATCATCGGGATCTTGCAGGGATAGCGGCCGATGCCGCCCTCGGTGGTCAGTGAGGGCTCGCCGTCGACGACCACCGCGACGTCGGTGGAGGTGCCGCCGCCGTCCAGGGTGATCACCGAAGGGTGCCCGGCGGTGGAGGCGATCAGCGCGGCGCCGAGCGCGCCCGCGGCCGGGCCGGACAGCACGGTGGTGATCGGCTGGTGCACGACCTCGGCCGCCGACAGCACGCCGCCGTTGCTCTTCATCACCGAGAACGGCATGCCGAGGCGCTCGGAGAGGTTGGCGATGTAGCGGCGCATGGTCGGCTTGACCGCCGCGTCCACCAGCGTGGTCACCGACCGCTCGTACTCCCGGTACTCGCGCAGCACGTCGCCGGAGATCGAGACGACCGCCCCGGGATGCTCGCGCGCCAGCACCTCGCGCATGCGCAGCTCGTGGTCCGGGTTGGCGTAGGAGTGCAGGAAGCACACCCCGATCGCGGTGATCCCCCGCTCGCGGAACCAGCGGGCGACCTCGACCGCCTGCGCCTCGTCGAACGGCCTGACCTCGGCGCCGGTGTGGTCCATCCGCCCGCCGACCGTCCTGACCCGGTGCACCGGGACGATGCGGGGCGGCTTGACCCAGAAGTAGGAGTTGCCGTAGCCGTCGGGCACGCTCTGCCGGGCGATCTCCAGGATGAACTCGAAGCCCTCGGTGGTGACGAAGCCGAGGTCGGCGACGCGGTCCTCCAGGAGCTGGTTGGTGGCGACCGTGGTGCCGTGCACCACCGCCGACACCCTGACACCGGACGGGACGCCGGACGGGACGCCGGAGGTGATGCCGGACGGCGCGGTCTCCGGGCCGTCCGCGCCGAGGACCTTCGCGATGCCCGCCATGAAGCCGTCGGCCGGGTTGGCGGGGGTCGAGGGGGTCTTGGTGGTGGTGATCTCACCGGTCTGCTCGTCCACCGCGACCACGTCGGTGAACGTGCCTCCGGTGTCGACGCCGATACGGACGCTGCGCATGACCCCGTGTCTACCCAGTCGCGCCGATCGGGCAAATCGGCGGACTCTGCCGAAGCTCGCCTTGATCCTTGGCAACCTCGGCGATCCCCGGCGATCTCCGGCGGCGCCTTGAGGAACTCCCGTCCCGCCGCGCGCGTCTTTGATGGTGCGACGTCCCGCATGGTGCGACGTCCCCACCGACCCCGAAAGGCAGCCTCCGTGCTCAGCTCGTTCTTCGGAAACCTGGACCAGGGCCAGGCTCCCGGCCACTTCGCCCAGCAGAACAACAAGATGCTGCGGGTCCAGCTCAACGGGGAGGTGCTCGCCCGGCAGGGGTCGATGGTCGCGTTCCAGGGCCAGATGGACTTCGACTACGAGGGCTCCGGCGGGATGGGCCGGTTCCTGAAGAAGATGGTCACCGGCGAGGGCACGCCGCTGATGCGCGTGCGCGGCCAGGGCATGCTCTTCCTCGCCGACAAGGCCCAGGACGTGCACCTGTTCTATCTGCAGAACGAGGCACTCACCGTCAACGGGAGCAACCTGCTGGCCTTCGACCCGCAGCTCACCTGGGACATCCAGCGGGTGCAGGGCGCCGGTGTCGCCGCCGGCGGCCTGTTCAACACCACGATCACCGGCACCGGCTGGGTGGCGGTCACCGCGTACGGCGCGCCGGTGCTGCTGGACACCTCCCAGGCGCCGACCTTCGCCGACGGCCAGTCCGCGGTGTGCTGGAGCGCCGGGCTGCAGGTGGGCGTCAACCGCACCTTCAAGGCGGGCGCGCTCATCGGCCGCGGGAGCGGCGAGGCCGTACAGCTCGCCTTCCGGGGCCAGGGCTTCGTCCTGGTCCAGGCCAGCGAGGGCCCGATCGTCCCGCAGACGGCCTGACCGTCCCGGCCGGGCTCTCGGAGGACATGGACGAGCAGGGTGACGAGCCGGGTCTCAGGGCTCAGGGCTCAGAGTGAGAGGCTCTGCGCCTCCCAGGTGAACCTCGCCGTCAGGGTCCGTCCCGCGGCGGCGTTGTCGTCCTGCAGCTGCCAGGAGAACCGGTAGGACCGCTGGTCATTGGGGGCCGCGTTCCAGGAGCCGGCGCCGGTGGCGTAGTCGTGCGCGACAGCGCTGAAGCCGGCCACGGTCTTGGCGGTGTCGCTCATGCCGGCGGTGTTGTAGACGGTACCGGTGCGGACGAAGTCACCGCAGTCGGCGCTGCCGCCGGTGCCCTCGTCGATCCGCAGGGTGACATGGGAGGCCAGGCCGTCCCCGCCCAGGTCGGCGCCCTTGAGATAGAGGCGTACCTGGGCGGGGAGGCTGCCGGTGGAGGTGACCCGTGTGCAGGTGCTGCCGAAGCTGCCGGGGATGGCGCCCTCGATCGACAGCTGCAGCGAGGCCGGCGCCACGCTGAGGTCGACGGTCCCGGCCGTCCAGGTGTTCGGCTCGGTGGCGGTCAGCACCTCGAAGCCGGCGTAGGACCCGCGCGCCGACAGCATGGCCGCGGCCAGCGCCACGGCGACGGCGATCCTGCCCGCGGCCCTTCGCCCTGCCCGTGGTTTCCGGTGCGCACCGGTCGGCTGCCTCATAACGAGATTCCATCGGCCGGGGAAGACCCGACGTGAGAGTTCGCTTCAGTTCGGCGACGTCACGGCCGATGGGACACCGCCGCCCACCCGACAAGAACGGTGAGATCGTGACGACACACGCAGCATTCCCCGCGACCGGCCGTCCGGACGTGCGCGCGCTGGTCGGGGCGGCGTGGCCGGCGGCCGCTCTCGCCGTGCGGACGGTGCGCGGTGTGATTGTGATCCTGATGCTGGCGTCGCTCGTCCCGATGCTGTTCGGGTGGCACAGCCAGGTGATCCTGTCGGGCTCGATGACGCCGAAGCTGCACCCCGGGGACGTGGTGCTCGTCCAGCCGGCGGACGCCTCAGCGGTCAGGCCCGGGCAGATCGTGCTGGTGGACGATCCGGCCCGTCCCGGCACCACACTGATCCACCGGGTGGTCGCCCTGGAGCCGGGGGGCTCCCTGACGACCAAGGGGGACGCCAATCCCGGCCCCGACTCCACACCGGTGCCGGCCTCCTCGGTCATCGGCCTGCCCCGGCTGCTGATCCCCTACGTCGGGCTGCCTTCCTTGTGGCTGCACGAGGGCGCCCTCGGAAAGCTCGCCCTGGCGGCGCTGCTGGCGCTGGCTCTGGCGTCCTTGCCCACACCGGCGGACGATTCCCGCCCCGGTGCCTTCAGCCGGGGCCGGCGCCGCCGATAACAGAGGTATGGACACCGACTCCGGTCGCGAGAAGAACCCACTGCCCGACGAGCCCCGCCGCCGCCGATCCCGCAGCGCCGTGGTGGCCCTGAGCGTGCTGATCAGCACCGGCCTGGGCGGATGGGACGGCGCCACGCGGAACACCGCCAAGTGATACCGGCTGTCGTGGCTGCTACCCGCCGATGTCAGCGACGACGCCCAGGGCCAGGTCGCGCAGGCGATCTTCACCTGGGAGGCCCGGCGCGCCGCCTGAGGCCTTCCCCCGCTGGGGAACCGGCCGGCGCCATCTCATCCCGGGCTCAGGAGATCCCAACTGGAGGCAGGAGCATGTCCACATTCGCCGGTCGGCACCGCAGGCCCGTACGTCCGTCGGGTGCGCGGGCTCGTCGTGCGCCACTCGCCGCAGTGGTCGCCGTCGTCCTGCTGACGGGACTGCTGATCGGCCTGCGCGGCACGCACGCGTCCTTCACCGCCACGGCCGGCGCCACCTCGGCCGGCGACCGGGCGACGGCGTCGTTCCCCACCTACCCCACCCTGGTGAGCGGCGACGGGCCGGACCTCCACCACCGCAGCGGGGAGGGCCCCTCGGGCGCCTCCGCCTCCACCGCCGACGACGCCGGCGCCGCCGACCGGCCCGGCACCTACAACGGCCCCACCAACGGGCCGATGACCTGGTGGCAGTTCGACGAGTCCGCCGGCGCCACCGCCGCCGATTCCTCCGGCGGGGCCAACGCCGGCACCCTGATGAACGGGACGGCCACCGCCTCGCCCCCGGCCACCGGTCCCGCCTGGACCGCCCCCGGCCGGCGCGGAGCCGGCGCGATCAGTCTGGACGGCGCCGACGACGTCGTGGTCGGCACCGACCCGGCGGTGCGCACCGACCGGAGCTTCACCGTCTCCGCCTGGGTGTACCTGGAGGACAAGGCCGAGGACCGCTACGCGGTCAGCCAGGACGGCGAGCGCCAGAGCGGCTTCGCCCTGCAATACTCCGCCTCCCTCGACCGCTGGGCGCTGCGCATGACCAGCGTCGACGCCGACACCGTGACCGCGATCCGCGCCTACTCCTCCAGCGTCCCGCGGGTGGGGATCTGGACGCACCTGGTCGCCGTGCGCGACCGGGAGAACGGCAAGCTCTCCCTGTACGTCAACGGCGTCCAGGAGCACACCGTCGACCACACCGCGTCCTGGAACGCCGCCGGGCCGCTGACCGTGGGACGGGTGCTGAGCGGCGGCGCCTACGCCCGGTACTGGAAGGGCATGGTCGACGAGGTCCGCGTGTACAGCCGCGCGATAGGCTCCAGCGAGATAACCGGGATCCACCGGGACTCGATGAAGACCCGATGGGAGTTCGACGAGTCCGCCGGCGCCGCCACCACGGCCGACTCCTCCGGCTACGGCAGCACCGGCACCCTCACCGGCGGCACGTTCGCCGCGGGCCGCAACGGCAACGCGATCTCCCTCAACGGCACGGGCGACCGCGTCTCCGGTGCCTCGCCGGTGCGCACCGATGAGGACTTCACAGCCGCCGCCTGGGTCAACCTGGCCGACATCACCACCGACCACCACGCGCTGGCCCAGCAGGGCACCCAGAACAGCGTGTTCGCCTTCCAGGCCGTCGCCGCCACGAAGAAGTGGCGGCTGCGCATGGCCACCTCCGACACCGGCACCGGTGTCAGCGCCGCCGAGTCCACCACCACCATTCAGACCGGCACCTGGGTCCACCTAGCGGGGGTGTTCGAGGCGACCGCCAAACGGATGTCGCTGTACGTCAACGGCACGCTGGAGAGGACCGCCACCTTCGGCGGCACCCCCTGGAACGCCGCGAACGGCCTGGTCGTCGGCTACCGGCTGATCGGCGGGAGCCCGACCGGCTACTGGCAGGGCCTGGTCGACCGGGTCCGGCTGTATCAGGCGGCGCTGCCCGCCGTCCAGATCCGCGACCTGTACCAGGATCGGGAACCCGCCGGCGAGGTCGTCCCCATGGGCGCCCGGGCGATCGGCGCGCTGCAGGGAGCGCAGCAGGGGCTGGGCACCGGCACCGCGATGGCCTTCACCGGCGTCCACAACGCCTACGCCGCCTACAATCCCACCCCCTTCGCCGGCCCGGCCGCCTTCACTCTGGAGTGCTGGGTCAAAGCCGCCGGGGGCTCGGGCGGGCAGGTGATCGGGTTCAACACCGCCATGAAGCCCCTGCCGGACGGCACCAGCGACCGGGTGCTCTACGTCGACAACGCCGGACGGCTCAGCTTCGGCGCCGGCAGCGCCTACACGACGATCCGCAGCCCCGCCGCGATCACCACCGGTGCCTGGACGCACGTGGCGGCCAGCCTTGGCACCGGCGGCATGAAGCTGTACGTCAACGGCGTCCTGGTCGCCTCCCGGGCCGCGGTCACGCCCGTGTCCGTTCCCACCGGCTACTGGCGGTGGGGCGGCGCCTCCCTGGCCGGCTGGCCGAACCGCCCGGCAGGCGACTATCTGACCGGGAGCATGGACGAGGTGGCCGTGTATCCCACCCAGCTGAGCGACCAGCAGATCTCGTGGCATTACCACGCCGACCACTGATCCGGCCGCCGCGGCCCGGAAGACGCCTTCTCGATCAGGAGGTCAGCGGCGGCGGACACCCATGGTGGAGTTGATCACCGCGTCGGCGTCGTGCGCGTGGATCTTGGCGGCGAGCCGGATGGCCATCTCGTTGGCGCGGCGCAGCTCGGCCTCGACGCGGGCCTTGCCGGACTGCCCGACCTGGACCCCGAAGTAGGCGCCGATGATCGCACCGGAGACGCCGACCAGGCCGGCGAACGGGGCGCTTCCCTCGCCGCCCTGCATCGCGATCACTACGAAGCCGACCAGGATGACGATCAATCCGGTCAGCACCACGTAGAACCCGTACCGCCAGCGGGCCGCCTCCGCCTGGGCGGCGACAGCCTCGTCCTCGGTCATCATCGCGGCGAGTGCGGCGGGCATCTCCGTGCTCTCATGGGAGGACGCGGGCGCCGGGGCGGGCGGGACCGCGGCGGGCACCGCCCCCGACGGGACGGGCTTTGCGGCGGCGGATGCGGCGGCGGGGGCGGAGGTCTTGGTAGTCGTCACGGGTTCTCCCAGGTTCGGTCGGGCAAAAAGAATCTCCCACGCTTTACGGAAACAAGCCACGCTGAACCTTGACCGGCGTGGGAACTGTGATTCCTACCAAGGGCACACGTGCTCAAACACCTGCGGCGGACCCGCTAAGCTGGCGCCCCGTGACCGAATTGTCTGCGCTGTCCGCTGTCCCCGCCGGAACCCGGCACGGGGTGCTGCGCTTCTACTTCGGCCCGATGGACTGCGGCAAGTCCACCCTGGCCCTGCAGATGAACTACAACCACGGCCGCCAGGGCAGGCGCGGGCTCGTACTGACCAAGCACGACCGCTCGGGCGGGGCCCGGGTCACCAGCCGGATCGGCCTGGGCAGCGAGGCCGTGGAGGTCGAGGACGGCCTCGACCTGGTGGGGCTGGTGCTGGCGCACAAGCCCATCGACTACGTCATCTGCGACGAGGCCTGCTTCTACGGCGTCGAGCAGATCGAGCAGCTGGCCGACCTCGCCGACGAGCACGGCATCGACGTCTACGCCTTCGGTCTGGCCTCGGACTTCCGCTCGCAGATGTTCCCCGCGGCCCAGCGCCTGTTCGAGCTGGCCGACGAGATCAGCCGCCTGCAGGTCGAGGTCCTGTGCTGGTGCGGCCGTCCCGGCCGGCTGAACGCCCGGGTGGTCGAGGGCAGGATGGTCCGCACCGGCGAGCAGGTCGTCATCGGCGACACCGGCGCCGACCCGATCCGCTATCAGGTGCTGTGCCGGCGCCACTATCGCGCGGGCGACCTCGGCGACGCCTGACCCGGTCCCGCCTGGCCCCGCGGGAGCCGTACCCCCTCGCGGCGGGCCGCCCAGATCCCCAGCGCGGCCACCACCGCGACCTCGGTGACGGCCAGTCCCCGCTCCACCAGCCCGAGCGGCATCACCTGCCACCAGGCCAGCCCGCTGCGCTCGGCGAACACGATCGCCCCGGCGATGCCCAGCAGCCAGAGCACCGAGCCCAGCCCCAGCGCGGACACCGCCAGGGAGGGCAGGCGCCATTCGGGATGGCGCCGCCAGGGCCTGGCGATGATCAACGCCGCGATGGGCAGGCTGAGGAACGCCACGATGCTGCCCGCCCGGTGGATGCTCCCGCTGAGGCTCGGCCCGACGGACCAGTCGTGCTTGGGGAACCAGGCCGTCACCAGCAGCCCGGCGCTCCACGCGAGCAACCCGAGGCTCCCCAGCGACCGGATCGCCGTCAGCCTGCGGCCCACCAGCGACGCTCCGATCGCCAGCGAACCCGCGGCCAGCAGGCCGACGCCCAGGGAGAAGAGCCAGCCGTGCTCGCCGAGCCCGTGCTCGCTGATCGTCCGCCGCATCGGGTTGACCTCGGCCAGGTAGGCCAGGTCCAGGCCGAGGACGATCATCGCCCCGGCCCCCACGGCTGTCAGCCCTGCCTGCGCGGCTCGCTGCACGGTCGTCCTTCCCCTCGTCGCTTTCCGCTCATCACAACGGGAGGGGCCCGCCGGCGATTCCGGCGGGCCCCGGGCAGGGAGGCATCCCGGTCCGGGCCTTACACGTCCCGGGACCGGGCCCGGGTCCGGGGGGCGTCCCGGGCGGGCGTCCGCGCGGCTCAGACCGCGCAGTGATCGTCGTCGCAGCCGTCCCCGGCCTGCGCGGCCGGGGTCTGCCCCGTCCGCTCGGCGACCTCCTCCAGCGCGGCCAGCAGGACGTCCTCGGGCTGGGCGCCGGAGACGGCGAACCGGCCCTCGAACAGGAACAGCGGGACGGAGGTGACGCCGATGGCGCGGGCCCCGGCCAGGTCCTCCCTGACGTCCGCCGCGCCGTCCCGTCCGTCCCCCGCGCCGGAACCGGAAGCGGAGCCGGTCCGGACGCCGAGCTCGCCGGCCAGTTTCTCCAGTACCTCGGCCGAGCCGATGTCGAGCCCGTCGGTGAAGTGGGCGCGGAAGAGGCGTTCGAGCATCTCCTCTCCCCGGCCCTGCTCGGCGGCGAGCCGGATGAGCCGGTGCGCCTCGAAGGTGTTGGCGTGCACCGCCCGGTCGAAGTTCAGCTCCAGGCCGTCCTCGGCCCCGGCGGAGACGACCCGCGTCATCATCTGCCCGGCCCGCTCCGGCCCGCCGAACTTGGCGGCCAGCCAATCGATCAGCGGCTCTCCCCTGGACTCGGCGTCCGGCGCGAGCTGGAACGGCCGCAGCACCACCTCGACCTGCCCGCCCTTGGCCCGGTAGCGCTCGGCGGCGCGGGCGAATCGGGTGTGGCCGATGTAGCACCAGGGGCACACGACATCGGAATAGATCTCAACCTTCACGTAGGCGTGCAACCGCGGCGGGGGCCCGCTCATTCCGGGCCCCCGCAGGTCACCGGCCGGAAAGCTCAGGCCTTCAGCTTCCTGAACGTGCGCGCGGACAGCGGGAGGAAGACGGCGGTGATCAGCACCGGCCACACGATCGCCATGAGCACCGCGTTCTGCTCGACCCAGGAGTCCGCACCCATGCCGGGGTTGGCGAACAGCTCGCGGGTCGCCGACGCCGTCGCCGTCAGCGGGTTCCACTCGGCGATCGCGCCGAGCCAGGCGGGCATGGTGTCGGCGTCCACGAAGATGCCGGACAGGAACCCGACCGGCCAGACCAGGATCTGGACCGCGCTGACCGTCTCCGGTCCCCCGGCGGCCAGGCCGACGAAGATGCCGACCCACAACAGGGCGAAGCGCAGCAGGAGCAGCAGCCCGACGGCGGCCAGGGCCGCACCGGCCCCGCCGTGCCAGCTCCAGCCCAGCAGCAGTCCGGCGGCCGTCATCACCGCGAGGCCGACGACGGAGTTGAGCATGTCGGCGGCGCACCGGCCCAGTACGACGGCCGAGGAGCTCATCGGCAGCGAGCGGAACCGGTCGGTCACCCCCCGGGCGGCGTCCGTGGTCACCGCCATCATGGTGGTCTCCAGGCCGAAGAGCATGGTCATCGTGAACATGCCGGGCATCAGGAACTCGAAGTAGTCGCCCCCGCCCGGCACCTCGATCGCCCCGCCGAACAGGCCGCCGAAGATCAGCACGATCATGACGGGGAAGACCCAGCCGACCACGACCGTGCCGGGCCGCCGGGCCCAGTGGGTCAGGTCGCGCAGAGTGATCGTCCAGGAGTCCGCCAGCGCCCGGGCGAACCTGAGCGGCGGCGAGTCATCGGACCGGGCCGGGAGCGGGCCTGCGGACCGGGGCTGAACGGCCGCGTTCATACGCGCGCCTCCGTCCTGTCGTCCCCCGTCAGGCGGAGGAAGACCTCGTCGAGGGTGGGACGCCGGAGCGTGATGTCCTCCGGCTCGATGCCCGCCTCGTTCAGGGCGGTCGCGACCCGGACCAGAGCCCTGGTCCGCTCGGCGACGGGAACGCCGACGCGGTACGCGGCCGTCTCGACGCTCAGCTCGCCGGACGCGGCCCGCGCCAGGACGGGCAGGGCCGCCTGCGTGTCCGCGGGGCCCGAGAACACGATCTCGATCCGGTCCCCGCCGACGGCGGACTTGAGCTCCTCCGGGGTGCCCTCCGCGGCGACCCTGCCCGCAGCGAGCATGCAGACGCGGTCGGCCAGCCGGTCGGCCTCCTCCAGGTACTGCGTGGTCAGCAGCACCGTGGTGCCCGCGTCCACCAGCTCGCGGACGGCCGTCCACACCTCCTGGCGGGCCGCGGGGTCCAGGCCGGTGGTCGGCTCGTCGACGAACAGCACCGGCGGTGAGACGACCAGGCTCGCCGCCAGGTCGAGCCTGCGGCGCATGCCGCCGGAATAGCCGCCGACCGGCCTCGTCCCCGCGCCGGTGAGGGCGAACCGCTCCAGGAGCTCGTCCGCCCTGCGCCGGGCGGCGGGAGCGGGCAGGCGGTTCAGCCTGCCGAACATCACCAGGTTCTGCCGTCCGGTGAGGATCTCGTCGACCGCGGCGTACTGGCCCACCAGCCCGATGCGCTCGCGGACCCTGCGTCCCTGCGTCCGCACGTCGAACCCGGCGACGCTCGCCCGGCCCCCGTCCATCTCCAGCAGCGTGGACAGGATCCGGATCGCCGTGGTCTTGCCCGCGCCGTTCGGCCCCAGCAGCCCGCAGACCGACCCCGCGGCGACCCGCAGGTCGAACCCGTTCAGTCCCGCCTCCGGCGGGGCGCCGGGATAGCTCTTGCGCACGTCCCGCGCAGTGATCGCACTCTCCTCGTCTTCCACCTTCGCCCTTCCTTCCACCGGCCGCCCCGTCGGCGCGCGCCGTACGGCCGGCATCGGCACGACTCCACCGTACTCTGTACGGTACATCGTACGGAACACGATACGATACGTATGACGCCGAGGGTGGGGAGTTTGTTCCGGTGGACGGGAAGAAGAGTTCGGGCGGCGACCCGGCGCGCAGCGTGGCGCTGCTGTGGGGCTCGCACACCAAGGCGGGGCGTTCGGGCCTGACGGTGCGCGCGATCGTCGAGGCCGCCCTCGGGATCGCCGGCGCCGAGGGCCTGGACGCCCTGTCCATGCGCCGCGTCGCCGAGCGGCTGGGAGTGGGCACGATGTCCCTCTACACGCACGTTCCGGGCAAGACCGAGCTGACCGATCTGATGATCGACACCGCCTACGGGCAGCTCTACGACGACGTGGACGCCCCGGCCTCACAGCCCGGCGGGTGGCGCGGGGCGATGGAGTTCGTCGCCGCACGCAACTGGGACCTCTACCTGCGCCACCCCTGGATGCTGCAGATCGTCACCGCCCGGCCGGTGGTGGGCCCGAACGCGTCCCTCAAATACGAGGCCGAGCTGCGCCCGCTGGAGGGCATCGGCCTGTCCGACATCGAGATGGACTCCGTACTGACCCTGATCCTCACCCACGTCGAGGGCACCGCCCGGGTCCGGGCGAGCCTGGAGCAGGTCCAGCAGAACACCGGGATGAGCGAGACCGAGTGGTGGCTGGCCAGCGCGCCCGCCCTGGAGAAGGTCATGGACGCCTCCCGCTTCCCGGTGGCCTCCCGGGTCGGCCAGGCCGCCGGCCAGGCCCACAACGGGGCCACCGACCCGGCGCACGCCCTCGACTTCGGCCTGGCCCGCATCCTCGACGGCGTCGCGGCCCTGATCGCCCGCCGCTAGACCGGCCCCTCAGGACGCCGCGGCGATCTCCTCTAGGCGGGCGGCGAGCTGGAGGGGGTCGCCGTCGACCAGCGCGGCGACCCCGCGCCACCAGGCGAACCACTCGCCGCTGCGCCACATCCAGTCGACCCGCTCGATCGCGGCGACGACGTCGCCCTTGACCCGCCACTCCCGCCCGGTCTGCTCGGCGGTGGCGCCGTGCCGCAGGGCCCAGACGCGCAGGGCGTCGGCCGCGGCGGGGTCCACCGGCTGCGCGTACGGGTCGGGGTCCTCCCGAAGGGGGTGCGGGCCCAGGCCCGCGGCCACGCCCCAGCTCCACTGGGCCTCGGCGGGCGGGGAGTAGCGCAGCGAGTTGAAGTCCAGGTTCGAACCGAGGTCCTCGTCGGGGCGGCGGATCACCACGGCGTCGAGCCGCCCGCCCGCGTCGAAGGCGACCACGATCCGCTGGCCGGGTACGGAACCGGCCGGAAGCGCGATCTGGTCCTCGGCCTGCCAGGAGTTCAGGTCGGTGACCGCGCCCGGCCTGCCCCAGGTCTCGTCCGCGGAGTCGTCGGCGATCCAGGCGGCCAGCATCTCCAGCACGGTCAGGTCGGCCCAGGGATCGACGGCGGTGGCGGCGCGCAGGACCTCGTCGGGCGCGGGCCGCTTGCCGTCCCTGGCCTGCCGCCACCACTGCTCCCCCAGCTCGCGGGTGCCGACCAGCAGCCCGGCCAGCGAGGCGAGCTCGGCGGACCGACGGGTCAGCGGGGCACCGCGGGCGAGCTCGGCGCAGCGCTCGACGCGGTCCGCGCCCAACTCGGTCGCGGCCTCACGCAGCAGGACGCCGGCCGATGGCCGTTCCTCTCCCAGAAGATCACGAATCAGTCGTCTGGCCTCGTTCCGGGCATCCTCAGCACGTGCCTCGCGCATACCCGTCACGTTACGCCGGAAGATCCCCAATCGCGAGGGCCGGTCCCGAGGTCAGCGCCTCCGGCCGGCGCGGCCCAGCAGCCAGCCGATCACCGCGCTGCCGAGTGCGATGCCCGCGCCCATCCCGAACGCCGTCACGACCGTCCAGGCCGGCACGCCCTGGCGCGCGGGCGGGGCGGGGCGCTCGAAGACCCGCACCTGCTCCGCGGGCGCCTCGGGCGCGGCGGCCGCGCGGGCCGCTCCGGGTACGGCGAGGGCCGTCTCGGGCACCGGGGCCTGCCCACCGGAGACGCCCGAGACGTCGGAGGTGCCGGAGACGCCGGAGACGCCGGAGACGCCGGAGACCAGGTGGCTCTCGACGGCGGAGAAGAACTCCCCCGCCGTCTTCTTCGCCACCGTGCTGAGCATCCGCTGGCCCACGCCGCCGATCATGCCGCCGACCACCGCGTCGGCGTCGTAGTCGATCCGGGTGCCGCCGTCGACCTCGCTGAGGCGCACCTCCACGGTGGCGTCCACGGTGCCGGGCGCGCCCTGGCCCCTGGCCCGGAGCACGAAGCGCCGGGGGGCCTCGGGCTCCGACAGGGCGACCTCGCCCTGGTAGACGCCCTTGATCGAGGCCACTCCCGCGGTGACCGTCATCCGGTAGGTGTCGGGCCCCGTCTCCTCCAGGCGCTCGCACCCCGGGATCGTGCGCACCAGCACGTCGGGGTTCTGGAGCGCGGACCACACACGATCCCTGTCGATGCCGAGCACGGCGCTGCCTGCGACCTTCACGCCCAGCACTCTAGAGAGTTCCCGGCCACGGGGATAAGAGCAACATCTGCCCTCCGGCGTGTCCGGGGATTGTCAGCCCTGGGGTGTGTCCGTCGGATCTTCCCGCCCGTCCCTGCCGCCCGGACGGCGCTCCCGGACCGCCGGGCTCACCGCTTGCGGCCGACTCCGGCGTACACCGCGGTGGGGAAATCGGGGATCTCCTCCTCGGGACGCCACCGGTAGACCTCCACCACGCCGGGGTCGACGATCTCGAAGCCGTCGAAGAGCCGGCTGATCTCCCCGTGGGTGCGCATGGTCATCGTGGCCGAGGCGCGGTTGTAGACCTGGAGGGTGCGCCGGACCGCCTCGGGGCTGAGCAGGTCCTGGCTGACGTGCGAGACGACCAGGTAGCTTCCCGCGGGAACCGCGTCGGTGATGCGCTTGACCAGGCCGATCGGGTCCTCGGAGTCCTTGATGAACATCAGGACGGCCACGAGCAGGATGCCCACCGGCCGGTCGAAGTCGATGGTGGAGCGCACCTCGGGGTGATCGATGATGCTCTCGGGGTGGCGCAGGTCGGCCTGGACGTAGGTGGACCTGCCCTCCGGTGTGCTCGTCATCAGCGCCCGTGCGTGGGCCAGGACCATGGGGTCGTTGTCGACGTAGGCGACGCGCGCCCCGGGCAGGGCCCGCTGGGCCACCTCGTGGGTGTTGCCCTGCGTGGGGATGCCGGTGCCGATGTCGAGGAACTGCGTGATCCCGTTCTCGACGAGGTGGCGCACGGCCCGTCCCAGGAAGGCGCGGTTCTCCCTGGCGGTGTCGCGGACCTCGGGGACGGCGGCGATGACCTGCTCCGCCGCCACCCGGTCGGCCTCGAAGTGGTCCTTGCCGCCGAGCCAGTAGTCGTAGATCCGCGCCGGATGCGGCACGGTGGAGTCGATCTTGGGGATCTCCCCCTCCGGCGGGGTCCAGGGCAGGGGGTTCGTCTCGGCCATGAAGGCTCCGTCTCGGGGGAAGTGCGGGCGGCCAGGCGTGATCATAACCAGACGGGCGGCGTCCGCGGGCGGAAACCGAGAGAACGCCGTTCGGTTACCCCGGTCCGGCCCGGCCTGCCCCGTCCCGCCTCGATCCGGCCGATGCGCCGGGCGGTTCAGCCCGCCGCGATCCGGCCCCCGCCCGCCTCAGCGCTCCGCGACGATCTGGGCGTAGACGGACAGCGCGATCTCACCGGGCGTGCGGGCGCCCAGGTCGAGCCCGGCCGGGGCGTGCACCCGCTCGCCCCCCTCCACCTCCGCGAGCACGGCCGCGGCGCGGCGCCGGCTGGCGATCAGGCCGACGTACGGCACGCCCGCGCGCAGGGCCGCCGTCAGCACCGGGATCTCCCCCACCCCGTGCGAGGCCACCACCACGGCCGCGGTGTCCGGCGCCGGCGGGCCGCCGGCCGGTTCGGCCTGGTAGCCGAGGGCGGCGCCGACCCGCCGCAGCGCCAGCGCGATCGGGCCCTCCCCGTGCACCCGGACGAGCGGTGGCGGCAGCACCGCCTCCAGGAAGATCTCCAGAGTCCCGCCGGACAGGCAGGGCTGGCCGACCGCGACCAGCCCCTCCTCCTCGTACGGCTCCGCCGCCGCAGGAGTGATCCGCAGCAGGGTCGAGCTCCCGTCCTCCAGCAGCCGCAGGCTCTGGGCGCGAACGGTGGAGGTGGCGCAGTGCCCGCCCACGAAGCCCTCGATGGTCCCGTCGGCCAGCACCAGCGCCCGGTCACCCGGCTTGGCGCTGGTGGGCCGCGCGGCGCGCACGACCGTCGCCATCACGTACGGCTCCCGCCCGGCGCGCAGCGAGTCCGCCCGCTCCACCAGGCCGGACGGCCCGAGCGGTCCGGTGGAGGAGGACGCGCCGGACGGAACGTCGCGCCGGCCGTTCTCCCCGCCGGGCGCGGCGTCCCGGTGGGCGTGCCCGGCCGTGCGGGCGCGCGGCTCCGGCATGCCCAGGAACTCGCTCACGGGTCCTCCTCCGTCGGTCGCGTCCGCGAAGCCGTCGCGCCCCCGATCAGGTGATCGCCAGGTCGGTGCGGAGCGGGCTGCCCCGCAGAGCGCTCCACACGTTGGCCGGGGTGAGCGGCATGTCCGCGTGGCGCACGCCGTACGGCCGCAGCGCGTCGAGCACCGCGTTGACCACCGCGGCGGGCGAGCCGACCGTGGCCGACTCCCCCACGCCCTTGGCGCCGATCGGATGGTGCGGGGACGGCGTGACGGTCTCGCCCAGCTCCCACGACGGGCACTCCAGCGCGGTCGGCAGCAGGTAGTCCATGAAGGACGCGCCCAGGTGGTTGCCGTCCTCGTCGAAGGCCATCAGCTGCATCAGCGCCATCCCGACCCCGTCGGCGAGACCGCCGTGGATCTGTCCTTCGACGATCATCGGGTTGATCCGCACGCCGCAGTCGTCCACGGCCACGAAGCGGCGGACCTTGACCTGCCCGGTCCGCGGGTCGACCTCCACCACGCAGACGTAGGCACCGAAGGGATAGGTCAGGTTGGGCGGGTTGTAGACGGTCACGGCGTCCAGGTGGCCCTCGACGCCCTCGGGCAGCTCCAGGTTGGAGTGCGCGGCCATCGCGATCTCCTGGATGCTCCTGCCGTGCCCGGCCGAGCCCTGGACCGACCAGCGGCCCCCGGTCTCGGAGACCGACCACTCCAGGTCCTGCGGGGAGGCCTCCAGCATCGCCGCGGCGACCAGCCGGGCCCGCTCCCTGACCTTCCTGGCCACGATCGCGGTCGCGGCGCCGGAGACCGGGGTGGAGCGGGAGCCGTACGTCCCCAGCCCGAAGGGGGTCTGGTCGGTGTCGCCGTGGACCACCTCGACGTCGTCCGGCGGGATGCCCAGCTCGGCGGCCACGATCTGGGCGAAGGTGGTCTCGTGCCCCTGGCCCTGCGACTGGCAGGAGACGCGCAGCACGGCCTTGCCGGTCGGGTGCACGCGCAGCTCGGCGCCGTCGGCCATGCCCAGGCCGAGGATGTCCATGTGCCTGCGCGGGCCGGCGCCGACGGCCTCGGTGAAGAAGCTGATCCCGATGCCCAGCTGCGGCCCGTCCCCGCGGCGGCGCTCGGCCTGCTCGGCTCGGAGCTTGTCGTAGCCGGCCATGTCCAGGGCCAGGCGCAGGGCCCGGGGATAGTCGCCGGAGTCGTACTCCCAGCCGGTGGGCGAGGTGTAGGGGAAGCGCTCGGGGCGGATCAGGTTCCTCATCCGCAGCTCGGCCGGGTCGGCGTCCAGCTCGCAGGCGAGCACGTCGATCATGCGCTCGACCAGGTAGACGGCCTCGGTGATGCGGAAGGAGCAGGCGTAGGCGACCCCGCCGGGGGCCTTGTTGGTGTAGACGCCGGTGACCTCGCAGTGCGCGGCCTCGATGTCGTAGGAACCGGTGAAGACGCCGAAGAAGCCCGCGGGGAATTTGGTCGGCTGGGCGGTTCCGTTGAACGCGCCGTGGTCGGCGACGACCTTGACCCGCAGGGCCAGGATCCGGCCGTCCCGGGTCGCGGCGATCTCCCCGCGCATGTGATAGTCGCGGGCGAAGGCGGTGCTCATCAGGTTCTCGGAGCGGTCCTCCATCCACTTGACCGGCCTGCCGGTGACGATGGAGCCGACGATCGCGCAGACATAGCCCGGATATATCCCGACTTTTCCGCCGAAGCCGCCGCCGATGTCCGGGGAGATCACCCGGATCTTGTGCTCGGGCAGCCCGGCCACCAGCGCGTACAGCGTGCGGTGGGCGTGCGGGGCCTGCGTCGGGCACCAGACGGTGAGCTTTCCGGTGACCTTGTCGAAGTCGGCGACCGCCCCGCAGGTCTCCAGCGGCGCGGGGTGCACGCGCGGGTAGAGCATGTCCTGCGCGACCGTCACCTCGGCCCGCTCGAAGATCGCGTCGGTCTGCGCGCGGTCGCCCGCCTCCCAGTCGAAGATGTGGTTGCCGGTCCTGCCCTCCAGGTCGTCGCGGATCACCGGGGCGTCCGCGTCCAGGGCCCGGCGCGCGTCGACGACCGGCTCCAGCGGCTCGTACCCGACGTCGATCAGCTCCACCGCGTCGCGCGCCGTGTAGGGGTCCTCGGCCACCACGAACGCGACCTCCTGCCCCTGGAAGCGCACCTTGTCGGTGGCCAGTACGGCCTGCACGTCGGCCGAGAGGGTCGGCATCCAGGCCAGGTTCAGCGTCTCCAGGGTCGCACCGGTGATCACCGCCCTGACCCCGGGGTAGGCCTCGGCGGCCGAGGCGTCGACCGACAGGATCCGGGCGTGGGCGTGCGGGCTGCGCAGGATCGCGCCGTGCAGCATGCCGGGCAGCCGGACGTCGTCGACGTAGGTGCCGCGGCCCCGGATGAAGCGCGCGTCCTCCTTGCGGTGCATCCGGCCGAAGCCCATGGGGGTCGTGGTCCCGCTCGTGTCCTGGGTCATGTCCTCGTCCCCTCGCGCGCGCCCTCGCCCGCCGCGGCGCGTCCCGCCTCGTGCCCGGCCGCCCAGCGGACGGCGCGGACGATGTTCTCGTAGCCGGTGCACCGGCACAGCTGGCCGGAGATCGTCTCCCGGATGCGGCCCTCGTCCGGGTCGGGATCGTTGTCCAGCAGCCAGCGGGCGGTCAGCATCATGCCCGGCGTGCAGAAGCCGCACTGCAGGCCGTGGCACTCGGCGAAGCCCTTCTGCACGGCGTCGAGCTCGCCGTCGCGCTCCAGCCCCTCGACGGTGGTGACCTCGTGCCCGTCGCACATCACGGCGAGCACGGTGCACGACTTGACGGGTGTCGCGTCCAGATGGACCACGCACGCGCCGCAGTTGGAGGTGTCGCAGCCCCAGTGGGTACCGGTCAGCGCCAGGTGGTCGCGCAGGAAGTGCACCAGCAGCAGCCGGGGCTCGACGTCCCGGGTGTACGGCTGCCCGTTCACGGTCACGGTGATCTGCATGCTCACTCCCCTGCCTGCCGGTCCCCGGCCCGTCCGGCGGCCCGTCCGGCGGCCCGGGTCAGGACGCGGCGGACGAGCTCCCCGGCCAGGTGCCGCTTGTAGGCCACCGGCCCGCGCTGGTCGGCCTGCGGGTTGCAGTCCTCGGCGGCGATGCGGCCCGCCTCGGCGAACGCCTCCTCGCCGGGGGCCCGGCCGGTCAGGTACTCCTCGGCCCCGGGCGCGGCGAAGTGCTCGGCGCCGACGGCGGTCAGCCCGATCCCGGCCTCGGCGATCACCCCGCCGTCGAGCCGGAGCTGCGCCCCGGCCGCGGCGACCGGCCAGTCCCCCACCCGGCGCTCGACCTTCTCGTAGGCGCTCCCCGCACCGGGGCGCAGCGGCACCCGCAGCCGGGTGAGCAGCTCACCGGGCTCCACCGCCGTCTCGTACGGCCCGCGGTGGAACTCCCGGATCGGCACCTCGCGCTCGCCGTCCGGCCCCTGGATCACGGCCGTGGCCCGGACCGCGGCGAAGGCCGCCGACAGGTCCTCCGAGGGGTCGGCCTGGCAGAGCGAACCGCCGACCGTGCCCCGGTTGCGGACCACGGGATCGGCGATCACCCGCTCTGCATCATGAAATATCGGGAAAAATCGCCCCACTGTGGGGTCGGCGAGGAGCTGCGCGTGCCGTACCAGCGCGCCGACGACCAACTCGTCCCCCTCGACCCCGAGGAAGGACAGCTCGGCCAGGTCGTTGATGTCGATCAGCACCTCGGGGCGGGCCAGCCGGAGCTTCATCATCGGGAGCAGGCTGTGCCCGCCGGCGATCACCCGGGACTCGGGGCCGTGCCTGTCCAGGAGGGCGAGCGCGTGGGAGACGCTCTGCGCCCTTTCGTACTCGAACCGTGCGGGAACTTGCATCGAGGCCTCCCGGGACGCGTTGTGCCCATCCTCATCCGCCGGGCCCCTGCGGACAATCCACAATCAAGCATTTGCTCGATCAGAGGTCGCCGCGCCGGACTTCCCCCGCGTCCCGTCACCGCCGCAGCAGGCGCGGCGGGGTGTGGATGTCGAAGTGGATGCGCTCCTGGGCCAGGATCGAGTGCGGCGTCGAGGAGGGGGTGGTCAGGCCGAGCTCCTCGAAGAGGCGGAACCCGGCCGACGCGGCGGCCAGGTGGCGCGGGCGCATCGGCGGGTGCCAGATGCTGTAGGTGCCCACGCGGCCGTCGCGGCGGCGGTACCAGCCGACGGTCGGGTGGGTGAGCATGGCCATCCAGTGGCTCTCGCCGGTGAACCCGTCCAGGCTCCCGGGCGGCGCGTCGAGCTCGGCGGCCTCGCAGTGCGCCCCGTCGCCGGACAGCCGCCAGCGGGCGGGCGGGGCGTCCCACTGCGCGGAGATCCGGATGCGGGCGCGGCGCCACGGCATCCCCCACACCCGCCGCGGCACGGCGACCAGGGGGTGGTCCAGGCTCGTGCCGAAGAACCACACGCCCTCCCGGCCGCCGGCCGTGACGTAGGCCCGGTAGTTGATCTGGCCGCAGTCGATCGCCGCCGGCGGGAAGAAGCGGAAGTGGAAGTCCCGGTCGCGGAAGGCGACCGCGGAGACCATGGCCGCCGTCTCCCCGTCGGCGAAGGCGAACTCCACCGGGGCGAACCCCTCGGGCAGCAGCCGGGCGAGCGCGCCGGTCGGCACCCGGTAGCTGACGATCGCGAAGTCGTCGAGGTCGGTCTCGGCGTGGTACCAGCGCAAAGGCGGTCTCGGAGTGCCGCTGAAGCTCATGGCAGCGAGGATACGAGCGCCGGAGGGATGCCGGACCAGTGTTCCGTTCCTGGCAGGATGGTCGCCCGTGGCTGGGGAGAAATCATGGCAAATCGGGCTGGCGGCCGTACTCGTGGCCCTGTCGTCGGCCGGGTGCGCGATCGGCGCGGAGCGCGGCTCCGGGGCGGCCGTCGAGAGGTCGCCGCAGGCCGCCGGAGGTTCCGGCCGGCCGTCCGCCTCGCCGTCCGGGCCCGCGGGCCCGCCCGGCGCGCTGCCGCAACCGGGTGAGGTGGGGCGGATCCCCCGGCCCGCCGACGGGCTGCCGCCGGTGATCAGTTCCATCCCGACCGAGCGGAAGGTCGTCTTCCTCACCATCGACGACGGGTGGGAGCAGGATCCCGGCTTCGTCAGGCAGGTCCGCGACGGGCGGATCCCCGTCGCCGCCTTCGTCACCCGGGACGCCGTCGAGGCGCGGGGCGCGGCCGACCCGACCGCGCAGGGCGGCAGATACCTGGGCGCCGGGAAGTGGGACTACGTACGGGGCCTGCGCGAGGCGGGCGCGACGGTGGAGAACCACACGCTGACCCATCCCGACCTGCACGCCCTCGGCTACGAGGGGCAGCGGGCCGAGATCTGCGGCGCCTCCAGGCTGATCCGCGGGCAGACCGGGACCGCGCCGCAGCTGCTGCGCCCGCCGTTCGGCAACCACAACGCGCTGACCCGGCGGGCGGCCAAGGCCTGCGGCCTCAAGGCGCTGCTGCTGTGGACGGCGACCGTGCAGCCGGGCGGCAAGATCGCCTATCAGGTCCCCGACAAGAGGCTCCGCCCCGGCGACGTGCTGCTGCTGCACTTCCGGCCGAACCTGTCGCGGGACTTCCGCGTCCTCGTCAACAAGATCAAGCGCCGGGGCTTCGAGATCGGCAACCTCGACGCCTATCTCAAGGCGGCCGGCGTCATCCGCTGACGATGCCGCCCGCGGAAATGGGCCGCGGCCCGTTCCCCCCTCCCTGGGAACGGACCGCGGCCGGGATCTGTGTGATCACTCGCTCTCGGCGGTGTAGAGGTACTCCCAGTCGCCGCAGCGGGTCGGGTACTTGCTGTACAGGCCGATCTGGCAGACCTTCGCCCGGACGCCGTCGACGTCGTGGCTGGAGAAGTGGAACTTCTTGTAGCCGCCGGCGCCGCAGTACTTGTAGTACTCGCTCTCGGCCCAGTAGCCGTGGTGGTCGTCGAAGCGGTGCGCCTGGATCTTCACGTAGGCGCACTTGCCACCCTGCCCGTAGGTGCGGTGGTCGAGGTCGTACAGCTTGCCCCGGACGTGCACCTCGTTGGACTCCTGGTGGTGGTCCCACTCGACGCCGATCCAGCCCTTGGCCTTGGCCTTGTAGTTGTGCGAGTAGACGGGGCCCCAGTAGTCGTCGTAGTCGTAGCCGGACGAGCTGGCCGTGGCGGACGCCGTGGCGGGCGTGGCCGCCTGGGCGGAGGCCGGCATCGCGAGCGCGAAGGTCGCGGCGGTGGCGGTGGCGGCCAGCAGGCCCATGGTCAGTCGCTTCATTGTCGTTCTCTCCCTCACGCCCCTCGGACCGGCTCCCTGCCGGATCCCCCCTGGGCGTGACTCATTGATAACGGGGTGTGCTTGCAACCCCCTTGTCGGTCCTTTATCCGCGCTTTATGGGCGCTTACAGCGCTCCGTAACCGCACTTGCAAGCCGAGTGATCATGTCCGCCGTCCGGCCTACCCCGGAATCACCCGAGCGGCGGACGCGCCGCCCGTACCGTCTGCACCACCATGAAGTCACGCGCTTCCGGGAGCCTGGCGGACCCGGAAGCGCCCTCCCGGCAGGCGGAGCCGCCAGCTCTTTTCGCCGGGACGGCCGGGGCGCGCCCCCGGCCCAGGGAAGAAGGACCGGTGCCGCGAGCCGGAGGGGACGATCTGGCCCGCCAGAGAAGTGCGGTCTCGAAACGGGCCGTGTGACAAAGATCGCATCAGCTCGCGGCACCGCTCCCGCCCATTGCTCTACAAGCCGTAGTACTACTAGGAGTAGAACTACGGCTTGTAGAGCTTCAGACCCGCGGGGGTAAGCATGGAGGCGCTTGACCTGGCACGGTGGCAGTTCGGGGTCACCACCGTGTACCACTTCCTGTTCGTACCGCTGACGATCGGCCTCGGTGTCTTCGTGGCCGGACTGCAGACCGCCTGGCACCGTACGGGCAAGGAGCAGTATCTGAGACTGACGAAGTTCTTCGGGAAGATCTTCCTGATCAACTTCGCGATGGGCGTGGTCACCGGCATCGTGCAGGAGTTCCAGTTCGGGATGAACTGGAGTGAGTACTCGGTCTTCGTCGGCGACGTCTTCGGCGCCCCGCTGGCCCTGGAGGCGCTGCTCGCGTTCTTCCTGGAGTCGACCTTCCTCGGTCTGTGGATCTTCGGCTGGGACAAGCTGCCCAAGCGCGTGCACCTGGCCACGATCTGGGCCGCGGTGATCGGTTCCAACCTCTCGGCCTACTTCATCCTGGCCGCCAACGCCTGGATGAAGCATCCGGTGGGGTACGAGGTGACGGGCGGCCCAGGAGGCGACAGAGCCCGGATGACGGATCTGTGGGCCGTACTGACCAACTCCACCGCGCTGGCCCAGGTGCCGCACGTGGTGGCGGGGGCGTTCGTGATCGCGGGCACGTTCGTGCTGGCGGTCTGCGGCTACCGGGTGCTGAAGGAGCGCCGGACCGCCGACCCCGACCGGACCGTCCCGATGCGGCGCGGCGCCGATCTCACCGTGAGCATGTGGCGCACGCCGATGCGGGCGGCCCTGGTCATGACGGCGCTCGCGGGCGTGGTCGTCGCCGGCAGCGGCGACCTGTCGGGCAAGCTCCTGTACGAGCAGCAGCCCATGAAGCTGGCCGCCGCCGAGGGCCTGGAGCGCGACACGGCGGGCGCCGCCTTCTCCCCGGTCCCGGGGGTCGAGGTGCCGATGCTGCTCAGCTTCCTGGCCACCAACGACCCGAACGCGGTCGTCCGCGGCATCGAGGACCTCCAGGAGGAGTACACCGAGCGGTTCGGCCCCGAGGACTACCGGCCCAACCTGCCGGTGGTCTACCTGTCCTTCCGCGTGATGATCGTCTTCGGCATGACCGCGGTGGGCCTGTCGGTCCTCGGCCTGTGGCTCACCCGCCGCCGCTCCTCCACCTCCTCCGATGGGCACCCCGCCCCGCGCGGGCGGGCACTGCGACGCCGCGCCGCGGGGCCGCCGCGCGAGGTCCCGGCCTGGTTCGCCCGGGCCTGCCTGCTGGCCCTCCCGCTGCCGTTCATCGCGATGATCGCGGGCTGGCTGCTCAGCGAGATCGGCCGCCAGCCGTGGACCGTCCAGGGCGAACTGCTCACCGCGGCGAGCGTCTCCCCCGGCGTCAGCCTGACCGAGGTGGCCGTCTCGCTGGCGGTCTTCACCCTCCTGTACGGCCTGCTCGCGGTGGCCGAGGCCGTACTGATCGTCCGCCACGTCAAGGCGGGCCCCGAGCGCGCCCCCTCCGTCCCGCCCGCCTCCCCCACCGGGACCGGCGGTACCGGTGACGGCGACAGGACGGCCGTCATGCTCCAGCCGACCCTGATGTACTGAGGCGGTAACGATGGAACTCACCACTTTCTGGTTCGCGGTCATCGCGTTCCTGTGGACCGGCTTCTTCGTCCTGGAGGGCTTCGACTTCGGCGTCGGCATGCTCGCGCCGGCGCTCTCCCGCGACGAGGCCGAGCGCAGGCAGGTCCTCGGCACGATCGGGCCGGTCTGGGACGGCAACGAGGTCTGGCTGATCACCGCGGTGGGCGCGATGTTCGCCGCGTTCCCCGCCTGGTACGCCGGGCTGCTCAGCGAGTTCTACCTGCCGGTCGTCCTGGTCCTGGCAGGACTGATCATGCGCGGCGTCGGGCTGGAGTGGCGGGGCAAGGTGCACCACGCCTCCGACCGGGCCTGGTGCGACCTGGGCATCCTGGCCGGCAGCGCCCTCCCGGCCTTCCTGTGGGGGGCGGTCTTCGCCGACCTGCTCCGCGCCAGCGCGCCGGCCGCGCTGGCCGGCGGGGTCTTCTCGCTGTCGGTGTGCCTGCTGCACGGCGCGGTCTTCGTCGCGCTCAAGACCTCCGGCCCGGTGCGCGCCCGCGCCCGCCGTACCGCCATGATCGTCTCGGTGGTGGCGCTGCCCGCCGGGGTGGTGGCACTGTCCGGCATCCCCTCGGCCGGTACGGCCGTCGCCGAGGGGGGCGCCTCCCCCTGGCTGTGGGGCTGCGCCCTGGCCGCGATGGCCTTCCTGGCCGCCGCCGTGGCCCTGACCTGGCGCGGCCGGGAGGGCTGGGCGTTCACCGCCACCGCCTCGTCCATCGCACTGACCGGCGCCGCCCTGTTCGGCGCCCTGTGGCCCGCGCCGCTACCCGGCCTCACCGTCGCCGAGGCCGCCTCGGGACCGTACACGCTGGGCATGCTCACCTGGATCGGCCTGATCGCGCTGCCGTTCGTGCTGGGCTACCAGGCCTGGTCCTACTGGGTGTTCCGCAAGCGGCTGGTCGCCGAGGTCTCCTGAGTCCCGCCGCCGATCCCTTCTTCCGCGAGCCCTCTGGGCCCGTTTCGCGAGGCGATATCGCCCGTCTCCGCCGATACCGCCTCGTCGGCGGATGCTCTGAAGCCGTTGCCCTTGTCGGCGTGACCTGCCATGTCTAGCGTGTCGGGTGGTGTTTTCTCCGAGCAGGGGGTCCGGGAGGGAGCGGAGGCCGCCATGACCGAGCCGATGGTGCCCAACCCGCGCCATCTGCGACTGCGGGAACTCCTGGCGGAGGCCGAGCAGCGGGCGGCCGAGGTCCGCACGGCCTACCGGCGCGTCGTCCAGGCGATGCAGTCGGGGAAGGTGTGGACGGGCCCCGCGGCCACCGCGTGGACGGAGCAGGCGGACGACCGGCACCGCCGGCTGGCCCGCCTGGCGCAGCGGGTGGTGGACGCCGTCGAGGACGAACTGCGCCGCCACCCTCCCCTGGTGACCCGGGCCCAGGCCGACGCCGCGCGGCGGGAGCTGGCCGGGCGTCTGTGAGCACGCGACCGTCGAAGGAGGTCCTCACCGTGGCGCCGACCGACGAGTTCTGCGGCATCGACCCCGGTGAGATGAGCCGGATGGCCGCGGACCTGCGGGACGCCTCCGCCGGGCTGACCGCCTTCTGCGCCGAGTTCGAACGCAGGCTCGGCGCGAACGGGGTCGGCACCGCGGCGCTGCGGGAGATCTCCGAGATCGCCGAGTGGGGCCGCGGCCAGGTCTCCGCGCTCCGCGACCGGGCCGACCTGATCCAGGCCCTGAACGGCGGGGACGACCGGGCGTTCGTCAGCCTCCCCGGCGATCTGGAGTCCTTCGAGACCGCCCGGGGCCTGGCCCGGATGTACGGCCACGACATCTTCGTGAACTTCAGCGGCGAACTGCAGGCGGGGCTCATCCACGAGCACGCCGACGAGGTCGCCCGGCTGGCCGGCCACCCCCAGGCCGCCGCGGCCTTCTTCGCCCTGCTGCCCCCGCATGTCCGCGACTCGCTGGCCACCCGGATCGCCCGCACGGGCAGCCAGACCGCCAAGGCCGACCTGTCGGCCTTCGGCAGGGCCCTCGGCGCCGCCCTGAGCGCTCCCCCTGCCGTCCCCGCCTTCGCCGAGGTCAGGAACGACCTGCTGAAACCAGCAGACAGGGCCACCGCGTGGAACCGGCTCGCCCTGCTGCAGGGCGTGAGCCTCCCCGCGGCCGTCCGCAGCGCGGCGGCCCGGTCCCTGGCGCTGGACGGGTTCACCGGGGCGCCCCGGCAGGACTGGCGGGCCGCCGGGCCCGTCGAGACGAGGGCCTACGACCTCTCCCCCGACCTGGTGGCGCTGGGCCTGGGACTGCTCGCCGGGGACGGGACGGCCGCGCGGGAGGCGTTCACGAAGATGGGCGGGGCCGACGTCAGGCTCGGCCGGGCCGACAAGATGAAGCAGATCCTGGACTACGCCCTGACGATCGACACCGGAGACGACGTCGCCGCCGCCTTCGGCCGGGCCGTGGAGGCCGGCACCGGCGTCACGACCGAACGCCCGGGCGATCACCGCCCGGCCGCCGCGGCCTTCGCACTGGACACGATCCTGGCGGCGGGCTCCCTCGGCGAGAAACTGCCGGAGGCGGCCCGGGGCTCCATGAGCACGATCGCGAAGTCGTACGTCCACGAACTCGCCTCGGGCGGCCGCTTCGACAAGGCGGTCTACCGCACCTCCGGCATGGACCTCCCCGACAACTGGATCGCCGTCCCCGGCGTGACCCCCGCCTTCTACCTCAGCCCCCGCGACACGTTCGGCTTCCTGCGGACCTTCGCCGGAGACAAACGCCTGACCGACGACTTCGACACCACCATGGCCCGCTTCCGCTACGACACCCTGACCACCGCAGCCCGCCTCGACGCCCAGGGAACAACCAGACACTTCGAGGACGCAGCGAGGATGTTCGGTGACATCGGCGGTCTCGAGTTCAAGGCGGCACTGGAAGTACGGGGCGATAAGGATGCCACGGACGACCTGATCCGCGACGTCATCAAGAACAGTGCGTCACTCGGGATCGACGGCATTCCCCTCGCCGACCCGTTGGCCCAAGTGGGTTGGGAGATCGCCAAGGCCTACGGAGTCAGTTCCTTCCTCGACGGCTGGGCCGACAGCTTCGAGACGCGGGTCGAGGAGCTCACGGCCGCCCGGTCGGACTTCGTCCTACGTCAGAAGTATGACCTGGCCCATCTGCTCCACAGCGCCGGCTATCCAACCGCGGACATACCTGCGGAACTCATCAGCGAGAAAACCGGTGACCTCAAGACCTATGACGAGCTCGTCGCCGAGGCCAGACGCGAGGCCGCAGGTAAAAATAAGCGTTGGGAGCAGATTCTCAGTGAGAATCTGACACCTTACGAGCGCTGGATGGACAGCGACGACAGGCTGGACAAAAAGATCGAGTACTCTTCCCGCTTCCAAAGCAACGAGCAGGCGAGAGAACTCATGAAGATCTGGGGCTGACCTGGTTCGATTTCAGCCCGGCAGGC
The DNA here is from genome assembly GCF_016863195.1 of Paraplanobispora takensis. Lineage (GTDB taxonomy): Bacteria > Actinomycetota > Actinomycetes > Streptosporangiales > Streptosporangiaceae > Planobispora > Planobispora takensis. The sequence goes on along the minus strand of NZ_BOOK01000010.1, from coordinate 247,321 downwards.
ATCTCGTCTCCGCGCGCAGCCGCCACGTAGGAGGTTCCGGCATCACGTCCACAGCGATGGTGATGCCAAAATTCTCCTTCGCTCCCCGAACCAACCGTCCGCTCTCACTATCCGCCTGGCTGAAATCGTGCTCCAGTTTGTAACCGAAAAATTGAGAAAGAGTGTTCTCCATCACCCCCTGAGCCCGGTCCAGGTGAGCGTCTAGCGGTTCATCCGCGCGTTCGTCATCAGCGGTAGCCCTCAACACTCGTTTGAACGTGCCGTCGCCACAGGGGATGTCCTTGGCCGGACGCTCCAAAATCTGGAGTTTACTGAGTGGATTCTTGAAAAGCTCGTCGGTCTCCAGGCGTTGGGTGTCCTTCTGCAGCTCCGCCGCCGCGTCCTCCAGCGACGGTCCCGAAGCGCAGCCCGTCATCACCGCCAGCGCCGAGACGACGGCCAGCATCCGGGCGACGCGCATGCCGTACCTCCGGATCGGTGTGAACACCGGGACCCACCAATCTTGACCCACCGCCGTCTCCCCGTCAGAGCTTTCCCGTACGGGCTCCCGCTCCTTGCCGCGGCGGCGGCGGAGTTCCGGCCTGATGGTCCGGCGGATGGGGGTTGCGGGAAGACTGCGATCATCGCCACGATACCCGGATGACTTCCGCCAGCCTGTTCCGGCACCGGAACTTCATGCTCCTGTTCGGTGCCGACACGATCAGTCAGATCGGCACGCAGATCAGCCTGCTGGCCCTCCCGCTCGTGGCCGTGGTGGCGCTGAAGGCGAGCCCGTTGGAGACGGGGCTCCTGGTGGCGGCGGAGACCGCGGCCTTCCTGCTGGTGGGGCTGCCCGCGGGGGTGTGGGTGGACCGGATGGCGCGACGCCGGATCCTCCTCGCCGCCGACCTGGTCCGGGGGGTGCTGCTGGCGTCGGTCCCGGTCTCCTGGTGGCTGGGGGGCCTGAGCATGCCGCAGCTGTACGGCGTGGCGCTCGGAACGGGCCTGGCCACGGTCTTCTTCGACATCGCCTACCAGAGCTACCTGCCGAGCCTGGTCAGCCGTGACCGGCTGGTGGACGGCAACGCCAAGCTGGAGATCGTGCGCACGACGGCGGGGGTGGCCGGCCCGGCCGTGGGCGGCGGGCTGGTGCAGTTGCTCACCGCGCCGGTCGCGGTGCTGGTGGACGCGATCAGCTTCCTCGGCTCGGCGCTGTTCCTGGGGCGGATCGACGCCACCGAGCAGGTGCCGGACCGCGCCGGGCGCCGCGGGCTGCTCAAGGAGATCGGGGAGGGCCTGCGGTTCGTGGCCGCGCACCGGATCCTGCGGATGGTCGCCGCCTCCACCGCCACCGGGAACTTCGCCAACGGCGTCTTCGTGGCCGTGGAGATGATCTTCCTCGTCCGGGAGCTCCGTCTCGTCCCGGGGCTCGTCGGCCTGCTGTTCTCGGCGGCCGCCGTCGGCGGCCTGGTCGGCGCGGTCGTCGTGAGCCGGGCCGCCCGCCTGGTCGGCTCGGCGCGGCTCATCTGGCTGTCCATCCTGGTGACCCAGCCGTTCATGTTCCTGGTGCCGCTCACCGAACCCGGATGGCGGCTGGGGCTCTTCGTCGTCGGCAGCTTCATGAACTCCATCGGCGTGGTGCTCTACAACGTCAGCCAGGTCAGCTTCCGCCAGGCCGTCACCCCCGAACGCATGCTCGGGCGGATGAACGCCACCATGCGCTTCGTGGTGTGGGGCACCCTCCCCCTCGGCGGCCTCGCCGGAGGGCTCCTGGGCGAGGCGTTCGGCGCCCGCACCACGCTGTGGATCAGCGCGGCGCTCACGTCGCTGTCGGCGGTGCCGCTCCTGCTCTCCCCTCTGCGCGGCATGCGCGATCTCCCCGACCCCGAGACCGCCGAGACCTGACCCGCGGACCCCGGCGCGCCGCGGACGCCGCCGGACCGGCGGAACACGGTCACCGTTTGCCCCTGACCCTTCGCCGGTTGTTATCGTTGCAGGTTGAGGCGCCTGCTACCGGGGGGAGCGATGGCGGATCAGAAGGCCGCGCCGGAGGAGGGCACCGGACACGCCGCGCGGCAGATGGCACTGGTTTTCGTCATGGGGGTGGCCCTGACCCTGGCTGGACTGCTGATAGCGCCGCCCGGGGATCGAGGGGCGGTCATAGTGATCGCGGCCGCCCTCCTGGCCCTGGCCGCGGGGACGTGGCTGTTCCCCTGGGAGCGGTTCGATCCCCGGCTTCCCCTGGTGCTGTGCCTGCCGGTGCTGGGGATCCTGGGCTATTGCACGCTGGCCTTCGAGGGGAGTTCGGTCGGCACGGCGCCGTTCTTCATGCTGTTGTTCGTCTGGGTGGGCCTGCACTTCCCGACGACGGCAGTCCTGGCCATGGGGCCGCTCACGGCGCTCGCCTACGTGGTCCCGCTGGCCGTCGACGACCGGGGGGCGGTGGTGGTGATCGGTGCGACCCTGTTCGTCCCCACGGCGATGGCGGTGGGCGCGCTGATCTCCCGGCAGGTCAACCGCCAGCACCGTGCCCGCGAGACCATCCAGCGCATGGAACGGTGGCGCGCGGCGCTGACGGCCACGCTGGCCCACGACGTGCGCTCCCCGCTGACCTCGGTCCAGTTCGCATTGGAGACCCTGGACGAGGACGGCGACGTCCTGCCTCCGGAGCAGCGGCACGCCATCATCGCCTCGGCGCTGCGTCAGACCAACCGGATCCGCCGGCTGGCCACCAGCCTGCTGGACGCCGAACGCATCGACAGCCGTGGCCTCCATCTCGATCTGCGGCCCATCCGGCTGCACGCCGCGGTCGAGGACGCCGTCAGCTATCTGACCGCCCCGGTGGGGATGGCGGTCGACCCCGACCTGACGGTGCGGGCCGATCCGCAGCGGCTGGAGCAGATCCTGGTCAACCTCACCGCCAACGCCATCCGCCACGGCGCCCCGCCCATCATCGTCAGCGCCGAGCCCACCACCGGGGGCATGGTGGCCGTCCACGTGCGCGACCACGGTCCCGGTGTGCCCGAGGAGAAACGCGAGGCCCTGTTCTCCCGGTTCAGCAGCGCCGACACCAGCCCCGAGTCGGTCGGGCTGGGACTGTGGATCACCCGGGAACTGGTCCGCGCGCACGGCGGCGACGTGCAGCACAGCCCCGCCGACCCCGGCACCCGCTTCACCTTCACCATCCCCGCCGCCTGACCCCGCGAGCCGATCCCGCGGCGCCGTTTTCCGCTCGCCCGCAGACAACGGAATCTCCTTCGGCTAGCCTGAGTTCAAAAATCGAACACAGGGAGCCCGAATGGACTGGAAGCCCACCGCCTGTGTGCTCTGCGCGTGCAACTGCGGGATCGAGATCCGCCTCGACGGGCGGAGGTTCGACCGGATCCGGGGCGACAGGCGGCACCCCTCGTCCCGGGGATACACCTGCGAGAAGCCGCTCCGGCTCGACCACTACCAGAACGGCGCCGACCGGCTGACCCACCCGCTGCGCCGCCGTCCGGACGGCACCTTCGAGACCGTCTCCTGGGAGATCGCGATCACCGAGGTCGCCGGGCGGTTCGCGGCCGTGCGCGACGCCCACGGCGGGGAGTCGATCTTCTACTACGGCGGCGGCGGGCAGGGCAACCACCTGGGCGGGTCCTACGCGGGGTCCTTCATGCGCGCCCTCGGCGCCCGCTACCGCTCCAACGCCCTGGCGCAGGAGAAGACCGGCCAGTTCTGGGTCGGGGACCGGATGTTCGGCAACGTGGCCTTCGGCGACGTCGAGCACTGCGAGGTGGCGCTGTTCATCGGCAAGAACCCCTGGCAGTCGCACGGCATCCCGCGGGCCCGTCCCGCGCTGCGCGAGATCGCCCGCGACCCGGACCGCTGCCTGATCGTGGTCGACCCCCGGCGCACCGAGACCGCGGAACTGGCCGACATCCACCTGCGGGTACGGCCCGGCACCGACGCCTGGCTGCTGACCGCCCTGGCGGCCGTCCTCGTCCAGGAGGAGCTGGTCGCCACCGAGTGGCTGGCCCGGCACGCCGTGGGGCTCGACGAGGTCACGACGGTCCTTTCGAAGGTCCCGGTGGCGGAGTACGCGGCCGGCTGCGGCGTCCCTGAGCAACTGGTCCGCGGCGCCGCCCGGCGGATCGCCGCCGCCGACGGCGTCGCCGTCCACGAGGACCTGGGCGTGCAGATGTCCCCGCACTCCACCCTGAACAGCTATCTCGACAACCTGATCTACCTGCTCACCGGGAACTTCGGCCGCACGGGGACGAACAACCCGCCCATCCCGTTCGCCCCGATGGTCTCCTTCTCCCACTGGGGTCCCCGGCGCGACCGCCTCAGCCCGGTGGCCGGGGCCCGCATCATCTCCGGCCTGGTCCCGGGCAACGTGATCGCCGAGGAGATCCTCACCGACCATCCCGCCCGCTACCGGGCGATGTTCGTGGAGACGGCCAACCCCGTGCACTCGCTGGCCGACTCGGCGCGGATGCGCGAGGCCCTGCAGGCGCTGGACCTGCTGGTGGTGGTCGACGTCGCGATGACCGAGACCGCCCGGCTGGCGGACTACGTGCTCCCCGCGCCCACCCAGTTCGAGAAGTGGGAGGCGACGTTCTTCAACTTCGAGACCCCGTCGAACTACTTCCACCTGCGCGCCCCGGTGCTGGACCCGCCGCCGGGCTCGGACCTGCTGCCCGAACCCGAGATCCACGCCCGGCTCTGCGAGGCGCTCGGCGCGGTCCCGGACCTCGTCCCGCTGCGCGAGGCGCTGTCTGCGGGCCGGGCCGCGTTCGCCGAGGCGTTCCTGGCCGCGGTGTCGGCCGACCCGGCGCTGGCCACGGTCGCCCCGGTCGCGCTGTACCGCACCCTCGGTCCGTCCCTGCCCGACGGCGCCGCGGCGGCGGCGTCCCTGTGGGCGCTGGCGCACAAGGTCGCGTTGGCCCATCCGCAGGCCGTACGGCGGGCCGGGATCCCGGGCGAGGGCCTGGAGCTGGGCGACAACCTCTTCGACGCCGTCCTGAACGGCCGCTCGGGCGTGGTGTTCGCGGTCGACGAGCCGGGCGACGCGCTCGCCCGCGTCGGCACGCCGGACGGGAAGATCCATCTGGAGATCCCCGAGCTGCTGGAGGAGATCTCCCGGCTCGGCGGGGTCCCGCGCTCCGACCCCGCGTTCCCGTTCGTGCTCTCCGCCGGGGAGCGCCGCGCGTTCACGGCCAACACCATCGTGCGCGACCCCGCCTGGCGCCGCCGCGACGGCGCGGGCGTGCTGCGCGTCAACCCGGACGACGCCGCCGATCTCGGCCTGGCCGACGGCGGGGCGGCCCGGCTGACCACCCGCCGGGGCAGCGCCGAGGTCACCGTGGAGCTGACCGACAGCCTGCAGCGCGGTCACGTCTCGCTGCCCAACGGCCTCGGCCTGGACTACGGGGGCACGGTGACCGGTGTCGCCCCCAACGAGCTGACCTCCGCCGAGGACCGCGACCCCTATGCCGGCACGCCGTGGCACAAGCACGTCCCGGCCCGCGTGGAGGCGCTGCGCTGACCCCTCGGGACCGTCTCCGGGTCCGGGAGACCGGTCAGGGCTTCATCGTCCGCCAGGACGCGTAGTGGTGGACCGCGATGCCGGCGAAGGCCGGGTGGGCCCGGGCAGCCGAGTCGACGCCGGCCAGGACCGTGGCCATGCGCGCGGCGCCCTCCTCGTGGAAGGTGCAGTGCGGGCAGTCGGACAGCGGGCCGGTCTCGGCGGACAGCCGGACCGGCTTGCCGGCCTTCGTGCCGCGGGCGAGGATGTCGGCGCTGACGTCCGTCATCGAGTTCGGCCCGGTGGCGGTGTCGCGGTAGCTCATGACGGTGACCGCGTCCACCCGCGCCAGCACCCCGTCGGCCAGCGTGGCGCCCGAACCGGTGGGGATCGTGTGATACCAGAACGGGATGTCGGCCTCCAGCGGGCGCGAGTCGTCGGCCTGCAGCAGCCGCAGCATCTCCACCAGGCCCGCGGCCAGCGCGGCCTGGTCGGTCTGCCAGGCGGGCAGGGCGTACGGCTCCACGTCGACGTGGCTGCCGGCGAACAACCCGGTGCCGAGGACGGCCCGCTGCCAGGCCCGCGCCGCGGCGTGGTCGGTGGCCCACGCCGGGTCGCCGCCCAGCGCGCTCAGCCGGATGCGGGCCTTGTCCGCACCGCGCTTCAGCTCCCGCAGCCTCGTCATCCGGGCGGTGTCGGAGGGCAGCCCCGCCGCGGCGTGGACGAAGATCTCCTTCACGCCCCGGGCCTTCGCCCAGGCCAGCACGTCCGCCGGCTGCGCCGTACCGATGTCCCACAGCCACATCGCCCGCGTCCCCGCCGCCGCGGGCTTCAGCCCGGTCGCGGCCGAGGCGGGGGCGGGGAGGATCACGCCCGTCAGCAGTGCGACGGCGAAGAGGAGGAAGAGGGACCAGCCGGTCCTGACCGCCGCGCTACTCGATCCACTGCTCATCACGCCCTGCCCTTCCCCGGGTTCCGGCCGCCGATCCGTGGCGGCAGCCGAACCCATCGGGCCCGGTGGGCGTGACCTGAGGTTTTCCGCACCCCTTCCGCAACAATTCGCCACCCGGGGCGCAACCTCCCGGGCGGCCCGGCCCGGCGGACCCGGGAGGCCGCGCGGTACGGCGGGCTCAGGAGGCGGCGCGGCGCAGGTCGAACAGCTCCGACGGGGAGATGGGCATCTTGTCGATCGCGATGCCCTCGGCGTCCTCGACCGCCGAGGCGATCACCGCCGAGACCGGGATGACCCCCGCCTCGCCCGCGCCCTTGATGCCCAGCGGATTGAGCGGGGACGGGGTCTGCAGGTGCGCCGTCTCCACGTGCGGGACCTCCGTGGCGTACGGCATCAAAAAGTCCATGAACGAGGCGTTGAGCAGCTGGCCGTGGCCGTCGTAGACCATCCGCTCGTACAGCGCGCCCCCGACGCCCTGGGCGACGCCGCCGTGGATCTGCCCCTCGACGATCATCGGGTTGATGAGGTTGCCGCAGTCGTGCACGACGGCGTAGCGCAGGATGCGGATCTCGGCGGTGAGCGGGTCGGTCTCGACGATCGCCGCGTGCATGCCGGAGGCGAAGGTCGAGCGGATCGGCGAGTAGTAGTCGCGCCCCTCCAGGCCCGGCTCGTCGCCCTCCGGCACCGGCGGTTTGTCGAAGGAGGACGCCCCCGCGAACTGCGTGGCGCGGGCCGCCTCCTCGTCGAAGGCATAGCGCAGCGGGTTGGACAGCACGGCCACGGTGGCCAGCGGGATGGCGGCGCCGGGCGTGCCGGCCACGTGGACCATCCCGTCGGTGATCTCCAGGTCGCGGGGGTCGGCCTCCAGCGCGTCGGCGGCGATCCGCAGCGCCTTCTCCCTGACCTTGCGGCAGGCCAGCGCGATCGCGTTGCCGCTCATCACCGCGGCGCGCGAGGCGAAGGTGCCGACCGCGTAGCCGAACCTGCGGGTGTCGCCGGTGACGACCGAGACCCTCTCCAGCGGCACGCCCAGCTCCGCCGCGGCGATCTGCGCGAACGCGGTCTCGTGGCCCTGGCCCTGCGAGGTCAGCCCGGTCGAGACGTGCACCCGGCCGTCGGAGGTGACCTGGACGTGCCCGCCCTCGTACGGCCCGACGCCGGTGCCCTCGACGTAGCAGCCGATCCCGATGCCGATGCGCCTGCCCTCGGCCGCGGCCCGCTCCTTCTCGGCGGGGAAGGAGTCCCAGCCGATCAGCTCCTTCAGCATGCGCAGCGACTCGGGGTAGTCGCCGCTGTCGTAGATCAGCGGGCGGCCGTCCTGGAAGATCAGCCCCTGGTCGTAGGGGAACTCCTCGGGCTGGATGAAGTTGACGGCGCGCACCGCCGTACGGTCCAGCCCGAGATGGTCGGCGATGCGGTCCATCGTGCGCTCCATGCAGAACACCGCCTGCGGGCGGCCCGCCCCCCGGTACGGCGTGACCTGCACGGTGTTGGTGTAGACGGAGGAGAACTCGACCCGGTAGGACCCGATCTTGTACGGCCCCGGCAGCTGGGTGGAGGTGATGATCGGCACGATGATCCCGTACGGCGTGTAGGCGCCGTGGTCGTGCAGGATGCTCACCTCCAGGCCGAGCACCCGCCCGTCGTCGTCGAAGCCGACCCGGACGAACTGCACCTGGGCCCGCTCGTGCGCCGAGGAGACGAAGTGCTCGCGCCGGTCCTCGGTCCACTTCACCTCGCGGTCCAGCAGCATGGCCGCCCACGGGAGCAGGACCTCCTCCGGCCACGGGTGCACGATCTTCACGCCGAACCCGCCGCCGACGTCCGGCGCGATCACCTCGACCTTGGGCAGCGGCAGGCCGAGCTTGGCGGCCACGGCCATGCGGACGCTGGTGGAGGTCTGGGTGCTGGAGTAGACCCGCAGGGAGGAGTCGTCGGCGTCCCAGCGGGCGTACACCCCGCGCCCCTCCAGCGGCGTGGACGCGCTGCGCTCGATGTCCAGCCGGAAGGCCAGCGTGTGCGGCGCGTCCTCGATGACCTCGCGCACGTCGAGCCCGCCGGCCGAGGGCACCTCCTGGACCATGTGCGCGCCGACGTTGCCCGGCACGTCGTCGTGGACGAGCTGCGCCGACTGGGCGGCCTCCTCCACCCCGACCACCGGCTTGAGGAGCTCGTAGTCCACCCGGATCAGCGCGCAGGCGTCCTCGGCGACATAGCGGTCGCGGGCGACGACCATGACGACCGGCTCGCCCACGTGCCGCACGCGGTCGCGCGCCAGCGGGTAGGCCGTGCGGCCGTGGGTCAGGGCCGGGTGCGGGATGAGCAGCGGCAGCGGCTCGGCGAGCCGGTCCGGCAGGTCCTCCCAGGTGTAGATCGCCACCAGCCCGTCCACGTCGAGCGCGGCCGACACGTCGATGTCGCGGATCACGGCGTGCGCGTGCGGCGACCTGACGAACGCCGCGGCCAGCGCGTCGCGGCCGAGGTCGTCGAGATAGCGGCCGCGGCCGGTGAGCAGGCGCGGGTCCTCCCGGCGCCGGACGGGCTCTCCGAACAGCTTCGTCGTCACCGCTCCGCCTTCCGCGCGCCCGGTCGACTCCGGAGGACCGCCGCGGTGCGCGGCCGCCGCCCGGTCACGACTCCTCCGCCATGATCTCGGCCGCCCGGTGGACGGCCTTGACGATGTTCTGGTAGCCCGTGCACCGGCACAGGTTGCCGGAGATCCCCTCCAGCACCTCCTCCTCGGTGGGCACGGGGTTGTCCCGCAGCATGGCGGTGACCGTGCACAGGAAGCCGGGGGTGCAGAAGCCGCACTGCAGGCCGTGGCACTCGGCGAAGGCCCGCTGCACCGGGGACATCCGCTCGCCGTCGGCCAGGCCCTCGACCGTGGTGATCTCGTGCCCGTCCACGGTGACCGCGAACGTCAGGCACGAGCGGACCGGCTCGCCGTCCAGCAGCACCGTGCAGCACCCGCACACCCCGTGCTCGCATCCCACGTGCGTGCCGGTCAGGCCCAGGTCGTGCCGGAGGCAGTCCGACAGCAGGCGCCGCCCGGGGACCGCGGCCCGCCTGACCGTCCCGTTGACCACCAGCGTGATGTCGTGCGTCCGCTCAGCCATTCAGGGCCTCCCTCGCCGCGTCGCGCAGCGCCCGCTCGGCGAGCACCCCGACGAGGTGCCGCCGGTAGCCCGCGGTCGCGTGGATGTCGTCCTCCGGCTCGGCGCGGTCCTGTACGGCGCGCGCGGCCCCGGCCCAGCCGGCGGAGGCGGGCGGGCGGTGCCCGCACTCGCCGGTGACCTCGACGAGCAGCGGGACGGGACCGGCGCTCACGCACGCCACCGCGGCCGAGGTGATCCGCAGGTCGTCGTCCAGGACGACCAGGGCGGCGACGCCGGCCAGCGCGTAGTCGCCGTGCCGCCTGGCCACCTCGCGGAAGGCGGTGCCCGAGCGCGGGGGCAGGGCGGGGAAGAAGGCGGAGACGGCCAGCTCGCCGGGACCGGCCGCCGACTCCAGCGGGCCGGTGAAGAAATCGCCCGCCGGAACGTCCCGCACGGTGAGAGAACCGCCCGCCGGGACCTCCGGTGAGACGGAGACGCCCGCGGCCGGGGTGCCGGGCCCGCCGCGCCGCGCCAGCCGTACCGAGCCGCCGAGCAGGGTGAGCACCGCGGGGAGCTCGGCGGCCGGGTCGGCGTGCACGAGGCTGCCCACGACGGTGCCCCGGTTGCGGACCACCGGATGGGCCACCAGCCGCAGCGCCTGGCGGAGCAGGGGCTGGGCGGCGGCGGCCGGTTCGGAACGCTCCACCTCGGCGTGCCGGGCCAGCGCCCCGATCCGGACCCCGTCCGGCTCCGCCTCGACGCCCGCCAGCTCGGTCAGGCGGTTGATGTCCACCAGGTGCCCGGGAGCGGCCAGCCGCATGTTCAGCAGCGGGATCAGGCTCTGGCCGCCCGCGAGCACCTTGGCCCGCTCCCCCTCCGCCGCCAGGACGTCGAGCGCCTCGGCGACGGAGCGGGGGGCGTGATAGTCGAAGGGGGGTGGCTTCAACCGGTTGCCTCTCGTTCGGGGTGGTCGTCGCGCGGCCCGGGGTAAGCGTCGCGGCGGGAGAGGGCCCGGAGCAGGTGATAGCCGCCGAGCACCACGATGGTGCCCAGCGCGATGCCCGAGAGCGTGAAGTCTTCGGTGATCACCATGTCGACCGGGCCGATCGCCATAATGATGCCCGCGCCGATGGGCACCATGTTGACCGGATCGGAGAAGTCGACCCGGTTCTCGATCCAGATCTTGGCGCCGAGCAGGCCGATCATCCCGTAGAGGATGACGGTGACGCCGCCGAGCACGCCGTTGGGCGTGGCCGCGACCAGCGCCCCGAACTTCGGGCACAGGCCGAACAGGATCGCGATGACTCCGGCGATGTAGTAGGCGAGGGTCGAGTAGACCCGGGTGGCCGCCATGACGCCGATGTTCTCCGCGTAGGTGGTGGTGGGCGAGCCGCCCGCGGCGCTGGCGACCATGGTGCCGACGCCGTCGCCGATCAGCGCCCGGCCGACGTAGGGGTCGGCGTCGACGCCGGTCATCTCGCCCACGGCCTTGACGTGCCCGATGTTCTCCGCGATGAGCGCGATGACGGCGGGCAGCACCAGCAGGATCGCCGAGGCCTTGAAGTCGGTGGGCAGGTGGAAGTCCGGAAGGCCGATCCAGGGGGCGTCGGCCACCGCGTCGAGGCTGACCCTCGGGTGGGTGTCCACCTGGCCGGTGGCGGCGTTGTAGGCGGTGATGTTCCCGAAGATCCGGTCCGCCGCCCAGGACAGGATGAAGCCCGCCACCAGGCCGATCAGGATGCCGATCCGGCCGATGAAGCCCTTGAACAGCACGATCACCACGAAGGTGACGAGCATGGTGATGAGGGCGATCCACTGGTCGGCGGGCCAGTAGAAGCGGGCCACCACGTAGGCCAGGCCGAAGCCGATCAGCATGACCACCGCGCCGGTGACCACCGGCGGGAAGATCCGGTGGATGATCTGCACGCCCAGCCGGTGGATGAGGTATCCGCACAGGGCCAGTACGGCTCCCGCCACCAGGATCGCGCTGGTGACCGTCACGCTGTCGCCGCCGCCCGCGCGGATGGCGGCCACCGCTCCGACGAAGGACGCCGAGGTGCCGAGATAGCTGGGGATCTTCCCGTTCACGATGAGCAGGAAGAGGATCGTCGCGATGCCCGACATCATGATCGCGACGTTGGGGTCGAGTCCCATGACGACGGGGAAGACGAACGTCGCGCCGAACATCGCGATGACGTGCTGGGCCCCGAACCCGACCATGCGCGGCCAGGACAGGCGTTCCTCAGGCTTGACGACCTCCCCCGGCGCCAGGGTGCGTCCGTCTCCGTGTTTGGTCCATCCTGCAACCATCAAGCCCACCTTTCCCGGGCCGTCGGTCGGTGGCCGCCCCGCAGGCTCCCTCCGGCGGATCTTTCACTGCTGCCGTTGCGGGCACATTAGGACCGTGAACCCGCCCTCACATCGTCATGATCTGCCAAATCTGAGCCGCCGACCAGAGGACGGCTTACGCACAACCGGCGGGGACACCCGGTGAGGGACCCGGTCAGCCTCCTGCAGCGACCACTTCGATCTCGAAACCGTCACCGGTGACGACCTGACCGGCGCGGATCTTGCAGGTCTTGCGGAGCTCGACCTCGCCGTCCACCATGACGTTCCCCTCGGCGATGAAGTGCTTGGCCTGGCCGCCGGTGTCGGTGACGGCGCAGTACTTCAGCAGGTCGCACAGCGGGATGTAGTCGGTCGTCAGTTCAAAGGTCTCTCGCACGCCCACAGCTTAGGACCCGGCCCCCCTGCCGGGCCTCAGGCACCGCGTGTCAGCGGTGGTCAGATGCCGCGCATCCGCAGGACGTGCAGCGCGAGGGTCAGGTTGAGCCGCAGGTGGGCGTCCTCGGTGAAGTTGCCGAGCATGCGCTCCAGCTTGCCGATCCGGTAGCGCAGCGTGTTGTAGTGGAAGTGCAGCCGCCGGGCCGTCTCGGCGACGTTGAGGTTGGTCTCCAGCAGCACCTGGAGGGTGCGGCGCAGGTCGGCGTTCTCCGCGTCGTCGTCGGAGGCGAGCTGGCCGAGGGTCTCGCGGACGAAGGCGTGCAGCTCGGCGGTGTCGCTGACCAGGGAGAGCAGCCGATAGACGCCGAGCTGGTCGAAGTGGGCCACCGCGCCGGGCCCGTGGAGCTGACGGCCCACCCGGGCGGCCTTCAGCGCCTGGCCGTACGCCTCGGGAAGCGTCTCGGCCCCGGTGGCGGTACGGCTGGCGCCGGTGGAGAAGGTCGCCGGCAGGCACTCGGAGAAGGCGGCTGCCGCGTCCTTGGCCAGCCGTACGGAGTCGGCCGCGGCGTCCACGACGGCGACCACCTCGTGGGAGAAGCCGGCCACCGCGCCGCGCGGGTCGTGGCGGCGCAGCGCGGCGCTCCAGCAGGAGATCAGGCGGTCCTGGGCGGTCCGCTCGTCGCTCTCGGGGTCGAGCTCGGCCACCAGGACGACGACCGGGCGCTCCAGGTCCCAGCCGAAGGCCGCGGCCCTGGAGGCGACCCGCTCGGAGGTGCCGGCCCTGCCGGTGAGCACGTCGCGCAGGAAGTCGGCGCGGTACTTGCTCTCGACGGCGTTGACCGCCTCCTGCCGGGTGACCACGAGCGCCGCGACCGTGGCGGCGCGTTCCAGGATGCCGACGTCGTTGTCGTCGATCGCCCCGGCGGGGCCGTAGGCGACGATGCGGCCGTGGTGGTGCCCGCCCGCCACGACGGGCACGACGGTGCGGCGCTCGTCGGGGACCCCGCGCATGGCGGCCACGTACTCGGGCGGCCCGGCGGCGGCCAGCGTCTGACCGGCGCCGTCGACCACGGCCACGGCCACGTCGAGCAGCCCGGCCACCTCGGCGGTCACCTCGCGCAGCCCGCCCCCGGCCAGCACCACCTGCACCAGCGCCCGGTGCGCCTCCTCGGCCCGTGCGAGCACGGCGGCCTGCCGGTTGAGGATGTCGGTCAGGACCTGGTTGAGGATGTCGTCGAAGCCGACGTCGTCGGGGAGCTGGATCAGCGGGAAGCCCAGCCGGTCGGCCTGCTCCACCATCTCGTCGGGCAGCTCGTCCAGATAGCGGCCGAGCTTGATGGCCAGCGCGGCCAGGCCCCGGTCGTCCAGGTCGGTCACGAGCCGGTCGAGCGACTGGGGCGTGTTGCGCAGCGGGTAGCCGGTGGTGAGCAGCAGCTCGTGCGGCTTGACCCAGGCGAGGATGTCGGGGACCTCCATCACGTTGAGCCGTTGCACGATGCGGTCCAGGCCCCGCTCCCCCGCGATCAGCCGGGCCCCGGCCAGGGTCGAGACGCCGAGGACCTCGCCGACGGCGACGCCGTGAGTGATCGTTCCGGTGCTGGCCAGGCGCACGGGGGGTTCCATGGAGCGATTGTTACCGACGGAACCGTCTGTCAGGAAGAGCCAACCTTTGGGCGGACTGTTGGCAGCTTTCTCCGTACGGGGCTGATCGCGTGCCGTTCTACCGTCGGGCCATGGATGGTGAGGGCCGGTGACGGTCGGAACGCGCCCGCGAACACACCGGGCGCACACACGGGCACAGGCGACCGGTGCGGCCAGCGCGATCCTGCGCCCCGTGCTGGAGTCGCCCCGCCGTCCCGCGCGGGTGCTGGCGGCCTTTCCCGCCGGGGTCTACCTGGAGGTCCGCGCGGAGCTGGAACCCCACGTGGTGGCGGTGGTCACCGGGGAGGCCACCCGGCTGCCCAACGCGGTGGTCCTCAACGCCCCGCTGCCCCGGGTCACCGTGGGCGACGAGGCCTCGGTCGGAGACGGCTCGATCGAGGTCGGGCACCTCAGCCTGCGGGCCCACCGCTGGTGGGACCCGGCCCCGCCGCTCGGCCCGGTCGACCCGGTACGGCTGGCGCACGCGCTGCCCCAGCTGACCGAGCTGTGCGACAGGTCGGCCAGGCGCCCCGGGCTGGAGGGCAACGGCGCCGTCGCCCTGCTGGCCGAGGCGTGCGCCGAGGCCTCGCTGCTGAACGGCATCATGGCCTCCGAGCAGCTCGTCGGCCTGGGGCCCGGCCTGACGCCGAGCGGTGACGACGTGCTGGCCGGGCTGCTGGTGGCGCTGCGCCACCTGGGCGCGGCGGCCGGGGTGGACCGCGCGGTCTGGCTGGCCGACTGGCTGGCCGCCGCGGTGACCTTCGACGCCCGCGGCAGGACCACCCCCATCTCGGCGACGCTGCTGCACTGCGCGGCCCGGGGCGAGGCCAGCGGCGAGGTCCTCGCGGTCCTGCGCGGCCTGGCCGGACGGCAGGCCCTGGAGCCCGCGCTGCACCGGCTGCTCGGGCTCGGCCACACCTCCGGCGCCGACCTGGCGTGCGGGATGCGCATCGGCCTGGCCGCCGTGGCCGGTCTCGCGGGGCAGAACGGCGGCGGGTCCTCCCGCGCGGGATCTCCCCGCGGCGGCCGCCGCGACAAGGGCGATCGCGGAGGTGGGGGCAGGTGAGCAGCGATCTGGTCCAGGTCCGCACCGGGGTGTACCACGACTCGGTGAGCCTGATGCGGGTCAGCCAGGCGGTCACCGCACTGCCCGGGGTGGAGGTCGCGGTGGTCGCCATGGCCACCGGGCTCAACCTCGGCATCACCGCCGAGCTGGGCTTCGAGCTTCCCCCGGCGGGCCCGGCCGACCTGCTGGTCGCGGTGCGCGCCGCCGATCCCGGCGCCGCCGATCTGGCCGCCGCCGAGCTCGACCGGCTGCTGTCCGGTCTCGCGGCCCGCACCCGGGGCCCGGCCGCGGCCGAACATCCGCCCCGCACCGTCCGCGCCGCCGCCCGGCTCGTCGACGCACCCGGCGCCGCGGGGACGGGGGGCGGGGCTCCGACGGACTCCGCGGGGACGGACGACGGGAGGCGGGGCGCTCCGGGAGGGGCGGCGCTGGTCCTGGTCTCGGTGCCGGGGCCGTACGCGTTCGCCGAGGCGATGGACGCGCTCGACGCGGGCCTGTCCGTGATGATCTTCAGTGACAACGTCCCGGTCGAGCAGGAGGTGCTGCTCAAGCGGCGCGCGGGCGAGCTCGGCCTGCTGGTCATGGGGCCCGACTGCGGCACCGCCGTGGTCGGCGGGGCGGGGCTCGGATTCGCCAACGTGCTGCGGCCGGGACCGGTCGGGGTGGTCGCGGCCTCCGGGACCGGGGCGCAGCAGGTGACGTGCCTGCTGGACCTGGCGGGCGTCGGGACCGGCCACGTCCTGGGCGTGGGCGGGCGGGACCTGTCGGCCGAGGTGGGCGGGCTGTCCACGCTCCGCGCCCTGGAGGCCCTGGACGCCGACCCCGCGACGGAGCTGATCGTCCTGATCTCCAAGCCGCCCGCCCCCGGGGTGGCCGACGCCGTACGGCAGGCCGCCGGCAAGCTCTCCACCCCGGTGGTGACCGCCTTCCTGGGCCCCGGCCGGGACGACCTGACCGCCGCGGCGGAGTCCGTCCTGCGGGCGCTGGGGATCGAGCCGCCCGCGTGGCCGTCCTGGCCCGCGGCCGGAGAGGCCGACGAGACCGGCGAGGCCGGCTGGACCGGTGCCGCCGTGAACGCGGGGGGACCCGGCGCGAACGGGAACGCGGGCCCGCCGGGGGCGCACGGAGGCGGCGGCGCGGTCGTCCCGGAATCCGGTGACGCCGTGAGCGCGAGGGGACTGCGCGGGATCTACTCGGGCGGGACGCTCTGCACCGAGGCTCGGCTGGTGGCCGGGACCGGGGAGTTCACCGACTACGGCGACGACGAGTACACCCGGGGCCGCGCCCATCCCATGATCGACCCGGCGCTCCGGCTGGAGGCCCTGGCCGCGGTGCCCCCCGGCGACGTGGCGCTGCTCGACGTCGTCCTCGGCCACGGCGCCGACCCCGACCCGTCCGCCCGGCTCGCGCCCGCGATCACCGCGGCCGTCTCCCGGGGCGTGCCGGTGGTCGTCGCGCTGGTCGGCACCGAGGGCGACCCCCAGGGGCTGGCCGCGCAGGGGCGGGCGCTGAGCGCGGCCGGAGCCCGCGTGTTCGCCTCCAACGCGCAGGCCGCCCGGTACGCCGCGCGCCTGGCAGGCGCGCCCGTCCCCGTCAGGAGCACCCGTTGACGCTGCCCATGCTCTCCGGCGAACCCCAGGTGATCACGGCCGGGGCGGACCTGCTCGGCGAGGCGCTGGACGCGCAGGCCGTACCGCGGGTGCGGGTGGACTGGCGCCCGCCGATGCCCGGCACCGAGGATCACCTGGCGCGGGTGCTGGCCGATCCGCGCCGGGCCGCCGCCAACGCCCGGGCCGCCGGGAGGCTGACCTCCGCGCGTCCCCGGCTGGTCGCGGTGCGGCCCGCGCACGAGGTGCTGGACCTGCCCCCGGGCACGTTCCTGCACGCCGGGCCGCCGATCGAATGGGAGCGCGCGTCCGGGCCGATGCGCGGCGCGCTGATCGGCGCCATGCTGCTGGAGGGACTGGCCTCCGACGCGCAGGAGGCCGAGAGGCTGCTGGCCGCCGGCCGCGCCCGGCTGGACTCCTGCCACCACCACCGGACGGTGGGACCGATGGCGGGTGTGGTGAGCCCGTCGATGTGGATGTTCGAGGTGCACGACGCCGAGCACGGCGGCACCGCCTACTGCTCCCTCAACGAGGGGCTCGGCAAGGTGCTGCGTTACGGCGCCTACGGGCCCGAGGTGATCGGGCGGCTGCGCTGGATGGGCGAGGTGCTCGGCCCGGTGCTGCGGGCCACGCTGGAGCTGACCGGGCCGCTGGACCTGCGGTCGCTGATCGCGCAGGCCCTGCAGATGGGCGACGAGCTGCACAACCGCAACCGGGCCGCGACCTCGCTGCTGGTGCGCGAGCTGGCCCCGGCCGTGGTGGAGGCCGCCCCGGGGCACGCGGCCGAGGTGCTGCGCTTCGCGGGCGGCAACGACCACTTCTTCCTCAACCCGGGCATGGCCGCCTGCAAGGTGAGCGCCGACGCGGCCCGCGGCATCCCCGGCTCCACCATGATCGTGGCGATGGCGCGCAACGGCACCGACTTCGGCGTCCAGGTCTCCGGCCTGGGCGACCGCTGGTTCACCGGTCCCGCGGGCGTGCCCGACGGGCTCTATCTCGGCGCGTACGGCCCCGCGGACGCCAACCCCGACATCGGCGACTCGACGATCACCGAGACGGCGGGCCTGGGCGGTTTCGCGATGGCGGCGGCCCCGGCGATCGTCAGGTTCGTCGGCGGCGACGTCTCCGAAGCGGTGGCGGCCACCCGCTCGATGTACGAGATCACCCTCGCCGAGCACCCGGCCTACCAGATCCCGGGGCTCGGCTTCCGCGGCACGCCGGTCGGCGTGGACGTGACGCTGGTGGCCAGGACCGGCCTGCTGCCCACGGTGAACACCGGCATCGCGGGCCGGGTGGCCGGGACCGGGCAGGTCGGCGCGGGGCTGGTCAGCCCGCCCGCCTCGGCCTTCACCGCCGCCCTGGCCGCGCTGGCGGACGCCGCGCCAATGGGATAAGTGATCGTTTTTAATGAATCCCGGCGGAGTGAGCGCTCCCACGGGCACTACGTGTCCCCGCACGTCAAAGCTCATCTATCATGCAAGTCACACAAAGCACATCAGCATCTGACAAATATCACGGAACGCTTTCTTGGTGACCCAGCTTCCATTGCTGATTGTGGTCCCGATATCGTGTTCAACCTCACAAATAGGGCTTGGGCTGGGGGAGCGGGGTATGTCAGCGGATCGTTTGGTCGGCAGAGTGCCCCCTGGACCGGAGGGTGCGAACATCACCGGGAGTGCGCCGGAAGGCCAGGGACGACTGGTGGGCAGGCGTTACCGCCTGATGTCACCGGTCGGCCGCGGCGGCATGGGCATGGTCTGGCACGCGCACGACGTGCTGCTCGACCGGGACGTCGCGGTCAAGGAGCTGATCCTCCCCTACGGGCTGGACCACGCGGGCAAGCAGGTGGCCCACCGCCGGATGATGCGCGAGGCGCGCTCGGCCGCGCGGATAAGCCACCCGGGCATCGTGACCGTCCACGACGTCGTCGAGGAGGACGGCCGCCCCTGGATCGTGATGGAGCTGGTGCGCGCCTGGTCCCTGGAGCAGGCCGTACGGCAGAGCGGGCCGCTGCCGGTGAGCCAGGCCGCCGAGATCGGCATCCGCGTCCTGGACGCGCTGCGCCACGCGCACGCCGCCGGGATCCTGCACCGTGACATCAAGCCCGGCAACGTGCTGCTGACCGCCGACCGGGTGGTGCTCACCGACTTCGGCATAGCCGCCATCGAGGGCGACGTCACGATCACCCAGACCGGCCTGCTGATGGGCTCGCCCGCCTACATCCCGCCGGAGCGGCTGTCCGGGCAGCCGATCACGCAGGCGGCCGACCTGTGGTCCTTCGGTGCCACGCTGTACGCCGCCGTCGAGGGGCGGCCGCCGTACGAGGGGCCCGACGCGATGGCCGTCCTCGGCTCGATCCTCACCCAGGAGCCCGCCCGGCCGCAGCGCGCCGGGGCGCTGACCGGCGTCATCGACGGCCTGCTCCGCAAGAACCCGGCCGACCGCATGCCCGCCGCCCAGGTGTCGGACCTGCTGGAGCAGGTGCTGCGCAGCCACGGCTCCAACACCCCCAACCGGGGGCCCAACTCCCAGGTCCCGGCGGTGATGCCGGTCCCCGGCAACTCCCTGCCGATGCACCTCATGCCGCCGCTGGACGCGCCGTCGGGACCGATGCCCTCGCGGATCATCGAGACCCCCTCGGGCCCGGTGCGCGTGCCCTACGACCCGCAGAGCGGCCAGTCGGGCGGGTACCCGGCCGGCTACGACGCGCTGTCCGGCCCCTCGGGGGCGCACCGCACCGACATGCCGGCCTCCCCCGCGCCCTCAGCCGACCCGTTCGCCGCTCCGGGCAGCCCGCCCGGCGGCCCCCGGCGCGGCTACGACGCCCTGCGCAGCACCTCCGCGGAGCTGAACCGGCCCTCCGGCGACCTGCTCGACTCCGACCCGTTCGACTCGCTGCGCAGCGCCTCCGGCGAGTTCGCCCGGGGCGCGGCGGCCCGGCCCGCCCCCGGTACGGGCGCGCCCGTCCCGCCGATCCTGCCGGTGCAGGCCTCCGCCCGCGAGGCCCTGGACACCGCTCCGGCCCGGACGGGACGGGGGCGCGAGAGCGCCCGTTCCGAGGGCCGCAGGAGCACCCGCCGCCGGGACTCCTCCGGCGAGGACTGGATGCGCGACGGGCGCCCGACCACGCGCCTGATGCTGGTCGCCGGAGTCGGGGCGGTGGGCGTGGTGATCGCCACGGTGCTGCTCCTGACGCAGGGCGACTCCTCCGACGTCGAGACGCCCTCCTCCGCGTCCGCGATCTCCGCGCCCGCCGACCCGGCCGCATCGTCCCGCGCGCAGGCCGAGATCCCCAAGGGCTTCAAGAAGCTCAGCGGGGGCGGCGTCTCCGCCGCGGTGCCCGGCAACTGGACGGTGAAGGCGGGCGAGAACGGCACCGTCACCTTCTCCGGGCCGAAGAACAGCGGCCGGACCTTCGTCGTGACCGAGGTCCCCGTGGCCGACCCGGTCTCCGCGCTGGGCAAGGTCGACAAGACCGGCCTGGACGAGTACATCGAGGTCGGGGTGACGCCGGTCACCTATGGCGGCTGGAAGGCCGCCGACTGGGAGTACACCTACGTCCAGCCCGGCGGCATCGTCCCGATGCACGGCCTGACCCGCTACGTGGTGGTCAGCGGCGACAGCGCCTACCAGATCTCGATCCTGGTCAAGGACCTCGACTGGGAGAAGAGCCGGACGACGATCGACACCTTCTTCTCCACCTTCGACCCCGGGATCTGACCTCCGGACTCCGGAATGTGGGCGCGGGGCGGGGCTTGCGGTGTTTATCCACGGGAGAAGCGTCACGAGTGATGGCAGACTTCACTCGTGACCACAGCCCGTACACCCACCGGTTCACCCCCCGCGCACGTCGCCGCGGTGCAGCGGCGGACGCTCGGCGTCCTGACCGCCGCGCAGATCACCAGCGGGATGGGGGTCGCCGTAGGCTTCACCCTCAGCTCGGTGGTGGTCACCGACCTGTCCGGCTCCAAGGCGGTGGGCGGGCTGGCGGGCACCGCCACCGTGCTCGGCGCCGCGCTGCTCGCCCTGCCCACGGCCAAGGCCGCCGGCAGGGGCGGGCGGCGGACGGGCCTGACCCTGGCCTACGGCTGCGCGATCCTCGGCTGCCTGCTCGCGGTGCTGTCCATCACCATCGGGTCCTGGCCGCTGCTCCTGGCCGGGCTGGTGCTGTTCGGCAGCGGCAGCGCGGGCAACCTGGCCTCGCGTTACTCGGCCACCGACCTGTCCCCTCCGGGACACGCCGCCCGGCACCTGTCGTGGGTGGTGTGGGCCGCCACCATCGGTTCGGTCGCCGGCCCCAACCTCGCCCAGCCCGCCGAGGACCTCGGCCGGCGGCTGGGCCTGGCCCCCTACACCGGCCCGTTCGTGCTGGCCCTGCTGGCCTTCACCCTCGCAGTGATCATCATCTCCGCCGGTCTCCGCCCCGACCCCCTGGTCCTGGCCCGCTCCCTGGCCGCGCCGCAGGCGGAGGAGACGGCGGCGGGCAAGCCCAGGGGCACGCTGGGCACGGCCTGGCGGTCGCTGCGCGAGTCGCCGGCCGCTCTGCGGGCGCTGGCCGCGATCGCGGTCGGTCACACCTCGATGGTGTCGATCATGTCCATGACCCCGATCCACCTCCACCAGCACGGCGCCGGCTTCTCGATCATCGGGATGGTGATCAGCCTGCACGTCGTGGGCATGTACGTCCTGTCCCCGCTGGTGGGATGGCTCGCCGACCGGATCGGCCGGGTCCGGGTGCTGGTCCTGGGCATGGCGCTGCTGCTCGTCTCCGCAGTCCTGGCCGGTACGGCGGGCGAGCACGGCGTGGCCCAGGTGACCGCGGGGCTGATACTGCTCGGCCTGGGCTGGTCGTGCTGCCTGGTCTCGGGCTCGGCCATGCTCACCGAGGCCGTGCCCCTGGAGCGGCGTCCCTCGGTGCAGGGCCTGTCGGACCTGGTGATGAACGGCTGCGGCGCCGCCGGCACGGTCATCGCCGGGGTGATCGTGGAGGTCCTGTCCTACGGCACGCTCGGCGCGGCCGTGGCGGTCCTGGTCACGGCCACCGGCCTCTGGCTGGCCCTCGACCGCCGATGACCGCCGCCCTCCGGCCCGGTCCCGGGAAGCGCCACGGCTCCCCGGCTCGGCGGGGCCTGCGGTGCGGGCGCTGCCGGGGTGTGAGGGCCCTGCCGCGAGGGCTCTATTTCGCGTCGGCGTAACAGCGCACGGCGACGGCCCCCATCGGGAAGCGGACGGGGGTGGCGCCGAACAGCAGGCGGGTCGCCTCCTCGGCGGCCCGGCCGACCGCGGCGACCACCTCGTCCGCCAGCTCGGCCGGGCAGTGCACCATCACCTCGTCGTGCTGGAAGAACACCAGCCGGGCGGGATCGGGCAGCAGGCCGCGCAGGACGGCCATCAGCGCCAGCGCCCACTCCGCCGCGGTCGCCTGCACCACGAAGTTGCGGGTGAAACGGCCCCGGTCGCGGGCCGCCCGCATGCCTTCGGGGCCGGAGACCAGCTCCCGCCAGCGGGCCGAGGGCGGCGGGCAGGTGCGGCCCAGCCAGGAGCGGACCAGCCGGCCCTCCTCCCCCGCCCGCGCGGCGTCCTCCACGAACCGGTAGGCGGCCGGGAAGCGCTGCCGCATCACGGCCAGCAGCTTGGGGGCGTCACCGCTGGTCCCGCCGTACATCGCCGAGAGCATGGCGATCTTGGCGTGGTCGCGCTCGCCGCCGAACGCCTGGGCGAGCGCCTGGTAGAGGTCGATCTGCCCGGCCGCCCGGGCCAGCCCGCCGTCGCCGGCCATCGCGGCCAGCACCCGGGGTTCGAGCTGGGCGGCGTCGGCGACGACGAGCGTCCAGCCCTCGTCGGCGATCACGGCCCTGCGCATGGTCTTGTGGAGCTGCAGCGCGCCGCCGCCGCTGGTGGCCCACCGGCCGGTCACCACCCCGGCCACCACGAACTCCGGCCGGAAGCGGTCGTCGCGGACCCACTGGTCGGCCCAGGCCCAGCCGTGGAAGCTGTAGAACCTGGCCAGTTCCTTGTAGGCGAGCAGCGGCTCGACGCCGGGGTGGTCGATCCGCCGCAGCTCGTGCGCCCTGGCCGAGGAGACGGTCGTCCCCGCGGCCTTGAAGGCCTTGACGATCTGCTGGGAGGAGTCGGGGTTGAACGCCGTGCCGAACACGGCCGCGACCCGGTCGGCCAGCACCTGGAGCTTGGCCGGGCGCATGCCGTGCACCGGGCGCGGTCCGAGCATCTCCAGCAGCAGCGCGTCGTGCTCGGCCCGCCGCCACGGCATGCCGTCGTGGCCCATCTCCGCGGCGATCAGCGCCCCGGCCGACTCGGCCGCCACCAGCAGCCGGAACCGGTGCGGGTCGGGCAGCGCCTCGATCCGCCGGAGCTGGTCGGCGTGGACCTCGGCGACCATCTCGGCGTCGAGCGGGGGCGGCTCCTCGTCGAACAGCGTGGCCTGCCGCGCCTCGGGCGCGGTGTGGTCGTCGGGGACCGGCAGGCCGTGCAGCCGGGCGTGGGCGGCGCGGGCCGAGCGGGGCTCGCCGTAGCGGCCCTCGTGAGCCAGCAGCAGCCCCTCGGTCAGCGCCAGGTCGTGACAGCGCGACAGCCGTACGCCCCGCCGGAGCAGGGCGGGGTAGACCTCGCGGGTGTCGGCCCAGACCCAGCGCGGCGCACCGGCGCCGCCCTCCGCGCGCCCGGCGCCGCCGCCCTCCGCGGAGCGCCGCTGTCCACACCCGGTCTCCAGCTCCCGCACCGCGGCCGCCAGGTCCGGCACCGCCACGGCCGGCCGGCCCTCGGGACGCAGCAGGCCGCCGCCCTCGTTTCCCGGCACGACCACGACGTTCACGCCTCCAGCGTGCCACGCGCCACCGACGGTTTCGATCAGGCGAGCGGGATGCAGACCTCGTCCTCGAGCGGGGGTTCGAGCTCCTGGGGCAGGCAGCCGGTGGCGGCGAAGCAGCGGATCCGCAGGGTCTCCGGGGTGACCGAGACGTGCAGGAAGCTCTTGAAGAACGGCGGATCGTCCCAGTCGGACAGCTCCGACACGTATCGGTGGAAGACCTTGTCCACCGGCAGCCGGAGCGGGACCGGCAGCGGCATGGCGCCGAGCCAGCGCGCCGCCCACCGCATCCGCCGGGTGATCCTCACCCCGTCGATCGGCCGCGGCGGGGTGTTGCCGATGTAGCGGGACATCAGGCACATCGCCTCGTCCGGCGTGAGATAGAGCCAGCGCATGCCCAGCCGCTCGCTGTAGAGCTTGCTGTAGAACGACAGCGAGTCGCCGCGCAGCGGGTAGCACTTGTAGTCGTCCTCGTGCACGCCGCCGACCGTGATCCTGGGCGTCGTGTGAGTGGCGTGGGTGAAGGCCCCGGACCCGCCCGCCACGATGTACTGGATCGTCCGCTCGCCGACCTCGACCGGGAAGCGCTGGTAGTTGTGCACGTCGCCGCCGATGACCGCGACGTAGCCGTGCCGGGGATCGCGCACGATGTCGTCGATCGTGCCGCCGCCCTCCAGCTTCGACGGTTTGTACTCGTTGCGGGTGTAGATCGGCTTGCCGGTGATCAGCATCTTGGGCCGGGGGTCGCGCGAGACCTCCCTGAGCCAGTGGGCCTGCTCGCGGTCCAGTTCGCCGCGGATGCCGGTGTCGACCCCCACGATGAGCAGCGTCGGGGTCTCCATCGCCCAGTACGGCCCCGGCTGCGTGGCCTGCTGCTCGGGCAGCGCCCGGCGCTCGCGCGCCCTGGCCAGCCGTTCCTCGTCGATCTTCTCCGGTCTGCGCCAGAGCAGCCCGCGCAGCCCGGAGGGCGACAACTTGAAGCCCTCGCGCCGGGCCTGGAGGGCGTGGGCGTCGCAGAAGACCCGCATGAAGCCGCCGAGCCCGTCGTACCAGTCGTGGTTGCCGGGCACGGCGTAGATCGGCGCCCGGTAGTTCTGGTAGGGGCGGAAGAACTTGTCCTCGTACTCGTTGCCGGAGCCGGTGGGATAGATCACGTCGCTGGCGATGACCGCGAAGTCCGTCCCCTCGCCGATTCTGAGCATCCCGGGGACCACGGCGTACTGCGAGGCGTCGCCCTCGCCGGTGTCCCCCAGGACCAGGAAGGAGAACTCGGAGCCGACGTCCGCCGGGATCCGGAGGGACGGGTCGACGCCCCGGTCGCGCTGCGAGCCCACCCAGCGCGCCCTGACCTGGCCCGACGGATCACCGAACAGCGCGGCGAGGATCTCGTTGCGCGACCTCCAGAGCGTGCGCGGGTTGAGCCAGGAGAAGGACTCCGTGTTGGGCCGCAGGTCCTTGAACGTGCCCATCTCGACGCAGTCCCAGCCGGCCCCCTCCTGCGAGACCCGGGAGGAGACCTCACGCCCGCGTTCCGCGGCCTGCCCGACATCCACCATGGTCATATTCTGGCCGTGATCGGGCGATCACGCGGCCGTTCGGGAAGCGCCGGGGTAAAGATCCTCAGGGCAGGCGGCCGATCCGGAAGTCGTCGAAGTTCACGCGGACCTCCGTCTCGTCCTTGGGCCACTTGCCGGCAGCGAGCCCGTACTTGGGCTTGCCCCTGGCCTCGGCCGCGTCCTCGTCCACGACCTCGGCCACTTGCTCGTCGCCCGCCCACAGGCTCACCCTCACCCGGCCCTCCGCCCGCTCGCACTCCACCCGCAGCACCGCCCCGGCCTTCTTGAACCCCGGCACCGCGATGTCGGGCGTCAGGTTCACGGAGGTCGTGGAGGTGGACTTGCGGACGCTCGCACGCCCGTCGGGACGGACCTGCGCGATGTAGTAGGAGAACCGCTCGTCGTCGAGCCTGTACTCGCAGAAGACCCCGCCCCACGCGTTGTACGGGACCCCCGCGGCGAGGTCGGCCTTGACGCTGACCAGGGCGTGCTCGGGGAGCTCGGCGTTGACCGGCGCGGCGGCGTACCGGGAGTTGTTCGAGTAGTCGGAGGCGATCGTGTAGCGGCCGTCCCCGGTGTATCCGTGCACCACGTCCGCACGGGTGCCGTCGCTGTACCAGCCGGACTTGTCGTTGCCGAAGTCGTCCTGGTAGAGCACGTCGGTGATCTCCGGCGGCCCCTGCGGCAGCGCCCGCACGGCGAACACCCCGGCCGCCGCCAGCAGCAGCACCCCGGCCGCCGCACCGCCCACCAGGTACGGCCGCCGCGGAGAGCGGGCCCTCCCGGCCGGCTCCCCGGCGGACGCCGGCCGGGCGGTCTGCGGGACCAGGCCGGAGAGGTTGAGCCGGATCGTGCCCGCCACCCTGGCGGTGTCCTGCGCCTCCTGCTGCCCCACCATCCCGGACAGCAGGTCCCTGGCCGAGGGCCGGGCCCCGGGATCCTTGTCCAGGGCCGCCCCGACCAGTTCGCGCAGGCCGGAGTCGAGCTCCTTCAGGTCCGGGATGTCGTGGACGACCCGGTACAGCGCCTCCGGCACGGTCTTGGAGGCGAACGGAGAGGCGCCGCTCGCGGCGGCGGCCACCACGCAGCCCCAGGCGAAGACGTCGGCGGGCGGGCCCGACCTGCCCTCGGAGATCAGCTCGGGCGCCATGTACTCCGGGGTGCCGAGGATCTTGCCGGTGACGGTCTGCCCCCGTCCCGCGTCCAGGGCGCGGGCGATGCCGAAGTCGATCACCCGCGGGCCGAGCGGGGACAGCAGCACGTTGGCGGGCTTGAGGTCGCGGTGCACGACCCCGGCGCCGTGGATCGCGGTCAGCGCGGTCGCCACCCCGACGGCCAGCGCCTCCAGGTTCGACCCCGTCAGCGGCCCCTGCTCGCGCAGGACGCGGGCGAGGTCGGGACCGGCGACGTACTCGGTGACCACCCAGAGCGGCTCCCCCTCCATCCGCGCGTCCAGCACCGGGGCCGTGCAGAAGCGGCTGACCCTGCGGGCCGCGGCCACCTCGCCGCGAAAGCGCGCCACGAACTCGGGATCGGCCGCCAGGTGCGGGTTGATCACCTTGAGCGCCACCGGGCCCGCCGGGCCCTCGGCGAGATATACCGTGCCCATGCCGCCCTTGCCGAGGCGACCGGCGACGCGGTAGGGGCCGAGCTCGACCGGGTCGGCGGGATCCAGCGCGATCACGGGGGGGAAGTCCGTATGCGGTCACAGCGGACGATCATAAGTTGGGCTGATCACACCGGAGCGGAGATTTCCTCCAAAAGTGACACAGGTGTAAGCAAACGGCCTCCACTCGCCCGTCCGCCGGAAGATCGGCCGCCGCGGGCCGGGGGAGCCCGCCGTACGGCTCTGGAATATAGTTCTGTCCGTGTACGCGCACTGGGAGACCGTCCCCACACGGTGGAAGGACAACGACGTCTACGGCCACATGAACAACGCGGTCCACTACTCGCTGATGGACACGGTGATCAACACGTGGCTGATCAGGACCGCGGGCCTGGACATCCACGGCGGTGACGTCATCGGCCTGTGCGTGGAGTCGCACTGCCTCTACAAGGCCTCGATCTCCTTCCCCGAGGCCGTCAGGGTCGGGCTCAGGATCGGGAGGCTGGGCCGCTCCAGCGTCCGCTACGAGCTGGGCCTGTTCCGCGAGGACGGCGAGACGGTCGTGGCCGAGGGCCACTTCGTCCACGTCTTCGTGGACCGGGAGAGCCGCAGGCCCGCCGAGATCCCGGCGCCGCTGCGCGCCGCCATGCAGAAACTGGTGATCGACGAATGAGCACGTCCACCCGGGCCGCGGTCCTGGTCGAGTCGGGCCGCCCGGCCCCCTACGCGGACTCCCGCCCCCTGGAGGTCGTGCCGCTGACGCTCGACCCGCCCGGCCCCGGCGAGCTGCTGATCCGGGTGCGCGCGGCGGGGCTGTGCCACTCGGACCTGTCGGTGATCAACGGTTCCCGGCTGCGCCCGCTGCCCATGGCCCTGGGGCACGAGGCCGCGGGCGAGGTCGTGGCCACCGGCGAGGGCACCGAGTTCGCCCCGGGCGACCACGTGGTGCTGGCGTTCGTCCCGGCCTGCGGGCACTGCGCGCCCTGCTCCGGGGGCCGCCCCGCGCTGTGCGAGCCGGGCGCGGCGGCCAACGGCAGCGGCACCCTGCTCGGCGGCGGGCTGCGCTTCAGCGACGCCTCCGGCGGCCGCCCCCGGCACCATCTCGGCGTGTCGGCCTTCTCCGAGTACACGGTCGTGTCGGCGCGCTCGGCGGTCAAGGTCGACCCGGAGCTGCCCCCCGAGATCGCCGCACTGTTCGGCTGCGCCGTCCTGACCGGCGCGGGCGCCGCGTTCTACAGCGCCCGGGTCGAGCCCGGCGACGGCGTCGCGGTGTTCGGCCTGGGCGGGGTCGGGCTGGCCGCGCTGCTGGCGGCCAAGGCGGCCGGGGCGGCGACGCTGGTCGCGATCGACGTGGTGGAGTCCAAGCTGGAGCTGGCGCGCGAGCTGGGCGCGACGCACACCGTCGCGGGCGGCCCGGACGCCGTCGAGGCGGTCAGGGAGATCACCCGCGGCGGCGCCGGGAAGGTGATCGACACCACCGGGGTGGTCCCGGTCCTGGAGCAGGCCTACCGGGCCACGGCCCGGGGCGGCACGACGGTGACCGTGGGCCTGCCCGACCCCTCCCGCGAGCTGGTCCTGCCCGCGCTGAGCCTGGTCGCCGAGGAGCGCACGCTCAAGGGCAGCTATCTCGGCTCGTGCGTCCCGCGCAGGGACGTGCCGCGCTTCGTCGAGATGTACAGGGCGGGGATCCTGCCGGTGGACGCGCTGCTGTCGCACCGGCTCACCCTGGAGGAGGTCAACGAGGGCTTCGACCGCCTGCACACCGGCGAGGCCGTCCGCCAGGTGATCGTCTTCTGAGCTCCCCGGCGGATGACCGTCTTGCGGGGTCCCCGGCCCGCCCGCCCCGGACCGTTCCGGCGGGCGCCCGGCCCTCCGCCCGCTCCGCCCCGTGGAATCCGGCCCGCCGCCGGTCCGGGGCGGGCGGACATTTGACCCCGCGCCCAGGGGCGCTTTCCCTGCGGCCCGCGTGCCCGGCGCCCGGGCGGGTACGCCTGGCACGGCCGGCGGACCCACCCCGGCGCGGCGTCCCGGGGCCCGTCCGGGCGCGCCGTACCCGCGCCCCTGACCCGAGGACGGCGATGCAGACCTTCCTCCCCTATCCCGACTTCGCCGCCACCGCGGCGGTCCTCGACCCGCTGCGGCTCGGCAAGCAGCGGGTCGAGACGCTCCAGGTGCTGCGCGCGCTGACCGTGCCGGGGTACGGCTGGCGCAACCACCCGGCGGTGCGGATGTGGACCGGCTACGAGGAGGCCCTGGTCAGGTACGGCCTGGAGATCTGCGGGCACTGGTGCTCCGCGGGCCGGGCCGACACCTGCTCGGAGACGATGGCGCGGGAGCTGACCGAGCGGCGCGGCGTCGAGGCCCCGCGCTCCCAGGAGCTGCTCGGGCAGGCGGGCGAGCTGCCGCCCTGGCTGGGCGACCCCGCCTTCCACCTCAGCCACCGCTCGTCCCTGCTGCGCAAGCTCCCGGACCACTACCGTCCGCTCTTCGGCGACGAGCCGGACGACCTGCCCTACGTCTGGCCGGCCTCCGACCGCACTCCCCCTCCCCCGCCGCCCGGATGACCGGCCGGCGGGGACCCGGGTGGCGGGGCCCGGGCTGCGGGGGCCCGGGCTGCGGGAAGTCCGCCCTCAGGGGATCAGCACCCCGGGGTTGAGGATCCCCTCGGGGTCGAGGCGTTCCTTGATCCCGCGCAGGATCTCCACGCCCAGCTCGCCGATCTCGGCGGCGTACGGCCCGCGGTGGTCGCGGCCGACGCCGTGGTGGTGGGAGATGGTGCCGCCCGCGGCGACGATCGCCTCGTTCGCCGCGCGCTTGGCCGCCTCCCACTGCGCGATCGGGTCCTCGCTCTGGGCCGTGACGACCGTGAAGTAGAGCGAGGCGCCGGTGCCGTACACGTGCGAGATGTGGCACATCACCAGCGGCGAGCCGAGCGCGCCGTGCAGCGCCAGCCGTACGGCGTCGTACAGGCGCGGCAGGTCGGCCCAGAACCCGGCCGTCTCCAGGGTCTCCACCGTGGCCCCGGCCGCGAGCAGGGAGTCGCGCAGGTAGGGGGCCGCGTAGCGGCCGTGCGCCCAGGCCTGGCCGGGCCCGGTGCCCAGGAAGGTCCCGCCGAGCCCGGCCAGCACCGCGGCGGCCCGCTCACGCCGCGCGGGCACCTCCTCGGCGGCGCCCTCGTAGCCGGCCACGACCAGGCAGCCCGCCCCGGAGGCCATGCCGCCCAGCTCACCGAGCTCCGCGGGCTTGGCCAGGCCGATCATCGTCTCGGTCTCGTCCGACAGGCGCAGCACGGTGGGCACCGGGCCGTCCTGGGCGAGCTTGCGCAGCGCGGCCGACCCGGCCGCGAACGACTCGAACCGCCAGCCCTCGTAGACCCGGACCTGCGGGACCGGCCGCACCCGGAGCCGGAGCGAGGTGATCACGCCGAAGGCGCCCTCGGAGCCGAGGATCACCTGGCGCAGGTCGGGCCCGGCGGCGGACTTGGGCGCGCGGCCCAGATCGAGGGTGCCGCGCGGGGTGGCCACGGTCATGCCGGCCACCATGTCGTCGAACCGGCCGTAACCGGCCGAGGCCTGGCCGCTGGAGCGGGCCGCGGCGAAGCCGCCCAGCGTGGCGTACTCGAACGACTGGGGGAAGTGCCCCAGGGTGAGACCGTGCGCGGCCAGGAGCTCCTCGGCCTGCGGCGCGCGCAGGCCCGGCTCCAGCTCCGCGATCATCGACTCGGTGTCCACCGAGACGAGCCGGTTCAGCCGGGCCAGGTCCAGGGCGACGACCCCGGTGAACCCCTCCCGCCGAGGGGTCAGCCCGCCGACGACCGAGGTGCCGCCGCCGAAGGGCACCACCGCGACCCGGTGCGCGGCGCAGACCCGCAGCACCCGCAGCACCTCCTCGTGCGAGCCGGGCAGCACCACGGCGTCGGGGGCGTCGGAGCCGTCACCGGCGCGCATGCGCATCAGGTCGGGGGTGGACTTGCCCCGGGTGTGGCGGACCCGGTCCTCGTCACCGGAGCACACGTACCCCTCGCCGACCACGCCGGTCAGTTCGGTCAGCGCCTCGGGGGGCAGGGCCGTGACGGGCAGCCGCACCTCCTCCCAGCTTCCGGCCGGGCTCGCCGGCGGGCGCACGCCCAGCACCTCCCGCAGCAGCTTCGCGACCGGCTCGGGCAGGTCCGCGGCCTCGGCGGGATCGCCCCAGCCGGACCAGAGCATCGGTTCGGCGGCACTCGCCGGGGCCGCCGGGGTCTCTACTTCCGCACGGTGAGTTTCCACCTCTACACTGTGACATATGACGTCCATTCGTCACAATAAGGGCAGGGAGCAGCCCGAGGACTCCGAGGAGTCCCGGAGCGGCAGGCACGGCGAGGTCGTCCTCGACGCCGCGCGCGAGATGGTGCTGGCCGTCGGGGTGCGCCGCACCACGCTCACCGACGTGGCGCGGCGGGCCGGGGTGTCCCGGATGACCGTCTACCGGCACTGGCCCGACGTACGGAGCCTGGTCGCCGACCTGATGACCAGGGAGTGGGTGCGCGTGGCCGGGCGCTTCGCCACCGGCGACCCGGTCACCGCGGCCGTCGGGGTGGTCGGGGAGCTGCGCGGCCACCCGCTCTGGCGGAAGATCGTCGAGGTCGATCCAGAGCTGCTCCTGCCCTACCTGCTCGACCGCCGGGGCTCCAGCCACGAGGCCATGCTCGCCCTCGTCGAGCAGGCCGTCGCCCGGGGCCAGGAGCGGGGCACCGTACGGCCCGGCGACCCCGTGGCGATGGCCAGGGCCGTGCTGCTGACCGCCCAGTCCTTCCTGCTGTCCGGCCCCACCATGCTCGGCCCCGTCACCCGGGACGAGCTGGACGCCGAGCTGACCGCACTCCTGGAGAGGTACCTGTCGCCGTGAAGTCCTCCCTCAACGCCGCCCGCCGCTCCCGCGAGCTCGCCGAGCTGGCCGGCGGCCGGACCGTCGACGTGCTGGTGGTCGGGCTGGGCGCCACCGGCGCCGGGGCCGCGCTCGACGCCGCCTCGCGCGGCCTGTCGGTGGCCGCGATCGACGCCTGCGACCTGGCCTTCGGCACCTCGCGGTGGAGCTCCAAGATGATCCACGGCGGCCTGCGCTATCTCGCCAAGGGGCAGATCGGGGTGGCGCACGAGAGCGCGGTGGAGCGCGGCGTCCTGCTCGCCCGCACCGCCCCGCACCTGGTGCGGGCGCAGCCGTACCTGCTGCCGCTGACCCCGCGGGTCTCCGGCGCCCAGGCGGCGACCCTGATGACCGGCTACCGGCTGGGCGACGGGCTGCGCGCCGCCGCCCGCACCCCGCGCCGGCTGCTGCCCGGCCCCTCGCGGGTCTCGGCCGGGCGGGCGCGCGAGCTGGCCGCGCCGCTGAGCCCGCGAGGGCTGCGCGGGGCGCTGCTGTCGTGGGACGGGCGGCTGGTCGACGACGCCCGGCTGGTGGTCGCGCTGGCCAGGACCGCCGCCGCGCACGGGGCCCGGGTCCTGACCCGGTGCCGGGCGCTGGAGCTGGGCGGGCGGGAGGCGCGGGTGCGCGACGAGCTCACCGGCGAGACCTTCACGATCCGGGCGCGGGCCGTGATCAACGCCGCGGGGGTCTGGGCCGCGCGGCTCGACCCGGCCATCCGGCTGCGGCCCTCGCGCGGCACCCACCTGGTGCTGCGGCCGGAGACCCTGCCGGGGCTGCGCACCGGGCTGCACGTGCCGATCCCCGGCGAGGGCAACCGCTTCGCGCTGGTGCTGCCCCAGGCCGACGGGCGCGTCTACGTGGGCCTGACCGACGAGCCGGTGGAGGGGCCGGTCCCCGACGTCCCCGAGGCGCCGGAGGAGGACGTGAGGTTCCTGCTCGGCGTGCTCAACTCGGTGCTGGAGACCGAGGTGCGGCGCGAGGAGGTGGCCGGCGCCTTCGCCGGGCTGCGCCCGCTGCTGGCGGCCGAGGGGCGCACCGCCGACCTGTCCAGGAGGCACGCGCTGCTGACCTCCTCCGACGGGGTGATCACGGTCGTGGGCGGCAAGCTCACCACCTACCGGCGGATGGCCGAGGACGCGGTCGACCTGGCGGTCCGGACCCGCCGCCTGGGCGCGGGCGCGAGCCGTACGGCGCGCCTGCCCCTGGTCGGCGCCGTGCACGCCGGCCTCGCGCACCCGGGCGTCACGGCGCCGGCGCGACTGCTGGAGAGGTACGGCGGCGAGGCGGGGGCCGTGCACGAGCTGGCCGAGCGGGACCCGGCGCTGGCCGAGCGGCTGCCCACCGGCGTCACGATGGCCGAACTCCTCTGGGCGGTCCGGCACGAGGGGGCGCTGGACGCCGGCGACCTGCTGGACCGGCGGACCCGGATCGGCCTGGTCGCGGAGGACAGGCGGGCGGCGCTGCCCGCGGCACAGGCGGCACTGGATTATCGGGAGTAGATATTTTTCCCAGCTTTGGGCAGTTCTACACCCACAACGATTCCCCTGATCCGTTAGGTTAGTCTTACCTAACAACGGATAGGGGGAGTGTGTGACCACGGCAGGCGTTCCGGGCAAGGCGGCCAAGGGGTGCGAGCATCCCCCCGGCTGCCACACCGGCGAGCTGCCGGTGCACGCCAGTGCGACGGTCGGGGCCCGTTTCTGGTTGCTCATCGAGCATTCCGGGCCCTGGGCCTCTCATCTGGAGGACTGCGACCTTCCGGAAGAGATTCACACTCTTATCAAACGGGCGACGAGCCTCGGCATCCGCCCCCAGCTCATCCGCCGGCCGGGACGCAGAACCCCCGGCGGGGACGGCATTCACGTCATGGTCGCGGACTCCACGGCGGCCGAACCCTGGCTCGCCGAGGGCGTCGTCGACGACCCGGATGATCTTGACCTGGAGGCTCTCCGGGCCGGAGTGGTCCCCAAGTCCTGCATACTTGTGAGTGAGCCGGTTTTTCTGGTCTGTACGCACGCCAAGCGCAACGCGTGCTGCGCCCGCATTGGACTTCCCCTCGCTCGTTCCCTGGCCGATGTTTGGCCGGACAGAGTATGGGAAACATCACATGTTGGCGGCGATCGATACGCCGCCAATCTGGTGTGCTTGCCACACGGGCTCTACTACGGCAGCATGTCTCAAGCTGCTGCGCTCGCAGCAGTCGACGCGTACCGGTCCGGCGAGGTCATCCTCGACCGTTTCCGGGGACGCGCAGGCATCCCTGAGCCACTGCAAGCCGCCGAGCATTTCGTCCGTGCCCACACGGGCGAGCTCTCGGTCGGCGGAGTGGCCGCGGAGTCCTCCAGGTCGGAGGGAGCCGCCACCGAAGCCATCGTGCGCGGTAGCGGCACCCGTTTTCGGGTAGTGGTTGAACCCATGACGTTGCCAACGCCATGTGGTACGGCTTGCGCCGACACGATCACCACCTATCGGCTGGTCACGCTGGACAGGCTCACGCCTGTGCGGTACGCCACGCCTGCTCTGACCTGACTAGAGGGAACATCGCGGCCTGTCCAGGCGTTGGCACCAGGGACGTCAAATGCGTCCAATGCGGTAGTAACCCGAAATACTTCTCACTAGAAGGTGGTTTTCTCATGTCTCAGGTACGTCGGCAGACCGCCCGCCCTCGGCCCAGCTGGGGCTGGCAGGATGACGCCGCGTGCCGGGGTGAGGACCTTGTGCTCTTCTTCGGTCCCGATGGCGAGCGTCAGCCCGAGCGTGATATCCGCGAGCGCAAGGCCAAGGCCATCTGCGGCCAGTGCCCCGTCCGCGCCGAGTGCCTTGACTACGCGCTGTCCCGTCCGGAGAAGTACGGCACGTGGGGCGGCCTGAACGAGGACGAGCGCGCCTCCGAGCGCCGTCGTCGCATGCGCCGTGCCGCCAGCGCCGGCATCAGCGCCGTCGCCTGAACGACCTCCACCCGGCTTTCCCCCGCGCGTGTGATCTCGCCGGCGTCCCTGCGAGATCACACGTTGTTCCGCGCGCGGACCCAGGTGTCGAGCAGGCCGAGAACGTCGTCGTCGTCGAGCTGGTCGAACCTCCGGTACCACTGCCCCACGGCGTGGAACCCCGGCGGTGCGGCGAGCACCACGATCTCGTCCGCCTCCCCCCGCATGGCCCGGACCGTCTCCGGCGCCGCCACGGGAGCGGCGAGCACCAGACGTGCCGGGGCCCGCGACCTGACCGCGCGCAAGGCGGCCCTGGCCGTGACGCCGGTGGCGATGCCGTCGTCGACCACGACCACGTCCCTGCCCTCCGGCTCCGGCGTCCGTCTGCTCCCCCGGTAGACCGCGACCCGCCGGGCCAGCTCGGCCCGCTCGGCCTCGACCACCCGGCGCAGATCCTCCCCCGAGGGCATCAACCGCCGCAGCATGTCCGGATCGAGCACCGGTTCGCCGCCCTCGGCGATCGCCCCCACCCCGAACTCGCGGTTGACCGGATGGCCTATCTTCCGGCTGACCAGCACGTCGAGCACGCCCCCGAGCCGTGCCGCGATCGGGACGGCCACCGCCACTCCCCCGCGTGGCAGCGCCAGCACGACCGGAGCCCGCAGGCCCAGGCCGGCCAGCCGACCGGCCAGGAGCCCGCCCGCCTCGGCCCGGTCGGCGAAGGGCAGGCGCACTCCCGCGTCACCGCTCACGGGCACGGCGTTCCCCGTCCACCGGCCGGAGGAACCTTCCCATAACTCACATAGCGGTCATACCCCTATCCGAGTGACGGTCCCCCGGCCGGAGCCGGACCGCGCCGCCGGACCCGTCGCGGAGCACCGGCGGTCACGGATCACCGGCGGTCACGGATCACCGATGGTCGCAAGTCACCGGCGCTCGCGGGTCAGGGACGGTTGCGTCCCGCCCTCCGCATCTCCTTGTGGATCACCTTCCACCGGTCCTGCCGCTCCTTGCGCAGCCGCGCGTCGGTCCGCGAGGCCATCCACGCCGCCTCCCGCTGGAGCTTCTTCCAGCTGGTCAGCCGGCGCTCGGGGAGCGTGCCGTCCTCGATCGCCTCGACGACGGCGCAGCCGGGCTCGCTGTCGTGGGCGCAGTCGGCGAACCTGCACCGCCCCGCGAGCTCCTCGATGTCGGAGAAGACCATGTCCACACCCTCGCCCATGTCGTACAGGCCGACGCGGCGGATGCCCGGGGTGTCGATGACGAGGCCCCCGGCGGACAGCGGGATGAGCTCCCGGTGCACGGTGGTGTGCCGGCCCCGGCCGTCCCCGGCGCGGACCTGCTGGGTCTCCATCACCGCCTCCCCGGCCAGGGCGTTGACGAGCGTGGACTTGCCGGCGCCCGAGGCGCCCAGCACCACGGCGGTGCGGGTGCCGGCCAGGTAGCCGCGGACGATGTCCACGCCCTGCCCGGTGAGGGAGCAGACCGCGTGCACGTCCACGCCGGGCGCGGCGGCGGCGACCTCCTCCATCAGGAAGTCGAGGCTCTCCTCGACGAGGTCGGCCTTGGTGACGAGCACCACCGGCTGCCCGCCGCTCTCCCAGGCCAGGGCGAGCAGCCGCTCGATCCTGCCCAGGTCGGCGGTGTCGGTGGCGTGCAGGGCCGGCTCGGCGACGAACACCACGTCGACGTTGGCGGCCAGCACCTGACCCTGGGAGTCGTCGGACAGGCCGCCCCGCGAGGTGCGGCCCACCCCGCCCCGGACGAAGGCGGTACGGCGCGGCAGCAGCCCGTCGAGCTCGAAGCGCCCCTCGGGCAGCCGCCGCAGCACGGCCCAGTCGCCCACGCAGGGCAGGGCCACCGGGTCGGCGGCGGCGGCCCGCCGTACCCGGGCTCCGTAGTGGACCTGGAGATGACCCTCGGCGCCGATCACCTCGGCGGCGCCGCGGTCGACGCGGGCCACCCGGGCGGGGACCGCACCGTCGGGGAGCTCGGCGGCGAGGGAGTCGTTCCAGCCGAGCGAGGAGAGATCGAAGGAACCAGACAGAACTGGTGAGGACAACGTGGACACACCCTTTGTGAGGCTTACGGAGAAGAAGCCGGGTGTCCCGTGTCGGCTGATCGGCCGGACACGGCTCGCGATGAGCGCGCTCTGGCTAGGCGGACACCCGGAGGCTGACGGACGGCATGGTCGTCAGAAAGACCCGCATAGTCCTCACCTCCGAATGTCATGGCCGCCCTGCTGACAGAGCGGCGGAGCCGGGCCCACTATAACGCGGACCCGGCCCGTGATCACAATGGTTTATCGCGGGGAGCTCCCACCGGGCCCGCGGACCGGCCCGGGCGGCGCCCTACAGGCCGGGGGCCGGGAAGCGGGAGGTCAGCTCGCGCACCTCGCCCAGGACGCGGGTGACGGCGTGCTCGGCCTCGTCCTCGCCCTTGGCCAGCGCGGTGACGACCTGGTCGATCCACGCGCCGATCTGCCGCATCTCGCCCTCGCCCATGCCACGGCTGGTCACACCGGCGGTGCCGATCCGGATGCCCGAGGGGTCGAACGGCTTGCGGGTGTCGAACGGCACGGTGTTGTAGTTGGTCTCCAGGCCCGCCCGGTCCAGCGCCTGGGCGGCGGGCTTGCCGCCGATGCCCTTGGGCGTCAGGTCCATCAGGATCAGGTGGTTGTCGGTGCCGCCGGAGACGAGGTCGAACCCGCGGGCGGCGAGTTCCTCGGCCAGCGCCCGGGCGTTGGCGACCACCTGGTGGGCGTAGGCCTTGAACTCCTCGGTGTCCGCCTCCTTGAGCGCCACCGCGATGGCCGCGGTGGTGTGGTTGTGCGGGCCGCCCTGCAGGCCGGGGAAGACGGCCTTGTTCAGCGCCGTGGCGTGCTCGTCGGAGGTGGCCATCAGCATGGCGCCGCGGGGGCCGCGCAGCGTCTTGTGCGTCGTGGTGGAGATGACGTCGGCGTGGCCGACCGGCGACGGGTGGGCGCCGCCGGCGACGAGACCGGCGATGTGCGCGATGTCGGCCGCCAGGACGGCGCCGACCTCACGGGCGATCTCGGCGAAGGCCGGGAAGTCGATGGTGCGCGGGATGGCGGTGCCGCCGCAGAAGATCAGCTTCGGGCGCTCGCGCAGGGCGATCTCGCGGACCTCGTCCATGTCGACGCGGCCGGTGTCCTTGCGCACGCCGTACCGGACCGGGGTGAACCACTTGCCGGTGGCCGAGACCGACCAGCCGTGGGTCAGGTGGCCGCCGAAGGGCAGGCCCATGCCCATCACGGTGTCGCCGGGGCTGAGGAAGGCCATGTAGACGGCGAGGTTGGCGGGCGAGCCCGAGTAGGGCTGGACGTTGGCGTGGTTGACCCCGAACAGCGACTTGGCCCGCTCGATGGCGACGGTCTCGATCTGGTCGATGACCTGCTGACCCTCGTAGTAGCGCTTGCCGGGGTAGCCCTCGGAGTACTTGTTGGTGAGGACGGTCCCCGTCGCCTCCAGCACCGCCTTGGAGACGTAGTTCTCCGAGGCGATCAGCTTGACGGTGTCGGCCTGGCGGCGCTCCTCGGCCTTGACCAGCTCGGCGATCTGCGGGTCGACACTGGAAAGAGAACTCATGGCGCCTTCACTCCCTAGTCATCTTTGACGGGCATCGTTGACAACGCACGAAGACCCAGGCGCGCGGCCTCCGCCATTCCGCTCCCCGGTGGTTACCCACCCAATGCGCCAGTCGCGGCTTAGACGATAGCGGACTGGCCGGTCTTGCCGAGGCGCCCGGTGCCGTCGGCCGGCCACAGGCGGTCCACCTCGGCGTTGAGGATGGCGCCGATGAGTACGGCGAGCGCGGTGATGTAGAGCCACAGGAGCACCGCGATGGGGGCGGCCAGCGATCCGTAGATGGACACCGGCGAGAACCACGCGGCGAGCACCTCGCGCAGCACGGCGGCGCAGGCGATCCAGATGATGAGGGCCAGCACGGCCCCGGGCATCTCCCGCCACCAGCGCGTGCGCACCGGGACGCTCACGTGGTACAGGAGCGTGAGGAAGAAGACCGAGCCGACGACGACCACCGGCCAGTAGAGGACGTCCACCAGCATCGCGTAGTCCGGCGGCAGCGCGCCCTGCAGCGCCGCGGGGCCCAGCACCAGGACGGGCATGACGAACAGCCCGCTCAGCAGGCCCGCGAGATAGAGCCCGAAGGACATCAGGCGGGTGCGGATGATCCCGCGTTCCTCGCCGAGGCCGTACGCCACCGATATCAGGTCCACGTAGACGAACAGCGCCCGCGAGCCCGACCACAGCGCGAGCAGGAAGCCCACCGAGATCAGCGAGACCTGGTTGCGCGGGTTCAGCACGTCGTCGATGAGCGGGGTGACGACGCTGTCCACCGCGTTGTCGGTGAACAGCAGGTGCGCCTGGAGCTCGATCCAGACGGTGATGTCCTGCACGGTCTCCGGGCCGAACACCGAGGTGAGCTGGCCGACCACGCCGATCAGGCCGAGCACGAACGGCGGCAGCGACAGCAGCGCGAAGAACGCCGCCTCACCGGCCAGCCCGGTGACCCGGTAGGCGATGCCCGCGTTGACGGTCGCGACGAGCAACGACCACGTGTCGGTGCCCCGCACCCACGACAGTCCGGCCTGCAGCCTGGCGCTGTGCCGGCGCAGCCTGGAGTGGGCCCACCGCGGCCTGCGCCGCTTGGGCCCGGGCCGCCGCGTCGAGGCCTCAGTGGACGTCATGCCACACAACGGTATGCCCTGCGGTGCGCTATAACGAGCCCGGTCATCGGCCGTCCGGGGCCCCGGTCGTCCGCGGCGGGACGTGCGGAGAGCGGCAACGCGCTGATTCGCCCGTCTGCGTGGGGAAAGCGGGTGATGAGCGCACAATGGGAGGCATGATCTGCGACAAGTGCAAAGACAGCCGCCACGAGGAGTGCCCGGGCGGGTCGTGGTGCGACTGCCAGCACCAGCCCGCCGAGACGCCCCGCGAGTCGCCGCTCGACTGGCCGCGCCAGGGCTGATCCCTCCCCCGCTCTCCGCCGCCGGTCCGGCCGCCCCGCACGTCCGCGGTGCGTCCGCCCGTGTCCACGATGCGTTCGCGTGCGTCCAGAGTGTGGACCCGATATTGGACATCTCGGGCCGCCAAGGTATCGTCGGGGACATGCCAGCGGACCCCATGCTCGTCGTGCGACGCCACGTCGACCTTTTGCGTGTCCGTAGCGCCATCTGTTGTGACGTCCGTTGACCGTCGCCCTCCGCCGCTGACCTGACGCAGCCCGGGGCACCCGCACAGGCGTCACTCTCTCTGAGCGATCTTCCCCCGCACTCGACGATGAGGCGGGAGGTGCCTGCGCGTGCCCGGAAAACACCCCACCTCCGAATAAGGACGCGCACATGACGACCCCGGCCCGTTCGGCCAACCGCCACCACAAGCGCCCGCGCGGCGAAGGTCAGTGGGCTCTCGGTTATCGCGAGCCGCTGAACAAGAACGAGGAGAACAAGAAGAACGACGACGGGCTCAACGTCCGTCAGCGGATCATCGACATCTACTCCAAGGCCGGCTTCGACTCCATCGACCCGGCCGACCTGCGCGGCAGGATGCGCTGGTACGGGCTCTACACCCAGCGCAAGCCCGGGATCGACGGCGGCAAGACCGCGGTCCTGGAGCCGGAGGAGCTCGACGACCGCTACTTCATGCTCCGCGTCCGCATCGACGGCGGCCAGCTCACGGTGGAGCAGCTGCGCGTCATCGCCGACATCTCCAACGAGTACGGCCGCGGCACCGCCGACGTCACCGACCGGCAGAACATCCAGCTGCACTGGATCGAGATCGAGTCCGTGCCGGACATCTGGGAGCGGCTGGAGGCGGTGGGCCTGTCCACCACCGAGGCCTGCGGCGACACCCCGCGCGTCATCATCGGCTGCCCGCTGGCCGGGATCGACACCGACGAGGTCCTCGACGGCACCGCGGAGATCCGCCGGATCCACGACGACTTCATCGGCAACCCCGAGTACTCCAACCTGCCGCGCAAGTTCAAGACGGCGGTCTCCGGCTGCCCGGCGCACTGCACGGTGCACGAGATCAACGACGTGGCCTTCGTCGGCGTCGTCGACGAGAACGGCGAGCGCGGCTACGACCTGTGGGTCGGCGGCGGGTTGTCGACCAACCCGATGCTGGCCAAGCGGCTGGGCGTCTTCGTCACCCCCGAGCAGGCCTCCGAGGTCTACGGCGGCGTGATCGGCATCTTCCGCGACTACGGCTACCGCCGCCTGCGCCACCGGGCGCGGATCAAGTTCCTGGTCAACGACTGGGGCCCGGAGAAGTTCCGCGAGATCCTGGAGAAGGAGTACCTCGGCTACACCCTGCCCGACGGCCCCGCGCCCGAGCTGCCGCGCGACGGCCGCCGCGATCACGTGGGCGTCCGCCCGCAGAAGGACGGCAACTTCTACGTCGGCTTCGCGCCGCGGGTCGGCCGCCTCGACGGCGACAAGCTGCACCTGATCGCCGACATCGCCGAGCGGCACGGCTCCGGCCGGATCCGCACCACGGTCGAGCAGAAGATGGTCATCCTCGACGTCGCCCCCGACCGGGTCGACAGCCTCGTCGCCGAGCTGGAGGCCAACGACCTGCGGGTCAACCCCTCCACCTTCCGCCGCCAGACCATGGCCTGCACCGGCATCGAGTACTGCAAGCTGGCGATCGTCGAGACCAAGGCCACCGCCTCGAACCTGATCGACGAGCTGGAGGCCCGCCTGCCGGACTTCGCCGAGCCGCTGACCATCAACGTCAACGGCTGCCCGAACTCCTGCGCGCGCATCCAGACCGCCGACATCGGCCTCAAGGGCCAGCTCGTGGTCAACGAGGCCGGCGAGCAGGTCGAGGGCTTCCAGATCCACCTGGGCGGCTCGCTGGGCGTCAACGCCGGCTTCGGCCGCAAGGTCCGCGGCCTGAAGGCCACCGCCGAGGAACTGCCCGACTACGTCGAGCGGGTCCTGCGCAATTTCGACAAGCAGAAGAACGAGGGCGAGACCTTCGCCGAGTGGGTCCAGCGCGCCGACGAGGCGGACCTCAAGTGAGCGAGCGTGCGGTCCCGTTCCACTGCCCCTACTGCGGTGAAGAGGACCTGGAGCCCTACGAGGGCGACGGCGGCTGGTACTGCCGCTCGTGCGCCCGCGCCTTCAAGCTGAAATTCCTTGGAATCGGAGTGCGAACCTCATGAGCATCGTGGACGTTGAAATCGGGTTACGTCAGCAGCGCGGCGCGCTCGACATGCAGGACATCGTCGAGTCGGCCGCGCGCTTCCTGGAGGACGCCCCGGCCATCGAGATCATCCGCTGGGCGGCGGCGACCTTCGGCGACCGGCTCTGCCTGACCGCGTCGATGAGCGACGCGCTGATGATCGACCTGGTCAGCCGGGTGAAGCCGGGCGTGGACGTGCTCTTCATCGACACCGGCTACCACTTCGCCGAGACGATCGGCACCCGTGACGCGGTCCAGCAGGTCTACGACGTCAACGTGATCAACGTGCAACCGTCCCGGACCGTGGCCGAGCAGGAGCGCGACCTGGGCCCGCGGCTGTTCGGCCGCAACCCCGACCTGTGCTGCTACCTGCGCAAGGTGGAGCCGCTCAACCGCGCGCTGGAGCCGTACCTCGCCTGGGTCTCCGGCATCCGCCGGGACGAGGCGACCACCCGCGCCGGCATCAAGGTCGTGGAGTGGGACGCCAAGCGGCAGATGGTCAAGGTCAACCCGATCGCCCGCTGGACGCAGGACGACGTCGACAACTACATGGCCGACAACGGCGTGCTGATCAACCCTCTG
Organism: Paraplanobispora takensis; assembly: GCF_016863195.1. Taxonomy (GTDB): domain Bacteria; phylum Actinomycetota; class Actinomycetes; order Streptosporangiales; family Streptosporangiaceae; genus Planobispora; species Planobispora takensis. The sequence continues at coordinate 205,117 of NZ_BOOK01000010.1, read as the reverse complement.
CACTACGACAACTACCCCTCGATCGGCTGCGCCCCCTGCACCCGCCAGGTGGCCCCCGGCGAGGACCCGCGCAGCGGCCGCTGGGCCGGGATGGGCAAGACCGAGTGCGGCATCCACACGTGAGCCGGAGCTCCTTCGCACGGCCGGTCCCCCTGGTGGCGGTGGCGCACGGGTCGCGTGACCCGCGCGCCGCCGCGACGGTGGAGGAGCTGCTGGAGGCGGTACGGCGCTCGCGGCCGGAGATCCGCGTGCGCGCCGCCTACCTCGACCACTCCGCCCCGACGCTCGCCGGCGCCCTGTCCGGGCTGACCGAGGCGGCGGTGCTGCCCCTGCTGCTCACCGAGGCCTACCACAGCCGGGTCGACATCCCCGGCGCGCTGGCCGAGGTCGCGACCAGGCAGCCGCGGCTGCGCGTGCACCGGGGCACGACGCTCGGCCCGCACCCGCTGCTGACCGACGCCCTGGAGCGGCGCCTGACCGAGGCGGGCGTAGCGGCCGGCGACCCGGAGACCGCCGTGGTCCTGTTCTCGGCCGGCTCCAGCGACCGCCGGGCCAACGCCACCGTCGCCGCGATCGCCGCGGACTGGTCCGCGCGGCGCGGCTGGTGGTCGGTGAGCGCGGCCTACGCCTCGGCCGCCGAGCCCGCCCCCGAGCAGGAGGTGCGGCGGCTGCTGGAGGCCGGAGCCCCCCGCGTGGTGGTCTCCCCCTATCTGCTGGCCCCCGGCTACTTCGCCGACCGGACGCGCGAGCGCACCCTGGCCGCGGGCGCGCAGATCGTCGCCGACGTGCTCGGCGCCGCCCCGGAGGTCGCCTCCGTGCTGCTCGAACGCTACGAGCAGGCCCTGGGAGCGGACGACCGCCAGGCCAGCGCCTGACCTTCGCCCCCCGCCCCGCCGGTCGTGGCACTCCCCGGGGAACGGAGCCCGGCGACCTGGTCCCGATGCGCCTCAGTCCTGATCCGGGCCCGGTACCCGCGGCACGACGGTCTGCACGGGCTCGTCCGCGAACCGGCAGTCCGGTCCGCTGTCACACGGTTCCACCCGCATCGCGGTGATCCGGATCCGGAAGTCGGCGCGGCTCTTTCCTGCGGCGTCGACGACCCGCTGCGCGTCCCGTTCGTCGATCGGGGAACGGCCCAGCCGCTCGACGGCCTCTTCGGGGACCATCGCGACCTCCACCCGGTTGAGACCGCCGTGCAGCAACGCGAAGGAGGCGAAGGTGCCCTCTCCGCCGGAGTCCGGAGCGACCTCCTCGCACCGGGGACCGTGGCGGTACCTCCCGTTCTCCCAGAACAGGACGCGGGTGCCGCGCGGGCAGAAGACCTGGGCCCACACCGTCCCGGACGACAGCCGGGGCAGGTCGAAGGCGACCCGCTCCCCCATGGCGGAGAACCGCTTGTCCATGACGACGTCGAAGACGGGACGAGCGCCGTACCGCTTCGACGGCTGGGCAATGACGCCGCTCCAGACCTCCTGCGGAGCCACGCCCGCGCTCCCGGAGGGGAGCACGAACACCGCCGCGACCGCCAGTCCCACGGCCGCCGCACCGGCGGCCAGCCCGGCGCGGCGGCGTCTGATCCGGCGCACGCGCCGGTCCACCTCGGCGACGGTCACGCCCCTGCCGGGACCGTCACCGCTCTCCCGGTCGAACAACTCACGCAGGTCGGATTCAGTGATCATCGGTTCGGCTCCCCGAGGTGATCGCGGCCCGGGCCGCGGGGTCGACGCGCAACTTGGCCAGGGCCCTTCCGGCCTGGCTGCGCACGGTGGCCACCGAACAGCCGAGGATCTCGGCGATCTGCGCGTCGGGCAGGTCCGCGAAATAGCGCAGCACCAGCACGGCCCGCTGCCGGGCGGGCAGCGCCGCCAGGATGACGCGGACCTCGTCCCGGCCCCCCATCTCGGCGGCCGGATCACCGCCGCCGGAGTCCGGGAGCGTCTCCGTCGGCACCTCGCCCCGCCACCTCCTGCGCCACCAGTTGGCGTGGGTGTTGGCCAGGATCCGGTACACGTACGGGTCGGGGTGCTCCCCGACCCGCTGCCAGGCCAGCCAGGCCCTGGCCAGCGCCGTCTGCAGCAGGTCCTCCGCGGTGCCCCAGTCGCGGCACAGGAGGTAGGCGGTGCGCAGCAGGCGGCCCGAGCGTTGCCGGACGTAGCGCTCGAAGTCGGCCCGATCACGCATGCGGTGATCCTCACTGTTCGGTGATTGTCACCGGGTACTACCGATCAGGCCGGGCCGGACGTTGCACGCTCCGGGAAAATCGCGATCAGTGCCCGTGCGTCCACCCGGACCCGTGGCCCCGCTCGCCGTACGGGCCGGGGTGGGAGTGGAGGCCGTGCCCGGGCGCCTGCGGCGGGTGGGGAGCACCGGGGGGCAGCGGCCGGTACGGCTCGCCGGTCAGTTCCCCGCGCAGCTCGCGCCACTGCTCCCGCCAGGCCGCCCAGGCCTTCTTGACGGGCTCGGCCCGGGAGTCGCCGATCACCTTGATGTCGCCCATCAGGGCGAAGGCCTTGATCCGGACGACCGGCACGTTCATCCCCGGGGGCGCCTCGATCACCTGGACCTTCTTGTCCCCCATGATCGCGATGCCCTCGAGCTCGACGTCCACCCCGTCCGGGACGATGATCTTGACATCGCCCATGACCGCGGTGGCGGAGATGTCGACCACGCCGGTGCGCACCTCGGCCTCGCGCAGGTCCAGCACGACGTCGCCCATCACGGCCACCGCGCCGAGCTCCTGGTCGATCCGCCACTTGCCGCGACGCTTGGAGTCGCCCATCACCGCCACGAACCAGCGCCGCGACCGGCCCTCCTTGTGCGGGACGGGCGCGGGGGCCGGGGTGTATCCCAGCCCCGGCAGGTCGGAGGTGATGACGGCCAGCTCGGCCTGGGTGACGGCGGTGTAGGCCGCCTCCGTGCGTTCGGTGAGCTCACCCAGGGTGAGCCGTCCCTCGACCGAGGCGACACGTAGTTGCTCGACGACGGCTTCGCGCTCGGCGTCCGACGCGCGGATTCCACCCGGATCATTCACAACTCACAACATATCGCGAGTCGTCGGGGAAAAGATCCTCCCGAAGGAGGAAAGCCCATACATCGACCGGCGCAGCGCGCGTCCGCCGCGATCGCCGGACACCTATGATCCGGAGACATGTACGAAGAGCTTCTGGACGCCGTGGGCGAGAACGACGCCGAGCGGATCGGACGTCTGCTCCGGACGGGTACGCCCGCGGATCCGGCGGATGAGAAGGACCCGACCGCCCTCTACCGGGCGGCGGACGGCGGCCGGGCCGACCTGGTGCGGATGCTGCTGGCCGCCGGGGCCGACCCCGACCGGCGCAGCGGCGGTCAGGACGAGGGGCTGCCGCTGTGCGCCGCCGCGGCCCTGAACCGCGGCGAGGCGGCCCAGGCCCTGATGGACGCCGGGGCGGACCCGGCCGGGCGCGAGGACCACGGCTGGTCCCCGGTGCTCTGGGCCGCCGCCAACGGGCACGCCGACATGCTCCGGCTGCTGCTGGAGGCCGGAGCCTCGGCCGAGGACGCCAACGACGACGGCGAGACCGCGCTGACCCTGGCCGCCCGGCGCGGCGCGCCGGGCGCGGTGCGGGCGCTGCTGGAGGCCGGGGCAGATCCCGGGCGGCCGGACGGCGACGGCGACACGCCGCTGGCCATCGCCTACGACTGGCTCGGCGTCCAGCTGGAGAACGCGCTGCTGGAGCAGATCTCCGACCGGGTGCCGCAGGACGCCGGGATCGTCGTGGGCCGCACGCGCGCCGAGGACGGCACCGACCTGGTGACCGTCAGGGCCCTGGACGCCGAGGGCGCGGTCCTGGCCGAGGTGCAGAGCCAGCGTGGGCACGCGGCGGTGGCGACCCTGCTGGAGGAGGCGACGGGCGAGCTGACGCCCTTCGAGGAGATGGTCGAGCGGGCGCTGCCGTACCGGGACCTCGACGAGGAGGCCGAGACCTGGTGGGCCGTGGCGGGCGCGCTGAGCCGGCGCGGCGACCGGCACACCTTCGAGGACGCCGTCGGGCTGTGCGCCAGCGACGACCCGCGCAAGCGCGAGTTCGCCGTCGACGTGCTGTCGCAGTTCGGCTTCACCGAGGACGACAAGCCCTTCGTCGAGGAGTCGCTGCCCGTCCTGCGGCGCATGGCGGTCACCGAGGGCGACGAGCGGGTGCTGCGCTCGGTGCTCGGGGCGCTCGGCCACCACGCCGACCCCCGCGCCCTGCCCGAGGTGCTGAGGATCGTCACGACCGAGGGCTGGACCCGCACCGAGGCCGATCCCGCCGCGCTGGCCGCGGTCCTGCCGCCCGGCCACGACGAGGGGCTCGCCCTGCTCATCGCGATGACCGAGGACCCCGACGACGACGTCCGCGACTGGGCGACCATGGGCCTGGCCGGCCTCGACCAGGACGGACCGCAGATCCGCGACGCGCTGGCCGCCCGGCTCGCCGACGAGGACCTGAACACGGTGGCCGAGGCCGCGCGGGGCCTGGCCGAGCGGGGCGACCCGCGGGCCAGGACGGGCGTCGAGCGGGTGCTGGCCGAAAGCGACGACGACTACGCCAGGGATCTCGTCAGCGGTCTGTGACCTCCGGCCCCTCCCGGGCACATGCCGTCACACGCGGACGGCGTATGTTCGCTCATGAACACCTAACCAATCGAAAGGGACATCGCCATGGCGACGACACGCATCGCGACCACCAACTGGAAGGGCGCGCTGCTCGACGGCTCCGGCACCGTGTCGCTGGACTCCTCCGGCGTCGGCACGTTCGACGTGTCCTGGCCCTCCCGCGCCGAGCAGGCCAACGGCAAGACCTCCCCCGAGGAGCTCATCGCGGCCGCGCACTCCTCCTGCTTCTCGATGGCGCTGTCGCACGGGCTCGCCCAGGCGGGCACCCCGCCGCAGTCCGTGGAGACGAAGGCCGAGGTGACCTTCCAGCCGGGTGAGGGCATCACCGGGATCGTCTTGTCTGTGCGCGCCCAGGTTCCGGGACTCACCGCCGAGCAGTTCCAGACCGCGGCCGAGACGGCCAAGGCCAACTGCCCGGTGAGCAAGGCGCTGGGGGGCACCACGATCACGCTCAACGCCGAGCTGCTGAGCTGATCGTCGCACTCCGCGGTCATGCGCGCCCCCACCGGGGCGCGCATGACCGGCCCCGGCGCATCGGCTGGTCTGTCCGGACTTGCGATGGGGCATGCCAGGTCCGCCCTGAAAGCCACGTTTCCCGTGACCGGTGAAGGTGACAAAAGAGTCAACACCCTGCGACGAATCCCGGACTGGAGGAGAATAGGGTCATATGCGCGAAATCTGGCCGGGAGAGCCGTATCCGCTGGGTGGTACCTGGGACGGCGCGGGCACCAGTTTCTCGGTGTTCTCCGAGGTGGCCGAGCGGGTCGAGCTGTGCCTGTTCGACGACGAGGGACATGAGGAGAGGCTCGACCTTCCCGAGGTGGACGGGTTCGTCTGGCACGGCTACCTGCCCGGGATCACGCCCGGGCAGCGGTACGGCTACCGCGTGCACGGCCCCTTCGACCCCTCCCGGGGACATCGCTGCAACCCCTCGAAGCTGCTCCTGGATCCCTACGCCAAGGCGATCGAGGGGGAGGTGAAGTGGAACGAGTCGATGTTCTCCTACCGTTTCACCGACCCGAGCGCGCTCAACGACGACGACAGCGCGGCCTTCATGCCGAAGAACGTGGTGATCAACCCGTTCTTCGAATGGGGTAACGACCGGCCGCCCCGCACGCCGTACCACCAGACCGTCATCTACGAGACGCACGTGCGCGGGCTCACCATGCGCCACCCCGCGGTCCCGGCGGAGCAGCGCGGCACCTACGCCGGGCTGGCCCACCCGGCGGTCATCGAGCACCTGCTGAGCCTGGGTGTGACGGCGGTGGAGCTGATGCCGGTGCACCAGTTCATCCCCGAGCACGCGATGGTGGCGCGCGGGCTGACCAACTACTGGGGCTACAACACCATCGCCTATCTCGCCCCGCACAACGCCTACTCCGGCTCCGGGCAGCGCGGCGGGCAGGTGCTGGAGTTCAAGGCGATGGTCCGGGCGCTGCACGAGGCGGGCATCGAGGTCATCCTCGACGTGGTCTACAACCACACCGCCGAGGGCGACCACATGGGCCCCACCCTGGGCTTCCGGGGGATCGACAACTCCGCCTACTACCGCCTGCACGACGGCGACCGGCGGTACCACCTCGACTACACCGGCTGCGGCAACTCCCTCAACGTCCGCTCCCCGCACGCGCTGCAGCTCATCATGGACTCGCTGCGCTACTGGGTGCTGGACATGCACGTGGACGGCTTCCGCTTCGACCTGGCCTCCGCGCTCGCCCGCGAGCTGCACGACGTCGACCGGCTCAGCGCCTTCTTCGACCTGATCCAGCAGGACCCGATCATCTCGCAGGTCAAGCTCATCGCCGAGCCCTGGGACGTGGGCCCGGGCGGCTACCAGGTGGGCAACTTCCCCCCGTTGTGGACCGAGTGGAACGGCAAGTACCGCGACACCGTCCGCGACTTCTGGCGGGGCAACGGCTCGGCGCTGCCGGAGTTCGCCTCCCGGCTGACGGGCTCGGCCGACCTGTACGCCACCTCCGGACGCCGGCCGGTGGCCTCGATCAACTTCGTCACCTGCCACGACGGCTTCACCCTGACCGACCTGGTCTCCTACAACCGCAAGCACAACGACGCCAACGGCGAGAACAACCGCGACGGCACCGACGACAACCGGTCGTGGAACTGCGGCGCCGAGGGACCGGTGGAGGATCCCGCGATCGTACGGCTGCGCCGCCGGCAGCGGCGCAACCTCCTGACCACCCTGTTCCTGTCCCAGGGCGTGCCCATGCTCTCCCAGGGCGACGAGATCGGCCGCACCCAGGGGGGCAACAACAACGCCTACTGCCAGGACAACGAGGTCTCCTGGGTCGACTGGTCGCAGGCGCAGAACGAGAAGGAGCTGCTGGACTTCGTCAAGATGATGTCCGAGCTGCGCCGCAACCACCCCGTCTTCCAGCGGCGCAGGTTCTTCCACGGGCGCAAGGCCGAGGACGGCACCCGCGACATCGTCTGGTTCACCCCCTCGGGGGAGGAGATGTCGGCGGCCGACTGGCACACCGGCTACGCCAAGTCGCTGGCCGTCTTCCTCAACGGCGAGGCCATCACCGAACCCGGCCCGCGCGGCGAGCGGATCGTGGACGACTCGTTCCTGCTGCTCATCAACGGCCACCACGAGGACATGACCTTCGCGCTGCCCGAGTCGCGCTACGGCGCCGGGTGGCGCACGGTGCTGGACACCGCCGACGAGTTCGTCAGGGACGATCCGTTCCCCGACGAGTACTGGCCGGCCGAGTCCGTGATCGCGGTGACCTCGCGCTCCATGCAGCTGCTGTGCTGTCCCCGGGCGACCTAGCGGGGACGTGTCACGCCCCCGTGGCGACGGCGGCGGTCAGCAGGACCAGGACGAACGTCGTCAGCGCGGCCACGCCGTGCAGCAGCACCGCGATCAGGGGGAAGCCGTTCTCGGCGCCGCGGGCGTGGCGGCCGCCGCCGAGCCAGCGGGTGAACATGGCGAAGCCCAGAACGGCGGCCAGCGTGAGCACGGCGAAGGACACCCAGGCGAAGACCCGCTCGGAGGTCAGGACGTAGGCGATCCAGCAGCCCAGCGCGGAGACCGCCAGGATCGGATGCGAGAAGACCAGGGTCGCGGGGAAGCGGGTGACCTTGGCCGCCTGCCGGCGCAGGCCGCCGCCCGACAGCCACAGGTACAGCAGATAGATCCCCACCGTCGCAGTGATCAACCATGTCACGATCGCGGCCAACCCCACACGGCCCTCCCTGATCTCCTGTGAGGAATGATGTAACGGCGGGCGCCGGAAGTCACCACCGGCGTCGAATCCGTTATCGCCGGGCCTGTGACAAGGTGGGGGAATGCGCCTCATCCATCCGGAGACCACCGATGACGTCGACCTTGCCCGGGTCTACGCCTACCCCGGCGGCCCCTGCACCCGGCTCAACATGGTGGCCAGCACCGACGGCGGGACCTGGCTCAAGGGCCTGTCCGGCGGCCTGTCCGGGGCGGGTGACAAGCGCGTCTTCGGGGTGCTGCGCGGGCTGGCCGACGTGATCGTGGCGGGCGCCTCGACCGTCCGCGACGAGGGGTACGGCCCCGCCCGGCCGAGGGCGTCGTGGCTGCCGCTGCGCGAGGGCCGTCCGGCCGCCCCGCCGGTGGCGGTGGTCACCCGGCGGCTGGAGCTGGACCTGGCCTCCGCGCTCTTCACCGAGGCCGCGCCGGACGCGCGCACGATCGTCGTCACCTGCGGGGCGGCGCCGGCGGACCGGCGTGCCGAGGCCGCCCGGCACGCCGACGTGATCGTGGCCGGGGACGAGCGGGTGGACCTGGCGGCGGCGCTCGGGGAACTGCACGACCGGGGCCTGACCCGGGTGCTGTGCGAGGGCGGGGCGCGGATCAACGGGCAGCTGGCGGAGGCCGGGCTGGTCGACGAGGTCTGCCTGACGGTCAGCCCGATGCTGATCGGCGGGGCCGCCTCGCGGATCCTGCACGGCGCCGACGTCCTGGCCCGGCTGCGGCTGGCCCACGTCCTGGAGGAGGAGGGCTTCCTGTTCACCCGGTACGTCCGCGAGCCCGGCTGACCCGCCGAGGCCCGCCGGCCGGAGGACACCCATTCAGAAATCCTCTGTTGGTGGACAGAACCCCAACAAAACGATATATCTCGACCATGACGTCATCCTCCCCCGGATCCCCCTCCGCCGGAAACGAGCTGCGCGCCACGGTCGCGGCCCGCCGCGACCTCGGTCCCGAATTCGAGGACTCCCTGATCGAGGGCTTCCTGGAGAAGGTGGACCTGGAGATCGACCGCAGGGTCGACGAGCGGATCGCCCGCCAGGCCGGCAAGCTGGCCCCGGCGATCCGCCCCTCGGTGGCCGCGGGCCAGCGGCTCGCCCTGTCGATCGTCTCCATCGTCCTGGGCGTGCTCTCGACGGTCGCGCTGACCTTCACCGACCGGTCCCTGGTCGTGATCGCGATCATCTGGGGCGGCATCGCCGCGGTGAACTTCGCCTTCAGCAGGAGCCAGCGGCAGTAGCCGGCCCGCGTCCTTCCCCTCCCGCCTCAAGCAAGCGTACGCTTGGTTACGTTTCCGTACGGCTGACGCGGGAGTTGAAGCGTGAACGAGTACCGCAACCTGATCGGCGGACGGCTGGTGCCCGCCGCCGACGGCCGCACCCTGGACTCGGTCAACCCGGCGACCGGCGAGGTGTGGGCCCGCGTCCCGGCGAGCGGGAGGGCCGACGCCGAGGCGGCGGTGGCGGCGGCGCGCGCCGCGTTCCCGGCGTGGTCGGGCATGCCCGCCCTCGGCAGGGCGCACTTCCTGCGCAAGGTGGCGGAGGTGTTCGCCGGGCACGCCGAGGAACTGGCCAGGATCGAGACCACCGACAACGGCCGCATCCTGCGCGACACCCTGAAGAAGGACCTGCCCGGCATGACCCACCTGTGGCAGATCGCCGCAGGCCAGGTGCTGGAGGCGGTCAAGGGCGAGACGGTGATCCTCGGACCGGACAGCATGGGCCTGACCCGGCGGGAGCCGTACGGCGTGGCGGTGTGCATCATCCCGTGGAACTCCCCCGTCTCGACCTTCTCCGCCAAGGCGGCCTACGCGCTCGCGGCGGGCAACACCGTCATCGTCAAGCCCGCCGAGCAGGCCTGCGCCTCCGTGCTGCGGCTGGGCGAGCTGCTGGCCGAGGTGCTGCCGCCCGGCGTGCTCAACATCGTCAGCGGCCTGGGCGAGGACGTGGGCGACCCGCTGGTGCGGCACCGGGGGGTGAACAAGGTCAGCCTCACCGGCTCCACCCAGACCGGCCAGGCCATCACCCGGGCCAGCGCCGACGCGCTCAAGCCGCTCACCTTCGAGCTGGGCGGCAAGTCGCCGAACATCGTCTTCTCCGACGCCGACCTCGACGCGGCGGCCCGGGGCGTGACGGTCGACTCGGTCTACACCGGCAACGCCGGCCAGGTCTGCGTGGCCGGGTCGCGCATCCTGATCCACCGCCCGGTCTGGGAGGAGATGATCGAGCGCATCACCGCGATCGCCTCGGAGATCAAGCTGGCCGACCCCCTCGACATGGCCACCACGATGGGCCCGATCGTCTCCGCCGGGCAGTACGAGCGGGTCACCTCCTACCTGGAGATCGCCGGGAAGGAGGGCGCCGAGCTGGTGTTCGGCGGCGCCACGGGAGCGGACGTCGTCCCGTCCATGCCGGGCGGGTACTGGGTCGCCCCGACGCTGCTGACCACGACCGACAACTCCCTGCGGGTCTGCCAGGAGGAGATCTTCGGCCCGGTGGCCGTGGCCATCCCCTTCGACACCGACGACGAGGCGCTGGCGATCTCCAACGACTCCGCCTACGGACTGGCGGCGGGCCTGTGGACCCGCGACCTCGGGCGCGCCCAGCGCTTCCTGCGCGACCTGCAGACCGGGACGGTCTGGGTGAACACCTTCCGGCAGATGCCGCCCGGCCTGCCCTTCGGCGGCGTCAAGGACTCCGGCTACGGCCACGACGCGGTGCTGGAGTACACCAGGGAGAAGGCGGCCATCATCAAGACCTGAGAGCGGCTCCCGGGGTCTCACCGCGGACTCCCGGGGTCTTACCGGGAACCGAATATGGTTCTAGAGTCGGCCCATGGGCATCGGGATCACTGAGGAACACCGGTCGCTGGCCGACTCCGTCCGCGGCTTCGCCGCGCGGAACATCGCACCGCGCGGCATGGAGCACGAACCCTTCCGCGCCGCACTCGCCGCGCAGGGGCTGCCCGGACTGCACCTGCCCGAGGAGTACGGCGGGCAGGGCGGCGGCCTGGCGGAGCTGGCCGTGGCACTGGAGGCGCTCGGCGAACGCTGCGCGCCCGGCTCCTTCCTCCCCACGGTCCTGGCCTCCGCCGTCATCGCCCGCGCCGTGCCCGGCCTCACCCGGGAGGCGGCCTCATCCGCCCAGGAGCCCCGCCGCGCCGTGCCGGGCCCCGCCGGGGAGACGCCCTCCGGCGCCCCGGGCACGGCCCCGTCCGCTGAAGGATCCCGCCGCCCCGCCTCCGCCGTACCGGCGCTGCTGGCCGCGCTGGCGGACGGCTCCCTGACCGCCGCCGTCGTCCTGCCCGCGGGCTCCCGCGCCGCCCTGCCCGCTCCGCCGGACGGCCGGGCCGGGAACGGGGAGGCCGCCACGGGCGGTACCGGGAACGGTGGAGGCGGGGGCGGCGCTACCGGGAACGGTGGAGGCGGGGGCGGCGCTACCGGGAACGGTGGAGGCGGGGGCGGCGCTACCGAGAGCGGTGAGCCCGAGACCGACGGGACCGGGAGCGGCGGGGCCGGGAGTGACGGAACCGGGGGCGGTGTCCCGTTCGCGACCGCGCTGGGTTCCTCCGACGCGGACCTCTTCGTCCTGCCGCTGCCCGACGGCCGGTGGGCCGCTCTGGACCGCGCGGACTGCGTGACCGCCCCACTGGAGGGCGTCGACCTCACCCGGCCGCTGGCGGCGGTGACGGTGGCGGCAGCGCGTGCCGTACCGCAGGAGCGGGTGCTGCCCGGCGTGACCGGGGACCTGGTGGAGGTCCTGGCCGCCGTCCTGCTCGGCGCCGAGGCGTGCGGCGTGGCCGCCTGGGCGGTGAGCGCCGCCGCGGACTACGCCAAGGTCCGCGAGCAGTTCGGCCGCCCGATCGGCCAGTTCCAGGGAGTCAAGCACCGCTGCGCCGCCATGCTGGTCGCTCTGGAGCAGGCCCGCGCCGCCGTGTGGGACGCCGCCCGCGCCCTCGACGGACGGGGCTCCCCGACGGTGAGCCCCGCGGCGGCGACTCCCCGGGGCGGCGGCTCCTCCACCGCGCCTCCGGACGGGGACTCCCCTGCCGCGCCTCCGGACGGGGACCCCTCCGCCGGCGCGGCCGCTTCGGGGCCGCCGGACCAGGAGACCCTCCTGGCGGTGGCCGTGGCCGGGGTGCTGGCCGCCGACGCGGCGGTGCGGTGCGCGGCGGACGCCATCCAGGTGCTGGGCGGCATCGGCTACACCTACGAGCACGACGCCCACCTGTACTACCGGCGGGCGCTGGCGCTGCGGGCGCTGAGCGGCGACCCCGGCGGGTGGGCCGAGCGGGTGGCCGTCCTGGCCTCCGGCGGGGTCCGCAGGGACATGAGCCCGGACCTGCCGCGGGAGGCCGGGGAGTTCCGGCGGGAGGTCAGGGCCGCCGTCGCCTCACTGGCCGCCGGGGAACCGCTCGCCCGGCTGGCCCGCCTCGCCTCCGAGGGCTGGATCATGCCGTACCTGCCCGAACCCTGGGGCCGCGCGGCCTCCCCGCTGGAGCAGGTCGTCATCCACCAGGAGTTCCGCGCCGGGGGCGTCCGCCGGCCCAACCTGGGCATCGGCGCCTGGGCCGTGCCCTCGATCGTCCGGTACGGCACTCCGGAGCAGCGGGAACGCTTCCTGCCCAAGACCTTCACCACCGAGATCGCCTGGTGCCAGCTGTTCAGCGAGCCCGGCGCCGGCTCCGACCTGGCGTCCCTGTCCACCAAGGCCGTCCGGGTCGAGGGCGGCTGGTCGCTGAGCGGCCAGAAGATCTGGACCTCCCTGGCCCAGTACGCGCACTGGGGCATCTGCCTGGCCAGGACCGACCCCGAGGCCCACAAGCACGAGGGCATCACCTACTTCCTGGTCGACATGTCCTCCCCCGGGGTCACGGTCCGCCCGTTGAAGGAGATCAACGGGGACGAGATCTTCAACGAGGTCTTCCTCGACGACGTCTTCGTCCCCGACGACCTGGTCGTCGGGGAGGTCGACCGGGGGTGGAAGGTCGCCCGCGACACCCTCTCCCACGAGCGCGTCGCCCTGGGCGACTCCTGGGGTCCCGGTTCCCAGCACACCGACATGGTCGAGCTGATCGGCACGCTCGGCGGCCCCGGCGCCCTGCGCCCCGCCGATCTGGAGCGGGCCGGGCGCATGTGGGCCGAGGGGCAGGCCGTCTCGGCTCTCGGCCTGCGCGTGACGCTCTCCCAGCTGTCCGGCGGCGGCTCCGGGACCGCCTCCAGCGTCCGCAAGCTCCTCGGGATGCGCCATTCCCAGGCGATCTCGGAGTTCTGCTGGTCCCTCGCGCCCGCCTCGCCGTACTGGAACCGGATGATCCTCACCACCCGCGCCTTCACCATCGGCGGCGGCACCACCGAGATCCAGCTCAACATCATCGCCGAACGCGCCCTCGGCCTGCCCAGGGATCCCTGACCTCCCCGTCCGCCGAGGGCGCGCCCGGCCGTCTCCGAACGCCTCAGGCCGTCTCAGAACGGCGTGAGCGTGATCCCGGCGGACTTCGGCGAGCCGTCGTGGACCAGGGACTCGAAGTGGCCGACGTCGTCGAAGGCGAACCCGTAGGCCTTGCCGTCCACCGAGTGCGCGTGCAGCTTCCTGGAGTAGTGGTCGGTGACGGTCCCGGTGTAGAACTGCGCGGGGTCCCCGGTCGGCTGGGTGTGCAGATGGCCGAGCGTCGAGCGGTGCAGCGCGGCGCACAGGGTGCGCGCGATCGGCCCGACCACGGGGTCGTTGGGCGCGTGCAGCCGCCCGTCGCAGCCGAAGACGTCCTTGGTCGAGGGCCGCGGGAAGGACGCCACCCGGGCGCCGGAGGCGTCGGTGAAGTGCATCACGCCGGAGGCGTCGGTCCGGCCGAGGAACTTCCTGCCGGGCTCGTTCTCGAACGGCACGACGGTCAGCGTCCTGCTCCGGTAGGTCTCCCAGGCCGAGCGGATGTAGCCGTCCATGTAGGAGGGGCTGAACACGCCGGTGTCGATGCCCTTGTGGGGCGAGATCACCCGCAGCCGCGTCCCGTCGGCGCGGCGGTGGATCAGCTTCGCCCAGTCCCCCGGCTGGTTCCTCACGGCGTCGAAGATGCGCTCACGGCCGTTGGCCACCAGGTCCCCGGTCCGTTTGCGGGCGCCGTCGGCGCCGGTCACCTCGACCGCCTGCGGGACGCTGAACATGTCCACCATCGAGGTGTTCAGCCACAGGCCGCTGCCGTTGTAGGTGAACTCGGTCCAGTCGAACAGGATGTCCCGGTTGGGGTCGCCCGGCGCCCAGGGCGCGGGCTGCACGAAACCGTCCGGGGTGAGGGAGAACTTCAGCTTCGCCCCGAAGGAGACGTACACCCGGCCGGACATGTTCAGCGGCAGCCGGAGCGTCTTGGCCGCGCCCTTGGCCGGTCCGGGGATCGCGACGTCGGGGGCGGGGCTGGGCGGGATCGAGCCGGCCGGCCAGGGGGTGAACGCGCCGCTCGCGTCGGCGTACCCGAGCCGGCCGGTGGCGAGGTTCGTGCCGAGCACGTAGATGTGGACCCGCTCCCCTCGTCCGGACCGGTTCGTGACGGTCAGCGGCAGCAGGCTCGGCGGCGCGGTCCGCGCCGCCGTCCCGGCCGTCCCCGTTCCCGAGACCGCCGTCGCCGGGGCCGGGGCGGCGGCCAGGAGGGCGGGCACGGTCAGGGCCACGGCGGCGAGCCGGCGGAGTGTCGTGCGTGGGGTGGGCATAAGCGACTCCTCGATCGTCTACCAGCGCGTGGCAGCCTATGAGAGCGCTCTCCAGACGAATAGCCGATTAAGCTACATTTAAGTCGTCTCTAAGAGAGCGCTCTCGGATCACGCGCCGGTCGCCGCGGCGTCGTCAGCGGAGCAGGAGGCGGTCCATGGCGTCGACCATCCAGTCGACGTATTCGACCGGCGCCCATCCCCGGCCGAGCAGCGCCTCGGTGGTCTGCTCGTCGAACACCGCCCAGAAGACGTCGGCGGCGCGCTCGACGGTCAGGCCGGGGCGCAGCAGGTGGGCGAAGGACTCCACGAGGACCCTCATGCCAGCGTAGCGGCGCCGCCGGTACTCCTCCCACGCCCCGGCGATCTCGGGATCACCCGGCGCCGCCTCCCGGAACGACCGCATGATCTCTCCGGACATGGGCGGCCGGTCCAGTGCGATCTCGCGCAGCAGGCGCAGCTTCTCCTTCTTGTCGCGCTCCTCCAGCAGCCGCCGGAACCGGTCCCGCTCCCGCACCGCCTCGGGCCCGGCGTCCCCGACGAGGCTCCGCTCGACCGCGGCGAGCAGCAGCTCGGCCTTGGCCCCCTGCGCGTAGACGGTCGGCGCGGAGACGCCCGCCCGGGCGGCGATGTCCTTCATCGTCGTCTCGGCGTAGCCCTTCTCGACGAAGCACTCCGCCGCCGCGGCGATCACGACCTCCGGGGACGCGCCGGAGGGTCATCCGGGCGGATGGTAGGCCCGGACGAGGTGGGCGTAGACGATCGTGTTGCCCCGGTAGCTGTGCGCCCCGCGGTCGAAGACGCCGCCGCAGGTGACCAGGCGCAGGCCGGGATAGTCCACCTCGCCGTAGACCCGGGCCGTGGGGAAGTCCTCCTTGTCGACGTGCTCGCGCCGGTCGGCCACGAAGACGGCCACGGAGCCGTCGGAGCGCATGACGTGGATCTGGTCGCCGCGCCTGACCTCGTCGAGCCGGGCGAAGACCGCGGGGCCGGTACGGGTGTCGAGGTGACCGGTGATGACGGCGGGACCGCTCTGGCCGGGGGCCGGACCGTGGCGGTACCAACCGGCGATGTTGGCCGGGGACAGGGGCGGGTTCTCGATGGCGCCCCGGGTGTCGAGACCCAGCTGCATCAGCGGGGCGGCCACCCCGATCCTGGAGATGTAGACGGCCTGCGGGACGGACCTGTCCATCGGCCGGGCGAAGGTCCGGGCCAGCACCTCGGCGGGCTCGGTCAGAGCGGGCGGGTGACGCGGGACGTGGGTCGGCACCGGATCGGCGGCCGTTCCCGGACCGTCTCCGGAGACCATCCCGGCGACGCCGAACGCGATCAACGCGATGCCGGCCATCGCGGCCGCGACGGCTCCGCAGAGGGCGAGCAGCTGAGTCCGGGACGGGGTCGGGGGCACCGCTCAGGCCTCACCCGCCCGCCGGCGCCGTACGGCGTAACCGGCCAGCCCGGCACCGATCAGCAGCGCCCCGCCTCCGGCGGCGAAGGGCCAGGTGGCGGGCTCGGCGGCGAGACCGCCGGCCCCTGTCTGCGGCGCGCCCCTGGGGACCTTGTGCTCGCCGGCGGGCTTCCACGGCGAGGGGGGCAGGGAGGCCGGGCCGCTGGAGAACGTCTCGCCGGGGGCGGCCGACCAGCTCTCGCCCGGGGAGCGCGGCAGCGGGATGCTCGCGAAGGTCTCGTCCGAGCCCGCCTCCGGCTCCGGCCAGTCGCCCTGCCCGGACTGCCCGGCCTCCGGATCGCCGGAGAAGCTCTCGCCCGGCTCGGAGCCGCCGAGGCTCGGGCCGGATCCGTGCCCCTCGGCCCACGGGTCACCCTCCGAGGGCGGGCTTCCCGGCTGCGACTCGCACACGGCCACGCCCTCCTCGCAGGTGGCCGCCACGGCGGGCCCGCGCGCCGCGGCGGTCTGGGCGGTGGCCGTACCCACCCCGGCCGCCATGCCGACGCCGCCGACCGTGAAGGCCACCGCCGCGCCCGCGGCCGCGAGACGTCGTGTTCCTGCGACTGCCACAGCTTCACTCCCGGTGCCGACGAGATTCCCGAGCCCCGATGTACGGCTGAGCTTCGCGAACTATTGGACCTGGAGTCAAGTAATGTAATGGAAGCGCAACAGATGTCCGTCCCGGCCCGGCGGCCCCTCCCCCGTGATCGGGCGCCGGGGATCCCGGAGGGCGGGTCCGTCCCGGAGTCACCGCGGCGGCGGGACCGGGCTCTCGACGGGACGGACCACATGACCACCCGTCCCGCTCTCCGGTCCCGGGCGCTGGCGCGCCACCCGGCCGGCGGCATCTCGACCGTCCCCACAGAACTCCTGGACGGCGGACGGATGGTCTCATCCCTCATCTGGAAGGTGAAAACCCCCCACGTCAGCAAAGACGCCAAATCCCGTGCGAAAGGATGCTTCGCTCCCAAGATTTTCTTTTCCCCCCGGACCCTCACGTAGAGTCGGGGGTATGGACAAGGTGGTCAAGAGCGACGCCGAGTGGCGCGTCCAGCTTTCTCCCGAAGAGTTCCACGTGCTTCGCGAGGCGGGCACAGAGCGCCCCTTCACCGGGGAGTACGTCGACACCAAGACCGTGGGCGTCTACAGCTGCCGCGCCTGCGGGACGGAGCTGTTCCGGTCGGAGACCAAGTTCGACAGCCACTGCGGCTGGCCCAGCTTCTACGAACCGTCCTCCTCGGACGCGGTCACCCTGATCGAGGACCGCTCCCTGGGGATGGTCCGCGTCGAGGTCCGCTGCGCCCGCTGCGACTCCCACCTCGGTCACGTCTTCCACGGCGAGGGCTACGCCACTCCCACCGACGACCGCTACTGCATCAACTCGGTGTCGCTGAGGCTGGAGCCCGCCGGCTGACCGCCGGACAGCGTCCCGCCGGTCCCACCGGTCCCCGGCGGGACGCCCGCATCCGCGACCACGGGGACATTCCGCGACCTCCGCGACGGGGAAGCCCTCGCGAGTAGAGTTCATCACATACGGTGCGCGATCCCCTCCGCAACGTGATCTTTCTTTCGAGGAGTCCCCGTGCATCTCCGGCACCGGTGGGAGATCATCGAGACCATCGGCAGGGTGATCACTCAGCGCTGCACGTTGTGCGGGAAGACCCGCGTCCGCGTGAGGTGAACTCCCGGAACGCTCCACAGGACCGTCCGCTCCGGCAGCCCGCCGGGAGCGGCCGCTTTCCCGGGGAGCCGGTCACTCTCCCGGCTCGGGGTGGGTGACCTTGCAGGTGGAGTCGTCGGGACCCAGCACGTTGGCCAGGATGGGGTTGCCGTTCTCGCCGAACTCCGCCTGAACGAAGATCACGGGGTTCTCCACGCCGAGTTCCTCGACGAGATATTCGCGGCCGGTCTCGCACAGCTCCAGCGCCTGCTCGGAGTTGTCCGCCGACTCCGGCATGTCCGTATATATCCGGAGATAGCCGCCGACCGTGCGGATGTCCTTGATCCGCTTGGCCGACCTGTTGCGCTGGAAGTAGGCCACCGCCTTGGCGTCGGTGTGCCGGGACGGCCCCGACGCCTTGCTCTCCCGGGCCGACTGGCCCTCCCGCCGCTCGTCGCCGCCGGCGGCTCCGCCCGTGGGCGCGTCGCCGCCGGACACCTCGGACGCGGTGTCGCCGGAGGCCGTGGGGACTCCCCCGGCCGCTCCGGAGGGACCGGCGGGCCCCTGCGCCGGGCCGTCCTGCCGGGGGGAGGCCCCCACGGCCACGGTGCCGCCCGTCACCGGATCGGCGCCGAACACCGACCCGCCGACGAGTGCCGCGACCGCCACCGCCGCGGCCCCCACCGACGCCTCGAACACCCACGGCCGCGTCTTCTTGCGCCGGGTGCCCCTGTGCCGCCTGGAACGCGCCAAACCTTCGCCCCTCGTCACCGCTCGCCTCGCAGACAGGTGATTTTCCCTGAGTATGGCAAACATTTGACGCGGCGCCGGGGTTTTCGCGCAGGTCGTCACGGCAGAACGGCGACGAGCTCCCGTACGGGCTTGCGGATTCCGGTGTAGAAGGGAATCTCCTCCCGGGTGTGTCGCCGGGCCTCGGCCCCGCGCAGGGTGCGCATGAGGTCGACGATGCGGTGCAGCTCGTCGGCCTCGAAGGCGAGCATCCACTCATAGTCGTTCAGAGCGAAGCAGGCGACCGTGTTGGCCCGCACGTCGGGGTAGTCGCGGGCCATCATGCCGTGCTCGGCGAGCATCCGGCGGCGGTCGGCGTCGTCCAGGAGGTACCACTCCAGGGAGCGGACGAACGGGTAGACGCTCACGTAGCCGCGGGGCTCCTCCTCGGCCAGGAAGGCCGGGATGTGCGACTTGTTGAACTCCGCCGGGCGGTGCAGCGCCATCGCCGACCAGACCGGCTCGGTCAGCCGGCCCAGGCCGGTGCGGCGGAAGCGGGAGTAGGCCTCCTGGAGGTCCTCCGCCGTCGGCGCGTGCCACCAGAGCATGAAGTCGGCGTCGGCGCGGAAGCCGGCCACGTCGTACAGGCCGCGGGTGACGACGTCCTTCTCGGCCAGCTGGGTCAGGAGGTCCTCGACCTCGTCGGCCAGCCCCTCCCGGTTGCCCGGGCAGTTGTCACGCAGCTTGAAGACCGACCACATCGTGTAGCGGATGACCTGGTTCAGGTCACGCGCCTTGGGCCGCGGGTTCGCGTCCGTCGTCCTCACCCTTTCGCCAGCGAATCAGCTGAATCGGAATCGGCTTTCCTGTGCCATTGTCTCGCGGGATCCAGGTGGTCCAGGATCCGGGCCGCCGCCGTACGGGCGGTGGCGATGCAGGCGGGGACGCCCAGGCCGTCGTAGGCGGCGCCGCACACGGCCAGGCCCGGCTGGGCGGCGACCGCGGCGCGGACGCGGGCGATCCGGTCGAGGTGGCCCACGTTGTACTGCGGCAGGGAGCCTCCCCAGCGGGTCACCCGCGAGTCGCGGGGCAGCCCGCGCACGCCGGCCACCTCGGCCATCTCGGCCATGGCCAGGGCGACCAGCTCGGCGTCGTCGCGCTGGAGCAGCGTCTCCTCGCCGATCCGGCCGATCGAGCAGCGCAGCACGACCAGGTCGGGATCGGCCTCGGCCAGGTGCGGCCACTTGAGCGAGCTGAAGGTGGCGGCCTTGATCGCGCGCCCGTCGACGGGCGGGACCAGGTAGCCGCTGCCGGCCGGAAGCGCGGGGAAGGCCGCGCGCGGGTAGGCGAGCGTCACGACCGCCATGCTGGCGTACTCGATCCGGTTCAGCTCGGCCGCCGCCGCGGGCACCTCATCGGCCAGCAGCCGGCCGGCCGCGGGGGCGGGCACGGCGACGACCACCGCGTCCGCCTCGATGACCTCCGGCTCGGGCACCGGCCCGGCGATCAGCCGCCATCCGTGCTCGGTGCGGCGCATCTCGCGGACCATCACCCTGGTCCTGATCTCCGCGCCGGAGGCGGCGGCCACGGCCTCGGGCAGGCTCCCCATGCCGCGCCGCAGGGTGGCGAAGACGGGCCCGGCGTCCTTGGGCGCCTCCGCGGCGATCTTCCGGGCGGAGGAGAGCAGGGAGCGTTCGGCACGGGCCGCGGCGGCGATCCGCGGCATGGTCGCATCCAGGGAGAGCGCCTCGGCCCGGCCGGCGTAGACGCCGCCCAGCATCGGCTCGATCAGCCGGTCCACCACCTCGCCGCCCATCCGGGCGCGCACGTAGGCCGCCACCGAGACGTCGGTGGTGATGAGCGTGGCCGGGAGGATCTGGTCCAGCGGCACGCGCGACAGGCCGCCGGGGCTGAGGATGCCCGAGGAGGCCAGCGCGGCCAGGTCGGAGGGCACGCCCATGACCTGTCCCCTGGGCATGGGCCGCAGGGTGCCCCTGGTCAGGATGCTCGCCTGGGAGGCGCCGGGATGGCGCAGCTCCTCTCCCAGTCCCACCGCCCTGGCCAGGTCCTTGCCCTCGGGCCGCCGTGCGAGCATCGCCTCGGCTCCGGCGTCGGCGGGGACGCCCGCAACCTCACTGGCGTGGAGTTTGCCGCCGATCCGGCCGGCGCCGTCCAGGACGGTCACCCGGACGCTCTCATCGCCCTGCCGCAGGTACCAGGCGGCGGCCAGTCCGGCGATCCCGCCGCCGACGACCACGACGTGGCTGCGCTTGCCTTCCATGACTCCAGACCGTACCTCCCCCCGCGGGCGCCCGTGTTCCCGGCCGCCGCCGTGACCTCGCGGCGCGCAGAACGTGACGGCATCGTGACGGGACGCGTCAAACCGCACCCGCCGGAAGTCCGTCTTCAGGGCATGAGCAGATTTCGGTACGGCCCGCGCCTGGCGATCGCCATCGCGGGTCTGGCAGTCCTGGTGTCCGCCTGCGGGAGCGCGGACACCGAGAGCAGCTCGGACGCACCCGCCGCACCGGCCGCGGGGCGGGCCGAGTCCCAGGCGGGTGACGCGGGCGGCGCCGAGAACGCGAGGGAGGCCGAGCCGCAGGCGACCTCGGCCCCGAAGGACCAGTCCACCGGGCAGGTCGAGCGGGTGGACGCGGTCCCGACCGACCGGGCCATCGTCTACACCGCCGACATGACCGTCCGCGTCAAGGACGTCGTGTCCTCCGCCGACAAGGCCAAGCAGATCGTGGTCTCGGCGGGCGGCTATCTCGCCCAGGAGAAGTCGGACGCCTACGAGGGCGGCAGCGCCTCCTCCACGCTGGTCTTCAAGGTCCCGCCCACGGGCTACTCCGGCGTCGTGGGCAGGCTCGGCAAGGAGCTGGGCAAGCAGGAGTCGATCCAGCAGAGCACCCAGGACGTCACCGAGGAGGTCGCCGACGTCGAGAGCCGGCTGAAGTCGTCGCAGTCGGCGCTGGAGTCGCTGCGCACGCTGCTGAAACAGGCCAAGACGATCGGCCAGGTGCTCGAGGTCGAGCGGGAGATCTCCAACCGCGAGGCGGAGCTGGAGTCCCTGCAGGCCCGGCAGAAGAAGCTGGCCTCGCTGACCAGCATGGCGACGCTGACGCTGAACCTGATCGGGCCGGCGGCCGAGGTGCCCGCGCCTCCGGAGGAGGAGCCCGGCGGCTTCCTCGGCGGCCTGGCGGCGGGCTGGAAGGCCTTCGTCACCGCGCTCAAGGTCGCCCTGACGGTCCTCGGCGCGCTGCTGCCCTGGCTGCTGGTGATCGTGCCGGTCTGGCTGGTGCTGTACTGGGCGCTGCGCCGGCGCGGGCGCAACCGCCCGGTGCCGCCCGGCCCGGCCCGCGGCCCGCTGCCGCACCCGGGCCCGCCCCCCTCCGGGGATCAGGGTCCGGACGCGCCGGATCAGGCCGGGACCGGTGATCCCGCGCAGGCGGGCACGGGCCCCCGGGTCTCCCCGTAGGCTCCCGGGTCCCCGTGTGCCGAGGGGCCGCGCCGCCGGGCGCGGGCACGGGGCCCGGAGCCGCCGAGAAGATCAGAGGTCCATCCGGAGGTCAGCGGGCGGAGGAGTCGTGGACGAAGTCGGTGAGGCGGGCGAGCTGGTCGGGGTCGGTCCCGGGCAGCACCCCGTGGCCGAGGTTGAAGACGTGCCCCTCCGCCTTGGCGCCCCTGGCCAGGATGTCGGCCGCGCGGCGCTCGACGGCCTCCCAGGGGGCGAGCAGGATCGCCGGGTCGAGGTTGCCCTGCAGCGCCTTGCCCGGACCGATCCGGCGGGCGGCCTCGTCGAGGGGGACGCGCCAGTCGACGCCGACCACGTCGGCGCCCGCCTCGCCGAGCAGGCCGAGCAGCTCACCGGTGCCGACGCCGAAGTGGATGCGCGGGACGCCGAGGTCGGCCAGGCCGGCGAAGATCCGGCTGGTGTAGGGCATGACGAACTCGCGGTAGTCCTCGGGCGCGACGGCGCCGACCCAGGAGTCGAAGAGCTGGACCGCCGAGGCGCCGGCCGCGACCTGGATGCGCAGGAAGCCGAGGGTGATCTCGGTCAGCCGGTCCATCAGGGCGTGCCACAGGTGCGGCTCGCCGTACATCATGGCCTTGGTGTGGTCGTGGTTCTTGGACGGGCCGCCCTCGATGAGATAGGAGGCGAGCGTGAACGGCGCCCCCGCGAAGCCGATGAGCGGCGTCGGCCCCAGCTCCCCGGTGAGGGCCCCGATCGCCTCGGTGACGTAGGAGACGTCGTCGGGCTCGATCGGGCGCAGCGTCTCGACGGCGGCGGTGTCCCTGATCGGGGAGGCCACCACCGGGCCGACGCCGGGCTTGATGTCGAGGTCGATCCCGATCGCCTTGAGCGGCACCACGATGTCGCTGAAGAAGATGGCCGCGTCCACGCCGTAGCGGCGGACCGGCTGCATCGTGATCTCCACGATCAGGTCGGGGGTGGCGCAGGCGGTGAGCATCGGCACCCCGCCGCGCACGGCCCGGTACTCGGGCAGCGAGCGGCCGGCCTGTCGCATGAACCACACCGGCGTGCGGGAGACGGGCTGGCGGCGGCAGGCGCGCAGGAACGGGGAGTCGGCAAGCTCGGGATTCACCCTCCCAGGGTGCCATGCCGGGGTACCGGTCCGCGCATCACGGGCGCGAGTCCGCATCCCGCGCCCTCAGCCAGCGCGAGCTGTACGGAAATCACCGGTTATGAGGTGACACCGGCAAGGAGAAGCCATAGACCATGTCAAAGCAGGCCGTTGTTATGGTTCCTCCGGTTTGAGCACTTAGGTGGTGCCTGTCCGGCCCGATGCGAGCCGTCTCTCTGCTCGGAGCTCGGCGGATCGGACACGAAGCGATCATGTTTCCGGGTACAGTTTGTCCCATCCGCGGGCCCGGGCCGGCCCCCGGCTGGTCCAAATGTTCGCCAAATCACCGCGCGGCACCGATTCCGGCACCACTTTCGGGACACGCCGAGCACGTTGCGCGGAATTGTCGGCGCGACGTGCCAACGTCGGACCACGACCCGACGAAAGGCCGTGCGATGACCACGATGTGGAATTCACCCGAACACCGCGGTGAGCACTGTGTTTCCTGCGCCACTGAGCGGGTTTTCGAGCAGCCTCCCTGCCTGGACGGACACGAGGCCGGAGAGTGCCCCGAGTGGGCCTGCGCCGAGTGCGGTCACGCGCTGCTCCTCGGGGCCCCGGGCGGCGAGGGTGCGGCCTTCCGGTCGATGGCGTCGGTTTGATCGGCTCCGATGGCTTCTTCGCACACCCCAGTGGTCCCCATGCACTCGATTTCGACCTACCCTTCCGATATGACCCTCGGTGACGCGCCGCCTGCTCCCGCCGCCTTCCGGCGCGCGGTGGCCAGCCTGCGTCCGGCGGAGGTCAGGCCGGAGATCGAGCTGGAGGACATCCCCGCGCCGCAGCGTCTGGCCCCCTACTCGGCCGCCATCGGCGCCTCGGTCTACCGCGACGACGACGAGCTCGCGGTCGGCCGCCTCATCGTCCTGTTCGACCCGGACGGCCAGCGCGGCTGGGACGGCCAGTTCCGCCTGGTCGCCTACGTCCGGGCGGACATGGAACCCGAGATCACCGAGGACCCGCTGCTCGGGCCGGTCGCCTGGAGCTGGCTCACCGAGGCGCTCGAGGCCCACGAGGCCGGTTACGCCGCCGCGGGCGGCACCGTCACCAGGGCGGTGTCCGAGGGCTTCGGCAACAAGGCCGAGGACCCGGTGACCACGGAGCTGGAACTGCGCGCCTCCTGGTCGCCACTGCAAGAGGACCTGTCCGGGCACGTCTCCGCCTGGTGCGACCTGATGTGCCTCGCCGCGGGAATCCCGCCCCTGCCACCCGGCGTGGCGACCCTGCCGCCGCGCCGTCGCGAAGATCCGGAGCCCTTCAGAAAGTGACCGACGAGACGACCATCGTTCCACTGCTGGAACCTAGGGAGGGCATCCCGCCCGTCATCGGCGACCCGGCCGGCCTGGCAGAGGTCGTGCGGGCCTTCGCCGCGGGCACCGGCCCCGTCGCCGTGGACGCCGAGCGGGCCTCCGGCTACCGCTACAGCGGCCGGGCCTACCTCGTGCAGCTGCGGCGCGCCGGCGCGGGCAGCGCGCTGATCGACCCGATCCGCTGCCCCGACCTGTCGGAGCTGGACGCCGCGCTGGCCGACGCCGAAGTGGTGCTGCACGCCGCCTCCCAGGACCTGCCCTGCCTGGCGGAGCTGGGTTTCCGCCCGCGGGAGCTGTTCGACACCGAGCTGGCCGGCCGGCTGCTCGGCTACGAACGGGTGGGGCTCGGCATGATGGTCGAGAACGTTCTCGGGTTCCGGCTGGAGAAGGGCCACTCGGCCGCCGACTGGTCCACCCGGCCGCTGCCGGAGGACTGGCTCCGATACGCCGCGCTCGACGTCGAGGTCCTGGTCGAGCTGCGCGACAGGCTCCACGGGGAACTGGAGGCCGGCGGGAAGCTGCCGTGGGCGCGCGAGGAGTTCGCCTGGGTGCTGGCGCACCGGACGCCGCCTCCGCGCTCCGACCCGTGGCGGCGCACCTCCGGCATCCACAAGGTCCGCTCGGCGCGCGGGCTGGCCGTGGTGCGGGAGCTGTGGACGCTCCGCGACACCCTCGCCCGCGAGGCCGACCTGGCGCCGGGCCGGATGCTGCCCGACTCCGCGATCGTCGCCGCCGCCCTGGAGCTGCCCCGCACCACCAAGTCCCTGACCGAGATCGCCCCGTTCACCGGGCGCAGCGCCCGCCGCCACCTGCGCGAGTGGCTGGCCGCGGTCAACACCGCCCGCGCGCTGCCGGAGTCCCGGCTCCCCCAGCCCGGCGCCCCGGGCGAGGGCCCGCCGCCCGCCAACCGCTGGATGGACCGCGACCCGGTGGCCGCCCGGCGGCTCGCGGCGGCCAGGACCGTGGTGGCCGCCCTCGCCGACGAGCATCACATGCCGACCGAGAACCTCCTGCAGCCGGACGCCGTGCGCCGCCTGACCTGGGAGCCGCCCCCGGTCATCGACGACGAGACCGTCGCGGCCCGGCTGCGCGAGCTGGGCGCCCGCGAGTGGCAGATCGCCCTGACCGCCCACCCGGTGGCCAAGGCCCTGACCCGCCTGGAGACCAAGGGCGAGATCTGACGGCCACCGGCGGCGCGTGCCTCCGGAAGCCCCCGGTCTCTCGCCGGGCAGCCGCCCGCGGAACCGGCCCTCGCGGTCTATCCGATGCGGCGCAGGTGGGCGGCGAGCTCTCCCAGATGGGTGATCGACAGCTCACCGCTCAGGCCGCGCAGGGCGGCGACCGGCATGCCCGCCGCCCGGCCCGCGGCGATCCCCGGGGCGGAGTCCTCGACGGCCAGGCACGCGGCGGGGTCGACGCCGAGTTCCGCCGCCGCCATGAGATAGCCCTGCGGGTCGGGCTTGCCGACCGCGACGTCGTCCAGGGAGACGACGAAGGGCGCGGTGACGCCCGCGGCGGCGAGCCGGGCCTTGGCGAGCCCGGCTCCGGAGCCGGTGACGACCGCCCACGGGATGGCGCGCTCGGCCAGGACGGCCAGGAGCTCCCCGGCGCCCTGTGCGGCCACGACGCCGTCGAGGTCGGTGCACTCCAGGTCGAGCAGGACCTGCGCGGCGTCGGCGACCTCCTCCTCGGAGAGCCACGGGGCCAGGCGGCGGATCGAGGTGGGGGCGGGATATCCGTGGACGCCGGCCACCACCTCCTCCTCCGGCAGGCCGTAGCGCACGGCCCAGGTCCGCCAGGAGCGCTCGACCGCGCTGTCGGAGTCGACCAGGGTGCCGTCCATGTCGAGCAGGACGGCGCGCACGCCCTCCAGGACTCCGGGAACCGCCTCACTCCGGGCCGGCACGCTCATCGTCTCTCCACCTCGCGGGTCTTCCGTCTCCAGCACGCCCATCGCCCTCTCGTCTCGCGGATCTTCCATCTTCAGTGCGCCCGTCGCCTTCTCGCCCCGCGGACCCTCCGTCTCCGGCACGCCCTTCACCCTCCGGCCTCGCCCCGGTGACGCGTCTTGATCCCGATGAGCACCGCCAGGGCCGCGAACGTGGCCCCGTTGGCGGCCATGACGGCCGGGTCCCCCGTCGCGACGCCGTACACCAGCCACAGGCCCACGCCCGAGGTCAGCATCACGAGGTAGGACCACGACAGGTCGGCCGTCGAGCGGGTGCGCCAGGACCGATGGAGCTGCGGCCACCAGCACGCGGTGGTCAGAAGCGCGGCCAGCAGCCCGACAACGGTCACCATGACTTCTCCTTCGATTATGATCGCCTCACGAGCATAATCGCGGCGGGAAAGTTGACACAATCCCCTTTCATGAGAGCCGGTGAAGTCGGGCGGGCACGCGCACTCCAGGTGCGGGGGATGCTCGACGTGCTGCGGCACGTCCACCTCCACCCGGAGACGACCCGCGCCGAGCTCGCCCGCGACCTCGGCCTGAGCCGGGGCTCGGCGACGGAGATCCTCGCCCGGCTGCGCGCGCTCGACCTGGTCGAGGAGACCGCCGCCGAACCGACCGGGGCCCGCGGGCGCCCCACCCGCACGGTGCGCCGCCACGACCGGGGACCGGTGGTGGCGGCGGTGGACGTCTCCTACGAGTCCTGGCGGCTCGCGGTGTCCCACCTGGGCGGCGGGCTCGAACCCCTGCGGCGCGAACGGTACGGCGGGCAGCCCGCCGAGGACGTCCTGGGGCGCATCTCGCGGGCCCTGCGCGAGGTCCGGACCGCCTTCGGCGCCCGGCTGCGGGCGGTCGGGGTCTCCAT
This sequence comes from Paraplanobispora takensis, assembly GCF_016863195.1. GTDB lineage: Bacteria > Actinomycetota > Actinomycetes > Streptosporangiales > Streptosporangiaceae > Planobispora > Planobispora takensis. The sequence goes on along the minus strand of NZ_BOOK01000010.1, from coordinate 177,935 downwards.
GTCGGGCACGGTCAGCGGGGGCCGCCTGGTGGAGTCGGCCACCATCGGCTGGCGGGACGTCGAGGTCGCGGAGCGCCTGCGGATCGCCCCGATCCCCGTCGTGATCGGCAACGACGCCACGATGGCCGGGGTCGCCGAGGCCCGCCGGGGCGCCGCGACCGGGGCCGACGTGGCCCTCCACGTGGCCGTGGAGGTGGGGGTCGGCGGGGTGGTGCTCGAACACGGGCGCGCCACCACCGGCAGCACCGGAGCGGGCGGCGAGTTCGGGCACCTGCCCTTCGGCGACCCGGACCGCCCCTGCCCGTGCGGCGCGCACGGATGCTGGGACCTCGAAGTCGACGGGCGGGCGCTGGCGCGCATCCTCGGCGCCCCGCCCCCGGCCGCCCCGCGCAGCGCGGCCGACGCCGTCCTGCGGCGGGCCGGGGAGGGCGACCCCGCCGCCCTGGCGGCGGTCGAGCAGGTGGCGCGCAACCTCGGGCGCGGCATCGGCGGCCTGGTCAACGCGCTGGACCCGCGGATCGTGACGCTGTCCGGGGTGGCCGCCGCGCTCCTCGACCAGGCAGGAGACTCCGTCCGCGCCGCCTATCTGTCAGGGCTCATGCGGTTCCGCCGCCACGACCCGCCCCCGCTGATCCGCGCCGCCTTCCCCCGGGACGGCAGCCTCCGCGGGGCGGCCGAGCTCGCCTTCGACACCGTGCTGTCGGAGGCCGGGCTCGACTCCTGGAGAGCGGACGCACGGCCCGCGCCGGAGACCGTCTGAAAGCACGCGCCCGCGGGCGGGAGACCGGCCGGCTCAGGGCCGGGCGGCGGGAGCGGTCCCGGGTCGCGGCGTCCGCCGGCGCTGCAGGTGCTTGAGGACGACGAACGGGACGGTGGTCCCGGCCGCGATCGCCGCGCAGACCGCCGGCGACAGGGAGGTGACGAAGGCGAGGGCGATGAACATGACGGGCCCGAAGCCCAGGGCGTCGAGCAGGGGGTGCTCACGGCCCCAGAGCACGAACCGGTCCCACAGGAGCAGGCTGATCGCCAGCGAGCCGTACACGGCTCCCGCGAAGGCGCCCATCAGCGGACCGCGTTCGTCGCTCATCTGCAGGGTCACCAGCAGCGCGACCGGGATGCCGAGAGCGCGGAACCATACCGGCGGTTTCTCCCAGAACGAGCGCCGGGCCCGGGCTGCCGGCCGATCAGGATGCGTCATGGGGCCTCCTTCTGAGGGGAGCGGGCCCGCGACGGGCCGGAGTGACCCGTGACCCCGGTCCCGCTCGCCCAACAGATAGCGCACAGGCCTTGCGGAGCGCTTTCAGCCGCGTATCCCCGGCCGGTGCCGGGTCAGTCCGTTGCGCCCAGGGCCTTGACGATCTCCTCGGAGGTGAGGCGGCGCGAGCTGACGTAGTACAGCACGGCCCCCGGCGGGAGGGTGGACTGCCAGTCGGGGTTCACCAGCAGCTCGCCGCCGGCGCGGGCGGCGAGCACGGTGGCGCCGCACATCCGGCCGAGCGCGATCTGACAGCGCTCGACCCGGACCGGGCCCAGCGACCCGGGCAGCCGCGCCGAGTAGGTGTTCGCGCCGCCGTGGGTCATCAGGTCGGTGTAGACCTCGGTGATCCCGGGGTCCTTCAGCTCCTCGGTGATCATGTGAGGGCTGTGCCACTGGACGCAGCGCACCGCCTCGTCGACGTAGCGCAGGTGCGGGGCCCGGCCCAGGTCGCGCAGCGCGACGACCAGGTGGGCACCCTCGGCGACGTGGCCGGCGGTCAGCGCGACGGCCAGCGCCTCGTTGTCGTCGCGGGCGTCGACGAGCACGCTGTGCGCCCGCTGCACCCCGGCCCGGCGCAGCACCTCCTCCGCGGTCAGGTCGCCGCGCACGAACGTGACGTCGCGATCCGGCATGGGGTGGGCCGGGACGTCCTCCCAGGCGCACAGGACGATCTCGCACGGATCGTCGGCGATCAACTCGTCCACGATGCGCTCGGTCCGGCCCGGGGTGTATCCGAGCAGCACGATGTGGCCGGAGCCGTCGGCCGTGACGGAACCCTGCATCCGGCGTCCCTTCGATCGTTCCAGCACCGATGCGAGCTTGGTGAACAGCGTCGTCAGCGCCGCGATGCCGCCGACGATGACGTACACGCCGACGGCGTGGCCCGCCGCCGACTCCGGATAGAGGTCGCCGTAGCCGACGGTCGCGGCGGTGACCATGAAGTACCACCAGTAGTTGGCGGGTTCGACGAGCTCGCTGCCCGCGGGCTCGGCGAGCGCCATCAGCGGCCAGCTCGTCAGATAGACGAAGCCGAGCACGGCGACGGGCGACCACCACGTCCCCAGCAGCCTGAACCGGGCCAGCAGGCGGGCGATGAAGATCGGCACGTTTCCCCCCTGCGGTGCGGCGGCGTCCGGTTCCTCACCAGGTTGAACCGTATGGACAACCACGATACGGACCTCGCCCGCAGATCCGCATGACCCGCCGCGCGGGCATCTTCCCGGGACGCGCCGTACGGCTCCGCCACCCGCCTGGCCCGTTCCACGATCACCTGCCGGACGGGAGCTTGCCTGGTCGTCGCGGCTGCCGTACGGTAGGCAGGGAAAGCGCTTTCCAAAGGAGGCTCCGCATAATGTCCCCCCGAAGCATCGGCGTCGTGATGAACGGCGTCACCGGCCGCATGGGCTACCGGCAGCACCTGGTCCGGTCGGTCCTGGCCATCAACGAGCAGGGCGGCGTGGCCCTGTCCGACGGCGAGCGGGTCCTGCTCCGGCCGGTGCTCGTGGGCCGGAGCGCCGCGAAGCTGGAGAAGCTCGCCACCGACCACGGCATCGCCGACTGGACCACCGACCTCGACGCGGCCCTGGCCGACGACGACAACCTGATCTACTTCGACGCCCAGGTCACCCAGGCGCGGGTGAAGGCCGTGCTGAAGGCGATCGAAGCGGGCAAGCACATCTACGCCGAGAAGCCCACCGCCGAGACCGTCGAGGACGCACTGGCCCTGGCCGACGCCGCCGAGGCGAAGGGCATCAAGAACGGCGTCGTGCAGGACAAGCTCTTCCTCCCCGGCCTGCTCAAGCTCAAGCGCCTGATCGACGGCGGCTTCTTCGGCCGGATCCTGTCGGTGCGCGGCGAGTTCGGCTACTGGGTCTTCGAGGGCGACTGGCAGGCGGCCCAGCGCCCGTCGTGGAACTACCGCGCCGAGGACGGCGGCGGCATCGTGCTCGACATGTTCCCGCACTGGGCCTACGTGCTGGAGAACCTGTTCGGCCGCGTCAACTCGGTCTACGCCCAGGCCGTCACCCACATCCCCGAGCGGGTGGACGAGCAGGGCGAGACCTACACGGCCACCGCCGACGACGCCGCCTACGGCGTCTTCGAGCTGGAGGGCGGGATCATCGCGCAGATCAACTCCTCCTGGAGCGTCCGGGTGAACCGGGACGAGCTGGTGGAGTTCCAGGTGGACGGCACCCACGGCAGCGCCGTCGCGGGCCTGCGCAACTGCCGCTTCCAGCACCGCGCCGCCACCCCCAAGCCGGTCTGGAACCCGGACCTGCCGGTCACCGCGCGCTTCCGCGACGACTGGCAGGAGGTGCCCGACAACGCCGAGTTCGACAACGGCTTCAAGATCCAGTGGGAGATGTTCGTCCGGCACGTGCTGGAGGACGCCCCCTTCCCGCACGACTTCGCCTCCGGCGCGCGCGGCGTGCGCCTGGCCGAGCTGGGGCTGCAGTCCTCCGCCGAGGGCCGCCGCCTCGTGGTGGAGCCGTGACCGGCATCGCGCTCCCCGGCGGGGAGTACACCCTGCGCGAGCCGGTGACCTGGGAGCGTCCCGCCGGCCCGCCGCGCAGCCGGATCGTCTACGCCGCCGCGCACGTGGTGGCCGACCCGCTCGGCGACAACACCCCCGGCTCCCCCGCGGCCGTCGACTGGGAGGCGACGCTGCGCTTCCGCCGCCACCTGTGGTCGCACGGCCTGCGCGTGGCCGACGCCATGGACACCGCCCAGCGCAACATGGGCCTGGACTGGGCGGCGACGAGTGAGCTGATCCGGCGCAGCGCGGCCGAGGCCGCCGGCTTCGGCGACCCGGCCACGCTGGTGGCCTGCGGCGCGGGCACCGACCACGCGCCGGACGCCGCGACCCTCGACGAGGTCGTGGCCGCCTACACCGAGCAGATCGAGACCGTACGGCAGGCGGGCGCCGGGGTCATCGTCATGGCCAGCCGCCAGCTCGCCCGGATCGCCGAGGGCCCCGAGGACTACCACGCGGTCTACGGCAAGCTGCTCTCGGCGGCCGATCGGCCGGTGATCCTGCACTGGCTGGGCGAGATGTTCGATCCGCAGCTGGCGGGCTACTGGGGCTCACGGGACGTGGCCGAGGCCACCGAGTCGTTCCTGGCGCTGATCCGCGAGTACGCGCCTGCGGTGGACGGAGTCAAGGTCTCGCTGCTGGACGCCGAGCACGAGATCGGGCTGCGGTCGGCACTGCCGGAGGGGGTCAGGCTCTACACCGGCGACGACTTCAACTACCCGTCGCTGATCGCCTCGGGCAGCCACGCGCTGCTGGGCATCTTCGACGCGATCGCCCCGGCCGCCGCGGCCGCCCTGGCCGCCCTCGACGCCGGCGACCTCGACCGCTACGACGAGATCATGGCCCCGACGGTCCCGCTCTCGCGGAAGATCTTCGAGACGCCGACGTACAACTACAAGACCGGCATCGTCTTCCTGGCCTGGCTCAACGGCCACCAGGACGCCTTCGCCATGGTCAACGGCGCCCAGTCGGCCCGCTCGATCGCCCACCTGGCCGAGGTGTTCCGCCTGGCCGACCGGGCGGGGCTGCTGTCGGACCCCGAGCTGGCCGTCCACCGGATGCGGTCGCTGCTGGCGGTGAACGGGCTGTGAGCGAGCGTAGCGAGCGAGCCAACAGACACAGCAGCATGCTCACAGAGCCGACGAAGGAGGAGCTGTGAGCATGCGCCGGTTCTCGCTGAACCAGTGGACCACCAAGCGGTGGTCGGTGGCCGAGGCGATCGACGGGTGCGTACGGCACGGCGTGGAGGCCATCGGCCTGTGGCGCCAGGACGTCGCCCGGCAGGGCCTCGAACAGAGCGCGAAGCTGGTGCGGGACGCCGGGCTGCGGGTGTCGTCCCTGTGCAGGGGCGGCTTCCTGACCTCCGGGAGTCCCGAGTCGCTCGACGACAACCGCCGGGCGATCGACGAGGCCGCCGCGCTGGAGGCGGCGTGCCTGGTCATGGTGGTCGGCGGGCTGCCCGGCGTGGTGCCGGACGAGCCGCTGGGCGGCCCCGGCCAGGGGGTCGACCGGGACCTGGCGGGGGCCAGGGAGCGGGTCGCCGAGGCACTGGCCGTCCTCGCCCCCTACGCCGCCGAGCGCGGCGTGCGGCTGGCGCTGGAGCCGCTGCACCCGATGTACTGCGCCGACCGGGCCGTGCTGTCCACGCTCGGCCAGGCGCTCGACCTCGCCGAGCCGTACCCCGCCGGGCAGGTCGGCGTGGTCGTCGACACCTTCCACGTGTGGTGGGACCCGCAGGTCTTCGACCAGATCGCACGGGCCGGGGACCGGATCGCCTCCTACCAGGTGTGCGACTTCCTGCACCCGCTGCCCGCCAACGTGCTGCTCGGCCGGGGCGTGATGGGCGACGGCGTGATCGACTTCGCGCCGCTGACCGAGGCCGTGACCGCGGCGGGTTACACCGGGGACATCGAGGTGGAGATCTTCAACGCCGACGTGTGGGCCGCCGACCCGGACGAGGTCCTGGCCCGGGTGAAGGCGAGGTTCGGCGAACTCGTCGCCCGCTGACCCGCCGGGCGGGCCTGCCGTACGACGGTGTGCGGCGGGTTCCGGGTCCGGGGAACTCCGGGTCCGGGGAACTCCGGGTCCGGGGAACTCCGGGTCCGGTGGGCTCAGCGCACGGTGATGCTCCGGGTCGGGCAGTGCGACTGCGCCCTGCGTACGGCGTCGCGCAGCCCAGCGGGCGGGTCCGGATCCAGCAGGACCACGAGCCCGTCCTCCTCGCTCTGCGTGAAGACCGCGGGCGCGGCCAGCACGCACTGGCCGGCGCCGCAGCAGCTCTCCCGGTTCACGGTGACGACGGTGATGCCGGCGGTGGCCTCCACGGCGCTCACCAGGTCACCGGGAGACTGTGCAGGCCGTGGATGGCCGCGTTCTCCCTGACCGGGACCTCATCCAGCGGTACGGCCGCCCGCAACCCGGGGAAGCGCCGCAGCAGCGCCTGGAGGGCGATCTCCAGCTCCAGGCGGGCGAGATTCTGCCCGAGGCACTGGTGCGGGCCGAAGCCCAGCGCGACGTGCGCGGTCTTGGGCCGGGTGACGTCGAGCCGGTCGGGGTCCTCGCAGAGCGCGGGATCACGGTTGGCCGCCGAGAGCGAGGCCAGGCCGAACTCCCCCGCCCTGATCTCCCGACCGCCCAGCGTGAGGTCCTCCTTCGCGCCGCGGAACATCACCAGATCGACGATCGACAGGTACCGCAGCAGCTCGTCGGCCGCTCCGGGGGCCCCCTCCCGGACCAGGGCGAGCTGGTCGGGGTGGTGCAACAGCAGCAGCGTGCCGAGGCCGAGCATGTTGGCGGTCGTCTCGTGCCCGGCGAGCAGCAGCAATATCGAGATATGGACCAGTTCCCCATCGGTGAGGGCTCCCTCGCGGATGAGTTCCCCGATGAGCGCGTCGTCCGGCTCCTCCCGTTTGGCGGCGATCAGCTTCGCCAGGTGGGCGCCGAGCCGGGCCATGGCGGCATCCGACTGCTCAGGCGAGGCGGTCATGTCGACGCCCGTGCGGGCGGCCTCCTGGAACTCGGCCCGGTCCTCGTACGGCATGCCGAGCAGCTCGCAGATGACCAGGGACGGCACCGGCAGCGCGAACTCGGCGACCAGGTCCACCGGGTGGGGCAGGCGCTCCATCGCGTCCAGCCGCTCGGCGACGATCTGCTCGATCCTGGGACGGAGCCGGTTCATCCGCTGGACGGTGAAGTGGGCGGTGAGCATGCGCCGGTAGCGGCCGTGCTCCGGGGCGTCCATGCTGAGGAACATCCCGGGCTCCGGCTGCGTCATGTGCAGCGGCTGCTCCGGGCTGAGGCCGCCGTCCACCGTGGAACTCCACCGGGGGTCGGCGAGCATCCGGCGGACCAGATCATGGCTGGTGACCAGCCAGAGCTCGGTGCCGTCGAGCGGCATCACGCGCCGCGTGATCGGTTCGGCGGCGCGTAGCCCGGCCAGGCCGGGAGGCGGATCGAACGGGCAGGCCCTCCTGATCGGGACCTCGAAAAGCCCGGAGCCCGAGGAGGAAGCGGGACCCGAAGAGGATCCGGGGTCCATGGGGTGTCCGGGAGCCTCCGGACGCCCGGAAGGACCGGCGGGCCCGGAGTGCAGAGGACTCCCGGAAGGACCGGCGGGCCCGGAGCCCACGAGGTGTCCGGGACGATCGAGATGCCCGGAAGGACCGGCGGGCTCGGAATCCGCGAAGCGCCCGGGACGGTCCGGACCCTCCGGACGCGGGGAGTGTTCAAGGCGCCTGGTCTGTTCGGAGATCTCAGGATTCGGTGTCATGCCCTCCACGGTGCGCGAGGGCGCTCACCGCGAGCCGACCCGGCGCTGACAACCACCGCGTCACCGCGGTGAGCGCCGCGTCACCGGTCATCCCCGCGCCCTCGTCATAGGCCGTGCCGTACCCGGCCTCGCCCAGTACGGCCCGCGCGCGGCGGCCCGTCTCCCGCACGTCCGGGTCGCAGATCGCCAGCCCGCGCAGCGCGCACGCCGCCCCCAGCAGGAACGCCGACCGCTCCGCGTCGCCGCAGGCCAGCGCCAGGCCCGCCAGCCCCTCGACGGCCGAGGCCGCGGACGGCCGGTCCCCGGCGCCGGCGGCGAGGCGGAACGCCTCCCGATAGCGCCGCAGCGAGGTCCCGAGGTCGCCCCGGCTCTCCGCCACCCGCCCGAGACCGGTCAGCACCCGTGCCCGGGCCTGTTCCACCCCGCCCCAGTGCGGCCGGCACCCCGCCAGGGCCAGCTCGTACAGCTCCCCGGCCTCCGCCACCCGGCCGCTCCGGTGGGCCACGGCAGCCAGGCCGAGCCGGGTCGTGACCCAGACCTCGGGAATGTCGAGCCCACGGGCGATCCCGGCCGCCTGCGCGCAGTCGGCCGCGGCGGCCGCCACCGCTCCGGCGTCCCCGGTGCGCAGGCGCTCGGCGGCGCGGCTGCACAGCAGGAAGACCCGGTCCTCCGGCGAGCCGATCTGGTCGATCAGTTCCATGGCCCGCTCGACGGTCGCCACGGCCCGCCGGTGCTCGCCCCGCCACCCCTGCGGCTCGGCGATCGACAGCAGCGCCTGGGCCATGCCCCACCGGTCGCCCCGGTCGGCGAACCCCTCCAGCGACCGGGCGAACTCCTCCTCCGCCTCCGCCACCCGGCCCGAGCTCAGCCGGACGAATCCGAGGACCAGCCGGGCCATCGCACGGGTCCACGGGTCGGAGTCGGTGGTGGCCCGCAGGACGTCCTCCCCGACGGCCCCGTACTCCCCCCGGGCGATGGTGACCATGGAGCCGATCACGAACAGCATCGGGTGCCGGGGCGGGGACGGCAGGACGCCGGCGAGCCTTCCCACCTGGTCGAGCAGGCTGCGGTCCGAGGTGTTCACCATCGCCACGGCGAGCACGCACAGGACGTACTCCTCCTCCATGCCGCGCGGCGGGGTCCGGCCGACCACGGCGAGGGTCCTCTCCGCGAACGCGGCGCCCTCCATCCGCATGCCGCGCAACATCCAGGGCCACCACAGCGCGGCGACCAGCCGCAGTGCCCGCTCCCCCCGCCCGGCGGCCAGGGCCCGGTGGAGCGCGGCCCGCAGCTCGTCGTCCTCGGCCGCCAGCCGCCGCAGCCACACCGGCTGGTCCCGGTCGCGCACCTCCGGAGCGGCCCGTTCGGCGAACGCGGTGAAGTAGGCGGCGTGGACCTCGCGCAACCGCTCGGCCTCCCCCGACTCGGCCAGCCGCTCGGCGCAGAAGGCCCGGATGGTCTCCAGCATCCGGTAGCGGCCCCCCACCACCTCGATCAGCGACTTGTCCACGAGCGCGGCCAGCAGGTCGAGGGCGTCCCGTCCGCCCAGGGCAGCCGCGGAACCGGAACCGCCGGCGACGTCGGGACCGCCGGGACCGGGCAAGGTGCCCGCGACCTCGGGGGCACCGGGAGCACGCGGGACCCGGTCTCCGCAGACGAGGTCTCCGCAGACGAGGTCCCCGCGGACGCGCTCGGCGTCCCCGCAGATGCGCTCGGCGGCCTCCAGGGTGGCGTCCCGGGCGAACACCGCGAACCGCCGGGCGAAGACCCGCTCCGGTTCCTCAAGCAGATCCCAGCTCCAGGCCACGACCGCGCGGAGCGTGCGGTGCCGGGGCAGCGCCGTACGGCTGCCGCCGGTGAACAGCCGGAACCGGTCGTCCAGCCGGTCGGCGACCTCCTCGGCGTCCATCGAGCGCAGCCGGGCCGCGGCCAGCTCGATCGCCAGGGGCAGCCCGTCCAGGGCCCGGCAGATCCGCAGCAGGACCTCGTCCCCGGGCTTCCCGGAGTGTTCGGAGGCTCCAGAGCGCCCGGCGCTCTCGGCGCTCCCTGCACTTCCAGCGTCTCCGGCATCTCCGGTGCTCCCCGCCTCGAAGTCGGGCCGTACGGCGGCCGCCCGGTCCCGCAGCAGCCGCAGGGCGATTCCCTCCGGCAGCGGGTGCACCGGGAGCAGCACCTCCCCGGTGATCCCGAGCGGCTCGCGGCCGGTCGCCAGCACCCGCACCCCGGGGCAGGCCGCGAGCAGCCGATCGGCCAGGCGGGCGGCGGCCTCCACGATGTGCTCGCAGTTGTCCAGGACCAGCACCAGGTCCCGGCCGGAGAGCGCGGCCAGGAGCCTCTCCTCCGGCTCGGGAGCGCGGGTCACGCGGAGCGCGGTCTCCCGGAGGCCGAGCTCGCCGAGCAGCAGCCGCGGCAGGTCGCGGCCGTCGCTCAGGTGGGCCAGCTCGGCGAAGCAGACCTCGCCGTCGAGCCCGGCGGCCGTCTCGGCCGCGAGCCTGGTCTTGCCCACCCCGCCGGGGCCGGTGAGGGTGACCAGCCGCCGCTCCCGCAGCAGCTGACGGAGGCGCAGAAGGTCCTCCCGCCGCCCCACGAAGCTGGTGAGCTGGGCCCGGACGCCGCGCCTGACCGGCTCGCCGGCAGGCCCGGCGACCGGTCCCTCGACCGGCTCGGTCCCGCGCAGGATCGCCAGGTGCGTCCCGGCCAGAGCGGGTGAGGGATCGGCGCCCAGCTCCTCGGCGAGCACGCGCCGGGTTTCCTCGAAGACGGCCAGGGCCTCGGCCGGCCGTCCCTCCTCCTGCAGGGCCCGCATGAGCAGCGCGCACAACCGCTCCCGCAGCGGGTGCCCGGCCAGCAGCGCCCGCATCTCGGCGACCGACCCGCCGCCCGCCTCGAACCTGTCCTCCAGGGCGCCGAGCCGCAGCTCCTGCAGGCGTCCGGCCAGCGGCTCGGGCGCCGGTCCGCGCCACAGCGCCAGCGCCTCCTCCACGAGGGCGAGCGCCCTGCGGCGTTCACCGGCCGCCAGCGCGCTCCGGCCCTCCTGCGCCAGTAGCTCGAACCGGTGCGCGTCGACGTCCTCGGGCCGGACCGCGATCCGGTAACCGGACGGGAGCAGCTCGACGGCGACGCCGAGCCTGCGGAGCCGGGAGATCTGGGAGTGCAGGGAGCGCGGGGCGCCGGACGGAGGACTCCCGCCGTACAGGACGTCGATCAGGCGGCCGGCGGAGACCGTCGTGCCGGGTTCGGCCAGGAGCGCGACCAGCAACGCGCGCAGCCCCGGCCCCGGGATCTCGACGGGCCCGCCGCCCTCGCCCACCAGACGGACGGGACCCAGCACCTCGAAGCGCATGGTTCGATTCTCACCGCCGGGCGCGTGACCCGCGCGCCGCCGATCTCCACACACCGGACCTGTGACCCGCGCGCCGCCCATCCCCGCGTGCCGGGCGCGTGACCCGCCCGCCGCCCATCCCCGCGTGCCGGGCCCGGAACGGGCCGCCGTGCTCCAGCGGCGGACCCTGCCGGGAAGCGGGCGCCCGGGGGCTATTCCAGGCGGCGGGTGCTCTCGCGGATCACGACCTCGCCGGCCACCCGCTCGATCCTGACCCGCTCCGCCGGGTCGAGGGCCAGCTCCATCGCCCGGGCGCCCATGTCCGCCAGCGGGAGCCGTACGGTCGACAGCGACGGGACCAGGTCCCTGAGAGTGGCGATGTCGTCGAACCCGGCGACGGAGACGTCCTGCGGCACGCGGACGCCGCGGTCCCTGAAGGCCGCCAGCGCGCCCATCGCCATCACGTCGTTGACGGCGAACACGCAGGTGATCTCCTTGCCCGCCTCGGCGAGCCCGGCCGCCGCCGCGTAGCCGCCGTCGCGGTCGAAGGTGCCGTGCACGATCCGCGGCTCCGGCAGGCCGAGCGCGGCCAGCGCCCCGCGGAAGCCGGTCGTGCGGTCGCGGGCGGTGACCAGCCCGGCGGGGCCGGCGAGCACGGCGAAGCGCCGGTGCCCGAGGCCGGCCAGGGCCCGGGCCAGCTCGGCGGCGCCCTCGGCGTTGCCGGGCGCCACCGTGTCGGCGCCGAGCAGGTCCTGGCCCACGCAGGCGACCTGGCCGCCGCTCTCGCGGTAGCGGTCGAGCTCCTGGCGCAGCCGCCGGGTCACCTGGACGTCGTCGAGCCGGGATCCGGTCAGCAGGACGGCGCGCACCCGCTGCGCGTTCAGGGTCGAGACGTAGGCGATCTCCCGCTCGGGGTCCCGGTGCGTGGTGCCCACCATGACCATCAGGCCCCGGCTCTCGGCCACCCGCATCGCCCCGTCCGCGATCGCGGCGAAGTAGGGGTCGACCAGGTCGTGCACCACGAGGCCGATCACGTTGCCGGCCCCGCGCGCCAGCGTCTGCGCCGCGACGTTCGCCCGGTAGCCGAGCTGTTCGGCGGCCATCTCGACCTTGGCCCGCAGCGGCGCGCCCACCTGGCGGGTGCTGCCGTTGAGCACCCGCGACGCGGTGGCGAGAGAGACTCCCGCGTGCTTGGCGACATCCTCGAGCGTGACCACGGGCGACCTCCAGGAAAACGATTTCCAAGTCTGCCAGACGATCACCTCCCGCGCATCCGGCCCCGCCGCGGGGAAGGCTCCGCCCTCACCTCCGATTCTGCGCCCCGCCGGGCCGCCGCGCACCCTGGACGGACCGAGTGTTGTTACCGGCGAGTAGCATAGGGAGGGTAGCCACCCAGCAACGAGGAGCTAACCCCGTGCCTTCGTCTCGTGACGTCGTATTCGTCGACGGAGTGCGCACGCCTTTCGGCAAGTCCGGCCCCAAGGGCCTGTACGCCGAGACGCGCGCCGACGACCTGGTGATCCGCGTCATCCGCGAGCTGATTCGGCGTAATCCGAACCTGCCGCCGGAGCGCGTCGACGAGGTGGCCATCGCGGCCACGACCCAGATCGGCGACCAGGGGCTGACCATCGGCCGCTCCGCCGCCGTCCTGGCCGGTCTGCCCAAGAGCGTCCCCGGTTACGCGATCGACCGCATGTGCGCCGGCGCCATGACCGCGGTCACCTCCGTCGCGGGCGGCATCGCCTTCGGCGCCTACGACGTGGCCATCGCCGGCGGCGTCGAGCACATGGGCCGCCACCCGATGGGCGAGGGCGTCGACCCCAACCCGCGGTTCGTGGCCGAGCAGATCGTGGACGGCTCCGCCCTGGTCATGGGCATGACCGCGGAGAACCTGCACGACCGCTACCCGACCATCACCAAGGATCGCGCCGACGCCTTCGCCCTCGCCTCCCAGGAGAAGGTCGCCAAGGCCTACGCCGACGGCAGGATCCAGCCCGACCTGGTCCCGGTCGCCGTGCGCTCCGCCGAGAAGGGCTGGGGCCTGGCCACCGCCGACGAGGCTCCCCGCCCCGGCACCACGCTGGAGGGCCTGGGCACGCTGAAGACCCCGTTCCGCCCGCACGGCCGGATCACCGCGGGCAACGCCTCCGGCATCAACGACGGCGCCACCGGCTGCATCGTGGCCGCCGCCGACGTCGCCCGGGAGCTGGGCCTCGCCCCGAAGATGCGCCTGGTCTCCTACGCCTTCGCGGGCGTGGACCCCGAGGTCATGGGCGTCGGCCCGATCCCGTCCACCGAGCGCGCGCTGCGCCTGGCCGGACTGTCCATCGACGACATCGGCCTGTTCGAGATCAACGAGGCGTTCGCCGTCCAGGTGCTGGCCTTCCTGGAGCACTTCGGCATCGCCGACGACGACACCCGCGTGAACCCGTACGGCGGCGCGATCGCCTTCGGCCACCCGCTGGCCTCCTCGGGCGTGCGGCTGATGACCCAGCTCGCCCGCGAGTTCGGTGAGCGCCCCGAGGTCCGCTACGGCATCACCACGATGTGCGTCGGCATGGGCATGGGCGGAACGGTCATCTGGGAGAACCTCGCCTGGGAAGGTGCGAAGTAGTGAGCGACATCAAGGAACTCTTCGCTGACGAGGTCGTCACCAAGGCGATCGTCCGCGACGTCGAACTGCCGTACGGCGCCGGCACGATGGCCCTGATCACGCTGGACAACGGCTTCGACCACACCAAGCCGTCCACCTTCGGCCCCGGCGGCCTGACCTCGCTGAACGAGGCCGTCGACGCCGTCGCGGGCCGGACCGACCTGGCCGCGGTGGGCGTCGTCGGCAAGCCGTTCATCTTCGCGGTCGGCGCCGACCTCAAGGGCGCCGCCCTGGTCTCCGAGCGCGAGCAGGCGCTGGCCATCGGCAAGCTGGGCCACGACGTCTTCCGCCGTCTCGGCGAGCTGCCGGTGCCGTCGTTCGCGTTCGTCAACGGCGCGGCGATGGGCGGCGGCCTGGAGGTCGCCCTGCACTGCACCTACCGGACCATCTCCTCCGGCGTGCCCGCGGTGGCCCTGCCCGAGTGCTTCCTCGGCCTGGTCCCCGGCTGGGGCGGCACCCAGCTGCTGCCCCGCCTGATCGGCCCGGAGAGCGCGCTCAAGCTGATCATCGAGAACCCGCTCGCGCAGAACCGCATGATCAAGGGCCGGGACGCGTTCAAGCTCGGCATCGCCGACGCGATGTTCGAGGGCGCCGACTTCCTGGAGGAGTCGCTGCGCTGGGCCGCCCAGGTGCTCCGCGGCGAGGTGACGGTCTCGCGTACCGACCACACCGCCGCCGACTGGTCCAAGACCGTCGCCGACGCCCGCTTCCTGCTCGACATGAAGCTGCGCGGCGCCAACCCGGCCCCCTACCGGGCGCTGGAGCTGGTCGAGCTGGCCCGCACCGCCTCCCGCGACGAGGGCTTCGACGCCGAGGACCAGGCCCTGGCCGACCTCCTCATGGGCGACGAGCTGCGCGCCGGGCTCTACTCCTTCGACCTGGTGCAGCGCCGCGCCAAGCGGCCCGCCGGGGCGCCGGACAAGTCGCTGGCCCGCAAGGTCACCAAGGTGGGCGTCGTCGGCGCCGGCCTGATGGCCTCGCAGATGGCGCTGCTGTTCGCCCGCCGCCTGGAGGTCCCGGTCGTCCTGACCGACCTGGACCAGGCCCGCCTGGACAAGGGCGTCGCCTACGTCCACGCCGAGGTCGACAAGCTGCTGGGCAAGGGCCGCGTCTCCGGCGACCAGGCCAACCGGCTCAAGGCCCTGGTGACCGGTTCGCTGACCAAGGACGCCTTCGCCGACGCCGACTTCGTCATCGAGGCCGTCTTCGAGGACATGAAGGTCAAGCAGAAGGTGTTCGCCGAGGTCGAGGCCGTGGTCTCGGAGACCTGCGTGCTGGCGACCAACACCTCCTCGCTCTCCCTCACCGAGATGGGCTCGGAGCTGAAGCACCCCGAGCGCCTGGTGGGCTTCCACTTCTTCAACCCGGTCGCGGTCATGCCGCTGCTGGAGATCATCCGCGGCCACGCCACGGACGACGCCACCCTCGCCACCGCGTTCGCGGTCGGCAGGTCGCTGAAGAAGTCCAGCGTGCTGGTGAAGGACGCCCCGGCGTTCGTCGTCAACCGGCTGCTGACCCGCTTCATGGGCGAGGTCATCACCGCCGTGGACGAGGGCACCCCGCTGGAGGTCGCCGACCACGCGCTCGACGGCCTGGGCCTGCCGATGACCCCGTTCGCGCTGCTGCAGCTGGTCGGCCCGGCCGTCGGCCTGCACGTCTCCGAGACCCTGCACGCCGCCTTCCCCGACCGCTTCGGCGTCTCGCAGAACATGGCCGAGCTGGTCGCGGCGGGCAAGCCCGGCGTCTACGCGCCGGACTTCTCCCTCGACCCCGAGGCGGTGGCGATCTTCTCCGGCGGGACCTCCCCGTCCACGGCCGAGCAGGTGCGCGAGCGCACGCTCCGGGCCCTGGAGCAGGAGATCCGCATCATGCTCGAAGAGGGCGTGGTCGCCGCGGCGCAGGACATCGACCTGTGCATGATCCTGGGCGCGGGCTGGCCGTTCCACCTGGGCGGCATCACCCCGTACCTGGACCGCGCCGGCATCGCCCGGCCGCGCTTCCTGGAGCCGGGCGTGGCCTCCGTCCCCGCCTGACCCGTCCCGCTCTCCGCCCTCCGTCCCCTGCCCGGGGCGGAGGGCGGAGGCGTCTCACGCGGTCGCTCTGCGGATTATCACGCAGTCGTTGTGTGGATTATGCGGAGGTGACCGATCCGTCCCGGCGGCATCGTCGGGTGCACCGGCCGAGGTGGCCGGTGACCCGGACGGCCCGCCTCGGCGGGCTCTCGCCCACGGGAGACCGCCATGACCGCCCTCCGCCCCGCGCCCCCCGTCCCCTCCCCGCCCGCCGGCGGGACCCCGCCGGCGGCGCCCGGCCCGCGGCGGATCGGGTGGGCCGACACCGCCAAGGGCGTGTGCATCCTGCTGGTGGTCCTGTGGCACGTGGTCGCCAAGCAGTACCTCCGGCTCGACTGGCGGCTCGGCCTGCCGATCCCGGGGGCGTGGGGTGCCCTGGGCGAGCTGCTCCTGCCGCTGCGGATGCCGTTGTTCTTCGCCGTCTCGGGCATGTTCGCACTCGGCGCGGTGAACCGGCCGTGGCGGGTGGTCGCCCGGTCGCGGGTCGCCAGGTTCCTGTACCTGTACGTCCTGTGGCTGCTGGCCCACACCGCGCTGCTGAACACGACGCCGGGTTTCCCCACCGACCGGGCCGCCGACGCGCTCGGGCTGCTGGAGCAGCTCACGATCACGCCGTCCAACCTGTGGTACCTGTACGCGCTGGCGCTGTACTTCGTGATCGCCAAGCTCACCCGGCGCTTCCCGCGGATCCTCGTGCTGGGGCTCGCCCTGGCGCTGTCGGTCCTCGCCTCCGCCGACCTGCTCGCGGCGCCCGGCAACCGCGCCGGGCTGTACCAGAACCTGGTGTTCTTCCTGGGCGGGCTGTACTTCCGCCCGGCCGTCGAGCGGCTGGCCGCGGCGGCGGACTGGCGGCTGCTCGTCCTGACCGGGGGCGTGTACGGCTCGGCGCTGCTGGCCATGACCCTCACGCGCTCGCAGGACGTCCCCGGCGTGTGGCCCCTCGTCTCGGCGGCCGCCACGGTCTTCGGCGTGACCGCGGCGGCCGTGCTGAGCCGCTGGAGCGCTCCGGCGAGGCTGCTGAGGAGCATCGGCCGGCAGACGTTGCCGATCTACGTCATGCACATGCCGATCCTCGCGCTGCTCGGCCTGGCGCTGGCCGGGCCGCTGTCCGGGCTCGCGGGCCCGTGGCGGGCCGTCGCCGCGCTCGTCCAGCCGCTCGTCCTGACCGCCGCCGTCGCCGGGATCTGCCTCCTGCTGCACCGGGGGCTGCACGCGGCCGGGGCCGGGCGGATCCTGTTCGACCTGCCCGGCCGCCGGACGGAGCGCGGGCCCGCCCCTCAGCCGCCCTTCACCGGGCCTCCCGCCGGCCGGTCGGCCACGCGGCTGTGACGGTAGCCGTAGGAGAAATAGATCACGACTCCGATGAGCATCCACGCCAGGAAGCGCAGCCAGGTCTCCACCGGAAGGTTGATCATCAGGTAGAGGCAGGCCAGCACCGACAGGATGGGCACCAGCGGGACCAGCGGGGTGCGGAAGGAGCGCGGCAGGTCGGGGCGGGTGCGGCGCAGGATCACCACCGCGATCGAGACGACCACGAACGCGAAGAGCGTGCCGATGTTGACCAGCTCGGCGATCGTGGACAGCGGCACCAGCCCGGCCAGGATCGAGATGATCACGCCCAGCAGGATGGTGATCCGGTACGGCGTGCCGTACACGGGGTGCACCCTGGCCAGGCCGCGGGGCAGCAGGTTGTCGCGGCACATGGAGAACATCACCCGCGACTGGCCCAGCATGAGGATCATCACGACCGTGGTCAGACCGGCCAGCGCGCCGATGCTGATCAGCGTCGCCGCCCAGGTCTGGCCGACCGCCTTGAACGCGTCGGCGAGCGGGGCGGCCTCGCTCAGGCTCTGGTACGGCTGCATGCCGACGACGACCAGGGAGACCGAGACGTACAGGACCGTGCAGATGACCAGCGAGGCGATGATGCCGATCGGCAGGTCCCGCTGCGGCCTGCGGGTCTCCTCGGCGGCGGTGGCCACCACGTCGAAGCCGATGTAGGCGAAGAACACGATCGCGGCGGCGCTGAAGATGCCCAGGACGCCGAAGGCCACCGGGGTGATCCCGAACATCACCTGGATCAGCGGCGCGGACAGCCCCTCGACGGCCGCGGTCTGCTTGGCGGGCGGGATGAACGGCGTGTAGTTGGCGCCCTTGACGAAGAACAGTCCCGCCACGATGACCAGCAGGATCACCGTGACCTTGATCGCGACCACGACCAGGTTGAGCCGCGACGACAGCTTCACCCCGGCCACCAGCACCGCGGTGAGGATCAGCACGATGAGCGAGGCGGGCAGATTGAAGACCGGGTCGTCGCCCGCCAGCGAGGCGGGCAGGTCGATGCCGAACGACGACAGCAGCGAGGCCAGGTATCCCGACCAGCCGACCGCGACGACCGCGGCGCCGAGCATCATCTCCAGGATCAGGTCCCACCCGATGATCCAGGCGGGGAACTCGCCCAGCGTCGCGAAGGAGAAGGTGTAGGCCGAGCCGGCCACCGGGACGGTGGAGGCGAACTCGGCGTAGCAGAGCGCCGCCAGCGCGCAGACGACCGCGGCGGCCACGAACGACAGGGCGACCGAGGGCCCGGCCATCTCCTTGGCCACCCGTCCGGTGAGCACGAAGATGCCGGTCCCCACGATGACGCCGATGCCGAACACGGTCAGGTCGAGCGCCGTGAGCTCCCTTCTCAGCCGATGCTCCGGCGCCTCGGTGTCCGAGATGGACTGCTCGACCGACTTCACGCGGAACACGCTCATCGGGTACACCTCCCGGGGTCGTGTGATCACCCGGGTGCTTCCCCCGCGAACGGCGGGTCATGCGGACCCGGAGCGTACGGATGTCCGCTCCGGCGGCACCCGGCCGGGCCGAAACCCCGGCGGCGGCGCCCCGGGCCGTCAGGACAGCCCGGGCAGGGTGGCGAAGCCGTCCAGGAGCGCCGCCAGGCCGACCTCGAACAGCGCGTCGAGATCGAGGTCGTAGCCGTCGGCGAAGAACGTCAGGGTCCTGGTGAAGACCGGGTAACGGCCCGAGGCGACTATCGCCTCGAACGCGGCCTGCTGGGAGTCCATCCACTGGTCGTCGGTGAGGCCGGTGGCGGCCTCGGCCTGGGCGCCCCGCTCCAGGTTGACCGCCAGGCCGTGGACGAAGGTGTAGAGCAGCAGGTGCAGCTCGAACGCCCTGTCCGGTCCGAGCCCGCGGGCGTCGAGTGTGGCCAGGGCCCACTCCGCGTGCCCGGCCAGTCCTCCCAGGGGCAGCGGCCGGGACAGTGAGCTGATCTGCGCCAGCCACGGATGACGGCGGTAGAGCGCCCACATCGTGCGCGCGCCCAGCTCCAGCCGGGCGCGCCAGCCCTGCGGGGGGTCGTCGGGGTAGGTCCCCTCGGCGTAGGCGGCGTCGGCCATCAGCAGGATGAGCTCGTCCTTGCCGTCCACGTAGCGGTAGGGCGACATGGTGGCCACGCCCAGCCGGGCGGCGACGCCGCGCATGGACAGCGCGTCCAGCCCTTCGGCGTCGGCGATCTCGATGGCGGCGCGCACGATCCGCTCGCGGGTGAGCTCCCGGTCGGGGCCGGCGGCGCGCGGGCGCGTCCGCTCCGATCCGGCGGCGCGGGGCCGTACCCGCTCGGGGGCGGGATCGCGCGGTGCCACCACGGTGCCCGCGCGGGGCCGCGCCTGCACGACGCCCTCCTGGCTCAGCTTGGCCAGCGCCCTGGTGGCGGTGGCCAGGGCGACACCCCATTCCCGGGCGATCCGTCTCGTCGAGGGCACCCGGTCACCGGGAGCCAGCTCCCCGTCGGCGATGCGCCTGCGGATCTCGGCGGCGATCCGCAGGTAGGGCGGATCGATTTCTCCGGTCACCGGCGTCCCTTTCCTGCTGTCCTAGTACAGACGATAGCAGGCGGTTTTCCGCAATCCCGCCCTCTGTACTAGCTCAGCAAGGCGAAAAGGCCAGTTGACCACCCTGTTCGTACACCGTACATTCAGCCGCATACGGCGTATCCCAATGATGCGAGGGGACTCTTCCATGACGACGGTTCTCATCTCCGGCGCGGGTGTCGCCGGTCCGGTCCTGGCCTACTGGCTGCACCGCCACGGCCTCACTCCGACGGTGGTCGAGCGGGCCCCCGCGGTGCGCGGCGGCGGGCAGGCCGTCGACGTCCGCGGCGCCGCGCTCGGCGTCGTCGAGCGCATGGGCCTGCTGCAGGAGGTAAGGCGCACCCGCACCCGCATGCGCGGCATGTCCGTGCTCGACTGCGACGGCAACGAGATCATGCGTGACACCGAGGCCACCTTCAGCGGCGGACGGCTCGACAACGACGACGTCGAGCTGCTGCGCGAGGACCTCGTCCGGATGCTGCACGAGATCACGTGTGACGACGTCGAGTACGTCTTCGGCGACTCCATCACCGCGCTGCGCGAGCACGAGCACGGCGTCCTGGCCGGTTTCGACAGCGGGGCGAGGCGCGACTTCGACCTCGTGGTGGGCGCCGACGGCCTGCACTCGAACGTGCGCGGTCTCGTCTTCGGCGAGGAGGGACGCTTCCTCCACCACCTGGGCACCCACCTGGCGATCTTCAGCACGGAGAACTTCCTGGGCCTGCAGGACTGGCAGGTCTGGCTCAGGGAGGGCGAGGCGGGGTACGGCATCTACCCGGTGCGCGGCAACACCGAGCTCAGGGTCACCATCGGCTTCGGCTCCGAGCCGTTCGACTACGACCACCGCGACGTCGAGCGGCACATGCGGCTCGTCGAGGAGCGCTGCGCCGGCCTGCGCTGGGAGACCCCGCGGCTGCTGAAGGCCATGCGGGAGGCGCCCGACTTCTATTTCGACGCGATGGCGCAGGTCCGCATGGACCGCTGGTCGTCGGGACGGGTCGCGCTGCTCGGCGACGCCGGCTACTGCCCGTCGCCGATGTCCGGGCAGGGCACCAGCCTGTCCCTGGTGGGCGCCTGCGTCCTGGCCGGCGAGCTGGGCCGGGCCGCCGGGACGCCCGGCGGGCACCGCGCCGCGTTCGCCCGCTACGAGGAGCGGATGCGCCCCTTCGTCGCGCTCAACCAGGCGCTGGCCACCGAGAACCCGGGCGGTCCCGCGCCCGAGGAGTCGGTCGAGCGGGCCAAGAACGCGATCTCCCTCGACGGCTGAGCCGCGGGGCCCCGGCCGGGAGCGGGGGGCGGGGGGCGGTCCGGGAAAGTAAGGGTTCTTCTCGGGGTAAGTCCGGATCTGCTCGGCGGCCCGGCCGAGGAGGATGGGAGCATGATCCTGGACATATTGGGCCAGCTGGATCCCGCCCTGGTGGGCGGGGTCCTGATGGCCGTGCTGGCTCTGGACAACACCCTGCTGACCGGGCTGGTGATCCCCGCCGACGCGTCGATCATCGTGGCCGGCGCCGCGCTGACGAGTCCGGCCGAGATCGCGCTGGTCGCGGCGGCCGGCACCGCCGGCTGCTTCCTGGGGGCCAGCGGCGGCTGGCTGCTGGGCCGCCGGTACGGCGCGCGGGTCCGCCACAGCAGGGCCGGCCGGTGGATCGGAGAACACCGCTGGGCCCGCGCCGAACGGATCGCCACGGGCAGCGGCGGCGGTCCCGCCCTGGCCGCCGCCCACTTCCTGCCGGTGGTGAACGCGCTGACCCCGATCCTCGCCGGGACGCTGGGCATGCCGTACCGGAGTTTCATCCGCTGGGCGCTGGCGGGCGGGGCCGCCTGGGTGACGACCTATCTGACGCTGGGATCCCTGGCGGCGGACTTCATGCGCGACAACCAGCACCTGACGGTGCCCCTGGCCGCGTGCGCCGCCCTGCTCGCCGTGGGCCTGGCCGTCGTCACCCGGCGGACCCGCGCGAGCAGGAACGCGCGGGCGGCGTCCGGGAACTCCGGTGGATCCGGCGAGCCGGGGCCCGCCGGATCCGGTGCCGCCGAGATCAGCGGGCCGGGTGGTTCTCCAGAACCGGAGAGCGCTTCGCGACCGCCTCGGTGACCTCCCGGGCGATGTCCTGGGCGGTCAGGCCGATGTCGCTGAGGACCTTCGCCCGCTTGGCGTGGTCCAGGAAGCGCTGCGGGATGCCGTAGGTGCGCACCGGGACGTCCACGTCGGCGTCGCGCAGCATCCTGGCCACCGCGTCGCCGACACCGCCCACCCGGCCGTTGTCCTCGACCACCACGACCAGCTTGTGCACCCGCGCGGCCGGCACCAGCGCCTCGTCCAGCGGCTTGACCCAGCGCGGGTCCACCACCGTGGCGGAGATCCCCTGGGCGTCGAGCAGCCCGGCCGCCTCCATGCACGTCTCGGCCATCGGGCCCGCCGAGACGATCAGCACGTCGGGGTCGCCCGCGCGCAGCACGTCCATCCCGCCGAGCTTGCCGACGGCCTCGATCTCGGGGCCGACCGGGCCCTTGGGGAAGCGCACGACGGTGGGGCCGTCGTCGACCGCCACGGCCTCGGAGAGCAGTTCGCGCAGGCGCGGCTCGTCGCGCGGCACCGCGATGGCCAGGCCCGGCACGACCTGCAGGATCGACAGGTCCCACATGCCGTTGTGGCTGGCGCCGTCGTCGCCGGTGACGCCCGCCCGGTCGAGCACCACGGTGACCGGGAGCTTGTGCAGGGCGACGTCCATCAGCAGCTGGTCGAAGGCCCGGTTGAGGAAGGTGGCGTAGACCGCCACCACCGGGTGCAGCCCGCCGAGCGCCAGACCGGCGGCGCTGGTCAGCGCGTGCTGCTCGGCGATGCCGACGTCGTAGAGGCGGTCGGGGTAGGCCTCGGAGAACGGGATCAGGCCGGTCGGGCCGAGCATCGCGGCGGTGATCGCCACGATGTCCTGCCGCTCGGCGCCGAGCCGTACGATCTCCTGGCTGAACACGTTGGTCCAGCCGTGCGGCTTGGGCTTCTCCTCGCCGGTCAGCGGGTCGAAGACGCCGGGCGAGTGGAAGCAGTCCTCCCCGTGGTTCTCGGCCGGGGAGTAGCCGAAGCCCTTCTTGGTGAGCACGTGCACGATGACCGGGCGGCGGAAGTCGCGCGCCCTGCGCAGCGCGGCCTCCACGGCCTGCTCGTCGTGGCCGTCGACCAGGCCGATGTACTTCAGGCCGAGGTCCTCGAACATGACCTGCGGGGCCAGGACGTCCTTGAGGCCCTTCTTGACCCCGTGCAGCGCGTCGTAGACGGGGGCGCCGACCAGGGGCACCTTCGTCAGGTTGTCCTTGACGAAGTCGAGCACGTCCTCGTAGCGCTGGGTGGCGCGCAGCGAGGCCAGGTGGTTGGCCAGGCCGCCGATGGTCGGCGAGTAGGAGCGGCCGTTGTCGTTGACCACGATGATCAGCGGCAGGTCCTTGTGCCCGGCGATGTTGTTGAGCGCCTCCCAGGCCATGCCGCCGGTGAGGGCACCGTCGCCGATCACCGCGACGACCGAGCGGTCGCCCTCGCCGCGCACCTTGTAGGCCTTGGCCAGGCCGTCGGCGTACGACAGCGCGGTGGAGGCGTGCGAGTTCTCGATGATGTCGTGCTCGGACTCGGCCTGGCTGGGATAGCCGGACAGGCCGCCCTCCTGGCGGAGCCTGTCGAACAGTCCCGCGCGGCCGGTGAGCATCTTGTGCACGTACGCCTGGTGCCCGGTGTCCCACAGGATGCGGTCGCGCGGCGAGTCGAAGACGCGGTGCAGGGCGATGGTCAGCTCGACCACGCCGAGGTTGGGGCCGAGGTGCCCGCCGGTTCGGGCGGTGGAGGAGACGAGCAGGTCCCGGATCTCGGCCGCGAGTCGCGGGAGCTCGTCGGCCGCCATCAGCTTGAGGTCCCGTGGTCCCTTGACCGACTCCAGAAGACTGCCCGGCCGTGCGGTCCGCTCGCTCACGGAATCATCCCCTCTGTCCAGTCACCTTCAAAGCGAGTCTAGTTCGCCTACCATGCGGTGCCGCCCATCGAGGGCGAACCTGCATGCTTTATTCACACATGTCATAACCTTTTGCACACCATGAACTCCCTCCTCTCAGGGTCACTGGTGTCCCTCGCCGTGGCCTCCCTCTCCCTTTCCCTGGCGCCCGGCTCGGGCGAGGCGGGCACGGTCGCCATTTCGGCCGTCGCCGCCGCCGGGAAGCAGGGAGTGCAGTTGAGCGGCAAGGCCGCCGCCACGTCGAACTCCCTGTACCGGACCGGCGAGATCGCCGGCGGCAGGTGCGAGGCCGGCCGGATCATCGCGGGGAACGCGGCCTCCTACCGGCGTTTCATGACCCGCGTCAACCGCTGCCTCGGCAGGACGTGGGCGGCCCAGTTCAGGAAGGCCGGCCTGCCCTTCAGCCAGCCGACGCTGCGCTTCGTCACCTCCAGGGTGAGCAGCCCGTGCGGCAAGTGGCCCACCGGGGCGGGCGGCTACTACTGCTCCAGCAACCGCACCATGTACATCGGCGTCACCCGCAGGGTGCTGCAGAACCCCTACGCCCCCAACCACGCGCAGTTCATGGCCCACGAGTACGCCCACCACGTGCAGCAACTGGCCGGCATCCTGCCGTACTACGGCCAGAGCGCCTGGCAGGCCCGCACCGGCGTCAGGCTCGCGCTCTCCCGCCGCCTCGAACTGCAGGCCGACTGCCTGGCCGCGGTCTTCCTGCGCGGGGCCGCCCGGGATCTGGAGGTCACCCCGGAGCACTGGGAGGCCATGCTGGAGTGGACCACCGAGAACGGCCACAAGACCTGGCCGACCAACGACCACGGCAAGGGCCGCAGCCAGGCGTTCTGGATGCGGCGGGGCTTCGACTCCGGCTCTCCGGCCTCCTGCAACACCTGGACGGCCTCCAGCCGCAGCGTCTCCTGAGCCGCGCACCGTTCCGGAACCGCGGGATCGCCGCGGTCCCGTCACGATCCGGCGCGGGCGAGGACCTCCAGGGGGTCGGCCAGGACCTGGGCGAAGGCCAGCTCGGCGGCGCCGATGAGGGTGGCGTCGTCGCCGAGGGCGGAGGTGCGAAGGCGCAGGTGCTCCCGCGCCGGGGGAAGCGCGTCGGTCGTGATGCGGCTGCGCACCTGGGCGGCGGAGCCGAGGTAGACCTCGCGGAGCGTGCCGCCGAAGACGACCATCTCCGGGTTGAAGATGTTGACCAGGTTGGCGACGCCCAGCCCGAGCCAGTCGCCGACCCTGCCCAGCGCCGCCTGGGCGACGATGTCGCCGCGGTCGGCCGCGTCGACCACGGCGCGGACCGCGTCCCGGCCGATCAGGGCGCCGGACCCGTTGGAGCCGTTGGATCCGTTGTACGGCTGGGCGCCGTGGTTCTCGAAGCGCCCGGCGGCCTCCAGCAGGGCCCGCTCCCCCACCTCGGCCTCCAGGCAGCCGAGCGAGCCGCACCCGCAGGAGCGGCCCTTGGGGTTGACGACCATGTGCCCCACCTCGCCGCCGAAGCCCTGGTGCCCGCCGAGCAGGGCGCCGTTGACGATCACGCCTCCGCCGACGCCGACATCGCCGTGGAGGTAGATCAGGTCGCGGCATCCGACGCCCACGCCGCGGGTGTGCTCGGCCATCGCCCCGAGGTTGGCGTCGTTGCCGACCGTCACGGGCAGGCCGAGCCCGAGGCGCCGGGCCATCTCCTCGCCGAACGGCACGTCCACCGAGTCCATGTTCGGCCCGAACCGAACGACGCCGTCCTCACGGGCCACCCCGCCGGAGAAGGCCGCGGCGGCTCCGACGCAGACCGTGTCCGGCCGGGTCTTGCGGTGCATCTGCCGGGCGAAGGCGGCCAGCGGCCCGACGACCTCCTCCATGACGAAAGGGCCGCGGCGCCGTACCGTCTCGCGCCGGTCCAGGACCGTTCCGCCCAGGCCCACGCGGGCGGCGACCAGCCGGTCGACGCCCACGTCCAGGGCGAACACGTAGACCCGCGCCGACTCCGGGCGGACCACCAGGGAGGGGCGTCCCGCGCGTCCGGTCTCGCGCGGCAGCTCCTCCCTGACCAGGCCCGCGGCGGTGAGGTCGGCGGTGAGGGCCATGATGGTGCTGCGGTTGAGCCCCATCCGGCTGGTGAGCTCCGCCCGCGAGGTCGGCCCGCCCAGATGAACGTGACGGAGCAGGGCGCCGAGGTTGTGGCGCCTGATCTCCTCTTGGGAGGGACCGGCTCGCATCGCGTGGCGTTCCTTAGGTCGGTCGGAGTCGTGGATCACCCTAGACCAGTTGCGGCGGCGCGCCTGCGGGACAGCGCGTCCACGCTGGCGGCCAGGAGCAGGACGGAGCCGGTGACGATGTACTTCACGCCGGAGCTGTAGCCCATCAGGCCCATGCCGTTCTCGATGACCGCGACCACCGCGCCGCCCAGGACCGCGTCCAGGACGCGGCCCTTGCCGCCGAAGAGGCTGGTGCCGCCGATCACGGCCGCGCCCACGGCGTACAGCAGCACGTTGCTGCCGCCGGTGTTGGGGTCGACCGAGGCGCCCCGGGAGGCCGCGATGATGCCGCCGACCGAGGCCAGGACCGAACAGAGCACGAACGCGGTGATCTTCATCCGGTCCACGTTGATGCCGGCCCGGCGGGCCGCCTCGGCGTTGCCGCCGACGGCGTACAGGTGCCGGCCGTACCCGGTGCGGCGCAGCACGAAGGTCAGCACCAGCAGGAGCACGACGATGATCGGGACGACGATCGGCACGCCCTTGAGCGAGACGACCGCCGCGTTGCGGCTGCGCTCCAGGTTCAGGAAGTAGACGGCCAGCCCGCCCAGGACGGCCAGCGCCCCCACGCGCAGCGCGATCAGCGAGATCGGGTCGGCGGCCAGGCCGCGCGCGGTCCGCTTGCGCGCCCGCAGGAGCTGGACCGCCGCGTAACCGACGACGCCGGCGATCAGCAGAGCCCAGCCCCACACCGGCGGCAGGTTCTTGTTGGCGATCGCGAGGATCGTCTCGTCCCGGATGGAGATGTTCGTGCCGCCCTTGACCAGCAGCAGCACCAGGCCCTGGAAGCCGAGGAAGCCGGCGAGCGTCACCACGAAGGAGGGGATGCCGAGCTTGGCGACCAGTGTGCCGAGGGCGGTGCCGATCGCGACGCCGGTGAGGATGGCCGCGGCCACCGCCACGTACCAGGGCTGGCCCTGGTCGGTGAGCAGGATCGCGAGCACCGCGGCGCAGACACCGCTGGCGAAGCCCGCCGACAGGTCGATCTCGCCGAGGAGCAGGACGAACACCAGGCCCATGGCGATCACGGTGATGGCCGCGCCCTGGGTGAACAGGTTGGCGAAGTTGCCCGAGGTGAGGAAGGAGGGCCGCAGGATCGAGAAGACCGTGCAGAGCACGATCAGGCCGAGCACCGCGGGCAACGCGCCCATGTCGCCGCCGCGGACCCGCTCGGCGTAGCCGCGGACGTTGGAGGCGATCGAGGGGGACTCTGGCTTGCTCTCGATGGTGGTGGTCATGCCGGAACTCCGTTGGTCAGGCCGAGGTCCCCGCTCCGGCCGGAGGTGATCAGTTCGACGACCTGCGCGTGGGTGACGTCCGAGGTCTTCACCTGGGCCGCCATCCGGCCGAGGTACAGCGCGGCGATCCGGTCGGACACGGCGAACACGTCGTTCATGTTGTGCGAGATGAGCACCACGGCCAGGCCCTGGTCGGCCAGCCGGCGGACCAGTTCCAGCACCTGCGCGGTCTGCGCGACGCCCAGCGCCGCGGTGGGTTCGTCGAGGATGACGACCTTGCTGTTCCAGAGCACGGCCTTGGCGATCGCCACGGTCTGCCGCTGGCCGCCGGAGAGGCTGGAGACGTGCTGGCGGATGGACTTGACGGTCCGGACCGACAGGCCCTCAAGCGTCTTGGCCGCCATCTCCTCCATGGTGTCCTCGTCGAGGACGATGCCGCGCTTGTGCTCGCGTCCCAGGAACATGTTCTGGACGATGTCGAGGTTGTCGCACAGCGCCAGGTCCTGGTAGACGATCTCGATGCCCAGGGCGGCGGCCTCGCGCGGGCTGTGGACCTGGACGGGCTTGCCCTCGAAGAGGTACTCGCCCGAGTCGATGGGGTGGATGCCGCCGACGCACTTGACGAGGGTGGACTTACCGGCGCCGTTGTCGCCGACCAGCGCGGTCACCTCTCCGGCGTGGACGGAGAGGGCGACGTCGTGCAGGACCTGGACGGGACCGAAGCTCTTGTCGATCCCGCGGAGTTCCAGTACGGGGGTCATATGGGGCTCCTCAGGTGCGGCGGGGTACGGCCGGCGGAGGGGACGCCGGCCGTACCCCGCCTGCGCGTTACTGGATTCCGGCCTCGGTGCACTTGGCGGCGAAGTCGCCGGTGCACAGCTCTTCCTTGGTCACGAAGCCGTCGGCGACGACGTCCTTGACGTTCTCGAAGAAGATCGGCTGCGGGTCGAGCAGGACCGAGGGAACGTCCTGGCCGCTCTCGGTGTCCTTGACCGTGCCGGTCGCCGCGGGCTTCTCCCCCTTGGCCAGGCCGATCGCGAGCGCGGCGGCCGCGTCGGCCTCCTTCTTGATCGCCTTGTAGACCGTCATGCACTGGTCGCCGGCGAGGATGTTCTGCAGGCCCTGCACGGTGGCGTCCTGGCCGGTGACCGGGATCTTGCCGTTGAGGTTGTTCTTCTTCAGGATGGTGATGGCCGCGTTGCCGAGACCGTCGTTGGCGGCCAGCACGCCGGCGATGTCCGGCTTCTCGGTCAGCATCTGCTCGAAGATCGTGCCGGCCTTGGTGTTGTCCCACTCCGGCACCGACTCGTCCGGGCCCTTGGTGTACTCGCCCGCGTCGAACTTGGGCTTGAGCACGCCGTCGTAGCCGTTCTTGAAGAGCGTGGCGTTGTTGTCGGTCGGCGAGCCGTTGAGGTAGGCCACGAGCGGCTTCTCGGCCTTCTTGTCCGTGAGGCACTTGACCAGGCCCTCACCCTGCAGGGTGCCGACCTTGGTGTTGTCGAAGCTCACGTAGTAGGAGGCGCCGCCGTTGAGGGTCAGGCGGTCGTAGTCGATGGTGGCCACGCCCTGGGCCTTGGCCTTGTCGAGCACGGCCTTGCCGGTGCCGCTGTCCAGGTTGACGATCATCAGGACCGTGGCCCCGTTGGTGATCATCTGGTCGGCGATGGTCTGGAACTGGTTCTTGTCGCCCTGGGCGTTCTGGATGTCGTAGGCCACGCCCGCGGCCTTGAACGCCTCCTCCAGGTACTTGCGGTCCGCGGTCTCCCAGCGGGCGGAGGACTTGCTGTCCGGCAGGATGACGCCGACCTTTCCGGCGGCCTTGCTCTCGGCGGGGGCGGCGCTGCTCTGGGCGCCGGTGTCGCCACCGTCGCTCCCGCAGGCGGCGAGGCCGACAGTCATCACCGCGGCGGCGGCGGTCAGGCTGAGGATCCCCTTGCGCATGGTGCACGGGTCCTTTCTTCGAGAACTTCGAGAAGTGGGGGGTCGGAAGTGCGGCATGCCGAATTCATCGGGACGGCCCGGCCGGGTTGCGGCTCACCGCCCCGTTGAATGTTGTTTGCGGCAACGTATTCCGCGTTGGCCAGGAACGCCAGACCTCCCAGAGGGAAAGTTTGTTGTGGCCGGTAACAATCCAGAAACGCGGGCTTAACCCAGGGTGCTCTGGAGGATCAGGCCCAGCGCGGAAAGCGCGGCCACCGTGAGGATCGCGGCCCTGACGCGCCCGCCGTCGAGATAGCGGCGCAGCGGGCCCGAGACGAGGAAGCCGGCGACCAGGAACGGGATCAGCACGGCCCCGAAGCCCAGCGCCCGCGCCGGCAGCCGCCCCAGGACGGCGAGGATGACCAGGGACTGCGCGGCGCTGAGGAAGAAGAACATCGCGAGGGTGGCGCGGATCTGCGGCCCCTTGGCGTTCTGGTAGACCAGGGCCATCGGCGGCCCGCCGATCCCGGTCGCGGTGCCGGTGACCCCCGAGACGAACCCCGCCCCGGCCAGGGTCGCCGGGTTGCGCGGTACGGCCGCCGCCCGCACGGTCAGGGCGACCGCGACCAGCACCATGGCGCCCACCATGACGCCCAGGGCCCGGGTGGAGACGTAGACGACCACCAGGCCGCCCAGGAGGCTGCCGGGCAGCCTGCCCAGCAGAGCGAAGCCGAGCCCGCGCCAGTCCACCCGGCGCCACTCGACCATGAGGGTGAACAGCGGCAGCGTGACGTTCACGACCTGGATCGCCCCGGGTGCCGCCGCCTCGGGCGGGGCCGTGTTCCGGGCATGACGCCCCGGGCGCGGCATCTCTGGCGTGACGCCCCGGGCGTGGCATGCCGGGCATGACGGAGCCACCCGGCGGCGGTGCGCCGCCGGGTGGCTCACGTCTGGGGTGTCTCCCCGATATGGGCGGGTCCCCGAGGGGCCCCGTCCCCCCGGCTCAGCTCTTGGCGAGCAGGGAGCGCAGGACGTACTGCATGATGCCGCCGTGGCGGTAGTAGTCGGCCTCTCCGGGCGTGTCGATGCGCACGACCGCCTGGAACTCCTTGTCCCCGGCCTTCACCGTCACGGTCCGGGGGATGCCGCCGCCGTTGAGCTCCTCGACGCCGGTGATGTCGAAGGTCTCCTCGCCGGTCAGGCCCAGCGAGGAGGCCGTCTCGCCCTCGGGGAACTGCAGCGGCAGCACGCCCATGCCGATCAGGTTGGAGCGGTGGATGCGCTCGTAGGACTCGGCGATGACGGCGCGCACGCCGAGCAGCGCGGTGCCCTTGGCCGCCCAGTCGCGCGAGGAGCCGGAGCCGTACTCCTTGCCGGCCAGGACGACCAGCGGGATGCCCGCGGCCTGGTAGTTGGCCGAGGCGTCGTAGATGAAGCTCTGCGGGGCGCCCTCCTGGGTGAAGTCGCGGGTGTAGCCGCCCTCCACGCCGTCGAGCAGCAGGTTCTTCAGCCGGATGTTGGCGAAGGTGCCGCGGATCATCACCTCGTGGTTGCCGCGGCGCGAGCCGTAGGAGTTGAAGTCCCTGACCTCGACCCCGTTCTCGCGCAGGTACTCGGCCGCCGGGGTGCCCGGCTTGATGGAGCCGGCCGGGGAGATGTGGTCGGTGGTGACCGAGTCGCCGAGCTTGGCCAGCACCCGGGCGCCGGAGATGTCCTTGACCGGCTCCGGCTGGGCGGGCATGCCCTCGAAGTAGGGGGCCTTGCGCACGTAGGTCGAGGCCGGGTCCCACTCGAAGGTGTTGCCGGTCGGGACCGGCAGCGACTGCCAGGTCTCATCGCCCTTGAACACGTCGGCGTAGTCGCGCAGGAACATCTCCTGGTCGATCGAGCCGTTGACGACCTCGGAGACCTCCTCCGGCGACGGCCAGATGTCGCGCAGGTAGACCGGGCCGTCGGCGCCCTCGCCGAGCGGCTCGTTGTCCAGGTCGATGTCCATGGTGCCCGCGAGCGCGTAGGCGACCACCAGCGGCGGCGAGGCCAGGTAGTTCATCTTCACGTCGGGGTTGATGCGGCCTTCGAAGTTGCGGTTGCCGGACAGCACCGCGGTGACCGCGAGGTCGTTCTCCTGGATCGCGGCCGAGATCTCCTCGTCCAGCGGGCCGGAGTTGCCGATGCAGGTGGTGCAGCCGTAGCCGACCAGGTTGAAGCCGATCTTGTCGAGGTACGGCTGCAGGCCCGAGCGCTCGAAGTAGCCGGTGACGACCTGCGAGCCGGGGGCCAGGGAGGTCTTGACCCACGGCTTGCGGGTCAGGCCCTTCTCCACCGCCTTCTTGGCCAGCAGGGCGGCGCCCATCATGACGTACGGGTTGGAGGTGTTGGTGCAGCTGGTGATGGCCGCGATGGTCACCACGCCGTGGTCGATCTCGAAGCCGGTGCCGTCGGCCAGGGTGACCGGGACGCGCCTGTGCGGGCGCTCGCCGTTCAGGTCGGCCGCGTGCGGCTTGTCGCCGTTGCCGTCGTGGGAGATCGCCGGGGAGTCCGAGGCGGGGAACGACTCGGCGGACGCCTCGTCGGCCGGGCCCTGGATGCTCGGGGCGTAGTCCTTGACGGCGGCGCGCCAGGCCTTCTTGGCGTCCGACAGGGCGATGCGGTCCTGCGGGCGCTTGGGGCCGGCGATCGAGGGGACCACGGTGGACAGGTCCAGCTCGATGTACTCCGAGAAGACCGGCTCCTCGGCCGACGGGTCCAGCCACAGGCCCTGGGCCTTGGCGTAGGCCTCGACCAGGGCGACCTGCTCGTCGGAGCGGCCGGTGAGCCTCAGGTAGTTGATCGTCTCGCCGTCGATCGGGAAGATCGCGCAGGTCGAGCCGAACTCGGGGCTCATGTTGCCGATGGTGGCGCGGTTGGCCAGCGGCACGCTGGAGACGCCCTCGCCGTAGAACTCGACGAACTTGCCGACCACGCCGTGCTTGCGCAGCATCTCGGTGATGGTGAGCACCAGGTCGGTGGCGGTGGCCCCGGCCGGGAGCTTGCCGGTCAGCTTGAAGCCGACCACGCGCGGGATCAGCATGGAGATCGGCTGGCCGAGCATCGCGGCCTCGGCCTCGATGCCGCCGACGCCCCAGCCCAGCACGCCGATGCCGTTCTCCATCGTGGTGTGGGAGTCGGTGCCGACGCAGGTGTCCGGGTAGGCCTTGCCGTCGCGGATCATGACCACGCGGGCGAGGTGCTCGATGTTCACCTGGTGCACGATGCCGGTGCCCGGCGGGACGACCTTGAACTCGTCGAAGGCGGTCTGACCCCAGCGCAGGAACTGGTAGCGCTCGCGGTTGCGCTCGTACTCCCGCTCGACGTTGCGCTGGAAGGAGTCGGGACCGCCGAAGAAGTCGACGATGACCGAGTGGTCGATGACCATCTCGGCCGGGGCCAGCGGGTTGATCCTGGCGGGGTCGCCGCCGAGGTCGCGCACGGCCTCGCGCATGGTGGCCAGGTCCACCACGCAGGGGACGCCGGTGAAGTCCTGCATGATCACGCGGGCCGGGGTGAACTGGATCTCCACACTCGGGGCCGCGGACGGGTCCCACTGACCCAGCGCCCGGATGTGATCGGCGGTGATGTTGGCACCGTCCTCAGTGCGCAGCAGGTTCTCCAGCAGGATCTTCAGGCTGTACGGGAGGCGTCCCGACCCCTCGACGGCATCCAGCCGGTAGATCTCGTAAGCCGCGTCTCCGACGCGGAGCGTGTCACGGCTGCCGAAGCTGTTGGCGGACACGATTCGCCTCCCTCATCACCATGTCGTCTGGCGCGCCTCGCCTGCGGGGCGCAATTGAATCCTGCCGCACCGCGGAAGTGCCCATGTCAGTTAGGTATGCCTAACCGTCGGCTCCCCGCAGGTTGCAGCGGTTGTCTCGACGTCAAGATATCCCCGTAGATATCTCGACATCAAGTTACCCACCAGTATGATCAGAGTGGCGCGAGACGCCAGTACAGAAGCCCGAGAACGACGACGGAAAGTACCGGGGCGAGAAACTTCTGCTCGAAGGCACGGCCCGTCTTGATGCCGATCTTCCATGGCAGCAGCCAGCGCTGCTTCATCGGCCACAGGACCGGGCAGCCCTTCTCGGTGCAGCAGTCCCCCACGACGTGCACCAGGCATCCGACCGCGACCGCGAGCCCCAGCCAGGCGTAGCCCACGTTGTCGGAGCGGAACACCGCGAACAGCCCGGCGGTCATGGCGATGTTCACCATCGCCGAGGCGAACTTCTTGCCCGGGATCCCGATGCCGATCGCCCGCAGCGCCAGGCCGATCAGCAGCACGACGAGGATGTCCCGGCCGATCGGCTGGCTGCTCGCCAGGTAGTGCGCGCCGAACCCGGCCCCGACCGCGAACAGCAGCGAGTGGGTGGCGTTGCGGTGCCCGCCGGCCAGCCAGTTGACCCCCTTGCTCAGCGCCCAGGTGACGGGTCCGAAGGTCTGCGCGATCGTGGCGCTGGGGTGGTCGAGGTCCGGGAGCATCGCGGCCCCGGCGCAGATCAGCGCCCCGGCGACGAACTCGGCCGGGCTGAGCGCGTTCACCATGACCCCGGTCTCGGCGAACCTGGAGGAGTCGGTCAGCAGCGGCAGCGCGGCCAGCGTCGGCGCCACGCCGAGCCAGGCGATCGCCCCCGTCAGCGCGTGCGTGTGTCCCATCAACGCTCAATCACCACCAACAAGATCACGGTGGGTGACTGTACGGCAAAGCCGACCCGAAGGACAGACGACGGCGGCAGACGCACCGGATGTGTCGCCTCCCCCGGGATCGCGGCAGGATTCCCCATGTCCACACCAGGTGAACGGACGGCGCGGGCGGTTGGTGCCCCGCGGGGACGGACGGGGCGGCCGATCGGCGCCCCGGAGCCGACACGGGGCCGCATGCTGCGCAAACGACAGACGGGACCGTTCCGCACCGAAAGCACCCCCCAGCCCTTCCGGCACGGAACGAATCCCGTCTATGTCATTTGTAACGCCTAGGTCTCGGTGCTTGTTCCGAAATCCGCCGAGAATCCAGTGATCTATCTCACTTATTTTTCCCGGGGGCAGGTAAGTCACCCTCCGTGACCGCCCATGAGAGGACAGTCCGCACAAAAGGGGGTTGGCAGTAGAACATTGTCGATATATCTTTGAAGAGTCGAGAACGATCGAAGGTCGATCGTGGACAGATCCTCAAAGGAGAACACCATGACATCCGCACACGCGATGGGCGGCCCGTGGGGGATGAACCCCCACCAGATGCGCCGCGAGATGAAGCAGGCCGTGGAGGCCCTGCGCAGCATGGCCGAGGGCTGGCAGCACACCAGGACGCACCACGCGGGCCCGCCGGGTCACCACGGCCCGCACGCCCCTCATGAGGGCGGGCCGCATGAACACCGCCGCCGCGGCCGGCGGGGTTCGGGCCCGTGGGGCGGGGACTTCCCGTGGGACTTCGGCCGCGGCCCCTGGGGCGGCCCCGGTGGCCGCGGCGGCCCGTTCGGGCGCCCGCCGTTCGGCCGCGGGCGCAAGGCCAAGCGGGGCGACGTGCGCGCCGCGATCCTCGCCCTGCTGTCGGAGGAGCCGCGCAACGGCTACCAGATCATCCAGGAGATCGCCGAGCGCAGCCAGGGCGGCTGGAAGCCCAGCCCCGGCGCGGTCTACCCGGCCCTGCAGCAGCTCACCGACGAGGGCCTGGTCCTGTCGGAGGAGAGCGACGGCCGCAAGACCTTCCGCCTCACCGACGCGGGCCGTACCTACGTCACCGAGCACCCCGACGAGGTGCGCGCGCCGTGGGAGGAGATGACGCCCGACGTCGACGACAGCACCTGGGAGCTGATGGACCTGGGCCGCCAGTCCGCCTTCGCCATGCTGCAGATCCTGCAGACCGGCACCGAGGCCCAGATCCGCCAGGCCAGGCAGCAGCTGATCGAGACCCGCCGCAGGCTCTACCAGATCCTCGCCGACGGCGACCCCGGCGAGGAGTGAGGACGGGAGTGAGCATGATCCCCGGGGATGACCTCCGCATCGGAGACGCGGAGCGCGAAGCGACGATGGCCGCCCTGCGCGAGCACTACGCCCAGGGACGGCTGACCCACGAGGAGCTCGACGAGCGCCTCGGCCTGGCGCTGACCGCCCGCACCGGGCACGAGCTGGCGCTGGCCCGGCAGAACCTGCCCGACCTGTACGGCGCCGCGGACCACGCGGCGCGGCGACCAGGCGACCAGGCGGACCGGAAGGCGTGGCACCACGCCGACCGGAACGCCTGGAGGGCCCAGTGGAAGGCTCGGCACCACGCCGACCGGGCGGCCTGGAAGGCACAGTGGCACGCCGACCGGAACGCGTGGAAGGCGCAGCACCATGCCGCCCACGCGGCCTGGAAGGCGCAGTGGCGGGCGGAATGGGCCGCCCGGTCCGGGCACCCCTCCCGGCATGCGGGCTGGCACCGCCACCCGGCGCGCAGGGGCGGACCGCCCGTCGCGCCGCTGCTGTTGCTGGCGCTGGTCATCGCGGTGATCGGCGGCGGCTTCGGGTTCCTGAAGTTCGTGCTCCTCGCCTGGCTGGTGATCGGCCTGTTCCGGATGATCCACCACCGCGGTCACGCCCGGCGGATCAGCCGCTCCGGCACCCCCTGAGACGGGCCGGCCCGCACCGCGCGGCCGGCCCGTACAACGCTTCCCGCGAGCCCGGGCGGATCACGCCTCCGGGCGTCCGATGGACTCCCGGAGCCGCCGCATCTCCCCCGCGATCCGCTCCAGGGACCAGTGGGCGTTCAGGCCGCTCGGGTTGGGCAGCACCCACACGGCCGTGCCGCCGACCTCCTCCTCCTGGGGACCGATCGCCGCCTTCGGCCGCCCGAACGCCGTGCGGTAGGCCGTCACCCCCGCCACCGCCAGCACCCGGGGCCGGATCTCGGCGACCAGCCGCGCCAGCCGTACCCCGCCCTCGCGGTACTCCTCCTGCGACAGCTCCGCCGCCTGCGCGGAGGGACGGGCCACCACGTTCGTGATGCCCAGCCCGAAGGAGGGCAGCAGGTCCTGCTCGGCCGGCGACAGCAGCCGGGGCGTGAAGCCGGAGCGGTGCAGCGCGGGCCAGAAGCGGTTGCCGGGGCGGGCGAAGTGGTGACCGGTCGCGGCGGAGTACAGGCCGGGGTTGATCCCGCAGAACAGCACGTCCAGCGAGGGACCGAGCACGTCCTCGATCGTCCGGTCCCCGGCGGCCTCGATCTCGGCTCTCGTGGGAGGCATGGGCGTGAACCTAACCCATCTCCTCCAGTTTCCTGCCCTTGGTCTCCCTCACCTTCAGCAGTACGAAGACCAGCGACAGCGCCGCGAACAGGGCGTATCCCACGTAGGCGCCGGACAGGCTCCACTCCGCCAGCGAGGGGAAGGAGACCGTGATCAGCCAGTTGGCCACCCACTGCGCGGCGGCGGCCACCGACAGCGCCGCGGCCCTGATCCGGTTGGGGAACATCTCGCCGAGCAGCACCCAGACGACCACGCCCCACGACAGTGCGAAGAACAGCACGAAGACGTGGGCGGCGACCAGGGCGACGGTCCCCTCCGTGCCCGGCAGGGTCACGGTGTCGCCCGCGCCCGGCACCCCGGAGGCGAACGCCCAGGCGGCCACGGCCAGGGAGACCGCCATGCCCGCAGAGCCCACCAGCAGCAGCGGCCGGCGGCCGACCCGGTCGACCAGCGCGATGGCGATGAACGTGCCGACGATGTTGATGATCGAGGTGGAGAAGCTGATCAGCAGCGAGTCGGCCTGGTTGATGCCGACCGACTGCCACAGCGACGCCGAGTAGTAGAAGATGACGTTGATTCCCACGAACTGCTGGAAGACCGAGAGCGCGATGCCGATCCAGACGATCGGCAGCAGCCCGAACGCCGGGCCGCGCAGGTCCCGCAGACGGGTGCGGCGTTCGCTGTGGACCGACTCCCGGATCTCCGCCAGCCTCGTGTCCAGGTCGATGTGCCCGCCCTCCACCTCGGCCAGCACCCGGCGCGCCCGGTCCGTACGGCCGACCGCGACCAGGAACCGCGGCGACTCGGGGATGATCGTCGAGAACAGCAGATAGAGCAGGGCGGGCACCAGGCAGGCGCCGAGCATCCACTGCCAGGCCTGCATGCCGAGCAGCTCGTTGTTGACGTCGCCCCCGGCCAGCTGCGCGATCGCGTAGTTGACGAGCTGGGAGACCGCGATGCCCAGCACGATGGCCAGCTGCTGGAAGGAGCCCAGCCGCCCGCGGTAGGCCGGCGGCGCGACCTCGGCGATGTAGGCGGGGCCGATGACCGAGGCCATGCCGATCCCCACGCCGGCCAGCACGCGCCACATCGCCAGGTCCCAGGTCGCGAACGGCAGCGCCTGGCCCACCGAGCTGATCGCGAACAGCACGGCGGCCAGCTGCATCGCCTTCGTCCGGCCCCAGCGGTCGGCCAGCCCCCCGGCGATCCAGGCGCCGAGCGCCGAGCCCAGCAGCGCGATCGCCACCACGAAACCGGTCTCCACCGGCCCGACGCCGAAGTGTTTCTGGATGCCGGTGACGGCCCCGTTGATCACGGCGCTGTCGTAGCCGAAGAGGAAGCCCCCGATCGCCGCCGCCGCGGTGATGAAGACGACGTGCCCGATGTTTTCTCTGTGGGTGCCCGTAGACAGCGTGCCGGCCATGACAGTCCTTTCCCCCGAAAGGCGCTTTAAGTCATTTCTGCCCATTTCCGTCGGCGGGCATCCCGGTAAAAGCGGCTTCGACCTGCCCGGATGCTTCATCGTGAACCGCACCCCCTCGGTCGGCTCCCGCCGCAGACCCGCTCGCAGCCTCGGCGGCTCCTCGGACACGCCGCCCACTCCCCCGGGCGCCGGTACGGCGGGCGGCCCGGGGGAGTTTCGCGGTTCTCTCGTCAGAGGCGGGGGTCGACCGGCTCCGACTCAAGGGCGAGGACGGCGAAGACCGGTTCGTGCACCCGCCACAGCGGCTCGCCGTCGGCCAGCCGGGACAGCGCCTCCAGGCCGAGCGCGTGCTCGCGCAGGGCCAGGGAGCGCTTGCGGCCCAGGAAGCGGTTGCGCAGGATGTCCAGGCTCTCGGTGTAGTCGGGGCCGTAGATGATCCGCAGGTACTCCCGCCCGCGCACCTTGATCCCCGGCTGCACCCGGTCCAGGCCCCGGCGAGCCGCCCCGGACCGGGACGGCTCCGTCCCGCCGTCCACGGCCGCGTCGCTCTCCGCCGCCTCCGGTCGCGCCCCGGGGACGGTGACCGGCTTGACCACCATGCCCTCGCCGCCGGCGACCGTCAGGCTCTCCCACCACGCCGTCGCCGCCCGCACCGACTCCGGCGAGTCCAGGTCGGCGTAGATGTGACGGGTCGGGGTGATCAGCGGGTCGTCCAGGCGGGACAGCAGGTCCAGGTGCCAGGGGTGCGGCTCGGTGGCCGCGGTCGCCCGGCCCTCGCAGGCCAGGATCTGGAACGGCGCCAGGCTCACGCCGTCAAGTCCCGATACCGGCCGGCAATAACGCGCGTAGGCGTCCCTGAAGCGGGAAGCGTTCACCGAGCGGAGCCGGGCGCGGTCCAACGCATCGCCCACATCCACGCCGCGCCCGGCCGCCGCCTCCAGCGCCGCGACGACCTCCGGCAGCGCGGTGCGGGCCGCGGCCCCCACCGAGGCGTACTGGTCGCGGATCAGTCCTTCGGCCTTGGCCGACCAGGGCAGCAGCTCGCAGTCGAGCACCAGCCAGTCCGAGTCCAGCTCGTCCATGAGCGGCGCGCACACCCGCCGGAGCCGCTCGACCAGCTCTCCGGCGAGCTCCGGGCGGTTGAAGAAGGGCCGCCCGGTGCGGGTGTACACCGCGCCCGCGCTCCCGTCGTCCACCCCGAAGCGCGCCGCCGCGGTCTTGTGGTCCCGGGCCAGTACGGCGACCGCCCGCGAGCCCATGTGCTTCTCCTCGCACACCACCCGGGTGACCCCGGCCTCGGCGAACTCGGCGAACGCCTCGGCCGGGTGCTCCAGGTAGCCCTCCCGCCGGGACGTCTCCGGCGGCGCCATGGTCGGCGGCAGGTAGACCAGCCAGCGCGGGTCCACCGCGAACCGGCTCATGACCTCCAGCGCGGCGGCGGCGTTCTCCTCCCTGACCTTGATCCGGCCGCCGCCGTGGCGCACCTCGATGTGCTTGGTGCCCCGCACGTCGTCGATGGACAGGACTCCCGGGTCGCGGTGGCCGGGGGCCGTCAGCGGCCTGACCGGGTCGTACCACGTCCTCTCCGCGGGCACCGAGATGATCTCCCGGCTCGGGTAGCGCAGCGCGGTCAGCTTCCCGCCGAAGACCACCCCGGTGTCCAGGCAGATCGTGTTGTTGATCCACTCTGCCTCGGGGACCGGGGTGTGCCCGTAGACGACCATGGCGCGGCCCCGGTACTCGCGCGCCCAGGGGTAGCGCACCGGCAGGCCGTACTCGTCGGTCTCGCCGGTGGTGTCGCCGTACAGCGCGAAGGAGCGCACCCGGCCCGAGGCCCGGCCGTGGTAGGACTCCTTCAGCCCGGCGTGCGCCACGACGAGCCGCCCGCCGTCGAGCTGGTAGTGGCTGATCAGGCCGTCCATGAAGGCCAGCGCGGCCGTGCGGAACTCCTCGGGCTCGGCGGCGAGCTGGTCGAGCGACTCCTGCAGCCCGTGGGCGAGGCGCACCTTGCGGCCGTTGAGCGCACGGGCGAGCTTCTGCTCGTGGTTGCCCGACACGCACAGCGCGGTCCCGGCCGCGACCATGCCCATGACCAGCCTGAGCACGCCCGGCGTGTCCGGCCCGCGGTCCACCAGGTCGCCGACGAACACCGCCGTGCGGCCCCCGGGGTGGGACGCGCCGGTGCCGCCGGGCTCGATCTCCCAGCCCAGCTCGCGCAGGAGCGCCTCCAGCTCGGCGCGGCAGCCGTGCACGTCGCCGATGATGTCGAACGGCCCGGTCAGCTCGCGCCGGTCGGTCCACGCCTTCTCGGTGACGACCGTGGCGGCCTCGATCTCCTCCACGCCGCGCAGCACGTGGACCCGGCGGAAGCCGTCCCGGGAGATCTTCCCCAGGGACCGGTTGAGCTCCTTGCGCTGCCGCCGGATCACGTGCGGCCCGAAGTCCCGGTCGGGCCGGGAGGCGTTGCGCCCGGCGGCGACCTCCTCGGGGACGTCCAGGACGATCGCGTCGACCAGCACGTCCTGCGACTTGGCCAGGTCGATCAGCTTCCTGCGCGCGTCCCACTGGACGTTGGTGGCGTCCACGACGGTGAGCAGGCCCCGCTTCAGGCGGGTGCGCACGATGTAGTGGAGCACGTCGAAGGCGTCGGGGGTGGCCGCCTGGTCGTTCTCGTCGTCGGCCACCAGGCCCCGGCAGAAGTCCGAGGAGATGACCTGGGTCGGCGCGAAGTGCCTGCGCGCGAAGGTCGACTTCCCGCTCCCGGACACCCCGACGAGCACGACCAGCGACATGGCCGGCACGGCGATCTCGGTCATCCGGTCCCTCCTGTCCTTTGTCTCTCCTGTGCTGATCCCGGCCATCACGCCTCCCTCCGGGTGAAGACGGCCATCTGGGTGGGCGGTCCCAGCTCGGGGTCGTCGTCGCCGACGGGCCGGAACGCGACGTCGTAGCGGTACTCCTCACCCGCCTTCGCCGCCCAGGCCGCGAACTCCTCCCGGGTCCACTCGAACCGGTGGTCGGGGTGGCGCATGCCCGTCAGGAACTCGTAGCGGACGTTGTACTCGGCGTTGGGCGTGGTCACGACCACGTGCCCGGGACGGGCCGCGCCGAAGACCACCCGCTCCAGGGCCGGCAGGCGGGGCGGGTCGACGTGCTCGACGACCTCCATGAGCACGGCGGCGTCGTAGCCGGCGAAGCGCTCGTCGGTGTAGGTCAGCGCCCCCTGGAACAGCTCCAGCCGCTCCCGCTGGCGCTCCGTCATGCGGTCGAGCTTGAGCTTCCTGGCGGCGATGGTCAGCGCCTGCGAGGACACGTCGGTCCCGGCGACCCGGGTGAACGCCGGATTCGCCAGCAACGCCCCGACCAGCTGCCCGGTCCCGCACCCCAGGTCGATGACCGTGCGCGCGCCCAGCTCCCCCAGCACCCCGAGCACGGCCTCCCTGCGCACCGTGTTCAACGGCCGCTTCCCCGCAACCCCCTCGCCCCTGAGCGCGGAACCCTCCCCGGTCCCGGCGGGCACCTCGGCCCCCACCGCGGACGCGGAACCCGCCTCGGCGGGCGGCGGAGCGGTGAGGGCCGGCTCCGGGGACAGGTCCTCTTCCAGGGGCGGCTCCAGATCCTCCTCCACGTCGTCGCCCAGCTCGGCCAGGCGGGCGAAGGCCGTACGGGTCAGGGCTCCGCGGCGGCCGAGGTAGCGGCGGGTGATGAGGCCCCTGTCGGGGTGGGCGGCCAGCCAGGACTCGCCCGCCCGGATGAGCTTGTCCACCTCGTCCGGGGCGATCCAGTAGTGCTTGGCGTCGTCCAGGACCGGCAGCAGCACGTAGAGCTGGTTGAGCGCGTCGGCCAGCCGGGCCCGCCCGCGCAGCGCCAGCCGTACGTAGCGGGAGTCGCCCCACTCGGGGAAGGCCTCGTCCAGCGGTACGGCGCGCGCCTCGACCTCCCAGCCCAGCGGGCCGAACAGCCGGTGCGCCAGCTCGGGGCCGCCCCGGCAGGGCAGCGCGGGAAGCGTGATCTCCAGCGGGATCGGCGTGGCCGCGAGTTCGGGACGGCTCGCGCAGCGCCCGGAGCGCGCCGTGCGGAAGACGTCGGCCAGCGCACCGGCCAGCAGCGAGGACGCCGCGTAGGGCCGGTCGTTGACATACTGCCCGAGCGCGTAGTCGGGCGTGGAGCGGCCCCGCGAGCGCACCAGGCGGATCGGGTCGACGTCGAGCATCAGCGCCGCCGTGCAGCGCTCCTCGCCCGCCTCCGGATAGAAGACGCGGGCGACGCCGTACGACTGGCCGAACTCCTGTACCCGATCGGGATGCTTGTGCAGCAGAAAGCCCAGGTCGGTGGCGGGACGCATGGTCGTGGAGATCGTCAGCAACACCCTGGACAGTCTGCCGGATGTCCGATTCGTCCGGCCAGCGATTAATGCCCGAGACGGTGCCGACGCAGCCGGAGGACCCTCTCCGGCCGCATCCCGGCCGCGTTCCGGCGAAGAGAAGCACGTTCCGGCGGACTGCGGCCACGAGGGGGCGCCGTCCGCCGGAACGCCGCGGCGCTACACGTGCGGCTTGACCTCGGCCGCGATGAGCTCCAGGTGATCGAGGTCGTTCAGGTCCATCACCTGCAGGTAGATCCGCTCGGCTCCCAGCTCGGCGAACTTCCCGATCTTCTCGACCACCTCGGCCGGGGTGCCCGCCAGCCCGCCGGCGCGCAGCGTGGCGAGATCCTGCCCGACGGCCTCGGCCCGGCGCGCCAGCTCGGCGTCGTCGGTCCCGACGCAGACGGTCTGCGCGGCCGAGAACACGATCGAGGAGCGGCCCTGTTCCTCGCACGCCTCCCGGATCCGGTCGAAGGCGGCGGCCGTGTCCTCGACGGTGCGGAACGGCACGTTGTACTCGTCGGCGAAGCGGGCGGCCAGCCGCGGGGTGCGCCGGGCGCCGAAACCGCCGATGACGATCGGCGGCCGGGGGCTCTGCGCGGGCTTGGGCAGCGCCGGAGAGTCGGCGAGCCGGTAGTGGGCGCCCTCGAAGGAGAACGTCTTGCCCGGAGGCGTGGTCCACAGACCGGTGATGATCTCCAGCTGCTCCTCGAACCGGGAGAAGCGCTCGCTCACCGGCGGGAACGGGATCCCGTACGCGATGTGCTCGTCGTCGAACCACCCGGTGCCCAGGCCCAGCTCGACCCGGCCCCCGCTCATCTGGTCCACCTGGGCCACGCTGATCGCCAGCACGCCCGGCAGCCGGAAGGTGGCCGGGGTGACCAGCGTCCCGAGCCTGATCGTGGAGGTCTCCCTGGCCAGGCCCGCGAGGGTCACCCAGGCGTCGGTGGATCCGGGGCCGGGGTCGCCCGGCCCGATCCGCATGTAGTGGTCGGAACGGAAGAAGGCATCGAACCCCAGCCGCTCCGCGGTCTGCGCGACCGCCAGCAGCTCGTCGTAGGTGCCGCCCTGCTGCGGTTCGGTGAAGATCCTCAACTTCATGCACCCATTATCCGGGCACTCCGGACGGCATCCGCAGAAAGGTCGCGCGATGCCGCCGTGGCTTGCTACCGTTCGAACTCCCGGTGCTCTGAGTATCCGTCCGAATACCCAGTGCGATCGCGCGCGCCGCCGAGAGGGGGAGACATGCCGGTGGCGACAGACCGCTCCGCCGCCCGCCACGCCCGCGGGCCGGGCACTCTGCCCCGCTCCGTCACCGCGTTCGCGTCGGTGACGCTCGCCGCCGCGACCGGCGCCGCCGTATGGCTGCTGCCCACCGAGACCGGCCAGTGGGCCGCGCCCGCCCGGGCCGCGCGTCCCGAGGTCTCGGTCTCCTCGCCGGTCCCGCCGCCCGTCGCCGAGCACGTGCAGGCCGTCGACCTCCCGGACGGCGGCGGCCCTTCGGGGTTCGTGACGTTCGTCGACGTGGTGCGCCACCCCTCCTTCGACCTGCCCCGCGCGGCCAGGCGCGGCGACGTGCGCTGGTTCGCCCTCGGCCACCTCACCGCCGGTCCCGACGGCTGCACCCCCAGGTGGGGCGGGCGGCAGGAGCAGGGCGACAACCCCGCCGCCGCCGGGCTGGGCCGGCTGCGCGCGGCCGGCGGCGACGCCGGTCTGGTCTTCGGCGGCCCCTTCGGCAGGGAGCTGGCGGCCGTCTGCGTCGCGCCCGGCGCCCTGGCCGCGGCCTACCGGCAGGCGGTGGGCGCCTTCGACGCCGTGCACATCGACTTCGAGGTCCAGGACTCGGCCGACCACGAGACCGTACGGCGCCGCGCCGAGGCGCTCGCGACCCTCCAGCGGGAGGCCCAGGCGCGGGGCCGCCCCCTGGCGGTCAGCTTCAGCCTCCCGGCGACCGAGACGGGCCTGTCCCCGCGTGACCAGATGATGCTCCGGACCACCCGGGAGGCGGGCGTGCGCATCGCCGCCGTCAACCTCCTGGTCCCCATCCGCCCGGTCCCCGCCGGCGGGAGCCGCCTGCGCCCCGCGGCCTCGGCCGTGCGCGCCGCCCAGCCCCAGATAGCCGCCGGCCTGGGCGAGCCCACCGCCTCCGAGCGGGTGGCCCTGACGTTCGTGCTGGCCGACCCCGGCGACCTGTCCACGGCCGACGCCCGCAAGGTCGCGGACTTCGCCGCCCGCAACGGGCTGGCCTGGCTGTCGGCCCGCGGCGCCTCCCCCGACCCCGAGGCCGTCCGCCTCCTGGGCGTGCCCCCGCTCTGAGAACCGCCCGTACGGTCCCCGCCCCGGATCCCCGGTCAGTCCCTGACCAGCAGGGCCACGGACTCCACGTGGGCGGTCATCGGGAAGGCGTCGAAGGCCCGCAGCCCGGCCAGGCCGTACCCCCGCTCGCCGAGCCAGGCCAGGTCGCGGGCCAGCGTGGCGGGGTCGCACGAGACGTAGACGATGCGCGAGGCCTGCAGACCGGCCAGGCGCTCGACGACCTCGCGGCCGAGCCCGGTGCGGGGCGGGTCGACGACGACCAAATCGGCGCGCTCGATGCCGTAGCGGTCGAGGGCGTCCTCGACCAGGCCCCGGCCGAAGCGGGCCTGGGGCAGGTCCCTGAGGTTGCGCTCGGCGTCGCGCACCGCCATGGGATCGGCCTCGACGCCGAACACCGCGCCGTCGGGACCGACCGCCTCGGCCAGGGAGGCGGCGAACAGGCCGACGCCGCAGTAGAGGTCCAGCGCCCACTCCCCCGGCTTCGGAG
Source organism: Paraplanobispora takensis (assembly GCF_016863195.1). Lineage (GTDB taxonomy): Bacteria > Actinomycetota > Actinomycetes > Streptosporangiales > Streptosporangiaceae > Planobispora > Planobispora takensis. The sequence continues at coordinate 133,194 of NZ_BOOK01000010.1, read as the reverse complement.
CGGCGAACTCCATGACCGCGGCCAGCAGCGTGGCGGCCGCGCCGGGGTGGATCTGCCAGAACCCGCTGCCGGTGACCTGGAACTCGCGCCCGCCGACGCGCTCGGTGAGGTGGTGGCGGCCGTGCACCGTGCGGGTGCGGCCCCTGCCCTCGTTCACGAAGACGGCCACGCTGTCGTCGAGGTCGGGCACGGCGACCGTACGGCGGGGCTTGGGGGCCACCGCGACGGCCTGGTCCCCCGTCAAGGAGGCGATGACCTCGACCGCGGAGGCGCCCCGCCAGTTCATCACCTCGGCGCCGACGTTCTCCACCTCGGGGTGGGCGATCAGGCAGGCGTCCACCGGCACGATGTCGTGGGAGCGGTGGCGGCGCAGGCCGGGCACGCCCTCGCGGTCGACGGCGAACTGCACGCGGGTGCGCCAGCCCAGCCCGTCGGGGGCGCCCGGGACCTCCTCGACCCGGCCGGTCCACTCGATCCCGGCCAGGCGGCGCAGCTGCTCGGCGACCACGTCGGTCTTCAGCCGGCGCTGCGCCTCCAGGGAGGCGTGCTGCCAGTCGCAGCCGCCGCAGCGGCCGGGGCCGGCGAAGGGGCAGGGCGGGACGACCCGGTCGGCGGAGGCGTCGAGGACCTCCACGGCGTCGGCCCGCAGGAACCGCGCCGTCTCCTCGGTGATCTCGGCCAGGACGCGCTCGCCGGGCAGCGCGTGCCGGACGAACACCACCCGGCCCTCGTGACGGGCGACGCACCAGCCGCCGTGCGCGACCGGGCCCACCGTCAGTTCAATCGCCATCGTCCCCAGATCCCGTCGTGTCGTGCCTCCCTGCCGCCGCAGAGTCGTCGCCGCAGAGTCGTCTACGAAAGGTTATGCCTTGTCGCCGCCGCCGCGTGCCGTCTCCGGCCGGGAACGGCGAGCCGCACCCGCGGCGAAGGGCTCTGGGCGGCCCTTCAGGCGGTCGGAGGAGTGCAGCTGCCAGGGCACGCTGATGACCATCACCCCGGGCTGGAAGAGCAGGCGGCCCTTCAGGCGCAGCGCGCTCTGGTTGTGCAGGATGTGCTCCCACCACCGGCCCACGACGTACTCGGGGATGTAGATGCTCACGACGTCGCGCGGCGAGCGGCGGCGCACCGACTTGACGTACTCCAGGATGGGGCGGGTGATCTCGCGGTAGGGCGAGTCGAGCGTCTTGAGCGGCACCGGGATGCCCCGCCGTTCCCACTCCTCCTGCAGTGCCCGGGCCTCGGCCCCCTCCACGCCCACGGTGACCGCCTCCAGGGTTGAGGGCCGGGTGGCCCTGGCGTAGGCCAGGGCCCGCAGGGTCGGCTTGTGGATCTTCGAGACCAGGACGACGGCGTGGTTGCGGGCGGGCAGCATCGACTCCTCCCCCTGCCCGTCCTCGTCCACGGCGAGCTCGCGGGCGATGTTCTCGTAGTGGCGGTGGATGCCCTTCATCATCAGGAACAGCAGCGGCATGGCCACGCAGACGATCCACGCGCCGTGGGAGAACTTGGTCAGCAGCACGACCACCAGGACCAGGCCGGTCATGACTCCGCCGAAGGCGTTGATCATCCGGGAGCGCTGCATCCGCAGCCGGACCCTGGAGTCGGGCTCGGTCTTCAGGTGCCGGGTCCAGTGCCGGACCATGCCGATCTGGCTCAGCGTGAACGACACGAACACGCCGACGATGTAGAGGTTGAGCAGGCGGCTGACGTCGGCCTGGAAGCCCCACAGCAGCAGGCAGGCCCCGGCCGCCAGGATGGCGATGCCGTTGGAGAAGGCCAGCCGGTCGCCCCGGGTGTGCAGCTGGCGGGGGAGGAAGCGGTCCTGGGCGAGGATCGAGCCGAGCACCGGGAAGCCGTTGAAGGCGGTGTTGGCCGCCAGGAACAGGATCAGCGCGGTGACCGCGGCGATCGCGTAGAAGAAGATCGAGGTGCCGCCGAAGACGGCCTCCGCCACCTGCGCGATGATCGGCTGCTGGTGATAGTCGAGGCCGGCGATGTGCCCGTCGATGATCACGTCCTGGGCGGCGTGGGCGGGGTCGGCGACCTTGACGCCGGAGGCCAGGCCCAGCGTGATGATGCCGGCGAACATCGTCACCGAGATCACGCCCATCATCAGCAGCGTCTTGGCGGCGTTCCTGCTCTTGGGCTTGCGGAAGGCCGGCACGCCGTTGCTGATGGCCTCCACCCCGGTCAGCGCGGCGCAGCCGGAGGAGAACGCGCGCAGGATCAGGAAGGCCGCCGCGAACGAGGTGAGGTTCGTCTGCTCGGCGAGGATCTGGTAGTCCGCGGTGGGCGCGCGCAGTTCCTCTTCGAGGATGAACAGCCGGAAGAAGCCGTAGGCGATCAACCCGAGGACCGCGGCCATGAAGGCGTAGGTGGGGATGGCGAAGGCCGTGCCCGACTCCCGGATGCCGCGCAGGTTCACCATCGTCAGCAGCAGGACGATGAGGATCGCGACCATCGGCTTGTGCTCGGCGACGAAGGGGATCGTGGCGCCGACGTAGTCGACGCCGTTGGCCACCGAGACCGCGACGGTGAGCACGTAGTCGACCATGAGCGCGCTGGCCACGGTGAGCCCGGCGTTGCGGCCGAGGTTGACGGTGGCCACCTCGTAGTCGCCGCCGCCGCTGGGGTAGGCGTGCACGTTCTGCCGATAGGAGGCGACGACCGTCAGCATCACCACGACGACGGCACTCGCGACCCAGGGGCTGAAGTTGTAGAACGACAGCCCCGCCAGCGAGAGGATGGCGAGGATCTCCTGCGGGGCGTAGGCCACCGAGGACAGCGCGTCGCTCGCGAAGATGGGGAGGGCGACCCGCTTGCGGAGCAGCTGCTCGTGGAGCTGCGTGCTGCGCAGTGCACGCCCAATGAACAGGCGTTTGGTGAGGTCCGTCACTTTCGGCACGTCTGACGATGCTAGCTTCCCGTGCACCCGCCCACTCACCCGACGCTCCAGAACGGGGCCATACTGGCTGGGTACCATCGTGAACCGAGATCCGCCTCAACACACCGGCGGGGGAGCATGCATATCGTGATCATGGGGTGTGGCCGGGTGGGTTCGACCCTGGCGCACATCCTTGAGGACAGCGGCCACTCGGTCGCGATCATCGACCGTGACCCGCAGGCCTTCCGGCGGTTGCGCGCCGGGTTCCGGGGCCGCCGGGTCACCGGGGTCGGCTTCGACCGCGACGTGCTGGAGGAGGCGGGCATCGAGTCCGCCGGCGCGTACGTCGCGGTCAGCAGCGGGGACAACTCCAACATCATCTCCGCCCGCGTCGCCCGCGAGACGTTCGGCGTCGACAACGTGGTCGCCCGCATCTACGACTCCCGGCGCGCCGAGGTCTACCAGCGCCTGGGCATCCCGACCGTGGCCACCGTGCGCTGGACCGCCGACCAGATCCTGCGGCGGGTGCTCCCCGAGGGTGCCGAACCGCTCTGGCGCGACCCGACCGGGTCGGTCGTGCTGGCCGAGGTCGCCTACCACCCCGGATGGATCGGCACCAGGACCAAGGATCTGGAGGAGGCCGCCGGCACCCGCCTGGCGTTCGTCAACCGGCTGGGCGAGACGCTGCTGCCCAGGCACGACTCCATGGTGCAGGAGGGCGACGTCCTGTACGTCATGGCGGCCGAGAACGACATGGACCGGATCAACAAGGTGCTCTCCGGAGCGCCGGAGGAAGGTCACTGATGCGCGTCACCATCGCGGGGGCGGGGGCGGTCGGCCGGTCCATCGCCGCCGAGCTCCTGGAGAACGGTCACGAGGTCCTGCTGATCGACGTCGACCCCAAGGCCATCAAGATCGATTCGGTGCCCCGGGCGGAGTGGCTGCTGGCCGACGCCTGCGAGATCTCCTCCCTGGACGAGGCCGGCCTGGCCGACTGCCACGTGGTCGTCGCCGCCAGCGGCGACGACAAGGTCAACCTCGTGGTGTCGCTCCTGGCCAAGACCGAGTACGGCGTGCCGCGCGTGGTCGCCCGGATCAACCACCCCAAGAACGAGTGGCTGTTCAACGAGTCGTGGGGCGTCGACGTCGCCGTCTCGACCCCGCGCCTGCTGAGCGCGCTGGTGGAGGAGGCGGTGAGCGTGGGCGACCTGGTCCGCCTGATGACCTTCCGCCAGGGTCAGGCCAACCTGGTCGAGCTGACCCTCCCGGAGAACGCGCCGGTGGTCGGCCAGCGCGCCGGCTCCGTGCCGTGGCCCACCGACACCGCCCTGGTCGCCATCCTGCGCGAGGGCCGGGTGCTGGTGCCCACCGCCGACGATCCGCTGGAGGCGGGCGACGAGCTGATGTTCGTGGCCAGCCAGGAGGTCGAGGACGAGCTGGCCCAGCTGCTGTCCCCCCACGCCGTCAGGGATCTGTCCGACCGCCCGTGAGCGGACGCGCCCGCCGTACCGCCCGGGGTACGGCGGGCAGGCCGGAGGCGCGCGGTACCGCTTGCGGCAGGGCGGGCGCGCCGGGGCAGCCGCCGGGCCGCGGGCGTGTCAGGACGCGGCGGGCCGCACGGGCGTACGGCCGCGGGTCAGCACCCACACCATCGCGGCCAGGGCCGCGATCTGCAGCGGCCAGCCCATCACGATCTTGAGGATGCCCAGCTCGGCCACGGCGTCGTTGCCGCCGATGAGATAGACCGGGGCCTGCACCGCCACCCGGACCACGCAGGGGATCATCAGCAGCCAGGTGAGCTTGGTGCAGAGCCGCACCACGGCCGGGTCGTCGCGCCAGGCGGTGGGGTCGCCGGTGACCGAGCCGATCAGGAAGCCGACCACCGGCCACCGGGTGACGATCGAGATCAGCATCGCCACGGAGTAGGCGGCGTTGTAGAGGATGCCGGGCAGATAGACGTCCTTGGCCTCGCCGGTGCGGGAGGCGAAGAACCAGCCGATGCCGATGCCGATGAGGCTGTTGATGACGTACTGCGGGGTCGAGCGCTGCACCAGCCGGACCACCAGCAGCAGCACCGCCGCCGAGACGCTGACGATCAGCGAGCGCTGGAGGTCGGCGGTGGCGATCCACATCACGGTGAAGGCGGCCGTGGGCACGGCGGCCTCGATGACGCCTCTGATCCCGCCGAACGCCTTGGCGAGCTGGGACCGTATCGCGGCCTCCACCGTCTCGTGCGCGGCGGCCTGTTCGGTGGTGCTCATCTTCTCGCTCACCGTTTCCCACTCGCCAGTTCTGGGCTCGTCGCGCACTTATGCCCCGTTCGCCGGGCGCAGCTCGTACCGCGGGTTGAACATCACCTTGCGACCATCCTGCATGCTGACGAGGCCTTCGGCCAGCACCATCCGGCCCGGCTCGATGCCGGCGATCTTCCGGCGGCCCAGCCAGATCAGATCGATCACATCCGACCCGTCGTAGAGCTCGGCCTCGAGAGCCGGAGCCCCGCCACGGGGCCTCAGGGTCACCGTTCGTAGTGTACCGGTGACGCAGAATCGGCGACGCCCACCGCATGAAGCGATGGGCGTGGCACCGTGCCTGTCGAGGTCCTGCTGCAGTTCATCGGCTTCCAGCTCGGCCTGGCTTGTGGCCAGCCGCTGGAAGAAGCCTCGCAATCCGCGTTTTCTATGCGGTTCCTGCGAACTCACGACCTCTCCTTTGCGAACGTGTCGAATCAGCGTACGCGATCCGGCACCTCAGCGAACCTCCGCAATCTCAGGTCCGCGCTCGAAGGGGTTGAGGTCGGACTTGCGCCGGCCGGGTCCCTCCTGCTCCGCCGCCTGGCGGGCCTCGGCGGGCAGGCGCAGCTCGATCGGCTCGTGCGGGGCCATCGGCTCGTCGCCGCGGACCACCACGATGTCGCGGACGACGTCCTCCAGCGTCGCGGCGACGTCGGCGTCCAGCGCGGCACGGCCGCTGATCGCCGCCCGCAGGAACCAGCGCGGCCCGTCGACACCGAGGTAGCGGACCGGCTGCATGGCCCCCTCGTTCGGGATCTGCGCGGCCAGCTCGGCGCCGAAGGGCCCCTCCTGCTCCTGCGAGGTGCCGCCGGCGTTCTTCACCGCCTCGGCGAGCTCGGCGCGGACGTCGTCCCAGATGCCGCTCTTCTTCGGCGCGGCGAACGCCTGCACCTGCAGGGCGCTCTCCTGGAACAGCACGACCGCTCCCACGATGCGGTCACCGGCCATGTTGAGCTGCACCTCGAACCCGGCGTCGACCGGCAGGCGCAGCCCGCCGAGGTCGACCCGCTCCCGCTCGGGGTGCGGCTCGTCGGCGTCCCACGGGCCGGACTCGCGTGCCGGCGCCGACTCGGCCTCCTCCACCACCGAGGCCGGTGTGTCCTTATGACGGCGACGTCCGAACATCTTCCTCACGCTCCTTGAACGATTGACTGGCGGCCCTGCGGCCGGCGGGCCGCACCCTGCCCGCTTCCCCTCAACGGCCCGTGGAACCGAACCCGCCGGCGCCGCGCGCCGATCCGGGCAACCGGTCCACCTCGTAGAACGCCGCCTTCTCCACCTTCTGGATCACCAGTTGCGCGATGCGGTCGCCTCTGCGCAGCCGCACCGCCTCCTTGGCGTCGGTATTGATCAGCGTCACCCTGATCTCTCCCCGGTAACCGGCGTCGACGGTGCCGGGGGCGTTCACCAGCGTCACCCCGTGCTTGACCGCCAGGCCGGAACGCGGATGCACGAACGCGGCGTATCCGTCGGGCAGGGCGATGGCCACGCCGGTGCCCACGCTCGCCCGCTCGCCGGGGAGCAGTTCGACGTCCTCCGCGGCGTACAGATCGGCGCCCGCGTCGCCCGGATGCGCGTAGGAGGGCAGGGGCAGGCCGGCGTCGAGCCGGTGGATCAGCACCTCGACCTGGTGGGTCACGGGTTCACCTCGTAATCATGGTGCTCGTCGAGGATGGTCTGGGCGTCACCGTGCTTGGCGAAGTGCTCCATGCCGACCTCGATGAAGAGCGCGGCGGCCCGCACGGCGACCGGGCCGTCCGGCGCCCCGATCCGGCCCTCGGCTTCAAGATATGCCTTCCTGCCGGACATGCCGGTGCACCAGGCGCGCAGGTGCAGCGTGGTGCCCACCGGGACGGGCGCCAGATAGTCGGTCTCCAGCCGCCCGGTGACGTAGGGACGCTGGAACAGCCAGACGGACATGCCGATGACCTCGTCCATCGCCGCGGCCAGCACGCCGCCGTGCGCCAGGCCCGGAGCGCCCTGGTGCGCCTCCCCCACGACGAACTCGGCGGTCACCGAGACCCCGTCGGGGGTGACGGCGGACAGGTGCAGGCCGGTCGGGTGCCGGTCGCCGCAGCCGAAGCAGCGGCTGTAGTGGGATCCGAGCGCGGCGCCGGGCGCGGGCGCGCCGGGCAGGGGCTCGGGGAGCGTGGCTCCGGGCGGAGGTGTGGTGATGGTCGAACGGGTCACGACGGAGAACGTTACCCGTTGTGCTGCGACGATTCCCTATTCACCCGGTGAACGGGAGCCCGCGGACGGCCTGGCGGGCTCCGCCGAGGGCGTGACGGCTTCCCCGGCGGGCGCGGCGGGCTCCCCGGAGGCCGTCCCCGGGGCGGCGGACGTCGTACCGGAGGAGCCGGGCACCGTCTCCGAGGCCGCGGGCGTCGCGCCGGGAGTCCCGGACACCGTCTCGGGACCCGCGGGGCCGGGGCCGGGGCCGGGATCGCCGGGCTCCAGCGCGCGCGCCGACGGTCCCGGGGGCAGCGGGACCGGAGGGTCGCCGGTCAGCTCGGGCAGCGCGCGGTAGATCACCGCGGCGATCGGCACCGCCACCGCGGCCCCGGCGATGCCGCCGACGATGCCGCCCACGGCCAGCACCAGGATGATCGCCAGCGGGTGGAAGCTCAGCGCCCGGCCGACGATCAGCGGCTGGAGCACGTGGTTCTCCAGCTGCTGCTCGACCACCAGGATGCCCACGAAGATCAGGGCGTAGATCGGGCCCTTGGCGCCGAGGGTGACCAGCGTGGCCACGGCCCCGGCGAAGAAGATGCCGACGATCGGGATGAAGCTGGCCAGGAAGATCAGCACCGCGAGGGGCGCCCAGAGCGGCACGCCCATCCCCGCGAGCACGATGCCCATGATCACACCGTGCACCGCCGCCACCGCCACGGTGCCCTGCACGTAGTGCGAGAGCGTCACCCAGGCGGCCCGCCCGGCCCGGTCCACCCGGGGCGTGGCCGAGCCGAACGCCTTGAGGAACCAGGCCCAGATCCGGTCGCCGTCCTTGAGCAGGAAGAACGTGACGAACAGCAGCAGGACGATCGAGGCCAGCACCTCCAGCGCCACGGTGGCGCCGGTGAGGACCGTCTGGGTGATCTGCTGCTGTTGCTGGGTGATCTGTCCCGCGATCCGGTCGATCCACTCGCTGATCTGGGTCGGCTGCAGGTGGAGCGGACCGGTCTGCAGCCAGCCCTGCACCTCCCTGGCGGTCGCCTGGACCTGGGTGACCAGCCGGGGGAACTCCTCGTTGGCCCGCACCCCGATGAGCCATCCGGTGCCGCCCAGTACGGCGAACGCGAACAGCATGGTGACCCAGGTGGCGTAGATCGGGCGCATGCCCGCCGATCTGAGCCTGCGGGTCACCGGGAACAGCAGCGCGGTGAGCAGGAACGCCACGGCCAGCGGCAGCATGACGATGCGCAGGGCGGCCACGAACTGGGCGACGTAGAAGACGGCCCAGCCGATGATGATCAGGCACACGCTCCACACCGCGAGGCGGAGCAGCGTGCTGGGCACCAACTTCGTCAGACGTTCCCGATCGGAGATCACGCGTTCCAGACTGTCACGCCCGGCCCCGGAACGCGCGCCGTTATCCCGCCGGTGCGGGCGTGGGAAGCCGGGGAGGAGGCGGACGCACGGGAGCCGATGGGGAGAGGCGGATGTGGAGGGGCGGCGCCGTACCGGCCTGCCCCCCACATCGCGATCGGGGTCAGCGCTCTTCCGGTGGGCGGGTGATCACCCGATCCTCCAGATAACAGTCGCAGTTACCGCACCCTGGGGGCATGCCGTGTCCTCCCCTCGCCTGTGACCCCTCGATCGTACGGCGGGCGCACCCCCGATGACCTGCCCGGAAGGGCCAGAGTGCCGTGCGCGGGGGCCACGGTGGTCGTGCCCGCGGGTTCGGGCGCCGGCGCCGGGAAGCCGTACGCGCCTCCTCTGCGGCATGAGAGCGCGCCGCGGATGGAACCCGGGCCGGAGGGATCGGCTGCGTCACGGTGGGAGATTTCTCCGGGGCCGTGTCGATCCGCGGGCCACCCCGTTCGACGTAAGGATGCGAGAGTCGACAGACGGCTCCGCCGGACGAAACGAGGAGAACGCGATGCCGAAGTACCTGCTGATCATGCGGGGGACCGACGAGTCGAACGCGGCCATGATGGCCGACATCGACGAGATGATGGCCGCGACCCACCGATTCATCGAGGAGATGGTCAAGGCAGGCGTTCTCCTCGCGGCCGAAGGGCTGGACGATCCGGGCCAGGGCGCCGTGGTCGACTTCGGCGGCGAGGCCCCGGTGGTCACGGACGGGCCGTACGGCGAGACCAAGGAACTGTTCGGGGGCTTCTTCCTGCTCGACGTCGCCTCGAAGCGGGAGGCGGTCGAGTGGGCCAAGCGGGTCCCGGCGGCCCCCGGTTCCAAGATCGAAGTCCGGCGGGTGCCCGGGAGCGACGAGGTCCCGCAGGTCGACAAGTGATCGTCGAGGACCGGGCCGGGCGCGAGAGCGACGGCCGGATCTGATGGGCGGAGCCGATGTCGAGGCCGTCTGGCGGATCGAGTCGGCGCGGATCGTCGCCGCGCTGACCCGGTTCACCGGCGATTTCGAGCTGGCCGAGGACGCGGCCCAGGAGGCGGTGGCCGAGGCGCTGGTGTCGTGGCCGCTCACCTCTCCGGCGAACCCGGCCGGCTGGCTGATGGCCACGGCCCGGCGGCGGGCGATCGACGCGATCCGCCGCCGGACCGCCCTTCAGGACCGATACGCCCTGCTGGCGGCCCGCTCGGCGGTCGGCTCGGCGATTGACGAGGAAATCGATCCCGACAGGATCGATGACGACGTGCTGGCGCTGATGTTCGTCAGCTGCCATCCGGTGCTCTCCCCCGAGGCGCGGGTGGCGCTGACCCTGCGCGTGGTAGGCGGCCTGTCCAGCGAGGAGATCGCCCGCGCGTTCCTCGTGCCCGTGTCGACCGTGCAGGCCCGCATCACCCGGGGCAAGAAGACGATCGCGGCGGCCGGGGTGCCGTTCGGGCTACCGTCGGCCGCCGAGCGCCGGGAGCGGCTGGGCGGCGTGCTCAGCGTCATCTACGTGATCTTCACCGAGGGGTCGACGGCCACGTCGGGCGACCGGCTGCTGCGCCCCGACCTCGCCTACGAGGCCGTCCGGCTGGCCCGCACGCTGGCCGCCCTGCAACCGGCCGAGCCGGAGGTGCACGGCCTGCTCGCGTTGTGCGAGCTGACGGCCGCGCGCTTCCCGGCCCGGACCGGCCCGGACGGCTCGCCGATCCTGCTGGAGGACCAGGACCGGCGGCGGTGGGACATCTCGGCGATCCGCCGTGGGCTGGCCGCCCTGGCCAGGGCGTCGGCCCGCGGCCTCGGCCCCTACGGCCTGCAGGCCGCGATCGCCGCGACCCACGCGTCGGCGCCATCGGTCGAGGCGACCGACTGGGACCGGATCGTGGTGCTCTACGAGGCACTCGGCCGCGTCGCGCCCTCGCCGGTGGTCGAGCTCAACCGGGCCGTCGCCGTCGCCATGGCCTCCGGCCCGGCGCAGGCCCTGGCCATCGTGGACGAGCTGATCGCCTCCGACCGGCTCCCCGGTTCGCATCTGGTCCCGGCCGTACGCGGTGAGCTGCTGGCCCGGCTCGGACGGCGGCCGGAAGCGCGCGCCGAGCTGGAGCTGGCGGCCCGGCTGTGCGCCAACCGGCGCGAACGGTCGGTGCTGCTGCGCAAGGCGGCCACGCTGAGCTGACCTCTCCGGATCAGCCGGCCGGGAAACGCGGACGGCCGCCGAGCCGGCGGGAGTCGTGAGCCCCCACCGGCTCGGCGGTCACGGACCGGGCGCGCCGGTCACCGGGCAGCCGCGGCGGTCGCGGATCAGGTGAGAACGACCTCCACGGTCAGCTCGCCCTCTCCCGGCTCCAGGACGAACTCCTCGACGGCCCCGGCGCCGCACAGGTCGTCCTGGGCCTGCCGCACCAGCCCCGCCGGGGCGCCGGCCACGGTCAGCCGGGAGACCTCGGCGCGCATCGACAGCTTGGCGTCGGACTTGGCCCTGCGGACGCGGCCGAGGACCGCGGCCACGGCCGGCAGCAGCTCCGGGTCGCCGCCCCGCCCGTCCGGCTCGGGCCAGGAGGCCCGGTGGACCGAGCCCTCACGCCACCAGGACCAGACCTCCTCGGTGACGAACGGCAGGAACGGGGCGAACAGCCGGAGCATGACGTCCAGCGCCTCGCGCAGCGCCTCCCGCGCCGACCGCGCGCCCTCGTCGTCGCCGTACGCCCTGACCTTCACCAGCTCCAGGTAGTCGTCGCAGAACTCCCAGAAGAACCGCTCGGTCCGCTCCAGCGCGCGGGCGTAGTCGTAGCCCTCGAACGCCTCGGTGGCCTCGCCGGCCACCTGCGCCAGCCGGGCCAGCATCGACAGGTCGAGCGGCTCGGTGATCCGCGGCTCCCCTGGCGCCTGGCCCTCCCGCTCCGGCCCGCCGAGGCCGAGGACGAACTTCGAGGCGTTCAGGATCTTGATCGCCAGCCTGCGGCCGATCTTGATCTGGCCGGTGTCGAAGGCCGTGTCGGTGCCGGGACGGCCGCTGGCCGCCCAGTAGCGGACCGCGTCGGAGCCGTGCTGCTCCAGCAGGTCCAGCGGCGTGACGACGTTGCCCTTGGACTTCGACATCTTCTTGCGGTCGGGGTCCAGGATCCAGCCGGAGATGGCCACGTGGCGCCAGGGCAGCGTGCCCTGCTCCAGGTGCGCCCGCACCACGGTCGAGAACAGCCAGGTCCGGATGATCTCGTGGGCCTGCGGGCGCAGGTCCATCGGGAACACCCGCCGGAACAGGTCGTCGTCCTGCTCCCACCCGGCGGCGATCTGCGGGGTCAGCGAGGAGGTGGCCCAGGTGTCCATGACGTCCGGGTCGCCGGCGAAGCCGCCGGGCTTGCCGCGCTGGTCCTCGGCGTAGCCGGGCGGCACGTCGATCGAGGGGTCCATCGGCAGCATGGACTCCTCGGGGACGATCGGCGAGGAGCGGTCGGGCTCGCCGTCGGCGTCCAGCGGATACCAGACCGGGATGGGCACCCCGAAGAACCGCTGGCGGGAGATCAGCCAGTCGCCCGCCAGGCCCTCCACCCAGTTGTCGTAGCGGACCTTCATGTGCGGCGGGTGCCAGGCCAGCTCCGCGCCCCGGGTCAGCATCGCCTCGCGCAGCCCGCGGTCGCGTCCGCCGTTGCGGATGTACCACTGGCGGGTGGTGACGATCTCCAGGGGCCGCTCGCCCTTCTCGTAGAACTTCACCGCCCGCTTGACCGGCCGCGGATCGCCCTCCATCTCGCCGGACTCGCGCAGCAGCTCCACGATCCGCTCGCGGGCGCCGTGCACGGTCTTGCCCGCCAGCTCGGCGTACGGCTGCGCGGGCACGCCGTCCGGCGGCTCGGACAGCAGCCGGCCGTCCCAGCCGATCACCGCCCGGGTGGGCAGGTCGAGCTCCCGCCACCACACGACGTCGGTGACGTCGCCGAAGGTGCAGATCATCGCCAGGCCGGAGCCCTTGTCGGGCTCGGCCAGGCGGTGCGCCAGGATCGGGACCTCCACGCCGAACAGCGGCGACCTGGCGGAGGTGCCGAACAGCGGCCGGTAGCGCGCGTCGTCCGGATGGGCGACCAGCGCGACGCAGGCGGGGATCAGCTCGGGCCGGGTCGTCTCGATCCAGACCCGGGCCCCCGACGGCAGGGTGAAGGCGACCCGGTGGAAGGCGCCCGGCCACTCGCGGTCCTCCAGCTCGGCCTGGGCCACGGCCGTGCGGAAGGTGACGTCCCACAGCGTGGGCGCCTCGGCCACGTAGGCCTCGCCGCGGGCGAGGTTGCGCAGGAAGGCCCGCTGGGAGGCGGCCCGCGCGTTGCCGTCGATGGTGGCGTAGGTCATGGACCAGTCGACCGACAGGCCCAGCCGCCGCCACAGCTCCTCGAAGGCCTTCTCGTCCTCGATCGTGAGCTTCTCGCACAGCTCGATGAAGTTGCGCCGGCTGATCGGGATCTGCTGCCTGCCCGGCTTGTCCGGCGGCCGGAACGAGGGGTCGTAGGCGATGGAGGGGTCGCAGCGCACGCCGAAGTGGTTCTGCACCCGGCGCTCGGTGGGCAGGCCGTTGTCGTCCCAGCCCATGGGATAGAAGACCTCACGGCCGCGCATGCGCTGGAAGCGGGCGATCGTGTCGGTGTGGGTGTAGGAGAAGACGTGGCCGACGTGGAGGGATCCGGAGACGGTCGGCGGCGGGGTGTCGATGGAGTAGATCTCGTCCCGCGTGCGCGAGCGGTCGAAGCGGTAGGTGCCCTCGGCCTCCCAGCGGCCTACCCATACGCGCTCCAGGCCGTCGAGAGTCGGTTTCTCGGGCATGGGCGCATGGCGCGGTCGCTGATTCGTCATGCCACCTTATGGTATGGCTTCGCGCCCTTCTTCGCCGAGAAGACTAGTGTTCGTTATCTGAAGCGACCTAGGTACCGCGCACTGGAGGGATCGTGGCCGACGAGAAGGAAAAGCAGGACATGGCCTGGCGTGCCATCGGCGGCCTGGTCGGGCTCGTCACGGCATGGGCCGCGAAGAAGATCCTGGGTTTCGCCTGGGAGAAGGCGACGGGCAAGAAGCCTCCGTTGGACAACGACTCCCTGGAGGTCGGCCTGGGCGAGGCGATCGGTTACGCCGTGTTGATGGGAGTGGGCATGCAGGTGGCGCAGATCCTGGCGGCCCGGACCGCCCGCAAGCGCTACAACGCCTGGAAGGCCCTGAAGGAGGCGGCCAAGGAGGTCTCCCCCTGACCGGCGGCGGGCCGGCGGCCCCCTGTGGTCCGCCGGCCCGCCGGCCCGTGTCCGCTCGTCGTGCGGTCCCGGTCCCCTCCGCCCGCCGTACGGCTCTGATCCCGCCCGCCGTACGGCCCGCGTGTGAGGTCAGGCCTCCAGGGCCGCCAGGAAGGTCTTCGCCCAGTGGTCCACGTCGTAGGTGGACACCCGGCGGCGCAGCGAACGCATCCGCCGCGACAGGTCGTGCGGCGTGGCCCGCATCGCCGACAGCATCGTCCGCTTGAGACCGTCGATGTCGTAGGGGTTGACCATGAAGGCCTGCTTCATCTCGTCGGCCGCCCCGGCGAACTCGCTGAGCACCAGCGCGCCGCGCAGGTCGTGGCGGCAGGAGACGTACTCCTTGGCCACCAGGTTCATCCCGTCGCGCAGCGGGGTCACCACCATCACGTCCGCCGCCAGATAGAGCGCGGCCAGCTCGTCGCGGCCGTACGACTGGTGCATGTACTGCACCGGCTGCTGCCCCAGGTCGCCCTGTTCCCCGTTGATCCTGCCGACCTGCAGCTCGATCGAGTCGCGCAGCCGCATGTACTCCTCGACCCGCTCCCGGCTGGGCGTGGCGATCTGCACGAACACGGCCTCGCCCGGCTTGATCGAGCCGTCGGCGAGCAGCTCCCCGAACGCCTTCAGCCGCTGGCCGATGCCCTTGGTGTAGTCGAGCCGGTCGACGCCCAGCAGCACCTGCTCGGGGTCGCCCAGCTCCCGGCGGATCTCCGCCGCCCTGGCGACGATGTGCGGCTCGCGGACCAGGGAGTCGAGCTCGGAGAAGTCCACCGAGATGGGGAAGGCCTCGGCCCGCACCACCCGGTCCTCGACGTAGATCTCGTGCTTCTGGTACGACAGGCCGAGCGTCTTGCGGCACAGCCGGATGAAGTTGGAGGCGCCGCCGGGGCGCTGGAAGCCGACGAGGTCGGCGCCGAGCAGGCCCTCCAGCAGCTCGCGCCGCCAGGGCAGCTGCTGGAACAGCTCGCCGGGCGGGAACGGGATGTGCAGGAAGAAGCCGATGCGCAGGTCCGGCCGGAGCTTCCTGAGCATGGCGGGGACGAGCTGGAGCTGGTAGTCCTGCACCCACACGACCGCGTCCGGGGCGGCGGCCTCGGCGGCGGCCTCGGCGAAGCGCTGGTTGACCAGGCGGTAGGCGTCCCACAGCACGCGGGAGTACACCGGGGTGGCAACCACGTCGTGATAGAGCGGCCAGAGGGTGGCGTTGGAGAAACCCTCGTAGTAGAGCTCCACCTCGCGTTCCGACAACGGCACCGGGATCAGGTGCATGCCGTCGTGGTCGAAGGGGTCGAGCTGTTCGTCCGGGGCGCCGTGCCAGCCGATCCACGCTCCCTCACGGCGTTGCAGCACGGGGGCGATCGCGGTGACCAGGCCGCCGGGGCTGCGCCGCCACATGTCCTCCCCCACCCGGTCGACGGGCAGACGGTTGGCGACGATCAGGAACGAGCTGGAGCCCGGCACTAAATCCTCCAAGTAGTTGACTTATCCAATCAACTACCCCATTAACCCCCTTTTATGACGTTCCAGGAGGTAGAGCTCGATGGCGGCGCAGATCGACGCGGACCACCTCCGAGAGCTTTCTGGTCGCCGCACGGTTGAGCGTCCCACCGGCCACGGCCCCGGTCAGGAAGGGGCCGAGCGTGGTGAGGTGCCGGCCGAGGGTGCGCATGAGGCGGTTGCGCAGGGCCGTCTTGGCCGCGGCGCCCAGGGCGAGGGTGACCGAGGCGGGGGCCATCGGGTCCACACCGCGCTGCTTGGACCAGGCCGTCACGAAGGCGATGGCCCGCTGGGGGCCGCCGCCGGGCACCTGCACGCCGTACACCTCGTGGAGCTCGGCGATGAGCTTGACCTCGATGGCCGCGACCACCAGGGTCTCGGCGACGAGCTGGGCGGGGGCGGACAGCAGGAGGGGCGGGGCGGCGAACTCGGCCGCCGCGAGGGCGCCTCCGATCGCGCCGACCGTCATGGTGGCCTTCGCCGCGGTGCGAGCGAGGTCGTCGGCCAGGGCCTCGCCGATGAGGCCGTGGTGGTGGGCGGAGAGGGTTTCCAGGTCGCGTATGGGGATGCGGGGCGCCACGGCCATGAAGACGTCGGCCAGCCAGCGTCCCCGGCCCACGCCGGACTCCCTGGCCTTCTTGGCGCCGGTGTTCAGTGCCCTGCTCAGACGTCCGAGCAGCCGCCGCCGCTCGGCCCCGTCCATCTCGCCGGGCTCGGCCAGGCGGCCGACGATCTCGGCGACCTCGTGATGGGTCTCACCTGCCGCGTCGTCGTGCGGTACGCCGGACGACTCCGCGGCCCCGGAGTCGTCCGGCATGGCACCGGTCTGCCTGTTCTCTGACGTCATGTCGCGGAACCTCCTCAAGGCTGTCCCTGGGCCCTACCCGTCCACGGGGGGACACACATCGGACAGGCCATCGGAACGGTCGTCAGGCAGCGCACTCCCGGCAGATCTGCTGCCCGTTCTTCTCCACGGCCAGCTGACTGCGGTGGTGCACCAGGAAGCAACGCGCGCAGGTGAACTCGTCAGCCTGGCGAGGAATCACCCGGAGCGAGAGCTCCTCGTTCGACAGGTCCGCACCCGGCAGTTCGAGCGACTCGGCGAGGTCGGTCTCGTCGATGTCGATGCTGCCCGAGGACTTGTCGGTACGGCGCGCCTGCAGTTCCTGAAGACTGTCCTCACTGAGGTCGTCGTCAGTCTTGCGTGGGCTGTCGTAATCGGTAGCCATCGGTCTGCTCCATCCCCCTCATCTATCTGTCTGCGCTCGCTCGCGCGTGTGTAACGTACGAGAGGCCCGTCTTGTGCCCGATCCGGCAGAGAGATTCCTGCTTCGGTACCCCGCCGGAATGGTCGCCGAACCTCCCTACACGTGAGGGGCCCGCCGCCAATGGGCATGGTTAGCCAAATATGGCGAAAACCACAGCCTTGCCAGCATGCACCACCGTGTTCGACGGCACATCCAACCACATGTACGGCGCGAACGAGACGCTCCCCGCCGGATCAACGCGGCTGAAGTCTCACGGTCACCACGAGACCGCCTCCGTCCCTGGGGACGGCGGTCACGTTGCCCCCGTGAGCCCGCACGACCGCGCGGACGATGGACAGTCCCAGACCCGCCCCCTTGGACGAGTCGACCCGCTCGGCGTTCAGGCGCCGGAACGGCTCGAACAGGCTGCTCACCTCGTACGCGGGCACGTGCGGCCCAGTGTTGGCCACCTGAACAACCAGAGCACCCTCCACCATTCCCGCCCGGACCCAGACATGTCCGGACTCGGGAAGGTTGTGCTTGATGGCGTTCTCCACCAGGTTGGCCACGCACCGCTCCAGGAGGACCGGGTCGCCCACGGTCTCGGCGCTCTGGATCTCGGAGACGACCGTGACGTCGGCCTCCTCGGCGCGCGGCGCCAGCTGCTCCACGGCGGTCTCGGCCACGTCCTTGACGTCCACCGGCTTGCGCACGCTCAGCTCCCGCTCACTGCGGGCGAGCAGGAGCAGGCCCTCGATGAGCCTCTCGTTGCGTGCGTTGACCTCCAGGAGCGTACGGCCCAGCGCCTTGAGATCCTGTGACGCCTCGGGGTCGCCCAGGGCGATCTCCAGGACCGTCCGGTTGATCGTCAGCGGCGTGCGCAGCTCGTGTGAGGCGTTGGCCACGAACCGGCGCTGCGTGTCGAAGGCGACGTTGAGCCTGGTCAGCATGGCGTCGAAGGTGTCGGCCAGCTCCTTCAGCTCGTCGTCGGGACCCTTGAGGTCGATCCGCTCGTGGGCGAGGGTGCTGCCGGACAGCTTGCGGGCGGTGGCGGTCATCTGCTGGATCGGCTTGAGCGCCCGGTCGGCGACGAGATAGCCGATGACCAGCGCGAGGATGCCCACGCCCGCCAGCGCCAGGAGCGAGCGGATGAGCAGGGTCCTGCGGACGCCGTAGATGGCGGTGTGCTGGTACCAGTTCCACTGCCGCTCGATGTCCGCGGCCAGGTTCGGCTCGACGGTGTCCAGCCGGAGGGGGAACTCGGGCCAGGCCGAGTCGAGCACCCAGCCCACCATCATGTAGATGACCAGCAGCAGCAGCGCGCCCGCGATGAAGAAGAGCGCGCCGTAGGTGAGCGTGAGCCGCCACCGGATGCTGACCCGGTCGGTGACCTTCTTCACCCGCTCCAGCAGGGAGGCGCCCGCGGGAGGGGGGCCCATCGGCGGCCCCTCCCAGACGGGCGGACCGGCCGGCGAGGGGGCCTGGACCGTCGCGGTCCCCGCGCCCCCGGGCCCGGGCGCCGCGCCGCCGGCGGGCGCGCCCTGGGAACCCGGGGCCGCGCCGGAGACGCCGGGTCCGGCCGGCCGGGCGGCGGGCCTCCCCGCGGGCGCGGCGCCGCCGATCTCCAGGACCTCCGGCGCGCCCGTCTCCGCGTCGCGGCGCGGCCTGCGCTCCCCGCGCTCGGAGTGCGGGCTGATCATGGGATGGGTCGGCTCGGAGTCCTGCCGCCCACCGGGCGGGACGGGCGCCGGCCGCTCCTGCGGCGTGCCGCTCACAGCTTGTATCCGACCCCGGGCACCGTCTCGATCGCCTGAGGCTCGCCCAGCTTCTTCCTCAGGGTCATCATGGTCACCCGCACCACGTTGGTGAACGGGTCGATGTTCTCATCCCACGCCTTGTCCAGCAGGTCCTCCTGGCTGACCACCGCGCCCTCGGCGCGCATCAGCTCCTCCAGGACCGCGAACTCCTTCTTCGTGAGATTGATCTCCTCGCCGTTCCTGGTCACCAGCCGCTTGCCCGGATCCAGCCGGATGCCGGAGCGCTCCAGCACCGGCGGCAGGGCCGGGGCCGAGCGACGGCCCAGGGCCCTGACCCGGGCGACGAGCTCGATGAACACGAAGGGCTTGGCCAGGTAGTCGTCGGCGCCCAGGCCCAGGCCCTCCACCTTGTCGTCGACGTCGCCCGAGGCGGTCAGCATCAGGATGCGGGAGGCGGTCCGCCCGGCCACCAGTCGGCGGCAGACCTCGTCCCCGTGCACTTTGGGCAGGTCGCGGTCCAGCACGATCACGTCGTAGTCGATGTAGCCGGTCCGTTCCAGCGCGCCGGCGCCGTCGTAGGCGACGTCCACGGCCATGGCCTCACGCCGGAGTCCGGTCGCGATCGCGTCCGCGAGCACCCGCTCGTCTTCAACCACAAGCACCCGCACGGCCTCTGGCACCTCCCGTGAAATCCGTCGGACAGCCGCTCGAGCGGCTTCTCATTGTCACCTCACCGGCTGTAAGCCGGTGGTAAGTCCACTGTCACGATAGACACACTTCCGGCGATCTGGACCATGGGAGGTTTAGAGCGATCGCGCGGGTGGGTAAGCACGCCCTCAGTCCCTTTTGTCGAGCACCCTCCGTCCCCCCATGAGAGAGAAGGTGAGATGGGCGAGTTCACGACCACGATCGAACACCGCCTCGACCAGGCCTACAGGAATCTGCAGGAGGCCCGGTCCACCGGCGACGACTACCTCGCCGACACCCTCACCGCCGAGATCGAGGACCTCCGCCGTCTCGCCACCGACAACGGTGTCCCGCTCCAGCGCTGACGCAAACATCGACGGGTAAGGCCCCGCACCTCCTGCGGAGGTGCGGGGCCTTGTCCGTGTGCCGGCGCCCGTCCGGGCACGCCCGTGTCACCCGGCGCGCCCGCGCGGGCCCGGCGGTCCGTACGGGCGCCGGGCTCAGGAGTCCCGTTCGGGGTTCAGCGGGGCCAGGAGCGCGTGCAGCTCCTCGAACAGGCCGGGCGCCGCGCACAGCGTCAGCCCCGGGTTGGCCGGCTTGCCGTGCAGCCCGCCGAACCTGGCCCCGGCCTCGGCGGCGATGAGCCCTCCGGCCGCGTAGTCCCAGTCCTGCGGGCCGCGCTCGTAGTAGCCGTCCACCCGCCCGGCCGCCACCGAGCACAGGTCCGAGGCCGCCGAGCCGCCCCGGCGGATGTCCCGCACGCGCGGCACCACCTGGGCCAGGACCTCCGCCTGGACCGCGCGCCGCCCGGGGCCGTAGCCGAAGCCGGTGGCGATCAGCGCCTGCTCCAGCGGCACGCCGGTGTTGCAGCGCAGCCGCTCGCCGGCCAGCCACGCTCCGCCGCCCCTGGCCGCGGTGAAGACCTCACCGCGGGGCACGACGTTGACCACGCCCGCGACCACCTGCCCGTCGACCTCCACGGCGATGCTGACCGACCACTCGGGCAGGCCGTACAGGAAGTTGACCGTGCCGTCGATCGGGTCGACGATCCAGCGGACCCGGCCGTCGCCGGTGCTCCCGCCCTCCTCGCCGAGGATCGCGTCATCCGGCCTCGCCTGCCTGATCCTGGTGCGGATCAGCTCCTCCGACGCCTTGTCCAGCGCGGTCACCACGTCGGTGGGGCTGGACTTGGTCGCCAGCACCTCGGGCCGGGCCGGCCGCTTGGCCAGGAGCATCTCCCCGGCCTCGCGGGCGATCCGCTCGGCCAGCTCCACGAAACCCGCGGCCTCACTCGCGGCGGCCTCACTCACAACGGGGTCACTCACAACGGGGTCACTCACAGTCGTTCACCACTCCTCGGTCGCTTCACGGTCCCATCGTCCCCCGTGGACCGTTCCGCGCGCCGGGCCGGGTCCACGACGCCGCGGACCCGGCCCGGTCGTGCTCGGAGACGTGCCGGGAAGGGCGGCTCCGGGTCAGAAGAGCGACTCCGGGCGCTTCCACTCCCGCTCCAGGACGTGCTGCGCCAGGAAGGCCAGCACGGTCTCGTACCAGGCGACCGCGTTGCCCGGCTTGAGCACCCAGTGGTTCTCGTCGGGGAAGTACAGGAACTTCGACTCCACGCCGGAACGCTGCAGGTCCCACCACAGGCGCAGGCCCTCGCCGATCGGCACCCGGTAGTCCTTGTCGCCGTGGATCACCAGCATCGGCGTGACGATCTTCTCCAGCGACAGGTGCGGGGAGAGCCTGTCGTACAGCTCGCCGCCCGGCCGGCCGAACTCGCGCTGCCAGTACATGGACGCGTCCGTGGTCCCGGCGAACTGGTCCAGGTGCCAGAGCGAGGCGTGGGTGACGATCGCCTTGAAGCGGTCGGTGTGCCCGGCGACCCAGTTGGCCATGTAGCCGCCGAAGGAGCCGCCCATCGCGGCGGTACGGCTCGCGTCGATCTCCGGCAGCTCCAGCGCCGCGTCGGTGACCGTCATCAGGTCGGCGTGGGTGCGCGGGCCCCAGTTCGCCCAGCCCCGGCGGATCATCTCCGGCCCGTAGCCGGTGGACAGGCACGGGTCGGGCAGCAGGACGGCGTAGCCGTTCGCCGCCATGATCCACGGGTTCCACCGCCAGGACCAGTCGTTCCAGCTCGACAGCGGGCCGCCGTGGATCCACAGCAGCAGCGGCGCCGGGTCCTCGGCCGAGGCGCCCTCGGGCAGCACCAGCCAGGCCCGGATCTCCGCCCCGTCGTCGGCGGTCGCGGTCACCTCGGTGAGCGTGCCGGGCACCTCCAGGTCCGGGACCGGGGAGACCAGCTCCTCGGCCGCGCCGGCCGCGTCGCCCGCGGCGATCCTGACCGGGCCCGCCGCCCGGTCCACGGCGCTGCGCAGCGCGTAGAGGGTGCCGTCGGGGGCGACGTTGAGCGAGGAGTAGGCGCCGTCGTCCGCGGTGAGCCGTACCGGCTCGGAGCCGTCGGCGGGGACCCGGAAGACCGGGCGGCGGCCCAGGTGGTCGGCGGCCGCGTACAGCGAGGCCGAGTCGGGCGCCCAGATCACCTCCGACGGCCAGAGCCCGCCGCCCGCGGCGTGACCCTCGCCGGTGGCCAGGTCGACGATCCACAGAGTGCGCTCCGGGACGGCCGAGGTCTCGGCGTGCTTCTCGCGGATGCAGGCGACCAGGCGCCCGTCGGGTGAGACGGCGAGCGGGCCCTCGAAGTCGTGGCCCTCCAGGCTCGCCAGGACCCTGCGGGTCCCGCCGTCGGCGGTCTCGATCAGCACCAGCTCGGAGCGGACCTCTCCGCCCGGCTGCGGGACCGCCCACGTGGCGACGACGGCGGAGCCGTCCGGGGTCACCTCGTAGGAGGCGTTGACCAGCGCGCCGCCCGAGTCGGGGGTGAGGTCCCGCACGTCCTGCAGCCGGTCCTCGCCGAGGGCGCCGGCGAACAGGCGGGGCCGGCCGGGTCCCAGGTCGTGATCCCAGTAACGCACCGGGTAGCCCTCGTGCAGGATCGCGCTGATCCCGGCGTCCTTGCGGGCCTTGCGCCGCTCGGCCTCGGTGGTCTCGTCACCGGGCAGCACGTCCGAGGAGAGGACGACCACCGGCCCGCCGGTCGCGAAGCCGCCGATCCCCCCGGGCCGGGAGGCGACCTGCCGGGCCTCCCCGCCGCCCGCGGGCAGCAGCCAGAGCGCGGAGACCTCCTCGTCGGGGTCCTTCACCACGGGGTCGGGACGGCGCGAGCCGAACAGGACGTCACCCGCGGCGGTGAACTCGGCCCCGGCCTCGCCCTTGACGGACCTGGTCAGCCGGTACGGCCTGCGCCCGTCGAGGGGGATCTCCCACAGGGACGTCCCGTAGGACTTGCCGTCCGGGTTGAGCGCCTGCACCACGCCCACCAGACGATTCCCGTCCGGGGAGAGACGCAGGGACACCAGTCGCGGTACACCGACGTATTCACGGATGTCAGAGAAAGGGGTCACGGAACCGAACCTACCTCTACTGCCGCCCCCCATCGCGCGCCCCCGCGGCCGGGCCCGTGCCCCGACCACGACCCCCCATGCGGTTGGATGAACCACATGGGGACTTACGACGCGCTTCTCGTCGTCTCGTTCGGAGGCCCGGAGAAGCCGGACGACGTGATGCCGTTTCTGGAGAACGTGGTGCGGGGCCGTGACATCCCCCGCGAGCGCCTGCTGGAGGTCGAGGCGCACTACCAGCGGTTCGGCGGGGCCAGCCCGATCAACCAGCAGTGCCGCGACCTCATCGCGGCCGTCGGGCCGACCGTCGACCTGCCGATCTACTGGGGCAACCGCAACTGGCACCCCTACCTGGAGGACACGCTGCGGCAGATGGCCGCCGACGGCGTGCGCAGGGCCGCGGCGTTCGTCACCTCCGCCTACGGCTCCTACTCCGCCTGCCGGCAGTACATCGACGACATCTCCCTGGCCCGCGCGGCGGTGGAGGGCGCCCCGGAGATCGTCAAGCTCCGGCACTACCACGACCACCCCGGCTTCGTCGCGGCCATGGTCGACCACGCGCGCGAGGCCCTGGACCGGCTCCCCGCCGAGCACCGCGACACCGCGCGCCTGGTCTTCACCGCGCACAGCATCCCGGCCTCCATGGCCCGGACGGCCGGGCCGGACGGCGGGCTCTACGAGGCCCAGTTGCTGCGGACGGCCGGGCTGGTCGCGGCCGGGCTGGGCGGCGGGCACGAGTGGGACCTGGTCTGGCAGAGCCGCAGCGGCGCCCCCCACATCCCGTGGCTGGAGCCCGACGTCTGCGACCACCTGGAGGAGCTCGCGGGGCGGGGCACCCCGGCGGTGGTCCTGGTGCCGATCGGCTTCGTCTCCGACCACATGGAGGTCGTCTACGACCTCGACGTGGAGGCCGGGGACATGGCCGCCAAGCTCGGCCTCCCGCTGACCAGGGCCGCCACGGCGGGCACGCACCCGCGGTTCGTGGCGATGGTGGGCGAGCTGCTGGCCGAGCCGGAGCCCGTGGCCTGCGGCGCGACCTGCTGTCCGGCCCCGCCGCGCCGCCGGGCGCCGCAGGAGGCCCGGGGGTAGGGACGGCCCGGGTTCAGGGGTAGGTGCGGGCGTAGGCCTCGGAGACGGCCAGGACCTTGCTCACATACGACCACGAGTGGTTGTAGAACCAGATGGCCTTCTCCAGCTTCTCGCCGCCCTGCCCGGCGCCGTTGGCGCACAGATAGTTGGCCGCCGAGGGCACGGCGTCGTAGGGGCTCCAGATGTCGGCGACGCCGTCCCCGTCGCCGTCCACGCCGTACGCCTTCCAGGTGGCGGGCATGAACTGCATGGGGCCCTGCGCCCCCGCCGACGAGGGGCCGTTGTTGCGCCCGTGCGAGCTCTCCACCTGCCCGATCGCGGCCAGCACCGTCCAGGACAGGCCGGGGCAGACCCCGGCCGACCTGCGGTAGAGCTCCAGATAGTTGCCGGGCCGCCCGACGGTCGCCCGGCCCGCCGCCTGCGGCCGCGCCGTCGCGGCGGGCGCCTGCCCGGCGGACTCGGCGGTGGCCTTCCCGGTGCCGACCGCCACCACCTGGGACCCCGCCCCCAGCAGCTTGCGCACCCCCGCCTCCAGGGTGCCGGCCGCCTTCTGCGGGGCGTGCACCAGCAGCGCCACCCCGGGCAGCAGGCCCAGCCGCCGCCCGGTCTCCACGCCCACCAGCCCGTCGACGCCGGGCAGCCCGAGGCGGGCCGAGGCGGCGACCCGCAGCCGGGGTCCCCCGTCCACCTGGTAGTGCGACCCCAGGACCAGCCCCAGCCGGCGCACCGCCCCGCCGTCGGCGACGACCTCGCCCCGCAGCAGCGCGTTCCAGACCTCCTGCTGACCGGCCACGCCCTCGGGCGCCCAGGCGCGGAAGAGCGCCGGGTCGACCGCGAGCAGGTTGAGGCCGGTCCCGGACACCGTCACCGCCCCGCCGTCGAAGGAGGCGATCTTCTCGACGTGCTTGAGCCCGGCGATGTCCTCCTTCGTCCGCTCCGGGAGGGTGGCGTGGGAGATCACCATCAGCCGGGGCGGGGTGAGGGAGATCCCGGGCCCCTCCGCGGCCTGGGCCGGCGTGGCGCTCTGGACGGGAGCGGCGGTCTGGACGGGAGCGGCCTGCGGGCGCCCGGCCTGCGGGGCGAGCACCGCCAGGTCGGGGACCTCGCTCCTGGCCACGGGGGTCGCGGCCGGCAGGAGGGGGCGCACGGCCAGGAACACCGCGCCCGCGGCGGCTCCGAGGACCGCCAGCCCGGCCAGCACCACGATCACTATCCTCATCCCGGGAAGACGCACCTTTCTGACGGCGTTTGCCCCAGCATGCCGTGATTCGTAGCTTCGTGGGAAAACTCACTTGCCGGGCGGCCGTCTTGTGAACGAGAGTCGGAGCGATCCACGCCTGGTGCGTGCGGAAGGGGTGTATCGGTGGTCGGGCCGTACCGGGGGCTGTTCAGCACGCCCGGCGTCAAGGGTTTCGTGATCTCGGGCTTCGTCGGGCGGATGCCCATGTCGATGCTCGGCATCGGCATCGTGCTGCTCATCGAGGCCCTCACCGGCTCGTACGGCATGGCGGGCGCGGTCGCGGCCACCGTCAACGTCTCCTACGCCATCGCCGCGCCCCTCATGGGACGCCTGGTGGACAGATTCGGTCAGGCCAGGGTAATCGTGCCGCTCGTCATCACGCACGGTGCCGCGCTGGCCGCCCTGATGCTCTGCGCCGAGTTCGGGGCGCCCACCTGGACGCTCTTCCTGACCGGCCTCGTGGTCGGCGCGGCCGCGGTGCCGCTCGGCTCGCTGGTGCGCGCCCGCTGGTCCCACCTGCTGGCCGGATCCAGCCGGCTGCACACGGCGTTCTCGTTCGAGTCGGTGGCCGACGAGGTCATCTTCGTCGCCGGCCCGGCGCTCGTCACCGCCCTGGCCACCATGGTCAACCCCTTCGCGGGCCTGATCGTGACCCTGGTGTGCACCGTCGTGGGCACCCTCGCCTTCGCCATGCAGCGCGGCACCGAGCCGCCGGTCCGCGTCGGCGAGCGGCACGCCGGCAGCCCGATCACGATCCCGGGGATCATCCTGATCTCCTGCGTCTTCCTGGCCATGGGCGCGGTCTTCGGCTCGGTGGACGTGATCACCATCGCCTACGCCGAGGAGCACGGCGTCAAGCCGGCGGCCGGGCTGCTGCTCGCCTCGGTCGCGGCCGGCAGCATGGTCTCCGGGCTCTGGTACGGCGTGCGGCACTGGAAGATCTCCCTGCGCAGCCGGTTCGTGCGCGCGCTGGCGGTGTTCGCGGTGGGGCTGACCCCGATCGCCCTGATCGGCGACGTCCGGGTGATGGCGGTGGCGCTGTTCCTGGCGGGGCTGGCCATCTCCCCCACGATCATCACCGGCTACTCGCTGATCGAGCGGCTGGTCCCGCCCGCCCTGCTGACCGAGGGGATGTCCTGGGTCTCCACCGCGATCGGGTTCGGCGTGGCGATCGGCGCCTGGGCCGGCGGGCGGCTCACCGACGAGTTCGGCGCCTCCAGCGCCTACGCCTTCTCCTTCGGGTGCGCCGTCCTGGCCGCCGTCATCGGGATCGCGGGCTCCACGTCGCTGCGCGCCCCTGTTGCTTCGCCCAAATCATGAGTACCGTTCATATTTATGCGCGAGTTCCGTAACTGGGCGGGCAACCAGTCCGTCACGCCCTCCGAGATCCGTACCCCCTCCTCGGTGGAGGAGGTCGTGCGGGCCGTACGGGACGCCTCGGCGTCCGGGCGGCGGGTGCGCATGACCGGCACCGGGCACTCGTTCACCGGCGTCGCGCTGACCGACGGCCTGCTGCTGCGGCCGCACGGGCTGACCGGGATCCTGGAGACCGGCGACGGCTGGGTGAGGGCGGCGGCGGGGACCCCGCTGCGGGTGCTCAACGAGGAACTGCACCGGATGGGCCTGGCCCTGGCGAACATGGGCGACATCACCGACCAGACGCTGGCCGGCGCCATCCAGACCGGCACCCACGGGACCGGCCGGGACGTCGGCGGGCTGGCCGACCAGGTGCTCGCGCTGGAGCTGGTGCTCGCCGACGGCGAGGTCGTCACCGCCCGCGCGGACGACACCGGTGAAGGGCGCGACCTGTTCGACGCCGCCCGGGTGGGCCTGGGCGCGCTGGGCGTGCTGACGGCGGTGACCTTCCGGGTCGAGCCGTCGTTCCTGCTGCGCAGCACCCGGGAACCGATGGCGCTGAGCGCGATCCTCGACTCGCTCGACGAGATCACCTCCAAGAACGAGCACCTGGACTTCTTCTGGCTGCCGCACACCGACACCTGCCTGGCCAAGCGCAACAACCGCAGCCAGGGGCCGGCGAACCCGCCGAGCGCGTTCAAGCACTGGCTGGACAACAGGTTCCTGGAGAACACCCTGTTCGGCGTGCTGTGCGCGGCGGGCGCACGCCTGCCCGGCGCGATCCCCCGGCTCAACGCGGTCTCCGCGGCGGCGCTGTCGGCGTCCACGCACACGGACCTCTCCTACAAGGTCTTCACCAGCGTGCGGGAGGTGCGGTTCCTGGAGATGGAGTACGCCGTCCCGCGCCGCCATCTCGCCCAGGCCCTGCGCGAGACCCGCGACCTGGTGGAGCGGCGGGACTGGAAGATCACCTTCCCGGTCGAGGTACGGGTCACCCCGGCCTCCGACGCCTGGCTGTCCACCGCCTACGACCGGGAGACGGCCTACGTCGCCTGCCACATCTACCGGCCCACGCCCAATCCCGCCTACTTCGAGGGCGTCGAGGAGATCATGACGCGGCTCGGCGGCCGCCCGCACTGGGGCAAGATGCACACCCGGGACGCCGCCTATCTGAGCACGGTCTATCCGCGCTTCGCCGACTTCCTGGCGCTGCGCGACCGGCTGGATCCGGGGCGTCTGTTCTCCAACGCCTATCTGGAGACCGTTCTGGGTCCCTGAGCCGCCACCCGATTCCGGGCAGGGCGGGGACGGCGCGCCCGGAACTCGGCACGACCGGAACTCGGCACGACCGGAACTGGGCGTGCCGGTAAAAGGGCGCGCCAAGGCTCCGGCGAAGAATGGCGCTCCCGCGTGTCCGGGGGTTCCCGCACCGTCTTTCCCGGGCACATTCACAGGGCCTCGCCCACCCCGAACCCCGAGGGAGCCCCCTGTAAATGATCTTCTCCTGCCGTCCGGATCCGCCGTATCCCGGCTCTTCGCCCAAGTGCACGGCGGCGCGACGGGTTATTCGGAAGAATCCCCGGGGAACGTCGGACCTGCTAGTCCATATTCGTGACCGATAAGGGATGAAAGACGTAAATGTGACGCGCGTCACATCGTCGCTAGCCCCCTCCGGGAAGGCGATGTTCGGACATGCCGGGTACGGTGCTGGCAGGCAACCGGCACACGCGAGAGACTCAAGGGTCCGGGGGAAGAATGAGCACGACGACGAAGGGACTCGCATGCAGGAGCTCCGACTCGTCGCGGTGAGCGAGGACGGGACCTATCTCGTGCTGGCGACAGCCGGCCGGGGGACCCGGTTCACGCTGCCCGTCGACGACCGGCTCCGTGCTGCCGTCCGCGGCAACTTCTCCCGTCTCGGCCAGTACGAGATCGAAGTGGAGAGTCCGTTGCGCCCGAAGGAGATCCAGGCTCGCATCCGTGCAGGCGAGACCGCGGAGGAGATCGCCGCGACGGCGGGCATCCCGGTCGAGCGCGTGCGGTGGTTCGAGGGTCCCGTCCTCCAGGAACGCGAGTACATGGCCCAGCAGGCACAGCGCTGCGCCGTACGGCTGCCCGGCGAGTCCTCCCCCGGTCCGACCCTCGGCGATCTCGTCGCCGAGCGGCTGACCCGGCGCGGCGTGCCCGCCGACGAGATCGACTGGGACTCCGCCAAGCGCGACGACAACCTGTGGCGGATCAAGCTCGGCTTCATGTGGAACGGTCACACGCGCAACGCCGAATGGCTCTTCGACCCGCGCCGCCGCCACATCACCCCGCACGACGACGAGGCCATGCGCCTGTCGGCGAGCGAATACGTCGATCCGGTCGAGGACAACACGGTCACGCCGTTCGTGCCGCGCGCGGCCAAGCTCGCCCCGGTGCCGCCGCTGGGATCCGAGCCGCTGAGCCAGCCGCCGGTGTCCTTCCCCACGGTCATACGGCAGGAGCCCGCGGCCCCGGCCCGGCCCGCCTACCAGCAGCCCGAGCCGCCCGCACCCTACTTCCGGCCCGACGCGCCCGTGGCCTCCGAGCTGCCCGCGGCGCCGGAGCCCCCCGCCGCCGGCACGGGCCGCGCCGCGCCCGAACTGCCCGCCCCGGGTGCCGGCCGCGCCGCCGCGGAGCTGCCCAAGGCCGCCCCGGAAGCGCCCAGGTCCTACGAGCGTCCGCCGATGCCTCCGCTGCCGGAGGGGTTCGAGGGCCCGTCCATCCCCTCGGTGCCGCCGCTGCGCGCCCCCGACCCGTCCGCCCCGGAGCCTTTCAGGCCATCGGCCAGGGCGGTCTCCGCGGAGACCCCTGAGACGCCCGTCAGGGCCACGGAGCCCGCTCCGGGGCCGATCGGGGCACCCGAGCCCGCCTTCCGGCCCTCCGAGCCCGTGAAGCCCCCCTCCGAGCCCGCGCGGACGGACACCGACGCCACGGCCGCCGCGTCCACCACGGCCGCATCCGCCGACCCGGCGAACGTCTCCCGCACCCCGGCCGAGCAGGTGTCCGCCACGGGGACGCCGTCCGGCCGGGGCACGGCCCCCGCCGGCATCACGGTGCCCGCGCCCACCGCCCCGGCGGAAGGGACCGGCCAGGTCGCCGCCTCCGGCCCCGGGCCCGCGGCGGAGACGGCGAGCGACCGCGCGCCCGAGGTGCACAGCGGGTCCCGCCCCACCGCCGAGAGCGCGTCTCATCCCGCCGCCGCCGAGGTGCGGAGCGGTGATGTCCGCACGCCCGGGCCCGATCCCGCCGCCGAGATACGGACCGGCGACGCCCGCGCGTCCGAGGCGGAGAGCGGATCCCCTCCCACCGCCGAGAGCGCGTCTCGCCCCGCCGCCGAGGCGCGGGCCGGCGACGCCCGCGCGTCCGAGGCGGAGAGCGGGTCCCGTCCCTCTGCCGAGATGCGGACCGGTGACGTGCGCGTGCCCGAGACCGGGCCCGATCCCGCCGCGACGGCGGGGCCGGACGCGGGTGACGGCGCGCGGACCGGCACCGGCGCCCACACCGCTCCCAAGGCCGACGAGGAGACCGCGTCCGGTCGCGAGCCCGCCGCCGGCCCCGCTCCGGAGGCCGAGCCCGCCGCCGACTCGTCGATCGCGGTGCCCGCGGCCCGGGTGAGCGTGGACAAGCTGAACGGCAAGCCCTCGGAGGGTGGCACGGCGCCGGTGGAGCCCGCGCAGGAGACGCGCACGGGCAAGCCCGCCGAGCCCCCCGCGGCCGAGCAGCCTCCCGCCGCGCCCGCGGAGCCCCCGGCCCCCGCACCGGTGCCCAAGCCCACGCCCGCACGTCCGGCGAAGAAGTCCCGAGGCCGCCGCGCCTCCGTACCGACCTGGGACGAGATCATGTTCGGCGCCCGCCGCCCCGACTGACCGCGCCCGGGCCGACCGCCCAACCTCGCACGCGCCCCACGACGGCCGCCACCGGCACCACCGGCGGTCCCGCCGTGGGGCGCTCGGCATTCGGCCGGAGGTCGCCCCGGCCCCCGCCCGGAGGCGTCCGACCGGCCGCCGGCGGCGCTCAGCCGTTCGATCGGTTACTGGATCGGTCACTGACGGCGCTCAGCCGTTCGATCGGCCGCCGGTGGCGTTCAATCAGAGGTCGCCGACGGCCGTCCGGAGACCTCCGGCGACTCGGCGGTTCCGGCCGGGGCGGAGGCGATGAACGGGACGAGCCAGTCGGGGGTGACCTCGGCGATGAAGTCGACGCCCTGGGTCTCCCCCATGTCCAGGGCGGCGTAGCCGCCGGTGCCCGCACCCACTCCCGCGGTCACGGTCAGCAGCCCGGCCTTGCGCTGGAACCAGGTCTGGCTGAGTGACCAGCCGACCACGGCACGCCGTTCCACCACCGCCTGGGACCGGCGCAGCGACCCGGACCTGACCGACAGGCGGGAGCCGTCGTAGGTGTGCCCGAGCGAACGGTAGCGGTCGAGGCCGAGCGGCACGCCCAGCGCCGCCAGGACCAGGGCCGGCACCGCGAGCGCCCACCAGAACCCGGACCAGGTCACGGCCGCCGCCGTCGCGCACGCGGCGACCACCAGCCACGGGAAGATCGCCCTGAACAGTCTGCGCCTGCGCGCCGCCGGGGGGTGGGGCCGCAGGCTCGTCGTGATCGGGCCGATCGCCTCCCCCACCACCTCCAGCGCCACCTCGCGCGGCACCACCGGCAGCAGCTGGCCGCGGGTCTGCGAGTCACCGAGCCCGGTGACGATCGCCCACGCCCTGGCCATGCCCGTCCTGCGCTCGGCCGGGCCCTCGACCAGCTCGAACCCGCGTACCCTGCGGCGCTCCAGCGAGACGCTCCTGCGGTTGACCAGGCCGCGGTCCGCCACGAGATAGCCCTCGCGCGCCCGCAGGGTGAAGTCCCAGTTGAACACCGAGTACATCACCACGCCGACGACCGGCATGGCCAGCAGCAACAGGACGAAGCCCGCGGCCAGCAGGAGGGGGTGCTCCCACAGCCACTCCCCCGCGTCCCACATGATCCGCCGGTCGATGTTGAGCTCTTCGCCCCACTGGAACGCGGCGCCCACGGCACCGGCCATCAGCGCGAACGGGGTGAGCAGGTACGCTCCCGACAGCGGACCGTAGGTGAGCCACTTGCGCGGCACCACGAGGAACACGCGCTCGGGGGTCCTCTCGCCGACCTCGTGACGGACTTCGGCGGGTCCCGCGGTGCCGGGCGCCATCCCGGCCGGGACGCTCACGCCGGGGCCGCCGAACGGGACGTCCGCACCTCCCGCGCCGGAGCCGCCGGCGGCCGGGGTCCCCGAGCCTCCCCCGCCGGGACCGCCGGGGGCACCGGCGCCCGGGATCCCGGCACCGCCCGTTCCGGGAACACCGGTCACCGGGACGCCCGGGCCGTACGCGCCCGGAGCGCCGGTCATCGGAACGTCCGGTGTGTACGCGCCGGGAGCACCGGCCACCGCGCCGCCCGCCGTACCGTGCCCGGTGGCCTCCGTGACGCCCCCCTGCGCCGCCGCGGCGCGCCGGGCCATGCGGGCCCGGGCGTGCCACAGCAGTACGGCCTGGAGCCGCTCGGCCTCGGCCACGGTCACGCCGTCGAGCTCGCCCTCCTGCTTCTCGGAGCCGCCCGCGCCGGTGTCGACCCTCAGTACGGCGATGCCGAGCAGGCGGTGCAACGGCGGCATGCTGACGTCGACGCCGCGTACCCGCTCCAGCGGGATCGTCCGTACCGACCGGCTGATCAGCGCCCGGGTGAGCTCCAGCCGGTCGCCGACGACCTGGTAGGTGAAGGTCGCCCAGCGCACGGCGGAGTAGACGACGGAGCCCACGACGCCGAACGCCGCCCACGCGAACGAGCCGGGCGAGAAGCCGCCGATGAACAGGACGCCGACCAGCGGCAGGAAGAGAGAGGGCAGCATCCGGATCGGATAGGTCAGCAGCACCTTCGGGCTGAGCCGCAACGCCGGTACGGCCGGCACGCCGTACGGCCCCGGGGCGGACGGCCCGAGACCGGGGACCCCGGGAACGATCGGCCCGGGGGCGGGCACGCCGGGGCCGGGTGGCCCCGCTTGGGACGACCCGGGACGGACCGGCTCGGAGGCGGACCGGCCGGAATGGGCCGATCCGGGGGCGGACGGCTCGGAGTGGACCGGCCCGGAGTGGACCGGCCCGGAGACGGACGGTTCCGGATGGACCGGCTCGGAGCGGACCGGCTCGGGGGCGGAGGGGTCGATCACGTCGCGTCGTCCCTCAGTTCTTCGGCCCGGCGGGCCAGTTCGGCGGCGAGTCCCGCGGCCACCTCGTAGTCGAGGCCCTTGATCGTGGACGATCCCGCGTGGGAGGCCGTACGGATCTCCACCGTGGCCAGGCCGAACATCCGCTCGAACCAGCCCTGCGCCTTGTCCACGGTCTGGATCCGGCTCACGGGCACGAAGACCCAGTCCCGGCTGATCCAGCCCGACCGCGCGTAGACCACGTCGCCGGTGAGCTCCCAGCGGTGCGTCGCGTAGCGCCACAGCGACTCGGTGACCGTCAGGCCGAGCAGGACGATCCCCGTCAGCCACGGCAGGAGATCGATGTTGCCGGCCACCCAGCCGGGCAGCCACGAGTCGTCGCCGGCTCCGCCGGCCAGCCAGGAGGCGTTACCGACCCAACCGGCCAGAAGGTACGCGACGAGGGTCAGGATCGCCGTCCAGATCACCCCTTGCAGCAGCCACAGGCCGATGGCCCGGCGGGACACCGGGTGGGCCGGGTCGCGCAGGGGGACGCCCTCGGTC
Source organism: Paraplanobispora takensis (assembly GCF_016863195.1). Taxonomy (GTDB): domain Bacteria; phylum Actinomycetota; class Actinomycetes; order Streptosporangiales; family Streptosporangiaceae; genus Planobispora; species Planobispora takensis. The sequence goes on along the minus strand of NZ_BOOK01000010.1, from coordinate 100,084 downwards.
CGCCCGGCCGGACGAAGGTGTTCGCCCACTCGGCCGCCTCTGCGCGTTCCGTCTGCTACGTCCCTTTTCGCGCCACTTTGGTCGTCCACACCATCAGCCTAAACGGTCATGTTCCGGCGGATGGGAGGGCCGTGTCAGCCATATGTCAGCGGCCCCGTCCCCCCGTCAGCGCGCGGTCGGAAAAGTGTCAGTGGGGCTCGCCATGCTGAAGGAACGAGCCGACGAAGGAGAAACGAATCATGCGGTATGCCATCCAGGCGGAAGGCTTGGCCAAGCGCTACGGGGAGACCCGGGCGCTCGACGGAGTCGACCTCGCGGTGCCGCAGGGGCGCCTCCTCGGCGTTCTGGGGCCGAACGGCGCGGGCAAGACCACCGCCGTGCGGATCCTGGCGACCCTGCTGCGCCCGGACGAGGGCCGGGCCGCGGTCGGCGGCTTCGACGTGACGAAGGACGCCCACCGGGTGCGCTCGCTCATCGGTCTCACCGGGCAGTACGCCGCGGTGGACGAGATGCTCACCGGCGTCGAGAACCTCATGATGATCGGCCGCCTGCTCGGCATGTCGAGGGCCGACTCCCGGCGCAGGGCGGAGGAGCTGCTGGCGAGGTTCGACCTGTCGGAGGCCGGCGGGCGGGCCACCAAGACCTACTCGGGCGGCATGCGCCGCCGTCTGGACCTGGCGGCGAGCCTGGTCGGGCGGCCGCAGGTGCTGTTCCTCGACGAGCCCACCACCGGCCTCGACCCCCGGAGCCGCACGGAGCTGTGGAGCGTCGTGCGCGGCCTGATGGCCGACGGGGTGACGGTCCTGCTCACCACCCAGTACCTCGAGGAGGCCGACCAGCTCGCCGACGACATCGTGGTCTTCGACCACGGCAAGGTGATCGCCTCGGGAACCTCCGACGAGCTGAAGGCGACCACCGGCGCGCAGATCCTGGAGGTCCGCCCGCTGGAGGCCGCCCACCTCGACCTGGTCGCGCAGGTCGTCACCGACGTCATCGGCGAGACCCCCGACCTGGACGGCGGCAGGGTCACGGTGTCCGTCCACGACCCGGCGGCCGTTCCCGCGGTCGTCCGCCGGCTCGACGACCTGGGCGTGGTCGCGACCGAGCTGGCGCTGCGCAAGTCCAGCCTCGACGAGGTGTTCCTGGCCCTGACCGGCCACCGGGCCGAGGAGCCCGCCGGGGAGAAGGAAGAGGTCTTCGCATGACGACGATGACGACGGCGGCCACGACGGCGATGCCGGCCGCCGGCAGGCACGTCACCCCGCTGGCCACGCTCAGGCAGACCATGACGCTCTCCTGGCGCAGCCTCGTGCAGGTCAAGCACAACCCCTGGGAGCTGCTCGACCTGAGCATCCAGCCCATCATGTTCCTGCTGCTGTTCACCTACGTGTTCGGCGGCGCGATCTCCGGGTCGACGGGTGACTATCTGCAGTTCGCGCTGCCCGGGCTCCTGGTGCAGAACGCCCTGTTCTACACGCTGTCCACCGCGATCGGCCTGAACACCGACATCACCAAGGGCGTCTTCGACCGGCTGCGGAGCCTGCCCATCGCCCGCACCGCGCCGCTGTCCGGGCGGATCATCGCCGACACCGTCAAGCAGGTGTGGGCCTTCGCCCTGCTCGTCGGCTTCGGCATGATCCTGGGCTTCCGGGTCGAGACCAGCGTCGCCGGCCTGCTGGGCGCCCTGGCGCTGCTGGTGGTGGTCGCCCTGGCGATGTCGTGGATGTCGGTGCTGATCGGCCTGAAGGCCTCCAGCCCGGAGAAGGTGCAGATGATCGCCTTCTCGACGATGATGCCGCTGACGTTCACCAGTAGCGCGCTGGTGCCGTCGCAGACCTTCCCGGGCTGGCTGGAGGCCTGGTCCGACATCAACCCGGTCACCCATCTGGCCGATGCCATCCGCGGCCTGATGATCGGCGGTGAGGTCGCGACGCCCACGATGGTCTCCCTGCTCTGGGCGGCCGGATTCGCCGTGGTCTTCGCCCCCCTGGCGATCCGCGCCTTCCGTAACCGCGTATGAACCGCATATGAGCGCCCATGAGCCGTGCAACGTATGAGCCGCAGATAAGGGCGCGACTCCGCGGGCCCGCCGTGGCATGATCCCTCAGATGCGTCCGCGGGGGGCGCGTCCGGGGCGGGCAGGTCGGCGAGAGGCGGGGTGGTCGCGTGCTGGTGGTCCACGGTGCGTGGGTGGACGGCAGGCTGGGGCTCTGGGCGGAGGACACCGCCCGGGGCCCCGTTCCCGTCTCCCGTGCCGCCTCGCGCCCCCACCCCTTCGCGGCCCCCGCCCACCTCCTCGGCGCCGCCCTGTTCCCGACCGGCGACACCCCGATCATCCCCTCACCGGCCGCCGACGGCCCCGCCACCGTCCCGCCCGCCGTCGGCAACCGCCCGGCCGCTTCCCCGGCGGCCGCCCTCTCGACGGCCGCCGGAGCAGGTCGGGCGGCCGAGCTGGTCCTTCTCCTGCCGGGGTCCGCGAAGGGCCCGTCACCGTCGCCCGAGTCGGGGCTCTCCACCACGGCGAGGAAGCCCAGGATCACCCCCTGGCGCGTCCCCGCCCTCCTGCTTCCCCCGGCCGAGGCCCTGCGCCTCCTCGACGAGGTCCTGACGCTCCAGCCGGGCGACGGCACGGCCGATCCCGGTCTTCCGGCCTCTCCCGGCGATCTCTTCGGCGGGCTCGGACGGGCGCCCCGGTGGATCCCGGGCCTGTCGCTGCGCTACCTCGCCGTCGTGGCCGAACACGCCCGTTCCCTGGTACGGCGGGGCCGGATCCTGCCCCAGCTCACTGTCGAGTACGGCGTGCACGCCGCCCGCTGGCGGCCGGTGCTGACCGGGGACGACCGGGCCGCCTTCGGTGCCCTCGCCGCCGCGATGCCGCCGGTCTGCCGTGCCGTGGGCGAGGAGCGGCCGTCCGCGGAGGTGCTTCGCGAGGCCCTGGACGGGCTGGCGGACGGCGCGGCGCGGTCGTCGCTGCCGGATCGCCTGATCACCGGACCCCGGCCGGGTCCGAAGACGGCGCTGTCCGACCGCTGGCTGCACGCGCTGACCGGTGAGGACGCCTCGCTCCCCGGGGCGAAGCCGGCCGAGGCGGCGGAGCTGGGCCGGGCCCTGGACGGGTGGTTCGCCGCCGCTCACGAGCTGGACGGCCCGGTCCGCGCCTGCTTCCGGCTCATCGAGCCGGCCGGGGACGACGACCTGTGGAAGGTGGAGTTCGGCCTGGCGCCGTCCGGTGCCCTCCTCACAAGACCGTACGGATCTGAGGCGGGGACCCGCCCCCGGCCCGCCCCGTCCGATGGCGCCACCTCCGGAGCGCAAGGGACGGGCTCCGGAACCCGCCCCCGGCCCGCCCCCTCCGGAGCGCGAGGGACGGATTCCGGAACCCGTCGTCGGCCCGTCTCATCCGGCGTCTCCGCCTCCCGGTCGCAGGCCGCGGAGACGGAGGTCCCGTACCTGTCCGCCGATCGAATCCGTTCCGGGGAACGGGCGGCGTGGTTGCCCGAGCATGCGCCGGAGCTCCTGCGCGCCGAGCTCGGGCGTGCCGTACGGCTCCACCCCGACCTGCACCTCGCGCTGCGCGATCCGGAGCCCTCCGGATTGGCGGTGGAGCCGGCCTGGGCGTTCTCTTTCCTGCGCCACGGCGCCCCCGTGCTGCGGGCCGCCGGGTACGGCGTGCTGCTGCCCGCCTGGGCCGGGCGTCAGGGTCTGGGGCTCAAGCTGACCGCCCGCATGACCGGTGACGATCCGGGAGCCGGGCTGGAGGGCCCGGTGAACGTCCGGGTCGAGGTGGCCGTCGGCGATCACACGATCGGCGAGGAGGAGCTGGCCGAGCTGGCCGCCCGCCGGATTCCCCTGGTCCGGATCGGGGACCGGTGGGTCGAGCTCGACGACGCCCAGCTCAAGGCCGCCATGCGGGTCGTCGGACGGCGGCGCGGCGGCGAGACGACCGTGGGACAGGTGATCCGGGAGGTCGTGGAGGGCGGTGAGGAGGAGCTGCCGCTGGTCGGCGTGGACGCCGACGGTTTCCTCGGCGCCCTGTTCTCCGGTGAGCCGGACCGCCGTCTCACTCCCGTCGCCACCCCGGACGCCTTCCGGGGCACCCTCCGCCCCTACCAGGAGCGCGGCCTGTCATGGCTGAGCTTCCTGTCGCGGCTCGGCCTCGGCGGCGTGCTGGCCGACGACATGGGCCTGGGCAAGACGGCGCAGACGCTGTCCCTGCTGCTCGCCGAACGGACGGCGGGCGGGCCGCCGCCGACGCTGCTCGTCTGCCCGATGTCGCTGATCGGCAACTGGCGCAAGGAGGCCGCCAGGTTCGCTCCCTCGCTGCGGGTCCATGTCCACCACGGCGGGGGCCGCAGGCGCGGGGAGGAGCTGGCGGCGGCCGTACGGGAGGCCGATCTGGTCATCACCACCTACGGCACGGCGCTGCGGGACCTCGGGGCGCTGGCCGGGCTGGAGTGGGACCGGGTCGTCTGCGACGAGGCCCAGGCGATCAAGAACAGCGCGGCGCTGCAGTCGCGGGCGGTGCGGTCGATCCCGGCCCGGACCCGGCTGGCGCTGACCGGCACGCCGGTCGAGAACCACCTCGCCGAACTCTGGTCGATCATGGAGTTCTGCAACCCCGGCCTGCTCGGCCCGGCCAGGCGCTTCCACCTGCGCTATCGCGAGCCGATCGAGACCAGGGGCGACGAGGACGCCGCCCGGGCGCTGAAGCGGGCCACCGGGCCGTTCGTGCTGCGGCGCCTCAAGACCGACCGGTCGATCATCTCCGACCTGCCCGAGAAGCTGGAGATGAAGGTCTGGTGCACGCTCACCCCCGAGCAGGCGGAGCTGTACAAGGCGGTGGTCGACGACATGCTCGGAAAGATCGACGGCAGCGAGGGCATCGAACGGCGCGGCAACGTCATGGCGACGATGACCCGGCTCAAGCAGATCTGCAACCACCCCGCCCACCTGCTCAAGGACGGTTCTCCCCTGGCCGGGCGGTCGGGGAAGCTGGCCCGGCTGGAGGAGATCGCCGCGGAGGTCGTCGAGGAGGGCGACAAAGCCCTGGTGTTCACCCAGTACACCGAGTTCGGCTCCCTGCTCGCGCCCTACCTCGCCGCCCACCTGGACCGGCCGGTGCTGTGGCTGCACGGAGGGCTGTCCGGGAGGAGACGCGAGGCCCTGGTCGAACGCTTCCAGAACGACGACGAGCCCATGCTGTTCCTGCTGTCGCTGAAGGCCGCCGGGACCGGGCTCAACCTGACCGCCGCCAACCATGTGATCCACGTGGACCGGTGGTGGAACCCGGCGGTGGAGCAGCAGGCGACCGACCGGGCGTTCCGGATCGGCCAGACCAGGAACGTGCAGGTCAGGAAGTTCATCTGCGTGGACACCCTGGAAGAGCGGATCGACGAGATGATCGAGAGAAAGAGGGCGCTCGCCGAGAGCGTGGTCGGCACGGGCGAGGACTGGATCACCGGTCTGTCCACCGAACGGCTCCGCGAACTGTTCGCTCTGGGCCCCGGAGCGGTGAGCTGACATGGGGCGGGAACCGTACGCCGGGATGGGGTGGGAGCGGTGAGCCGGGACGGGACGCGGGAGAAGCAGGAGCCGGTGAGGCACGAGGAGGGTCCGACCCCGGAGGCCGGGGCGCACGAGGAGAGTCCGACCCCGGAGGCCGGGGCGCAGGATCCGCCGTTCGAGGACCGGCTGGGCGACTTCTACTCCCCCGCCGTCTCACTGAGCGGCCTGCGCCCCCGCGCGGGAGGCGCCGGGGCCCCCGCCGACCTGCTGCTGCGCGCGGTGGAGCCGCCCCAGGTCAAAGTGCGCCACATCCCGCTGGTCGACCTGCTGAGAAGGCCCTACCGGGAACTGTCCGGAGGCTGACCCCGACCGGCGCACCGGCCCCCGGCCCCGGTCAGCCGGTCAGCCGGTCAGCCGGTCAGCCGGTCAGCCGGTCAGCCGGTCAGCCGGTCAGCCGGTCAGAGAGACGATCTCCTCGCGCGGGAGGGTACGGCCGTGCTCGTAGGAGCGCCGGAAGTCCTGCTCTCCCAGGGCGGTCCTCGCGCGTTCGGTGATCCGGACGTGGTCGAAGTCGATCACCGACTCGATGCCGCGGATCGTCGCGGCCCCGCCGAGCAGGACCGCCGCCCTGGCGGGGTCGGCCTCGGAGAGCGCCAGGCCCGCGAGACCGATCAGCACCATGCCGAGCACCCAGGAGTCCGAGGAGGTCAGGGCCTCCCGCAGCGCGGCGTCCAGGAGCCGCCGGGCCCGGACGAGGTCGCCCTCCTGCTCGGCCAGCAGGCCCAGCGAGGCGTCCGTCAGCGCTCTGACCTGGACCGGCATGCTGGCCTCCTCGTCCACCACCTGCAGGGCGCGGGCGTAGTGGCTCTTGGCCTCGATGAGACTCCCGCCCTCGCGGGCGAAGTCCCCCCGCGCGAGCAGCAGGGTCACCGCGGCCACGCGGTCCCCGCCCCTGAGGGCGTCGTGCAGGGACTCCTCCAGCAGCCGGCCGGCGGTCGCCCGTTCTCCCAGCAGGTTGAGCCCGACGGCGAGCCTGCCGCGCATGTAGGCGACCTCGTCGGCCGAGCCCGCCTCCTCCAGGACGGCGATGGCCTCGCGGACCTTCTCCACTCCCCTCTCCGGCTCGCCGCGCACGAAGTCCACCTCCGACAGGGCGGCCAGCGCGTTGCCCACGCCCCAGCGCTCCCCGATCGCCCGGAACCCGGCCAGGCAGGTCGCGAACTCCTTCTCCGAGACGTCGATCCGGCCCGCGGTGAGGTGCTCGTACCCGTGGAACAGGTGTCCCAGGGCCGCCACCCAGGGATCGGGGTGGGAGAACATGTCCTCCAGGTAACGGCTGTCCCCGCGGGGGAGCCCCTGGAAGACCGCGACGACCGGGCCCGTGATCACGACCATGGGATGCCAGGGAGGCGTGAGCTCCTCGCGGGCCAGCCGGATCGCCTCGGTCAGCTCGCTCAGCGCCCTGTCCAGCTCGATCCCGGCGCCCATCGCGTTGGTGCCGTAGGCCGCCCTGGCCAGGGCCAGCGGCTCGGCGGCGGCCTCTCCGTCCACCAGGTCGAGGACCTCGCGGGCGCGCTGGGCGCCCTCGACGCGGTGACCGCGCAGCCACCAGTACCAGCCCAGGGCGCCGACCAGGCGCAGCGCCAGGTCCAGCCGCCCGGCCTCGGTCGTCCGGCGCAGCGCCGCCGAGAGGTTGTCGTGCTCGCGGGACATCTCGGCGATGCGCACCGGCTGCCGGTGGTCGCGGAGCCCGGGGTCGGCGGCCTCGGCCAGGCCGGTGAAGAACTCCGCGTGCGCCAGCCGTACCCGGTCCCGCTCCCCCGATTCGGCCAGCCGTTCGGCGGCGTAGGCGCGGATGGTCTCCAGCATCCGGTAGCGCGCGGCGGTGTCGTGGTCGACGACCGCCAGCAGGGACTTGTCCACCAGCCGGGCCAGGACGTCGAACACCTCGGCCCGCTCCAGGCCCGCCCCGTGGCAGACCCGCTCGGCCGCCTCCAGGGTGACGCCGCCGGTGAAGACGGACAGGCGCCTCGCGAGCGCGCGCTCCTGCCCGTCCAGCAGGTCCCAGCTCCACTCCACCACCGCGCGGAGCGTCTGGTGGCGGGGCAGCGCCGTACGGCTGCCGCCGGTCAGCAGCCGGAACCGGTCGTCGAGACGGTCGGCGATCTGGCCGGCCGACAGCGACCGGAGCCGGGCGGCGGCCAGCTCGATGGCCAGCGGCATCCCGTCGAGCTCCCGGCAGATCCGCACCACCGCGCCCGCCTCCGCGCCGGGCAGGTAGCCGGGGCGGACGGCCGCGGCGCGCTCGGCGAACAGGCGGACGGCGGGATAGTCCAGAGCCCCGTCCTCCTGCCCGTCGGGGGGCAGCTCCAGCGGCGGCACCGGCCAGGTCAGCTCTCCGGTGATCGCCAGGGGTTCGCGGCCGGTGGCCAGGACGCGCACCCCGGGGCAGCCGGCCAGCAGCCGGTCGGCGAGCGCGGCCGCCGCCTCGACCAGGTGCTCGCAGTTGTCCATGATGATCAGCAGCCGCTTCCCCTTCAGGGCCGCGACCAGGCGGGAGACCAGATCGCGGGCGTCCTGCAGGGGAAGGGCGCCGGGCGGGGGTACCGGGGAGCCGTCACGCAGCTCCAGCGCCGAGAACACCGCCTGCGGCACCTGCGACGGCTCGGCCACCGGGGCGAGCTCGACCATCCACACCCCGTCGGGCATCCTCCCGGCGACCGCGTCCGCGCACTCGACCGCCAGCCGGGTCTTGCCCGCGCCGCCGGGCCCGGTCAGCGTGACCAGGCGGTGCTCGGCCAGCAGGTCCGCCAGCCGGGCCACGTCCCGTTCCCTGCCCACGAAGCTGGTCAGCCTCGCCCGCAGGTTGCCGGGCCGCGCGGGCCGGTCGCGCTCTCCGGGCGACCCGCTCCCGCCGGAAGACCCGCTGCGTTCGGAGGCTCCGGTCATTCCGGAAGAGCCGCCGGGCGTCCCGGGCCGGGTACGGCCCTGCGGCGTGACACGGCCCTCGGACCACTCGTGGCGCAGCATGGACAGGTGGAGCCCGGCCAGCGCGGGCGAGGGGTCCGCGCCCAGCTCCTCGGCGAAGGCGGCGCGGGCCTCCTCGAAGGCGGCCAGCGCCTCGACCCGGCGGCCCGAGCCGTACAGCGCGCGCATGAGCTGGCCGCGCAGCCGTTCCCGCAGCGGGTGGGCCGCGACCAGGGCGGGCAGCTCGGCGGCCGCCTCGGCGGCGCGGCCGAGCAGCAGGTCGGCCTCGATCCGGTCCTCCAGGGCGGCCAGGCGGAGGGTCTCCAGCCGGGTGACGGCGGCGGTGACGTCCTCGTCCGCGGACAGGCCGGCCAGGGCCGGGCCGCGCCAGAGATCGAGCGCGGCCCGCAGGACGGCGGCCGCCTGGGCCGCGGAGCCCGCGGCGAGCGCGTCCCGGCCCTCGGCCGCCAGCCGGGCGAAGCGGTGGGCGTCCACCAGGTCGGGGGCGACGGCCAGCCGGTAGCCGGCGGGGACGGCCTCGACCAGGCCCCGCAGATCGCCCAGGGACGCGCGGAGCCGGGACACCAGGGCCTGCAGGGCGTTGCCCGCCGCGACCGGCGGGCGGTCCCCCCACACCCCGGCGACCAGCCGGTCGACCGGTACGGGCCTGCCCGCGTCGAGGAGCAGCAGGGCCAGGAGCGTACGGAGCCGTTGACCGGCGATCTCCACCTTCTCGCCACGGCGGTGGATCTCCAGAGGGCCGAGGACGGTGAAACTCGTCTCCGTGTCCAAGCTCACCCCGCCCATTCCTCGATTCTGTCCGGTTGATGGCTATTGTCGTGCCATGGAACCTGGAGATCGGGTCGGCGCACCTTCCAGATCCGCGTAGCATCATCGGGCATGGGGCACTCGAACACGTCCAGTCGCCCGCGACGCACCGCCGCAGCGGTGGCGGCCGCGGCGCTCTTCGTGCTCTCCTCAGGGTGCGGGATGGTGGGCAACGCGGCCTCGGCCGAGCGTCTCCAGCTGGAGCCGCTCAGCGTCACGAGCCCCGCGTTGCGCGACGGCGGCGCCCTGCCCTCCGACTATTCCTGCAAGGGATCGGCCGGAAACCCGCCGCTGCGCTGGTCACGGGTGCCGGATGCCGCACGGTCGGTCGCCATCGTGGCCGACAACAACAACGCCCGTACCGGTGCCGAAGTCCACTGGGTGGTGTTCGACATCGACCATCGCACGAACGAGCTGGCCGAGGGCACGATTCCCGTGGGAGCCGTGGAGGGCAGCACGACGAACGGCAAAGTGGGCTATACGCCTCCGTGCCGCTTCCAGGAGAACTATCGTTTCACTGTCTACGCGCTCAAAGAGAAGGTTGACCTCGGCAAGGGTGCCCCCCTCTCCGAGACTCTCAAGAGCATCGCGGACAAAACGATCGCCTGGGGACGGCTGACCGCGACACACATCGAGTGACAAGGTAAACACCGGAGGTAGTAATGGTTACCAATTCTTCACTTAGGGTGTGACAACGCTCATAGTGGTCCGACACAATCAGATCCAATGTCCGAGCGCAGGTGATCACAGGGGGCAGGTCGCGTCGATGGCCGCGCGACCTCACCGGCGCCGCTGGGAGGCCATGGCCTTGAAGGTGGTGCAATGACCGCGGTCGTAGTAAGCCTGGTCGCCGTCGTGCTCCTCGTGCTCGTCGTCGTGGCACTGGGGATGCGGTCGATGAACCGCAGGGAGAGCGCGCTCCCCGCCGAGCGGCTGCGAGAGATGGCCGAGAAGGAGGCGTCGACGCCTACCCGGTCCACCGACGAGTTCGCCGCCAGGGAACCCAAGATGGACCATTTCACTCCCGACCTCTCGCCGTTCGACGAACCCAAGCCGCGTGCGCCGCGGCCCTCGGGCGCCCGCGGCAAGCGCGGCGTCAACGAGTTCGGCGAGCCGGACGACTACGACGACGACTACTGGACCCGGCTCCAGGCCGACGAGGGCGGCTTCGGCGGTTCCCTCGGGGCCAAGATGGGCGCCAGCCGTCCCGTCGACGAGCGGCCCCAGGTCGACGCCGACGCGGTGACCGTGCAGGCCCCGCTGCCGCACAGGCCGCAGCCGTCCCGTCCCGTCCCGCCTCCCACCCCCTCGCCCGAGCCCTCCCCGGCCGTGGCCTCCATGCCCTCGGGCCTGGCCGACCTGGTCGGTCCCGTCCAGCCCGTCCCCGCCCCCACCTCCGCGGCGCTGGCCGAGCAGAAGACCGTCACCTTCGCCGCGCCCACCCCCGGCGCCTACACCGACCGCCCGTCGCGGCCCACCCGCCGGGGCAGCCGCGCCGCGGCGAGCACCCCGGGCGGCACGGGCACCGGCGGCGGCCGTCCCACCCCGCCGATCGACCCGCTCAACGACCCCCTGGGCGCCCCCTACCCGCGCGACACCGGTTCCCCCACCGGCCCGATCGCCGCGTCCTCCCCCGCCTCCACCGGCCCGATCGCCGCCTCCGCTCCCTCCGGGGGCTCGGTCCCCGCGCGCGGCTCGGTCACTCCCAGCGGCCCGACGCCCTCGCGCGGCCCGGTCTCCGGCGGATCCTCCATGCCCCCCATGGGACCCACGACCAGCGGCGGCTTCCCCGCCTCGTCCCCGGCCTCCGACCCGCTGACGGCGCCGTACGGCTCCGCGCCCGAGTCCGTCTCGGACAACCCGTGGGCGCGGGCCACCGCCCCCGGCTCCGGCGGCTGGCAGGCCGCGAACACGGCCGACATCCTGGACGACCCCGCGCCGTCCTACAGCTCCTACCAGAACCCGGTCTACGACCCCCCGCCGGTCAGCTCCTACGAGGCCAACTCCAGCTACGAGGTGAGCTCCGGCTGGGCCACCATCGAGGACGACGTGCTCACCGGCCCGTCCCCCGCGGTCTCGACCCCGACGACCCCCTCCCGGGCCGTCGCCCCGAACGAGAGCCGTCCCTCCTCCGGTTCCACCGGCGGCTACGGCTACGAGGCCGGCTCCTACGTCTCACCCGCGACGCCGGCCTCCCCGGCGGCCTGGCCGGAGCCCGCTCCCGGCCCCGCCTCCGGCAACGGCTCCAACTGGCCGAGCTACGGCGACCTCTACGGCCCGGGGTCCGACGTCACCGCCTCCGACGGGCGCAGCCACGCGGGCTCCCGGGGCGGCCACCACCGGAATCAGGAACCGGACTATCCCGACTATTACCGCTGATTTCCCCCGCGCTTCGTAAAGTACGGCGTCGGCTCCCCGGACAACGGAGGGCCGGCGCCGTACTGTCTGCCCATGGCGATCGACACGAAGAGTAACGGATCAGTAACTCTACGTAGCATCACGACTGTGCTCCGGCATGATCTCCCCGCCTCCCTGGTGGTCTTCCTGGTGGCGGTGCCGCTCTCGCTGGGCATCGCCGCCGCCTCGGGGGCGCCCCTGATGGCCGGGCTCGTCGCCGGCGTGGTGGGCGGCGTCGTGGCGGGGGCCATGGGAGGCTCGGTCGTCCAGGTCAGCGGCCCGGCGGCGGGGCTTGCGCTGGTGGTCGCCGACCTCGTCACCCGGTACGGCTGGCCGGCCACCTGCATGATCACGCTGCTGGCCGGCGGCCTGCAGGTGATGCTGGGGGTCCTGCGGGTCGCCCGTACGGCCCTGGCCGTCTCCCCCGCCGTGGTGCACGGCATGCTCGCCGGGGTCGGCGTGGTGATCGCCCTGTCGCAGGCGCACGTGGTCCTCGGCGGCAGCCCGCGCGCCTCGGCGCTGGAGAACATCGCCGGGCTGCCCGGACAGATCGCGCGCGAGCACGGGGAGGCCGTCCTGGCCGGCCTGCTGACGCTGGCGGTCCTGATCGTCTGGCCGCGGCTGCCGCAGCGGGTGCGCTCCGTGCCGGCGCCGCTGGCGGCCCTGTTCTCCGCGGCGGCGGCCGCCGCCCTCCTGGAGTGGGAGGTCACCCGGATCGACCTGCCGGCGAGCCTGAGCCAGTGGTCCGCCCCGGCGTGGCCGCAGGGCGACTGGCACGGGATCGCCGGGGCGGTGGTGCTCGTCGCCCTGCTCGCCGGGGTGGAGTCCCTGCTGTGCTCGGTGGCCACCGACAAGCTCCACGACGGCGAGCGCACCGACCTGGACAGGGAGCTCACCGCCCAGGGGGCGGCCAACATCGTGACCGGCGCGCTGGGCGGGCTGCCCGTGGCGGGGGTCATCGTGCGCAGCACCGCCAACGTCCGGGCGGGGGCGCGCAGCCGCTGGTCCACGGTCCTGCACGGCGGATGGATCCTGCTGTTCGCCGTCGGCCTGGGCTGGACGGTCGCCTTCGTCCCCATGGAGGCGCTGGCCGCGCTGCTGGTCTTCATCGGCCTGCAGATGGTCAACGTCGGGCACGTGCGCAACCTGCACGGCCACCGTGAGGTGCCGGTCTACGTCGTCACCCTGGCCGGTGTGGTGCTGCTCGGCCTGGCCGAGGGCGTGCTGGCCGGTCTCGGCCTCGCCGCGCTGCTGGCGCTGCGCCGCCTCACCGGGGTGACCGTGCAGGCCCGGCCGGAGCCCGGCGGCCGCCGCTGGCACGTCCTGATCGACGGCTCGCTGACCTTCCTTGGGGTGCCGCGGCTCACCGCGGAGCTGCGCGCCGTACCGGCCGGCACCGAGGTCGACCTGGAGCTGAACATCGACTTCATGGACAACGCGGCCTTCGAGGCCGTCCACGCCTGGCGGCAGGAGCACGAGCGCGGCGGCGGGACCGTGCACGTCGACGAGCTCCACGACGAGTGGTACACCATGGCCGCCAGCGGCGCCCGCCTGTTCCCGGCCAAGACCCCGCTGCGGATCCCGGACCGCTGGTGGCTGCCGTGGTCCCACCGGCGGCGCCGCGGGCGGGCGGCGGACCTCCCGGCGCCGGTCCGGCACCCGGCGGAGGCCGCGCCCGACGACCTGATGGCCGGGGCCCGGGAGTTCCACCGGCGTACGGCCCCGCTGATCCGTCCCGTGCTGCACGGCATGGCCCGCGTGCAGCAGCCCTCGCACCTGTTCATCACCTGCGCGGACTCGCGGGTCGTGCCGAACCTCATCACCGCCAGCGGCCCGGGCGACCTGTTCACCGTGCGCAACATCGGCAACCTCGTCCCGCGCCGCGGCATGACCCCCGCCGACGACTCGGTCACCGCCGCGATCGAGTACGCCACCGGCGTCCTCGGCGTGCGGACCATCACCGTCTGCGGCCACTCCGGGTGCGGCGCCATGGCCGCGCTGCTCGGCGGGAGGGCCACCGGGGAACTGCCCGGCCTCGATCGGTGGCTGCGCCACGGCGGCCCCAGCCTGGCCAGATTCGTCGCCGACGGCGTGGGTGAGACAGGCCGTGCGGACGGCGGCGGGGACGGTCTCGGGACGGGTGAGGGCTGCGGGGACGACGGGCACGCAGGCGGGGGCTGCGAGGACGGCGGGCCGCTCGACCGGCTCTGCCGGCTCAACGTGATCCAGCAGCTCGACAACCTGCGGACCCATCCGCGGATCGACCGGCTCGTGCGGGCCGGAGAGCTGGAACTGGTCGGCCTCTACTTCGACATCGGCACCGCCCGTGTCCACATGCTCGACCGGACCGCAGTCCCCGCTGTGGCCTCCACTGCGGCTCCCACTGCGGCTCCCACTGCGGCTCCCACTGCGGCGCCCTGACCCCGCCCCCGGTCGGTCCGCTCTCGGCGTACGGCTTGCGCCGGAGGTGAAATCCATGGTCCCGGCTCCCATGGAATGCGAAGAATGAGGCGGCATGAGAACTCTGGTTATCGGCGGCTCGGTCTTCCTCGGCCGGGCGATCGTGGAAGAGGCCCTGCGCCGCGGGCACGAGGTGACGACGTTCAACCGCGGGAAGAGCGGGAAGGACCTGCCCGGCGTCGAGGCGGTCAGGGGTGACCGGCAGTCTTCCGACGACCTGGCTCGGCTGGCGGGCGGCCGCGAGTGGGACGCCGTGATCGACGTCTGCGGCTTCGTCCCCCGGGTGGTCGGCCAATCGGTGCGCGCGCTCAACGGCAGGGCCGCCACCTACGCGTTCATCTCCAGCATCTCCGCCTGTTCCGACTGGCCGCGTACGGGCCCGACGGACGAGAGCTCCCCCCGTTTCGAATGCGCGCCCGACGCCGGTCCCGAGGACGGCGACTACGGCGTGCTCAAGGCGGGCTGCGAGCGCGCGGTGGAGCAGGGCTTCGACGGCAACGCCCTGATCATCGAGCCGGGGCTCATCCTCGGCCCCCATGAGAACGTCGGCCGGCTGCCCTGGTGGCTGACCCGGATCGACCGGGGCGGGAAGGTCCTCGCGCCGGGCGACCCGGAGATGGCCATGCAGCTCATCGACGCCCGCGACATCGCGGCCTTCACGCTCACCCAGGCCGAGGCCGGCACGGCCGACCGGTTCTTCGTCAGCGGGGTGGAGGGGAACGCCACCTACGCCGGTTTCCTCCAGGAGTGCCGGACCGCGACGGGCTCGGACGCCGAGTTCGTCTGGGTGGACGACCGGTTCCTGCTCGACCGCAAGGTCCAGCCGTGGACGGAGCTGCCGATCTGGGCCCCCCGCGACCCGGAGTTCGCCGGGGTCTGGCTGCCCTCCTCCGCCAAGGCCCGCGCGGCCGGGCTGACCTGCCGTCCGGTGGCGGAGACCGTCCGCGACACATGGGCCTGGCTCCGCGAGATCCCGGTGGAGCGGCGGCCCGCCGGCAACGAGCGGATGCGGCACGGCATCGACCCGGACAAGGAGGCCGCGATCCTGGCCGAGTGGGCGCAGGACCGGCTGTCCGGCTGAGCTCCGGCGCCGGCGACGGCGGTTCCTGGGACATCGCCGGTTCCGGGAGTGAAAGGTTCCGGAGGCGAAGAGCTCCGGAGGCGAAGAGCTCCGGGAGTGAACCACTCCGGAGGCGAAGAGCTCCGGGAGTGAACCACTCCGGAGGTGAAGGGCTCCGGGGGGCGAAAGGCTCCGCCCCCGGTGAGCGTATTTCTCCACAGACGCCCCGGCACCGCTCGCCTAGTTTGATCGGTGTCCGGCCTCGTCCCCCGAATGCCGGACAGCGGTCCATGCTCCCAGGGTCGCGGGTGGAGGGTGGTGCGGATCACCCTCCACCACTCGCGTGCCCGCCGTCCGCAACCGCTCACCGGAGCTTCACCGGCGGAACCCCGCTGACGGGACTTCACCGCCGGAACCCCACCGCCGGAACCTCACGCCGGGACTTCGCCGACGGGACTTCGCCGACGGGGCGGCACTGGAGACCTCCGGGTCCCGCGGAGGACACTGGAAGTTCCGCCGTACCGGATGAGGGATTGACGATGGCCGATCTGAGCGCGTTGCGCGAGAGCATGGTCGCGCAGGTGCGCGAACGCCGGATCAGCGACGCCACGGCGCACGCTCTGCTGACGGTGCCCCGGCACCTGTTCCTGCCGGAGGTCCCGCCCGAGACGGCCTACCGCAACGAGGCCATCGTGACCAGGCGCGACGCCGGCGGCCTGCCCACCAGCTCCTCGTCGCAACCGACGATCATGGCGATGATGCTCGACCAGCTCGACGTCCGCCCCGGGCAGCGGGTGCTGGAGGTCGGGGCCGGGACCGGTTACAACGCGGCGCTGCTGGCCCATCTGGTGGGACCCCGGGGCGAGGTCGTCAGCGTCGACATCGACCCCGAGGTGGCCCGGCAGGCCGGCGATCACCTGAAGGCGGCCGGATTCCCCGAGGTCACCGTGGCGTGCGCCGACGGGTTCGAGGGCTTCGCCGAGCGCGCGCCGTACGACCGTGTGATCGCCACCGTCGGAGTCTGGGACCTCGCCCCGGCGTGGCTGGACCAGATGGCTCCCGGCGGGCGCCTGGTCGTGCCGCTCGACCTGCGCGGGGTGCAGCGCTCGGTGGCGATGGAGCGCGAGGGGGAGCGCTGGACCAGCCGCTCGGTGGTGGCCTGCGGGTTCATGCGCATGCGCGGCCCCTCCGCCGGGCCCGAGCTGGTACGGATCCTCGACCGCGACTCCGAGCTGATGATCTTCCTCCCGGAGGCCCGGGACGTCGGCGACGTCCTCGCGGTCCTCGACGGGCCCTCGATGGAGATCTCCACCGGGACGAGCGCCGAGGAGGCGCAGCTCCTCGACGGGCTCGTCCTGTGGCTGGCGGTGCGCGAACCGCGCTGCTGCTCGCTGGCGGAGGCGCGTTCGGGACGGCTGCCGTGCCTTTCGGAGATCCCGGGCTTCGCGATCACCTTCGGCGTCGTCGACCGGGACGGCCTGTGCGTGCTGGGAACCTCCGGGACGGACGGCAGGCTGACCGTCCACGCCTACGGCCCCGGCGGCGGCCGGCTCACCGCCGATCTCCTCGTCCACCTGCGGGAGTGGGACGCGGCGGGACGTCCCGGGTCGGACGGCCTGCGCATCGACGCCCGCCGCGGCCCCCTGCCCGCCGACGGACGGCCCGTCGTCCCCGCGGGTGCGCAGGTCATCGGGAAACGCCACACCCACCTCGTCCTGAGCTGGACCTGAGAAGTCCCGAGCCGGGCGTGGAAGTCCCGAGCCGGACGTGAAAGTCGTGAGCCGGGCACGGAAGGCCCGAGCCGGACCTGGGATCCGGGCCCGCCGGACCGCCCGGGACACGGCTCCTCCGGCGCCGCCGACTGAAACCTTCCGGCAACCGTCCGGCACCGTGCGCGCACTGCCCGGAACCGATGCTATGTAGCTGAGATATCCGGTTTCAGCAGATGGCGGATGAGAAAGAGCAGATGAGTCAGACGTTTCCTGGAGCGGTTCGGACCACAGGATCTTCCTTCACGGGCAAGTCGCGCGGCTGGCTGGCGTACCTCCTCATCGGTGGCGTGCTCACCGTCGTCACCCCGCTGCTCACCGCGGTCCTGCCCGGTCCGGGTCTGGTGACCCTGGGACTGCTGCAGGCGGCCTCGGTGGCGGCCGTCGTCATCGGCGTGCGCCGCAACGGGCTGGCCGACCGGTGGTCCTGGCGGCTGATCACCGCGGCCGCCGCGGTCTCCTTCGTGGAGGGCACCCTGTTCCAGGGGATCGGCTGGTACTGGCTGCAGATCCCCGCCTTCGACGTGCTGTCCCACATCGGCACCCTGATCTCCTACGGCCTGGCACTGGCCGGGCTCGCGCTGCTGGGACTGGGGAGCGGCGGCTCGCGCTGGATCTCGCTGATCGACGGCGCCATCTTCAGCGTCGGCGTCTCGATGCCGTTCTGGACCTTCCTGGTCGATCCCCTGGTCGACCGGGGCGCGACCCTCGACGTCGACATCGTCATGGCGATGATCATCCTGGCCGTCGACCTCATCGTGTTCGGCATGGTCGCGCGGATGCTCTTCGACGGCGGCCGGCTGCCCTGGCTGGTCTTCCTGGCGGCCTCCTTCGCCCTCCTCCTCGTGGGCGACACCGCCAACATCCTCGACCTGGCCGGCGGGCAGCCGGGCGGCACGCTGGCCGTCACCGCCTGGCTGGGCTGGGCGCTGCTGATCGGGACCGCCGCGCTGCACCCCAGCCTGGCGGGTTCACGGCGGCGGCTGACGTCCTCCGCCCTCTCCGGCCGGGCGCGGGTCACCGTGTTCTTCGCCCTGGCCCTGCTCAGCCCGGTGGCCTGCACCCTGATCCCGCTGATCTTCAGGACCGACGAGCTCGTCAACCCCTACGACGACGTGGCGCTCATCCTGCTGACCGTGGAGATGGCCGTCCTGTTCGTGGTGCGGCTCAACATCATCGCCGGCGTGGCCGAGAGCCGCGCCGTCGCCCTGGACGAGCAGGCCGAGCAGCTCATCGCCCAGACGGCCAAGCTGACCGTCGCCCTGCACAAGCAGGAGTCGCTCCAGCGCAGGCTCTCGCACCGCGCCTCACGCGACCCGCTGACCGGGCTGGCCAACCGCACGGTGCTCAACGAGGCCCTCCAGGAGGCCCTGGCCGACACCGACGCCCCGCTCGCCCTGCTCCTGCTCGACCTCGACGGCTTCAAGGACGTCAACGACACCTTCGGGCACCCGGTCGGCGACGAGCTGCTGTCCCAGGTCGGCCGGCGCCTGCGCGGCATCGCCTCCACCGGCCACACCCTCGCCCGGCTCGGCGGCGACGAGTTCGCCATGGTGCTCCCCGGCGCCGACCTCGCCACCGCGACCGCCGTCGCCCAGCAGATCCTGCACGCCCTGCAGACGCCCTACCGCTGCGCCGGACGCGAGCTGCACCTCACCACCAGCATCGGCGTCCTGGCCGGCATCCCCATCGCCAGCTCCTCCGAGGCTCTGCGCGACGTCGACATGGCGCTGTACGCGGCCAAGAGCGCCGGCAAGAACCAGATCGCCACCTTCGACCCGGGCCTGCGCGAGGCCCGCATGGAGCACGCGCGCCTGACCACCGGCCTGCGCCAGGCCATCGCCCGCAACGAGCTCACCCTCAACTACCAGCCCGTCGTGGCCCTCGGCAACGGCGAGATCACCGCGGTGGAGGCCCTGCTGCGCTGGACCCCCGAGGGGGGAAAGCCCGTCCGCCCCGACGTGTTCATCCCCATCGCCGAGGAGACCGGGCTCATCATCCCGATCGGCCTGTGGGTGCTGGAGCAGGCCTGCGCCGACGCGCGCCGCTGGCACGAGGAGTACGGCATCTCGGTGACCGTCAACGTCTCCGGCCGTCAGCTGCGCGACGAGAGCTTCAGCGACGCCGTCCTGACCGTCCTGCAGCGCCACCGGCTCCCCGAGCAGGCGCTGGTGCTGGAGATCACCGAGAGCATGCTGCTGGCCACCACGCCCGCCGAGACCCAGCGCATCATCTCCGTCCTGGCCCTGCTGCGCGAGCACGGTGTGCGCATCGCCCTGGACGACTTCGGCACCGGGTACTCGTCGCTGGCCTACCTGCGCACGCTCCCGGTCGACGTCCTCAAGATCGACCGCTCGTTCACCAACGCGCTCACCGAGGCCGACCACCACCAGACCCACGCCTTCACCAAGGCGATCGTGGAACTGGCCGGCAGCCTCAACCTGCGGACGGTCGTCGAGGGCGTGGAGTCCGGCGAGCAGGCCGGCATCCTCCAGCGGATGGGATGCCCGCTCGCCCAGGGGTACCTGTTCTCGCCGCCGGTGCCCGCCCCGCGGATCGACGACCTGCTGCACCTCACTCCCTGGCAGGACGCCGCCTGAGATCCGGGGAGGCGCTCGTCTACGCTGTGGGGCCATGACGGCCCTGCATGAGATCGCCCTGCTCAGGATCGCGGCGCAGGGGCTCGCCGATCCGGGAGCCGCCACCCCGGCCGAGGCCGTCCGGAGGCTGGCCGCCGTACAGGCGCAGGACTACGGCGGGGCGCTCACCTCGGTCGCGCTGCGCACCCGGGCGCGCACCCGCCAGGCCGTCGAGGCCGCGCTCGACGCCGGTGAGATCGTCAAGTCATGGCCCATGCGCGGCACCCTGCACCTCGTCCCGGCCGGGGACCTGCCCTGGATGCTGGAGCTGTCGGCCGCGCGGGCGGTGACCGGCTCAGCCGCCCGCCGTGCCGGCCTGGGACTCGGCACGCCGGAACTCGAACGGGCCCGCGAACTGGCCGTGGACGCGCTGGCGGGCGGGCGGGGGCTGTGCCGCGATGACCTGGTGTCCGTGTGGCGGGAGGGCGGGCTGGCCACGGCGGGCCAGCGCGGCTATCACATGCTGGGCCACCTCGCGCGGACCGGGACGCTGTGCTTCGGGCCGGTGCGCGACGGCGAACAGCTGATCGTGCTGATCGACGAGTGGATCGCGCAGCCGCGGCGCCTCGGACGCGAGGAGGCCATCGGCGAGCTGGCCGGACGCTATTTCACCGGCCACGGCCCCGCCACCGTGCGGGACTTCGCCAGGTGGGCCGATCTCGGCGTCACCGAGGCCCGCACCGGGCTCGCGCTCGCCGCCCCCGGCTGGCCCGCCTCGACGTCGACGGTGCCGAGCACTTCATGGACCCGCGAACGCCCGACCTGCTGGCCGCCTGCCGGAGCCGGGCCCGGGGCCTCTTCCTGCTGCCCGGCTTCGACGAGCTCATCCTCGGCTACCGGGACCGCCACGCCGTACTGCCCGCCGAGTTCGCCCACCGCGTCTTCCCCGGCGGCGGGATCTTCCGGCCGACGGTCGTCAGCGACGGCCGCGTCGTCGGGACCTGGAAGCACACCGGCCGCGGCGCCCGCCGGACCGTCACCGCGACGCCGTTCGCCCCGTCTCCCGGCGGGGACTCCGCGTTCCCCTGGAAGATCGCCGAGGAGATCGCGCGGGCGTACGCGGCCCTGCCCTAGCGGGTCCGGGGGCTTTGGTAGCGTCGCCCCCATGCCGGATGATCCCTACACCGTTCGAGCCGGGGTCCCCTCCGTGGAGACCTACCGGACCCTGCGCCCCGCCTGCGGCCTCAGCCGGAAGTCGCAGGCCGCGGCCCAGACCGGGCTGGCCGCCACGTGGTACGGCGTGACCCTCCTGCACGGGGACGAGCCGGTGGGCATGGGCAGGATCATCGGCGACGGCGGATGTTTCTTCCAGATCGTGGACATCTGCGTGCTGCCCCAGCACCAGGGCCGGGGACTGGGCAAGCGGATCATGGCGGCGCTGGTGGCCGAGCTGGAAGAGCGTGCCCCGTCGACCGCCTACGTCTCGCTGATCGCCGACGGCGACGCCCGTCACCTGTACGAGAAGTTCGGGTTCACCGAGACCGCCCCCGCGTCCGTGGGCATGGCGCGCACGTTCTGACGCCGGCCTGGAGAGGAGTCACGGCCGGGTCGTCGGCGCCGTCCGTCCCCCCGGCGGGGTCGTCTCATCGAGGATCTCCCATTCGAGTTCACCGGCGACCGCCTCGGGCTTCAGATACCCCAGGGCACCGCCGGTCTCCAGGGAGTCCGCCGTGGCCTTCAGCAGGGCGTAGTACGAGCGGAACCGGAGCCCCGCCACCGACTCGAAGCCGATGCTCCCCTCGTGGTCGGTGTTCCCGACGTCGCGTTCCGCCGAGTCGATCACGAGATGGTCGCCCATCCCGTTGGCGCTGAAGGGGATCATGCGGCCGTCCCACCATTCCGAGCGCGGGTCGGAGTACTCTCCGTCGACCATGTCATCGGCGTCGATCTCGCAGAGGCTCCGCCAGGTCCGGTGGATCTGCCGGGTGCTCAGGTTCACCTCGCCCACGAAGCCGAACTCCCAGGCGTCCCCCGCGGAGACGCTCCCGTCGTGCCTCAGCAGCGAGGCGCGCAGGGCGTCGGGGAACCGCAGTCCCATCCCCGCCTCCGCCTCCGCGATCGCCTCGGCGCTTCCGGGGCGGCCGAGCGTGCGGTGACTCCGGGGGGCGTTGGCCCTCAGCCACGTCTCGATCCGGCGCCACTGCCGGTTCACCGCCCGGGTCACCTCCGGGCTGATCGGACGCACCCGCGGGGCGCCGGTCCCGGGCCGGCAGTCCGCGTCGGGAATCGTCCCGACGTCCGGGATCGGCTCCGGCTTCTCGCCCTCCGGGGCGGGCCGCTGCCAGTCCTGAGCGAATTGCGAGAAGCCTTCGTCGCTCAACCCAGGCTCTTCCCGCACGCAGGAGGCGGTGCCGTTCAGCGGGTTCTCGGTGCAGGTCTCACCGCTCGCCTCCCTCGAATGCCAGGTCAAGACCTCAATCTCCGTCACCGGCTCCGGATCCTTGGAGAAGACCGCGCTCTCGACGAGCTGTGCGCCGCCCGCCAGGAGCAGGAGCGCGAGCCCGGCGGCGCCCCAGCGGTTCAGGCGGCGCCGGGTGGCGTCGTCCAGCGGCTCTCGCGGCGGCCTTCCGAAGAAGTCCTCGACGCCGGAGCGGAAGGCGGAGGGCCCGCCGGCGTACCGTCTGAGGTCCTCCGGGGCGGGGACGCCGAGGATCGGGACGGGAGGCCACGGTGATACGGGGCCGGATACGAGGTCGCTCTCGGCGCGGACCGCGGTCTCGGCGATCACGCCGTCTTGACGGACCGGATCGGAAACGGCATCGCTTCGACGGGCCGGATCCTGCGCACGGCGCAGGCGCAGGCACACGGCCGCGATGACCGCCGCCGCCACGACAGCCGCGAGCGCGAGCCGTACCCCTCGGGAATCGATCAGTCGCCGCACGCCGGGCAGACTATCCGGAACCGGTCTCACCTCGATAAACCACTCTGCCGGTGAGAGCAGGTGAGAGCATCCGCACAATCGTTCAAGACCGGCGCCGCCGCCCACCGCTACAACTGTCGTGCCGCCGTCCCACCGAGGGAGGCGGCGGAGGTGGACGGATGGACGTGGGTTTCCTCGGCCTCGGGCTCATGGGCTGGCCCATGGCGCTCAACCTGGTCCGCGCGGGCACGCCCCTCGTCGTCTGGAACCGCTCCCCGGACCGGTGCGACGCCCTGCGCGCGGCCGGTGCGAAAGTGGCGGCGAGCCCCGCCGAGGTGTTCGAGCGGGCCCGCGTGGTGATGCTGATGCTGGCCGACGAGGCCGCGACCGACGCCGTGCTGGAGCGTGGGACGCCCCGGTTCGCGGAGAAGGTCGCCGGGCACGTCGTCGTCCACATGGGGACGACCGCACCCGGGTACTCGGCGGAGCTGGAGACCGACGTCCGCGACGCCGCAGGCGCCTATGTCGAGGCTCCGGTCTCGGGGTCGCGCGGGCCCGCCGAGGCCGGGCAGCTGGTGGCGATGCTCGCCGGCGAGCCGGAGGCCGTGGAGGAGGTCCGGCCGCTGCTGCGCCCGATGTGCCATGAGAGGGTCGCGTGCGGCGCCGTACCCTCGGCGTCGCTGACGAAGCTCGCGGTCAACCTGTTCCTGATCACGATGGTGAGCGGTCTGGCCGAGGCCGTGCACTTCGCCAACCGGCACGACCTCGATCCGGAGGTGTTCCTGCACGTGCTCGGCTCGGGGCCGATGGCCAGCGCCGTCTCCCGCACGAAGGCCGCCAAGCTGGTCGGGCGCGACTTCAGCCCCCAGGCGGCGATCACCGACGTGCTGAAGAACAACCGGCTGATCGCGGAGGCCGCCCGCCGCTCGGGTACGGCCTCGCCCCTGCTGGAGGTCTGTCTGGCCCTGTTCGGCGAGACGCTGGCGCTGGGACACGGCGAGTCGGACATGGCGGCCGTCATCCACGCCATCGAGGCCAGGACGTCCCCTGACCGTACGACCCGCTGAACGTACGGCGGTGAACGTCACGGCCCGGCGAGCCCCGCCGCCCACGCCGCCGGAGTGAGCCCGTACGTCCGCTTGAACATCCTGGTCATGTGGCTCTGGTCGGCGAAGCCCGCCTCCAGCGCGGCCTCCAGCGGCGGCGTGCCGCCGATCAGCAGCCGGCGCACCCGGTCGAGCTGCCGCATCGTACGGAAACGGGTCGGGCTGGTGCCGAACGCGGCGCGGAACTGGCGGGCGAGCGCCCAGCGGTCCAGCCCCGCGACCTTCTCGAGCTCCTCGATCGAGTGCCTGGTCACCGGGTCCTCCGCGATCAGCCCGCGCACGCGTGACAACGCCTCCAGCGCCAGCGTGGACCGCCGCCCCGGACGGGCGGCGGAGTGCCGCTCCAGCATGTCCGCGACCAGCAGCGTCATGTCGATCCGCTCGAAGTCGTCGAGCGGACCGTCGATGTCCCGCAGGCACGCCGCCAGCGGCGAGCGCGCCTCGCGCCGCCGTACGACCGGGTCGGCGACGAACGGCAACGGCCGCCCGCCCAGCGCCTGCTGTACGAGAAACGGATCGACGTGGAGGATCCGGTAGCCGAAGCCCTCCTCCGTCCCCGGCTTGCCGTCGTGCACCTCGTCGGGATGCAGGACGTGCCAGTCACCGGGCAGGCAGTGCCGCAGCTCGCCCCGGTAGCGGAACGTCTGCACCCCCGCCAGGGTCACCCCGATCGCGTAGGTGTCGTGCCGGTGCGGCGCGAACCCCTCACCGACCAGCGACGCCTCAAGGCGTTCGATCCCCGCCGTCCCGGAACCGAACCGCAGCCGGTGCCCGCCCGCCCCTCCGGCCAGGTGGCGCCGCAACCCGCCGAGACCGCCCGACTCACTGCTGTCGTCATCCCGCTGTCCCACTCCCCCAGGCTAACCTCCGGCCTCCGGGGCGCCCCGGCATGAGAGGATCGGCACCGTGCCGCGAGATGTCCGCCGTCTGCTGATCGTGCACCACACCGCCTCCCCCGCGCTGCGGGAACTCTTCGAGACGGTACGGCGGGGCGCCGCCACCGACGAGGTCGAGGGCGTGGAGGTGGTCACCCGCGCCGCGCTGCGCGCCACCGCCGTCGACGTGTTCGAGGCCGACGGCGTCATCCTGGGCGCGCCGGGCAAGGACGACCTGGCGGCCTGCCGGGAACTCGGCGCCACCCTCGCCGCGACCGTCGGCTCCGGATGACTCCCGGGACGCGCCCGCGGAACCGGCGGCTCCGCCGCACTTCTTGACTGAGATCGTCATCTACATGACGCTTTGCCCCGGGGATTTATCTAACGGGGAGCTGGAATCGTGCGCACTGTCCGTGGGATCGGTCTGTTATTGGTCGCCGCGACGCTCGGCGGATGCACCGGCGCCTCTCCATCCGCGGGGCCGTCCGGGGAGCCGCGCACGCCCGCCCCGCCGCCGTCCCCGGCTCCCTCGCCCACCACGGCGTTCGTGCGGGAGGGGCTGGTCGGAATCGCGCCGGCGCAGCCGTACCGGGTGGAGGTCAAGGCCGTCGAGCGCCATGCCGGGCGCACCGTACTGAGGCTGGACCTCATGACCACCATGAGCGAGAGCGCCGGCGGCGGAGGCGCGTTCGGGCAGGGCTGGAGCCCCAAGGACTTCTCCGACTTCCGGCTGCTGGACCCGGTGGGCAGGAAGATCTATTACACGCTGCGCGATTCCAGCAGTGAGGCGTTCGGCACGCGCCGGCTCTCCCCGTACGACTCCTTCGAGCCCGGTGTGCACTACCCGGTGCAGGTCTACTTCCCGCCGCTGCCGCCGCAGGTGAAGCAGCTGACGGTGCTGGCGGCGGGCGCGCTGGGCGAGCTGACGGGCGTGCCGGTCGTCGACGGCGCCCCGCAGACCGCCCCCACGCCGTCCGATCCGCAGGCCCCGAAGACACCGGGGTCGGTGTTCACCCTGCCGGTGGTGGAGCCGTCGGGCGATGTCTGGTCCCACTCGGATGACCTGCAGGAGTACGTGGAGACGCCGCAGAGGTCGAAGGTGCGGGACGGCGAGGAGGAGACGGTCGGGCTGCGGACCGACGTGCTGTTCGCGTTCGACAAGGCGGTGCTCTCCCCCAAGGCGGCCACGGTCCTGGACGAGGTGGCCGAGGAGACCCGCAGGCGGGCCGACCCCGCCAAACCGCCGATCGTCATCGAGGGGCACACCGACGACAAGGGCGAGCCGGGCTACAACCGGGCGCTGTCGGTACGGCGCGCGCAGGCGGTGGAGAAGTACCTGGCCGCCAGGCTCGGCACGGACTACGTCTACGAGTCCACCGGCAAGGGCGAGAGCGAGCCGATCGCCGCGAACGAGCTGGAAGGCCGGGACAACCCCCAGGGCCGCGCCCGGAACCGGCGCGTGGAGATCTCCTACAAGATCAGGCAGGAGACGCCCGGTTCGACCACGAGCCCCGGCCCCTCGGCGGGCGCCGGAACCGGCCGGGTCCATCCGCCGGCCCCCTTCCGCCCCGGCTCCGGGGCCGTGGTCGGCGGCTTCGACGTCGGCGTGCGGGGCGGAGGCAGACTGCGCGTCGACGTCCACCCCTACTACCGCGACGGCGCCTACCTGGTCGCCGTCTTCGACGTCACGGCCGTCGACACCGACCTGCTCTATCCCATCAACCCCTTCGAGGCCCCCTACGGCCGCAAGTTCACCGAAGGCGCGCCGTTCGGCGGCATCACCGCCGTGGACCCGGCCACCCGATCCCGGTACTTCGCCCTGCGCGACCACGACAACCAGTGGTTCGCCCACAGCCACATCGTGCCCCTGAGCAAGGGGCAGAGCAGCCGCTGGTACGCCTATCTCCCGGCCCCGCCGGACACGGTGACCAGCCTCACCTTCGACATGGAGGGCGTGGGCAAGGTCGACGACGTCCCCATCGCCTGAGGTCTCCCTCGCCCGGAGCGACTGAAACTTTCGGCCGCCTATTGACACATTTCGGCACCCTCTCCAGACTGCTTCTCGGCGGAGCCCCTCCTTCCCGCTCCCGCGCCGGGAGCGGGCGACAGGGCCGAGTCACGGGACCGGCCCCGGCCACGTCGTTCCCGCCCGGACATCACCGCCCCGGACATCACCGCCCCGGACATCACCGCCCCGGACATCACCGCCCCGAACAGCGCCGAAGGACATCCCGATGCCGTCCCAGCCTGACTGCTCCGCGTTCGACGCCGACTCCCTCATCCGGCGGAACCGCACCGCGGCCGCCGTCCTCACCGTCACCGTGGACGGAGTGCCGTCAGCCGGCCGGGACGTAATCGTCAGGCAGCGGAACCACAAGTTCCTCTTCGGCTGCATCGGCTTCGACTTCATCCCCCTGGCCAACGGCGAACCCCTGCCCGATCCCTCCGCCGCCCCGAGGAGCGGATCGGAGCTGCCGGACGAGGCCGTCGCGGTGCACGACGAGGACCTGGCCGAGCGCTGGCTGGAGCTGTTCAACTTCGTCACGCTCCCCTTCTACTGGGGACGTTTCGAGCCCGTCCGCGGCCGGCCGGACACCGAGCGGCTGCGCAAGACGGCCCGGTGGTTCGCCGACCGGGGCTGCGTGGTCAAGGGCCACCCGCTGGCCTGGCACACCGTCACCGCCGACTGGCTGCTGGAGCTGCCGAACGAGGAGATCCTCCGCGAGCAGGTGCGCCGCATCCACCGGGAGGTGACCGGCTTCGGCGGGCTGATCGACATGTGGGACGTCATCAACGAAGTCGTGATCATGCCGGTCTTCGACAAGTACGACAACGGCATCACCCGGATCTGCCGGGACATGGGCCGCATCCCGCTGGTCAGGACGGTCTTCGACGCGGCGCGCGAGGCCAATCCGAACGCCACGCTCCTGCTCAACGACTTCGACATGTCCACCGCCTACGAGTGCCTGATCGAGGGCGTACTCGAAGCGGGCATCAAGATCGACGCACTCGGGCTGCAGAGCCACATGCACCAGGGGTACTGGGGAGAGGAGAAGACCCTCGCCGTCATCGACCGCTTCGCGCGCTACGGGCTGCCCATCCACTTCACCGAGACCACCATCGTCTCCGGGCAGATCATGCCGCCGGAGATCGAGGACCTGAACGACTACCGGGTCCCGGAGTGGCCGACGACGCCGGAGGGCGAGGAGCGCCAGGCCGAAGAGATCGTCCGCCACTACAAGACCCTGCTGTCCCATCCGGCGGTGGAGGGGATGACGTACTGGGGCTTCTCGGACGGCGGCTGGCTCGGCGCCCCGGGAGGCTTCGTCCGCCTCGACGGCACGCCGAAGCCCTCGTACGAGGCCCTGCGCTCGCTGGTCAAGGGCGAGTGGTGGCTGGAGCCGACCACGATGGCGGCCGATGACGACGGAGTGGTCCGCTTCAGCGGGTTCCTGGGCGAGTACGAGGTCTCGGCCGGAGGCAGGACGGCGACCTTCAGGCTCGACGAACCGGGGGAAACGGCGATCAGCGTGGCGCTGTGATCCTCGCCGGCCGCCGCTGCCCGCCGGTCACGGCTGGGAGTGCTTCTTTCGGCCGCCCGGGCCGCCATGGGGAACGGGCGGGGGACACCCCCCAGGGCCCCCGCCCGTGCTCGTGGGATGGATCGCCGGTTGCCGGCGGAGATCCGGGCCGTCAGGCGACGACCAGGGACTCCGCGGCGAACTCGCGACCGGCGACGATCTCGGAGACGAACCCGTCGGGGCCGACGGGCCGGTCGCCGATCAGGGTGACGCGGTGCAGCGTGCGCCGTACGTCGAGGTGGTCCAGGTCGGTGGGGGCCAGGTGGGCGGTGGCGCGGTTGTCCCAGAAGGCGACGCCGCCCGGCGCCCAGCGGAACCGGACCGTGTACTCGGGGCGGGTGATCTGCTCGTAGAGCAGGTCCAGAATGCGCCGGCTCTCCTGGGGGGAGACACCGACGATGCGGTCGGTGAAACCGGGGTTGACGAACAGCGCCCGCTCCCCGGTCTCCGGGTGGACCCGTACCACGGGGTGGACGGAGATCAGCAGGTTGTCGTTGATCCGCTTGAGCAGCTCGCCGTCCTCGTCGGTGGTCTGGTAGCCGGCCAGGAAGCGGTGCTCGGCGCGCAGGCCGTCGACGAAGGAGCGCAGCGGCCCGGACAGGCCCTCGTAGGCCGCCACCAGGTTGGTCCACTGGGTGTCGCCGCCGAACTCCGGGACGGTCTCCGCCCGCAGGATGGAGGCGGCGGGCGGGTTGACCGCGGCGGTGACGTCGGTGTGCCAGCCGGAGTAGTAGGAGTACTGCCGCTTGCGGTAGAGCTCGCGGTACTTCGCCCCGTAGCGTTCCTCGTAACGGAGCGGGTCGATGGTGAGGATCTGCGGGAACTCCTCCGGCGGCGCGTCCTCGTGCGGGTGGGCGTGGGTGAGCTCGCCGAACTGGCGGGCGAAGGCGATCTGCGAGGAGTGGTCGAGGGTCTGGCCGCGGAAGAACACGACCTTGTACGCGAGCAGGGCCTGGCGGATCTCGGCGACCGTGGTGGGGTCGAGCGGGTGGGAGATGTCGATTCCGGTGATCTCCGCGCCGATGTGCCCGGCGACGCGCCGGATCTCGAGGGTGCTGGTGGTTGCCGGCATGTGATGGCCTCCTGAGTTCTGATGCCGCCGGGCGTGTCCTAACCCGGCACGGGACGGTGCGAGCCGGTCGGGCCCGGCACCGGGGAACGGAGGTGGCGGGACCCGGAGGTCACCGCATCGCACACAGGGCGCTCGCCTGCCGCCGGAGGTCGACGTGGCGGCGCGAGGTCAGAAGCTCGCTGCTCACGTCTCCGACTCTGAGCCATATTTCCCTATAAGTCAATAGGAAATACATGAAATCGTGCGCCTCTTCGACCTACGCCGCTCGGCCCACCCTCCAAGGCCTGGCTGTCGTCTCGTGGCGGACAGTCGGAACGCCGAACCGCAGGGCTGCTTGAGAGGCGAACAACCACGACCGGACCTGCAGGAAAGCCGCTTATCAAATGCTGTGGGGTGATCGCCCACCATGAGGTGGCAAGTAATACCGGTGATCGTGCTCGGACTGACCGCTCCGCCTGCCCCCGCGCAGGCGACCGGGGTGGATGTGGTGGCTGCCGTGAAGCGGCTGCAAAGCCGGGGGCCGCGGTGAAGGTCCATCAGAGGTCCGAGGCGGGATGGCCGCCGACGTGAAACGCCAGGTGATCACCCAGCCCCGCCCTCTGCGGTTCCTGAAGGAGGACGCCGCCAACGGCGATCGGCGGGCGGCCGACCAGGTCAAGATCGCATCAGCGGTGCACCGGATGCGCACGCTCGGCGGCCGGCTCGATCCGCATGTCGGCAAGATCTCCTTGATGTGGGGCATCGGCACCGACCATAGGGGTGTGCCGGTAACGGTCACGACCGTCTGGCGGACGGGCCCCGAGTCGCTGCCGGGGGAGGCGTCGCCGCCACCCGGTACGGCTGGGATGTGAAGGCCTCCATCTCGGCCCCGGCCACCATCGGAGCCGGGCGGGATCCCTACAGCGACGAGCTGGTGGATGCCTTCGGTGTCCAATCCCGGTGACGTTCCCTGAGTCTGCGGACCTCACCCGGCCGAACGCCCTCGTCGACATGCAGCCCACTCGTCGGCTGAAGGTGGACGAGGACCATGCAGTTGCCCTTGTCCTCCGTGTAGGTGGCGCGGACCCTGTACTCCCCCGGGTCGAGATCGATGACGAGCCTGTCGTCGGGCTCCAGCTCAGCGCCGGGAATCACGGAGTCGAAGAGCACGACCGCCTCCCGTACCCGCCAGATCAGGTCTTCGTCATCGTCCCAGTCGGGCTGTTCTGCGAGAGCTCGCCGGGCCGCCGTGATCAGCTCGGCTTCGAAGTCCGCCGCAAGCCAGCGTACGAAAAGGCGTTCGGCCGCCAGATAGGTCGTCATGGCCGGCTCGTCGCCGAGCACCAGAGCCTGCTGCGCACCGACGGCGACGAGACCGATGAAGCCCTCGACGGCACAGGCACGACCATAGTCACCCCGCGTCTCCACGGGACCGTCGTTGTCGTCCGCACCCGCCCAGGTGTCCAGCTCGGACCCGGGAACGGCGATCAGCGGCCCTCCCCCGCTCTCGACCCAGGGGTACAGCACAGACGGCCTCGCCCTCATCGGCCCGTCCACGGAAGGCAGCGGCCCTGACACGACTGCTCGGCCATGGTCACACGGTATCTCCCTGTTCGAGGCCCTCTCGGAGAGGACGTCAGAGGTCGCAGTACGTCCGTAGTGCGTCTGGGGCGTCAACTGGCAGAAGCTCTACCCCGGTGCCACGCTCTCTGTCGCACGGGTCCTGAGACCGGACATCGCATGGTGCGGGGTCTGCCAGGCTGGTGGACATGGCCGTGACGCACCAGTTCGCCCGGGTTTCGGAGCAACAACTGGCTTCCTGCCGGGCACCGGTTGAGGAACTGGATCGGCTCTGCTCTTTTGCGACGGCTCCTCGCTCTGACTATCTCGATCTGGACTGGGCACCGGGGCCGCTCCTGCGCGTCGGTGAACTGGCTTGTGCCGATCCCGGCGTCCTCGCCGCCCTACGACGCGCACTGACCGGGGACGAGGAGGTGAACCCGGCTTACCGGGATCACCCCGCCACCGTGTGGGAACACCCGGTCACCACGTTGACCTCTGCCGCCGTCGCTCAGGTGGCACAGATGCTGCCGGACGCGGAAGCAGCGATATTGGCCGCGCTGTCCTCACCCGGCGGGGAAACCCTGGCCGTGGCCGGCGAGCTTCTCCCTGGCGTGGACCGCCCTGGGGAGTATCTGACGCGGCACCTCGCCGCGCTGCTCGATTTCTATGCCGGGGCCGCACATCATGAGCTGGCCGTGGTCGTGTGGTGGGACTGACCTCTCCGCCTTCGGAGACCTCCGAACCGGGGGTTCACCTTCCGGTCCTGGGCGCGCATGCCGCTTCAGTCTCACTCCAGAGGCGCTCGAAGCTGCCGAGACAGGTCGCTGCCGCGGTACCGGTCCCGCTGTGGGCCAGGTAGACGACCGGTGCCTCGGGAGCGCGGGTGCCGTGAGCATGCACGTTGATCAAGAGCTCATCTGCGCGGTAGATCGAGTCGTACAACACCGTCGGCACAAACCCGAGGACGCGCCGTCCCGCACGACGCGCGGCAACCTGATCCGCCGCGACTACGTCGACGCCGACATCCTCAAGCCCGCGATCCTCGCGGCCGGGGTGCCGGCGGATATGACCTTCCACGATCTGCGGCACACCTTCGCCAGCACGGCGCTCGCCGAGGGTGTCCCGATCTCCGAGGTGTCCCGATGGCTGGGGCACGACATGTGAGCGTCTGGCCGAACTTAAGCCCATTTGGAGCAGCTGCCTCAAGAACACGGTCAAGCCGCCACCCCTCTCGCTCGATACGGTCTATCGCTTCAGTGGCCTCCCATACAGTCTGGCTCTGGTCCATTTTCTTCATGCTGACCGCGATGCGCACCACGTAGACCTGAAACCCGCGTTCCACTGCGCTTCGCGCGTCACGAGAGAGCTGAGCCAGTTCTTCGTCATCGTTGTCGCCGAACAGCCCCGAAGGGACCGCCTCCGGTTGTTGAGGATGCGCTGAATCATGTGGTCAAACGATGCCAATCCCTACATCGTTCCGGCTTTGGCGAGTGCCCTCGCACGCATTTCCCACTCGCTTGATCGTCCCGTCTGCCATTCTGCAGGACCGGTACGGCTGGCGCTGGCGGTGGAGGGCACCACGGCGTGAGCGGGCGCTGTACCGCCTCGGTGAACTGACTCCTGCCGAGGCGGCGCAGGCCCGGCCGATCGCCACCGGAACCGAGGTCCCGGCACTTCTCCCGACTGCCGTCACCGCAGCAGCTGATGCGGAGTTCCCGACGGCCCAAGCGGTCCCGCTGCCCGTGATCCCTCCGGACGGCGAGGTGCACGCACCCGACGAAGGCCCCGGTGTACCCGACGACGCACCGGATCCGGGTCCCGGCGGACTCACCGAGAACCCGGCCGCACCCGAGGCGGCTCCCGCCGTACCCGGGGATGCGCTCGACGAGGACCCGCTGCACCAGGAAGCGGTGCGGCGCTACTCCGCCCTCGTCACGTCGGGCGAGGTCCCGTCACTGCGCACCGTGAAGGCCGACCTCGGCGTCCGGCGGGACGCAGTGCCGGTGGAGCGGCGCAGCCCGGTTGCCGGTCAGTGAAGTCGGGCTCGGGAGCGAACCGGTTCAGGATGTCGTCGGGGTGGCGTCGGTGACCTTCCCGCCGGGGATGCAGCAGGCGGTGGTGCCGCAGCAGGCGTCGCCGCCGGCGGTGATCGCGGCGCTCTTGCCGAGGGTGTCGGCGTCGGCCTTGACCACGTAGACCTCCCAGGGCTCGGCGCCGGGGCCGTGGACCCAGACCTTGTCCTGCACGGCGTAGCAGCAGGAGGTGTCGTTCTCCTCGAAGGTGGCCAGGCCGGCCTGCTTCAGGCGCTCGATCGCGGCGTCGACCTCCTCGGTGGAGGCGACCTCGACGCCGAGGTGGTCCAGGCGGGTGTCCTGGCCGGTCTCGCCTTCGATGAGCACCAGTTTGAGCGGCGGTTCGGCGATGGCGAAGTTGGCGTAGCCCTCGCGGCGCTCGGCCGGGGCGGCGCCGAAGAGCTTGGGGTAGAAGGCGATCGAGCCCTCCAGGTCGGCGACGCGCAGGGCGAGCTGGACACGGGACATGACGGTCTCCGGGTCGGCGAGCCCGTTTCGATGTCTATCTATACAGTCGAGGTTGGCATGCGGAATAGATGGGGGTCAACATAGAGGCGTGTCGAAGCAATTCCTTCCCGCGCCTGACCAGACCGTAGGGTGCTGTGCGCCGCTGGCGCGGGAGCCGATAGGCGCCGAGCAGGCGGCCGGGGTGGCGCGGGCGTTCAAGGCGCTGGGCGACCCGGTCCGACTGCGCATCCTGTCGATCGTGTCCAGCCACGTCGACGGCGAGGCGTGCGTATGCGACCTGAGTGCGGCCTTCGATCTGACCCAGCCCACCATCAGCCACCACCTCAAGGTTCTCAAGGAGGTCGGGTTGCTCACCAGCGAGCGGCGCGCCTCGTGGGTGTACTACCGGGTGGTTCCCGAGCGACTGGCTGAACTGTCAGCACTGCTGAGCCTGCCGACCGGCGCGGTCACGTGATCCCGCTACCGCGCCGGCTGCTGGCCGAGTTCATTGGTACGGCGCTGCTGGTGACGGTGGTGGTCGGCTCCGGGATCATGGCCCAGACCCTGTCGCCGAATGACGTGGGGCTACAGCTGCTGGAGAACGCCCTGGCCACGGTGTTCGGCCTGGGCGTTCTGATCGTCGTGCTCGGGCCGGTCTCCGGCGCACATTTCAACCCGGTGGTCTCGGCCGCCGAGTGGTGGCAGGCACGCCGTACCGGCACCGGGCTGACCGCCCGCGAGCTGGGCGCCTATCTAGTCGCGCAGACCGGCGGGGCGATCGGCGGGGCGGCGCTGGCCAACGCCATGTTCGACAAGCCCGCAGTCAGCTGGGCGGCCACCGAGCGGTCCGCGAGCCACCTGTGGCTGGGCGAGGTGGTGGCCACCGCGGGGTTGATCCTGGTGATCTTCGCTCTGGTGCGGGCCGGCCGCACCACGGTCGCGCCGGTGGCGGTGGCGAGTTACATCGGCGCGGCCTACTGGTTCACCTCCTCCACCAGTTTCGCCAATCCTGCTGTCACGATCGGGCGGGCGTTCTCCGACTCCTTCGCCGGCATCGCCCCGGCCTCGGTGCCCGGCTTCGTCGTCGCCCAGTTGGCCGGCGGGCTGATCGGCCTGCTGCTGGTGACCGGCTTGTTCGGCCGCGCTCCGGCGGGCGAGGAGCAGGGGGCGGTCATGCCGCATCCGGCGTCGCGACCGTGACCGGCCGAACTCACCCTTCACCGGCCGCACCCGGGCGGCCTGCAGAGAGGAACCTGAGAGATGAGTGACAAGCCCAGCGTGTTGTTCGTGTGCGTGCACAACGCCGGACGCTCCCAGATGGCCGCCGGCTGGCTGGCCCACCTGGCGGGCGATCGCATCGAGGTCCGCTCGGCCGGGTCCGCTCCGGCTGAGAGCATCAACCCGGTCGCGGTCGAGGCGATGCACGAGGTCGGCATCGACATCACCGGCGCGAGTCCGAAGATGCTTACCACCGAGGCCGTACAGGACTCCGACGTGGTCATCACCATGGGCTGCGGGGACGCCTGCCCGTTCTTCCCCGGGAAGCGTTACGAGGACTGGAAACTCGACGACCCGGCCGGACAGGGCATCGAGGCCGTACGGCCGATCCGCGATGAGATCCGCACCCGCGTCGAGCGGCTCGTCGCCGAACTGCTGCCCGCCTGAGGCGTTCCCCTGACGGTTTATCCGGTGAGGACGGATGGCAGGGCCCGGAGGGCGAGCAGGATGCGCAGCATGCTGGCCGTCACGGCCAGTGCCGTCGGCCAGGCCGGGACGGGACCCACCGTGACGGCCGTGAGCGACATCAGGACGTCGAGCGCGATGAGCGCGGCGAGAGCACCCACGGTCATCGCCCGGCCGCGGCGGTAGGAGCGCCGTTCCCGGATGGTCATGAGCAACAGCGCGACCGTGGCCATCAGCGCGCCTCCGTACAGGAGCTTTCCTGCGGGCGGGACCGGCCAGGCAAGCGCGTGGGCGGTCAGCAGGGCCGTACCCCACAGGACGGCCATGATCGGGCCGGTGGCCAGCAGCAGCAGGGCGACGCGCCGCTGGGGTGCGTGCCGCAGGAAGGCGGCCGTGATCGTGTCGGCGTCGCCGAAGTCGGTGACGGCGGCGTAGGCGGCGCGGTCGGGATCGCCGCACTCGTCGAGCCGGCGCTCGTAGGTCTCCCAGAGTCCGTCGGCGAGCTCCGCGGCCGCCGGGGCGGGCAGCCGCGCGGCCAGGGCGTCGAGTTGCGCGGTGATCAGGGGGTGGCCGGCCATGGGCGGGCCTTCAGGGCGAAGGTGACGGCGGTGGCGAACTCCTGCCAGCCGGCCCGCTGGTCGCTGAGCGCGGCGTGCCCGGCCGCGGTGAGCCGGTAGGTACGGCGGCGGCGTCCGTTGGCGACGGCCCAGGTGCCGCTGATCAGCCCGGCGCCCTCCAGGCGGTGCAGGGCGGGATAGACGGTGCCGGTGGGCAGGTCGATCCGGCCTTCGGTGACCTCGCGCAGGGCCTCCTTGACCGCATACCCGTGCAGCGGCCCGTCCTCCAGGGTGGCCAGGAGCAGACCGTCGAGGTGACCTTTGAGTGCCTCTGCCCGCATAGGTAGTAACGCTATATCGGGCCTTTCGGGCAGGCAAGCGCCGGAGTAGTGTTGCTATAGGTAGCAATGCTACTCATGGAGGTCGTTATGGACGACATCCTCGGCCTGCCGATCCCGGACGCCGGTCCGGCCTTCCTGGCCGCACTGGCCGTCCACGTCCCGGCCGGGCTGATGGGTGTGGCCGGCGGCGCGGTCGCCATGCTGGCGCGCAAGGGCGGCACCGTGCACCGGCGGGCCGGGCGGGTCTACCGCTGGAGCCTGACGGCGGTGTTCGCCTCGATGGCCGTCATGGCGGCGCTCCGCTGGCAGCACACCGCCCACCTGTTCGCCATCGGCTGCCTGGCCTGGACGGCGATGCTCACCGGCTACCGGAGCCGGCACCGCAGACCGCGCCTGCACATCCTCGGCATGGGCCTGTCCTACATCGCCCTGCTGACCGGTTTCTATGTGGACAACGGCCCTCATCTGCCCGGCTGGGACCGCCTTCCGGCGTGGAGCCACTGGGTGCTGCCCACCATGATCGGGGTGCCGATCCTGCTGCGCGCCCTGCGCATCGGCCGAACGGGGAAAGGGGTGACACGATGATCGTGCGGCTGGCGGACGCCGCCGGGGGTGATCGCGCCGCCGCCAAGCTGGGCGACGGCCCGTTCGCGGTGCGCTCCTCGGCGGTGGCCGAGGACCTGTCCGAAGCCTCCTACGCCGACGGCACATCCGCCGATGACCGCCGTCGCCGCTGGGAGCGCTACCGCCGCCTGGCCGCGCCACCGGGCCGGTACGCATCGTCCACGGCCCCGAGGACTTCGCCGAAGTCGCTCCCGGAGACGTGCTGGTGGCCCGCTCCACCGCGCCCGCCTGGACTCCGCTGTTCACCAAGGTCGTCGCGGTGGTGACCGACGGCGGCACGCCGGCGGCCCATGCCTCGTTGATCGCCCGCGAGTACGGCCTGCCCGCCGTCGTGGCCACTGGGGAGGCCACCGTACAACTATGCGACGGCCGGCGCGTGACGGTCGACGGCACCCGGGGCACCGTCACCCCAGCGGAGTGAGACCGGACATGCCGACCCAGCAGTATGCCCCGGGTGGCCAGGTGGTGATCACGATGGAGAGGCGCGTCATAGTGTGGCGGGCTCGGCCAGCGGGGCGAACAAGGCGCCAAGCCTGTTCACCGCCTCGGGGATGATGCGGTAGTAGACCCAGGTGCCGCGCCGCTCACCGTCGATCAAGCCCGCGGTGCGCAGGGTCTTGAGGTGATGGGAGATGGTGGGCGCGGTCAGGTCGAAGGCACCGGTCAGATCGCACACGCACGCCTCACCGCCCGCATGCGAGCCGATCATCGACAGCAGGCGCAGCCGGATCGGGTCGGCGACCGCCTTGAGCATGATCGCCAGCTCGGCCGCATCACTCTCCGACAGCGGCTCACGGGCGATCGGCGCACAGCAGGCAATCGTGACGGCGGTCATACGGGCTCCTTACTTTGAAACTCATCGAAATCATACGCGATGGTAGGCGACCAGGGCCGAAGCCGCGATCACGCAAGCCAGCGCCACCGCGCCCATCACCCAGCCGTAGCCGGCGACCGGGAGCAGGACGGCGGCGAGCAACGGGGCGCCGGCCTTGGCCGCCATCACCGGCAGGGCCAGCGCGCCGCTGATGCTGCCGTAGGCACCGGCGCCGTACCGCTCGGCCAGCAGGGCGGGCCGGGCGATGGTCGCCACCCCGAACCCCAGGCCGAACAGCGTCACCGCGCCGATCGCGCCCGCCGGGCTGCGGCCGACGATCGGCAGCGTGAGGGCGGCGGCGCCCTGCAGAGCGAAGATCGCGGCGGTGACCAGCGCGATGGGCAGGCGGGCTGACAAGGCGGTGCTGATCAGGCGGCCGGTGACCGACAGCACGCCCAGCAGCCCGGCCGCCCCGGCGGCGAAGACCGGCGCGTGGCCCAGGGCGATGAGGTAGGCGACCAGCAGCACGGCCATCAC
Source organism: Paraplanobispora takensis (assembly GCF_016863195.1). Taxonomy (GTDB): domain Bacteria; phylum Actinomycetota; class Actinomycetes; order Streptosporangiales; family Streptosporangiaceae; genus Planobispora; species Planobispora takensis. Next base: position 62,348 of record NZ_BOOK01000010.1, on the reverse strand, counting down.
GGCGACTGCGCCGGTCTGGGCCAGGAACGCTCCTGCCAGCAGCCAGAACGCCCGCCCGCGTATGGCGGTGCGCACCGGTTCGGAGCGGCGTGGTGCGGCCGATGGGTCGGCCCGCTCGCGGGCATGGTCGCGGCCGGGCAGGATCAGCGCGTGCAGCGGGATGGCCAGGGCCGCGTAGGCGGCGGCGAGGATGAGCAGGGTGGTGCGCCAGTCGAAGGCGGCGACCAGCAATCCGGTCAGCGGGAAGAACACGCTGGAGGCGAACCCGGCCACGATGGTGATCGCCAGCAGCGCCTTCGCCCGGCGGGCGGGTGAGCAGACGGCGATGACGACGGTGAAGGCCGCCTCATACAACACCAGGGCCGAGGCCAGGCCGACCAGCAGCAGCGCCGCATACAACTGGATCAGCGTGGTGACCTGGGACCAGGCCAGCACCGCGGCCGCGCCGAGCACGGACCCGGCCGTCATCGGAGCCCGGCCGCCGCGGGCGTCCAGCAGTCGGCCCACCCACGGGGCGGCCAGCGCCGTGCTCAGCACCGAGGCCGTCAGTGCCCCGGCGATCTGGCCGGTGCCGGCGTGCAGGTCGCGGCTCATGGGAACCAGCAGGACGGCGAAGGCGTAGTACAGCACGCCGTACCCGGCGGTCTGAGTGATCGCCAGCGCTGCGATCAGCCGCGTGCCGTACCGGCCCCGGCTGCTGCCGCTCCGGCCGCTGACGTCGGCCGGGACGGCAGCGGCGGAGCCCGTCGATGAACTCACCTTGCGCACGCGATCTTCTCCTGGTGGCAGCACCGCAGCGGCATCAGCCGCAGCAGCCGCCGCCGCTGGATGCGGAGACGGTCGCCAGCGGCAGCGGGGTGGCCAGCAGGCCGCCGCTGATGCCGGTGGCCAGGCCGACGCGGGCCTCTTGGACCTCGGCGAGGCTGGAGGAGCACACGCCGGTCTCGGGCAGCTCCAGCTGCACCTGTCGGGCGGCCTCCCAGTCCCCTGCCAGCGCGGCGACCACCGAGCGGACCTGCTCGTAGCCGGTGGCCATGAGGAAGGTCGGGGCGCGGCCGTAGCTTTTGACGCCGACGGCGTAGTAGCCGGCTTCCGGGTGGGCCAGCTCGTCGGCGCCGTGGGCGGGCACGGTGCCGCAGGAGTGGTGGTTGGGGTCGATCAGCGGGGCCAGGGCGCGGGTGGAGCCGAGGATCGCGTCCAGGTCCAGGCGCAGCTCGCTCGCGATGGAGTGGTCGGGGCGGTAGCCGGTGGCGGCCACGACCCGGTCGACGGTGACGGACTGCTCGGCGCCGGACGGGTCACGGCTGATCACCTCGATGCCGTCGGCGGCCTGCCGTACGCGGTGGGTGAAGAAACCGGTCAGCAGGGTGATGCGGCCGGAGGTGACATGCTCGCGCAGCCGGGTGCCGAGCGCGCCGCGGGCCGGCAGCGCATCAGCCGCGCCGCCGCCGTAGGTGCGGGTGGCGTTTCCGGCGCGGATCGCCCAGGTGATCCGGGTGCCGGGGGCCTGCTCGGCCAGGGCGGCCAGGGCCAGCAGCGTGGTGGCGGCCGAGTGACCGGCGCCCGCCACCAGGGTGTGCCTGCCGGCATAGCGCTCCCGGTCGACGCCCAGCACGTCGGGCAGGGCGTGGTCGATGAGCGCGGCGGCCTCGCTCTCGCCGTGCGCGGGCAGGCCGGAGGCGCCCAGCACGTTGGGGGTGGCGTAGCTGCCGGAGGCGTCGATGATCGCGCGGGCCTGCAGTTCCTCGCCGTCGGCGAGGCGGATCAGGAAGGGCGCGCCCTCGCGGCCGGTGGTGCGCGTTCGGTCGTAGCCGAGGCGGCTGATCGCGCTCACCTCGGCGCCGAGCCGTACCCGCGGGCCGAACAGCTTGGCCAGCGGGGCCAGGTAGTCGGCGATGAGCTCGGTGCCGGTGGGCAGCCAGTCCTCGTCGGGCGCGGTCCAGCCGTCGGCCTGCAGCAGGCGGCGGGCGGCGGCGTCGATGTTGTACTTCCACGGGCTGAAGACGCGTACGTGACCCCACCGGGCCACCGAGGCGGCGACCTGCTCGCCGGCCTCCAGGATGAGGAAGTCCTGGTCGCGCTCGGCCAGGTGGGCGGCGGCGGCCAGGCCGACCGGACCCGCACCGATCACCACGACCGGCAGATGGCTCAGCTCCGGCCGGAGCACGGCCTGCTCGGCGGGGGCGCTGGGGGTGCTGTGCACGGTCGGCGCGTTCTGGGCGGCCGCGACGGCCTGCTCGGCGGGGGCGGCCGGGCCGCAGCATCCACTACTCATGATCGTTTCTCCTGGGTTCGGGTGGTCGTCGGGATTCAGCGGGCGAGCCAGGCGGCGGTGCGGGCGCGTTCCATGGCGGCCTCGGCCTGGCAGAGGTGGTCGCACACGGCACCGGTGGCCTCGTCGAAGGAAACGGTCACGGGGGTCGGGCGACGGCGGAACAGGGAGCGCATCTCACACCTCTTGTTTCGAAGCTTGTCTAAGTAGCGCCCAGCCTGCCATCTTGATTAGAGATCTGTCAAATTAGGTGGTGGTCTAATTTTTGAGCTCCTGGCGGTGCATCCATCTCCGCCTGTTGCCGTCTACCTGAGTGAGTTGTTGTCTCGAAGAAGAGGATGATCCGCCATGACCAGCACCGACACCGCTTCCGGCGCCACCCAGACCCCCTCCACCGCCCCGGCCGGCGCCGCCGAGGCCTGTTGCTCGACCTCTGCGCTGCAGACCTGCTGCGCGCCCGAGGACAAGGGCGCCTGCTGCGGCACCCCGGCCGGCGCCGCGCCGGCCGAGGGTACGGCTCAGGCGCCCAGCAGCTGCGGCTGCCGGTAACACCCATGGGTCCGGGGCCGGGCCGAACCGCCCCGGCCCCGGACCCCCTCGAAAAAAGGAGGGCATCATGACGACGCGCGCCCACCCGGCCGCCGGCGCCGCGACACCACGCACCCGAACTCCCGGCACCGTGACGACACGCGCCCAGCCGGCCGCCGACGCCATGACGGCGATCACGCAGATGCGCACCCGGCTGGTCGCCTTCGTCGCCGCCCGCATCGACCGGCCCGATGAGGCCGAGGACATCGTCCAGGAGGTGCTGGCGCGCATCAGCCGCAGCCCCTCTGGCCTGCGCGAGGCCGGACGGCTGGAGGCGTGGGTCTACCAGATCACCCGCAACGCGATCATCGATCACCACCGCGCGGTCACGGCGGCCGGGCGGGCGCAGCACCGGGCCGCCTTCGACCGCAGCCTGAGTGCCGAGGCGGCCGAGCCTGGCGCGCTGACGGCGCTGAGCGGGTGCCTGGCGCCGATGCTGGCCCAGTTGTCCGAACACGACCGCCAGGCCATCACCTTGGTCGACTACGACGGCCTGACCCAGACCGAGGCCGCCCGCCGGCTCGGCCTGTCGGTGCCGGGCATGAAATCGCGCGTCCAGCGGGCCCGGACCCGGCTGCGCACGCTGCTGACGGCCTGCTGCCAAATAGCCGTCGACGCCCGCGGGGATGTGCGCGAGGTACGGTCCACAGGCCCGTGCCCATGCGGCGGCTGAGCGGCCGGAACCCGATCGGCGGCCCGGCCTCAGGAGCACGCGCCCGGCGGGCAGTCGACCGGCGGGCAACAGGCGTGCAGGCACGCCTGCAGATCACTCAAGGCCCGGCCGATCCGGGCCGGGTCGGCCCGGTAGTAGACGGTCTTCCACTCCCGCCGGGAAGACAGCACTCCACCGTCGCGCAACGCGGCCAGGTGGGTGGAGGCCGCCGACTGGGCCAGGTTCAGGCGCTCGGCGACCTGGCCCACGGTCAGCTCGCCCCCTCCGGAAAACAGCATGAGGATCTGCTGGCGGGTCTCGCTGGCCAGCGCCTTGAGCAGGGCGCGGGCCGCCTCTGTCAATCCGATCGCCTCGTTCGCGGTCATGGCCTCACCTTATCGCATCATATTGTCATTTTCGTATTTGACGATATGATGCGATGGCATGAGCACCTCTACCTTCGATGTCGCCGTCATCGGCGGCGGCCAGTCCGGTCTGGCCGCCGCCCACGCCCTGCTCCGCACCGGACTGCGGCCACTCGTGCTGGAGGCCGGCGAGCACGCGACCGGATCCTGGCCCGCCTACTACGACAGCCTCACCCTGTTCTCCCCGGCCCGCTACAGTGCCCTGCCCGGCCTGCCCTTCGACGGGGACCCCGATCGCTACCCGCACCGCGACGAGGTCGTCGCCTACCTTCAGCGCTACGCCGCCGGCCTGGACAGCGAGATCCGCACCGGCACCCGCGTGACGCAGGTGCGGGCGGAGAACGACGCCTTCGCTGTCGAACTGGCCGACGGCACCGTCGTGGACGCTCCGGCGGTGATCGCCGCCAGCGGCTCCTTCGGCAACCCGTACCTGCCCGCCCTGCCCGGTCAGGACGGCTTCACCGGAGAGATCCTGCACGCGGCCGCCTACCGGGAGCCGTCGCCGTATGCGGGCCGGCGCGTCCTGGTGGTCGGCGCGGGCAACTCCGCCATCCAGATCGCCCACGACCTGGCCGATCTCGCCGCGGTGAGCCTGGCCACCCGGGAGTCGATCCGCTTCGTCAACCAGCGTCCCCTGGGCAAGGATCTGCACTTCTGGTTCGCCGTCACCGGTTTCGATCGTCTGCCCGCCCGCCGGGCCGACGCCCCGCCCAGGGGGCCGGTGCTCGACGACGGCCGCTATCGGCACGCCCTGGCCGACGGCCGCATCGAACGGCGCCCGATGTTCACCGGCTTCGACGGCGATCAGGTCATCTGGGCCGACGGCAGCCGGGAAGACGTCGATGCGGTCATCTTCGCCACCGGCTACCGCCCCCACCTGCCCTACCTCGACACCCTCGGCGCCCTGGACGAATCCGGCCGTCCCCGCCAGCGCAGCGGGCTCTCCACCACGCACGCCGGTCTCGGCTTCCTGGGCCTGGAATGGCAGCGCACCCCATCCTCCAACACGCTGCGTGGCGTCGGCCGCGACGCCACGCATCTGGCCCGGCACCTGGACCGCCACCTGACGGCCTCCCGCGGTACAGGCCTCCCGGCCCGGACCTGAGCCGCCTGGTCGCCGCCGACCGTGACCCGCCCCCCTGCCCGTTAGCCGCAGGTGTTGCAGGCGTCGGTCGCCCCGACAGAGGCGAGCGTGGTCTTGCCGGTGACACCGTCCGGGGCGGCGGCGCAGCAGACTCCGTTGTCGTGGGTGAGCTTGTCGGCCGCCTCCTTCACCACGTAGACCTCCCAGGGCTCCTGGCCGGGTCCCTCGGTCCAGATCTTGTCCTGTACGGCGTAGCAGCACGAGGTGGACTCCTCATGCGCCACCGTCAGGCCCGCCGCCGTGAGCCGGTCAGCCGCCTCGATCACCTCATGGCCGGTCTCCACCTCCACGCCCAGATGGTCCATGGCGGTGGCCTCGGCGGGATCGCCCTGCAACAGGATCAGCTTGAGCGGCGGCTGTGCGACGGCGAAGTTGGCGTAGCCCTCGTGCAGCTTGGCCGGAGCGGTCGCCAGCAGCTTGGTGTAGAACTCCACGGCCTGGGTCAGATCGGGCACCCGCAGGGCCAGCTGAAGTCGGGACATGACTACCTCCTGTGTGAGTTTCGGTTCTCGCCGAGGTAGACGGAGAGGGAGCCGGACGGATGCAGCGTCAAGCTCAATAGAGCCCGCGATTCAGGTCACCCTGGCCCGCCGCCCGCGAGCATTGGCTGTCGCCCTGGCGGTTAACGTCATCATCCCGACCACCGAACGTCTGGACGGAGGCAGATCAACGAGGTCCGGCGAGATCACCTCGACGAGCTTGCTCAGCCGCACGACGGGCTTTGGTCTCCTGGATGCGCTTGACGAGACCCTCGATGACTGCGGTGTTGTGATCGACGGTGACCGGCCTGGCCGTGGACCGGATCGACTTCGGCGAGGGCATGCTGACGGTGGATCTGCAGGTCGTGGTGATCGATCGCCGCCCGGTGCCGGCTCCGCCGAAGACGAAGGCCTCCGTCCGCGACGTCCCGATGCCGGCCGTGCTCGCCGACGCGCTGGCCGGCCACATCGACCGGCACAAGCCCGAGGACGTGCTGTTCCGCACGACGCGCGGCAATCTGATCCGCCGTGACTACTTCAACGCCGACATCCTCAAGCCCGCGATCCTCGCGGCCGGGGTGCCGATGGACATGACCTTCCACGATCTGCGGCACACCTTCGCCAGCACCGCGCTCGCCGAGGGTGTGCCGATCTCCGAGGTGTCCCGGTGGCTGGGCCACGAGTCGATCACCACGACCGTGGACCTGTACGGGCACCTGGTCCCGGAAGCCTCCGAGCGGGCGCGGGCGGCGCTGGACAACGCCTTCGCCGCCGCACTCGGCTCCACGTGAATGTGCCCCCATTGTGCCCTCTGAGCGCTTCGATCTTGCCGAGGACACGCTCCGCCGCAGGTCGGGGGCGGGGAAGGCGGACGAGTCGGCCTGTAGGCCGGGTTCTGTCCTTCACTGGTGTGAAGGGGCGACCATCCATCTAGGACCGGCGTTGCCGCCGGTCTCGAGCGGTCTACCCGCGCGGCTCGGGCGGGCAGCCCTCGAACGTCGCGCGCGGGACGCCCCGGAGGGCGTCCCTTCTTGACCTTGCTCCGGGTGGGGTTTACCGAGCCGCCCACGTCGCCGTGGGCGCTGGTGGTCTCTTACACCACCGTTTCACCCTTACCCCTCCGAGGAGGGGCGGTCTGTTTTCTGTGGCACTGTCCCGCGGGTCACCCCGGGTCGGCGTTACCGACCACCCTGCCCTGTGGAGCCCGGACCTTCCTCGGCGGGTCTTCGAAAGAAGACCCGACGCGGCCGCCCGGCCGGCTCGTCCGCCGTGCCGCCAAGCTTATCGGCTCCCCGGCGGACTCCCGTCCGGCCGCCGGAGGACTCAGCGCAGGTGCGCGGTGTCGTTGAAGGCCTTCACCACGGCCGGGCCGTCGGCGTAGTGCTCGATCAGGGAGACGCAGGCCAGGTCCAGGTGCATGCGGTACAGCGCCGCGGGCGGGGCCATCAGCGCGAGCCTGAGCAGCGTCTTGATCGGCGTGACGTGGGAGACGACGAGGACCGTCCGGCCCTCGTAGCGTTCGACGAGCTTCTCCCCGGTCGCCCGGACCCGCTCCGCCACGGCCTCGAAGCTCTCCCCGCCCGGCGGCGCGACCGAAGGGTCCGCCAGCCAGGCCGCGAGCTCGTCCGGCCAACGGCGCTGGATCCCGGTGTAGGTGTGGCCCTCCCACTCGCCGAAGTCGGCCTCCCGCAGGCCCTCCTCGACGATCACCTCCAGGCCGGTACGCGCGGCGACGGCCTCGGCGGTGGCGCGGGCGCGCTTGAGCGGGGAGCTGACGATCACCTGGACCCCGTACGGCTCCCGCGACAGCCTGGCCGCCGCGGCCTCGGCCTGAGCGCGGCCGTTGGGGGTGAGCTCGGGGTCGCCGATCCCGGAGAAGCGCCGTTCGACGGACATCGGGGTCTCGCCGTGGCGCAGCAGGATCAGGGTCGTGGCCGTGGAGGTGGGCGGACGCCAGCCGCTGCCCTTGGTCACGGACGCGGCCACAGGGGCGTCGGATGATATTTCGGAAATGTCGGTCGAGTCGAAGAGCGACCCCTGCGCCGGAGCCGGGGACGGCGAGGCCGGGCCGGCGGACGCCGGGACGGGGACGGCGGACGCCGAGGAGGAAACCGCAGACGGGGAAGCCGCCGGTGAGCCCCACGCAGGCGGCGAGGCCGGCGCCTCGGACGACACGACCGGCGAGGCCGACGCCGTCATCGTGGAATGCCACGGAACACCCTTGGCCGCCGCGTCCATGGCCTCGTTGGCCAGGCGGTCGGCCTCCTTGTTGCGCTCGCGGGGGATCCACTTCCAGGTCACCCGCAGGCGGCGGGCCAGCGCCCCGGCTTCCAGGGCGAGCGGCCGCAGGCCCTCGTTCTTGATCTTCCAGCGGCCGGCCATCTGCTCGATGACCAGCTTGGAGTCCATCCGGACCTCGGCGGTCGCGCCGTCGCCGGCCAGGTCGAGCAGCGCCCGCAGCCCGGCGATCAGCCCGCGGTACTCGGCGACGTTGTTGGTCGCGGTGCCGATCGCCGCGGCGTCCTCGACGAGGATCTGGCTGTCGGAGGCGTCCCTGACCACCGCCCCGTAACCGGCGGGGCCGGGGTTGCCCCGGGATCCGCCGTCGGCCTCGATGACGTACGAGGTCGTCACAGACCGGACTCCGGCGTGCGGACCAGGATGCGGCGGCACTCCTCGCAGCGGAGCACCTCGTCGTGGGCGGCGGCCTTGATGCGGTTGATGTCGGCGATGGACAGGCTCGTACGGCAGCCGAGGCAGCGGCTGCCCTGGAGCATCGCGGCGCCCACGCCGAACTGCTCGCGGAGCTTGTCGTACAGCGCCAGCAGGTCGGCGGGGATGTCGGCGACGATGTCCCCGCGCCTGCCCTTGACCTCCGCGCTCTCCTTGTCGATCTCGGCGAAGAGGGCGTCCCTGCGGTCCTCGGCGGCGGCGCGGGCGGCGGCGAGCTCGTCGCGCTCGGCGGCCAGCTTGGTCACCCGCTCGTCGGCGGTCTCGCGGCGCTCCATGATCTCCAGCACGACCTCCTCCAGGTCGCTCTGGCGGCGGTGGAGCGAGGCGATCTCCGACTGCAGGCTGGCCAGGTCCTTGGGCGAGGACACCTGGCCGGAGTCGAGGCGCTTCTGGTCGCGCTCGGCGCGGGTGCGCACGGAGTCGACGTCGGCCTCGGCCTTGGTCTGCTCCCGGGCGAGGTCGCCCGCCTCGGTCTCGGCGGCGATCACCTGGGTCGCCAGCCGGGCCACGCGGGCCGCGAGGTCGTCGATCTCGGCCAGTTCCGGCAGAGTGCGGCGGCGATGGGCCAGCCTGTCGATCACGGAGTCGAGTTCGGCCAGGTCGAGCAGGCGCTTCTGGGCTGCCGGGGCTGCTTTCACGTGAGTTCCTCGCACTTTGCTGTTGTGATCCAGGCGTCCGTGACCGTCTCGGAGACGCGCGTCTCAACATTAATCCCCCCGGCCGCCAACCCGGACGCCACGAGTCGCGCGGCATCGGCCAGCCAGGGCCACTCGGTGGCCCAGTGGGCGGCGTCGACGAGCGCGGGCCCGTCACCGCCGGCCTCCACGAACTCGCTGGCGGGGTGATGACGCAGGTCCGCGGTGAGGAACACGTCCACCCCGACGGCACGGGCCGTGCCGAGGAGCGAGTCCCCCGCTCCCCCGCTCACCGCGACCCGCCGGACCTCGCGGTCCAGGTCTCCGGCGACGCGCAGGCCGCCGGCCGTGCCGGGCAGGCCGGCGGCGGCCCGCCGTACGAAGTCGCGCAGGGGCAGCGGCTCCGGCAGCGAGCCGACGCGGCCGAGCCCGCGCCGGGGGTCGTCGGCGGAGGGGCTGAGCGGGACCAGCGGCCCGGTCAGGCCGACGGCGCGGGCCAGGGCGTCGGAGACGCCGGGGTCGGCGACGTCGGCGTTGGTGTGGGCGGTGTAGAGGCCGATGTCGTTCTTGATCAGGGTGTGGACCAGGCGGCCCTTGAAGGTGGTGGCGGCGACGCTGGTGGTGCCGCGCAGGTAGAGCGGGTGGTGGGTGACGATCAGGTCGGCGCCCCAGTCCACCGCCTCCTCGGCGACGGCGGCCACCGGGTCCACCGCGAACAGGATCTTCGTGACGGGCTGGGACGGGTCGCCGCAGACGAGCCCGACCGCGTCCCACGACTCCGCCCACCGGGGGTCGTAGTGGGATTCGAGCTCTCTGACGACGTCGGCAAGCGTGGACACGTGCGCAGACTACCGGCCTCCCCGCGTGATCACGTGAATCCGGCTCCCGGCCCCTCGCCGTGATCACGTGAATCCGCTACCCGCCCCCGCGCGGTCCCCCGGACCCGGCGGCCGCCGTACGGCATGGCGGACCGGACGTTCCCGACAAGACTCACACCTGTTCCCCAATGCCAGCAGATCGCCTAATGTAAGTGAATCCTGACTCCCCCGGAGGATTCCCATGGGTCCGACTGTCGCGATCATCGGTGCCGGATTCGGCGGGCTGTGCATGGCCATCCAGCTCGAACGGGCGGGCGTCGACTCCTACACGCTCTTCGAGAAGGGCGGCGACGTCGGGGGGACATGGCGCGACAACACCTATCCGGGAGCGGGCTGCGACATCCCCTCCCACCTGTACTCCTTCTCCTTCGAGCGCTACTCCAGCTGGACCCGCCGCTATCCCGGCCAGCGGGAGATCCTCGACTATCTGGAGAGATGCGCCGACAAGTACGGCCTGCGCTCACACATCCGCCTGCGCACCGAGGTCGTCTCGGCCGTCTTCGACGAGGCGCTGGGCAAGTGGCGGGTGCGTACGGCGGGCGGCGCGGAAGCCCGTACGGCGGGCGGCGGCGAACGCGAGAAGAGCGACGGACACGGGAGAGACGAGGAGCGCGAGGAGCTCTTCGACGTGGTGGTCTCGGCCGTGGGCCAGCTCAACCGGCCGCACCTGCCCGAGATCGCGGGCATGTCGTCCTTTGCGGGACCCTCCTTCCACTCCGCCCGCTGGGACCACTCGGTGGACCTGACCGGCAGGCGGGTGGCCGTGATCGGGACCGGCTCGTCGGCGGCCCAGCTCATCCCGCCGGTGGCCGAGGAGGCCGCGCACCTGGACGTCTTCCAGCGGACCCCCAACTGGGTGATCCCCAAGCCGGACGCCGCCTTCGGCCGGGCCGCCCGGGCCGTCTTCCACCACCTGCCGTTCTCCCAGCGGATCTACCGGGAGTGGATCTACCGCTACGCCGAGGGCGCCCTCTATCCCGCCCTGGCGGGCGGCTGGAGCACCGCCGTGGTGCGCAAGCGCGCCCTGGACCACCTGCGCGCGCAGATCCCCGACCCCGTACTGCGGGCCAAGCTGACCCCGGACTATCCGATCGGCTGCAAGCGGATCGTCATCGACAGCAAGTTCTATCCCGCGCTGGCCCGTCCCGACGTCGACGTCGTCACCGAGAAGATCGTCCGGATCACCCCGGAGGGCGTGGAGGCCACGGACGGGGTGCGCGAGGCGGACGTGATCATCTACGCGACGGGTTTCCGGAGCACCGACTTCCTGGCGCCGATCGAGATCACCGGCAGGCAGGGGCGCCGGCTCCACGACGAGTGGAAGGACGGCGCGGAGGCCTATCTCGGCATCGCGGTCCCGCACTTCCCGAACCTGTTCATGCTCTACGGGCCCAACACCAACCTCGGTCACAACTCGATCGTCTTCATGATCGAGTGCCAGGTCCGCTACATCATGGGCTGCCTGCCGCACCTGGTGGAGCGGGGGCCGATGGAGGTGCGGCCCGAGGCGATGGACGCCTGGCGCAGGAGCCTGGAGCGGGCCATGGACCACATGGTGTGGCAGGCGGGCTGCGCGAGCTGGTACAAGAACGCCGCAGGCCGGGTGACCAACAACTGGCCGGGCTCCACGCCCCTGTACCACCGGCTGACCCGAGCCCCGCGCCCGGCGGCGTTCCGCTTCGCCCGCTGACCTCCCGGCGCACCCCCCGGGGCCGGTAGGGTCCGGGACACAGTCACCCGCGAGGAAGGGCCCGCACGTGTCCGCCGCAGCCGACCTCCACCACGACGCCGTGGTCGCCGACACCCACAACGACCTGCTCATGGCCGTCACGGCCCGGCCGCCGGCGCGCTGGGCCCCGTTCTTCCGCGAGCGCTGGCTGCCCCAGCTGCGCGAGGGCGGGGTGGACCTGCAGGTGCTGCCGGTGTTCATCGACGAGCAGTACCGCCCCGAGGGAGCCCTCCGCCAGACGCTGCGCATGATCGAATGCGCGCACACGCTGGCCGGGGGCAACGCCGACGAGGTACGCCTGTGCACCACCGGCGCCGAGGTCGACGAGGCGCTCTCGGAAGGGCTGATCGCCCTGGTCCTGGCGTTGGAGAGCATGCCGGGCCTGGACGCGAACGTGGAGTTGCTGCCCACGCTGCACCGGCTGGGCGTGCGGGTCGCCTCGATCGCCCACTGGGGCCGTACGGCTCTCGCCGACGGCAGCGGCGAGGACGCCACCGGGAGCAGGCTGACCGCGGCCGGGGTGGAGGCGGTCCGCGAGATGGAGCGCCTGGGCATGATCTTCGACGTCTCGCACCTCGGCGCGGCGGGGGTCGAGCACGTGCTGGAGCTGTCGGCCCGCCCGGTCATGGCCACCCACTCGGCCGCCCGCGCCCTGCGCGACCACCACCGCAACCTGACCGACGAGCAGATCCGCGGCGTCGCGGCGACCGGCGGCGTGGTCTGCGTCAACTTCCTGGCGGCCTTCCTGTCCGACGACCCGGCCGGCTACACGCTGGACCGCCTGGTGGACCACATCGCGCACGTCGCGGGTGTCGCCGGGATCGACCACGTCGGGCTGGGCCCCGACTTCGTCCGCGAGGTCCTGCACGACGTCACCCCGCCCTGCTGCGAGATCGGCACCGGCGGCCTCGACGCGATGGCCTCCGTCCCCGGCCTGTCCGGGCCGGGCGGCCTGCCCCTGGTCACCGAGGCGCTGGACAAGCACGGCTTCGCGGAGGAGGAGATCGTCAAGATCCTCGGCGACAACGTCCTGCGCCTGTTCCGCGCCGAGCTGGGCCGCCCCGCCTGACCCCCGGCCCGGCACCGGCACGGGACCCGTCGGGATGTCCCACCCGATCCCGGCCCGGCGCGGGACCCGTCAGACGTTCCAGACACCGGTGGCCGCGGCGTCCCTCGCGTAGTCCGAGAAGTCGCGGGGCCCGCGCCCGAGCGCGCGCCGTACCCCGTCGGACAGGTGGGCGTTGCGGCCGTCCAGGACCGTGGTGAACAGGCCGGTCAGCTCCGCCGCCTCCGCGGCCGGCACGCCGTACTCCACCAGCGTGGACTCGTAGTCGGCCGCCGAGACCGGCAGATAGCGGACCTCCCGCCCGCAGGCCTTGGAGATCTCCGCCGCCGCCTCGGCGAAGGTCAGCAGCCGGGGGCCGGTCAGCTCGTAGACGCGGCCCCCGTGCCCGGCCTCGGTGAGCGCCGCGACCACCACGTCCGCGATGTCCTCGGCGTCGACGAACGGCTCGGCCACGTCCCCTGCCGGGAGCGCGATCGTGCCGGCGAGCACCGGCTCCAGCAGGTGGCTCTCGTCGAAGTTCTGGCAGAACCAGCTGCAGCGCACGATCGTCCACTCGGCGCCGGACTCCCGTACCGCCTCTTCGCCGAGCAGCGCGCCCTCCTCTCCCCTGCCGGACAGCAGGACCAGCCGGCGCACCCCGGCGGCCACCGCCTGCGCGGCCAGGTCGCGGACCGTCTCCGCCGCCCCGGGGAAGGCCAGGTCCGGCTGGTAGGTCACGTACGCCGCGTCCACCCCCCGCAGCGCGGGCTCCCAGGTGGCGCGGTCGTTCCAGTCGAACGGCGGGTTCGCCGAGCGGGAGCCCTCGCGTACGGCCAGGCCGCGCGCCCGCAGCCGGGCCGCCACCCGCCGGCCGGTCTTGCCCGTGCTGCCGATGACCAACGTCGTGTTCTGTGTCGTGTTCTCCGTCATGGCACCCATCAAATCCGCACGGCGTGAGACGGAACATGGTTGAGATGCTCGATTCCATGTTCATGCGTCTACACTGATCCACATGGACGCACTCGCCGGCCTCCTGGACGGGCCGCGGGCCCGGGAGGCGTTCCTGCTGCGCGCGATGTTGAGCCCGCCGTGGTCGGTGCGGATCGAGGACGAGGCGCCGCTCTCCCTGGTGGCCCTGGTGCGCGGCGAGGCGTGGGTGATCCCCGACCGCGGCGAGCCGGTACGGCTGCGCCCGGGCGACGTCGCGATCACGCGCGGCCCCGGCCCCTGCACCTTCGCCGACGACCCGGCCACCCCGCCGCAGGTCGTCATCCACCCCGGGCAGCGCTGCACGACCCCCGGGGGCGAGGACCTGTCGGGGACGATGGACCTGGGCGTGCGGACCTGGGGCAACAGCCCGGACGGTCCGGTGGTGATGCTCGTCGGCACCTACCAGCCGAACTCCGAGATCAGCAAGAGGCTGCTGCGGGCCCTGCCCGCCCTGCTGGTCCTGCCGGGCGAGTCCCTGGGCAGCCCCCTGGTCCCCCTGCTCGGCCAGGAGATCGTCAAGGAGGAGCCGGGCCAGGAGGTGGTCCTGGACCGGCTGCTCGACCTGCTGCTCATCGCCGTCCTGCGGGCGTGGTTCTCCCGCCCGGAGGCCGAGGCGCCGGCGTGGTACCACGCGCTCGGCGACCCGGTGGTGGGCCGGGCGCTGCGGCTGCTGCACGCCCACCCCGACCGCCCCTGGACTGTGGCCGGCCTGGCCGCCGAGGTGGGCGTCTCCCGTGCGGCCCTGGCCCGTTCCTTCACCGAGCTGGTCGGCGAGCCGCCCATGGCCTATCTGACGGACTGGCGGCTGGCGCTCGCCGCCGACCTGCTGCGCGGCTCGGACGCCACCGTCGGCGCGGTGGCGGCGCGGGTCGGGTACGGCAGCGCGTTCGCGCTCAGCACCGCCTTCAAACGGGTGCGCGGCATCAGCCCCCAGGAGCATCGCAGGATCGCCCGGACCGAACCCGCCGCAGTCTCCTGACGCACCCCGCCCGGCCGTTTCACACCGCGGCCACGGCGCCGGGCGCCGGTTCGCGATCGCCCATGTACCGCCACCCCAGGACGCCGTACCAGACCATGATCGGCAGGTGAAGGGCGTACCCGAGCTGCTCCAGCGCCACCGTCGGGCCGCCGGTCCCGCTCGTCCACGGAAGCGCCACCCCGACCAGCCCGGAAAGCGCGGCGATCAGGCCGGCGGCACGGAACCTCGCGGACATCGGGATGCCCGCCGCTCCGGCGACGGTGGCGGCGACCCACAGCAGCCCGGCCAGGTTGACCGCCCACTTGGCGGTGAGCAGGACCGCCAGGGCGACGGCGGCGGCCGCCGGGGCGGCGGGGTCGGCGGCCAGCCGGGTCAGCGCCAGGTTCCCGGCGTCGTGGAGGAGACCCGCCAGCCCGGCGGCGGCCAGCAGGCCGCCGGAGAGCGTCACCAGGTGCGGTCTGGACGCGCCGGCCGGGCGGGCGGCCAGCACCGTCCCGGCCGCGGTCAGGGCCAGCCAGCCCAGCACGTCGAGGGCCAGCTCGGTCATGTGCAGCCCGGCCAGCTCGCCCACCGCGGCCAGCGCGGCACCGGGATCGGCCGGATTCAGGGTCAACCCCGATGGCACCACGATGGCCGCACCGGCGATCATGGCTGTCAGCGAGGTCAGCAGCAGGACACCGGCGAGGCGGTTGCGAGGGTTCAGATCGGTCATGGACGGTGACGGTAGAACCCTGACGCAGGGACAGAGTCAACGCGCCGGGGAGAGGAGACGCCATGTGGCGGATCGGGCAACTGGCGCGCATGGCCGGGGTCTCCGAACGCACTCTGCGCCACTACGACAAGATCGGGCTGCTGGCCCCGGCCGCGGTCGACCGCGCGACCGGTTACCGCTGGTACGGCGTGGCCGAGCTGTCCCGGCTCGAACGCATCCGCGGACTGCAGCGCCTCGGCCTGCCGCTGCGGCAGATCGCCGATCTGCTGGACGCTCCCGAGACACAGCTGCGGCAGGCGCTGACCGAGGCCGTGGCCGGCATCCGGCATGACATCGCCGCCCTGACCGCGACCGCGGCCCACATCGCCGACCACCTCACCACGCCGATGTCGGTCCTGCCCCAGCAGGCCGCGGTGGGACCGCGCCGGCTACGCGTCCGCCGCATGCGCATCGGCCATCCGTCCGAACTGGCCGGCCTCTGCCCGGCGCCACCGGCGACGCTGCTGACCTGGCTCGACGGCCGGCCGACGGGCGCGTTCACCGCCGCGGTCACCACCGGCCGGGACGGCGAGCGGCTCACCCTGCCCGCCCGCACCGTCGTACGAGCCGTCGTTCCCCCCGCGGGAGACGTGGTCCGCGCCGGGCAGGACCTGTTCGGCTGGCTGCACCGCCATCGCCTGGACGTCGCCGGTCCCACCGTGGAGGAACACCTCCTCGACGCCGACGGCGCCCACGCCGTCGTCCTGGAGATATCCACCCGCCCCCGCGCCGCCTGACCCCGCCTCCGCGGCGACCGAGGACTCCCCTCCGCAAGAGAGCACCGGGCGGTCCTCAGGCGGCCGGAGCCCTCGGCGTCAGGCGGACCTCGAGGTCGGC
Source organism: Paraplanobispora takensis (assembly GCF_016863195.1). Lineage (GTDB taxonomy): Bacteria > Actinomycetota > Actinomycetes > Streptosporangiales > Streptosporangiaceae > Planobispora > Planobispora takensis. The sequence goes on along the minus strand of NZ_BOOK01000010.1, from coordinate 46,211 downwards.
GTCCAGGGCGCGGGCCAAACGTTCCAGCACCGGCAGGGTGGGAATGGTTCCGCCGGCCTCGAAGCGCGCCACCGCCGACTGCGTCATGCCGGCCTCCCGGGCCAGGTCGTTCTGGCTCCAGCCGCGCCCCTCACGCATCGCCCGGACCGCCTTGCCCAGCTCGTAGGCGATGCGTGCGGCCTCGTAGGCTTCGGCCGCACCCGGCTCGGCCATGCGCCGGCCCCTGAGCTCCCGCCGGCTTTCCTGCTTGCTCATACCGCCTCTTCTCCCTCATCGACGGTGTGCGCCAGTGCGATACAGCGGCGCATGGCCCGCCGAGCCCGCTCGATCTCCCGATCTTCGCGTGCCCGCGTCTTGGAGAACACGGTCAACAGCACGATCCGGCGACCGGGCGCGATCCAGTAGGTGATGCGCATGACGAGCTCGTCGAGGTGGAACCGGAGTTCACGCAGCTTGCCGTCCAACCGCCTGGCGCGGGGCTCCCCTCATAGCATCGATGCTATGAGGAACGCTCTTGTCGCGATGTGCTTTTATGCAAATACGCTGAGCGACAATCCCTGTCCCGGGGCCCGCCGACTCCCGGCCCGAGGCTTCGAACGTTCAGCAGATCGACCGCCGGGGAGCATGAGGCGACCGCGCGCTCGGACCGCCGCGATCGGGCTGGTGGGCCCGGTGGTGAGCGTGGCGGCCAACGCGGTCAGCTTCCTGCTGCCGACCGCGCTCCTGCTGCCGCGCGGCGACCGCACGCCCCCGACCCGGCGTCCCCGGAAAAGGCGGACACGCGCAGCACCCACCCGGCCTGACGCGGCGCCGCCGGGGGCGCGGGGGTCTCCGGCGGCCCCGGCGGGCGTGGGCCGGTCATCCCCTCGCGGCCAGATAGTCCTCCCGGACCTTCGAGCGGGAGAGCTTGCCGGTGGGGGTGCGGGGCAGCTCGTCGCGGAACTCGACGAGCTTGGGGTGCTTGAAGCGGGCGATGCGCGGGCCGAGGTGGTCCAGGAGTTCCTCCGGCGAGGGCCGGGCGCCGGGGACCGGCTGGACGAGGGCGACCACGTTGTGGCCCCACTCGGGGTCCGGGACGCCGATCACGGCGACGTCGGCGACCGCCGGGTGCTCCAGCAGCGCCGCCTCGATCTCGGCGGGGTAGATGTTCACCCCTCCGGAGATGATCAGGTCGGTGCGGCGGTCGCACAGGAACAGATAGCCCTCCTTGTCCATGAAGCCGATGTCGCCGGGGGCGTACCACTCCCCGCGCATGCTGGCGGCCGTCTTGCCCGGGTCCTTGCGGTATTCGAAGCCGGCGAGGCTCGACTTGACGTAGATCATCCCGGGCTCGCCCGGCGGGAGCTCGTCCCCGTTCTCGTCGAAGATCTTCGCCTCGAAGGTCGGGACCGGGCGGCCGACCGTGCCGGGGCGCTCCAGCCACTCCTCGGGCTTGACGGCGAAGGCGATCGTCGACTCGGTGGAGCCGTAGTACTCGTACAGGACCGGGCCCCACCAGTCCATGATCCCCTTCTTGACCGCCACCGGGCAGGCCGCGCCCGTGTGGATCACCTGCCGGAGCGAGGACACGTCGTATCCGTCGCGGACCTCGGGCGGCAGCTGGAGCATCCGGTGGAACATCGTCGGCACCATCATGGCGTTGGTGACCCGGTATCTGTCGACGAGCTCCAGGACGGTGACCGGCTCGAACCTCTCGGCGATCACCAGTGTGTGCCCCAGGTGCAGGGCGAACATCGTGTGCGCGCACGGGGAGGAGTGGTACATCGGCGAGGTCACCAGGTGCACCTCGTCGCCCGGCCGCAGGTCGCAGACCTCGCCCAGGAACCAGGTGTACAGGGGGACGATCGCCTCCGGCTCGGCGCCCGGCAGGGGCCGCTGCACGCCCTTGGGGAAGCCGGTGGTGCCCGAGGTGTACCACATGACGGCGCCCCCCGAGCGGTCCGCGGGGGCGGTGTCCGGCTGCCCCTCGGCCAGGGCCGCGGTCCCGCCGGACTCCGGGGTGACCACCACCCCGGCGTCGCAGTCGGTCAGGATGTAGTCGATCTCGGCGCGCGTCAGGTGCCAGTTGATCGGTACGTAGTACAGCCCGGCCTGTCCCGTGGCCATCAGCATGATCACTTGGTCGATCCCGTTGCGCAGCACGCCCGCGACCACGTCTCCCTGGACGAGGCCCCGGGCCCGCAACCCGTTCGAGACCTGGTTGACCCTGGCGAGCAGCTCGCCGTACGTCGTCGTCGTGCCGTCTGTGTCGATCACCGCCCGGCGTCCGGGATCGGCCTCCGCGATCCGGTAGAAGCCGGGCAGCCCGCTGATGTCGGCCATGGTTCTCCTCGTACGGTGTTACAGCTCCAGAAGGTCGGCGAGGCGGGCCCGGTGGATCCGCGGCGGGCCGAGGAGAACCTCGTCCGCCTTGGCCCGCTTGTAGAACAGATGCGCGTCGTGCTCCCAAGTGAAGCCGATGCCGCCGTGCAGCAGAAGGCTGTCGCGGGCCACTTCGAAGCAGGCCCGGCCCACATAGACCTGGGCCAGGGCGGCGGCCGAGGCCAGCTCCTCCGGCGCCTCGTCGGCGGCCCAGGCCGCGTGCCGGACGATCGACTCGGCCTGTTCCAGTTTGCAGTGCATGTCGGCCAGCCGGTGCTTGACCCCCTGGTAGGAGCCGATGAACCTGTTGAAGGCGACCCTGACCTTGCCGTAGGCCACGATCGCCTCCAGCGAGGCGCGCAGCACGCCCAGCTGCTCGGCCGCCACGGCCACCGCGAACAGGTCGCGGGCCCGCGCCACCCCCTCCGCGGAGGCGGCCACGACGTCGCCGCCGGGCTCCACCAGGGCCTGCCTGCGGGTGGGGTCCAGGGTGGTCAGCGCGGTGCGCTCGCCGCCCCGCAGGGCCCGTACCCGGTCGCCGTCGATCGACAGCACCACGTCGGCCTCGGCGCCGTTGAGCGCCCGGTTCCCGTCGAGGACGACGGTCGCGACGGTGGTCCCGTCGGCGATCCCGGGCAGCAGCTCCTTGTCCCCCGTCTCCCTGAGCAGGATGGCGGCCAGCGTCGTGGCCAGGAACGGGCCCGGCAGCAGCGCCGCGCCGGTCTCCTCCAGCACGACCGCGAGCTCGGCGTATCCGGCCCCGGAGCCGCCGTGCTCCTCGGGGACGATCAGGCCGGACAGGCCCAGCTCGCCGTTGATCCGCCGGTAGACCTCGGGGTCGTGGCCGCCCTCCGACTCCATCGCGGCCCGTACGGCGGGCAGCGGCGAGGCGGCGGCGAGGAAGCCGCGGACGGCCTGGCGCAGCTCCTGCTGCTCGGTGGTGAGCACGAGTTTCATGCGGGCCGCCCTTCCGCGGTGGTCGCCTGCCCGGTGGCCGTCCGGTCGATGGTCGTCCGGCCGGTGGTCGTCTGCCCGGGAACCGTCTGGTCGGAGGTCGTCCGCCGGGTCACGAGGGGAGTCCCCCGCTCGTCTTCAGGTCCTTGAACGGCACGTTCTTGTCCGTGCGGGGTTCGGGCGGCAGGTTCAGCACCCGCTCGCCCACGATGTTGCGCATGATCTCGTTGGTGCCGCCGCCCAGGGCCATGGCCGGGGCCAGGGAGATCGCGTTCGCCAGCCCGCCGCCGTACCCGCCCTCTGCGGGGTGGGCCACGGCCTCGGGACCGGCCAGCGAGGTGGCCAGGTCGGCCTGGAACATGGTCAGCTCGGCCAGCAGCAGCTTGGCGGCGCTGCCCCGGGCGCCGGGGAAGATCCCGGCCTTGGTCTCCTGGGCGAGCCGCTGGTTGAACAGGGCCAGCGCGCGGGAGCGGACGTAGAGCTCGACGAGCTGGTCCCTGACCACGGGGTCACCGGTGTCCACGGTCGTGCGCAGCGCGTCGAAGGCGACCGGATTGTCCTTCTGGCCGCCCATGCCGACCCCGCTGGAGATCGACAGCCGCTCGTGCAGCAGGGTCGTGACGGCGCAGCTCCAGCCGTCGCCGACCTGACCGACCAGGTTCTCCGCCGGGATGTGCACGCCGTCGAAGAAGATCTCGTTGAAGTGCGCGCGGCCGGTCATGTCCCGCAGCGGCCGGACCGTGACGCCGGGGGCGTGCATGTCCACGACGAACATGGTCAGGCCCTTGTGCTTGGGCACCTCCACGTCGGTGCGGGTCAGCAGCAGGCCCCAGTCGGCGTGCTGGGCGACGGAGGTCCACACCTTCTGCCCGTCGACCACCCAGCCGCCGTCGGTGGCCGTCGCCCGCGTCTGCAGCGCCGCGACGTCGCTGCCGGCGCCCGGCTCGGAGAACAGCTGGCACCAGATCTCCTCACCGCGCAGCAGCGGCCGGATGAAGCGGCCGCGCTGCTCGTCGGTGCCCAGGTCCACCAGGGTCGGCCCGCACATGCCCAGGCCGATGGAGAACACGTAGGTCGGCAGGGTGAAGCGCGCGGCCTCCGCGGCGAAGGCGCGCTCCTCGGCCTGGGTCAGCCCCTGCCCGCCCCACTGCTGCGGCCAGGTGATCCCGGAGTATCCGGCGTCGTACAGCTTCGCCATGAAGGCCTTGGCCGCGGCCACGCCGCTCTCGTCGGGGGCGCCCTCGGGCCGGTCGCCCGGCGCGTTGGCCTCCAGCCAGGCCCTGGCCCGCTGCCGGTAGTCCTCAAGGTCCATGTCAGCTCCAATCAGCGCTCACTTACTTTAACCAGTGGGCGATCAGCCGTACAGAGCATTGCTCTACACCGGAAGGAGAATCGATCTTTGCCATTGATTGGCCATGTATCGCCAGGAAAAGGCAATTAATCCGCCCAAGGTGATCGTCTGATCCGGGGGGTGAAGATCGGCGTGCCCACACGGCACTCGTGGTCCGTCCGGACCCGGCTCACGCTGATCGCCGCCACCACGGCCGCCCTGTCCGACGCCGTCGTCACGGTCGTCGCGATGTTCTTCCTGCACGACCTCGCGGAGGCCCACTATCCGTATCCGGTCCCCTGGTACGTCCATCCGGGGCTGTTCGGCTTCCTCGCCGGAACCTGCGTGCTGACCGCGACGCTGGCGGGGGCCGGCGCCTACCGGACGGTGACCGGGGCGCTGACCCCGGTGAACTCGATCACGAGCGAGCTCGCGGAGATCACCGCCACCGACATCGGCCGACGGGTCCCGGTGCCGCGGGCGCGCGACGAGATCAGGGAGCTGGCCGAGACGATCAACCAGACCCTGGACCGGCTGGAGGAGGCGGTGGAGAAGCAGCGCAGGTTCGCCGCCGACGCCTCCCACGACCTGCGCAGCCCGCTGACCGCCATGCGCACCCAGGTGGAGGAGGCGCTGCACTATCCGGAGGGCGTCGACTGGGAGGCCAAGGCCCACGCGATGCTCGCCAGCCTGGACCGGCTCCAGGCGATCGTCGCCGACCTGCTGATGCTCGCCAGGCTCGACGCCGGCATGCCCGCGGCCAGGGAACTCCTCGACCTGGGCGAGCTGGTGCAGGGCGAGCTGGACCGCCGCGGGCGCCGGGCGAAGGTGGTGCGGGAGGTGGAACCCGGCGTGCTGGTGGTCGGCGACCCGCTCCGGCTCGCGCGGCTGCTGACCAATCTGGTGGACAACGCCGAGCGGCACGCCGCCTCCACCGTGGCGGTGAGCGTGCGCGAGCACGACGGCACGGCCGTGCTGGAGGTGCTCGACGACGGCGCCGGGATCGACCCCGCCCAGCGCGAGGCGGTCTTCCGCCGGTTCGTCCGGCTGGACGCCGCCCGGGCCCGCGACGCCGGGGGGACCGGGCTGGGACTGCCCATCGCCAGGGAGGTCGCCGAGGCCCACGGCGGGAGCCTCGTCGTGGAGGACAGCCCCCGGGGCGCGCGCTTCGTCCTGCGGCTGCCCGTGGCCCGCTGAGCCGCCGTCCCCGTTCCCCGCCTCCCCCGCTTCGCCGTACCCCGTGCCCCGTGGGCCGCCGGTGCGGACCGTCCCTCACGCTCCGCTGGGCTCCTCGTGCACCCTCCGCCAGGGTTTCTCCCGCACGCGCCGGTGGACTCCTCCCCTGCCGGGCTCTCCCTCACCGGGGCGCTGTCTTCCGGGCAGGACCACCAGCAGCATCGCGGCGGCGATCAGCCCTCCGCCGAGGAAGACGGTCCAGGTGAGCGACTCGCCGTACACCAGGGCGGCAAGGGCCGTCACCCACAGCGGCTGGGCCGACAGGATGACCGCCGCCGGCGCCGGCCGGACGTGGGCCTGGCCGAACGAGCGGGCCAGGAAGCCCAGGGCGCAGGCCACGACCGACAGGTGGCCGAGGATGGCCCAGTCGACGGCGGTCGCGGGCAGGGTGAGGCCGTCCGGGACGGCCAGGAGACCCGTCATCAGGGCGATGACGCCGAGCTGGATCACGGCGACCGCGTAACCCTCCTGCCGCGCCCGCTCGAAGCCGCCGAGCACCAGCGTGTGCCCGGCGTACAGCACCGCCGAAAGCAGTGTGACGGCCAGCGCGGGCAGGGAGATGTCCGCGCCCCCGGTCCCCCGCAGGAGCGTGAAGGCCGTCATCGCGGCCATCGCCAGGGCCACCGCCGCCCAGGTCCGCGACGACGGCCGGACGCCCAGCAGGACCAGGCCCAGGACCGGGGTGATCACCACGTAGGAGCCGACGGTGAACCCCGAGACCGACGACGGCAGGTCGTGCAGCGCCACGGCCTGAACGGTCTGCCCCACCCCGAACAGCAGACCGAGCAGGATCCCGGTGAGCCAGGTGTTCTCCCTCAATCCCCGCAGGCAGTGCGGGCGCAGCAGGAGCAGGACCAGCGTGGCGAGCCCGTAGCGCTCGGCGAGCAGGTCGGCCACCGGTATGCGATGGATGAGGTCTTTCATCAGCGGGAAGGCCGACCCCCAGGCGGCGCTGACGAATAACAGAAGCACGACTCCCACCAGGGGCCGGGGAGCGGTCACCGCTGTCATAGGGGAAGACTCGCATCACCTGAGGGAAGCCGGAGCTAGCCGAACGGCTCGGGAGTGGCCTGTATACAACCCTGAGGTAAGGACCCCACTCCGACAGCAGATCCCTCACACCCCAAAGAGCACGAGAGAAGCCCACGTCTCCACAGAACGTGACCTACCTCACACCGGGGGGAGGACTTCCCGCGCTATTGGATTCTCCGTACAATTAGGGCCAGGACATCCGATGGGAGTGCAGTGATGACACCGGCTCCGAACACCACCGCGGACAGGGAGAACGACCAGACGGTCGTGGAGAGGCGCGCCTACGAGGCGGTCATCGAGCGCCTGTCGAAGGCCTCGGTCGACAAGCACTGGGAGCCCTACGTCGACATCCCCTGGGACGACCCGGACTTCCTGGTCCGCCAGGACGACCCGCGCTGGGAACTGCCCGCGGTCGACAAGCTGGGCGGCCACCCCTGGTACCGGGCCCAGCCGCCCGAGGTGCGCGCGAAGATCGGGCTGTGGCGGGTGGCGACCGCCATGAAGATCGGCCTGCAGTTCGAGAACCTGCTCAAGCGCGGCCTGCTCAACTACGCCTACCGCCTGCCGAACGGCTCACCCGAGTTCCGCTACGTCTACCACGAGACCATCGAAGAGGGACATCACGGGATGATGTTCCAGGAGTTCGTCAACCGTACGAAGCTCCCGATCAGGGGCATGCCCGGGCCGCTCAGCGTACTCGCCCAGGTCGCCCCGTGGATCCCGCTGATCTCCACCGAGCTGTTCTTCATCTTCGTGCTCGGCGGCGAGGACCCGATCGACCACGTGCAGCGCAAGACCCTCAGGGAAGGTCAGATCAAGCACCCGCTCGAGGAGACCATCATGCGCATCCACATCGCGGAGGAGGCCAGGCACATCTCCTTCGCCCGGCACTATCTGCGCCGCCGGGTCCCGCGCATGCCGCGCTACCGCCGCTTCACACTGGGGCTCATCTCCCCGGTCATCCTGGGCATCATGGCCCGGATCATGCTCTCGCCCCCCGGACCCATGATCAGGGCGTTCCGCATCCCGGAGCAGGTGGTCAGGGACGTCTACACCGACAACCCCGAGGCCGCCGCGCAGATCCGCGACTCGGTGGGCAAGACCCGTGAGCTCTGCGCCGAACTGGGCATGATGAACGCGTTCCAGCGCAGGATCTGGAAGATCATGGGTATCTACGACGACCCTCCGGCGAAGAAAGCGGCACGGTGAGCACGACATCCGACAGATCATCCGGCGGTACGGCCCGGCCCAGGACGGCGATCGTGACGGGGGGCGCCTCCGGCATCGGCCGGGCCCTGTGCCGCGAGCTCGCCCGGCGCGGCGTGCACGTCGTGGCCGCCGACCTCGACGCGGCGGGGGCCGAGCGCACGGCCAAGGAGTTCGGCTGCCGGAGCGCCGCGCTCGACGTCACCGACGCGCAGGCCGTACGCGACCTCGTCACCGGGGTCAGGCGCGAGCACGGACGGCTGGACTTCCTGTTCAACAACGCCGGGATCGCGGTCGGCGGCACCACCGACGAGCTCACCCTCGACCACTGGAACCGCACGATCGACGTGAACCTGCGCGGTGTGGTGCACGGCGTGCACGCCGCCTACCCGGTCATGATCGAGCAGGGCCGCGGCCACATCGTGAACACCGCCTCGCTGGCCGGGCTGACGCCCGCCCCGCTGATGCTGCCCTACACCGCGACCAAGCACGCGGTGGTCGGCCTCTCGCTCGCGCTGCGGGCCGAGGCGCGGGCGCACGGCGTGCGGGTGAGCGTGGTGTGCCCGGGCTTCACCGACACCCCGCTGCTCGACCACGCCAACCCCGGCCTGCCGCAGACCGAGACCGGGGCCGGCGCCCGCGAGTCGGCGACCAGGACCATGGGACGGCTCTACTCCGTCGACTCCCTGGCCGAGGACATCATCCGGGGCGTCGCGCGCGACAAGGCGCTCATCGTGGCCCCGGCCTCGGGGCGGATGGCCTGGCGCGGGGCACGGCTCTCGCCCGCGGGAGCGGTCCGGGTGGCCGCGCTCGCCGTACGGCGCCTGCGCGGCTGACCGTCGACGCGCCGCGCGGCCGATCACCCCGCGCGGCCCGACGAACCCGCGCGGCCGGACGGGCCGCGCGACCGGACGCCCCCGCGCCGGGGGCGGTGCACGGCCGTCCGGGAGTCCATGTCGGGTTGCCCCCCGGACGGCCGTCCCTCCCCCTCTCAGCGCTCTCCGGAGGCTCCCAGGTTCCCGGCGAGCAGCTCGATCAGGGGTTCGCGGCGCGCGCAGGCCGACAGCGCGAAGGAGTCGGCCAGCGCGAGCAGTTCCTCCTGCGGCAGTCCCTTCAGCAGGGCCGCGTACTCGGGCAGCAGCGCCTGCGCGAGGAGGATGTGCCGGATCAGGTCGTCGGTCTGGTAGCGGGCGCCCCACGGGTAGGGGTCCCACCCGGGGAACTCGGTCTCCATCAGCTCGTGCAGCGGCGCCAGGACCTCGGCCGACTCCTCCATGGTGGAGCCCCACCGGTCGGCGCCCAGGCGCCCCTTCTTGGCGATGAACGATCCGAAGCGCTCCATGTACGGCCCGGCCGGGTCCGCGGTCACCAGGCCCTGGAGCCCGACGTCCTTGTAGGTCCACAACGACCAGCCCGCCCCGTGCGCGTCGTAGATCTCCAGCTGGTCGCGGAGGATCTGGTAGCGCTGCTCGTCGACCGCCGGGTCGCCGGTGTAGACCGGGCCGAACTCCCCCACCCACAGCGGCGTGCCGGTCTGGCGCTGGAAGACGGTGCGGCGCTCGAAGGTCCGCTCCAGCTGCTCGCGGTCCACCCACTCGCCCCGGGTGTGGCCGGGGTACGGCCCGCCGTGCGCGAAGCCGGCCAGCGCGTAGTCGTGGCAGACGAAGACGGTGTTCTCGTAGACCTCGCGGAACACCGAGAAGTCGGTGGAGTAGGTGTTGCCGTCGAGGAAGAGCACGTGGTGCGGGTCGGCGGCGCGCACCGCCTTGACCAGCCGGTCGTAGAACGGGCCGACCACGCGCCCGGTGGGGTCGCCGGGCTCGTTGACCGGGTTGTACCCGGCCACCCAGGGGTTGTCCTTGTAGCGGTCGGCCATCGCCTCCCACAGGTGGATCACCCGGTCCTGGAAGTGGCGGTGCCGCCAGAAGGAGGCCACGTGCGTGGGGTTGTCCGAGTGCCAGTGCTGGTTCTGCGACCCCGGCAGCGCGTGCAGGTCGATCACGCTGTAGATGCCGTGCCGGCCGAGCAGGTCGATCACCCGGTCCAGGTGGCGGAAACCGTGCTCGATGAGCTCGAAGGGCCGCTCGTCGGACTCGAAGTGGTGGTAGTTGACCGGGATCCGCACGCAGTTCATGCCGATCCGGCTCAGGAGAGCCGCGTCGGCCTCGCCGAAGAACGACGTCAGCAGCCGGTCGAAGAACAGCTCCGCGTGCTCCTCCCCGATCGCCTCCGCCACGGCCTCGCGCATCGCCGACTCGTTCGCGGGGTAACCGGTGATGAAGTTCTCCATGTTCATCCAGCCCCCGAGGCCCACTCCGCGCAGCCGTACCGGGGTGCCGTCGGCGGCGACGAGGTGGTTTCCGGACACATGCAGGGTCACGCGTTCATCCCTTCGTAGCTCCAGCGGTCAGCCCGCTGATCAGGTGGCGTTCGGCGACCGCGTAGAAGGCCAGCGCGGGCACCATGGCCAGGACGACGTAGGCGAGGGTTCGGGCGACATCGGTGGAGTACTGTCCCTGGAACTGCTGGACGCCCAGCGGGATGGTCCACCAGTCCGGATTGTTGAACACCGCCAGCGGCAGGAAGAAGTTGTTCCAGCTGGCCACGATCGCCAGCACCGAGACGGTGGCGAGGGCGGGCCGGGCCATCGGCAGCAGGACCCGCCAGAAGACGCCGAACGGCGTGCAGCCGTCGATGACGGCGGCCTCCTCCACCTCGCGCGGGATCCCGGCGAAGAAGCCACGCAGGATGATGATCGTCATCGGCAGGCCGAACGCGGCCTGGACCAGGATCACCCCGAGCGGGTTGTCCAGTAGCCCGAAGGTACGCATCAGGACGAACAGCGGCAGGATCGCCACCGCGAAGGGGAACATCAGCCCGGCCGTGAAGATCGTGAACAGCACCTCCCGGCCCCGGAACGCGAAGCGCGCGAACGCGAACGCGGCCATCGCCGACAGGACCACGACGAGCACGGTGGTACTCAGCGCGATCAGGACGCTGTTGCCGACCTGCCGCCAGAAGGAGGCGGAGGCGAGCACCTCGGTGTAGTTCTCCGGATGCCACGGCGCGGGCAGCCCGAAGGGGTTGGAGGAGAGCTGGGCGTTGTCCTTGAACCCGCCGATCAGGCCGAACAGGAGGGGGACGAGGACGAACAGGGCCAGGGTCCCGGCCAGCAGGTGCAGGGAGACCCCCCGGGCGCGCGACGGCCCGGCGGGACGACGGCGGCGGTTCGGGCGGTCGTCCGGGAGACGGTCCGTGCGGCGGCTCTGCGCAGTGCTGCTCATCGGTGGTCTCCCATCGTCGTGACGGCGCCCTGGGTGTCACGCCGCATGACGAAGCGCAGGTAGGCGAGCGCGAAGATCATGCTGAGGACGAACATCACCACGCTGATCGCGCTGGCGTAGCCGATCTGGGTGCGCTTGAAGCCGAACTGGAACATGGTCACGGCCATCGTCTCGGAGGCGTGGTCGGGCCCTCCGCCGGTGAGCACCCAGACCAGGTCGAAGAGCTGGATCGTGCCGATGACGGACAGGAATGCGGCGATGCGGATGGTGGGACCGAGCAGCGGCAGCGTGACGTGCCGGAACTGCTGCCAGGTGCCGGCCCCGTCGATGGAGGCGGCCTCGCCGAGCTCCCTGGGGATGCCCTGCCGCCCGGCCAGGAACAGGATCATGTAGAAGCCGAAGTACTTCCAGGTCATGACGGCGAACAGGGCCGGCATGACCGTCACGGGGTCGGCCAGCCAGGCGCGCTCCAGCTCCTCCAGGCCCACCGCGCGCAGGATCTGGTTGGCCAGCCCGGCCTCCGGCGACAGGATCAGCGAGAACAGCACACCGGTGATCACTTCGGACAGGACGTAGGGCGCGAAGAACAGCAGCCGGTAGACCGCCCGGCCGCGCATCCGCTGGTTGAGCAGGAGCGCCAGGCCCAGCGCGAGCGGCAGCTGGACCACCAGCGACAGGACGACGATGATCAGGCCGTTGCGCAGGTCGCCGTGGAAGACGTCGCTGGAGAACAGCCGGGTGAAGTTGTCGAAGCCGATGAAGTCATCGGGCCACCCGCCCAGGCCGTTCCACCGGAACATGCTGGTGTAGGCGGCGATCGCGATGGGGGCCAGCACCAGCAGGCCGTACAGCACGAGTGCGGGGAGGATGAACAGGGCGACGGTCGCCAGGCCCTTGAGACGCCGGCGGCGCCGTATCGCGGCGGAGGGCAGGCCGCGCGCGGGCGGGGCCGCGGCCCGCGGCCGCTTCTCCGGCCTTTCCGTCAGCGCGGGAGGTGTCATGTGCATTGCTCCAGATGGGGGTGGAACGGGCGGGCCGGTCCGGCCCGCCCGTCGCTTGTGCGGATGTCGCCGCCGCTACCCTTCGGCCTTGGCCGTCTCGGTGATGCTCTCGGCGACCTGCTCGGGTGTCTTGGAGCCCGCGATGAGTCCCGCCACGCTGTCGTTGATCTCCTGCCCGACCGCCGGCGGGTAGGCCTGGTCCAGATAGAGCTGGAAGCCGGTCGCCCCGGCCAGCGTGCCGGCCACGGTCTTGAGGTTGGCGTCCTTGATCGCTTCCTCGGCGCCGTTCACCGCGGGCAGCCCGGCACCGGACTCCACGAACTGCTTCTGGTTGTCCATCTGGGTGATGAACTTCAGGAAGTCCACGGCCTCGGCCGGGGCGTCCGCGCCGACCGCGAAGCCGTTGCCGCCGCCGAGCGCCTCGGTGGCCGCGCCCTTGCCGCCCTCGACCGCCGGGAAGGAGAAGAAGGCGAGGTCGTCACCGATGCCGCCGCCGGCGTCCTTCTGCACGGCCGGGGCCCACTGGCCCATCAGCTCCATCGCCGCCTTGCCGCTGCCCACCGCGGCGGCCTGCCCGTCGGGTGAGCTGTAGGCCGCGTTGAGGAAGCCCTTCTGGAAGGGATCCAGGTCGGAGAGCTCCTTGAGCCTCTGCCCGGCGGCGACGAAGTCGGGCCCGGTGAAGTCGTGGGTGGTCGCCGCCTGCTTGAGCACGTCGAGCCCGCCGATGCGCATGGCGAGGTAGGTCCAGTAGTAGTGGCCGGGCCACTTCTCCTTGCCCGCCAGCGCGATGGGGGTGACGCCCGCCGCCTTGAGCTTCTTGACCGTGTCCAGGAAGCCCGACCAGGTGGTGGGCGGCTCGGAGACCCCGGCCTTCTCGAAGAGCTTCTTGTTGTACCAGAAGCCCACCATGCCGACGTCGATCGGGACGCCGTAGGTCTTGCCGTCGATCTGGTAGGCGGCCAGCGCCGCCGGGGTGAAGTCCGCGATCGCCTTCGGGTCTCCGAGGTCCTTGACGATCTCGGCGTCGAGCTGCTGCTTGAGCACGCCGCCGCCCCAGGTCGAGAATATGTCCGGGGCGCTGGCCGCCGTGGTGACCGTGGCCATCTTGGACTTGAAGGCGTCGTTCTCAAGCGCCGTCACCTTGATGGTGACATTGGGGTTCTTGGCCTGATAGGCCTTGACCCATCCGTCGTAAATCGTCTTGTTGGGCTCAGTGGTGCCAATGTGCCACCAGTCGATGGTGACCTTGCCTCCGGCGGACGGGGCCGTATCCGCACCGTCCGACCCGCTGCCGCACCCTCCGAGGAGGAGAACCGAGGCCGCTACTACCACCACACCGCGCCGACGCAGTGACATCGCCGTCAATCCTTTCCGCGCCGCGTTGAAAGTTTCGGTTACCCCCCGAATATTTCGTGCCCGAAGCTTAGGTAAAAAGCGCGTTACGCGTCAATAGACACCGTGGCGAGAGTATGGATACGCGGCTGCACCTGGGGGGCGCGGATTCCGAAAACTTTCGGCTACACTTCCTCGCATGTCCACCAAGAGGCGGGTAACCATCGCCCAGATCGCGGAAGAGGCCGGGGTCTCGGTCCCCACGGTCTCCAAGGTCATCAACGGCAGGCCCGAGGTGGCCCCCGACACCCGTCACCGCATCGAGCGGCTGCTGCACAAGCACGGCTACCAGCGCCGCGTCAGCCAGGACGAGGGGCCCGCCGGCCTGGTCGACCTGGTCTTCGCCGAGATCGAGAGCCCCTGGGCGATGGAGATCGTCCGCGGTGCCGAGGACGCGGCCCACGAGGCGGGCGCCAGCGTCGTCATCTCCGTGCTGCACACCCACGCGGGGCCGGGGCGCGACTGGCTCGAGCGGCTCGCCGCCCGCCGCACCGACGGCGTGGTGATCGTCGCATCCAAGCTCTCGACCGTGGTGCAGGCCCAGCTCAGCGCCCGGTCCCTGCCGTTCGTGGTGGTCGATCCCGAGGGCGAGCCCGCGCCCGGCGTCGCCTCGGTCGGCGCGACCAACTGGCACGGCGGCCTGGCCGCCACCCGGCACCTGCTGGAGCTCGGCCACCGGCGCATCGGCATGATCAGCGGGCCCGCCGACATGCTCTGCAGCCAGGCCAGGATCGACGGCTACCGGGCGGCGCTGGAGACCGCGGGACTCCAGGTGGAGCCCGAACTGATCCGCCGCGGCACCTTCCTGGTCGACTCCGGGCACGACCACGGCCACGCCCTGCTCTCCCTCGACGACCCGCCCACCGCGATCTTCGCCGGGAGCGACCTGCAGGCCTTCGGCGTCTTCGAGGCGGCCCGCCAGCGCGGGATGCGCGTCCCCGAGGGCCTGTCCGTGGTCGGCTTCGACGACCTCCCGCTGTCGCGCTCGGCGTGGCCCCCGCTCACCACCGTCCGCCAGCCGCTCCAGGAGATGGCCGCGCTGGCCACCCGGACCGTGCTGGGCATGGGCCGGGGCGAGCCGCCGGAGACCAGGCGGGTGGAGCTGGCCACCGAGCTCATCGTCCGGGAGAGCACCGCGCCGCCCCGGTCCTGACTCCTTCCGCTCACATGTTTCCCCCGCCAAGAAACGGACATAAGCCCCTTTAAGTTAAATACCTCTCGGGGGGCTTGATGAGTTCGAAATCACGCCAGACGAAGGCACAGCACCAGCAGCGCGAGCAGGGGACGCCCGTGCGCAAGGGCCCGGGTCCGGTGACCTCCGCCCAGCTGCGCCAGGAGAAGGGCGCGGGCGGCCGGGGAGCCGCCGCCGGCCGCGCGGCCGCGCAGTCCCCGCCCGTGCGTCACGAAAAGCGCATGTCGGCCAACCGGCAGGCCTGAGCCGGGGCGCGACCGCCCGGCCCGTGGCCGAGCGGGGGCCGGTCAGGACACCGGGCGGTCGCGTCCGCCTCGGCACGAGCCCGTGTTCGCCCCGGCGCGGGCGGGCGATGGCCTCGGCACGGGCCCGCGGTTGCCTCGCTGACCGGCCGTGATGGGAACATGGTCGGGCTATGAGGACGCAAAAAGGAACGCCTCGCCCGATGAGGCGGCTATTGACGGTTCTGCTGCTGGCCTGCACCGCGCTGCTCGGCGTGGCCGGCCCGGCGCGGGCCCACAACGTGTTGATCGACAGCGACCCCGACGACGGCGCCCGGCTCGCCGCCGCACCGCAGCGCATCACGCTGACCTTCGACCAGACGGTCCGGCAGGGCTTCGCGCAGATCAGCGTGACCGGCCCGGACGGGAGGCGCTGGGAGGAAGGCGCGACGGCGGTCGACGGCGCCAAGGCCAGCGTGACCCTCAAACCGCTCGGCCCGGCCGGGGAGTACGTCGTGGGCTACCGCATCCTGTCCTCCGACGGGCACCCGGTGGCCGACAAGCTGACCTTCACCCTGACCGCCCCGGGCACGCAGGCCGCCTCCCGGCCGACCCCCGCCGCCTCGCAGGCGGCCCCGCCCCCCTCCGCCGCCGCGGAGCCCGCCACCACTCCCGACCTGAGCGCGCAGGCGGCCGAGGCCGCGCAGAACGGCGGTGCCGGGATGGCCGTGCTGTGGATCGCCGGAGCACTGGTGATCCTGGGCGGGGCCACCGTCGTGGCGATGCGCCGTACGCGCGAGCGGGAGGAGGCGAAGTGAGCGCGGAAGGGAACGAGGCGCCCGCCGGAGCGGGCAAGGTGGCCGCGCCCGCCGGACAGGTTCAGGAGCCGGGGGCGGCCGGGCAGGGACCGGAGACGGCCGGGCAGGCGCGGGAGCCGGGGACCGGCGGGCAGACCCTGGGGCCGGGGGCGGCCGGGCAGGCGCGGGGACCGGGGCGGGCCGGGACACTGCCCGCCTGGGGTCTCGTCGCGGGGGCGGTGTCCGCCGTCCTCGTCGCGACGGCGTTCGGCGCCGCGGAGGCGGTGCCCGGGATCACACTGCCCAGCCCGCTGGTGGAGTACGGCCTGCCGGTGCTGCGGGTGCTGCTGGACCTGGCGGCGGTGGCGGTGGTCGGGCTGAGCTTCCTGCCCAAGCTGCTCGGCTTCGACGACCCGGACCGCACCGAGCCGGTGATGCGCCGGGCCCGGCCGATGGCGGTCTCCTTCGCCTGGGCCTGGGCGGTGCTGGCGCTGCTGACCATCGTCTTCATGACGGCCGAGCTGAACCCCGGCGTGTTCCCCACCCCGGGGATGATCGCCGAGTACGTCGACGAGGTCGGCGCGGGGCAGGGCCTGCTCTTCAGCGCCGCCTGCGCGCTGACCTACGCCGGGATCGGGCTGCTGGCGGTGCGCTTCGGCGAGAAGGTCCCCGCCGAGCTGCGGATCGTGATCGCCCTGTTCGGCCTGCTGCCGATCCCGGTCACCGGTCACGCGGTGGACTCTGTCTGGCACGACCCCATCATGGTCTCGATGGAGCTGCACGTGCTGGGCGCGGCGGCCTGGACCGGCGGGCTGACCGTTATCGCGCTGCTGGTCGCCCGGGACCGCGAGCTGCTGGCCCGGATCCTGCCGCGCTTCTCCCGGCTGGCCACCCTCGCGCTGGTCGTCGTCGGCCTCTCCGGGCTGGTGAACGGCCTGGCCACCATGGCCCTGACCCCGGGAACCGAGCTGCCCGGCGCGCTGCTGACGAGCGAGTACGGCCTGCTGGTGCTGGCCAAGGTCGCACTCACGGCCCTGCTGATCCCGCTGGCCGCGCACATCCGCTTCCGCCTCCTGCCGCCGATCCGGCGGCGGGAGGGGACGGCCGTCGCCGCGTGGGCGGCGGCCGAGGTCACCGTGATGGGACTGGCCTACGGCGTGGCGGTGGCGCTGACCACCGCCTCCATCACCTGAGCCGCCGCGTCCGTTTCAGGGCGCGGCGGCCTGTCCGCCGGGCTCAGGCCGGGACGGTCTCCCCGGTCCGGTCCCGGAGCCTGTAGCGGGTGAGGAACCACTCGCCGGCCAGCCACAGGACGGCGAGCCCGGCCCCGCCGAGCGCCATGGTCATCGGGCTGATCAGGGGCGGTGAGGCCAGCCACGCGTTCTGCACGCGCAGGACCTGGTCCACCACGAGGGTGACGACGACGGAGCCGACGAGCGCCCGGACGGCGGGGTGGCGGATCAGGAACGCCAGGTCGATCGCGAGCGCCCCGGCGATCAGGAAGATCGGGACCGCCGAGCGCGGGAAGTCGGCGACCGCCAGCAGCGGCCAGATCAGCGTGCGGTAGACGACATAGGTGGCGGCCACGGCGGTGGCGGCGAACCTCCTGCCGATCATCGCGTGGGCGAAGACGAGGACGATCATCGCCGCCATCGCGCCGTAGAGCGGGTAGACCTGGTCGGGCACCGGCAGCGAGAAGTTGACCACCATCTCGCGGTCGATCGGACGGCCCATCTGGTCGGCGGCGAACTGCAGCAGGATCGGCTCGGCCTCCGGCTTGCCGGCGTCCCACGCCCGGATGCCGAAGACGCCGTACTCCTGGTGCTGGGCCGGGAACCAGACGTTCTCGAACATGAACACGAACAGGCCGCCGAGGACGAGCGTGCGCATGCGGCCGGGCGGGGCCCCCATGAACCAGCCGCGGATGACGCCGCAGATCATGAAGAACGTGCCGATGTACAGCAGCATGTGCGACGGGCTCCACGACGTGATGTCGAGCCCGTTGACCCGGTGGTTGATCAGGTCGAGCGGCACGGCGATCAGGAAGGTCGCGGTGCCCCACTGGATGAGGCGCTGCGCCGTCTTGTCGACGCCGTAGCCGGTGTAGACGTGGATGATGGTCAGGGCGACCACGATGACCGTGCCGACGCTGTTGAGCATGTGCGGCGGGGCCAGGTCGTCGCGCAGCCACTTGAAGTGCCAGGAGACGTCCCAGGACGCTCCCAGGACCTTGAGGGAGAAGGCGACCAGCCATCCGAGGTAGAGGACCTTGAACAGGTCCTCGGGGGTCTCCCTGCCGGCCTCCCCGCGGGTCCAGTAGGGCAGCGCCCACTCGGCGACCGAGCCGGCTCTTCTTCGCAAGTTTGCTGCTGACTTCACGCGTTGAAATGATGCCCGGCCTTCACGAAGACCGCAATCAGGGATAACCCCTCCACATGCCCGGATAATCATCAAATATGCGAGTCTTTGTACGCCAGGGCGTCCCGGATGACCTCGAGGCCGTTCTGCGGATCAAGAACGAGACGTGGAAGACGGCCTACCGCGGCCTGCTCCCCCAGGACTTCCTCGACGGGCTGAGCGTCACACCCCGGGCACTGGAGTTCTGGCGGGAGTGGACCACTTCGGGCGGGGGGCACCTGCTGGTCGGCGGGGAGGGCGGTGACGCGGACGGCGGGCCCGGCGAGGAGATCGCGGGGTTCAGCGTGTTCGGGGCGGAGCGGGACCCGGAGCAGGGCCGGGCGGCGGCCGGGGAGGGTGGAGAGGCCGGAGGGGGCGGGGAGGTCTTCGCGATCTACGTCCTTCCCGAACGCTGGTCCACCGGGCTCGGCCTCGCCCTGATGACGCGCTCGGTCGAGCGCCTGCGCGAGCTGGGGCACCGGGAGGCCGGGCTCTGGGTGCTGGAGGGCAACGCCCGCGCCCGCCGCTTCTACGAGCGTTTCGGCTTCACCCTGTCGGGCCGGGTCCAGGACGTGCCGGGCATGCCGTTCCCGGCGACGGAGGTGCACTACAGGATGCCGATCGGCCCCCGGGAGCCCTGACGCCCGGTCACCCGCCCGGTCGGCCCTCCTGCCCGGACAGGGCCGCCCAGACGGCCTGCGGGGTCAGGGGGGTGGCGGTGATCCGGCCGGCGACCCCGGGCAGGGCGGCGGCCACGGCGTTGCCGATGGCCGCGGGCGGCCCGATGGTCCCGGCCTCGCCCACGCCCTTCATCCCGCCGGGCGTCACCGGGGACGGGGTCTGCATCAGCCGTACCTCGACGTCGGGCACGTCCGGCGCCCCCGGCGGGAAGTAGTCCATCAGCGGCTGCCCGCCGGAGGTGTAGGCCACCTCCTCGGTCAGCGCCATCCCGATCCCCTGCACGACCCCGCCGAGGATCTGCCCCTCCACGATCGCCGGGTTCACCGCCACGCCGCAGTCGTTGACCACCCAGTAGCCCTCCACCTCGACCGCGCCGGTCTCCGGGTCGACGGCCACCGCCGCGGCGTGCGCGCCGAAGGCGCAGGTGTAGGCGGAGGGGTCGTAGGTCACCCGTTCCTCCAGCCCGGGATCGACCCCCTCGGGCAGGTCCCAGGCCCGCCACGCCGAGACCGCGATCTCCCTCAGCGTGCGGGCGGCCGACGGGTCGCCCTTCACCCGCACGACGTCGCCGGCGATCTCCATGTCGCCGGCGGAGGCCTCCAGCTGGTGGGCGGCGATCAGCATGATCTTCTCGCGCAGCCGTACCGCCGCCCGGATCAGCGCCCCGCCGCCGAGCGCGAGCGCCCGGCTGGCGATGGAGCCCACCGGGGAGTACGGCGTGGCGGCCGTGTCGCCCAGCAGCACCCTGACCCGCTCCAGCGGCACCCCCGCGTGGTCGGCGGCGAGCTGGGCCAGCGTCGTCTCGATGCCCTGGCCGATGGCCGCCACCCCGCAGCAGACGACCAGTGAGGCGTCCTGCTCCATCCGCAGCACCGTCGTCTCGTAGGCCCCGGTCTGGGTGCCCGCCTGCCGCATCTCCTCCGAGGGGCCCATGCCGGTCGGCTCGACGTGGCAGGAGAACCCGATCCCGCGCCGCCGGCCGTCGCCGGCCTCGCGCGGCCGCACCAGATCGCGCAGCGCCTCCAGTGCGGCCGGATAGTCCCCGGAGTCGTAGGTCTGCCAGGTCCGGGAGGCGTAGGGCAGCTCGTCGGGGCGCAGCAGGTTGCGCAGGCGCAGCTCCACCGGGTCCACGCCCAGCAGGCGCGCGGCCTCCTCGACCAGCCGCTCGCGGGTCCACGTCGCCTCGGGCTGGCCGAAGCCCCGGTAGGAGCCGGTCGGCGTGGTCGTCGTCACCGCCCCGCGCACGCGCGCGCCGACCCGCTCGAACCGGTACGGTCCCGGCAGCGTCACCGCCGTCACCGCGAACGTGGAGATGCCCGCGTTGGACGGGTGCGCGCCGAGGTCGCCGACGATGTCGCAGTACAGCGCCCGGAACCGCCCGTCGCCGTCGAAGGCCAGCCGGGCCCGGTGCACGGCGTCCCTGGCGGGCAGGGTGGCCGCCAGGTGCTCGGTGCGCGACTCCACCCACCGCACCGGGCGGCCCAGCCGGATCGCCGCCAGGCACACCAGCGCCTCGTCGGGATACGGGTGCTCCTTGCCGCCGAAGCCGCCTCCCACGTCGCACGCCACGACGCGCACCCGGCCGTGGCCGAGCCCGAGGGCCTCGGCGAGGTGGTCACGGGCGTGGTGCGGCGCCTGCGTGGAGGCCCACACGGTCAGCTCGCCGTCCTCGAACGCGGCCACGATCGCCCGCGGCTCCATCGGGTACGGCGCGGCCCGCCCCAGCCTGGTCGTCAGCTCGACCACGTGCTCCGCCGCCGCGATGGCCGCCTCGCATTCGTCCGGCGGATCCCCCAGCGGGAAGTCGGCGACCAGGTTCGTCTCCCATTCGGGATAGAGCAGGGGCGCGTCCGCGGCCAGAGCGCGCTCGGCGCCCAGCACCGGGGGCAGTTCCTCGATGTCCAGGTCGACCAGCTCTGCGGCGTCCTGGGCGGCCGCCTCGCTGCGCGCCACCACCAGCGCCACGGGCTGGCCGGCGTAGCGGATCTCGCCGGAGAGCACCGGATAGTCCGTCATCCGCTGGCCGGGGGCCAGCGTCACGCACGGCAGCCGCATCCCCGCGGCGTCGGCGGGGGTCAGCACGTCCAGCACGCCGTCGGCGGCCAGTGCGGCCTTGACCTCGCACCGGGTCAGCCGTCCGTGCGCGACCGGGCTGCGGACCACCACCGCGTGGACCGTCCCCGCGATCCGCACGTCCCCGGCGAACCGGGCCCGCCCTGCCACCAGGCGGGCGTCCTCCCTGCGCGGCACCCGCCGCCCGACATACCGGCGATCATCGCTCATCATCCGATGATGAGCCGCCGGACGGCTCCCGCCAACAGCCCGCCGGGCCCCGGCCGGATATCGGCAGGCGGTTCCAACGCGGGGGTCGTCTCAGCTATCTCTCAGCTCCAGTGAGTAATCTCCCTGCATGAGGCTTTCGGGGAGGCGTGTCACCTGGATCGCGGTGGTCGCCGTGCTGGTCATCGGTGTGGTGACCTGGCTGGTGTGGCCGTCGGGCCCGACGGTACGCGCCCAGGAACAGACGATCACGGTGGTCGACGGACCCGCCGACGACCAGCGCGTCACGCTCGACACGAGCTTCTTCCCGCCCTCGGGCGGCGGGAAGGCTCCCGCGGTGCTGCTCGCGCACGGCTTCGGCGGCAGCAAGCAGAGCGTCAGGGACGCCGCCGTGCGGCTCGCGCAGGAGGGCTACGCCGTATTGACCTGGTCGGCCCGCGGCTTCGGACGCTCGAGCGGGCAGATCGCGCTCAACTCCCCCGACTACGAGGTCAAGGACGTCCGCCAGCTGGTGGACTGGCTGGCCGAGCGCCCCGAGGTCCGGCTCGACGCGGACGGCGACCCGCGCGTGGGCATCGCCGGCGGGTCCTACGGCGGCGCCATCGCGCTGATGGCCGCCGCCCACGACAGCCGGATCGACGCGATCGCCCCCCAGATCACCTGGTACGACCTGGCCGACGCGCTGTTCCCCAACGCCACCGGGCAGGGCCCGGAGAGCGGCGTGTTCAAGCGGATGTGGGCCGGGCTGTTCTTCAGCCGGGGCGGCCCGCAGGCCCCGGGCGGCCTGGCCGCGCTGACCGGCCAGGGCGGCGCCGGCGGTCAGGACGGGTCCGGCGGTCAGGACGGCGAGGAGACCGGGGACGCGCAGGGCGGCCCGGCCGGGCAGAACGGCCGCAGCCCCGCCGCGGTCCGGCCGCCGACCGTCGAGGAGGTCCGGTGCGGCCGGTTCCTGCCGGCGATCTGCGACATGTACCAGCAGGTGGCCGAGACCGGGCGGGCGACCGCCACGGCGGTGCAGACGCTGCGCCGCTCCAGCCCGATCTCGGTGCAGGGCAGGATCAGGATCCCGACCCTGCTGCTGCAGGGGCAGCGCGACTCGCTGTTCCCGCTGAACCACGCCGACGCCAACGCCAAGGCGATCGCCGCGACCGGCGCGCCGGTCCGCGTCGCCTGGTTCGACGGCGGCCACGACGGCGGCGAGGGCGAGGTGGACTGGCTGCACGACCAGACCCGCGCCTGGTTCGACCACTATCTGAAGGACGCCGCCGCCGGGAACCCGGCGACCCCCGCCACCGCCCCGGCCTCCCCGGCCGCCGGGCCCGCCGAGGTCGGCGGCTTCACCGTCACCCGCGACGGGGGCCGGGACCCGGGCACCCGCCGCCCGGTCCAGTTGCACGCCGTGGCCGGCGCCTACCCAGGCCTGTCGGGCACGGAGCGGACCTCCATCCCCCTGGCCGGTCCCGAGCAGCCGGTGGCCAACCCGCCCGGCGGCTCCCCCGCCTCGATCTCCGCCATCCCCGGCTTCGGCGGCCTGAGCACCGGCTCGGCCAACCTGAGCCTCTCGGTGGACATGGCGGGCCAGAGCGCGGCCTTCGAGTCCGCGCCCCTGTCCGCCCCGCTGCAGATCACCGGAAGCTCCACCGTCAAGGTGCGTGTCCGGATCGCCGAGGCCGCGTCCTCCCCGGACACCGCCGGCGAGGACACCGGGAACACCGGGAACACCGGGGACACCGGGGACACCGGGGACACCGGGGACACCGGGGACACCGGGGACGACGCCTCGGGTCCGCGGGACGTGACGCTGTTCGCCAAGCTGTACGACACCGCCGGCGGGACGCAGGCGCCGGTCCTGCCCGAGGGGCTCGTCTCGCCGGTCAGGATCACCGTCCCCGAGGGCGGCGCCGGGGAGGCCACGGTCACCCTGCCCGCCGTCGACCACCGCTTCGAGGCCGGGCACCGGCTCCGGGTCGCCTTCACCACGACGGACCTCGGCTATCACACCCCCGCCTCCTCGGCCGTCTACCAGGTCAGCCTGGCCGCCCCGGCCCTGGAGGCGCCCACCGTCACCGGGCTGCGCGCCCCCTCCACCGGCCCCGCCTGGTGGACCTGGGCCCTGCCGCTGGCCTCCGTGATCGCCGCGGCGGTCCTGATCGTCGTCGGGCGGCGCAGGCTCCGCGACGACTACGACCCGGCCCTGGACACCGTCCCCCTGCGCATCGAGGGACTGACCAAGGCCTACCGCAACGGCGAGCTCGCGGTGAACGACCTGTCCTTCACCGTCGAGCCCGGCCAGGTGCTCGGCCTGCTCGGCCCCAACGGCGCGGGCAAGACCACCACGATGCGGATGATGATGGGCCTGATCCACCCCGACCGGGGCGAGATCAGGATCTTCGGCCACCGGGTCGTCCCCGGCGCGCCGGTCCTGTCCCGTCTGGGCTCCTTCGTCGAGGGCGCCGGGTTCCTGCCGCACCTGTCGGGCCGGGCCAACCTGGAGCTGTACTGGAAGGCCACCGGCCGCCCCGCCGAGGACGCCCACATCGAGGAGGCCCTGGAGATCGCCGGGCTCGGCGCCGCCCTGGAGCGCGCCGTACGGACCTACTCCCAGGGCATGCGCCAGCGCCTGGCCATCGCCCAGGCCATGCTGGGCCTGCCGGACCTGCTGGTCCTCGACGAGCCCACCAACGGTCTCGACCCGCCCCAGATCCGCGAGATGCGCGAGGTCCTGATCCGCTACGCGGCGCGGGGCCGTACCGTCATCGTCTCCAGCCACCTGCTCGCCGAGGTGGAGCAGACGTGCAGCCACGTGGTGGTCATGCACCGCGGCCGGCTCGTCACGGCCGGTCCGGTGAGCGAGCTGCTGCGCAGCCGTACGAGCGGCAACGGGGTGAGCACGCGCCTGGAGGACGTGTTCCTGGACCTGATCGGAGAGAACGCATGAGCGACGCCAACGGCACCGCGGCCGGTGGTGCCGCGATCGGCCCGGGCGGGTCCGGTCCGATCGCGCCGGGCTCGACGCCGTCCGGCGGCGGGACGGCCGTGGCCGCGCCGGACCGGGAGCACGGGGCCGCGCACGGATACTCGCCGAAGCGGACGCTGCCGATCTCGGTGGAGATCGTGCGCCAGTTCAGGCGGCGCCGGACGCTGGTGATGTTCGGCCTGCTGCTGGCGCTTCCGTGGGTGCTGGTGATCGCCTTCAAGGTCGGCGGCGGGTGGGGGCGGCCGGGTGGCGGCTCCCTGCGCATCTCCGACCTGGCCGCCGACGGCGGGCTGAACTTCGCCGCGTTCGCGCTGTCGGTGTCGGCGAGCTTCCTGCTGGTCGTCGCGGTCGCGCTCTTCTGCGGGGACACGGTGGCCAGCGAGGCCGACTGGTCGTCGCTGCGCTATCTGCTGGCCGCCCCGATCCCCCGCGACCGGCTGCTGCGCCAGAAGCTGATCGTCGCCCTGGGCTACTCGGCGGCGGCGGTGATCTGCCTGCCGCTGATGGCGCTGCTCGCCGGGACCCTGGCCTTCGGCTGGAACGACGTGCGCGTCCCCGGGACGGGCGAGGTCATCCCGGCGCTGGACGTGCTGCCCCGCTTCGGGGTCGTGATCGGCTACGCGCTGATCAGCCAGCTCGTGGTCGCCGCGACGGCCTTCCTGCTCTCGGTCAGTACCGACTCCCCGCTGGGCGCGGTCGGCGGCGCGGTGGGCCTGGTGATCGTGAGCACCATCCTGCAGGCGGTGGAGGCGCTGGGCTCGCTGCGGGAGTTCCTGCCGACGTTCTGGAACACGGCCTGGCTGGACGCGCTCGCCCCGGAGCCGGACTTCAGCGGCATGATCAAGGGCGTGTCCGTGTCGATCACCTACGCGGCGATCCTGATCGCCTTCGCCTTCCGCCGGTTCCGGAGCAAGGACGTCGTCTCCTGAGGCTCCTCCGGGTTCTGTTGAGGCTCCTCCGGGTTCTGTGAAGTTTCGCCGGGTCTCCCGAGGTCGCCCCGGGCTTGAGGCGGCGCCGGGTCCCGAGGTCTCCCGGGGGGCGGTCACGGGGGTTGTCCCGAGGCCGTCCCGGGGGTCGGCCCGGTGTCCCATCCGGGCCGCCGGGCGCACACTGGGCGCATGACGGCGACCGAGACCGCCGCGACCCGGCGGCGACCGCCCACCGTGCTGCGGGCGAAATGGCTCTTCGACGGGATCGGCGACACGCTGGTCCCCGAACCGGTGATCGTGATCGACAACGGTGTGATCACGACCGCCGGCACATCCCTGCCGGTCCCCGAGGGCGCCGACGTCGTCGACCTGGGCGGCGCCACGCTCCTTCCCGGGCTCGTCGACGCCCACGTCCACCTGGCCTTCGACGCCTCCGAGGATCCGGTCGGCCGTCTCGCCGGCCGCGACGACGCGGCCGCTCTGGAGGCGATGGCCGCCGCCGCCCGGCACGCCGTCCGGGGCGGGGTGACCACCGTGCGCGACCTCGGCGACCGCGGCTATCTGTCCCTGCGGCTGCGCGACTCCGCCGACGCGACGCTGCCCACGATCGTCGCCGCCGGACCGCCCATCACCAGCGAGGACGGGCACTGCCACTTCCTGGGCGGCTGCGCCACCGGCGTGGACGGGATCCGCGCGGCGGTCCGCGAGCACGCCGAACGCGGCGTCGACGTCATCAAGATCATGGCGAGCGGGGGGAACCTCACCCCGGGCAGCCGGCCGGAGCTGCCGCAGTTCGACCTCGACGAGCTGCGCGCGGCGGTCGAGGAGGCCCACCGCCACGACCTACCGGTCACCGCCCACGCCCACGGCACGCGGGCGGTCGTCGACGCCCTGGCCGCCGGCGTCGACGGCCTGGAACACGTCACGTTCATGACCGCCGACGGGGTCGACCCCGTCCCCGAGGGCCTGGCGGAGGCGATGGCCGCCGCGCCGGTCGCCCTCGGCATCACCCTGGGCACCATGCCGATCCCCGGGTTCGCCATGCCGCCCGCCATCGCCGCCCGCATGCCGGCGATGGCGGCCAATCTCCGGCTCCTGCACCGGGCCGGCGCGTCCATGGTCACCGGCACCGACGGCGGCATCGCCCCCTTCAAACCGCACGACGTACTGCGCTGGGCGCTCGCCCAGCTCGCCGGGGTCGGCATGACCCCCGCCGAGGCGCTGCGCGCCGCCACCTCCCGGGCCGCCCTGGCGTGCGGCCTCGGGCACCGCAAGGGCCGTCTGGCACCCGGCTACGACGCCGACGTCCTGGCCGTCGACGGCGACCCGCTGCACGATCCGGACGCGATACACCGCATCCGCGCCGTCTATCTGCGCGGGACCGCGGTGCCCCGGCCGTGACCCGCCCGGCGATCAGCTGCGGACCACGCTCAAGGACGGCCCTCGGCACCCGGCTTCGTCGAGGCTCGGAAGTGATCGGCGTCCCGGTGTCGTGAGCAGGCCCATCTGTCGTGAGGCGCAGCCGGGGTGGGCGACACCCGGCCCACCGCGGACGCGCCTCACGGGTGGGCGACACCCGGTCAAGCGTGGACGCATCCCACGGACGAGCCCGTCGCCCGGTACGCGCCGCCGTACCCGATCCCGGTTCTCAGCACCACTAGCCCCAGTGGGGCGGGCGATCCTCGATCAGGCGATCGTCGTTGCCGCCGGAGTCACGCCACTGTCCCCATCCGAGATCGGTGTCGTCGGAGGTCTGGTCGGGGAGGATCTCCGGGCCGTCCTCGAAGAGATCCACAGGACGCAGGTCGTCTGGCTCGTGCGCTGTCACGTGTCCATGGTAACGATGATCACCGTACGTGATGACCTGGTGGGTTGACCTGCTCTCCGTCTTGAAGGGACGAAGATTCCCGTGCCGCTCACACGGCAGCGCGCGGCGCGCCGCGCGCTGTGGAACGGGTGCTTGACGCTTCACCGACCCGGGCGGCCCCGAAGTCTCCACGCCCTGAAACGACCGGCCCGGCCGCCCGCCCTCTGGCCTTGATGCATTTCGCCGCGTTCACGTCGGCATGCTCGCTATGCCCGCAGGCGGTGCACGTGAAGAGCGCTTGGCTATCGCGGCTCTTGGCATCCACCCGCCCGCAGGCCGGATTCGAGCACGTCTGGGACGTGTACGCGGCAGGAACCTTGTCGAGGATGCTGCCGGTACGGCGGGCCGCCGAGCGCACCGCGATCTCCAGCCCGTACCAGCCCTTGTCCAGGATCGCCCGGTTCAGTCCGGATTTCTGCGCCACCCGCGCACCCGGCGCGGTGGCCGTGCCGGACGCCGAGGCCGTCATGCCCCGAACGTTCAGGTCCTCGAAGACGACGTGCGCATAATCGCGGGTCAGCCGGTGCGCGCCGTCGCACGAGACGGTCGCCGAGCGCACGCTTGCGCTCAGCGGGCGCGACAGGCGGAAACGCACCCAGCCGAGTTTAGGCAGGAACACCCGCCCCCACCGGTGGTTGATCGTCTCGACCGAGATCTGCCCGGGGGTGGGAAACCGGAACGACGGCCTCCAGCGGGTCTTGGTCTTCCAGCGCACCTTCGCCGTGCCGTACCGGCGGCATGCCACATCCAGATCTTTGAGGGTCTGCTGCAGCACCTGGGCAGGCGCGGTGGCCGGCCAGGGGAAGTCGTTCTTGGCCTCGGCGAGCTGCCGGCAAGGCGAAGTCTCGTGTGGACCGTGGGGTAAAGCTCATCCTCCTCCTCCCGGGCGAAAAGACAGTGGATGACCAGGGGGGTACGATGCCAGAGCAGGTGTCAGCTACCCCCGTGAGGCGGCCATGGCAACGCCATCAGGATGGCGGCGAGAAGGCAATCTCCCCAATGAGCTCACCAGCTTCGTGGGACGCACCAGACTGCTGGCGACACTCAGGCAGAGGCTCCACGAGCACCGCCTCGTGACCGTGACCGGCATCGGCGGTGTCGGCAAGTCCCGCACCGCGCTGCGCATCGCGCACATGGTGCGCGGCCAGTTCAAGGACGGGGTGTGGTTCGCCGACCTGGCCCGGCTCCAGGACCAGGGGATGGTCCGGCACACGATCACCTCGGCGCTCGGCATCGCCGACCAGTCGCCGCGGACGGCGGACGAGACGCTGGTCGAGTGGCTCGGCGACCGCGAGATCCTCCTGATCATCGACACCTGCGAACACCTCGTCGACGCCTGCGCCGCCCTCTTCGAGGACCTGCTGACCCACGCTCCGGGCCTGACCATCCTGGCGACCAGCCGTCAGTCGCTCAACGCCCGGGGCGAGCACACGGTCACCATCCCGCCGCTGGCCGTCCCCGGCGACGCGCCCGGTGAGAACGTCTTCGCCAACGAGGCGGTGCAGCTGTTCGCCGCCCGGGCGAGCGCGGTCATGCCCAGCTTCGTCCTCGACGAGCACAACATCGGCCCGGTCTCCGAGCTCTGCCGCCGCCTGGACGGCATCCCGCTGGCCATCGAACTGGCCGCGGTGCGGATGCGGGCGTTGTCGGTGGAGCAGATCCTCACGCTGCTGGCCGACCGCTTCAGCCTGCTGGCCGGCGCCAGCCGTACGGCGCTGCCCCGTCACCAGACGCTGCGCGCCGCGATCGGGTGGAGCCACGAGCTGTGCGAGCCCTCCGAGCGGCTGCTGTGGGCCCGGCTGTCGGTCTTCGCCGGTGACTTCGAGCTGGACGCCGCCCGCTACGTGTGCGCGGGCGACAGCCTGCCCGCCGAGTCGATCATGGATCTCGTCTCCAGCCTCGTGGAGAAGTCCATCCTGCTGAGCGAGGGCACCCCTTCCGGGCACCGCTACCGGCTGATCGACACCCTGCGCCAGTACGGCGAGGAGTGGCTGGAGAAGCTGGGCGAGATCGAGCCCGTGCGCGAGCGGCACCGCGACTACTACCTGCAGCTGGCCAAGCGCAGCGAGGACGCCTGGTCCGGTGCCCGCCAGGTCTACTGGTACGTCAGGATGCGCCACGAGCACGACAACATCCGGGTGGCGCTGGACTACTGCCTGCGCACTCCCGGCCAGGTGGGCGCCGGGCTGGAGCTGCTGTCGTCCCTGTGGTTCCTCTGGGTGGCCTGCGGGCTGGCCCGTGAGGGCAGGCTGTACCTCGAGAAGACCCTGGAGCTGGCCTCGCAGCCCAGCTCCGAGCGGTGCAAGGCGCTGTGGGTGCTGTCCTACATCAACAGCGCCCAGGGCAACATCAGCGGGGCGATCGAGGCCGCGGAGCAGTGCAGCTCCGACGCGGTCCGGGTGGGCGACTCCGGCGCGGTCATCCTGGCCACCAAGATGCTGGGCACCGCGGCGTGGCTCCAGGGCGACCTGCAGAAGGCCAGCGCGCTGCTCGGCGTCGCGATCGAGTTCCACAAGAGCGGCCGCGAGCTGAACCCCGGCCTGCTCCCCTCGATCGTCGAGCTGTCGATGGTGCTGCTCATGCAGAACGACCCGACCGAGGCCGAGGTGCTGCTGCGCGACTGCATCGCCGTGTGCACCCAGCGCGGCGAGGTGTGGCTGCGCTCCTACGCCATCTACGCCCTGGCCAGCGCCTTCCACGGGCTGGGCCGGGCCGAGGAGGCGATGGCCCACGCCCGCGAGGCCCTGCGGCTCAAGCGCTACTTCCACGACGTGCTCGGCATCAGCCTGGCGGTCGAGTTGATCGCCAGGCTGACCCTGGACGAGGGGCGGCCGGCGCTGGCCTCGCAGCTGATGGGCGGAGGCCAGCAGAACTGGCGGGCGTTCGGGATGCCCCAGCTGGGCTCGCCGTTCTTCAACATCGAGCACGACCAGGCGGTCAAGGAGTGCAAGCGGCTCCTGGGCGAGGCGCCCTTCGAGGAGGCCTTCGCCATGGGACGGCGGATGAACCTGGAGGAGCTGATCGAGCTGGCGCTCGGCGACCAGGGACCGGAGGACCCGTTCCCGCACCTGTGACGGCGCCCCCTGCGGCGGCCCGCCGCTCCTGAAGGGCGCCTCCCGCGACGGTCCCGTGCGGCGGCTATCCGGCCAGCGGGGTCTCGTCCTGCCGGTCCTGCCAGGCGATCGTGTAGCGGGGGCTCGTCATCGAATAGTCGATGCTCCCGCTGATCCAGTACTCCAGGCCGCGCACGTAGGCGTCCACCGCCTTCGAGTCGAGCCGCGACAGGGAGCCTCGCAGCTTCACCATCCGGGCGACGGCCCGGTCGCGCATCGCGCCGACCTCGTCCATGGCCTCCTGGCAGGAGTGGCCCCGGTGCCGGGCGAGCACGTTCACCAGGTTGTTGACGGAGTTGCCCGCGCCGCTCTCCTTGGCGTAGGAGATCAGGTCGTTGTCCCAGACCACGACGTCGTTGGCGCTCTCGGTGATCGCCCGCACGTCGGGGTGGCGCCACTCCTGGGGGGTGAGCCGGTACCCGGCGGCCACGTCGATGAGCGCGAAGACGGTGAGCATGGCCCCGGTCCGCCGCCGCATCAGGATGTAGTCCGCCAGGGTCGGCACCACGGCGTCCTGCCGGTTGGCCGCCTCCCACACCTGGGCGAACAGATAGTCCTTGACGACTCCGCACCACCGGTCGAGCTGGTCGGCGTCGCCGTTCTCGGCGATCCGGCACTTGATCTCCCGCAGCGCCCTGGCGAAGACGTTGTCCACCGGCCCGCAGCCCTCGATGCCGTCGAGGACCGCCACGAACTGCGGCAGCGTCCTGGCGATCTCGGCGGCGTGCCGGTCGGTCTCGCAGAAGACGTCGTCGAAGGCGAACAACCACACGCACCAGTCGGTCGCCAGGCGGAGCATGGTGTAGTCGGCGTAGGGATAGGTGCGTGCCCCGAGCAGGCCGTAGCGCGCCTGACGGTATCTCACCACCATCTCGGCGCCCTCCAGCAGGCCCGACTCCACCGCCCAGCCGATGGTCTCCTTGTCCACCCTCTCCACATGGGGGTTCACCTCACTGGGGAAAGGACACGACAACTCGGGGAGCTTCAGGGACCGGTAGGGCCGCGCAGTGGTTCTTGGCACGTCACCCAGCATGGCCGAACGGCACAAAATTTCCTATACGTGACGAACAATGGGCCCTGGTACCCCTGGGGTAGGGCAGGAGCACTCCGGGGTTAGCTTCGGCCGTGTCATTCCAGGTATTCGTCCTGACCGAACATTTCACTCGGTGTCCACATCCGGTGACAGTTCCGTGCCGGTCTGCGGATCACGCCTCCGGGAGCCCGGACGATCGGACTGCGTGGGATCCCCCGTCCCCCGGTAGGGTTCGCTCCAGGTCACCGGGGCAGCGGAATTCACCGGCGACCGCGCGAGTTCACCTGAAGAGACGATCGACGAAAGGCTGGAGAACGGTGTTCGACCCGACGGATCTCTACCGGCTCAGCGGAGACCTTCCCGAGCTGACCGATCCGGTGCTGCTCTACCACTTCGACGGGTTCGTGGACGCGGGCGGAGCCGGCCGGCTCGCCATGGAACACCTCCTCGCCGAGCTGGAGCACCGGGTCATCGCGACCTTCGACGTGGACCGCCTGCTCGACTACCGGTCCCGCCGCCCGATCATGACGTTCGACACCGACAGGTGGGTGGACGTCGACGCTCCCACGATCGCCCTGCGCCTCGCCCACGACACGACGGGCACGCCGTTCCTGCTGCTCAGCGGTCCCGAGCCGGATCGCGAGTGGGAGCTGTTCACCGCCGCCGTCGAGACGCTCGTCACCCGGCTGGGCGTCGCCAAGCTGGTGACCGCCCACGGCATCCCCATGGCCGTCCCGCACACCCGCCCGCTGGGCGTCACCGGGCACGCCAGCCGCCCCGAGCTGGTCGCCGGGCAGACCAGCTCCTTCGGCAAGGTCCAGGTCCCCGGCAGCGCGGCCGCCCTGATCGAGTTCCGGCTCGGCGCCAAGGGGCACGACGCCCTCGGCTACGCCGTGCACGTCCCCCACTATCTCGCCCAGGCCGAGTATCCCACGGCCGCGGTGACCGCCCTGGAGTCCGTCACCAACAGCACCGGGCTGGTCTTCCCCCTGGAGAGCCTGCGCGCCGCCGCGGACCGGACCACCGCGGAGATCGCCGAGCAGATCGAGGCCTCGGAGGAGCTGTCCACCGCGATCAGCGGCCTGGAGCAGCAGTACGACGCCTTCGCCGCCGGCGCCGAGCGGGAGAACCTGATCGCCGAGCCCGTCGAGATGCCCACCGGCGACGAGCTCGCCGCCCAGTTCGAGGCCTTCCTGGCCGAGCGGGACGAACGCCGCAATGACTGATCTGCGGGTCGGCCTGATCGGGTACGGCGTCGCCGGGGCGTTCTTCCACGCCCCGCTGATCGCCGCGACGCCGGGTCTGCGGCTGTCGGCGGTGGTGACGCGCGATCCCGCGCGATCCGCCGAGGTGAAGGACCGGTACGGCGCGCGGCCGGTCTCCGACCCCGACGAGCTGTGGGATGACGTCGACCTGGTCGTGGTGGCCTCCCCCAACCGCACCCACGTCCCGCTGGCCGAGGCGGCGCTGAAGGCGGGCCTGCCGGTGGTGGTGGACAAGCCGCTGGCCGCGACCGCCCGGGAGGCCCGCGACCTGGCCGAGCTGGCGCGGGAGCGCGGCGTGATGCTGACCGTGTTCCAGAACCGCCGCTGGGACGGCGACTTCCTGACGATCGAGCGGCTGGTCGCCTCCGGCGAGCTGGGCACCGTCAACCGGCTGGAGTCCCGCTTCGAGCGGTGGCGGCCCGTCCCCAAGGGCGGCTGGCGCGAGGTCGGCGGCGCCGAGGAGGTCGGCGGCCTGCTGTACGACCTGGGCAGCCACCTGGCCGACCAGGCGCTGCGCCTGCTGGGCCCGGTCACCTCGGTCTACGCCGAGTCCGACGTGCGCAGGACCGGGGTCGTCTCCGACGACGACACCTTCATCGCCCTGACCCACGCGAGCGGCGCCCGTTCCCACCTGTGGGTCAGCGCGGTGACCCCGCAGCTCGGGCCGCGCTTCCGCGTGCTGGGCTCGGCGGCGGCCTACGTCAAGCACGGCCTGGACGTCCAGGAGGACCGCCTGCGCGCGGGCCTGACCCCGGACTCGCCCGGCTTCGGCGACGACCCGCAGGAGCGGTGGGGCGTGCTGGGCACCGACCGGGACAACCACCCGGTCCGCACCGAACCCGGCGCCTACCTGGACTTCTACCGGGCGGTGGTCCCGGCCGTGCGCGACGGCGCCCCGCCGCCGGTCGCCCCCGAGGAGGTCGTGGAGGCCCTCACCGTCCTGGAGGCCGCCCGCCGCTCCGCCGCCGAGGGCGTCACCGTCACGCTGTGACGTCAGTCGTCGAGCAGCCGCCATGCGGTGAGGGCGAGCCTGGCCCGGACCAGTCCGGCGGGCTCGGTGAGGTCGATGCCCAGGGTCTTCGCCAGCTGTTCGAGCCGGCGGGCGACGCTGCTGTGGTGCAGGTGGAGGAGGTCGGCGGCACGGCGCAGGGAGCCGGTGGCGCAGTAGGCGTCCAGGGTCTCCAGATCGTCCGGGTTGCCGGCCATCCGGGCGATCGCGGCCACGTCGGCGTTGTCGCGCGCGACCTCCCGGGGCACCTGTGCGAGCAGCGCCATCACGCCCAGGCTGTCGTGGTGGACGACCGGCTGGCGCGGAGTGGTGAAGCGCAGGGCGGTGCGGGCCTCCTGCCATGATCGGTCCGGGCTCTCGGCGGCGCCGATGCCGGCGCGCACACCCGCGGGGAACCGGGCCGGGTCGACAGTGGTGGCCAGCAGGACGCCCACGTCGGCCAGCGGTGCCGCCTTCACCGGGCGGGCCGGGCAGATCAGGGCGCCGATCCGGTCGAGCGGGAGCTGCGACCGTACGGCGACGACGCGGACCGGCAGGTCCGCGGCGAATCCCAGCAGCCTCAGCGCCCGGGCCCTGGCCGCCTCGTCGCTGCCCGCGCTGATCGCCAGTTCGACCAGCGCGGGATCGGCCATGGTGGTGCGGGCGGGGCCGTACCGCTCGACGACCGCCGCGACGGCGATGGCGAGCCGGTCCAGCAGCAGTTCGTCGAGCGGATTCGGCGGGCCGGGGCGTTCCAGCCACACCGTGCCGATCTCCTCCTCGTCGAGCGTGATCGGCGCCGTGCCGGAGGCCGCGGACGGCGTCGCGGACGCCTGCTCACCGTCGGGCGAGAAGCGGACCACCCGCCCCGTGCCGTGCAGCCGGATCCCGGTCACGCACCCGGCCAGGCCCGCCGAGGCCCGGGCGAGCGCCGGCAGATCCACCCGCCGGCGCATCAGCGTGTCGTAGAACATGACGACCCGGAGGGCGCCTTCGGCCTGCGAGTCCAGGTGCGACAGCCGTTCCGCCAGTGCCTCCATGGCAGGAGGATAGGCCCTTGCGGGCGGGGAGGCGGGCAACGATCGGTGCGTGATCGGCACCGGATGCCCGACGGATGGCGGATGATCCGCAGGGCGGCGGCGGTGAGGATGTCCGGCATGGATCCCGAACTTGAAGCGTTCGTCCCGCTGTTCCCCCAGGCCGACCTGACCGACCCGATCATCCAGCGCAAGAAGTTCGCCGAGCTGGCCGCCGCGGTGCCCGCGCCGGACACCACGGGGATCGAGATCGAGGACCGCACGGTGCCCGCCGATCCGGACGTGATGGTGCGGATCTACCGCCCGTACCAGGCGCAGGGCGCCGTCATCTGGCTGCACGGCGGCGGGTTCGTCATGGGCGACCTCGACACCGAGCACCCGTGGGCCGCCCGGCTCGCGGGCGCCTGCGGCGCGGTGGTGATCTCGGTGGCCTACCGGCTGGCCCCCGAGAACCGCTTCCCCGCCGCCCTGGACGACGCCTACGCCGTCCTGACCTGGACGGCCGAGCACGCGGCCGAGCTCGGCGTCGGCCCGGAGCGGATCGCGGTCGGCGGTCACAGCGCCGGCGCGGGGCTCGCGGCCGCGACGGCGCTGCGGGCGCGCGACCGGCAGGGTCCGCCGATCCGCTTCCAGCTGCTCAACCAGCCCGAGCTCGACGACCGGCAGGAGACGTGGTCGGCGCAGAACTTCACCGACACCCCCTGGGTGAACCGCGACAAGGTCGCCGAGTCGTGGCGGCACTATCTGGGCTCTGAACCCGCCTCTCCGTACGCCGCCCCGGCGCGGGCCGAGGACCTGTCCGGCCTGCCCCCCGCCTACATCGCCACCGCCGAGCTGTGCCCGAACCGCGACGAGGACATCCTCTACGCGCTGCGGATGCTGCAGGCGGGCGTGTCGGTCGAGCTGCACCAGTGGCCCGGCACCTTCCACGGGTCGCAGGCGATCCTGTCCGCCGAGGTGTCGCAGCGGCAGCTCGCGGAGCTCGGCGCCGCACTGCGCCGGGCCCTGGCCGAGTGAGGCCGTCACAGCCGGCCACGGCCACCGGCCCGGTCACGGCCACGGGCCCGATCACGACCACCGACTCGGCCATCGGCTCGGCCACCGCCACCGCCACCGGCGCGGCCGCGACCGCCGGCTCTCCGGCGGAACAGGGCCTGGCGGGGCTCCTGCGCCCGTACGCGTGGAGCTTCGCCGGTGTCGTCATCCTGCAGGTCATCGGCGCCGTCGCGGGGCTGGCGCCGTTGCTGGCGGTCGTCGAACTGGGCCGTGCCCTGCTGGCGCCCGGCCCCATCGACCACGGTCACGTCTGGTCCGTCGTGATCGCGGGCGCGGCCGGCCTGTTCGTCCGGCTGGTGTTCACGGCCGCGTCGGCCGGGACCGGGCACGTTCTCGACGGCCGGGTGCAGCTGGCGTTCCGCCGCCGGCTGGCCGCGCGGCTGGGGCGCGTGCCGATCGGCTGGTTCTCCCGGCGCCGGACCGGGGAGCTGGCGAAGGTCGTGGGGCAGGACGTGAGCGCCGTGCACCCGTTCATCGCCCACGCCCCCGGTGAGCTCGTCTCCGCGTTCGTGGTGCCGCTGGTGTCGCTGGTCTACCTGTTCACCGTCGACTGGCGGCTCACGCTGATCACGCTGATCCCGGTGGTGCTGGCCGTGGCGCTGGTCCCGCTGCTGATGCTCCCCGCCAGGACGCGCGAGCAGGAGGAGTTCGACGCGGCCATGGGCCGGATCGCCGGTTCCGTCGTCGAGTTCGTGCAGGGCATCGCGGTGGTCAAGGCGTTCGGCGGATCCGGGCGCGCCCACCGCGCGTTCCTCTCGGCCGCGGACGATTTCGTCGCCACCTTCAGCCGGTGGGTACGCGGCGTGTCCGCGGTCGCCGCCGGGATGCAGCTGGCGCTGTCGCCGCCGTTCGTGCTGCTGGTCGTCCTGGCCGGCGGTGCGGCTCTGATCACGACCGGCGGCATGGCCCCGGCCGACCTGCTGCCCTTCCCGCTGCTCGGGCTGGGCCTGACCGCTCCGGTGGCGGCCCTGGGCCACGGCTTCGACGACATGCAGGCCGCCCGGCGCGCGGTCGGCAGGATCAGGGACGTGCTCGCGGTGCGGTCGCTGCCGGAGCCCGCGCACCCGGTCGCACCGCGGGGGCACCGGGTGGAGTTGCGCGGCGTCCGCTTCGGCTACCGGGCCGATCACGAGGTGCTGCGCGGGATCGACCTGGTGCTCGAACCGGGGACGGTCACCGCGGTCGTCGGTCCGTCGGGGAGCGGGAAGTCCACCCTGGTCCGGCTCCTGCCCCGGTTCTTCGACCCCTCCCACGGTTCGGTCACCATGGGCGGCGTCGATCTGCGCGAGATCGGCAGCCGGGACCTCTACCGGACGGTCTCCTTCGTCTTCCAGGACGTTCGCCTGCTGCGCGCGTCGGTCGCGGACAACATCGCGCTGGCGGTGCCGTACGCCGACCGTGACGACGTGATCCGCGCCGCCCGGCTGGCGAACGTCCACGACCGGATCCTCGAGCTGCCTCGCGGATACGAGACGGTGATCGGTGAGGAGGCCGGGCTGTCGGGCGGCGAGGCGCAGCGGATCTCGATCGCCCGCGCGCTGCTCGCGGACACCCCCGTTCTGGTGCTCGACGAGGCGACCGCCTTCGCCGACCCGCAGACCGAGCAGGCGGTACGCCGGGCGCTGGCGACGCTGGAGGGCGACCGGACGGTCCTGGTCATCGCCCATCGTCTGGAGACGGTCGCCGACGCCGACACCGTCGTGGTGCTGGAGAACGGGGAGATCGTCGAGCGTGGCGGGCCCGCCGAGCTGCTGGCCGGGAACGGGAGGTTCGCCGCGTTCTGGCGGTCCCACCGGTCGGCGCTCGCCGACGAGGCCGGGACCGAGACCGGGGCCGGGACCGAGACCGGGGCCGGGACCGAGACCGGGACCGAGACCGAGACCGAGACCGAGACCGAGACCGAGACCGACGATGGCGTATCGCGAGGAGGCGAGCCGCGATGATCCGAATGCTGCTGCGCGTGCTGGGACCCGAGTACGCCCGGACGCTGCGTCGCACCGTGATCCTCATGACGATCACCGCGACGGCCGAGGGCCTGTCCTATGCCCTGCTGGTCCCGGTGCTGCGGGCGCTGCTCGGGGACACGCCCGCGGACGCCGGGCCGTGGCTGGTCGCGTTCGGGGCCGCGGTCGCGGGCTACGCCGTACTGCGCTATGTCAGCGACCTGTCCGGCATGCGCGTGGGGACCACGATGTTGCGGGGCATGTATCACCGGCTCGGCGAGCATCTGGCCCGGCTGCCCATCGGCTGGTACGGCGCCGGCCGGGTCGGCGAGGTGTCCGTCATGGCCGGCCAGGGTCTCCTGCGGGCGATGAGCATCATGGCGCATCTGCTGGCGCCGTTCATCGCCGCCCTGGTGACTCCCCTGACGATCGTGGTGGTGATGCTCGCCTTCGACTGGCGACTGGGGCTGGCCGCCCTGGCCGCCGCCCCCGTCGTGGCGGTGATCCAGATCCGGACGGCACGCTCGACGGCCGCCGCCGACGCCGAGGGCCACGAGCGCGACAAGGAGGCCACCGGGCGGGTCGTCGAATTCCTCCAGGCCCAGCCGGTGCTGCGGGCCGGCGGCCGGAGCGGCGAACGCTTCGAGCTGCTCGACGACTCGCTGCGCGAGCTCCGGCGCGCGTCCCGCCGTACCGTGCTGGCGACGCTGCCCGGCGCGGTGGGCCTGACGCTCACGGTGCAGGCGGTCTTCACCGTGGTACTGGCCCTGGGTGCCTATCTCGCGCTCGGCGGGAGCATCGGGGCGGCGGAGGTTCTGACGATCCTGGTGCTCGCGGCCCGCTGCGCCGACCCGCTGCTGTCGCTGTCGGACATCGGCGGCAAACTGCGCGGCGCGCGCTCCGAGCTGGACAGACTCGACACGGTGCTGCGCGCCGAGCCGCTGCCGGAACCCCGCGAGCCGGTCCGGCCGGTCCGCCACGACCTGGAGTTCGCCTCCGTCACCTTCCGGCACGGCGGCCGTACGGTGATCGACGACCTGTCGTTGTCCGTACCGCAGGGACAGCGGCTCGCCGTCGTCGGGCCGTCGGGTGCGGGCAAGAGCACACTGCTGCAGTTGCTCGCGCGCTTCCACGACGTGGACGCGGGCGCGGTGCGCGTGGGAGGGGTGGACGTGCGCGCCGTCAGCACCGAGGTTCTGATGGCGCAGATCGCCATCGTCTTCCAGGACGTCTATCTCTTCGACGGCACCATCGAGGAGAACGTCCGTCTCGGCCGTCCCGGCGCCTCCGAGGCCGAGGTACGGGCGGCGGCGACCGCGGCGCGGCTGGAGGAGGTGATCGGGCGGCTGCCCGGCGGATGGGCGGCCGACGTCGGCGAGGGCGGCGCGCTGCTGTCGGGCGGTGAACGCCAGCGTGTCTCCATCGCGCGGGCGCTGCTGAAGGACGCGCCCGTCGTGCTGCTGGACGAGGTGACCTCCGCGCTGGACCCGGTGAACGAGGCGGCCGTCCACGACGGCATCGAGCGCCTGATGGCGGGCCGGACGGTGGTGATGGTGGCGCACCGCATGCGGACCGTCCGGCGCGCCGACCGCGTCGTCTTCCTGGACGGCGGCCGGATCGTGGAGGAGGGCGGCCACGACGAGCTGCTGCGCCGCGGCGGCCGCTACGCCGGCTTCTGGGAGATCTCCGCCTCGGCGATGCGTACCGGGTGAAACGCCCGTTCCGTGAGATGCGTCCGCGGCAGGCCGGGTGCCGCCCGCCATGATCTCAAAGTGTCACCGGAGTACTAGGAGAATGCGGCCGGGGTCCGCAGATCGTGCGGCATCCGCCAGCCTGCGGCGAGCCGGGACGAACGGACGTTGCGCGCGTCGCCGAAGAACTCGCAGAACTTCATGATGAGCGGGTCCCAGGCGATCGGGTCGACATAGCGCGTCCCCGGGATGATGAGCTCGTCGTCGACATGGGCGCGGCGGACCGTAACGTGGAATGCGGTGGCACTCGCGTTGTGATCGGCGAACGGATGCGCGGCCACCACCTCGCACTCCAGCTGGATCGGGCACTCCAGGACGCGCGGCGGGGCGACCAGCTCCGAGGGTTGTTCGGTCAGTGCCGCGGCCGCGAACTTGCGCGGCTCGTAGCGGTAGCCCATCTCCGCCTTGTGCCGCGGTACGACGGGTGCGCCGGTGGTCATGGCCAGCCGGTCGACCGCGTCGACAAGCGACGACGGCGCCAGGTTCAGCACGCATTCTCGTTCTCGGCGCAGGTTGGCCGTGGTCTGGGCGGAGTCGCCCAGACCGAGCATGCAGGACTGGCCCAGCCACCACGCTGAGGACATCGGCGCGAGGTTGGCGCTGCCGTCGGGGTTGCGGGAGCTGATCAGTACGACCGGCGTGCCGAAGTACAACACCTTCAGGTCGCGGACCTTGTGCATGGATTCGCCCTCTGGGGTTGGAGTCGCTGCAGTGAGCGCGGGAGACGAGATCAAGTGTGCGTGATCGGCCGAAGGGGGCGCTGGCGGAAAACGGACGTCGAGCCGGCACGCCGGACAAGCATCTTCCGGCAGGCCGGCGGGCGGCGCAGCCGGGTGGGCGGCACCCGCCCTGCCACGGAGGTGCCCACGGGTACGGCGGCACCCGTCTCACCGCGCGCCGCCGTACCCGCTTTCAGCCTCGGATCTCAAGCCTCAGACCTCAGGGCCTGCTCCTCTAGTCGCGCAGGCGGGAGCGCATGGCGCGGGTGTCCTCGTCGGTCCAGCCCTGCTCGGCGAGCCATGCCAGCGGGCCGCCGAAGCGGTCGTCCAGCACCTGCAGGAACCTCTCGATGTACTCCCGCCGCGGGCGGTGCTCGTCGGGCGAGCGGGTGTCGAGGTCCTCGCGGTAGGTGTCGCTGGCCCGCAGGCGGGCCAGGATGTCCTCGATGCGCTCGCCGGTGGCCGCGTAGTCCTCGACGATGGCCTCCCGGGTGGCGCCGGCGACCTCCAGGGCCAGGGCGCACAGCACGCCGGTGCGGTCCTTGCCCGCCGCGCAGTGCACGATGGACGCGCCGTCGTCGCGGGCCATGGCCCGCAGGGCCGCCAGCACCGAGTCGGGACGGTCGCGCAGGTAGGCGTAGTAGAAGCCGGTGACCCGCAGCTCGGCCAGGTCCTCCTCCTCGCGGCTCTGCCAGGGCAGCACCCGGTCGGCGTCGATCGTGTCGGCGTCGACGTCGGTGTACTTGCCGCCCTCGGCGAAGAGCGTGTGGTGGTGGATGCTCACCTCGGGGATGCGGGTGAGCGGGCCGGGGCCCTCCAGGGAGACCTCGGGTCCGGAGCGGAGGTCGACGACGTGGCGGAGTTTGAGTTCGAAGACCAGGCGCTCGACGTCGCGTCCGCTCAGGCCCTGAAGATTGTCCGACCGGTAGATCCGGCCGAATGAGGTGGTCCCGCCGTCCACCGTGGCGAGCCCGCCGAGGTCGCGCACGTTGACGGCGCCTTCCAGATCTATCCAGCGCGTGAAGTCGTTCATCACGAAGGAGTCTATACATCGATATATGGCTACACAGTTAACAGCGGGACGTATTACCGCAAATACCGATGTTTGCCATCTCGCGTCCTAAATTATTCTAAAACGCTCATGATGGTGAAAAGTGGAAGCACTTGGCGACGCCTCTTCGTGAGGAGGTCATGTGGACCCGCAGAGCCGTCCCCCGAGTCTGATCGTCGACCCCGCCCTGCCCGACTCGGTCTCCTCGGTGCTGCGCGCCAGTCCCGAGACGCTCCGGGCGGTCCGGATGGGGGACATCCCCTCCGCCCGGGGCCCCGACCCGGTCAAGGTCTTCTCGGTCGCGGGCTCCATGGGGCTGATCTGGATAGTCACCAACTTCACCGTCATGCTCGCGATGCTGATCCTGATCGGCGTCTTCTCCGGCGTCCAGCGGCTGGCCGCCGATCCCGGGCCCCGGCAGGAACGGCGCCGGATGCGGGTCGCCATCGACCACGCCAACCGGTTCATCCTGCCCGAGGACCTCGACGCGGAGTGCGGCGCGCTGCTGCGCCGCGCGCAGGACGCCGCCGAGACGGTGCTCGAGTCCCGCGTCAACCGCGCGGCCCTGCTCGACACGATCGACAACGCGGTGACGCTGCCCGACCAGACCTGGCAGATCGCCACGAAACTGGTCCGGCTCTCGTCCCTGCGGGCGGAGTATCTGCGGATCGTCCCCAATACGCCGCCGCCCGAGGTGGCCGAGGCCTTCGTCCCCTACTCCAAGGCGCTGGAGACGGCCAGGACCTCGCTGATCCGGCGGATCGAGGCGATGGAGGAGTACGCCGCCCAGGTGCGCAGGGCCGACGCGGTCTACCACTCCTACCGGCAGCTGGAGCTGCTGGCCGAGCGGACGCCGCAGTACGAGCAGCTGGTCGCCGACACCACGGGGGACGCGCTGGCCATCCCGCAGCTGCAGGAGCTGACCGGCCAGGCCCGGCGGATCAGAGAGCTGTTCCTGGAGAGCATGGAGGACGCCCGCCGGGCCGCGGGGTACCTG
Source organism: Paraplanobispora takensis (assembly GCF_016863195.1). Classification (GTDB taxonomy): domain Bacteria; phylum Actinomycetota; class Actinomycetes; order Streptosporangiales; family Streptosporangiaceae; genus Planobispora; species Planobispora takensis. The sequence continues at coordinate 4,121 of NZ_BOOK01000010.1, read as the reverse complement.
ATGGACTCCGGCGGCCGGTGATCCCTCCCGTTCCGCGACCCTGCGTACGGTGACCCGCCCGGGCCGGACGGCGCCACCCGGCCGGCACCGTACGAGCAGCGGTCCCGGACGTGACACCCGGCCGGTCACTCCGGGGTGCCGCGTGGCGGCTTGGGGGCGGGGGTGCCGTCCTCCCTGGCCCGGCGCAGGAGTTCCAGGGTACGGCCCATGCCCGACTGGTTGCCGAGACTGCGGTAGATGTCCAGGGCGCGGCCGAGCGGCAGGAGCGCGGCCTCGCCCTCACCGGCCTCCAGGTGCACCTCGCCCAGATAGCGCAGGCACCGGGCCATCCACCACCGGTCGCCGAGGTCCTCGAAGGCCCGTACGGCCCGCCGCAGCGTTTCCTCGGCCTCCAGGGCCCTGCCGGCCCTGGAGTGCACCCGCCCGGCCGACAGCTCGGCCCTGGCCACGCCCCACGAGTCGCCCAGCTTGCCCAGCAGCTCGGCGGCCTGCCGAACGTACTTCAGCTCGTTGAGCCGGTTGGCCGGGTCGCCGACCTCTCCGGCGGCGCGCAGGCACCGGGCCACCTCCCACTCCTCGCCCCGCAGCCGGAACATCTCCGCGGCGCGGTCCAGGCTGAACCCCGCCCGGGTGAAGTGGTCCTGGGCGGCCCGCAGCTCTCCCCGCTCCTGCAGGCTCCGCGCGGTCGCGCCGAGCACCTCGCCGTAGGCGCGCAGGGTCTGCGCCTCGGAGTAGCGGTTGCGGTCGTGCTCGAAGACCCGCAGGGCCTCCTCCAGCAGTTCCCTCGCCTCATCGGGCCTGCGCTGGGCGAGCCTGAGCTCGGCCAGGTTGCGCTGGGTCCTGGCCGACCACCACCGGTCCTCCTCGCTCTTGAAGGAGGCGATCGCGTCGATGAGATAGCCCTGCGCCCGGTCGAGGCTGCCGTCGCTGAAGAGCGTCATGCCGACCGTGCGCATCGCCCGCGCGGCCCACCACGCCTCCCCCAGCTCGGTGAAGACGGCCAGCGCCCGCTCGGCGTCCTCGCGGGCGCTCTGGTGGCTGCCCTGCCCGCCGGTCACGGCCGCCCGGTCCAGCAGCGCGATGCCCAGCGCCCGCCGGTCGTCCATGTGCTCCGCCGCCTCGCACACGATCTCGGCGACCGCCCGCCAGTCGGACCAGTAGGCGCGCAGCGAGTGGCACAGCGAGCAGAACGCCCGGCCCAGGCCCCAGGCCGGCTCCCACAGCTCCAGGTTCCGCGCCTCGCCGATCATGGCGACCACGGTCAGCCGCTCGGCGTTGAGCCAGTCGGCCGCCGACGCCTGGCCCCGCACCACCGACGAGTGGTCGCCGCCGCGGCCGCTGCGCCCCCAGTCCTGCGGCCAGCGCGCCATCGCCGCGGCCTCGCCCCTGCGACGGTAGCCGGACAGCACCCGCTCGATGGCTGCCCGGCCGGAGCCGTCGGCGTCGTAGGAACCGGCCAGCTCGCGGGCGAAGATCCGCACCAGGTCGTGCAGCCGGTAGCGCATGGCGCCGGCGAAGTCGACGCCCGAGCACTCGGCGAGCTGGGTGTCGATGAGCGCCTCCAGCTGGTCGGCGCCGTCCAGCTCGGAGGTGCCCAGCAGCTCGCCGGCCGCCCAGCCGGGCACGTCGGGGGCGGTCAGCAGGCTGAGCCGGCGCAGCAGCCGGCGCTGGATGCCGGTGCAGGCGTCGTAGCTGAGCTGGAGGGAGGCGCGCACGCTCTTGTCCAGGCTGGGTGCGAGTTCGAGCTGGTCCAGGCGGCGGCGCTCGTCCCTGAGCCGGTCGGCCATCTCGCGCAGCGACCAGTTCTCGCGCGTGGCCAGGCGCCCGCCGCAGATGCTGATGGCCAGCGGCAGGTGGTCGCACATCTGGACGATCTCCCGGGCGGACTCCAGCTCCGAGGCGACGCGCTCGTCCCCGGCCAGCCGGGCCAGCAGCTCCAGGCTCTGCGCCTCGCCGAACACCGCGAGCCGCTTGTCGTAGGTGTTGAGCAGGAACAGCGGGTGCCGCGAGGTGATCATCACCGTGCATCCGGGCTCGGCCGGGATGAGGTCCTTGACCTGGTCGCCGTGCTCGGCGTTGTCCAGGCCGATCAGGATGCGCTTGCCCTTGGTCCAGGTCAGCCAGAGGTTGCGCAGCTCGTCCAGGCCTCCGGGGTCGGTGGTGAGCCGCACGCCCAGCGCCCGCAGGAAGCCGGTCAGCACCTCCTCGGGCCGGATCGGTGCGTCCACCGCACCGCGCAGGTCGGCGTAGAGCCGCCCGTCGGGGAACCGGCCGGCGATCTCGTGGCCGAACCTGGTCATCAGCATGGACTTGCCGACGCCGCCTCTGCCGTACACCGAGACGATCAGGGGCGAGCCGCCGTCCCGGCTCTGGTTCCTGCGGTGCCCGTCGAAGACCTCGCGCAGCTCGGCCAGCGCCTCGGCGCGGCCGGTGAAGTGCGCGGGCGTCGGCGGCCACTGGTCGGGCGCCCGCCAGGTCCCCTCCGGCACGCCCCCGGCGGCCACCGCCCGCCGGTCCGTCGTGGCCCAGGTGAGCACGCCGACCAGGACGCCGGCGAAGACCGTGATGGCGAGCTTGGCCGGGACGGGCAGGTCCCACACGTCCAGCGAGGTCGCCATGATGCTGGCCGCGGCGGCGGCCAGGCCGGCCGCCGCGGGCGCCGCCAGCGAGATCGGGCGCCTGCGCGGTTGCGGCAGCCGGTCGGCGTCGTCGTGGTCGGGCACGTGCGGTGACCCGCGCATACGTCTCCCCGAGGAAGGCCGCGGCCCCCGGCGCGGCCGGTGTGTCGTCTCAAGATTCATTCAACCAGAAGCAAAGCGGATGGTCCCCTCCGCGGGAGATACCAACCGGTCGGTATATTCACATGTCATGAAGCGAACCGTTTACGGCCCCGACCACGAGGCCTTCCGCGAGTCCGTCCGGGAGTTCCTCTCCCGCTCGGTGGCGCCGCGTGCCGAGGAGTTCATCGAGAACCGGCTGATCGACCGCGACGTGTGGCTGGAGGCCGGCCGCCAGGGTTTCCTCGGGCTGGAGGTGCCGGAGGAGTACGGCGGCAGCGCGGCCGGCGACTACCGCTTCAACGCGGTGCTGGGTGAGGAACTGTCCGGGCAGAGCGCGGCCCTGTCCTCCAGTTTCGGCATCCACTACGACGTGGTCGCGCCGTACCTGGTCGAGCTGACCACCGAGGAGCAGAAGAAGCGCTGGCTGCCCCGCTTCTGCTCCGGCGAGATGATCACGGCCATCGGCATGACCGAGCCGAGCGGCGGCTCCGACCTGGCCGCGCTGCGCACCACCGCGGTCCGCGACGGTTCCGACTGGGTCGTCAACGGGTCCAAGACCTTCATCACCAACGGCTACTGCGCCGACCTGGTGGTGGTCGCCGCCCGGACCAGCCCGGAGAAGAGGGCCAAGGGCATCACGCTGTTCGCGGTGGAGACCGGGATGGAGGGCTTCACCCGGGGCCGCAAGCTGGACAAGGTGGGCCAGCCCGAGGCCGACACCGCCGAACTGTTCTTCGAGAACGTGCGCGTCCCCGGGGAGAACGTGATCGGCGAGATCGACCGGGGCTTCATCGCGATGATGGAGCGGCTCCCGCAGGAGCGGCTCGGCTCGGCGGTGGCGAACCTGGCGCACGCGGCCGCGGTGCTGGCCGAGACGCTGGTCTACGTCAAGGAGCGCAAGGCGTTCGGCCAGCCGGTCGGCTCCTTCCAGCACAACAAGTTCGTCCTGGCCGACCTGGTCACCAAGGTCGAGGTCTCCCAGGCGTTCCTGGACCAGTGCATCGCGGCCCACACCGGGCGCGAGCTGAGCGCGGTCGACGCGGCCAAGGCCAAGATGTGGACCTCGGAGGTGCAGAACGAGGTGCTGGACGCCTGCGTCCAGCTGTTCGGCGGCTACGGCTACATGAAGGAGTACCGCGTGGCCCGCGCCTGGATGGACGCCCGGGTGACCCGCATCTGGGCCGGATCCAACGAGATCATGCGCGAGATCATCGGCCGGGACCTCGGCCTGTGAGGCCAGGGCCCATGACGGGGTGCGGCCGGCCGGTGACGTGACCGCACACGGCGGGGTGCGGCCGGCCGGTGACGTGACCGCACACGGCGGGGTGCGGCCGGCCGGTG
>NZ_BOOK01000009.1 GCF_016863195.1 Paraplanobispora takensis | reverse complement strand
TGCGGCCGGCCGGTGACGTGACCGCACACGGCGGGGTGCGGCCGGCCGGTGACGTGACCGCACACGGCGGGGTGCGGCCGGCCGGTGACGTGACGGCCCGTCGCGGGGTACGGCGCCGCGCTCGCCGTACCCCGCCGGCCTGTCCGCGCTCCGGCTACAGGCCGGTCACGAGGCAGGTCGCCCTGGCCGTCTTCGACGGGTCGCTCTCGGAGACCGCGGTCAGCGTGACCTTGGCCAGTCTGCTGCCGCCCTGGGCCCGCTGGGCGTGGACGGCGGCCGAGGTGTGCTTGCCCGCCGCGGCGGTCGCGAGCCGGTTGGGCAGGGTGACCGTCCAGCCGCGCCCGTCGACGGTCGCCGACAGCCGGTAGACGTCGTTGTTCAGGTAGGCGCCGACGTCCTCGGGGTGCTGTCCCTGGGCGGGAGCCGTCCTGCCGGTGTTGAACAGCGGGAAGCCGCAGGTCGAGTAGCCCTTGCCGGACGGGATGCCGGCCGCCGGGAGCAGCCGCACGCCGCGCCTGGCCGGTCCGGCGCCGTCCAGGGAGCGGACCGCGACCGTGTAGGACAGCGTGCCCTTGCGGTCGCGGTGCACGTCGAGCACGTAGAAGTGCAGGCGGTTGGCCTCGTCGACGTACTCGAACTCGCTGCCCGAGTCGGTGCCCGCGTGGAACAGCGCGTCGGAGAGCTGGCGGTAGTCGCCGATCGTGATCGGCACGGCGGTGCCGTCCGGCAGGACGTAGTCGGTCATCCCGATGTCCTGCGGGTTGGCGTCGATCACCCACTCGAACGGCGCCCGGTCCTGGTTCTTGGTCTTGGCCAGCAGCACGCCGGAGTCCGGGGTGAAGGAGTCGGCGCCCATCCGGTCCACGACCTCGACGGTGTAGTTCTCGTAGCCGCCGCCGTCGCAGAACGGATCGGTGGCCACGTCGCAGGCCGGGCTCCTGTCACCGGTGTCGAAGGCGATGTTGATCCCCGACAGGCCGTTCTCGCCCGGCTGGACCACGCGGGCGGTCACCCTGGCGACGACCAGGCCGGACTCGTCGAGCGCCTCGCGCGACAGGCGCAGGACGTTCTTCTCGTCGACCATCTCCAGCTTGATCTTGTTGCGGAGCATGTGCTGGGCACCCATCGAGGCGCCCGCGGTGGGCGGGATCAGCCAGCGGCTGTGCGGGCCGCCGGGACCGTTGAAGGTGCCCCGGCTGAGCATCTCCCAGATGCCGGAGTAGGCCCGCCGCGGCGGGACCCCGAACGGGTTGTTGTAGTTGTCGCCGATGCCCAGGATGTGGCTGAGCTCGTGGGCGTAGACGCTCTGGCCCGAGCTCTCGGCCTGGACGGAGGAGCCGCCGCCGGCGTTGGGCCAGATGGAGGAGGCCGAGGCCCAGGAGGTCCACTCGACGTAGCGGGTCCTGGCCCAGTTGGGCAGGGCCGGGTCCGGCGGGCCGAAGTCGTCGGTCACCGCCTCCTTCGTCGGGAACTTCATCGGCCCGAACTCCTGCCAGGTCGCCGACTCGTCCTGACCGGCGCTCAGGTAGAAGACGAAGTCGAACCCGGCCGGGACGTCCGGTCCCACCTCGGCGATCCACGCCGCGCGCCCGTCGGTCCGCAGGTTCTTGTCGCAGACGTCCCCGGCCGGGCAGCCGGTGCCCGCCTGGAACTCCATCGCGTACTCATGGGACTTGCCGGGCATCCGGTACGGCCCGAAGGCGGTCAGGTCGACGCCGTAGCGCCCGCCGGAATCCTCCATCCAGTACTCGTGGATGGTGTGCCCGCGGTTGAGCTGGTTCGGGGTGTTGAGGAAGTCCTTGTAGAACTGGGCGACCTGCTCGCGCGGGATGTCGTGGGCCTCGGCACTGGGGTTGCCGAAGACCGTCGACCCCCTGGGCCGAGTGACCGCGAACGGCTGGTTGGGATAGTCGAGCAGGACCAGAGCGCCGCGGAAGGTGCGCTTGGACCCCTGGGCCGCCGGGTCGGCCCAGTTCGTGCCCGGCGGCTTGACGTAGTCTGCCCACGTCATGTGGTCGGGGTTCTTCCAGTTCTGCGGATCGATGGGGGCGGGCCCGCCCGGGCGGGCGCGCAGGGCGGCCTCGGGGGCGTCCCGTTGCCACGGCTGCCGCTGCGGCCAGTGGTCCAGGCGCCACGGATGCTCGGGAGCCGGAGGCGGCGAAGGGTCGGGGGTCGGATCGGCGGACGCGGGGGTGGTGGCGAAGCCGAGAGGAAGCAGGATCACTGCTGCGATCAGCGCCTTCGCCAAACTGGGGGGTTTGATCACGATTAATGACGCTATAGAGCTATCTCAGGCAGATCAACAGTCCCTGGCGAAACAGATGATCGGGCCATCCATCACCCTTCGCGGGTGTTTGAGAAGTCGATACGGGTGCCTTTAATCTCAGCAGGGAACGATCAGACGGGAGTGCCGCCCATGCCCATGCACGCCGGCCGGAACCTCGGCACGCGTGCGCCCTCCGCGGTGACGGTGCACAGCGCTCCGCTGGTCCTGCCGGTCTCCATGCCTCCCGTCGAGGACGGTGCGATCGTCGTACGGGGAGATCGGGTGGTCGGGGTCGGGCCCCGCGAGGAGATCGAGGCCGCCTATCACGACGCCGAGCCGGTGCGCTGGCCCGGCGTGATCGTGCCGGGGCTCGTCGACGCGCACGTCCGGCTCGACCGGGACCTCGCCTCCGCGCACGTCCACGGCGTCACCGCGGTCGCGGGCGTGGCCGCCGACCTGGAGGCCGCCTCCGTCGTCGGCGAGCTCGGCCTGGGCGGGGTGACCTACCTGGAGACCCGCTGCCCGGACGAGGCCCGCTGGGAGGCCGACGAGCGCGACCGGCTCATCACCGCCATCCGCGAGGTGGACCACCCGGGGATCGTCGGCATCGCCGCGCACTCCCCCGATCCGGCGGTCATGGAGGACCTGGCCATCCTGTCGCGGACGTTCGGCCTGCGGCTCCTGGTCGAGCTCGGCCGCCGCACCGCCGCGTTCCTCGACGAGGTGGGCTCCCTGGGCGACGGCACGCACGTGGCGCCCTCCGGGCCGCTCGACGAGGCCGACCGCAAGCTCCTGCGCGTCCGCGGCACGGTGGCGGCCATCTCCTCGCCGTTCGCCGCCGAAGGGCTGCTCGGCGGCGAGAACGCCATCGCGGTCGGCACCCGGACCGGCGGCGATCCGCTGGCCACCGCCCGCGCTTTCGCCCGCGACCCCGCCGTCGACCGCCTCCTGGTGGAGGCCCTGACCCTCGGCGGGGCCAGAGCCCTGGGCCTGGACGAAGGACCCGGCAGGCTGGGCTGCCTGGAGCCGGGCAGCCGGGCGGACTTCGCCGTCTTCGCCGTCGAGGCCGACGCGGCGGGCGCCTGCACCGCTCTGATCCACGAGGGCCCGGGACGGTGCCTGGCCACCTTCGGCGGCGGCCGTCCGGTCTGGCACCGCATGCTGCTCGGGATCGGCGGCACGGATCCCGGCGCGGCGGAGACCGCCACGACCGACGCCGCCACCGGCTGACCGCCCGCGCGGTACGGCCGGGCGCACGCGCCGCCTCCGGTCCCGGCCCCGCACCGCCCGCGCCCCGCGCCGTCGGGTCACGGCAGCAGCAGACCCCAGTAGAGGGCCCACGGGACGAACACCGCCCCGCCGGCGAGCAGGAGACCGAGCCGTACCCGTTCTCCCCGCTCTCCCGGCCGTGCGGGATCCGCGGAGCCGCGGGAGCGGTACCAGGCCGACGCGGTGAGGACCGTGGCCGCCACGCAGGTCACCGCCAGGACCTGCAGCGCCAGCCAGATCAGCGGGCGTCCGGCCGCCACGGGACCGGGAGCGGCCAGCTTGGCGCCGGTCGTCAGCACGTAGAACAGATAGCAGAACAATCCGAGCACCGCCGCCGCGCCCGTGGCGGCGAGCAGCCGCGCGGCCCGGGTGACCGGCCGCCGCGAACGGCCGCGAAGGCGCCGGACCAGCGCGACCAGCGGATAGGCGGCGAACGCCACCGCGAACAGCACCAGGGCCGCCAGCTGCACCGGCGCGGACTCCCAGCGGGCGGCGGGCCCCATCGGCACGGTCGCCGAGTCCTGCACCGGAGCCGGCCCCGACGTCCCGGCCACCGGCGTCCGGCCCGCCGTGACGTCGCGGACCCAGGAACCGACCAGGTCGGCGTAGCCGGGGGCGAGCTCCGGCAGGCGGGTGACGCCGCCGTCCGGGCTCAGGTGGGCGGCGTGGTCGGCGCCGGGGAAGAAGTGGAACGTGTAGCGCCGGTTCCCGCCCTTCTCCAGTGCCCGGGCCACGAGCGGCGGGTTCTCTGCCGGCGGGGTGAGGAGGTCGTGGACGCCCCAGACGCCCAGCACCGGCTGGCGCACCGCGGCCAGGGTCGGCCCGGGGTCGTGGTAGGGCTCGGGGAACAGGCCGCCGTCGGCGATCAGGCGGTACATGGCGGGCTCGGCCCGCTCGACCAGTGAACCCGACACCCCCGCCTTGCGCAGCCCCGCGGCCACGGCCCAGGTCTGCTGCCGCAGCGGCGGCATGCCGTTGGCGCCCACGAGCACGACGAAGGCGATGTCCGCCGAACGGGACGCCGCGATCGGCGCCACCCAGCCGCCCTCGCTGAACCCCCAGATGCCGACCCCGGCCGGATCCACCCCCGGCCGGGAGCGGAGCGCGGCCACGGCCCCGAGCGCGTCGTCGGCCAGTTGCGGATAGGACCGCCGGAAGAGGGAGTAGCCCTCGGAGCGCTTGTCGTAGATCAGCACGGACAGCCCCTGCCGGGCGAACGCGACGGCCTCCTCCCTCAGTTTCGTGCGGGAGACGCCGGCGCCCGAGCCGTGGACCAGGACGATGCCCGGCCGTCCGGGCCCGCCCTCCACCGGGGCCTTCGCCGGAGAGAGAACCGTGCCGCGCATCGCGAGCCCGCCGCCGCCACGGAAGCTCACCTCCTCGGCGGCCAGGTCGGCCGGTACGGCGAGCACGGGCCCGGCCTCCGCCGCGGACGGCGGAGACGGGGCCGGAGACGAGGCGGCGGACGCCGATGCGGGCGCGGCCGTGGTGAGCAGGCACAGGGCGAGCGCCGTGGCCTGAAGGATCCGGAGAGGTCGTCGCATGTGCCGAAACTACTCTGCAGAGACTTATCGGCAAACGTTTGTCTGCAGATATCCTTCTGCAGGACTAGGCTGATCCTCATGAAGGATGACGAGCCGTTCCTCCTGGACGACCCCGCCAGACTCAAGGCGCTGGCCCATCCCATGCGCCGGCTGATCCTGCGCCACCTCAACGTGCACGGCCCGGCGACCTCGACGACGATCGGCGAGCTGCTCGACGCCAAGACCGGCACGACCAGCTATCACCTGCGCCAGCTGGAGAAGTACGGCTTCGTCGAGGAGATCCCCGAGCGCTCCGCCGGGCGGGAACGCTGGTGGCGCAAGGCCGGCGGCCCCCGGGACCTGCGCCTGCCCACACCCGACCAGCTCGCCCCTGAAGATCGCCCCGTGCTGGCCGAGTTCCACCGGATCAGCCTGCAGGAGGACCGCGAGCTGCTGGAACGCCTTCCCGCCTCCTACGCGCGCGACCCGAGCTGGGTCAAGGTCTCGCGCGGCTTGAGGCGGATGACGAAGGCGGAGTTCGAGGAGTTCTTCGAGGCCTACATGGCGCTGCTGCACAAGTACGGCTATCAGGGCGACGAAGCCCCGTCCGACGCGCGTCCGATGTACATCCGCCTGTTCACCCTCCCCGCCGACGAGGAGTGACCGCTCCGGCCGCCGGAGCCCGGCGGGCGCCGCGGTCAGGCCGGGCGGGAGACCGCGCCCACCCGCTCGTCCCAGGCGATGCGGTAGTCGTGCATCCAGCCCAGCGTGTTCTTCCTCTCCACCCACCTCATGAACGCCGGCATCATGAGGTCGCGCACGAAGGCGCCGGCGGGGCCGGGGGCCTTGCCGTCCCCGCTGCGCTTGCCGTGGGCCACGATCCGCTCCACCCGGTCCCGCCGCAGCCGCTCGTAGGCGGTGAACGCCTCGCCGGTGCCGGGGACGTCGCGCAGGCACCTGGCCAGCACCACCGCGTCCTCGATCGCCATGGACGCGCCCTGCCCCGACGAGGGCGAGGTGGCGTGCGCGGCGTCGCCCAGGATCACCATGCGCTCGTTGGACCAGGTCGGCACGGTCGGGAAGTCATAGGTGCCCCAGCCGGGCGGGATGTGCTCGGTGGCGGCGATGATGTCGGACATCGGCCCGGTGTCGCCGGCGAACAGTTCCATCAGCCTGGCCCGCCACCGCTCCGGAGTGATCGCCGCGAGCTCCTCCCGGGCCGGCTCCCTGCGGCTGGGCGGGTTGGCGAACCACCACACCTCCCCGTCGTCCGGGTGGATCAGATAGCCGAAGAAGCACCTGCGGCCGAAGACGAAGTGGTACGTGCCCGGCTCGCCCGGGACCGTGACCCCGCGCGCGAAGCCGCCGGTGTTGAGCAGGCCGACGTACCGGGCACGGGGCGCGGCGGGATCGATGATCGTGCGGGTGCGCGAGCGCAGCCCGTCGGCGCCGATCAGCAGGTCGCCCTCGGCGGTGCTCCCGTCGGCGAAGACCGCCCGCACGCCGCCCGGGGTCGTCGAGGCGTCGTCGAGGCGCCTGCCGTAGTGGACGCGCACGCCGCGCCGCAGGGCCTCGTCACGGAGCACCCGGTAGAGGTCGGCGCGCCTGACCGTGCGGCCGGGCTGCCGGATGGAGGCCAGCCGCCTGCCGCGGCCGTTGCTCATCTCCATGCGCGGCGAGTCCACGCCCAGGTCGCACACCGGATCGCGCAGGCCGAGCAGGTCCAGGGCCGCGAGCCCGTTGTCCGCGAGCGTGAGGAAGACGCCGACGCCGTCGGAGCCGTGGCCGTGGGCCTCGTAGATCTCACTGTCGACGCCCGCGCGCTGCAGGGCCATGGCCGTCACCGGACCGGCGATGCCCCCGCCGACGATCAGAGCTTTCTTGGTCATCTAATGACTATACATATTATGACTAAATTGCGGCAAGCCTACGATGAGCCCATGTCGACGAGGCGCTCTCCGCTGGCCATGGCCCTGCTCTCCCTGGTCGCCGAGGAGCCCGTGCACGCCTACCGGATGCAGCAGCTGATCAAGGAACGGCACAAGGACGACGTGGTCAACGTCGCGCAGCGCAACAGCGTCTACCAGACGATCGACCGGCTGCTCCGCGACGGGCTCATCACGGTCCGCGAGACCTCGCGCGAGGAGAACCGCCCGGAGCGGACCGTCTACGAGCTCACCGACGTCGGCCGACAGACGCTCATGCAGTGGATGCGGACGATGCTGTCCACCCCGGCCAGGGAGTTCCCCGAGTTCCCCGCCGCCCTGGCCTTCCTGCCGGTGCTGCCCCCCGGGGAGGCGGCCGCCGCGGTCGAGGAGCGCCTGGCCTCCCTCCGGGAACGGCTGGCCGCACTGGAGACCGAGATCGCCCGGACCGGGACGTTCCTGGACCGTGTCTTCCTCGTGGAGTCCGAGTACCAGCGGACCGTCCTGCGGGCCGAGATCGACTACGTCCGCGGGCTCGCCGGCGATCTGCGAAGCGGCGTGCTGACCTGGGACTACCGCCTCTGACGGCACGCACCTCCGCCGCCCTCACCCGGGACCACCGCCTCTGACGGCGCGCGCCCCGCCGCTCTCACCCGGGACCACCGCCTCTGACGGCGCGCGCCCCGCCGCTCTCACCGGCGCTGCCCGCAACGCCGTACCGGGACGTGGCGCTTTTCCGCCCGGTCGTACGCTCTTGAACATGCACAACACTCGATACGCGCGTTCCGGCATGGTCTGCACGGTCGACCACCTGGCCTCCCGTGCCGGGGTCGCGATGCTGGAGCGCGGCGGGTCGGCCGCCGACGCGGCGATCGCGGCCAACGCCGTACTGGCGGTGACGGCCCCGCACATGTGCGGGCTGGGCGGGGACCTGTTCGCGCTGGTGCACGACGGCTCCGGCGCGCCCGCGGCGCTCAACGCCTCCGGCCGGGCGGGGTCGGGCGCCGACCCGGAGCGGCTGCGGGCCGAGGGGCACACGCGCATGCCGTTCCACCACGACCTCCGCTCGGCCCCCGTGCCGGGCTGCGCCGACGGGTGGCTCGCCCTGCACGGCCGCTACGGCAGACTGCCGATCGCCGAGGTGCTGGCCCCGGCGATCGGCCTGGCCACCGACGGTTTCCCCGCCTCACCGTTGCTGGCGCCCGCCCTTGCGACGGTCGGCCCGCTGTGCGAGGACTTCGCCTCCGCGCGCTCGGCCGGCGACCTGATCCGGCGGCCGGGGGTGGCCCGGTCCCTGAAGGCGCTGACCGGCGGGCGCGACGGCTTCTACCTCGGCGAGTTCGGGGAGGGGCTGGTCGCCGCGGGCGGCGGCGAGTACACCGAGGACGACCTGGCCGGGGAGAGCGCCGAGTGGGTGGACCCGCTGCGGATGCGGCTCTTCGGGCACGACGTGTGGACGATGCCGCCCAACTCCCAGGGCTACCTGATGCTGCTGGGCCTGGCCGTCGCCGAGGGCCTCGACCTGCCCGCCGACCCGGCCGACCCGCTCTGGGCCCACCTGCTGGCCGAGTCCGCGCGGGTCGCCGGGCACGACCGGCCGGAGGTGCTCTACGACGGCGCGTCCGTCGCCGGGGTCCTGGACTCGGCCGCCGGGCGCCGGGCCCTGATCGACCCCGCGCGGCGGATCTCGGTGCGCGACCTGACCTCCCCCGGCGACACCACCTACCTGTGCGCGGTGGACGGCGAGGGCATGGGCGTCTCCCTGATCCAGTCCAACGCCGCCGGGTTCGGCAGCCTGGTCTTCGAACCGCGTACCGGCATCAACCTGCACAACCGGGGAATCGGCTTCTCCCTCGTACCGGGCCACCCCGCGGAGTACGGCCCCGGAAGGCGTCCCCCGCACACCCTGGTCCCGGGGCTGATCACCCACCCGGACGACTCGCTCCGCTCGGTGGTGGGCACCATGGGCGGCGACGCACAGCCGCAGATCCTGATGCAGGTCATCACCCGCCTGCTCCTGCACGGACAGGACCCGGGCCGGGCCGTCGGCACCGCCCGCTGGCGGCTGGCCTCCGGCGGCACCGGCTTCGACACCTGGGTCGACCCCGACCGGGCCGTGGTCGAGGTGGAGGAGGGCGGCCCGTGGGCCGAGGGCCTCGCCGGGCGCGGGCACCCCGTCGGCTCCCTGCCGTACGGCTCCGCCTTCGGTCACGCCCACCTGATCGACGTGCTCCCCTCCGGCGTCCTGGCCGGAGCCGCCGACCCCCGCTCCCTCATCGGGGCCGCCCTCGGCCTCTGACGCTCTCACCTCCCCGCCTGCCGTACGGCGAGGCGGGGGGCGGCGGTCAGCGGCGCCCGAGTGCGGCGACCAGGCCGGGGAAACCGTCCACGACGTGGTCGGCCAGCCGGCCCGCCTCGGGACGGGCGGCGTGGAGGTAGCCCCAGGGGCCGCGGCGGATCAGGGCGGTCCGCATGCCCGCGCGCCGGGCCGGGAGCACGTCGTTGTCGAGGCGGTCGCCCACGTAGAGGATCTCCCCGGCCTCGCGGCCGGACACCGCCACGACCTCGGCGAAGAACGCGGGGTCGGGCTTGGCGACGCCCCAGCCGTCGGAGGTGTAGACGGCGTCCACCGGCAGGTCCATGGCGGTCAGCGCGTCGTAGGCCTGCGGTGGCTGGTTGCCCGCGATGATCAACTCGTAGCCGAGGTCGCGGAGCGCGGCCAGGCCGGGCCGTACGTCGGGGTAGAGGTCGTCGGCGTCGAAGTTCACCCGGAGCCCCTCGGGGTCGTCGCGCTTCCACGCCTCCTGCTCGGCCTCGACGTCGAAGCCGGGCCGGATGAGCTCGAAGGCCTCGGCGAAGGACCGGTCGAGCGCGGCCATGCCGCCGAGCACGCCGAGCATGGTGAACCGGGTGACGCCGAGCCGGTCCGCCCAGCGCGACCAGATCCGCGTCTCGTCGATCAGGGTCTCCCCCACGTCGAACACCACCGCCCGGACCACGGCACCCTCCCCTTCGCTCAGGACCACCGAATCCTATTCATCCGGCCGGGTGACCTCGTCCCCCGCCGCGGCCGGAACGCCGGGGACGGCCCCCAGAGCCACCAGGTGCCGGTGGAGCAGGCTCGCGCCTTCGAGCATGGCGGCCGCCCGCTCGACCAGCTCCGCCTGCCGCTGCGCGATGGCCGCGCGCAGCGCGTCGCTGCCGCCGGTACGGCGCAGGCCCTCGAGGATGAGCCTGATGACGGCCAGGGGGTAGCGGCTGCGGCGCAGCAGCTGGATCATCCGCGCGTCCCGGACGTCGGCGGGGTCGAAGCGGCGGTATCCCGTGATCGCCTCACGCCCGGGGGTCAGCAGCCCGGCCGACTCCCACAGCCGCAGGGCCGAGGTGCGCACGCCCAGATAGGCGGCCACCTCTCCGATGCGCATGCCCTGCCGCGGCACATCCGCGGCCTCCGGCGCCTGCTCCGCGACCGCCTCCAGCGCCTCGCCCGCCGCCCGCAGGGAGATCCGCTGCTCGTGCAGCGCGGCGTGGCCGGCGTCCATGAGCGTGAGCGCCTGAGGCAGGTCCCCGGCGTGGACGGACTGCATGATCGATCGGGCGGTGTGCAGGCCGTACCCCCGTTCGAGCGCCCGGCAGGCCAGCAGGGCCCGGCGGTGGCGGGCGTCGAACCTGCGATAGCCGGAGGGGGTCCGCGGAACCGGGGGCAGGACGCCCATCTCGGCGTAGTTGCGGATCTGCTGGGTCGACAGGCCCACCAGGCGGGCCAGGTCGACGGGGCGCAGCCCGGCCGGCGCGCGTCCCTCCGGCGCGTCCGGCAGGGCGCGGGCTTCCCCGGTGAGTTGAAGGTTGTGCTCCATTTCCTGTGATTATCCCGCACTGTCGGCGTAAAAGTCTTCATCAGCAGTTCAATGGCAGACTTGAAGGCATGAATCCCGGACACGGTTCAGGAGCATCCACACCTCAAGTTTCCCCGGAAGGGAACGGCCGCCTGCCGGAAGGCGGCGCCGCACCGGCCCATCACGACGACGGCGCCCGCCCCCGCGGCGGCGCGCGCGGAACCGATCACACCGCCGCCGACAGTCACGACCACATCCAGGTCCGCGGAGCGCGGGAGAACAACCTCACCGGGATCTCCCTCGACATCCCCAAGCGGCGGCTCAGCGTCTTCACCGGGGTCTCCGGCTCCGGCAAGTCCTCTCTCGTCTTCGACACGATCGCCGCCGAGTCGCGGCGACTGATCAACGAGACCTACACGGCGTTCATCCAGGGGTTCATGCCGTCCCTCAACCGGCCGGACGTGGACGCGCTGCACAACCTGAGCGCGGCGATCATCGTCGACCAGGAGCGGATGGGCGCCAACGCCCGCTCGACCGTGGGCACCGCCACCGACACCTACACGATGCTGCGGATCGTGTTCAGCCGGCTCGCCACCCCGTACGTCGGCCCGGCCTTCGCCTTCAGCTTCAACACCCCGCAGGGCATGTGCCCGGCCTGCGAGGGGCTCGGCAAGGTCACCGACATCGACACCGGCGAGCTGGTCGACCGTGAGCTGTCCCTGAACGAGGGCGCCATCAAGGTGCCCGGGTTCGGGGTGGACACCTGGTACTGGCAGATCATGGCGAACTCGGGCTTCTACGACCCGGCGGTCAAGCTGAAGGACTTCACCGCGCAGCAGTGGGAGGACTTCCTGCACAAACCCGCCGTCAAGGTCAGGGTCGGCTCGAACAACTTCACCTACGAGGGGCTGGTCGTCAAGGTCCGGCGCCAGTACCTCGGCAAGGACCGCGAGTCGATGAAGGGGCAGGCGCGCGAGTTCGCCGACCGGGCGGTCAAGCTCGTCGGCTGCCCCGACTGCGGCGGTACGCGCCTGAACGAGGCGGTGCGCTCGGCGAAGATCGACGGCC
The DNA here is from genome assembly GCF_016863195.1 of Paraplanobispora takensis. GTDB lineage: Bacteria > Actinomycetota > Actinomycetes > Streptosporangiales > Streptosporangiaceae > Planobispora > Planobispora takensis. The sequence continues at coordinate 1,896 of NZ_BOOK01000009.1, read as the reverse complement.
TCACCATCGCCGACTGCTCGGCCATGCAGATCAACGACCTGGCCGAGTTCCTGCGGAAGATCCACACCCCCGCCGTCGGGCCGGTCATCCAGGGCCTGCAGTCGACGCTGGACTCGCTGGTGGAGATCGGCCTGGGCTACCTCAGCCTGGACCGGGAGTCCGGCACGCTCTCGGGCGGCGAGGCCCAGCGGGTGAAGATGGTCCGGCACCTCAACTCCAGCCTGACCGACGTCACCTACGTCTTCGACGAGCCGACCGCCGGGCTGCACCCGCACGACATCCAGCGGATGAACGGCCTGCTGCTGCAGCTGCGCGACAAGGGCAACACCGTGCTCGTCGTGGAGCACAAGCCGGAGATGATCGAGATCGCCGACCACGTGGTCGACCTCGGTCCCGGCGCCGGCGCCGCGGGCGGCCGGCTCTGCTACACCGGCGACCTGGAGGGGTTGCGCGCCTCCGGCACCCTGACCGGCCGCTATCTCGACCACCGGGTCGGGCTGCGCGAGGGGTTCCGCGCCCCCTCCGGGCACCTGCCGATCAGGGGGGCCACGCTGCACAACCTGCGCGGTGTCGACGTCGACATCCCGCTCGGCGTGCTGACCGTGGTCACCGGGGTCGCCGGATCCGGCAAGAGCTCGCTCATCCACGGCTACGTCGCCGGCCGGGAGGGCGTGGTGGTGGCCGACCAGTCGCCGATCCGCGGCTCGCGCCGGAGCAACCCGGCCACCTACACCGGTCTGCTCGACCCGATCCGTACGGCCTTCGCCAAGGCCAACAAGGTCAAGCCGGCGCTGTTCAGCGCGAACTCCGAGGGCGCCTGCCCGGCCTGCAAGGGCATCGGGCTCATCTACACCGACCTGGCGATGATGGCCGGGGTGGCGACGGTGTGCGAGGAGTGCGAGGGCAGGCGGTTCACCCCCGAGGTGCTGTCGTACACGCTGCGCGGCAAGAACATCAGCGAGGTGCTGGAGATGCCGGTCGCCGAGGCGGCCGAGTTCTTCCCCACCGGCCCCGCGCAGGCCGTCCTGGACCGCCTGTCGTCGGTGGGCCTGGGCTATCTGGGGCTGGGCCAGCCGCTCACCACCCTGTCCGGGGGCGAGCGGCAACGCCTGAAGCTGGCGGTCAACATGGCCAGGAACGGCACCACGTACGTCCTGGACGAGCCGACGACCGGCCTGCACCTGGCCGACGTCGACCACCTGCTGGGCCTGCTGGACCGGCTGGTCGACACCGGCAACACGGTCATCGTCATCGAGCACCACCAGGCGGTGATGGCCCACGCGGACTGGATCATCGACCTCGGCCCGGGCGCCGGTCACGACGGCGGCCAGGTCGTCTTCTCCGGCACCCCCGCCGACCTCGTCGACGCCGGCACGTCCCTGACGGCGATCCACCTGCGCGACTACGTCGACCGGTCGTAGGGTCCGGTGTGCCCCGGTCACGTGGGTGGGTGACCGGGGCGTGCCGTACGGCCTGCGCCGGTCTGTGGTGGGGGTCAGCGGATGTTGACGGGGCGGTAGGCGCGGAACTGGGTGCCGGGCTTCAGGCCGTGGGTGACGATGCGGTGGTCGGTGCCGTAGCCGGCGCGTTGCTGGTAGGCCCAGTAGGCGGTGTGTCCGGCGTCGGTCCAGCGGTCGAAGATGACCACCATGCGGGCGGTGTTGGTGCCGATCGGGTCGATGACCAGGTCGCCTTGGAGCAGTTGGGTCATGGGGATCGGTTTGGTGTAGGCGGGTTTGGCCAGATCCACCGTGATGGGGCCGGGTTTGGTCAGGCCCAGGGCCATGGAGGCATATCCCGAGCCGTCGGTGCGATAGCCGTCCCGGGTCTTGGTCTGGCTGTAGGGCACCCGCTGGGCGGTGGCCGGACCCCAGCTCCTGGCCCGCGCGACCACCT
>NZ_BOOK01000008.1 GCF_016863195.1 Paraplanobispora takensis | reverse complement strand
AAAGAGCGAGGATTTCCGCCGCCTGTGGGCGGAACATCCGGTCCAGGACAAGACCTCGGGCATCAAGAGGTTCCACCACCCGCTGGTCGGCGACCTGGAACTGACCTACGAAACCCTGCGCGCCGCCGACGACCCCGACCAGGCACTGATCACATACGCGGCCCGGCCGGGCACCTCCTCCCACGACTCCCTCCACATGCTGCTCGCATGGACCGCCCCCACAGCCACCGGCTCCCATCAACCGACCGACTCCTGAACAAGATCACAAGACGGCGTCCGTGGAGACCGGGAGAGACCGTGGAAACGTCAGGCCGGGGACCTGCGGGCCGCTGTGGCGAGGGCGGCGTAGGCGGTGGAACGGTCGCTCTTGAGAGTGCGGGCGGCCTCGGTGACAGAGGCGCCTTTGACGCGTCGAAACGTGCGCGTACGCCCAGACGGTCACGAAGCCGTCTCCGGCGGCGTACAGGAATGCGTACGTTGCTGGACACCCTGATGACCAGGCTCGATACCGTCCGGAAACCTCCATCCGAAAAGTCGGCGCGCGACGAGGTCCCAGATCAGGCGCTCAGCCTCGCCTGACCAGTCCCATAGTTTCTCCCGGTCTCCGTTACCGCGGGATCAACGGGGTTGCGGGTTTGCGGGTCGGCCGCGGAGGTAGGCCAGGACGGCGAGGACTCTGCGGTGGGTGTCCTCGGTCTGGGGAAGGTCGAGCTTGGCGAGGATACTGCGGACGTGTTTGCCCACGGTCGCGTCCGTGACGACCAGCCTCCGGGCGATGGCGGCGTTGGAGTGGCCTTCGGCGATGAGCATGAGCACTTCGTGCTCGCGCGGGGAAAGCTCGGCGAGCGGATCTCGTCGCCGGGTGATGAGCTGGCGGATGACCTGCGGGTCCACCACCGTGCCGCCGCCCACCACCTGGCGCAGCGCGGCGACGAAGTCGGCGACGTCGACCACCCGGTCCTTGAGCAGGTAGCCGACCCGGCGGCCGGCGCCGGAGTCCAGCAGGTCGGCGGCGTAGCTCAGCTCGACGTACTGGCTGAGCGCCACCACCGCCAGGTCCGGATCGGCGTGACGCAGCTCCACAGCCGCTCGCAGGCCCTCGTCGGAGAAGTCCGGCGGCATCCGGATATCGGTGATCACCAGGTCGGGACGGTGCTCGGCGACGGCCGCGCGCAGGGCCGCGGCGTCGCCCACGGCGGCCACGACGTCGAAGGCGAACCGGGCCAGCAGGCCCGCCAGGCCCTCCCGCAGGAGGACGCCGTCCTCGGCGAGGACTACCCGGACGGCGGTCGGTTCAGATCGCACGGAAGCTCCACACGTACGCGAGTCGGGCCACCGGCCGGGCTCGACACCAGCAGTCTGCCGTCGATCACCGCCACCCGGTCGGCCAGCCCGGTCAGTCCGGTGCCGCGGCCGGGATCGGCGCCGCCGGCACCGCCATCGATGATCTCCAGGGTGAGGACGCCGTCGTCCCAGCGCGCAGCCACTCCCGCCCGATCGGCGCCGCTGTGCTTTGCGGCGTTGGTGAGCGCCTCGGCGGCGGCGAAGTAGGCCGTGCTCTCGACGTGGCGGGGCGGCCGTGCGGGCAGGTCGGCCGCGACGGTGACCGCCAGAGGGGACCGATCGGCCAGTTCGCCCAGCGCCGCCGCCAGTCCCCGATCGGTGAGCACTCGGGGATGGATGCCGTGCACCAGTTCCCGCAGCTCGGTCATGAGCTGCTTGGCCTCCTGGTGGGCGTCGGCCACGCTGGCGGCGGCCGCGGATCCGGACGGCAGGTCCACGCGGGCCAGCCCGAGCTTCATGGTGAGCGAGAGCAGCCGTTGCTGGGCGCCGTCGTGCAGGTCGCGTTCGATGCGGCGGCGTTCGGCCTCGAACGCGTCGACCAGCCGCGCCCGCGAGCGCGCGACCTCGACGAGTTCGGCCTGGAGCCGTTCGCCGGATCCGCGCTGGAGCAGCGCCCGGGCGAGCGCGGCCTGCGCACCGGAGGTCAGCGCCAGCAGGTACGGAACGGCGGGCAGCAGCACGAGCGCGGCGAGCGCGTACGGCAGCGCGGCCGCCGGGGTCGCGACCTCCACCGGGCCCAGCGCCATCGGGCCGTCGCCGCCCAGCAGGATCAGCGGGGCGGCAATGGCGCAGAGCTGCAAGACCAGCGCGGACACCAGCGCCGCGTAAAGGACGGGGGTGGTGGCGGCCAGCAGCAGGAAGTAGCCGAGTTCGCGCCAGGTGGCCGATTCGGCATAGCGGGTGCGAAGCCACGGCACGACGCCCCGGCCCGGTGGCCGCCGATGGCCCGAACCCGTCGAGCGGAGATCCACCAGACGCAGCCGGCGCCGCTCCAGCCTGGCCAGCGGGATGGTCGCCATCGGTCCGAGCCCGGCGACCAGCAGGGCGCCGAGGACGGCGAGGAACGCCCACTCGCCGAGGGTGGCGTCCGGCGCGACGGCCAGAAACGGCGGCAGGCCGAGCAACACCGGCGGCAGGCCCACCGTGAGCACGACCGGCACGGTCGACAGCAGGTAGCCGGCCGCGCGCCAGGGCCAGGCGGTCAGCAAAAACCCGCGGCGTCCCATCGCGGCCAGCGGGGTGGGCGGCGGATCGTTCGGCACAGACGTACGCTAGTCGACCCCGCGACCCGCTCCGGCACCGAGGTAGTGCTGGGCATACCTCCAAGTTGGTAGATCACCGTGATGCGGGCGCCGGTGCCGCGGTGGTGTGATCCGAGGCATGAGACGAAGGCTTCCCGTACGCGTCACCGCTCTCCCGGCAGTCCTTGCCGATGCGGCGTCGGCCGGCGGATCGGTGGACGCGGCGCCCGGTCCCCCGCGGACTGCGGCGCGGGCAACGTCCCACCCGTCCGCAAGCTGGTCGCAGAACCGGGACACCGTGATGCGGCGGCCGATCGCCGGCGGTCCGGACGAAGGGCCCGACTGGTCGGCGGACGGCTTCGGCGACCACTCGCCGCGCCAGATCGTCCGGCTCAGCGCGGGCGGCGGGGCCTGCGAGGCGGTTCTGGATGCCGACCGCATCCTGGCCGACAGCGCCGGCCCCGCCGGCCCGGACCGCCCCCGGCCGTTCCATGTGCATGAGGACGGGCTGCGCCCCGACGACGCGCGGGTGCGGGCACTGGCGCGCGGTATCGGCCTGGAGGTCGTGCGATGAGGGCTCCCGCCACCGCGGGGCCGCATGCCGGCGTCCCGGTCGCCCCCGTGCAGCTGTCCCAGGTGAGCAGGCGTTACGGGGCCGGTGAGACGCAGGTGCAAGCGCTGGCCGAGGTCAGTGTGACTTTCCCGGCCGGTTCCTGGACCGCCGTGATGGGCCCCTCAGGGTCGGGAAAGTCCACCCTGCTGCACTGCGCCGCGGGCCTGGATCGGGTGAGCGCCGGTCGCGTCCTGCTGGCCGGGCAGGACATCACCCACGCCACCGACGCGGAACTGACCAGGCTGCGGCGCCGCACCGTGGGCTTCGTCTTCCAGAACTTCAACCTGATCGGCTCGCTGAGCGCCGAGCAGAACGTCGCGCTCCCGTTGCGGCTGGCCGGGGCCCGGCCATCGCGCCGTGATGTGCAAACCGCGCTGGCCGATGTGGGACTGGCCGACCGAGGGCGGCATCGACCGCGGGAGCTGTCGGGCGGGCAGCAGCAGCGGGTGGCGATCGCCCGCGCGATGGTGACGCGGCCCTCGGTGCTGTTCGCCGACGAACCCACCGGAGCTCTGGACACCGGGTCGGCCCGCACGGTCCTGCGGCTGCTGCGCCGCATGGTCGACGCCGCCGGGCAGACCGTCGTCATGGTCACCCACGACCCGGTCGCGGCGGCAAGCGCCGACGCGGTGGTGTTCTTGTCCGACGGCCGGATCGCCGACCATCTGCTGCGTCCCTCCGCCGCCCAGGTGGCCGAACGGCTCACCCGGCTGGAGGGCTGACCCATGCTGCGCATCTCCGCCAGCACCGTTCGCGACCGCTGGCCCCTGTTCGCCGGAGCGCTGCTGACGGTCACCCTCGGCGTGGCCCTGGTCCAGTCGTCGGTGCTCGTGCTGGTCTCCACGGGCGAGCCCACGATCCCGCCGGGCGCTTCGGGTCGGGTCGCCGAGCAGATCAGGGAGGGATACGTCGGGGCCGCGACGCTGCTGGGCATGGCCACACCGCTGGCGATGTTCCTGGCGGTGTTCATCGTGGGCTCGACGTTCGCCTTCTCCGTCGAGCAGCGGCGCGAGGAGCTGGCCCTGCTGCGGATGCTCGGCGGGAGCCGCCCGCAGCTGATCAGGCTGCTGCTGGGCGAGGCGTTCCTGCTGGGGCTGGCCGGCAGCGCCTTGGGGATCCTGCTGGGCATGCCGGCCACCTGGATCCAGGCCCGGCTGCTGATCGGGATCGGACTGCTTCCCGGCGACTTCTCCGCCCGCTGGTCCAACGGGATGCTGCTGCTGTCGCCGGCCGTGGGAATCGGCGTCGCGGTCTTGGGGGTGCTGTCGGCCTCCTACCGGGCGGCGCGGGTGCGTCCGTTGGACGCCCTGCGCAGCGCCCCTCGTGCCACCCGCGTGATGACCCTCGGCCGCTGGCTGTGGGGGGTGTCCTCACTGGTGCTGACCGTCATGCTCGTTGTGGCGGGGCATGGGGCGGATCTGCTGGGCGCCCTGCTGGTCGCGATGGCGATCCCGGTCTTCGGATCGATCGCCCTGAGCGCGTTGAGCCCGCTGGCCGTTCCACTGGTCGGCCGGCTGCTGGGGACGGTGCTGCGGACCAGTGCGCTCGGCGAACTGGCACAGGCCAACCTGCGTGACGCGGTACGGCGCAGCGCCTCGACAGCCGCGCCCGTCATCGTGCTGGTCGGCCTGCTGGTCGGCTTGACCGGCGCGCTGAACTCGCTGGCCCGCGCCGCCAGCGCCGACCTCGAACGCAGCACCGCTGCCGATCTGGTGGTCACATCGACCGGCGCAGCCGCAGCCCGCATCCCCCAGATCCCGGGCGTCGCCCTGGCCTCTCCGCAAAGCCAGGTGGAGATGTCGGTGACGGCCCAGCATCGTGTGGACCACCGCTCCTACCGGCAGACCCACCATTGGGGGATCACTGCGGTCGACGCCGCCGCCTACCGGCGCACCCACCGCCTCACCCTGCGCTCCGGCTCCCTGGACGCCCTGCACGGCCGCACCGTCGCGATCGGCCCCCGGCTGGCCGCCGAAGGCGTCCGCGACGGCACGGTCACGGCGCGGATCGGCCCCCACAAGCTCAAGCTGCGCATCGTCGCGCGTCTGCCGGAAGTCCTGGAGAACGGCAGCGACAACTTCCTGGTACCGCGTGACCTCATGCCCACCGCGATGCTCGCCGACGCGCCGACCGAGACCCTGGTTCAGCTCACCCCCGGCACATCACCGCAAGCGGTCGCCGACCGGATCCGCGCCGCCGGGATCGGCGAGGTGCGCACCCTTGGCCAATGGGCCGACGCCCGGGTGGAGACCCAGCAGCGCGGCACCATGGGGATCATGGCCGTCCTGATGGGCATGTCCGGCCTGTACGCCGCGATCGCGGTGATCAACGCCGTCGTGATCGCCGCCGCAGAACGCCGCACCGAGTTCGCCGTCGCCCGCGCCACCGGGTTGAGCCGCAGCCAGGTCGTCCGGATGGCCGTCGTCGAGTCCGCCGCGGTCACCCTGATCGGCCTGCTGCTGGGAACCCTGGTCGCCGCGGCTGCGCTGGCGAGCTTCTACCCGGGTCCCGGAGGCGTGCACGTCCTCTCCGTACCCTGGACCCTCCTCGGCTTGTTGATCATGGCCTCACTGGCCGTCACCGCCGTCGCCAGCGCCCTGACCGCTCTAACAGCGACCAGACCGTCCCCCACGGCCCTGGTCGCCGCCCGCGAGTGACCATCCGGTGGAGACCCGGCAAGGAGCCCGACCGCGATATGACGATCCGTCGGCCATTCGGCGAACCCGTACATCTTGATGCACTGGTCCGCAGGATTTTGATCTTCGCTCGTGCGGATCATGGACGGGAACCACAAGATCATCCGTACCTCCGTGCGGGCAAGATCACGCAATGGCGGTCGGTGGCGGCACACCGCCGAGGCGCTGGACCGCCTGGGCGAGGCCCGCCGTACCCTCGGCCTGACCACGGCCTACTACCGGCAGCGGGCGGCCGAAGAGACCGCCCTGAGCCGTACCGCCTATGCCGCCGAGCGGGCCGTGACCGGTTATCTCGACCACATCGCCGCCATCCGTCCCTCCGGCGTGCCGGCCGCAAACGCGCTCGCGGCTCGCGGCGCCCGGCTGCTCGACGGCACCGACGATGTGATCAAGTCCACCGCGCACAAGCGGCTGATGCTGCCGGCCCGCCGCCGACCCGCTACCGGAGCGGCCCGAGCAGAGAATCGGGCCGCCCCGCCGTACCGGACAGGGAGCAAGGACCAGAGCACGGCATTTGAGATCGAGCCGGTTGCGCCTGAGTTGAGGAACGAATTCCGGCTCCACCTGACGAAGTCCGCTGGACCCACCGGGATGAAGCGGATTCACCTCCGGTGAGAACCGGCCCCGCCCCGGGATGCCTGGTTTGAAGCATGAGCCTGGTACCGGCCTGAGCGCGGTCTGGTACCAGGCCCGGAACTCCAATCGCCTTGATCACGAGCGACGTTCGATACCACGCGGCCGATGAACCCGACTGCCTCAGCCTGTCAGTCGGGCCAGGGCCAGGGCGTGTGCCCGGTCGAGGGATTGCGCGGCGGCGCACGGGACGTCCGGCTGCACACCGGTGCCCTCCCAGTTCGTGCCGGAGACGGGGTTGATGGCGCGGCCGGTGGGGACGGTGGCTTCCAGGTGGGGGTGCACGGTCCAGCCCTTGCACGGGTGCGCGCCGCCGCGGGTGGGCTCGCCGACGACGACGGCGCGGCCGAGCTGCTGCAGGTCGTAGGCCAGTTCCTCGGCGGCGGAGAAGGTGCTGGCACTGGACAGCACGTACAACGGTTTGCTGCCGCCGAACCGCGCGCCGGGAACGTGCGGCAGGCTCCAGGACTGCTCGCGGCGCTCGCCGCTGCGCCAGTACATGGTGTTGAGGTGGGTGCGCTCGTCCAGGAGGTAGCTGCAGACGAAGGCGACGGTGTCCGGGTCGCCGCCCCGGTTGTCGCGAAGGTCCACGATCAGCGCCCGGGCGCGGGAGGCCAAGGTGAGCGCGGCGCTCAGCGGTTCGGCGGCCCATTCCAGCGGAAACAGCATCGGCGCCAGCTCCACCACGGCGACTCCTCCCTCGAGCAACTCCACCCGGGGCGCACCGCCCAGCGAGGTGTCGAAGTCCCGGCGGATGGACTCCAAGGTTGCCGCACCCTGCTCGGGGGACACCGGGTCGGCGTGGTGCTTGAGTCTCAGGTGTTTGTCGTCGTTGACGGACTGCAGGTCCGCAGTGACCAGACGGGCGAGTTCCTCGGCACCGTCGACGTCGTAAGCACCCTCGGCGAGGCGTCGTTTCAGCAGGTCGGCGAGCTGCCCGGCGATCTCAGGGAAAACGTAGTGCTCGGTCAGCAATCGGGCTGTCTCGTCGATGACAGGGGCAGGCTGAAGATTCGTCGGAGTCGTCATGGCAGGGAGTAGAGCACTGCCCTTACGGGAACGTCAAAGCCGCTTGGACACCTTGGGTATGCGTGATCGGCCTTCTCGCCGGCCACCTCCTGAGGATGTCGTGGAGATCGGCGCGCCTGAGCAGTTCGCGACACTCGCCCACCCGTCGCGTCAGCGGTTGCTCTTCACCCCGGGCCACCGGCGGCACAGCCTGACCACTCCGAAAGCCCGCCCTCACCTCACCGGCATTGGGAGCGACGGACGCTGCTCGGCGGCGATGATGCCGATGCTGACCACCTGGGGCATATTGAAGTGTGAGGCGTCCACGAATAGGTAGTACAACTTGATCACTGATAGGTATCGACGGTCCAGATGTCCTACTCGATGGCAATGGCCTGGCAGGTCGCCGAGACCGTCGACTTGGACAGCACCGCCTGCTGCTTGATCACCTGTACCGTCGCCGCCACAGCACCCGCTTACCGAACCCGAACAGACCGCGCGGATGTCTTCCTCCTGCCGCGTGGCAGTCAATGTTCGATGAAGGTATCGATCAGTCATCAGCCGCAAAGCTGACATTTCTTTTCCACCGGTGAGCTGAGATCTGCTGTCGCGTACTTGGTCAGGCGGACAGGGAAAATGCGCCTCTCGATAGACGTCCGGCCGCCGGCGATCCGGAAGCATCGTCGTCATTGGCGGCACGGGCCGCCTTCCGCATCCGGAAGGAGCATACGAATGTCCAATCTCACAGAGGCCACAGCGACCGAGCAGCTTCCGCTGGGTGAGACAAGGATCACTGACGCACCTGGCGCGCGGGTTGCCCTCACCGTGGAGGAGTTCCACGAGGACGCCGACGCCATGGAGTTGGCGCTCCAGACCCCCGACCACATCACGTGGTGGAAGTCTGTCAGTTACTTCCCACAGCTACAGGGTGGCCGCGGCTACGGCCCCGAGCTGCGCATCGAGACCAAGGACAAGGTGCACGAGGCACGGATGATCCTCTTCCTGCCCGACCTGACCCGCAACGGCGTCATCGAGCTGTGGAAGGGCGGCTTTATGAACTTCGGCGCCTTCATCGCCGTGCTTCAAAGTCTGGTGTGTCGTGTGGGCTAAGTAAGTGAAGTCTTCGGTATTCGGGTTGATCGACGAAGAACAACCACAAGTACCGGAGACCTCGTGGCCACCCTAGCGGTGTCGCGGCGGTTCGATCTGACTGACGAGCAGTGGGCGCGGCTGGAGCCGCTCCAGACGCTGACGGGCGCGGGTACGGGCCTCAGCCCGAGCGGCCGCCTCCAGCCCCAGCAGCGGCAAGGCGGCGGGCACCAGGACGCCGCGCCGGACCTTCTGGTGGGCAGACCAAGTACGCCGGAAAGGGCTAATAGGGCTGGCCAGAGGCCGCAACAGCTGCTGAGGCGTCACCATCTGCGTTGATTTGGTTGCAGTTCGATGGACGGTGCGGTGCGTTGTGATCACCCGTCGCTAGGGTGTGCGGGTCCTGGGAGTGATCAGCAGGAAGGGCTCGCGGGTGACGTCGATCGAGCGGACCGCCTACCCGCAGTTCAAGCGCCTGACCTCGGCGCGGGTGCTGCACGTGTTCTTCACTCCGACGGCCGAGGAGACCGACTGGGCTCAGGAACTGGCCAGGAGGATGCCCGACCCCGACCGCAAGCTCGGCACCCTGCGTCCGCACGACGCCCGGCACACTTTCGCCTACGGCCTATCGCAGGCCTCCGGCCACAACCGCGCCGAACTCGAGCGCCGCCTCGGCCACACCAACGACCGCTACCTGCGCCTGTACACCAACCCACCCGACGACATCGCCGCCGACTACGTCGAAGACCTATGACCGCGAGACCTGGTCACACCTCAACACGACGGGCAGCATAGCCATCCGCCCAGTCGACGATCCGGTCGGCGAGTGCTATGACGGCAGCCGCGACGCCGGGAGCGCCTGGACCACCAGCTGCGTCGATGACGCTGAGTGTGGAACACCGCTTGGCCTGGCGTCGGTTCGACCAAGCTGTACCGATACCACATCGCCATGGTGGTGGCGCGCTCCGCGCCGGCTGCTGATCCAACTCAACCGCCACCGGATCTCGGCCCGCCGGGGCGCGATCATCTGACGCGGCCCATCGCCAGCGCCGTTGCGTTGCTTCCTGGACGTCCCGGTGGCGCCTACGACCCCGTAGCCGATACCCGGGCGCGACGCTCAGGAGTCGCGGCGGGCATTCCTTCGCGGCGCGATGAAGACGGCCCAGGCGGCCACACCCAGGCCCGTACCGATGGACGAACCTAGCCCGACACCGGAAGTGAGATTGTCGGAAAAGCCCCCGACGACGACGCCGACGAGGGTGCCGAAGGCAGCGCCAAATGCGATCCAGATCCCGAGATTTGCCCAGATCCCGAGACCTGCGGCGGGCGGGGGCGTGTTGTTGTTCGTCATTGCATCTCTCCCGAGGACGCGGGCGGACAGGGCTGACAATCTGGCGGCCCATCACGGCGGATGTTGGCGTTCGCGTTGTCCGGTGTCCGGTGTCCGGTGTCCGGAGCGGGCAGAGTGCCCGCCGCGCCTACGCCGTGGCACGGCGGATGAGCCTGTACCCGCCGACCGCGAACGCGGCGGCCACCAGGACCGGCCAGCCGGCGAGCAGCGCCGTGGGGGACTGGTCGAGCAACCAACGGCCGATCGCGTGCCATTGCCGGCTCCACGTGATCAGCGTGGCGGCCAGCCCGAGCGCTGTGAACGTCAGAGTGAGGCTGGCGAGGACGCCGGTGGTGCCCCAGCGCAGGTACAACGTGCCGAGCAGGATCCCGAGGTGGGTCACGACCAGCATGGGTACCGCGTACCCGAGCAGGAGCAGCACCGGGTTGGCGTCATCCATGAACGGCAGGCCGAAGAAGCGCATCCCCCACCCCCAGTAGCCGGTGGCCTGTTCCACGGCGCGCAGCAGGCAGAGCACCAGCGCGTAGAGCACCGACTGGACGAACGCGAGCAGCGACCAGGCCAGGTAGAACTCCCGGCGGGTCACGCTCATGCCCAGCGCGTACGGGAAGATCTGGGTGACCGAGACGGTGGCCATCCCGATCGCGACGCCGCACAGGCTGACCAGGCCGCCGGTGTTCGTCACACCGTCGCCCGGGTCGTAGTTCGCCATGACGCTCAACAGGTTGATGCCGAACGCGACGGCCACCATGCCCCACGTCCAGCCCAGGATCTGCGGCCAGGCCGGCATCTGGAGAGCGGCCACCTGACGGATGCGGTTCATCGGGCGGCCTCCCGGTCCGTCGGCGCCGTTGTCGTCGGCGGTACGGTCAGGCGGACCACGAGTTGCTGCAACGACAGCGGCTCCAGCTCGACGTTCAGCTCCTGCGCGAGCGCCTTCGCGTGCGGTCCGAGCCCACCGAGGATGGTCGACCGGACCAGGCCGCTCAACCGCTCGCGGTGCAACTCGGTGCGTCCGGCGGCGAACCCGTCCACGGCTTCCGCCCGTCCGGTGGCCACCACCGCCCGCCCGCGCAGGTCGTCGGCGTCCTCATCGAGCAGCAGCCGGCCACGGTCGATGAGCAGCACCCGCTCGACCAGATCGCTCACCTCGTCGATGAGGTGGGTGGACAGCACCACGGTGCGGGGATGCCCGGCGTAGTCGGCGAGCAGGCGGTCGTAGAAAAGCTGCCGGGCGACCGGGTCGAGCCCGAGGTACGGCTCGTCGAAGAACGTCAGGGGCGCCCGCGCGGCCAGCCCGACGGTCACGCCGAGGGCCGACAGCATGCCCCGCGAGAGCCTGCTGACCAGCCGCCCGGCCGGTAGCTGGAAGTCCGCGGCGAGGCCGTGCGCGAACGTGTCGTCCCAGTTCGCAAACAGTCGGCGTGCGGTGCGAAAGACGTGGCGCACGGTGTAGACGTGGGGGTAGCGCTGACTCTCCCGGACGAAACAGACCTTCGACAGGACGGCCGGGTTCTCCACCGGTGGCGCGTCGAAGACCGACACCTTCCCCGACGACGCGAACGCCTGCCCGGTGAGGATCTGCATCAGGGTGGTCTTGCCCGCCCCGTTGCGCCCGAGCAGGCCGTAGATCGTGTGCTCGGCCAGCGCGAAGCTCACATCGTCGAGCGCCGTGACGTCACCAAAGCGCTTGGTCACCCCGTGTGCGGTTGCCACCGCCGTCATCCCAGGTCCCTCCCGACAACCGCACCGAATGAATCGATCATCTTCATCAGCTCGTCATGGCCGATGCCGAGCTTGCGCGCCTCGGCGAGCAGGGGTTCCACGTACTGTTCGGTGAACCGTTCCCGTCGCCGCTCGCGCAGCCTGGCCCGGGCGCCACCGGCGACGAACATGCCGATGCCGCGTCGCTTGTAGAGCGTTCCCTCCGACACGAGCTGGTTGACGCCCTTGGCCGCGGTGGCCGGGTTGATCCGGTGAAAGGCGGCAAGCTCGCTGGTGGACGGGACCTGGGCCTCCTCCACCAGCGACCCGTCGATGATCGAGTTCTCGATCAGCTCGGCGATCTGAAGGAAGATCGGTCGGTCGTCGTCCATCGCTGGCTTAGCCGCCCCACTGGTTAGCTACATGTGTAGCTAACCATGCGACCTTGCGCCGCGACTGTCAAGCCATCCGGGCGTCCCGCGACCTCAGCCGGAGGCGCCTGGACCCGTTTCCCGCTCAGAAAAGGCAGCCGGGGATGCGTGGGCAGCGTCGTCTCGATGCAAGTGGCCATCTCGAAGTCCATGCCGCGCAACACACGCAGTTCCTTGTACGACTTCTCCAGGCCTGCACGTGGATCGCCGGCCCTTGGACCCGATTGCTTGTGGGAGGCTGCTCATGACCGCCAAAATGGAGGGCTGACTCGGCCCTTCTTCTTGCCCTTGGTGATGACGAGTTTGGCCGCGATCTCGCGCAGGCTGAGGTTCTTCTCGCGCAGGTGGAGGGCCAGGGAGAGCATGGCGTCGTCGGTGACGGTGGCGCCGCCGATGGTCTGGCCGCGGGTACGGGCTGACTCGTGGCCTTCCAGGGTGCGGTCGCGGATGTACTCGCGTTCCATGCCGGAAAGCGCGGCGAGCACGGTGAACATGATCCCGGACGGGTCGTGGTTGCCCTGAAGCTCGTCGGTGAGGAATTCCAGGGCGACGCCATAGGACTTGAGCTGCTCGGCGAGCTCAGCCAGGGCCAGGCCGCGTCCGAGGCGCTTGTGCTCGTGGACCACTAGCGTGACACCGAGGCTGGCGGCCCGCAGCTCCCGCGCGAACTCCACCGCACGGTCGAGCTCGGGACGACTGACGGCGCGGGTTGAGATCTTCTCGGAGAAGATCTTCGTCACGCCCGCGGCGGTGAGAGAGTCGAGCTGGGTGTCGAGCGACTGTCGGGCTGTGGACGCGCGAGCGTACCCGATCCGGACGTGCCCGCTCAGCTCGGCCCCGGAGTGGCTAGGACGGGGCGGATTCTAGTGATCATCGCAACACGCGGTCATCCGACTGTTGCGACGAGCTTAGCGAAGAGCTCGGCGGGCGTTCGCCACCCTGCCCTTGCTGGTCCGGCAAGGTGACCCGGCGGGCGCGGCACAGCTGGACATGGGGCAGCCGTGGGTTTCCACGCTGAGGTACCCGTCATTCACCCGGCGAGTGTTTCATGGGGTCGTTTCATGTGGCTACAGTTTTGAAACGACCTATGAAACGGCGAATGCCCTGTTCGCGATCTCCGGTGAGAACTGTTTCATGTGTGCGTCTATGAAACGCCCGCCGGGATCGACCGGAAGTGATCTCGCGGGCCCAGCCTTCAGCCGACCGGTTCTGTGGGACGAGATCTTCCGGGGCCCGCGATCCAGTTTTAGTAGTACTGATGCATCAGGTTGGTTGCCCAGGGGGCTTGCCGTACCTCGTCCTGCGGCGCGAACTCGCGGAGGTACGGGTTTGATGTCCAGCACCGGCGTGCCATCCAGGGCGTCAAGATCGGCCACGTGAAGCGCGCGTCCAGGGCCCGATAGTCCTATGACGTCGGTGCGGCCCCGCCAACCCCGGAGACTCTGATGTGCTGATGTCCTACCCGGCGGGCAGGATGGGCGCGGGAGGTACAGATGAGCGACATCGCGGACGTTCCACCCGCCGTTGTGGGCCGGCTTCGGGTGATCTGCGGGGAGCTGCCCGAGGCGTACGAGGAGCCGGCGTGGATCGGCTTGCGGTGGCGGATTCGCCGGCGGACGTTCCTGCACGTCTACACCACCGACGAGAGGGGGTCGGCGTACATCGATATGGACGATCCGGCCATCCTGATGACCTTCCGGGCGCCGCCCGGGGAGTTGGCCGCGCTGGCGCATGCCGGCCCTCCGTTCTTCCGGGCCGACTGGGCTGTGAATGTCGTGGGAATGGTGCTGGACGACGAGACGGACTGGGTCGAGGTTGCCGAGCTGGTGACGGACAGCTATCGCGTGCAGGCGCCCCGCCGCCTCGCGTTCCGGCTGAAGGCAGGTGGATGAACCGCCGGCTACCTCCCCACGTTGCACCATATCCAGGTTCGGTGCTGAGAAACGTTCCTATTCACGGTGGGATAGGTCGGGTTGCCGCACTGGCCAGAGATATTTCAGGAGACGATTCCGATGACGACATCACCCAGTGCCGCATGCTCCGGCCGTCTGGCCGGATTTGCGGGTGCAGTTCATTCCGGGCGTGATCGCCTTCGCAGGTCCACCGCGGCGTGACATCGAGGAAGACCTCGCGTCGTTCGTTGGGGAAGCCCGCATTGCTGGTCTTTCCGTAGCCGGGTACGGGTGGAGCGCACCCTGAGCGCCTGGCCCGATATCGCCCAAGCCGTCGGGCTGGCCGGCTCCCGCATCCAATCGGCCATTGTCGACCTGTGGGGCTGGCGCGCCCGCATCGCCCTGGCCCGCGGCCAAACCGTGGAAGAGGCCGTCGCCAAGCTGCCCGCCCTGGAATCCGCGCTCGGTACTCGGCGTGGAGCCGCCCGCATCCAACCCCTCCCCGAGCGGGCCAACCGCCTGGAACTGCGCATCATCGAGACCGATCCGCACGCCGATGCCATCACCTGGCCCGGACCATCGGTCACCTCCATCACCCAACCCGTCAAACTCGGGCTGTTCGAAGAGGGCAGTCCGGTACGCGTCTCCCTGCTGCGCCGGCACGCCCTGATCGGCGGCGTGGCCGGCGCGGGCAAGAGCGGCGGCGTCAACGTCCTGCTGGGAGATCTGTCGGCCTGCCCGGACGTCATCGTCTGGGGCATCGATCTCAAACGCGGCATGGAACTGCTGCCCTGGAGCTCCTGCCTGGATCGCCTGGCCACCACCCCGCAAGAGGCCGAAGCACTCATGGCCGATGCGGTAGTGATCCTCGACGGGCGCGCCGATGCCCTGGCCCAGTATGGACAACGGGTCTGGCAACCCCGTCCGGACGCTCCCGCCCTGATCATCCTCATCGACGAGTACGCCGAACTGGTCGATGAGGCACCCGGCGCGATCCGCCACGCCGACTCCATCGCCCGACGCGGACGCGCGGTCGCGGTCACCCTCGTGGCCGCCACCCAACGCCCCTCACAGAAAGCCATGGGCCAAGGCGCGGTGCGCTCCCAGATGGATGTACGGCTGTCGTTTCGAGTCCGCGAGCGCCGCGACGTCGACTTGATCCTGGGACAAGGCATGCTCAAGAGCGGCTGGCACCCCCACAGCCTTGATGCTCCGGGCAAGTTCCTGATCAGCGCACCCGAGCACGACATCGCGCGCCGGGCCCGCACCTTCCTGCTCGACGACGACGGGGTCCAGCACACCGCCGCCCGGCACGCACCCACCCGCCCACCCCTCGATCCGATCTCCGCCGCCGCCCTCGAAGCCGCCGCCGACACCGCCGACGAACCCGCCGAACCGCCGCCGGCGTCCCCGGGCAAGCACGCCCGCGCCGACTCAGCCCCCAGCGCGGAAGACATCCTGTGGTCGGCACTGCAAGCAGCGCCCGACACCGGGCTGTCGATCGACGATCTCATGCGCACCACCGGCATGGGCCGCTCCTGGATCTACTACCGGCTCCAAGACCACGCCCGCGCCGACCGCGCCAGTCAGGTCAGCCGGGGACGCTGGCGCGCCACCCCAAGTTCCTGACCGTCAGTAATCGTCCACGTCCACCTCCACGCGCGCGCCTGCACGTAAGCGCGGCGCGCGCGTCCGTGGACGAACGCGTGGACGACCACACCCCGTCACCACAGGAGGTGATTCCCAACCAACTGGTGCCCGCCGTACGGACACCGGAAAGGAGGTGAGCTTGCAGGCATACACCGTCGAACAGGTCGCGGAGATGCTGCACGTGGGCCGCGACAAGATCTACTACCTGCTCCGCACCGGACAGCTCAAGAGCATCAAGATCGGCAAGCTGCGCCGGATCACCGATCGGCACCTTGCCGACTTCGTCTCCTCGCTGGAATCCGCAGGCGAGGTGTAGAGCGGCGTACTACAACGGTTTACAGGGCCGGTTGTGCGGCACCGCCGCGCAACCGGCGAGCGCCTCTTGATAACTCCATGGCACAGAAAGGAAGGCGTCTATGACGCGCGACCGAACGACCCTGCCACCCGTCCGGGTGGATGCGGAGCTGAAAGACCGTCTCCGCAGGTACGCCGAGTCGCAGGAGCGCGACGTGTCGTGGGTGATCAGGAAGGCGATCGAGGAGTATCTCAACCGCCACGAGAAGGGGTGATCCCTTGGCCAAGATCCTGATCGGCACGTACGAAGCGACCATCTATCCCGAGGCAGAGGGCTACACCGGAGCCATCTCCTTGGGATTCGACCCCGACGGCAAGCGCCAGCGCCTCAAGCGCAAGGGCCGGACAAAAACTGCGGTCAAGGACAAGCTGATCAAGGCCGTCAAAGACCTTGAGGCAGGCATCACCGCATCGGAGAACTACACCGTGCGCGATGCCGTCAACGACTGGCTCGACAAGGGCCTCAAGGACCGATCTGAGCGCACCGTCACCAAGCTGCGCATCCTCGCCGACAGGCACGTCATCCCGAAGCTGGGCAAGGCCAAACTCCACCGGCTCCGTGCCGATGACGTGGATGAGTGGCTTGACGAGCTGGCAAGCGAGCTGTCCACCCGGACGCTCCGAGATGTTCACAGCATCGTGAAA
This sequence comes from Paraplanobispora takensis, assembly GCF_016863195.1. Taxonomy (GTDB): domain Bacteria; phylum Actinomycetota; class Actinomycetes; order Streptosporangiales; family Streptosporangiaceae; genus Planobispora; species Planobispora takensis. The sequence continues at coordinate 146,134 of NZ_BOOK01000008.1, read as the reverse complement.
CGGGCCATCCGGCAAGCCCAGGCCCGCGACCTGGTGCTCAGGAACGTCGCCGAGCTGGTCACCACGCCAAGGGCACCGACGGGCGGCCCAGCAAGGCGCTCACCCGGCAGCAGGCGCAGGCGGTGCTCACGGCCGCAGAATCCTCCGACCTCCACGCCTACGTGGTGCTCAGCCTCACCACCGGCATCCGGACCGAGGAGGCTCGCGCGCTGCGCTGGGATCACGTCGTCGCCTGGATGCCCAGCACCAAGTCCTGGCGACCGGTGACCGAGGCAGGGTTCAAGCACAAGAAGTTCGCCATCTACGTATGGCGGGCCGACCGAGTAGGAGGTGACACCAAGACCCGTAAGTCCCGGCGCACGCTGGAACTGCCCAAGATCGCCGCTGGGGCGCTGCGGCAGCACCACACCCGCCAGGCCGCCCAGAAGCTGAAGGCGGGCACCGCCTGGCACGATCACAACCTGGTGTTCTGCACCGGCGTCGGCACCCCGTTGGATGCCGCCAACGTGCGCCGGGCGTTCCGGAAGATCACCGAGGACGCGCAGATCGGACCGGGATGGGTGCCCCGCGAGCTGCGGCACTCCTTCGTCTCCATCATGAGCGACCAGGGCGTACCCCTGGAGACCATCGCCGATCTGGTGGGGCACGCAGGCACCAGCGTCACTGAGGCCGTCTATCGGCACCAGCTCCGACCGGTGATCACGAAGGGCGCCCACACCATGAACACCGTCTTCGGCGACAGCCGGCGGGCCGAGTCGGAGTGAGGTGGCTCCCCGATTGGCTCCCATCGCCCCACAGGAAACAGAAGAGCCCGCCGGTTGGTGTCAACCGACAGGCTCTGACCTGCGTCTCATCTGTGTGGGCGATACTGGGATCGAACCAGTGACCTCTTCGGTGTGAACGAAGCGCTCTCCCGCTGAGCTAATCGCCCGCCCTGTGTGGCTCCTTGGCGGTGCCGACGTGGAAAACCATACAGCAATCCGGGACCGCTCGCGAAGCGGCTCAGGTGAGGGGGCGGAGGGCGTGATCTTGGAGAGGCGGCGGAGGGGGCCGTGGGTGCGACGCGATAGCGGCAAAGGGTCGGTGATGAACCCGATGGGACGCTACGGTGTCATAGCATCAACCTGATCCGGAGAAGTACCGTAACGACCATGGCTAGACACCTATCGCCGGAGACACCCCAGTTGGGAAGTCGAGCGTGATGGAAACGATGCGCAAAACCCTCGTAAATACGACCCCGTTGATGGCGTTTAGCCAGGTAAGCGCAGAAATGTCGCGCTGTGATGTGCGTTACAGAACGGCCTGGAGGCGGAATCTCTCCTACAGGTCTCTTCGTTCCGCCTCGTAGGAGCGGACGAGATCCGATCAGAAGTAGTGGAAGCCCCGCAGAGGGGACCGACGACGAAAAGGTTTGGCTGACGATGAACAGCACCACCGTCTCTGCCGAGCTGGGCCTTCGGCTTGTGGTCCCCGACCGTACTACCGTCCCCCTGCTCGCCGGACTCAGCTACACGGCTGACGACCCGTACGCGATCAGGATGGCCTTTCACGTGGGCAACGACGAGCCGGTCGAGTGGATTTTCGCCCGTGAGCTGCTGACCGTCGGCATCGTGCGACGGGTCGGCGACGGAGACGTGCAGGTGTGGCCGGCGCGCGCCGACGGCGAGCGCACGCTGCACATCAGTCTCACCTCGCCGTTCGGGCAGGCGCTGTTCGAGGTGCCGCTGGCCCCGCTCACCGAGTTCCTGCACCGCACCTACGAGCTGGTGTCGGCCGGTCGCGAGACCGACTTCATGGACCTGGACGCCGAGCTCAGCAACATGCTCTGGAGCTCCTGACCTCCGGGTCTACCGCTCCTCCTGGATCTCCCGCATGCGGGAGATCTCGATGTTCTGGCCGGAGACGACGTCGGCCGCCGTGGCGCGCATGGCCCGGTCGGTCCCCTCGCGCAGCTCCTGGCCGGCCATCGTCACGGCCGCCTCGTGATGGGCGATCATCAGCTTCAGGAAGAGCTCGTCGAAGGCGGCGTCCCTGGCCGCCCTGAGCCGGTTCATCTCCTCCAGGGAGACCGTGTGGTCCGCGTGGCCCTCCGGGGCCCGGCCGATCGACTTCAGCCACGCGGTCATGGCGGCGATCTCGGGCCGCTGGGCCGCGATGATCCGCTCGGCGAGCGTCCGCACCGCGGTCGACGACGACCGTGCCGGGACCAGCTCCGCCATCTCCAGCGCCTGGCGGTGATGGGGGATCATGCCCTCCGCGAAGCGCACGTCGGCCGCCGTCACCCGGGCCTCCGAGTCGCCGAACCGTTCGCCCGGCTTCGCCGTACGCCCCGCCTCCCCCGGTCCGCCGGGGATGATGACCGGCGCGCCGGTGTCCGCCACCAGCGGCGCCCCCCTGTCCGGCTCCGTCTGCGCGCATCCCGACAGGACCGACGTCGGCAGGATCAACGCCGACAGGAACGCGACGAGAGCGCCGCGCGACCGATACACACCCCGCATACCATCAATAATGGTGCAAGCCAATCCAATCGATGGGAGTACTGTGCGACCAATCGCAGCGCTCGTGCTGGCGGCGATCCTCGTGGCGGCGGGCTGTGGCGCGGATCCGGAGTCGCCGGCTCCAGGGGCGCAGGCTCCCACGACGGCTCCCTCCGCCCAGGACTCCGGTTCCGCCTCCGCGCCGGGTTCGGATGAGGTCCTGCACAGTGCGAACGTCACCCACGTCGCCAACGTGCCGCCCGGGGCCCCGCTCGACGGCCCCCAGGCCTGGGGCACCGACCTGGCCTTCCAGGACGACCACGCGTTCGTGGGCAACTTCGACGGCTTCACCGTGTTCGACATCTCCGACCCCGCCAAGCCCGGCGTGGTCAGCCGGGTGTTCTGCCCCGGCGAGCAGAACGACGTCTCGGTGACGGGCAACCTGCTGTTCCTCTCGATCGACCGGCCGCGCGGCGGCCCCGGGTGCGACGACGGCGAGCAGACGGGCGAGGAGGGCTGGGAGGGCATCCGGATCTTCGACATCACCGACAAGGCCGAGCCGAAGTTCGTCTCGGCGGTCAGCACCCCCTGCGGCTCCCACACCCACACCCTCGTGCCGGGAACGGACCCGCAGACGGTCTATCTCTACGTCTCCTCCCCCGGTCCCGAGCCCGGGTCCTCGACCTGCCCCGGCCCGCACAACATCTTCTCGATCGTCGAGGTCCCCACGGGCGACCCGGCCGCGGCCAAGGTCGTCTCGAATCCGGTGATCTCCGACGAGAGCGTCCGCACGGAGATCGGCGGCTGCCACGACATCACCGCCTACCCCCAGAAGAACCTCGCCGCCGCGGCCTGCTTCGGCGACGGCATCCTGCTGGACATCACCGACCGGGTGAAGCCCAAGGTGCTGCAGCACGTGAGCGACCGGGAGAACTTCTCCATCTGGCACTCGGCCACCTTCAACAACGACGCCACCAAGGTCGTCTTCGGTGACGAGCTGGGCGGCGGCATGGGCGCCACCTGTGACCGCAACACCCCCAGGACCAAGGGCGCGAACGCCGTCTACGAGCTCACCGACGGGCGCACCCTGACGCTGCGGAGCTACTTCAAGATCCCCAGGGAGCAGCAGCCCGACGAGAACTGCGTGGCCCACAACGGCTCGCTGCTCCCGATTCCGGGCAAGGACATCATGGTCCAGGCGTGGTACCAGGGCGGGGTGTCGATCTGGGACTTCACCGACTCCGCCAACCCCCGCGAGATCGGCTTCTTCGAGCGCGGCCCGGTGCCCGGGCTCGCCGGATCGTGGTCGGCCTACTACTACAACGGCCACATCTACTCCAGCGACATCACCAAGGGCCTGGACGTGCTCCGGATCGACGACCCGCTGACCGACCCGGCCAAGCAGGTCAAGACCGAGGAGCTCAACGCCCAGACTCAGGTGACCTACTGACGCGCGGGGCCCCGGTTCGCGGACCGGGGCCGGTCGGCGGCCGGCCCGTCACGGGTCGAGGTCGGCCGCCGAGCGCTCGGCGAACACCTGCATCGCCTTGGCCGTGACCGGCCCGGGCGCGACCGGGAGCACGGTGCCGTCGACCGCGCGGATCGGCTGGATGTCGCGGGTGGTCGAGGTCAGGAACGCCTCCTCGGCCTCGTAGAGGGCCGACAGCGGCACGTCCTCCTCGACGCCGCCGCACCACTCCAGGGTCAGGGCCCGGGTGACGCCCGCCAGGCAGCCGGAGCCGAGCGTGGGGGTGACGAGCCGTCCGTCGCGCACGAGGAAGACGTTGCTGCCGGTGCCCTCGCAGAGGTTCCCCGCGAGGTTGCCGAAGATCGCTTCGCCGCCGCCCCTGGCCTTGGCGTAGAAGAGCGCCTTGGCGTTGTCGCCGTAGGAGGTGCTCTTGACCCCGGACAGAACGCCGCGCTCGTTGCGCGGCCACGGGACCACGGTGACGTCGGCGGTGGCGGGGAACAGCTTCTGCTCACCGACGATGATCACGGTGGTGGGGCCCTGGCCGCCCCGGTCGGAGCCGAGCGGCCCCGGCCCGCTGGTGTAGGTGATGCGGATCCGGCCCAGCGGCCAGGACGGCGCCTGGGCCAGGACGGCCCGCACCCCCTCGGCGATCGCGTCGGTGTCCGGCTCGGGCAGCTCCATCAGCCGGGCCGAGACCTTGAGCCGGTCCAGGTGGCGGCTGAGCGCGAACGAGGTGCCGTCGGTGAACTTGACCGTCTCGAAGACGCCGTCGCCGACCATGAGACCGTGGTCGAAGACCGAGACCACGGCCTGGTCCGGATCGATCAGGCGTCCGTTGACCCATACGGGTACGTCCATCGGGAATGTCTCCTTGTCGGAATAGCAGTCGGGATATCTGTCGGAATTGAGGAACGGCGGGGCTCAGGGGGTCGAGGCGAGGGCGATGAGCCGGGAGGCCTTCAGTTCGGTCTCGCGCCACTCGCGCCGCGGATCGCTGCCCCAGGTGATGCCCGCGCCCGTGCCGAAGTGGATCTCACCGGCCGACAGCCAGAAGGTGCGGATCCCCACGGCCAGCGACGCCCGCCGCCGGTCGGCGTCGACCCAGCCCACGGCACCACAGTAGGGCCCGCGGGGCTCGGGTTCGAGCTCGTTGATGATGCGCAGAGCCGAGGATTTCGGCGCACCGGTCACCGAACCCGGAGGGAACGTCGCGGAGAACAGTTCCGGCCATCCGTACTCCGGCGCGAGCCGGGCCCGCACCGTGGAGACCAGGTGCACCAGGCCGGGGTGCTCCTCCACCTCGCACAGCGCCGGGACGGTCACCGAGCCCACGGAGGCGACCCGGCCCAGATCGTTGCGGACCAGGTCGACGATCATCACGTTCTCGGCGTGGTCCTTCTCCAGGAGGTCTCCGGCGGTGACGCCGGTGCCCTTGATCGGCCGGGACTCGATCACCTCGCCGTCCCGGGACAGGTACAGCTCCGGCGAGGCCGACACCACGCTCAGGCCGGGCAGGCAGACCGTTGCGGCGTGCGGGGCCGGGTTGCCCTCGGCCAGCCGTACGGCCAGCGCCAGCGGGTCCGCCTCCTGCGGCAGCGACGCGGTGAGCACCCGGCACAGGTTGGCCTGGTAGACCTCGCCGCGCTCGATGTATCCGCGGATGCGCTCCACCCCGGCCTCGTAGGCGGCGCGGTCGAGAGAGCTGCGCCACCGCGACGGGTGGGGCCCGCGCCAGGGACCGCGCGGCGCCGGCAGAGGCGCGGGCCGGACGTCGGCGAACCTGGCGCACGTGACCTTGCCCTCGTAGTCGACCACGACGGCCCACCACCCCTGACCGTCCAGCGCGGACAGGTCGGTGGTGACGTCGAGGAGCCGGGTGGCCAGCAGGCCTCCGGCGTGGGCGAAGGAGTCGTGCACCCTCTCATTGTCGCGCCTGTCCGCTCCTCCCCCTCTCCGCCGCCCGGCGCGCCCCGCCGCTCCTCCCCCTCTCCGCCCGGCGTGCCCCGCCCCTCCGCCTGTCCTCCGCGACCGCCCGCACCTGTTCGTCCGCCGACTCGGCCAGGAAGCGCACCAGCGCGCGGGCGGCGGGCAGGCAGGCGGGCGGGAGCGCGGCGGAGACGGTACGGCGCGGCGCGAACTCGCCCAGGGAGCGCAGCGCCAGGCCGGCCGGGACCGCCCAGGCGGCCAGGGAGGGGACCAGGGTGACTCCCAGTCCCGCCGCCACGAAACCGAACTTGCCGGTCCACTCGGCGATTCTGACGGTGGTACGGGGTGTGAACCCCGCGCGGGCGCAGGCGTCGGCGAGCGCGGTCCTCCGGCCGGGCGGGGGCGCCTCGATCCAGGTCTCCTCCCGCAGCTCCCGCAGGTCGACCGGGTCGGCCGGATCGGCCGCGGCCAGCCGATGGTCCCCGGGCAGCGCCACGAGCAGCTCGTCCTCGGCCAGCTGGACGATCTCGACCTCGTCGTCGTACGGCAGGCCGGAGGGATAGTCGCTGACCACCGCGACGTCCAGGCCGCCCTCGCGCATCCGGCGCATCAGGCCCGGGCTGGGCGCCTCCACCGGCACCGGCTCGACCTGCGGGAACTCCCGCCGGAAGGCCCGCAGGGCGACAGGCACCAAGGCGACGTTGGCGGTGGCGAACGCCCCGACGCGTACCCGGCCGCGGTAGCCGCCGTGGATCCCGGCGAGGTCCTCCGCCGCCCGGTCGAGACGGTTGAGGACGACCGCGGCGTGCCGGTGGAGCAGCTCCCCGGCGGGGGTCAGGCGCACGCCGCGGGGCAGCCGCTCGAACAGCGGCCCGCCCGCCTGCCGTTCCAGCGAGGCGATCCGCCGCGAGACCGCCGACTGCGTGTAGTCGAGCCGGGCCGCCGCCGCGGTGAACGAACCGGTGCGCGCGACCGCGTCCAGCAGGCGCAGCGCTTCGATGTCAAACACGGCCGGACCCATTCCTATTATGCATGGGTTACATACTATTTAGTCGCTGGTGGAATGGCTCGGACATCCCTAACGTCGGGGCACGTGATTGCTTTTCTCGGTCTGGGGCGCATGGGCGCCCCGATGGCCCGGCGACTCGTGGAGGCCGGGCACAAGGTGACGGTGTGGAACCGCACCCCGCGCGCCGTGGAGGGCGCGGCGGTCGCCGACTCGCCCGCCGAGGCCGTGGCCGGCGCGGAGCTGGTCGTCACGATGCTCAGCGATCCGCAGGCGGTGCACGACGTCCTGTCCGCGGCGGCGCCCGGACTGGCGGAGGGGGTCGTGGTGGTCGAGATGTCCACGATCGGCCCCGGGGCGGTGGCCGGGCTGCGCGCCCTGCTCCCCTCCTCGGCGGGGCTGGTGGACGCCCCGGTGCTGGGCAGCGTGGAGCCCGCCCGCTCCGGCACGCTGACGGTCCTGGCCGGGGGGACGGCGCGGGATCTGGCGCGCTGCCGGGAGGTGCTCGGGGTGTTCGGCGTGGTACGGGAAGTGGGCGGGCCGGGAGCGGGGGCGGCCCTGAAGCTGGCCGTGATGAGCACGCTGGTGCCCGCGCAGGTGCTGCTCGCCGAGACGGCGGCCTACGCCCGGGCGGCCGGGGTGGACACCGGGACACTGCTGGAGGTGCTGGGGCGCACCCCGCTCGGGGCGCTGGCCGAACGGATCCGCCCCGCGGTGGAGGGCGGCCCCTCCGAGCCGCGTTACGCCCTCGGCCTGGCGGCCAAGGACCTGCGGCTGGCCGCGCACCCGGTCCAGACGCTCGCGGCCGCGGCCGAGGGCCGGCTGACGGCGGCGGTCGCGGCGGGGCTGGGCGGGGAGGACCTGACGGCCGTGTTCGGGCACGTCGAGCGCGTCGGGCACATCGAGCGCGTCGGGCACGCGGCGCGGGAGCCGGGCGGCCCGGACGCGGCCCCGGATCGGGACGGTCCCGGCGCGGCAGACACCGGGATCCAGGACGGTCCCGATACGGCAGGCGACCTGAGTCAGGACGGTCCCGGTACGGCAGGCACCGGGGTCCAGAACAGGCCCGGCGCGGCCGGTGCTCCGGTGCGGGACCTGTCCGGCGGGGCGGCCGGCCGTACCGGGGTGGAGAAGGTCAACCCGGCCTCGGTCCCGGCGACCAACGGCCTCTACTCCCACGCCACCCGGGCGGGAGACCTGTTGTTCGTCTCCGGGCAGGTCGCGCTGGACTCCGGCGGGAACGTGGCCGGCGAGGGCGACATGACGGCGCAGTCCGAGCACGTGATGGAGTCCCTGGCGCGCATCCTCGCGGACCAGGGCTGCACGTTCGACGACGTGACCCACATCCGGACGTTCCTCACCGACATGTCGCGCCTGCCGGAGTACGGGGCCGTCCGGCGGCGCTTCATCACCGGCGAGCCCCCGGCCAGCACGACCGTGGAGGTGTCACGGCTGTTCCGGCCGGGGCTGATGATCGAGGTGGAGGTGACGGCGGCCGTCCCATGAGCCAGGTGATCGCCGTGCCCCGGCGGACCGGGGTGAACCGGTGGGCGCCGGGGCCGGGTGAGCCAGGACGGACCGGTGAGCGCCGGGGCCGGGTGGGCCGGGGTCAGGCGAGCGGGCCGGTGACCGCCTCCGCCGCGGCGACCACGGAGGCGTCGGCCACCATGCGCACCACCGACTCGATCTCCGGGGCGAGGAAGCGGTCCGGGCCCGGGCCCGGCACGGACTGGCGCAGGGCGGTCACCACGGCCCCGGTCGCGGGCGCGGGCGTGTGCGGCGCCCGCAGGTCGATGGCGCGGGCCGCGGTGAGGATCTCCACGGCGAGCACCCGGGTCAGGCCCTCGATCGCCCGGCGCAGCTTGCGCGCGGCCGACCAGCCCATGGAGACGTGGTCCTCCTGCATGGCGGAGCTCGGGATGGAGTCCACGCTCGCGGGCGCGGCCAGGCGCTTGAGCTCGGAGACGATCGCGGCCTGGGTGTACTGCGCGATCATGTGCCCGGAGTCCACGCCCGGGTCGTCGGCCAGGAACGCGGGCAGCCCGTGGTTGCGGGCCACGTCGAGCATGCGGTCGGTACGGCGCTCGGAGATGCTCGCCACGTCCGCCACGGCGATGGCCAGGAAGTCGAGCACGTAGCCGACGGGGGCGCCGTGGAAGTTGCCGTTGGACTCCACCCGGCCGTCGGCCAGCACCACCGGGTTGTCGATCGCGGAGGCGAGCTCGCGCATCGCGACGGACGCGGCGTGCGCGAGGGTGTCACGGGCGGCGCCGGCGACCTGGGGGGCGCAGCGCAGCGAGTAGGCGTCCTGGACCCGGGTGCAGGTGCCGTCCCGGTGGCTGGCCATGATGCCCGAGTCCCGCAGCAGCGTGCGGAGGTTGGCGGCGCTGGCGGCCTGGCCGGGGTGCGGGCGCAGGGCCTGAAGGTCGGCGGCGAAGACGCGGTCGGTGCCGAGCAGGGCCTCCACGCTCATGGCCGCGGCGATGTCGGCGGTCTTGAACAGGCGGGCCAGGTCGTCCATGGCGAGGACCAGCATGCCGAGCATGCCGTCGGTGCCGTTGATGAGTGCGAGGCCCTCCTTGGCGGCCAGCTCGACGGGCTCGACGCCCGCCTGCTTGAGCGCCTCGGCGGCGGCGACCGGGTTCCCGCCGGAGTCGCGGACGGCCCCCTCCCCCATGATCGCGAGGGCCACGTGGGAGAGCGGGGCCAGGTCGCCGGAGCAGCCCAGGCTGCCGTACTCGTGCACGACCGGCGTGATCCCGGCGTTGAGCATGGCCTCCAGCACCTTGGCGACGCGGGGGCGTACGCCGGTGTGGCCGGTGGCGAGGGTGTGCAGGCGCAGGAGCATCAGCGCGCGGGTGACCTCGGTCTCCACCTCGGGTCCCGCGCCGGCGGCGTGCGAGCGGACCAGGGAGCGCTGGAGCTGGGCGCGCAGCTCGGGGGCGATGTGCCGGGTGGCCAGCGCCCCGAAGCCGGTCGAGACCCCGTAGGCCGGGGTGGGGCTCTCAGCGAGTTCGTCCACGCGGGTGCGGGCCGCGGCCATCGCGGCCACGGCGTCGTCGGTGAGGCGCACGGCGGCGCCGTGCCGGGCCACGGCGACGACCTCGCCGAAGGTCAGCGGCTCGGGCCCGATGTTCACGACCACGTTGTCGCGCATGGTGTCACTCTCTCGCTGTAGATGATTCACTGCAGATGTAACCGGTGTATGCCATGTTAGACCCTTACATCTCCCCGGCCTCACGGCCCGTACCGGAATTCCGGTTTGGGGAGTCGCCGGGTATTCGCTAAAGTTCTCTGCGTGAGGCCGGGTTCCCCGGCGGGCACACGCGGAAGTGGCTCAGTGGTAGAGCATCACCTTGCCAAGGTGAGGGTCGCGGGTTCGAATCCCGTCTTCCGCTCGAAGGAGGCCTCCGGGCCTCGCTCGGTGGAGTGGCCGAGAGGCGAGGCAACGGCCTGCAAAGCCGTGTACACGGGTTCAAATCCCGTCTCCACCTCTGGTCTTCCCACGCGGACGATTAGCTCAGCGGGAGAGCGCTTCCCTGACACGGAAGAGGTCACTGGTTCAATCCCAGTATCGTCCACCACGCCCCCGGAGTGGGGCAGAGCACACCCCAGGCCGTACGCCTGGGGTTTTCTCTTCGGTGCCGCGCCCTCGTGACCGCCCGGAGGATCCCGGATCCGCCGGCGTGCGAACTTCCTCTCAGGAACGCCGCCGGGCTGTCGATAGGGCGGCGTGCCCAGTTATCGGATTTGGCGTGTCTATCTCCTCGGCGGTCTGATCGCCGTGGGGATCTTCGCGCTGCTCCCGGACGAGGTGTGGGCCGACGTCATGTACGCCGCGATCGGGATGTCCAGCGTCGTGGCCGTGCTCGTCACGGCGGCCCGGTTCCGGCACGCAATCGGCCTCGCCTGGGCGCTGATGGGGCTGGGCCAGCTCGCCGCCGTCTTCGGTGATGTCATGTGGCTCTACTACGAGCACATCGCCGGAGTCGACCCCTTCCCGTCCCCGGCCGACGTGCTCTATCTACTGGAATATCCGTTCGTCACCGCCTCCCTCCTCATGCTCGCCCGGCACCGCCGCTCCACGGCCGATCGGGAGGCCCGCCTCGACAGCACCATCATGGTCGTCGGCCTGGCCCTGCCGTACTGGGTGCTGCTGATCCAGCCGAACATCGGCGGGCACGACTCGCTCTTCTCCCAGCTGATCGCGCTGGGCTATCCCATCGCCGACGTGATCCTGCTGGCCGGGCTGGTGCGGCTGCTGACCACCTCGGGCACGCAGATGCCGGCGTACCGGCTGCTGACCGCCGCGCTGATCCTGCTGCTCGCCGGAGATGTGATCTTCATCATGATCGAGGGCTCGGTCATTGTCGGCGACCTGCCGTTCCTGCTGTCGTACGTGGTCTGGGGCGCCGCCGCGCTGCACCCCTCCGCCCGGGACCTGCTGCGCCCCACCCCCGACGCCCTGGCGACCTTCACCACCCGCCGGCTGCTCACGCTGACCGCCGTGGTCCTGCTCGCCCCCGGCACCCTGGCCGTGCAGCTCGCCTTCGGCTTCGAGCTCAGCGCCTGGGCCGTCACCGTCGTATCGGCCGTACTGTTCGTCCTGGTCGTGGCCCGCATGGCCACCCTCCTGCGCCGCCTGCAGGACCAGGCCCGCCGGCTCGACCGGGTCGCCCGCACCGACATGCTCACCGGCCTGCCCAACCGCCGCACCCTGGACGCCCAGCTGGCCCGCGACTACGAACGCGCCGCCCGCGAGGACGTCCCGCTGACGCTGGCCATGCTCGACCTGGACCACTTCAAGCGCTTCAACGACACCTACGGCCACCAGGGCGGCGACCAGCTGCTGGCCGGGGCCGCCAGGGCCTGGAGCCTGCTGCTGAGCTCGGCCGACATGCTGGCCCGCTACGGCGGTGAGGAGTTCGTGCTGCTGATGCCCGGCCGCGATCTGGCGGCCGCCGAGCATCTGCTGCAGGCTCTGCGCCTGGTCACCCCGCACGAGCAGACCTTCTCGGCCGGTCTCGCGCTGTGGGACGGCCGGGAGACCCCCTTGCGGCTGCTGCGCCGCGCCGACACCGCGCTGTACGCCGCCAAGACCGCCGGACGCGACCGCGTCGTATGCGCCGACCCCGCACCCGACTCGTCCGCGCGGTCCGCCACGAGGGCGTAGGGGACCGGACGAGGACTCGGGGGTCGACGGGCCCCGGGGTCCGGCGAGCGTTCAGGGATCGCTCAGGGGTGACGGGCGCCGGAGCCCTCGATCACGGCACGTGCTCCGGGGACCGCGTGGGCCCTCGGAATCGTCGGTGGGCCGTGCCAGGCTGACAGTACTCAGACGGGTGACGCCCCGCCGTGCGCCCGGCGGCAGACGCCGCCACGCGCCCGCGACAGGCCGCGACGAACGCCACCGCGACACGTAGGCACCTCGAAGGAGCATGCCATGCTCACCACGCAGTACGTCCACGGCGCTCCCAACTGGATCGACCTCGGCACTCCCGACACCGAGGGCGCCGTCGCCTTCTACGGCGGCGTGCTCGGCTGGGAGTTCCTCTCGGCCGGTCCCGAGGGGGGAGGCTACGGCTTCTTCCAGATCGGCGGTAAGACCGTCGCCGCCGTCGGCCCCCTGACCCAGGAGGGAGCGCGGACCGCCTGGACGGTCTACTTCCACACGGCCGACGGCGACGCGGCCACCAAGGCCGTCGAGCAGGCGGGCGGCACCGTACGCTTCGCCCCGTTCGCGGTCTTCGACAACGGCCGGATGGCCGGGTTCACCGATCCGGGCGGCGCCGAGTTCGCGGCCTGGGAGCCCGACAGGCTGAGCGGGCTCGATCTCGTCACCGTGCCGGGCTCGCTGGCCTGGCTGGAGCTGTACACCCCGGCCCCCGATGCGATCCGCCCCTTCTACGAGGCGGTCTTCGGCTGGAACATCCAGGATGTGCCGTTCGGCGACGCGACCTACATCACGGTGACACCCGCCGGAGGCGGCGAGGAGGCCGGCATCGCCGGCATCATGCCGCTGCAGCCCGGCGACACCGCCCGCTGGCTGCCGTACTTCGAGGTCCCCGACTGCGACGACACCGTCGCCAAGGCCGGTGATCTCGGCGGCCGGGTCGTCATGCCGGCCATGGACGCCGAGGGCGTCGGCCGCTTCGCCCACCTCGCCGACCCGTACGGCGCGCACTTCGCGGTGATCACCAGCACCCCCGTCTAGGTGCGTTTCCCGGGTCGGCCCGCCTATCGCACCCGCCCGGACGGCGTTCCGGCCTCCCGGCGAACAGGAGGCCGGGACCGCCGGCCCGCTCCCGGAGCGCGGTCCTGCGCCGGGGTGCGGTCTCCCGCCGGAGACGGCCGGAGCACGGTTCACCCGTAGGCCGGAGTACGGCTCGCCTGCGGGAACGCCGGCCGGACCCCAGTGCGGCGACTCACCCGCAGGGGCGCCGTCTGGACCTCAGCGCGGCGGCTCGCCCAGGATCGCGTGCACCGCCTGGTCGCGGGCCCAGTCCGCGTCGCAGCCGGGCAGGCCGAGCAGCACGTCGCTCGCGAGGCTGTCCATGATGCGGCAGGCGCGTCCGGCGTGCTCCGCGGCGTCGCCGACCGGGCGCAGGAGCCCGGCGACGACCCCGCGGGTCAGGATCCCGGCCAGTTCCCGCACCCACGTGCCGGTGAATCCGGCGATCCTGGCCAGGGTCTCCTCGTCCTGCGGCGGCCGGGCGATGACCTGGGCCCACAGCCGCCATCGGACGTCCGTGGCGCTCGCGGGGAGATACAGCTGCGCGAAGCGGACGACCGCCCGGCGCGGGTCGGTGACGCCCGCGAGCTCGGCGGTGCGCCGTTCGGCCAGCTCGTCCTCGCTGAGCAGCAACGTCGAGACCAGGATCCGGTCCCGCTTGCCGAAGTAGTACATGACATGGCCGCTGCTCATGCCCGCCCGCTCGGCGATGTCCCTGACCCGCACCCGCTCGGGCCCGACCTCGTCGATCGCGAGCAGCGCCGCCCGCAGGACGTGCGCCCGTACATCGGGGCGCTCCAGCCTGACCGCGGACCCCGCCGTCCGGGACCCGGGCCGGGCCTTTTCCACCCGCCGCGCATCGGCTGTCCCGGGCCGGGGCCGGGTTTCCTTCGCCTCCTGCGCCGTGGCCGTCCCCGGTCCGTCCTCGGAGGGACGCGTCCCGGCGGTCCGGGGGGCGGCGGGATCCAGCTCGGCAGTCATAGGTGACACCGTACCGGTTTAGAATGCTGCTCTAACTTTGAAGACTGTTCTAACGAGGGGTGGCCGTGCGGCTGACACCGACGGAACGCGACCGGTTGCTGCTGTTCACCGCGGCCGAGCTGGCGCGGGCCAGGAGAGCGAGGGGACTGCGGCTGAACGTGCCGGAGGCCACCGCGCTGGTCGCGGACGCGGTCTGCGAGGCCGCCCGGGACGGCGCCCGGCTGGCCGAGGCGATCGCGGCCGGGCGGACCGTGCTCGGCCCGGACGACGTGCTGCCCGGCGTGGCCGACATCGTGACCGAGGTGATGGTCGAGGCGGTCTTCGACGACGGCACCCGGCTGGCCGTGGTGACCGGCCCGATCGGCGGCGGCTCCCTGGGCACCGAGGCGCCCGGCGCCGTGATCGAGCCCGCTCCCCGCACCGCCGCCCACGAGGGCGCCACGACCCGCGCCGGCACCGCCCTCCACGCGGACGGCGACGGCGCGGCGGACCCCGTCTTCCCTGACGGCACGGGGCCGGTGGACCTCGCCTTCCCGGGTGGTGCCGGGCCGGCGGACCACGGTGCCGTCCCGCTCGACGGGGGCGCGGGCGAAGGGCCGGGTGCCGGGAACGCGGTCGAGGTGTTCAACACCGCGACCGTGCCGATCAGTGTCACCTCGCACTTCCACTTCTTCGAGGTCAACCCCCGGCTCCGCTTCGACCGGGCCGCCGCCTACGGGCGCAGGCTGGCGATCCCGGCGGGGTCGACGATCAGGTTCGACCCCGGCGAGAGCCGTACCGTGCGGCTGGTCCCGATCGGCGGCGCCCGGGTCGCGATCGGGTTCGCCGGGCTGGTCGACGGGCCGCTGGACGCCCCGGGGGCGTTCGAGCGGGCCATGGAGAAGGCGCGGGCCTGCGGATATCTGGGGAGCGACGCGTGAGCGGGCGGATGAACACGGCCGCGAGGCGGTCCATGAGCGGCTGGACGATCGCGGGCGGCGGGCCCGCCGGATCCGGGGAGACGGCATGAGCGTGTACGGCCCGCGCAAGGGCGACCTGGTCAGGCTCGGCGACTCCGGTCTCGTGGTCGAGGTCGAGCACGACTCGCAGAAGCCCGGTGAGGAGTTCCTGGCCGGGTTCGGCAAGACCGCCCGCGACGGCCTGCACCTGAAGGCCGCCTCGATCCGGGAGACCTGCGACCTGGTCATCAGCAACGTGCTGATCCTCGACCCGGTCCTGGGCGTGCGGACCGCCTCGATCGGCGTCCGGGAGGGGCGCATCCACGCCGTCGGCCGGGCCGGCAACCCCGACACCCTGGACGGCGTGGACGTGGTGGTCGGCACCGGCACCACGATCGTCTCCGGCGAGGGGCTGATCGCCACGGCCGGGGCGATCGACACCCATGTGCACCTGCTCAGCCCGCGCATCATGGAGGCCTCGCTCGCCTCCGGCGTCACCACGATCATCGGCCAGGAGTTCGGGCCGGTCTGGGGCGTCGGGGTGAACTCGCCGTGGGCGCTGCGGCACGCGTTCAACGCCTTCGACGCCTGGCCGGTGAACATCGGCTTCCTGGCGCGCGGCTCGTCCTCGCATCCGGCCCCGCTCGTCGAGGCCCTGGTGGAGGGCGGCGCGAGCGGCTTCAAGGTGCACGAGGACATGGGGGCCCACACCCGGGCGCTGGACACCGCGCTGCGGGTGGCCGAGGAGCACGACGTGCAGGTGGCGCTGCACACCGACGGTCTCAACGAGTGCCTGTCGGTGGAGGACACCCTCGCCGTGCTGGAGGGCCGGACGATCCACGCCTTCCACATCGAGGGCTGCGGCGGCGGCCACGTGCCCAACGTGCTGAAGCTGGCCGGGGTGGCCAACGTCATCGGCTCCTCCACCAACCCGACCCTGCCCTTCGGCCGGGACGCCCTGGGCGAGCACCACGGGATGATCGTGGCGGTGCACGGGCTCAAGCCCGAGCTGCCCGGGGACGCGGCTCTGGCCAAGGACCGGATCCGGGCGGGCACGATGGGCGCCGAGGACGTGCTGCACGACCTCGGGGTCATCGGCATCACCTCCTCCGACGCCCAGGGCATGGGCCGGGCGGGCGAGACGGTCCGCCGTACGTTCGCGATGGCCGGGAAGATGAAGGGCGAGATGGGCGGCGCGGGGCGCCACGACAACGAGCGGGTGCTGCGGTACCTGGCCAAGCTGACGATCAACCCGGCGATCGCGCACGGCCTGGCCCACGAGATCGGCTCGCTGGAGCCGGGCAAGCTCGCCGACGTCGTGCTGTGGCGCCCCGACCACTTCGGCGCCAAGCCGCAGCTCGTGCTCAAGGCGGGCTTCCCCGCGTACGGCGTGACCGGTGACCCGAACGCCTCCACCGACAGCTGCGAGCCGCTGGTGCTGGGCCCGCAGTTCGGCGCGCACGGCGCGACCGCCGCGGACCTGTCGGTGGCCTTCGTCAGCCAGGCCGCCGCCGCCTCGGGCGACGACCACATGACGACCCGCAGGAGGCGTGTCGGCGTGCGCGGCACCCGCGGGATCGGCCCCCGGGACATGGTGCGCAACTCCCGGCTGGGCTCGGTCCAGGTGGACGCCCTCGGCCGGGTGACCCTCGACGGCGAGGAGATCCGCTCCGAACCCGCCGAGTCGGTCTCGCTGAGCCGTCTCTACTTCCTGTGACCGCACGCCCCTCCCCTCACCCCTCCCCCTCCCCCGACCTCGGAGTCAGAGATGTTCTTCATGCCGCCGGAATGGCACCCGCACACCCGCACCTGGATGTCCTGGCCGGTGGCCGGATACGCCCTGGCCGACCCCGAGGCGTCCTACCGGGCCTGGTCCCGGGTGGCCAACACGATCGTGCGCTACGAGCCGGTCACCATGGTCGTCGACCCCAGCGGGCGCGAGTCCGCCGCCCGCTGGCTGGCCCCCGCCGTCGAGGTGGTGGAGCAGCCGCTCGACGACTGCTGGATGCGCGACAACGGGCCGACCTTCCTGCTGGACGGCCGGGGCGGCCTGGCCGGTGTCGACTGGACCTTCAACGGCTGGGGCTGGAACGACCACGCCAAGGACGACCTGGTGGCGGCGGCGGTCCTGGAGCGGGTGGGGGCGCGCCGGTTCCGCTCGCGGCTGGTCAACGAGGGCGGCGGCATCCACGTCGACGGCGAGGGAACGGTGATCGTCACCGAGACCGTGCAACTGGGCGAGAAGCGCAACCCCGGCTGGACGAAGGAGCAGGTGGAGGAGGAGCTGCGCGCCCGGCTCGGGGTCCGCAAGGTGATCTGGCTGCCGCGGGGCCTGACCGCCGACTACGGCCGGTACGGCACCAGCGGCCACGTGGACCTGCTGGCCTCCTTCGCCCGGCCCGGCCTGGTGCTGTGCCACGTCCAGCCCGACCCGTCCCACCCCGACCACGAGGTCACCCGGGAGAACCTGGCGATCCTGCGCTCCTCGACCGACGCCAAGGG
Organism: Paraplanobispora takensis; assembly: GCF_016863195.1. GTDB lineage: Bacteria > Actinomycetota > Actinomycetes > Streptosporangiales > Streptosporangiaceae > Planobispora > Planobispora takensis. The sequence continues at coordinate 128,601 of NZ_BOOK01000008.1, read as the reverse complement.
GCGCCCGCTGGAGGTCGTCGAGCTGCTCGCGCCGGAGACCCGGGAGGCCGGCGGGGAGCTGGTCGACTATTCCTACATCAACCACTATCTGGCCAACGGCCTGGCCCTGCTCTGTTCGTTCGACGATCCGCGGGACGCCGAAGCGGCGGAGACGTTCTCCAAACTGTTTCCCGAACGTAGCATCGAATCAGTGGACGCCCGTGCCATCTTCGCTCTCGGCGGCGGCATCCACTGCATCACCCAGCAACAGCCTTCTTCCTGAAAGGTCGGCTCACAGATGATGATCCGCTTTTGTTTGTCTATAGTTTGTCCGCATCTGGCCACTATCTGATGCAGATCTTGTAAACGCATGCAGGTTCTGCGAATACTTTCGACTGTTCTTACCGTGGAGAGAGGCACCAATGAAGCAGGTCATCGTTCACAAGCCCGGTACCGTCGCCCTCACTGGCGCCGCCAGCCCCAAGCACGTCGGCTGAGAACCGGAACGTGGCACCGGCGCCCGCGCAGGGCGCCGGTCCGCGACGAGACCTGAGGAGATCCGGTGAGCCGGGGACCCATTCCCTCGGAGGAATCATCGGAGGACCCCCTCCTTCCTCCTCTGCTCCTGCCCCCCGTGGACGCCGACCGGCGTCTGTGCGGGCCCTACACCGCCGCGAGCGCGATCGTCTCGGCCGTGGTGCCCTCGGCCCCGCCGGAACTGGTCGCCCGCTATGACATCGAGCTGCGTACCGTGGCCCCCGACCTGCACGACGTGGTGCCCGCCCGGCGTCAGTCCAGGGCCGCCCACCTTCCCAAAGCGGAGCGCATCCTGGTGCACGCGCCCCGCAGGACGCTGCGCATCGCCAACGGCCTGGCCGAGTTCCTGCACGAGCACCTGACCGGGACCGGCCCGCGCGCGCTCGTCGTCGAGAACACCGCCGAGGCCGACCCCACCGACCGCGAACTGCTGGAGGTGCTGCGCCGCCGGGTCGATCCCGGGCTGCTCACCGTGGTGACCCGCGAGGGCGGCGCGCCCCCGGACCGGCTCACCCCCGAGGAGCACGACGAGCGCGCCGACGAGCTGGAGCGGCAGGGCGCGATCGGTCCCCGGCTCGGCGCGGTGCCGTACCACCGCGAGCACGGCACCGATCCACGCAAGGCGGTGGAGTCCCTGAGGTTCGCCGTCGAGTGGTGCCTGGACGCCGGGTGCCACCACGCGGTCGCGGAGCTGGGCCTGCGAGCGCTGCCGCTGGTCGACCCGGAGGCCGAGCCGGAGGTGTGGTGGCGGTTCCTGCACAGCACCGCGACCGCCCTGGGCTCGCTGAAGCGGGAGGACGAGGCGGAGGCGCTGTTCGACCGGGCCCGCCAGGAAAGCGTTTCCCCCGTCACCCACGCGGCCGCCGCCTACTCCACCGGCATGTTGAAGGTCCGCCATCACGACGCGACCCGGCGCGACCTGGGCACGGCCCTGGCGTGGGTGAACGAGGCGATCGCCATCTCCACCCTGCTGCCCGACCCGGGTGAGCGGGCGTTCAAGCTGGGCTTCGACCTCAACGGCCGGGCACTGATCGAGGTACGGCGCGGCCGTCCCGCAAAGGCCATGGAGCTCGTCCAGCAGGCGCTGGACCTGGCCGAGCAGGGGCTGCGGCCGGACGAGCACCCGATCCACCGGCTGGTGCTGCTGGCCAACCGGGCGCAGCTGGCCATCATGCTGGGCCGTCCGGAGGAGGCGCTGGAGGACCTGGACAAGGTGATCGCCGCCGACCCCGGATATCCCGACTACTACATCGACCGGGGCAACCTGCTGTACCGGCTCGGCCGGGCGCGGGAGGCCGCGGCCGACTACGAGACGGCGATGCGGGTGGGCCCGCCCTTCCCCGAGCCGTACTACAACCGGGCCGAGATCCGCTTCTCCTCCGGCGACCATACCGGTGCGCTCGCCGACCTGGACCACGCCCTGGAGCTGGACCCCGAGTTCGTCGACGCGCTGGCCAACCGCGCGGGACTGCTGGTCTCGCTCGGCGAGCTCGGCAGGGCCCGCGCGGACACCGAGGCCGGGCTCGCGCTGGAGCCCGGCCATCCCTACCTGCTGTGCGCGCTGGGCCAGGTCAAGACGGCCGAGGGCGACCACGCCGGGGCGCGGGAGGCCTTCGACCGGGCGCTGGAGCGTTCCCCCTCGCTGAGCGCGGCCTGGGCCGGCCGGGGCGTGCTGTCCTTCGAGAGCGGCGACCCCGAGGGCGCGGTCGGCGACTTCACCCGCGCCCTGGAGTCGGGCGCGGACGCGGCGCTGCTGTTCAACCGGGCGATGGCGCTGCGCGCGGCGGGCCGGGGCCGGGAGGCCGCGGCCGACCTGGCCAGGGCGCTGGAACTGGCCCCCGACGACGAGGACATCCGGCGGGAACTGGCCGTCTTCAACGGCGAGGGGTGGCACGAGGACAGGCCGTGACGGCAGGGCGTGACGGCAAGGCGCGGTGGCAAGCCTGATGGCGAGGCATGGCGGCGGGGCGTGACGGGCCCGGCCGATCCGGCGCCCCGCCGGGCGGTCACGCCCGTCCGCGCCTTGTCCGGCTCACGCCGTCTCACCCGCGGGGAACGCTTCGCTTGCGGGCGTGCGGAGCAGGGACCGGAGCTGGGAGCGGCCGGAGATCCCCAGCTTGGTGTAGGCGCGGGCGAGGTTGTTGTTGACGGTGGCCACGGCCAGGCCCAGCCGGGAGGCGATCTCGGCGCTGGTGTGGTGGGCGGCCAGCAGGAGCACCTCGCGTTCGCGGGGGCTGAGCACGGTGACCAGGCGGGTCGCCTGCAGCAGCGGGGTACGGGCGCCGGGAAAGGCGGCGCGCAGTTCCTGCGCGTGCGCCTCGGCGATCTCGGCCCGCGCCACGCGCGCGTTGCCCCGGTGGCGGTGTCCCGCGACGGTGTAGGCCTCGGCGGCGTGCAGGTCGTAGCCGAGCGCCCGGAACCGCCCGGCCGCCGCCTCCAGGTCCGCGGCCCCGTCGGATGCGCCCATCGCCCGGACGGCGCGCCCGGCGATCCCGGCCAGGTCGTGGTCGATGCCGTCCAGCCGGACCGGATCCGGCCGGCCGCCCAGGCGCGCGACGTCGTAGAGGGCCAGCGCCTCGACGGCCGGGTATCCGGCCCGGCGGGCCAGCCCGGCGCCGCGCCGCGCCGCGGCGATCGCTCCGGCCACGTCGCCGCGGGCGTAGGCCGTCCAGGCCCGCCACGTCTCGATCCACGGCGTGAAGATCCTGTTGGAGGGATGCGCGCGGGCGTCGGCGTCGGCGACGAGCAGGCCCGCCTCCGCGTCGCCGCGCATGGCACCGACGGCGGCGCGGGCGGCCTGGCAGCAGCGGGCCAGCCGTACGGTGTCGTTGACCGCGAACCCGGCGTGCGCCTCGGCGAGCAGCCGGTGCGCGTCGTGGAGGTGGCCGCGGGCCGTGGCCGCGAACCCGCCGAGCAGCGCCCAGCAGGCGAGCATCATGGCGGCTCCGGCGTCGGCCGCCGACCGGTACTCGGCCGCGGCGAGATCCTGCGCCTCCGCCGGGCGCCCGCCGGCCAGCAGGCCCAGGAACGCGCCGACGTTCACCTCGAACGGGCCCCACGGCATCGTGTCGGTGTTCGCGGCGGCGACCGTGAGACCGCGGTCGCGCGCGGGACCGGTCTCCTCGGCGCGCCCGAGGAATCCGGCGGCGCTCGAGGCCGTCGCGGCGGCCCACATGACGGCCCTCGGCTCGGCCGCGGGGTCGTTCAGGACATCGCGGGCGAGGCGGGCGGCCTCGGCGCAGCGGCCGTCGAAGCACAGCAGCCAGGACCTCGACGCCCGCGCCGTGGGGTGGTCTTCCCAGTCGTCCAGTACGGCCAGCGCCGCCTCGATGTCGCCGGTGCCCCAGTAGACGGTCTTGGCCCGGGTGACGGCCCAGGCCATCTCGTCGCCGGCCTCGGCCGCCGGTGAGGCGGGCAGGACCTCGGCGGCGTCCTCGGTGCGTCCCTGCAGGGCGAGGATCTCGGCCAGCAGCCGGTCGGCCTGCCGTCCGGGCCGCGCCGCGCACCCGGCGCGGGCCAGGCGCTCGGCGAGCTGGAGATCGGCGTGCGCGATCGCCAGCCGTACTCCCGCGGGCAGGAGGTCGGGCCGGCTGACGGCGCCGCCCTCGACCTGCCAGACGGCGGCCTGCAGCGTGTCGTGGCGCCGTCGCAGCGGAGTGGACAGCAGCGCCCGCGCCAGCGCCCGATAGGCGCGCGTGGCCCGGGTGACCGTCAGCCGGGACCTCAGCACCTCGCCGTAGAGCGGATGGCCGAAACGCGCCTGACGGCGGTCGCCCGAGCGTTCCACCACGATGACACCGCCGTCCTCGGCCCGGGTCACCGCGGCGAGCCCCACCACGCGCTCCAGCAGTGCCAGCGCCAGCGGCTCGCCGCAGGCCACCAGCTCGGCCACCCGCAGGCTCTCCGGGTCGAGCCGGGTCAGTCTCGAGGTGATCAGTTCGGTGAGGCCGCCCAGCTGCCCGCCGTACAGCAGCTCGCGCAGGGCCAGCGGGTTGCCGTGCGCCAGCCGGTGCAGCCGCCGCCGGGCGGGGGCGTCCAGGCCGTCGGCGCGCGCCCGGTCGATCAGCCTGTCGATGATCTCCTGCGGCAGCGGGGGCACCTCGATCCGGACGCCTCGGCCGTCGGTCACCAGCCGGGCGGGCGCGTCGGAGACCTGCGCGTCCGCCGGCGCCGTCAGGACGAGGAAGGCGAGCCGGTGCGCGGCGAGGTGCGCGACCAGCGTGGCGGAGGCGTCGTCGAGCAGGTGCGCGTCGTCGACGACGATCACCGTACGGCTCCCGCCGCCCCGGCGGCCCATGCTCCGCGCGGTCGCCCGGATCACCTCCACGGAGCCGTCGGACCCGGTCCCGTCCGGCAGGAGCGGGGCGACCGCGCCGAACGGGATGGCGGCGGCGGCCCGGGTGGCCGTGATCCACAGGGGGTGCGCCCGGTCCAGGCCGCCCACGGCCTCCCGGGCCAGGCGGGTCTTGCCGATCCCGGCCGGCCCGCTGAGCAGCACGACGTCCGTCTCGGACCCGGCGAAAGCGGAGCGGATCTGCGACAACTCCGCCCGGCGTCCCTCGAAGGGCCACATCCGAAGTCTCCTCACCCACCGCCCGGAACACACCACCCGGAACACCCCGCCCGGAACACACCACGCGGAATTCGCCGCACGAGGCCCGGCGGATGGAGGAGAGGCCGATCACTTCAGGCCGGTCACTTCCGGCTGATCACTTCAGGCCGGTCACTTCCGGCCGGTCACTTCCGGCCGCTCAGGAAGGCCAGCAGGTCGAAGCCTCCGGACGGGGAGGGGGCCGCGGCGGGCAGGTGCGCGCGGTGCAGGCCGCACAGCATGCGGGCCACGGCCATGGTGACGGCGGTCGTGCCGGCCTTCGTCTCGATCCAGCGCCAGTCCCCGTCGGGGTCCATCTCGAGGAAGACCGGTTCGCCGTCCCGCATCAGGAAGTCGAAGGCGCAGCAGCGCAGCGCCAGCGCCCCCGCCAGCGCCCGGACGGCGCGGACGACGCCGGGCGGCGGGTCGGTGACGTGGACGGAGACCCGGTCCTCGCGCACCCACAGGTCCTCCGGCGCGGTCTTGACGACCCGGAAGCCGTACAGCTCCCCCGCCACGTAGTGGACGCGCAGCTCGGCGTCGTGCTCGACGTACTCCTGCACGACGACCGGCGGACCGGGCCGGGCCGCGGGGGCCGGGCCGCCGCGGGCCACGATCGCCGGGAACACGCCGGTCAGCGTCCCGGGCGCCGCTTCCACGAAGTGCCGGTGCGCCGCCTTGATCACCAGCCGGGTGCCGCGGAGCTCCTCCCCCGCCCGTCCGGGGTCGGTGGTGATCAGCGTCGCCGGCACCGCGACGCCGAACGACGCGGCCAGGCGCAGCTGCGCCAGCGTCCGCAGGCGGGGAGGCCGCAGGCCGACTGCCGCGACCTCGCAGAGCTGGTCGGCCACCGACTCCCAGGACTCACGCAGGAAGAGGTCGCGCGCGGGTTCCCCGGTGCCCTCGATGGCACCGGCCGAGAAGTGCCGCGGCCACACCACGGTGGGCCGCACCCGGCGGCCGTTCACGCGCACGATCCCCCGCAGCGGGTCCACCAGGAGGTCGGCGCCGTCGACCCCGTCGGCGTCGAGCCGTACGACCTGCACCCCCACCCTGCCGAGCAACTCGGCCACGGCGCGGAACTCGCCGTCCCCGCAGCGGCTGACGAGCAGGACGGCGGGCGAGGGCGCGCGGTCGCCGGGAGGCCGGGTCCGGGGTCCGGGGGGAGGTTGCGCCCGGGGCCCGGCGGGCCCCGCCGGCGGCCGCAGGTCGAGCACGTGGCGGGGCGCCGACAGCTGGCCGAGGAACGCCGCGGCGTTAGGGGGAGGCAAGGGAGATCTCCTCGGCCGCCAGGAGTTCGTCGGCGGTGGCCAGCAGCTTGCGCACGGTCGCCGCGGCCGGGCCGGCCCCGCCCAGCCGTTCCGCCACCCGGTGCAGCAGGGCCAGGTCCTCGCCGTCGGCCGCCGCCGGCCCCGGCCGGGCGTCGCCGCCCCACCGCAGCCGCACGAGCAGTTCCAGCGCGAGGGCGACCTCGGTGGCCAGCAATGCGAGCAGGTCGACGTCACCCAGGTCGCCGCGCGGGCGCAGGCCGCGGTCCAGCACCTCGACGACCCCGATGCACTCCCCGTCCTTGATCAGCGGCGCGGCCATGATGCTGCGCGGCACGTAGCCGGTCGACTCGGCGGCGCCGCGGGCGAACCGCTCGCTCTCGCGCACGTCGTCGACCAGGAGCGGCTGGCCGCACGTGGCCACCCACCCGGCGATGCCGGTGCCGCCGGGGAAACGCGTGCCGACGAGCACCTCCTCGCCCTCGCCCGCGACCGCCTCGAAGACCAGCTCGCCCGTCCGGTGGTCCAGGAGGAAGACCGAGGCCGCCGCGGCGCCGAAGACGCGGCAGGCCACCTCCACGATGGACTGCAGCAGCCGGCGCTGCGTGAGGTCCGGCTCCACCGGCCCGTTCGCCTCCGATGTGTCAGACACTGGTGTCTCCCTCTCTCCCGGCCACGTTCTTGGAGGCCAGGTAAAGCACGGACTTGAGCTGGAAGGGGGTCAGCGACCGGTGCTTGCTCAGGATGAGAGAGCAGATGCCGGTGATGTGCGGGGTGGCGAAGCTGTTGCCGGTGCTCAGGATCTCCCCGCCGCCCGGCCAGGCCACCCGGACCCGGAGGCCGCGGGCGTAGAACTCCACCGGCGGCGACGGGTTGTAGTAGAAGGTCATCGGGTCGGCCTCGTCATGGCTGGCGACGGAGATGACCGAGGAGAACAGCCAGGGGAAACTCCGCACCGGCATGTTGTGCGCGGACGCGACCAGCACGCAGCGGCGGAAGTAGGCGCGGTCGGCCAGCTCGTGCAGGGCGGGGCGGAACTGTGCCTTCGTCGTCGACAGACTCATGTTGATGACGTCGTAGCCCTGCTCGATGGCCCACTCCAGCCCGGCGAGCAGGATCTCCCCGGTGCCGCTCCTGCCCTCGGTGAGGACCCGGAGCGAGGTGAGGGAGACGCCGGGGGCGATCGACCTGATCACGCCGGCGCACGCCGTACCGTGACCGGCGAGGTCGTACGGCTCCGCCTCGGTCACCGAGAGCTCCCCCCGCGCTCCCCGTACGACCTCGAACGCGCCCTCGAGCCCGCCCACCCGGGGATGGGCGCCGTCGACACCGCTGTCGAGCACGCACACGCGCAGACCGGAACCGTCGGCGCCGCCCCAGGCCCACTCGGGGGTCACCCGGGTCAGCGGGGTCACGTCGAAGCGTTCGTGCGCCCGCTCGGCGGTGGGCGCGCCCCAGGCGGGCACGCCGGGAAAGTGGTTGCGCGGCGGGCGTCGCCAGGGAGGCACGTCGGCCGCCACCGCCGGTCCACCTCTCGCCCTCATCGATCCGTCCGTCGCCCCCACCGGTTCACCTCTCGCCCCCATCGGTTCAGGCACCGCCATCGACCCACCTCTCGACCCGGGAGACCAGCAGGGTGGCGCCCTTCGCCGCGTAACGCCCGGCCGCGCGGCGCGCGGCGTCCGCCGACTCGCCGGACCGGCCGGCCGCCCGCAGCACGACGGCGGCGTCGAAGAGCACGTCCCCGGCCAGACACGGGTCGTCGACCGGCCCGCTCAGCTCGCGGGCCTCGGCGACCATCGCGACGGCCTCGTCGTGGCGCCCGTACGCCGAGGCGATCCGGCCCCGGAGCGAGGCGACGGCGATGCGCGTGCGCAGGCCCGGACCGGCGGCGCGCCGTACCAGCCGGTCCAGGGCCGCGGCGGCCTCGCCGGTCCTGCCCCGGTGGAAGAGCTCCCGGGCGGCGGCGGCCTCCGCCGTGTCGGCGTCCGGGGCACGCGGCGCCGCCCGCAGGGCCGCCGCCGCCCGCCGGAAGAGCTCCTCGGCCCGGTCGTGGGCGCCGGCCAGCGACTCCACGACGCCGGACATCTCCAGCACCGCGGCGTCCGCCAGGTCGAGGTGGAGGTCGCCCGCGTGCTCGCGGGCGGCGCCCAGGGTACGGCGGGCGTCGCCGATCCGGCCCGCCAGCGCCGTCAGGTACGCCCGGGTCACGAGCACCGGCACCAGGAGCGCCCGGTTGGCGGCGAACCGCGCCGACAGCGCGGCGCACAGCTCCAGTCCCTCGCCGAGACGGCCCGGCGTCCACTTGGCGACCTCGCAGATCGCGCAGAGCAGCCGGTCCTCCTCGTAGCGGTCCCGCATGGCGCGGGCCCTGGCGAGCGCGTGGCGCAGGGACGCGTCGGCGCCCGCGCTCTCCCCCGTGAGGTGCAGGTAGGCCCGGAGCTGGTGGTACCTGCACCAGATCAGGTCGTCGTCCGCCTCCTCGCGCAGCTCGGCGGCGAGCCGGTCGGCGTCGGCCCGCACCGCCTCCGGCGGGGCCAGCCCGAGCCGGAGCGCGACCACGCAGCGCTGGATGGCGCACGTGATCCGCGTGCGGCGGCCGTCCCCGCCCGCGGACTCCTCCGCCGCCAGGACGGCGAGGCACCGCTCCGCGTCCTGCATCCCCAGCCAGGCGTCGCAGATGTGCAGCGCGACGGCCAGGCGGCGGGGGTCTCCGGCGCCCAGGAGTGCGCGCCCGCGTTCCAGCAGGGCCGCGGCGGCCGGGAGGTCCTTGCGCCGCAGCGCCCGCTCGCCCTCCTCGATCAGCACGCCGGCGGCGTGCGGGGCCAGGTCGGGCAGCCGCGTGTCGCCGGGCAGGAGGTCGCGCTGCAGGTGGCAGGCGGCCTCCACGTGGCAGGCGAAGGCCAGGCGGCCCTCCCCGTCCCGCCCCAGCCCGCGGGCGAGGAACAGGTGCCTGCGCCGGCGGTGGGCCTTGGGGGTCTGCGCGTAGGCGGTGTCGCGGAGCAGCGACTGCCGGAACCGGAGGTTCTCCCGGTCGACGCGCTGGACGATCCGCCGCCGGAGGAGCCTGTTCACCACCTCCGGCGCCGCGACGTCGGCGCCTTCGTCGCCGGCCATGGCCCGCAGCGTGTCGTGGGAGAAGTCGCGACCGGCCACCGCGGCCATCTCCACCAGCCGCCGCTCGTCGTCCGGGAGCTGGTCCAGGCGGGCGCTGAGCAGCGCGTGGACGGTGGGCGGGATCCGCGCGCCGGGGGCGGTGCCGATGGAGACGGGCGCGGTGCCGACGGGGCCGGGCGCGGTGTCGGCGAACAGGTCCAGCATCAGCTCGGCGAAGAGCGGATTGCCCTCGCATTCGACCGCGATCCGTTCGCGGGCGTCCCGGTGCTCGTGAGACTGCACCTCGGCGTGCGCGGCCAGCTCGCCGACCAGCCTGGCGCTCTCCTCGCGGGTCAGGGGTCCCAGTTCGAGCGTCGAGGCGCACGGCTTGCCCCCGCCCCAGGCCGGGCGGATCTCCAGCAGTTCGGTGCGGGCGACGCACAGCAGCAGCACGGGCACGTCGAGCAGCCAGGTCGCGATGTCGTCGATCAGGTCCAGGAGGGTTTCCTCGGCCCGGTGGAGGTCGTCCCAGACCATGATCACCGGCCGTTCCCCGCCGAGCTCCTCAAGGAGGTATCTGACGGCCCAGGAGATCTCCTCGACACCCGCCGGTTCACCGGCGGCCATGACGGCCTCGAGGGTGCGGACCGCCCGCGCGCCGGCCTCGGAGCCGGAGGAGACCGGTCCGGCGAGTCCGGCCCAGTTCTCGTGGAGCATGCCCGCCAGGGGCGCGTAGGTGACGCCCCGGCCGTAGGCGGAGCATCTCCCCCGCAGGACGACGGCCGCGCCGTCGGCGAGCGTGGCGAGGAACTCCCCGACCAGGCGGGTCTTGCCGATCCCGGGCGCACCCAGGACGGTGACCAGGCACACCTGCCCGCGATCCCTCACCCGCCGCAGGCCGTGCCCGAGCTCGTGGAGCTCGTCGTCGCGTCCGACCAGCGGCGCGCCCGGCGTCCCCGGCCCGTCGCGTTCGCCCGCCGCGGGGTCGGTGACGCGCCACGCGGGTACGGCGGCGGCCTTGCCCTTGAGCCGCATCCGCGGCACGGGCTCGACGCCCACGTGCCCCCGCACGACGGCCGCGGTCCGCTCGCCGATGAGGATCTCACCCGGCCGGGCGGCGCCCTGGAGCCTGCTCGCGGTGTTGACCGCGTCCCCGACGACTCGGAAGCCGCCGTCCGGCGCGGTGATCACCATGACCTCGCCCGTGCACAGGCCGCACCGGGCCTCCAGCCGCACACCGTGGCTCGCGGTGACGTCGGCGTTGAGCGCGCCGAGTGCGCCGAGTGCGCCCGCGGCGGCCCGTACCGCGCGCACGGCGTCGTCCTCCCGGGTCACGGACGCGCCGAAGACCGCCATGACGGCGTCGCCGATGAACTTCTCCACCTCTCCGCCGTACTCGCCGACGGCGGACACGCACGCCGCGAAATAGCGGTCCAGCAGCTCGCGCAGCGGTTCGGGATCGAGCCGTTCCGCGAGTTCGGTGGAACCGACGATGTCGATGAACAGGCTGGTGACGGTTTTCCGCGCCTCCCGCGACGGGCCCCCGGATCCGACCGGCGTTCCGCACATCGCGCAGAATCGGCTGCCGCCGTTCAACGGGGTGCCGCAGGAAATGCAATTCATCGCCCTGGTCCAGCCATATCCATGACGACAGTGTCGGTGCCGGAAACGCAGCCGTCCATACACCCTTTGGGCCAGAAGAATCCGGTCAACAGGCGATGAGCAGCGGACATACCGCTGTCGAACCGGCGGGAAACCGCCGCCATACCGTCCTCTCCTACGGTGGTACCACCGCAACAAGAAAGGACAGAAAATGTCTGACCCCGAGAAGCGGCAAAACGAAGAGACGCCGCAGGAGAACGACGAGAGCATCGACGTGGTCGCGCACGACGCCGAAGAGGAGGAGGACCCCTGTCTGTGGTTCTCCGGCCAGTGCGCCCTCTACTACGCGGATTCGTGAGCGGACCGGAAAAAGACGACTAGGCATCGAGGCGTATTGAAATGAGTGGGCACAGGATCAGCCATGTTCCTCGCGAACGGATCATCCGAGGAAAGGACAACTGGTGGTTCTTGGGCCCCGGCGGGGTGGCCCGGCTTCGTGCCGGGCACCTCACCCCCGCGGGGACGCCGACTCCGTCGGCGACGCGCCGGTTGGCGGAGATGGGCCTGTTCCGTACGAGCCCACCGAAGATCTACTCGCTGACCGTGCTCACCAGCACCGACTGCAACCTGGGCTGCGGTTACTGCTTCCAGAACGTCGAGCAGGACCCGACGGGCGGCAACCGGCCGCCCCGGATCTCCCATGCCCGGCTGACCTCCGAGACCATCACCGGCGTTTTGGAGTTCACCCGGCGCCGGATGGCCGCGGCCGGGCTGCAGGCGCTCCACGTCCTGCTCTTCGGCGGCGAGCCGCTGCTCAATCCGCGCGGCTGCCGGGAACTGCTCGCCCGCGCGGCCGACTACGGGCTCGTGTCGGCGTCGATGATCTCCAACGGCACCCTGCTCACCCCCCTGCTGGCCGGGCAGCTGGCCGGGCTCGGCCTCCGTTCGGTGCAGATCACCTTCGACGGGGACGCGGCCACGCATGACGCCATCCGGGTGCGCCGCTCGGGCGGCGGCACCTTCGAGGGCATCATCCGCAACATCACGAGGGTGTCGGAGACGACGCCTCTGGGGTGGGCGCTGCGCGTCAACGTCTCCCATCTCAACTACGCGGGGATCGACGCCCTGCTCGACACCCTGGCCGACAGGCTCGACCCGTCCAGGTGCGCCATGCAGTTCGCCTGGGTCGGCGACGTGGGGATCGGTTACGCCAACGAGATGCGGCACACCGCCGACCTCGCGGAGCGGTTCTTCCGATGGCGGCGGCACGCGCTCGAACTCGGCTTCACCGTGAGCCGTCCGCGCGCCCATCTGCCCTGCGGGACGTGTTCGCACGCGAACGGCCTGTACGGCGCCGTGGTCAACGCGGACGGGACCCTGTCCAGCTGCTGGGAGACGGCCGGCAAACCCGGCTGGCAGGTCGGGAGCGTCGTGGACGGCTATCTGCCCTCCGAGCAGACCGAGGACATCTGGGTCTCGTGCGACGACAAGAACCACTACTCCGATGACGATCGGGCGGTGGCGGCGTTCAACGACGCCGCCGACGCCGCGTTCCTCGACTATCTCGCCGAGACCGGACGGTTGCGGCCATGACCGGTGCGGCCGGCTCGATCAGCCTGTGGCGCGACCGCGACTACCGCAACTACCGCGTCTCCCGGGCGGTCTCCCTGCTCGGCAGCCACATGTCGGGCCTGGCCTTCCCCCTCCTCGTACTCGGCATGGGCGAGAGTGCCGTCAAGGCGGGGCTGCTGGGGACCTGCGCGGTCGTCGTCGGCACGCTCTCCAAGCTCCCCGCGGGGCATCTGGCCGATCGGTTCGACCAGAAACGGCTGATGCTGGCCATGGACGCGGTACGGCTCGCGGCCGTCGGCTCCATCCCCCTGGCGGCGGCGCTCGGCCACCTGACCTTCCCCCAGCTGGTGGCGGTGGCCCTGGTCGAGGGCGTCGCGACCGCGATCTTCGGCAGCGCGGCCATGGTGTTCGTCCGCGTGGTCGTGCCGCCGGCGCAGTTCGCCCTCGCGATGAGCCAGAGCCAGCGGATATTCGGGATCGCCGCGCTCGTCGGCCCGATGCTGGGAGGCGCGCTGTACGCGGTGGATCCGTTCCTGCCCTTCGTCGTCGACACGGTCTCCTACGCCGTGTCGGGCGTGCTTCTCCTGGGGGTGTCGGCGCGTCCGGGGGAGCGTGGGCGGGGGGAGGACGAGCCCGCCGGCGAGGATCGGCGGGTCACCGCCGGCCTGCGCTGGCTCGCGGCCCATCGCGGCGTCCTCGGCCTCACCGCGTTCTGCGCGGTGCTCAACCTGGTCGGGGCCGCGTCGGGACTGGCGGCGGTGCTCGTGATGAGCGGGCAGGGCGTGCCGAGCGGCGTGATCGGGATCGTGATGGCCTGTACCGGATGCGGCGTGGTGGCCGGATCACTGGTCGTCACGCGGGTCATGAAGCTGGGACCGGTACGCCTCTATCCGGCCGTCGGCCTGCTGTGGGCGGGCTCCTTCGGGATCCTGTCGCTCTCCCAGTCCCCCTGGGTCATGGGCGCCTGCCTCACCTTCATGGCCGCGCTCGGGCCCTCGGCCTCGGTGATGCTGTTCCAGCTCGTCGCGGAGCGGTCCCCCCGAAGCATGTACGGGCGGGTCATCGCGGCGCAGGGCCTCATCAGCACCAGCCTGGCCTTCGCCGGCCCGCTGCTGGCCGGGGTCATGGTGGCGTGGTTCGGCGGCACGACCGTCTGGCTGGTGTTCGCGGGACTGTGCCTGGCGGCCACCCTCGTCGCGATCCCCTCCCTGATCGAGGCGGGCCGGGCGGCGGAACCCGCGGAGACATCAGAGCCCGCGGAGACCTTAGAGCCCGCGGAGACCGCGGAGCCCGACGTGCTCGCGCACGACGTACGGGACCCGCGGACCGGACCGGAGACCCGGCATGAGAGACGACCATGAGAGATGACCATGAGGAGTGACACGGCGGGCGGCGGCACGCCCCGGTATCCGGACGCCGAACGCCTGGCTCTCGTCGAGGAGCGGCACGGCCTGGCCGTCCGGGACCCGTACCGGTGGCTGGAGGACGGCGCCGACCCCCGCACGGGCGCCTGGCTGAGCGCCCAGGAGGAGCTCTACGCCGCCAGCCGCCCGGCGTGGCGGGCCGAGCGCTGGCACAGGAGGCTGGCCTCCCTGCACGCCGTGGACCTCCACTCCCCTCCCGTGACGCGCGGCGGGAGGAGCTTCTTCTCCCGGCGGCCCGCCGGCGGGGAGCACCCGAGGCTCATGGTCGCCTCGCACGGGCGGGACCGCCCGCTGGTCGACCCCGCGGAGCTGGACCCGGCGGGGCTGACGGTGCTGGACACCTGGCGTCCCTCCGTCGAGGGGGACCTGCTGGCCTACCAGCTCTCCTCCAACGGCACGGAGGAGTCCCGGCTGTGGGTCATGGACACCGCCACCGGGCGCGTGCTGGACGGGCCGATCGACCGGGTCCGGCGTTCGGCCGTCGCCTGGCTGCCCGGCGGCACGCACTTCTACTATGTGCGGCGGCTGCCCCCCGGGCCGCACCCGGGCGAGGAGCGCTATCACCGCCGGGTCTTCCTGCACCGGGTCGGATCCCACCCCGACGAGGACATCATGATCTTCGGGGAGGGCCGGGACGGGGCCCAGTTCTACACGGTGAGCCTCACCGCCGACGGGCGCTGGCTCAGCGTCGTCGCGACCCAGGGCACCGACCGGGACACCGAGGTCTGGCTGGCGGACCTGACCGCCGGCCCCTGGCACGCGCCCGCGCTGCGCCCGGTGCAGGAGGGGGTGCGCGGGCACACCAGGCTGTGCATCCCCCCGGGTGCCGGCGCCGGGTCTGCGATCTGGCTGAGGACCACGCGAGGCGCGCCGTACGGGCGCGTCATGACCGCGACCCCCTCGACCGCCGGCGGCGGGTGGCGGGAGCTGATCGCCGAGCGTCCGGGATCGGTGCTCACGGACTTCGCCGTGCTCACCGGCGCGCGGCTGCCGCGCCCGCTGGGACTCGCCTCGTGGGTACGGCACGCCGTCAGCGAGATCACCGTCCACGATCTGACCGACGGGACACAGGTCGGCACGGTGCCCCTGCCGGGCGCCGGATCGGCCGGAGGTCTCGTGGTGAGCCGTGAGGGAGGCCACGAGGCGTGGTTCTCCTACTCCGACCACCTCACGCCGTGGACGGTCCTGCACTACGACGGGCGGACGGGGGTGACCCGGCCGTGGCGCCGCCGCCCCTCCGCGGTCGTCACCGCGGGCGCGCGCACCCGCCACGTGGCGTTCCGGTCCGCCGACGGAACCACGGTCCGGATGTTCGTCCTGTCCCCCGAGGGCCGCCCGGACCGCCCGCGACCGGCCGTCCTCACCGGTTACGGCGGGTTCGGCGCCCCGGTCGTGCCCGCGTACTCGCCCGAGGCGCTGGCGTGGGTGCGGGCGGGCGGTGTCTGGGCGGTGGCGTGCCTGCGCGGCGGAGGGGAGGAGGGCGAGGAGTGGCATCACGCCGGCCGCGGCGCGCACAAGCAGAACGTCTTCGACGACTTCGCCGCCGCCGCCGACCATCTCGTCGAGGCCGGGTGGACGGGCCGCGACCGGCTCGGGATCATGGGCGGATCCAACGGCGGGCTCCTGGTGGGCGCCGCGATCACACAGCACCCGGAGAAGTACGCGGCCGCGGTGTGCATGTCCCCGCTGCTGGACATGGCCCGCTACGAGCTGCACGGGCTCGGCCCGAGCTGGCGGCCCGAGTACGGCAGCGCGGACGAGGCGGGCGGGCTGCGGACGCTGCTGGCCTACTCCCCCTATCACCACGTGCGCGCCGGGACGGCGTATCCCCCCGTGCTCTTCACCGTCGCGGAGACCGACACCCGGGTGGACCCCCTGCACGCGCGCAAGATGTGCGCCGCGCTGCAGCACGCCTCGCCGGGACCCGGGCCCGTGCTGCTCCGGCACGAACGGGACGTTGGCCACGGCGAGCGGGCGCTCTCCCGGACGGTCGCCCTGCAGGCCGACTGTCTGGCGTTCCTGGCCGCGCACCTCGGGCTGAGGATATGAAGGTCCTGCTCTGCCCGCTGAGCGACCCCGGCTATCTGTACCCCGCGATCGCGATCGGCAGTGAGCTGCGCCGCCGGGGAGCCGACGTGCACGTCCTGGGCGGCGGTGCGGCCCGGGCCCCGGTGACCGGGGCCGGTCTCCCCTTCCTGGCCGCGCGGGACTACGGCGCGCGGCCCGCCGCGTTCAGCGTCGCGCGCTGGATGCGGGAGGAGACGGGCCAGCATCACGCGATCCTGCGGGCGGCCCGCGAAGTGGGCGCCGGCCTGCTGCTGACGTCGGTGCTGTGCCACGGGGCGCTGCTGGCGGGCGAGCGGCTCGACCTGCCCGTGGTGGTGGCCGGGCTCGCGGCGCACCTGTGGGAGTACCGGTCGGGCGGCGGCGCGGAGCCCGCGCTGCCGGCCGCGCGGCTGTGGAGATCGCGGGAGATGCTCGCCGCCTATCGCCGCTCCCGGGAGCGGCTGGGGCTGGCGCCGCGCGACGGCGGACACCCGCTGCTCGGGGCCGCGCTGCTGCTGCGGGGCGACCCCGTCCTGGAGTTCCCCGGCGCGGTGCTGCCCGAGCGGGCGCACCACGTGGGGCCGTGCTCGTGGGAGCCCGCTCCCGATCCGGACGGGCTCGCCCGGATCCTGGACCGCCTGGCGCGGGTGGGCAAGCCCGTCGTCTACGTCCACCTCGGCCGGATCTTCGGCGGCACGAGCCCGTGGCCGCGGCTGAACGCCGCCTTCACCGGCGGGCCCTTCCAGGCCGTCGTGGAGCTGGGTCGCTCGCGGGATCCGCAGCCCGCCCCGGGCGCCGATCTCGTGGTCGTGCGCGAGCCGTGGATGGGGCCGCTGATCGAGCGGGCCGGGCTGGTGCTCACCAGCGGGACCTCGGCGCCCGTGCTGAACGCACTGCTGCGCGGCCGTCCGCTGGGCGTGTCACCGGCCGGCTCCGAGCAGCCGCTGCTGGCCGGGGCGTGCGTGCGCGCGGGCGTCGCCGCCGGCGTGCCGGACGACCTGGACCGCGATCCCGTCGAGGTCCTGGTGTCCGTGTGGCGGGACCGCGGCAGGAGGGCCCGGGCCGCGGAGATCGGCCGCCGGCTCGCGGCGGCCGACGGCGGCGGGCGGGCGGCCGACATCGTTCAGGCCGTGGCCGCGGGGAGGCCGGTCCCGCTCCCGGGTGCCGGCGAGGCCCCGGTCCCCTGCGAAACCCCGGTCTCCCCCGGATGAGGTGACGGTCCCTCCCCTTCCGCGAGCTCCCGCGCGTAGGCGTGGATGAGGACCGGCATCTCGTAGAGGGCCGTCCCGGCCTGCGGATCGGCGTACGGCACCGCGACGACGCCGGCCTCCAGCAGGGACTCCAGCGCGCGCAGGGCCGCCTCCTCCCCGGCCTCCAGCGCCTCGGCGGCCTCGTGCACGGTGAAGCGGCCCTGTGGGAGGGCGCCCAGGCGCCGCAGGGCGCAGCCGTCCGGCGGCGGGAGGTCGGCCACCGCCTCGGCCAGCCGGGCCCGGACGGACACATCGCCGACCGCCAGCTCGTCGAGCGGGCTCCGGGCGCCTTCGAGGCGCCGCAGGAAGTCCCGCAGCGGCACGTGGTCGAACAGGGCCAGCCTCTCACCGGCCACCCGCACGGCCAGCGGCAGCAGGCCCACCGCGGTCACGATGCGCCGGGCGGACAGCTCGTCGCCGTCGACCCGGTGCCGGCCGACGATCCGCCGGAGCAGGCCGAGCGCCTCGGCGCTGCTGAACGCCGGCAGGGTCGCCCGGTGGCAGCAGCCGAGCCCCGCCAGCCTCGTCCGGGCGGTGACGATCACGGCGCTGTCCCCGGCGTCCGGCAGCAGCGGCCGGATCTCCGGCTCGCGGCGCGCGTCGTCGAGCACGACCAGCGCCCGGTGCCCGGCGAGCCAGCGCTGCCAGGCCGCGTGCGTCTCCGCCGGATCCGCCGGATCGACCGCGCCCGGGATGCCCGCCGACCACAGGAGCTGGGACACGATCTGGGCCGGTGGCCGGGGCGTGCCGTCCTCCCGGCGGAGCCGCACGAAATGGCACCCGTGCGGGAAATGCTCGCGCAGCCGGTGGGCGGCGGAGACCGCCAGGGCCGTCTTCCCGACCCCGACCGGTCCCGCGACCACGATGAGCCGCTCGCCCGCGTGGGCCAGCGCGTCCACCAGCGTGCGCCGCTGGTCCTCGCGTCCGGAGAAGGCGTGCGCCTCCCGGGGCAGCAGATGGGCCACGGCCGGGCGCGGCGCCGTCAGGCGCGCCCGTGACTCGTGGTCGTCGAGCAGCGACCGGTGCAGCCCGGCCAGTGCCGGGCCGGGGGTCAGGCCGAACTCGTCGGCCAGCGAGCGGCGCAGCTCGTCGAAGACGGCCAGCGCCTCGGTGCGCCGGCCGAGCTGGCTCAGCGCGATCATCTGGGTCATGCGCAGCCGCTCGCGGACGGGGTGCCGCTGCGCCACCGCGGCGATCCGCTCGGCCACGTCCGGCGAGGCGCCCCGGGCCAGCTCCAGCTCCGCCCAGTCCTCGAAGACGGCGAGAAAGCCGTTGTCCAGCCGCTGCGCGGCCCGGTCGATGAGCCCGACGTCGCGCATGCCCTCCAGTGCGGGCCCGCGCCACAGGGCGAGCGCCTCGCGCAGGGCCCGCGCCGCGCCGCCGTCCGGCTCGCCGCCCGCGACGTACGTCTCGACCGCGCCGTGCGCCTCGACCGCGCCGTACGTCTCGACCGCGCCGTACGTCTCGACCGCGCCGTACGTCTCGACCGCGCCGTACGGCCCGCCGGCCGGATCGCCGCGGCGGAGCCGCCGGCCCTCGCGTGCCTTCCTCTCGAACCGCAGCCAGTCCAGCTCCGTCTCATCGGCCGTCAGCACGTAGCCGCCCATGTCGTGGACGATGCGGGGCCCGGCCGGCGTGGCGCCGAGCAGGCCGCGCAGCGCGGACACGTAGACCTGCAGGTTCTTCCTGGCCGTCCGGGGCGGACCGTCCTCCCACAGCGCGTCGATGAGCGCCTCGACCGGCACCGGCGCGTTGGCGTTGCAGAGCAGGGCCGCCAGTACGAGCCGCTGCTTGCGCGGCCCGAGATCCAGCGGGAGGCCCTCTCCCAGCACCCGCAGGGGACCGAGGATCCCGAGCCTCGGCACGGCGGGCCCCGCCTCGCCGGGGAGCGCGCGAGCCGGGCCCACCTCACACGACCTTGACCGACACGTGCCCCTCCACCTCGCTGTCGGAGGCCGCGTCCAGTCGTTCCTTGACGGATATCAGGACCCGTACCTCGGGCTCGGTGAGCCGGGCGAGAACCGCGCGCTGCCCGTCGGAGAGCAGGTCCACCGGGTTGCCGGCACGGCGTAGTTCGGCGAGCGCATCGAAAGTCATGCTTCGCTCCGAAATAGAAGATTGAAGGTTAAATGTCACTGGAAATCGAACTGCGGGTCCATAAGACCTTCGGGCCAGGCCGCGCTCTCCGCCGGCCAGGTGGAGACGATCAGCGCGACGAGCCCGGCCTGCAGGCGGGACTGCAGGTTCAGCTTGCCGAGGATCGCCGTGACATGGCGCTTGACCGTGCGTTCGCTGATCTCCAGCGCGCGGGAGATGGACCGGTTGTCGTAGCCGTGCCCGAGCAGTTCGAAGATGGCACGTTCGCGCAGCGTGAGGGCGCGGGTCAGGGGCAGCGCCGCGGCGAACGTCCGCGGCGGGATCGCACGCGGCGCGCAGTCCCGCCCGGGGACGTCCGGCCGGGTGTCGTCTACGGCCCCGCAGGCCTGGCACGACAGCCTTCCTCGGCTCAGCATCGTGTCAAGCTAACAAGGGGGGAACCGCCTGTCATGATGAGCCGCGTTAATCTATTCGCCCGGTTCCGGCGGGTGACATCCGTCAGACGGCTCTGTCAGAGGGCGCCCGTCAGATAGCGTTCGGCCAGCTCGCAGGTGCCGGCGGTGTAACCCGCGCCGAGCTCGGCGGCGATGTCCACCCCGGTGTGGGTGCCGATCCAGGCGACCAGCAGCAGGCGGCGGAACATGACGAACGTCCAGATCTCGGCCTCCTCCTCGGCGGGGAGGGCGAGCACGGTCCGATAGCCCCGCAGCCACGCCTCGATCATCTCCGGGACCAGCGGGTGGTGCTCGATGAAGCTGAGCGCCGCGGCCAGATCGTAGAGATACCAGCCGAAGCCGCAGTCGTCGAAGTCGATGACGCTGGGCGGCCCGTCCCCGGTGGTCAGCAGGTTGGCCAGGCGCAGGTCCGCGTGGATCAGGCCGTAGCGGCCGGGGCCGCGGCCGAAGCGGTGCAGCCGCTCGCGCAGCTCCTTGTCCAGCCGGTCCAGTACGGCCGGCGCCTCGGTGTCCATGCCCAGGCCGTCCTGCCAGCGCCCCCAGCGGGACTCGCTCCCCAGGGCCGCGTCGTAGTCCCAGTGGAAACGGGTGAACCCGGCCGGTCGGCGCCAGGTCCGCGCGTGCCGGTGCATCCGCGCGGTGACCTCGCCGAGCAGCTCGAAGTCCTCGACCAGGCGCTCCTGCGGCGGCTCCGTCCCGGGCAGGAACTCGAACATGACGCACTCGCGGGGCCGCTCGCCGGGGACGGTCAGCACCCGGGAGCCGTCCGGGGCGGGGATCACCCCGGGGGTCCTGACCCCGGCCTGCTCGCGCAGCGCCTCCAGCCAGGCCAGCTCGGAGGCGATCGCCGGGACGGAGTGGTAGCCGAGCCGGTGCACCCGCAGGATCGCGCGGGTCCCGGTCGCCGGGTCCTCCACCCGGAAGGTGGCGTTCTCCGAGACGTTGATCAGCGTGACCTCGGCGCCGGCCAGGCCGTGCAGCCGCGCCGCCGTACGGGCCGTGTCGTGCACGCGGGCCAGCACCTCGCCACCGGCCGACAGGTCGTGGGCCTGCATGGCGTCCTCTCAGGAGCGCAGGTAGGCCAGCACCGCCAGGACCCGGCGGTGCTGGTCGCCGTCCTCGGCGTGCAGGCCGAGCTTGGCGAAGATGCTGCGGATGTGCTTCTCCACCGCGCCGTCGCTGATCACCAGCTGACGGCCGATGGCCGGGTTCGACCTGCCCTCCGCCATCAGGCCGAGGACCTCGCGCTCCCGGGGGGTGAGGGAGGCCAGCGGGTCGTCGCGGCGGCGCCGTACCATCAGCTGGGCCACCACCTGCGGGTCGAAGACCGTGCCGCCGGCCGCGACCGCGCGCAGGCCCCCCATGAAGTCGTCGACGTCGACGACGCGGTCCTTGAGCAGATAGCCCACCGCCCCGCGGGCGTCGGCGAGCAGGTCGTCCGCATAGGACACCTCCACGTACTGGGACAGGATCAGCACCGGGGCCCCCGGCACCCGCCGCCGCGCCTCGACCGCGGCCCGCAGCCCCTCGTCGGTGAAGCCGGGCGGCATCCGCACGTCCACCACCGACACGTCCGGGCGGTGCTCGGCGACGGCCGCCACGAGAGCGTCACCGTCGCCGACCGCCGCCACCACCTCGCAACCGAACTCCTCCAGCAGCCTGATCAGGCCCTCCCTGATCAGCACAGCGTCGTCGGCCACGACTATCCGCACGGAACCTCCGCCACGATCACCGTCGGCCCGCCCACCGGGGAGTTCACCGACAGCTCGCCGTCCACCGCCCGCAGGCGGTCGGCGAGGCCGGACAGGCCGTGTCCCTTGGCGA
This sequence comes from Paraplanobispora takensis, assembly GCF_016863195.1. Classification (GTDB taxonomy): domain Bacteria; phylum Actinomycetota; class Actinomycetes; order Streptosporangiales; family Streptosporangiaceae; genus Planobispora; species Planobispora takensis. The sequence continues at coordinate 106,860 of NZ_BOOK01000008.1, read as the reverse complement.
CGTGTGCGCCGCCGACCCCATCATCCCCGATCGTGAGCATCAGGACGCCACCGGTCTTGCTCAGGGTGACCGTGCAGACGGTGGCGTGGCTGTGCTTGGCGATGTTGGTCAGGGTCTCGGCGACCACGAAGTAGACGGTGTTCTCCACCGCGGCGGCGAAGCGCCCCTCCACCTGGACGTCCAGCTCGACCGGGACGGTGCAGCGGCCGGCCAGCGCGGCCAGCGCCGGGGTCAGGCCGCGGTCGGTCAGGATCGGCGGGGCGATGCCGCGCGACAGGGCGCGCAGCTCGTCCAGGGTCTCCCTGGTGGAGGTGATGGCCTCCGAGAGCATCCGCTCGACGGCCTGCGGGTCGCGCTTGAGCTGGCGCTGGGCACGCGAGAGGTCCATGGCCAGGGAGACCAGGCGCTGCTGCGGCCCGTCGTGGATGTCGCGCTCCAGCTTGCGCAGCGCGTTGGCCTCGGCCGAGACCGCCGCGGCCCGTCCCTCGGCCAGATCGTCGATGCGCTCGTGCAGCTCGGCCACGCCGGTCAGCATGGCCCGGCTGAGCCCCGACTGCACCAGCGCCGCACCGCGGACCACCATCGGCAGCGTGATCGCGAACAGCACGCCGATCGCGGTGTTGAACACCACACCCGTCAGGGCGCTGTCGCCCAGCCCGAGCAGCTCCGGCAGGCCGTTGTTGTCCGGGATCGCCTCCAGGATCCACCCGTAGACCGGATAGGTCAGCCCGAAGACCGTCCCGGCCCACCAGGTCACCGTCAGGCAGAACGTCACGACGGCCACCGGGAAGTTCACGATCCCGTACAGCATGTCCAGCCAGGACTGCCCGCTGGTCAGCGGGTTGACCACCCGGCGCAAGAACCCGGCGCTCTGCGGGGCCGGCCGATAGCGCGGCCGGGCCACCGCACGGCCCAGCACCTCGGGCAGCATCCGGCGCTCCAGATCGGCGAAGCCCCGGGCCAGCATCAAGGTCGCGCCCAGGATCGGCACCCCGATCCAGACGACCACCGTCGAGGCGCCGGCCGAGAAGCCGGCGACCATCAGGCAGAAGGCGATCACCGCCAGGGGGAAGCTGAGGAGCAGGTAGCGGGTGTCGATGCCGATGCGGCGCAGGAGGGATCTCATGAGGGCAACGCTACGAGCTGCCGGGCGCCGGATCGATCCTGCCGGCAGGCTTGCCGGGGTAGGGCTGGCCCTACCCTCCCCGGTGGGGTGATCACGCTTCGAAGAGACCCGTCTCCGTCACTGCGCCGCCTCGGGGCCGCGCGGGAGTCTCGACTCATCGCCCCCTGACGAATCGAGACTCCCGGTGACCGCCGTTCTGACCCGCCCCGCACCCCGCGTCCCGCTCCCGCGGACACCCGCCCCGCCCTCCGCGCCGCCCGGCCGTGACCCCTTCATCGACGTGCTGCGGTTGTTCGGCATGGCGCTGGTGGTGCTGCAGCACTGGAGCATGCCGGTGCTGTCCTTCTCCGGTACGGAGATCACCACCGGGAACGCGCTGGCGTCCGGGAACGCCTGGATGATCACGTGGATCAGCCAGGTGATGCCGCTGGTGTTCTTCGCCGGGGGCGCCGCCAACGCCATCAGCCGGCGCGGAGCGGTGCGGCGCGGCACGGCGGCCCCGGCGTGGCTGGCCGCGCGGCTGCGCCGCCTGGTGCTGCCGGTGCTGCCGCTGGCGGCGGTCTGGATCCCCCTGCCCCACCTGCTGCTGGCCCTCGGCCTGCCCGAGCAGCCGGTGGTCACGGCCTCGCGCCTGGCCGGGCAGCTGCTGTGGTTCCTGGCGATCTATCTCGTGGCGGTGGCCGCGACGCCGCTGATGCTCAGGCTCAACACGCTGTACGGCCTGCGCGTGCCCGCCGCGCTGATGGCCGGGGCCGTCGCGGTCGACGTGCTGCGCTTCTCCAGCGGCCTGGAGATCGCCGGCTTCCCCAACATCGTCCTGGTCTGGCTCGCGGTGCACCAGCTCGGCTTCCTGTACGCCGACGGCCGGCTGAGCAGGCCGTGGGTCATGGCGGCCGCGGGGTACGGCCTGGCCGCCCTGCTGGTGGCGTTCGGCCCGTACCCGGGCAGCATGATCGGCATGCCGGGCGCCGAGATGTCCAACATGGCGCCTCCCACGCTCGCCCTGCTGGCGGTGGGCGTCGGCCAGATCGGGCTGGCCGTGGCGCTGCGCCGGGGGATCACCGGGCTCGCCGCGCTGCCGATGGCGGCGCGGGTGCTGACCTGGGCCGGGCCCCGCATGATGACGGTCTACCTGTGGCACATGAGCGCGCTGTTCACGGTGACCGCGGTGGTCGTGGTGGGGCTGGGCGTCTCCACCCCGGAGCCGGGCACCTCGGCGTGGCTGTCGGGGTGGCCGCACTGGCTGGTCATGCTGGCGCTGGCGCTGTGGCCGCTGCTGCGGGCCTTCACCCGCTTCGAGGAGAAGGACTCCGCCGCGCCGTACCGGGGCGGGACGGTCAGGATCGCGGTCGCGGCGGTGCTGGCGGGCACGGGGCTGCTCACCCTGACCGTGTTCGGTTTCGTTCCGGGCTGGGCGCCCGCGCTGGGCGCCGCCGCCCTCCTGGCGGCCCTTTTGCTGGCCCGCTCGGCCCGTGTTCGCCGACCCGACGGTGCGACCACCGCCTGAAGTTCGGCAGGATGGGAACCGTGAGCCTTGTAGACCGCCTGCCGGAAGAGATCGACGCCGACGCCGACGCCATCTTCGACGCCTTCGTCGAGTGGAACACCGAACGGGGGCTCACCCTCTATCCCGCCCAGGAGGAGGCCCTCATCGAGGTGGTCTCCGGCAACAACCTGATCCTGGCCACCCCGACGGGGTCGGGCAAGAGCCTGGTGGCGGCCGGCGCGCACTTCACCGCGCTGACCCGTGACGTGCGCACCTTCTACAGCGCTCCGATCAAGGCGCTGGTGTCGGAGAAGTTCTTCGACCTGTGCGAGATCTTCGGCACCGAGAACGTCGGCATGATGACCGGCGACGCGAGCGTGAACCCCGGGGCGCCGATCATCTGCTGCACCGCGGAGATCCTCGCCAACGTGGCGCTGCGCGACGGGGCCCAGGCCGACATCGGCCAGGTCGTGATGGACGAGTTCCACTTCTACGCCGAGCCCGACCGCGGCTGGGCCTGGCAGGTGCCGCTGCTGGAGCTGCCGCAGGTGCAGTTCGTCCTGATGTCGGCGACCCTCGGCGACGTGAGCATGTTCGAGGAGGACCTCACCCGGCGCACCGGCCGTCCCACCGCGGTGGTCAAGCACGCCGAGCGCCCGGTCCCGCTGGTCTACTCCTACCGGATGACCGCGCTGCACGAGACGCTGGAGGAGATGCTCTCCACCAACCAGTACCCGGTCTACGTGGTCCACTTCACCCAGGCCGCGGCCATGGAGCGGGCGCAGGCGCTGATGAGCATCAACATGTGCTCCAAGGCCGAGAAGGAGGCCATCGCCGCGCTCATCGGCCGCTTCCGGTTCACCACGAACTTCGGCCGGGCCCTGTCCCGGCTGGTACGGCACGGCATCGGCGTGCACCACGCCGGCATGCTGCCGAAGTACCGCCGGCTGGTCGAGCGCCTGGCCCAGGCCGGGCTGCTGAAGGTCATCTGCGGCACCGACACCCTGGGCGTCGGCGTCAACGTGCCGATCCGCACCGTGCTGTTCACCGCGCTGAGCAAGTACGACGGCAACAAGGTCCGGCGGCTGCGGGCCCGGGAGTTCCACCAGATCGCCGGGCGGGCGGGCCGGGCCGGCTTCGACACCATCGGCTACGTCGCCTGCCAGGCCCCCGAGTACGTCATCGAGAACGAGCGGGCGCTGGCGAAGATCGGCGACGACCCCAAGCGGCGGCGCGGCTACGCCCGGAAGAAGCCGCCGGAGGGCTTCGTGGGCTGGAGCGAGGAGACCTTCACCAACCTGCAGCAGGCCGAGCCCGAGCCGCTGGCCTCGCGCTTCAAGGTCAGCAACGCCATGCTGCTGGCGGTCATCAACCGGCCGGGCGACTGCTTCGCGGCGATGAAGCACCTGCTCACCGACAACCACGAGGACCGCAAGTGGCAGCGGCGGCACATCAGCCAGGCCATCGCGATCTACCGCTCGCTGCTGGCGGGCGGCGTGGTGGAGCAGCTGCGCGAGCCCGACGAGCAGGGGCGCAGGGCCCGCCTCACCATCGACCTGCAAGAGGACTTCGCGCTCAACCAGGCGCTGTCGACGTTCGCGCTGGCCGCCTTCGAGCTGCTCGACCGGGAGTCGCCCACCTACGCCCTGGACATGGTCTCGATCGTGGAGTCCATCCTCGACGACCCGCGCCAGATCCTGTCCGCCCAGCTGAAGCGGGCCAGGGGCGAGGCGGTGGCGCAGATGAAGGCCGACGGGATCGAGTACGAGGAGCGGATGGAGCTCCTGGCCGAGATCACCCACCCGATGCCCCTGGCCGACCTGCTGCTGGGCGCCTACGAGACCTACCGGCGCGGTCACCCGTGGGTGGCCGACTACACGGTGAGCCCCAAGAGCGTCATCCGGGACATGTACGAGCAGGCGATGACCTTCACCGAGTACGTCGCCCACTACGAGCTGGCCCGCTCCGAGGGCACCGTGCTGCGCTACCTGGCCGACGCCTACCGCACGCTCTCGCGCACCATCCCCGAGCACCTGAAGACCGAGGACCTGGTCGACCTCATCGAGTGGCTCGGCGAGCTGGTCCGCCAGGTCGACTCCAGCCTGATCGACGAGTGGGAGAAGCTGGCCAACCCCGCCCTGCTGCCCGAGGCCGAGCAGGAGATCGAGACCAAGCCGCGCCCGGTCACCGGCAACCCGCGCGCCTTCCGGGTGCTGGTCCGCAACGCGATGTTCCGCCTGGTGGAGCTGGTCGCCCTGGAGAAGGAGGAGGAGCTGGCCGAGCTGGCCCCCGACGTCGACTGGCCCGCCGCGCTGGACGCCTACTACGACGACCACGACGAGGTCGGCACCGGTCCCGACGCCCGCGGCCCCGCCCTGCTCCGCATCGAGGAGGAGAAGGAGCTGTGGAAGGTCCGCCAGGTCATCGCCGACCCCGCCGGTGACGGCGACTGGGGCATCGACGCCCAGGTCGACCTCGCCGCCTCCGACGAGGAGGGCCGCGCCGTACTCCACGTCCAGGGCCTGAACCGCCTGTGAGGCCCCGCGGGATTTCCGATGGCGGCGCGGAAGCGGGAACCGTAAGGATGACCCCATGAGCGATGAGGCGATCAGGCAGGTCCTCGGCCTGCTGTACCAGGACGACACGTTGCGGGTGCTGTCGGCGCTGGCCCTGGAACGCGGGCCGCAGGAGTCCGGGCTCGACCGCGACGCGATGCTGCTGGCGCTGAACCGGCTGGAGCGCGGCGGGCTGGTCGTCTCCGACGGTGAGGGACGGTGGCGGGTGCGGCGTGAGCGCTTCCGCGAGCTGCTGCACGCCATGGCCCCGCCGCCCGAGCCGGTCTCGCCCGAGGAGAAGGTGCTGCGCTCCTTCCTGGTGGACGGGCGGCTGCGCGCCATCCCCAGCAAGCGCGACAAGCAGCTGATCGTCCTGGACTACGTCGCCCAGGTCTTCGAGCCGGGTGTGCGCTATCCGGAGAAGGCCGTCAACGTGGCGCTGCGCGCCTTCCACGACGACTACGCGGCGCTGCGCCGCTATCTGGTGGACGAGGGCATGCTGACCCGGGAGGACAACGTCTACTGGCGCAGCGGCGGGTCCACCTCCGTCGGCGCGACCGGGTCCTGACCCTGCGGCACCGGCCGGGTCCGGGCGGGCCCCGGCGAGGCGGCCCGCCCCCGGCGGCTCAGCCGTAGTACTTCTCGGCGCCCTCGTGCAGCGGGACGGGCGCGGTCAGGGGCGCCTTCTCGCGGGTGATGCTCTTGGCCGAGGGGTGGACCTGCTCCAGCTCCGTCTTGCGGTCGAAGAGCAGCCTGGCCAGGCTCTCCGCGAGCGCGGCGTCCATGCTCTGGTTGACCACCAGCAGGTTGGGGACCACGATCGTGGGCACGTCGGCCGGGGTGCCGTAGACGTCCTTGCCGATGGTGCCCTGCGCGTAGACCTGCCCGTGCTCGGCCTGCATCTTCGGCAGCGCGGCGTCGAGCGGGACGAACGCGACCTCGTCCTTCATGCTGGTGAACAGGTCGGTGATGCCCGGGGTGGGCAGCCCGCCCGACCAGATCAGGGCGTCGATGGTGCCGTCCTTCATGCCCTGCACGCTCTCGGGCAGGCCCAGCGACTGGCGGGTGACGTCCTTGTCGGGGTCGAGCCCGGCCGTCTCCAGCAGGCGCAGCGCGATCACCTCGGTGCCGGAGTTCGGCGAGCCGGTGGAGACGCGTTTGCCCTTCAGGTCGGCGATCGACTTCACGTCCGCCTCGGTGGTGGCGACGACCTGGGTGGAGTTGTCGTAGAGCCGGGCGATGGCGCGGATCGGCTGGGGAGAGGTGAACGACCCCTTGCCCGCGATCGCGTCGGCTGCGGAGTCGGCCAGGGTGAAGGCGATGTCGGAGTCGCCTTTGACCACGCGCTGGATGTTCTCCACCGAGGCGCCGGTCGCCTCGGCCGTCGCCTGGTAGCCGGGGATGGTCTTGCCGATCTGGTCGGCCAGGCCGCCGCCGAGGACGTAGTAGACGCCGGTGGTGTTGCCGGTGGCGATCGACAGGCGCTTGCCTCCGCCGCCGGCGGCCGTCTGCTCGGCGGCCTGCTCGGCGGACCTGTCGCCTCCGCAGGCGCTGAGGGCGAGGATCCCGGCGGCCAGCAGGACAGTCAGACGTCTCATGATCGGGCCTCTCGTTTTCGCAGGACGAGGTGGAGTGCGGTTGCGAGGATCAGCACGCCCGTCCCGATCAGGATGGGGACGGGCGACAGGAACAGCAGCAGGACGGCGGCCGCGCCGTACAGCGCCCGCACGGCGATCCCGGCCGGACCGGCCGCCCGCCCGCCGGTGGCCATGGCCAGCGCGGCCACGGCCGGCGCCGAGACCGCGGTGGCGAGCAGGATCTCCCCCGCCGACCCCTGGCCGAGCAGCGCGGCCCCGCCCGGCGTCAGGACGAAGGCGAAGGGCACCAGGAAGGCCGGCAGGGTGTACTTCCAGGTGGCCAGCATGGTCCGGTAGGCGTTGCCGCCGGTGATGGCCGAGGCGGCGAAGGCCGACAGCGCCGTGGGCGGGCTGACCTCCGACAGCACGGCGTAGTAGAAGATGAACATGTAGGTCTCGGCGGGGGTCACGCCCAGGCCCTTGAGCGCGGGCGCGATGATGGCCGCGGCAATGACGAACGACGCGGTCACGGGTACGGCCAGGCCGAGCAGGAGCACCGCCAGCGCGCACAGCAGCGCGGTGACCACGAGCACGCCGCCGGACAGGCCCACGATCACCGAGCCGGCCTTGAGTCCCAGGCCGGTGAGGGTGACGACGGCCACGATCATCCCGGCGGCGGCGCAGGTGACCGCCACCGGCAGCACCCCCAGCGTGCCGGCGGCCAGGGCGTGCGCCGCCCGGCGGGGCGTGAGCCGGTGCTCGCGGTCCAGGAAGGACAGCGCGGCGGCCAGGAGCGTGGCGTACACCACCGCGCGGAACGGCGACTGGCCCAGCGCCATCAGCACGACGATGACGAACAGCGAGCTGAAGTGGTAGCCGAAGCGCCGCAGCAGCGGCCCCAGGCGCGGCGCGTCGGCGGCGACGGCGTGCGTGCCGTACCGGCGGGCGTCGAGCTCGATCGCCAGGAAGATGCCCAGGTAGTACAGCAGGGTGGGGATCAGCGCGTAGGCCAGCACCGTCAGATAGCTCACCTGCATGTACTCGGCGATGATGAACGCCGCCGCGCCCAGCGTGGGCGGCGACAGGATCGCCCCGATGCCCGCCGCGGCCAGCACTCCCCCGCCCTGCTCACGCGGATATCCCGCGCGGCGCAGGATCGGCCAGGCGACGCTGCCGACGCTCACGGTCGTCGCGACGCCGGAGCCGCTGACGGTGCCCAGCAGGAAGCCCGCCAGGGTCACCGTACGGCCCGGCGCGGCCCGTGAGCGGCGGAAGGCGGCCAGGGAGACGTCCACGAAGAACCGGCCCGCGCCGGAGTGGTCGAGCACGGCCCCGTAGATGGTGAACAGGATGATGTAGGTGGCCGCCACGTCCAGCGGCACGCCGTACACCCCGTCGGTGCCCATGACGAAGGCGACGATGATCCGGTCGATGTCGTAGCCGCGGTGCCCGAGCACCCAGTCGAAGGGCAGGTAGCCGCCGTAGTAGGCGTAGGCGAGGAAGAGCAGGCAGACGGCCGGCAGGATCCAGCCGACGGTCCGCCGGCAGGCCTCCAGGACCAGCACGCAGATGACCGCCCCCACGGCCACGTCCAGGGCGGTGGGGTCGAACGTGCGCCGGATGAAGTCCTCGAAGACGACCAGCGGGTAGACGCAGGCGGCCAGCGCGAGCGCGGCCAGCGCCCAGTCGGCGCCGCCGGGACTCTCGCCGCCGCCGCGCCGGGGCTTGTAGCAGACGAAGACGAGCGGCAGCACGACCGCGAGGAAGGCCATCCGGTAGGGCAGGACGGAGCCGGGCAGGAACGTCTGCCACAGCACGTACAGCGACAGGCCCAGCGCGACCAGCGTGACGGCCCGCGACACCCGTCCGGACAGGTGACGGGCGGGCCGCTCGGCGTCGAACTCCGCGATCAACGCCTCGGGCGAGGACGGTGGTGGTGCTGTCGTGCCCGTCAAACGCCGCTCCCACGTGTGAGCCCCGGCCTTTGACCGCACGTTATCGAGATCGCTGACGCGCGGCCGTCAGAATGAGGTCACATTATGATCACTATGATCATCGGGCGCGGGGCGCGGCCGGACGCGGACCTCAGCCGCCGCCGCCGGCCGCCGCCGGCCGCCGTCAGCCGCCGGAGGTGTCGAGCTCGGCGTCGGCGCAGGGCACGGCCAGGTCGTAGGGGTCGTCCAGCCAGCCCGCGGGCAGGTGGACCCGGTCGCGGGCGTGGGTCTTGCCGCGCGGTGCGTCCACGCCCTCGGGCCAGGGCTGGGCCGCATCGAGCTCGGCCAGGCCCGCGCGCAGCTCGGCGAGGGAGTTCGAGGTCGCCAGGCGGCGGCGCAGGTCGGCGCCGACGGTGAAGCCCTTGAGATACCAGCCGACGTGCTTGCGGAAGTCGGCCACGGCGTGCTGCTCACTGCCGAAGGCCTCGGTCAGCAGCGTGGCGTGCCGGTCCATGGTCGCGGCGACCTCGCCGAGCGCCGGGCGGGCCCGCTCGCCGCTGCCCTCGCAGGCGGCGGCCAGGTCGCGGAAGAGCCACGGGCGGCCCAGGCAGCCCCGGCCCACCACCACCCCGTCGCATCCGGTCGACTCCATCATCCGCAGCGCGTCACCGGCGCTCCAGATGTCGCCGTTGCCGAGCACCGGGATCTCGGTGACGGCCTCCTTCAGCCGCGCGATCGCCTCCCAGTCGGCCGTCCCGCCGTAGTGCTGGATCGCGGTACGGCCGTGCAGCGCGACCGCCGAGATCCCCTCCTCCACGGCGATGCGCCCGGCGTCCAGGTAGGTCAGGTGGTCGTCGTCGATGCCCTTGCGCATCTTCATGGTCACCGGGAGCGTCCCGGCGTTGCGCACGGCCTCACGCAGGATGGCGCGCAGCAGGTTGCGCTTGTACGGCAGCGCGGAGCCCCCGCCGCGCCGGGTCACCTTGGGCACCGGGCAGCCGAAGTTGAGGTCGATGTGGTCGGCCAGGCCCTCCCCGGCGACCATCCGCACGGCCCGGCCGACGGTGACCGGGTCCACCCCGTAGAGCTGGATGCTCCGGAGCCTCTCCTGGGGTGCGAAGCGGATCATCTTGAGCGTCTTGGCGTTGCGCTCGACCAGCGCCCGCGTCGTGATCATCTCGCAGACGAACAGCCCGCCGCCCTGCTCGCGGCAGAGCGTGCGGAACGGCGCGTTGGTGATCCCGGCCATGGGCGCGAGGACCACCGGCGGCCAGATCTCCAGCGAACCCAGCTTCAACGACTCCACCTGGCGTTTCTACCGTACCCGGCGGGGTGGGACGAACCGCTTCCCGGCGGCGGGACGGATCGGCTCCCGGGAACGGCGCCGGGGCGGCCGCCGGGGGCGACGCGGGGCCGTACGGGCGCGCGGTTACGCACCCGCCCGGAAAACCCGCTAGAGTTCTCTCGACGCCGCAGGGGGAAACACCCGGCGGACGTGCGGAAGTGGCTCAGTGGTAGAGCATCACCTTGCCAAGGTGAGGGTCGCGGGTTCGAATCCCGTCTTCCGCTCTGGTCTCACCCGAGGACGATTAGCTCAGCGGGAGAGCGCTTCCCTGACACGGAAGAGGTCACTGGTTCAATCCCAGTATCGTCCACCACCCGGCCGGTCCCCCGGCCCGCCGAGAGCCCCGGTCCACGACCGGGGCTTTTCGCTTCTCCCGATCGTTGCGGATCCCCGGTGCGCCGGGAGGTCCTGCGGCTGTACCGGCTGGAGGCGGTGCCGCTGAACGAGGTGCAGCAGTGGTTGAGCCCGTTCGAGCGGTTCTGGCGCGACAGGCTCTCCGGGCTGCGTGACCTGCTCGATCGGATGGACGAGGAGTCAGACCGGCTGGACGGGGAGTCATGAGCGACGACGACCCGACCACCCTCCACCTCGACCGGTTCCTCGCGCACCCGCCCGCCAAGGTGTGGCGGGCGCCGACCGAGCCGGACCTGCTCGCCCTGTGGCTGATGCCCGGGGACTTCCGCCTCGGAATCGGGCACCGGTACACCATGCGGACCGTCCCCATGTCCGGCACCGGGTTCTCCGGCACCATCCTGGCCGAGGTGCTCGCCTACGAGACCGGCAGGATGCTCAAGATCGGCTGGCGCGACGCCGGTCCCGGCAACGACGCCGACTGGACGATCACCTGGACCCTGGAACCGGAGGGCACCGGTACCCGGCTGTTCCTCCTGCACGAGGGCTTCGACCCGGACGACCCGCTGCGACAGCGGGCCCGCGCGATCATGGGCGGCGGCTGGCGCTCGGCCGTGCTGCGCAACCTGGAGGCCTCCCTGGCCCGCCTCTAGAGCCGGATCGCGCGCCCACGGGCGGCGGTCCTTCCTCCTCTCCTTCCCTCACCGAAGATCGGATCATCACATGTCTGAGATCGCCGACCGGTCCGACCGCCTCACGGGTGACTTCCTGGCCCGCGAGGCCGTCGTCAGAATCCACGAGAGACTGCGCCCTCACTACGCCGCCCTCCAGGCGACCGAGGCGTCCGGGCCGCGGACCGCTCCCCCGCCGGGGGCCGACCCGCAGACGGCGTTCCCGTACTTCACCGGCCGCCGCCCCTGACACGGTCCTGCGGCGTCCCGGACCGCGGCTCCGGGACGTCCCACCCGCCGTCCGGCCGTACGCGTCCCGCCGGGGTGCCCGCGCGTGGACAGAGGACGCGCGTGGGACAGGACTCCCCTACGCGTGCGGGTAGGGGGCGGTGTAGCCCTGCGCGGGGGGATAGCCCTGCGTGGGAGCGGTGTGCAGGGGAGCGGCGTAGCCCTGCGGATGGGGCTGCCCCTGCGGGGGATAGTGCTGCGGGGCGGGGGGCTGCGGAGGCGTCTGGACGGGGACGTTGCGGCGCTCGGCGGCTCCGCACGCGGCACCGCCGATCATCAGTCCCACTCCCACCCAGGTGATGATCAGCGCCTGCTGGGCCTCCTTCGGCTCGTCCGAGAAGGAGAGGCCCGCGCCGAAGAACAGCGCTATGCAGCCGAAGGTGAGGAAAAGGATGCGGCCGACCATGCGGGAGAGTTTAACGCCCGCACCTGCGGTCACGATCACCACTGCGGGCACTTCGGTCTTCCGCCGGGCGGCGTCGCGGGATAGACCGGATGCCATGACGGATCTCAGCCGCGTCAACGCGTGGATCGACGCCTACGTCCGCGCCTGGAACTCCAACGACCGCGCGCACATCAGCGCACTTTTCACCGAGGACGCCGCCTACTACACCACCCCGTTCGACCCGCCGTGGCGCGGCCGCGAGGAGATCGTCTCAGGCTGGCTGGACCGCAGGGACGAACCCGGCGAGACCACCTTCACCTGGGCGCCGCTGAGCGTCACCGGCGAGGTGGCCGTCATCCAGGGGACCACCGCCTACCCCGAGCGCGTCTACAGCAATCTGTGGGTGATCCGGCTCGACCGCGCCGGGCGCTGCCGTGAGTTCACCGAGTGGTGGATGGAGCATCCCCGGTCGTGAGAAGGACCCGGACGGTCCGGCCGGGGAACCGTACCGGGCGGGCGGGTGCGCCGTTGGACCCGCTCGCCCGGACGGTGGCTCTATCGGCGGTACGGCCCGCTCGATCCGTTCAGTCCGCGATGTAGCTGATCGAACGGACGTCGTAGCCGGTGGTCTTCGAGCCGCGGACGTGCATGAACATGGCGCCGCCCTCGTAGGAGTAGGCGCACGCGTAGCCCTTGGGCTCCTTCGAGCAGCCCTGGAAGGTGTGGGCCACGCCCTTCGGGTCGTACTTCACCCGGAACAGCTTGTTCACGGCACCCGTACGGGCGGCCTCCAGGCCGCTGTAGCGGTCATGGCGCTTCCAGGACGCGAACAGGTGCTTGGCGGCGGAGGAGGGAGTGGTGAAATGACGCGACTGGTAGACCTTCGTCACCTTCGACCCGGAGACGACCATCAGAATGCCGTCGAGACCGCCCGGCACGTTCACGCTGGTGTGCACGAACCGGCAGACGTTACCGGTGCACCCGGCGAACTCGTCCGGGGCGCGGTAGACGTAGGAGAACACGGTCTTCACCGCCGAGGGCGTGGCCACCCGGGCGGCGGCGGCGCGGTCCCCGCGCAGCCAGGCGCCGAACAGCTTCTTGGCCGGCGTGGCGGGGGCCGCGGCGGTGGCCGTGGAGGCCGGCGCCCGGTCCGGGACGGCCGCCTGCGCGGAGGCCTGGGTGAAGGGGAACATCAGCGCCGCGCTCGCGGTGATCGCGGCGCCGCCGAGAATCAGTCGTCTGGACACACTCCGACGTTAGGCGGCCGGGCTTGCACGCGGATTGACCGCGGCTTGCAGTCCCGCCCGCCGCCGCGCGCCGTAGGTTGGATCGAAGCTGAGGACGATCATCGAGATCGGAGGCGGATGTGGGCCGTTCCTACGTGGTGACGGGCGCGGGTCGCGGCGTCGGCAGGGCCGTGGTCGAGCGGCTGCTCGGCGACGCCGACCATACCGGCCGCGTGGTCGCCATCGAGTTCGACGCGGCCGCGCTGGCCTGGGTGGAGGGTCACCCCGGCGGATCGCGGGTCAGGGCCGTGATCGGCGACGCCGGTGACGAGGCCGTCGCCGAGCGGGCCGCCGACGCCGCGCAGGAGGGGGGCACGCTGGCGGGCTGGGTCAACAACGCCGCGGTGTTCCGCGACGCCTCGGTCCACTCGGCCTCCGCCCGGACGGTGCTGGACCTCGTCACGGCCAACCTCGCCCCCGCCCTCGCCGGTTGCACCACGGCCGTGCGCCGTTTCCTCGCGGCGGGGACGCCGGGGGCGATCGTCAACGTCTCCTCGCACCAGGCGGGCCGGGCGGTGCCGGGCTGCACGCCGTACGTGACCGCCAAGGCCGCGGTCGAGGGGCTGACCCGCGCGCTCGCCGTCGAGTACGGCCCGCGCGGCATCCGGGTCAACGCCGTCGCGCTGGGATCGATCCGCACCGAACGCTACGACGACTTCCTCGACCGGCAGGGAGCCGACGGCGCCGCGCGGATCGAGCACGAGATGGCGCTGCTGCACCCGCTGGGCCGGGTCGGACGGCCCGAGGAGGTCGCCGCCGCGATCTTCCACCTGCTCTCCGACGAGGCGAGCTTCATCAACGGCGCGACCGTGCCCGTCGACGGCGGGCGGTCGGTCCTCGCCCGCGACCCCGAGACCCGCGACCCCGAGGCCCGCGAGCCCGAGACCCGCGAGCCCGGGGCTCAGTGATCCGGACCCGTGCGCCCGGAGCCGGCGGGCCGGGGTGAGCGCTCCCGGGTCCGCGGGGAAGGATGAGCGGCAGGAGGCGTACGGGGGGAGAAGCGTGAACGTCGATGTGCAGGGCCGGATGCGACGGCTGTCGGTGATGGGGCCGTCCATCGCCCAGTGCGCCGTGGCCTCCGCGCTGGCCTGGGTCGTGGCCAAGGACGTGCTCCACCACCCCCGTCCCTTCTTCGCGCCGATCGCCGTGGTGATCTGCATCGGCGTCGCCGGCGGCCAGCGGCTGCGCCGGCTGGCGGAGCTGGTCGTCGGGGTGAGCCTGGGCGTGGGCGTCGGGGACCTGCTGATCCTCCAGATCGGCTCCGGCCCGTGGCAGATCGCCCTCGTCGTCGCCCTGGCCATGGGCGCCGCGGTCCTGCTGGACAGCGGGTCGCTGATCGTGGGGCAGGCGGCCTCGTCGGCCGTCCTGGTCGCCACTCTGCTGCCCCCCACCGGTACCGGCGGGCTGGACCGGATGGTCGACGCCCTGCTCGGCGGCGCGCTGGGCGTCGCCGCCACCGCCCTGCTGCCCGCCAGCCCCGCGGCCATCGTCCAGCGGCACGTGGCCACCGTCCTGGAGTCCCTGTCCTCCGCCCTGCGCGGCACCGCCGAGGCCCTGGACGCCTCCGACGCGGAGCTGGCGACCGACACGCTGGAGGAGGTCAGGGGGACGCAGAAGGCGGTGGACGACCTGGGCACGGCCGTGAAGACGGAGAGGGAGATCACCTCCATCTCTCCGATGCGCCGCCGCCTGCGCCGGCAGCTCCTGCGCTACGAGACGGCCGCCGAGCCCATCGACCACGCGCTGCGCAACACCCGCGTCCTCACCCGGCGGGCCGTCGTCGCCCTGTCCGAGGGGGAGCGGCCGCCCGCCGCGATCTCCCTGGCCCTGCGCGAGCTCGCCGACGCCGCGCTGCTGTTCCGCGACGAGCTCGCGGCCGGTGGGCGGCCCTCCGGCACCAGGGAGGCGGTCACGGGAGCGGCCGCCCGGCTGCGCGACGTCCCCACCGAAGGCGCGGGCCTGTCCACCGGCACCATGACCGCCCAGCTGCGCTCCGTCGTCGTCGACCTGCTGCTGGCCACCGGCCTCGACCACGAGACCGCCGCGGCCGCCCTGCCGCCCCTGCCCCGTCAGTCCGGCTGACCCGGCCGGGGACCGGTCACCGAGCCGGCCGCTGGGCAGGACCGGATAATCCGTTGCCCGGCCGGGAGCCGGTTGGCCACCCTGGGTCGCATGAACGCCCCCTACCGGCAGGTCCGCGCCGTCCACACCGACGATTCGATCACCGTCTACCAGGCCTACTCCCCCGCCGTCGCCGGGCCGGCCGTGGCCGCGCAGCGGTTCGTCCCGCCGTTCAAGCGGGAGCGGATGACGTGGATCAAGCCGTCGTTCCTGTGGATGATGTACCGCTGCGGCTGGGCCACCAAGCCCGGCCAGGAGCGCGTGCTGGCGGTCGAGATCACCCGCGAGGGCTTCGAGTGGGCGCTGGCGAACTCCTGCCCGAGCCACGCCGGACCCGGCGCCGACCAGGCCGCCTGGGCCCGGCGACTCCGGCGGAGCCCGGTGCGCGTCCAGTGGGACCCCGAGCGCGACCTGCATCTGAACGCCCTGCCGTACCGGTCCGTCCAGATCGGGCTCTCCCGCGAGGCCGTCGACCGCTATATCGACGGGTGGACGCTCTCCATCACCGACATCACCCCCCGGGTCCACGAGATCCACGCGGCCCTGCGCGGAGGCGACCGTGACCGGGCCACGGAGCTGCTGCCCGCCGAACGTCCCTATCCCCTGCCGCCGGAGCTCGTCCCGGCCGTCGGCGCCACACCGGCGGACACCGGATCCGGACCGTACGGCGCGCCCGGGACGGACCGGGCGGCCACCGGCTGAGTCAGGCCCGCCCGTCCGTCCGGGGACGGGCGTTGCGGAGCCTGATGCCGCTCCAGCCCAGCGAGCTGACGGTCACCGCCTCCCAGAACTCCCACAGGTTGTCCAGCAGCCTGAGCTGGATGCCCGCCTCCCGGTGCAGGCGCAGCAGGTCGCCGACCGGCTCGGGCGGGCCCAGGGGTTCGACGGGCTCGGTGGCGACCACCGCGTTCGGCACCGGCTCGCCCACCGGGACGAACTTCTCCGCGGGCAGGCGGTAGCCGTACAGCCGCACGCTCAGGAACGCCTCCAGCCAGCCGTACTCGATCACGTGGACCCGCCGCCCGCAGCCGGGACCGACGATCCGCTCACGGTCGGCGTCCGTCGTACCGGGCACCGTCCAGGCCATGGCACGCGGGCACTGGCGGGGAAACCAGTAGTCGGGACAGCGGTCGGAGTCCACGGCCCAGACATAGGCCCCGGACCTGCGCGCCGTGGCCGCCACATGCGGGACGAACCGGGTGATCGTGGGGTCCTCGGAGAAGTGCAGCACCTGTCCGGGTTCTGGTCGCATGCCGCCGTGTCTACCACCGGCCGCACCACTCCCGCCCGCGAATATCCGATGGCCGGCCCGGACCTCACGGCGACGGCGAGCGGTGGAGGCACCTCCCCGCCGAACGGCCGCCAGGAGTGTCCTGAAGATCTCGGCGGGCGGGCCGGTGGGAACCGGCCCGCCCGCGATCTATGGGGCGGAGGGGAGGACTACCGGACGGCCCCGATCCGGTATCGGCCCCCGTCGCCGCAGCAGAACTCGTAGTCCCTGGTCACATCCCCTTGCAGGATGACCCTGCCGATGACGTCGTTGGGATCGAGGTCGTCCACCTCGATGAGGCGCAGCGCGGCCTGGGGGCGGACGCACTTGTCCACCTCGACCCGCTGGCCTGCGGTCATCGACACGTAGCTCCCGCCCGCCGGCCAGATCTTGGCGCCATCGGCCTCGAGATAGACCTCGTCGCGGCCGTTCTCGCTGGTCGCAAGGGCCCGGATGCCGTCGAGGAACACGTTGCCGCCGCAGGCGAGCGCGGCGCTCTTCTCGTGGGCCGGACCGCCGTCGGCGACCGCCGCCGAGGCTCCGGTGAACGCGAGGCCTCCGGCCAGCGTGGTCACGGCCGCGAGCTTGGACAGTTTTCGCCAGGTACGCATGTCAGTTCCCTTCTGCCGCCTCGGCGCGGCACTCCCCGCCGCCGTTCGCCCGGGCATGGGAGCCTGGATCGCGGGGACGCCCGTCGAGAGCGTCGCCGCGGCCGCGTCAGGGGCCGTCGTGGATGTTTTCCCATGTCATCGGGGTCGCTCCCTCGCCGGTCACGCCGGTGATCCGCACCGGACCGTGAGCGGAGCGGGTGCACTCCCGATGAGGTGCGAGCCAAGCGTTCGGCTGCTTCGGAGCTGTTTCGGATCAGCTTCACCGTTCGTCGCGGGCTGCACCGTCTTCGACGCTACGGTGAACATGGCCTCCTCAACAGGTCCAAGCACAGCACTCCCGGCCAGACCAAGTTGGAGTGGGCGATGGAGCTGTTCATCGATCCCGACGCTGACCGCAGCGTGACCCGGCAGTTGTACGAACAGATCCGTGACGCGATCCTGAGCGGCCGGCTGGGCCCGGGCGAGCGCCTGACGCCGTCGCGGGCTGTGTCCGCCGAACTCGGCATCGCCCGCTCGACGGTCACGGACGCCTACGAGTCTCTGGCGGCGGAGGGGTACATCGAAGGCCGGGCCGGCGGCGGTACCGTCGTCGCCGGCGGGCACGGGTCATACCCGCGGAGCCCGCCGCCCGGTGCGCTCGCCCCGACGCCGCGCAGCGCGGCGCTTCGGCGCTACGACGACGACCCGCAGGCCGAGGCCGCCTTCGACCTGCGGCCCGGCCGGGTCGACCCGCGCCTGTTCCCCGCCGTCGTGTGGCGCCGGTGCGTGCTGTCCGGCCTGCGCCGAGTCTCGGCCCAGTACGGCGACCCCGCCGGGACCTTCGACCTGCGCGCAGCGTTGTCGCGCTGGCTGGCCAGTTCGCGGGGCATCACCCTGACGCCGGAGCAGATGGTGGTGACCGCTGGCACCGGGCACGCGATCGACCTCGTGGCCAGGGTCCTGCTCTCCCCCGGCGACGTGGCCGGCGTGGAAGAGCCCGGGTATCCGCCGGTGCGGGAACTGCTGCGCTCCCACGGCGTCGACGCGGTAGGCGTGCCGGTCGACGAACACGGCATCGTGGTCGACGCGATCCCCCCGGCCGCGCGTCTGGTGTATGTCACGCCGTCGCACCAGTACCCGCTCGGCGTGGTTCTGTCCCGCCGTCGCCGGCTGGAGCTGCTGCACTGGGCGGGCCGGCACGGCGCGGCCATAGTGGAAGACGACTACGACAGCGAGTTCCGGCACACTACGCGCCCGCTCGAACCCCTGCACCGCCTCGACCGGGACGGACGTGTGATCTACGTCGGCACCTTCAGCAAGATCCTGAGTCCCGCGTTGCGGATGGGGTTCCTGGCCGCCCCCGTGACGCTGGTCCCGGCCATCGTCGCCGTACGCCAGGCGATCGACTGGTGCCCCCCGCCGGCCACCCAGGAGGCGCTGACCGGCTTCGTCGACGGAGGCCATCTGGGCCGCCACCTGCGGCGGGTGCGGGCGGCCTACACTCCGCGCTTCCACCGCGTCTACCGCGAACTGCTCGACCGGCTCCCGGCGGATTACCGGCCGTTGCAAACCCACGCCGGTCTGCACCTGGCCGTGGTCGGCCCGGACACGGCGTCGCAGGACGACCCGGCCCACGCCCTCCTTCGGCACGGGATTCTCGTCGCCTCGCTGCGCCGCTCCTACCAGAACCCCGGGCCGGTCACGGGATTCCTCGTCGGCTTCGGCGCCCTGCCGACCGAACAGACCGCCGCCGCTGTAGACGCCCTCGCCACCGGCATCACCGCTCTCACCGGCAGGTGATCAACAGGATTCTGTGATGATCCCGGACAGGGGCGCCCTGGCGGGATGACCTCCGCGACGGGTCCCCTGCTCGCTCCGTGACGGCTCTTGCGAAGGGGGCTCGCCTCGTCGGGTGGGCGGTGGCACACTTCGGGCATGAGGTGGCTCTTCGCCACGGACGTCACCGACTTCCCCGCGGCGGCCGAGGAATGGCTCCGCGGTGACCCGGTGCGCGCCACGGTGCCGCTGACCGTGCTGGCGCGGATGCGCCGCGGGGTGTGGAGTGACGGGGTGCTCCTGGGCTGGCTGGTCTCCGGCGGATCCGGCCGGGAGGTGTGCGGCGTCGCGCTGCACACTCCTCCCTATCCGCTCCTGCTGTCCGATCTGCCCGATGAGGCGGTGGCCCCGCTCGCCGAGGCGCTGCGTGGTCGTGATCTGTCGGGTGTGGACGGGCCCGTGCCCCAGGTCGAGTCGTTCGCCGCGGCGTGGGGCAGGCCCGCGCGGGAGCGGATGTCCATGCGGCTGTACCGCCTGGGCACGCTCCGGGACGCCGCGGCCGCCGGGACCGCCGGGACCGCCCGCCTGGCCGATCGCGACGATCTCGACCTGGTCGCCGGATGGCACCACGCGTTCTTCGCCGAGGCCGAGCCCGGCGGTCTCGACGACGACATCGCCGCCCGGGTGGAGACCCGGATCCTCGACCGGGAGCTGGTGCTGTGGGAGGCCGCCCGGTCGCCGGTGGCGCTGGCCGGGTTCTCCACGCCGATCGCCGGGATGTCGCGTATCGGTCCCGTCTACACCCCGCCGGGTTTCCGGCGGCGCGGGTACGGCGCCGCCGTGACCCACGCCGCCACGCGGATCGCCCTGGAGCGGGGAGCCGGGTACGTGCTGCTCTTCACCGACCTGGCCAACCCCACCTCGAACTCGATCTACCAGGCCCTGGGTTACCGGCCCGTCGGCGACCACGCGATGGTCTACTTCGACCAGGAGTGAGCCTCGGAACGACAGACGGGTCCGGGATTCACCCGTCCGGGGTGTGTTCTCCGGATCCCCGCTACGGCGAGGATCCGGAAAAACGCACTCTAGGCCGCGCCGACTCCGAACACCTCGGCCAGCTCCATCTGGGTGCACAGACGCGCCAGCCGTGGAGGCAGTCCGATGATTCTCAGGTGGCCGGAGACCGTGGCGAGCCGCCAGCGGATGCCCAGCAGCAGGTTCCATCCGGCGCCGTCGCAGGAGTCGAGCGCGCTGGCGTCGAGGATGAGGAAGCGGTGGCCCTCGTCCACCAGCTCGGTCAGCACGCCGCCGAGGATGCAGGCCGTCGACATCGTCAGGTCTCCGACGAGTGTGACGATCGTCTGCTCCGTACCGGAGCCGACCACGAGCTTCAGGTCGACGGCGCGTGAGGGGAGGACGGCCGGGGGCAGGGACGCGGGAGGGAGTGGCCGCACGGGTTCTATCTCCGGCGGGAGCGCGGCAGGCGGCATGAGCACCGGCGGGACCGCAGCGGCAGGACCAGCCTCGGAAAAGGCAAGACTTCCCATAGCGACCAACTTCCTCGGAAGAACGGTAAATGCGTGCTAACCACACAGATGGGAGGTTTCTGGCTATTTACCCGGGAATGATGCTATATCACTTTGAGTAGCTACGCCATTACAGCGCAGCATAATCGCAAGATGAGGAATCTCACTTCAGGCACAGGAATAGCCACGCCGCCGGTCGCCGTTGAGGTATGAGGCAGCGAGTGGCGTCCCAGGCCGGCATGAGACCGCGCGCAATCTGACGGGAGTCACGATCATGCGACCTGGAGAACCGTTTTGCACTCAGCCCCCGCCCTCATCGAGCATGCGCCCGTGAAGCCCACGCCTGCGCGGGCGCTCTTCCCCGGAGGGCCGGCCCCCGCCACGCGGACGCTGCTCGATGTCCTCGACGAGACCGTCCGGCGCTGTCCCGGCGCCACCGCCCTGGACGACGGGCGGATCCGCCTGGACTATCTCGGCCTGCGCGCCGAGGCCGAGCGGCTCGCCGGTGAGCTGCGGCAGGCGGGCATCGGCCGCGGCGACCGGGTCGGGGTGCGGGTGCCGTCGGGCACGACCGGTCTCTACGTCGCCATCCTGGCCGTGCTCACCGCGGGAGCGGCCTACGTGCCGGTGGACGCCGACGACCCCGACGAGCGGGCGGAGCTGGTCTTCTCCGAGGCGCGGGTCGCCGCGGTCATCACCGAGGGCGAGAAGATCGTCGTCCACGACCCGTGGAGCCGGCAGGCCGCCGCGGCCGAGCGGCCGGGCCCGGACGACGACGCGTGGATCATCTTCACCTCCGGCTCGACCGGCAAGCCCAAGGGCGTGGCGGTCAGTCACCGCAGCGCGGCGGCGTTCGTGGACGCCGAGGCGGGGCTGTTCCTGCAGCACGAGCCCATCGGCCCCGGCGACCGGGTGCTGGCCGGTCTCTCGGTGGCCTTCGACGCCTCCTGCGAGGAGATGTGGCTGGCCTGGCGGTACGGGGCCTGCCTGGTCGCCGCGCCCCGCGCGCTGGTGCGCACCGGCATGGACCTCGGGCCGTGGCTGGTCGAGATGGGCATCACGGTCGTGTCGACGGTGCCGACGCTGGCGGCCCTGTGGCCGGCCGAGACCCTCGACGACGTCCGGCTGCTGATCTTCGGCGGCGAGGCCTGCCCGCCCGAGCTGGCCGAGCGGCTGGCCGTACCGGGACGCGAGGTGTGGAACACCTACGGCCCCACCGAGGCGACGGTGGTGGCCTGCGCGGCGCCGCTGACCGGGCAGGGACCGGTCAGGATCGGGCTGCCGCTGGACGGGTGGGACCTGGCCGTCGTGGGCCAGGACGGCGAACCGGTCGCCATGGGCGGGACCGGTGAGCTGGTCATCGGCGGAGTGGGCCTGGCCCGCTATCTCGACCCCGTCAAGGACGCCGAGAAGTACGCCCCGCTGGAGTCCCTCGGCTGGGAACGGGCCTACCGCAGCGGCGACCTCGTCCGGGCCGAGCCCGAGGGGCTGCTCTTCTGCGGGCGGGCCGACGAGCAGGTCAAGCTCGGCGGGCGCCGGATCGAGCTGGGCGAGGTGGACGCCGCCCTGCAGGCGCTGCCCGGGGTCTCCGGCGCGGCCGCCGCGGTCCGCACGACCGGCGGCGGGCACCAGCTGCTCGTCGGGTACGTCGTGGCGGGCGAGGACTTCGACCAGCGGGAGGCCGGGGACCGGCTGCGCGAGGCGCTGCCCGCCGCGCTGGTGCCGCGGATCGCGCTGGTGGACGCCCTGCCGACCCGCACCTCCGGCAAGATCGACCGGGACGCCCTGCCGTGGCCGCTGCCCGGCTCCGCCGTACAGGAGAGCGGCCCGGACGCCGCCGCGGACGCCGACCCGTGGGTGGTGGAGCGCTGGCGCGACGTCCTCGGCGTCACCGCGGGCGACTTCTTCGCCGAGGGCGGGACCAGCCTGGCCGCGGCCCGGCTGGTGGCGGCGCTGCGCGAGCGCTATCCGGCGGTGACCGTCGGCGACGTCTACGACAACCCGACGCTCGGCGAGCTCGCCGCGCACCTGGGCGCGCCGCAGGCCCCGCAGGCCGCGGGCGAGGAGCGGGCCGTCGCGCCGATGCCGCGCCGGGCCGCGATCGCGCAGGCCGCGCTCACCGTGCCGCTGCTGACCGTGGGCGCGCTGCGCTGGGTGGTCGGCCTGGCCGTGTTCGGCAACCTCTCCGGCGTTTCGTGGGCGCCGACCGCGCCGTGGTGGCAGATCGCGCTGGGCGCCCTGCTGTTCGTCACCCCCGCCGGGCGGATCGCCCTGGCCGCGGCCGGGGCGCGGTCGCTGCTGCGCGGCCTGCGTCCGGGCACCCATCCCCGGGGCGGGGCGGTCCACCTGAGGCTGTGGTTCGCCGAGCGGCTGGCCGAACGGCTGGGCGTGGCCGAGATCTCCAGCGCCCCCTGGCTCACCCACTACGCCCGCGCGCTGGGCGCCCAGGTCGGGGCCGACGCGGACCTGCACTCCGCGCCGCCGATCACCGGCATGCTCAGGCTGGGCAGGAACGCCGCGGTCGAGCCCGAGGTGGACCTGAGCGGCTACTGGGTCGACGGCGACCTGGTGCACGTCGGCGAGATCAGGATCGGCGCGGGCGCCACGGTCGGCGCCCGCTCCACGCTCCTGCCCGGCGCGCGCGTCGGCAAGAACGCCCAGATCCTGCCGGGTTCCGCGGTGGCCGGCGCGGTGCCGTCCGGGCAGCGCTGGGCGGGGGTGCCGGCCGTGCGGACCGGCAAGGCGCGTCAGTTCGCGGACCGTCCCCCGCGCTCCCGGCGCTGGGAGGCGGTCTACGGGGTCTCCGCGCTGGCGCTCGGGCTCCTGCCGCTGGCCGCCGCCGTACCCGGCCTGCTGCTGCTGGCGCGCGGCACCACCCTCACCGAGGTTCTGTACGCCGTACCGCTGGCCACCGTCGCCTCCATGGCGGCCTTCGCGCTGACCGTCCTGGTGACGGTGCGGCTGCTGTCGATCGGGCTGAGCGCCGGGCTGCACCCGGTGCACGGCCGCCAGGCCTGGCAGGCGTGGGCCACCGGCCGCCTGATGTCCATGGCGCGCAGCTGGCTCTTCCCGCTGTACGCGAGCATGGCCACCCCCGTGTGGCTGCGCGCCCTGGGCATGAAGGTCGGCCGGGACGCCGAGCTGTCCACGGTGCTGGCGCTGCCGTCGATGACCTCGGTCGGCGAGGGGGCCTTCCTGGCCGACGACACGATGGTCGCGCCGTACGAGCTGGAGGGCGGGTTCTTCCGGGTGGGCCGGGTGCGGATCGGCAAGCGCGCCTTCCTCGGCAACTCCGGGATGACCGCGCCCGGCCGCAAGGTCCCCAAGGACGGGCTGGTCGCGGTGCTGTCGGCCGCCCCGAAGAAGGCCAGGGCCGGATCGTCCTACCTCGGCATGCCCCCGGTCGAGCTGCGCCGCACCGCCGGGGAGACCGACCGCAGCCGCACCTACGACCCGCCGGCGCACCTGAAGGCCGCCCGCGCCGCGGTGGAGCTGTGCAGGCTCCTGCCGGCGATGGGCACGCTCGCGCTGGCCGTGCTCGTGGCCGCGGCGCTGGCGTGGATCACCTCGATGTACGGCTTCGCGGCCGCGGCCCTGTCGGCCGGGATCGTGGCGGCGGGCGCGGGCGTGCTCGCCGCGGCGGTCACCACGGCCGCCAAGTGGGTGCTCGTCGGGCGGATCTCGGCCGGTGACCGGCCGCTGTGGAGCCCTTTCGTGTGGCGCAACGAGCTCGCCGACAACTTCGTGGAGGTGCTGGCCGCCCCGTGGTTCGCCCGGCCGTGGCTGGGGACGGCCCCGTTCAACGCCTGGCTGCGCTCGATGGGCGCGCGGATCGGCCGGGGCGTGTGGTGCGAGACCTACTGGCTGCCGGAGATCGACCTGGTCTCCCTGGGCGACGGCGTGTCGGTCAACCGGGGATGCGTTCTGCAGACCCACCTGTTCCACGACCGGGTCATGAGCATCGATACTGTCCTCCTGCGGAACGGCGCGACGCTCGGCCCGCACGGGGTGATCCTGCCCGCGGCGGCGATCGGCGAGAACACCACGGTCGGCCCGGCGTCCCTGGTGATGCGCGGCGAGTCCGTGCCCCGGGGGACGCGCTGGTTCGGCAACCCGATCGCAGCATGGACGGCGCGTACCCAAAGGACGTGAGTCAGGTTCAGAGCACCACCACCCGACGCCCCTACTTTCCGGCGCACGGCGACGACGGCTACCGGGTCGGGCACTACGACCTCTTCCTGGACTACCGCATCACCTCCAACCGGCTGAGCGGCATCGCCCGGTTGTCGGCGACCGCCTCCCGGCCGCTGGAGCGTCTCTCCCTGGACCTCGGCGCCTTCCGGGTGAGCGCGGTGCTGGTCGACGGCCGCGCGGTGCGTTTCACCCATCGCGCCGGCAAGCTCCACCTCACGCCCAAGCGGCCGGGCCCCGGGCCGGGGCCGTTCACCGTCGAGGTCCACTACTCGGGCGCGCCCCGGCCGGTCTCCAGCCACTGGGGGGAGCTCGGCTGGGAGCAGCTCGACGACGGCGTGATCGTGGCCAGCCAGCCGATCGGGGCCCCCTCGTGGTTCCCCTGCAACGACCGGCCGGACGACAAGGCCTCCTACCGGATCGAGATCACCGCCCCCGCGGCGTACACGGTGGTCGCCAACGGGGAACTGGCGGGCAGGCGGCGGGCGGCCTCGGCCGTCCGGTGGGTGTACGAGCAGGCCGAGCCCATGGCGACCTACCTGGCGAGCGTGCAGATCGGCCGCTACCAGCCGACGGAGCTCGGGCCCCGGATGCGCCTGTTCCATCCCGGCAGGCTCGGCGCCCGCGCGCGCAACGACTTCGGGCGCCAGGACCGGATGATGGCCCTGTTCACCGAGCGGTTCGGCCCCTACCCGTTCGCCTCCTACACCGTCGTGGTGACCGAGGACGAGCTGGAGATCCCGGTCGAGGCGCAGGGCATGTCGATCTTCGGCTCGAACCACGTGGACGGCGCGCGGGGCGAGGAACGGCTGGTCGCCCACGAGCTGGCGCACCAGTGGTTCGGCAACAGCCTGACGGCGGCCGACTGGCGGGACATCTGGCTGCACGAGGGGTTCGCCACCTACGCGGAGTGGATGTGGTCGGAGGTCTCCGGCGGTCCGTCGACCACCGCGCACGCCGCCCACTGGCACCGCCAGCTCTCCGCCCTCCCCCAGGACCTCGTGCTCGCCGACCCCGGCGTGCGCGACCTGTTCGACGACCGCGTCTACAAGCGGGGCGCCCTGGCGCTGCACGCCCTGCGCACCTACCTCGGCGATCTGGCGTTCTTCTCACTGCTGCGCACGTGGACGACGGAGAACCGGCACGGGTCCGTCACCACGGAGATGTTCGTCGACCTCGCCCGGCAGTACGATCCGCGCTCGCCCGAGTCGTTCTTCGCGGCCTGGCTGTACGGCTCCCGCCTGCCTCCGCTGCCCTGAACCCGAAAGGCAAGATTGGTCGGATGACTGCTATAACGGTCTTCGACCAACGGAGGTAGCGCATGCGCGTGGCGTTGCACACCCGGATCAGGCCGGGCAGGGAGCGGGAGTACGAGCAGGCCCACCGGGAGGTCCCCGCCGAGCTGGTGGAGGCGATCCGGCGGGCCGGCGCGCACGAGTGGACGATCTGGCGCAGCGGTCCGGAGCTGTTCCACCTCATCGAGTGCGACGACTACGAGGCGCTGCTGGCCTCCCTGGCCGATCTGCCGGTCAACATCGCCTGGCAGGCCCGGATGGGCGAGCTGCTGGAGGTCTCGCACGACTACTCCGGCGAGGGCGGAGCCAAGACCCTCCCTGCGGTGTGGCGGCTCCCCTGACTCGCCTCCCCTGACTCGCCTCCCCTGACTCGCCTCCCCTGACGGCAGCTTTCCTGATGGCGGCTCCCCCGACGGCGGCTCCCGCACCGGGCGCGCCGCTATCGTGGGTCGGTGCACGCCGCCCTCCGATCCCGCCTGCCCGCCGCACTGGCGGCCGTCCTGACCGTCGCCGCCGGGCTGACCCTGCGCGCGACCGTCGACGGCTGGTTCGGCGAGTACGGCGGGGACGCCCTCTACACCGTGCTGGTCCACACGCTGATCGTGTTCGTGTGGCCCCGCGTCACGCCGGTCAGGGCCGCGGCCGGAGCGCTGGCGTTCAGCTGGGCGGTGGAATTCGCCCAGCTCACCCCGGTGCCCGCCGCGCTGTCCGAGACGAGCACGCTGGCCAGGCTGGTGCTCGGCAGCACCTTCGGCGCGCCCGACCTGGCCGCCTACGCCGCCGGTGCCGCCCTGGCCGCGGCCGTCCACGCCCTGCTGCGGCGCGGGCCCGCCGCTCCCCCGCCCGGCGACGCCGACAGATCAGACAAAACTAGCGGATCGGACAGCGCCGAGATCGGACAGCACCGGCAGACCGGATAACCTGCACCATGCCCGAAGGACACACCATCCACCGCCTGGCCGCCGAGCACCGGCGGCTGTTCGCCGGCCGCACCCTCCGCGCCGAGAGCCCTCAGGGCAGGTTCGCCGCCGGGGCCGGGCGGATCGACGGCCGGGTGCTGCGGGAGGCCGACGCGCACGGCAAGCACCTGCTGCTCGGCTTCGACGACGACCGCTGGCTCCACGTGCACCTGGGCATCTACGGCAAGTACGCCTTCGCCCCCACCCCGGCGCCCGCCCCCGTCGGCGAGGTGCGGCTGCGCCTGACCGGCGACGGGCACTACGCCGACCTGCGCGGCCCCAACACCTGCGAGCTGCTGGAGCCCGAGGAGGTCAAGGCCCTGCACGCCCGCCTCGGCCCCGACCCGCTGCGCGCCGACGCCGACCCCGGCCTCGCCTGGCGGCGGATCTCCCGCAGCCGCACCTCCGTCGCCGCCCTGCTGATGGACCAGTCGGTGGTGGCGGGGGTGGGCAACATCTACCGGGCCGAGGTGCTGTTCCGGCAGGGCGTCGCCCCGGCCACGCCGGGCCGGGAGCTGACCCGCGGGCAGTGGGAGGCGATCTGGGCGGACCTGGTGGTCCTCATGCGGGACGGCGTGCGGGCAGGCAGGATCGACACGGTACGGCCCGAGCACACGCCCGAGGCGATGGGCCGCCCGCCCCGGGTGGACGACCACGGCGGCGAGGTCTACGTCTACCGCCGTTCGGGCATGCCGTGCCTGGTGTGCGAGAGCGAGGTGCGCACCGAGGCGCTCGTCGGCCGCAACCTCTTCTGGTGCCCCGGCTGCCAGGTCCCGGCCGGACGGGTCTGACGGCCCGCCCGTCCCGTACGCTCACAGCAGCCGCAGGACCGCCTCGACGGACTCCGCTCGGGCGGGCAGGAGCGGCAGCCGTACCGCCGCGGTGGGGATGCGGCCCCGGGCGTGCAGCACGCCCTTCAGCACGGTCGGATTGGGCTCGGTGAACAGCGCCGCCGCCATGACCGACAGGCGGTGGCCGAGGGCGCGGGCGCGGGCGACGTCTCCGGCCCGCCAGGCCTCGGCGAGCTCCACGAAGCGGGCGGTGCGCAGGTGGGCGGAGGCGACGATGCCGCCGGGGGCGCCCAGGGCGAGCATCGCGGAGAAGAACGGGTCGTCCCCGGCGAGGACCGCGAAGTCCGCGGGCGGGTCGGCCAGCAGGGCGACGGTGTCGGCGTCGACGCCGCCCACCGCGTGCTTGACCCCGGCGACCATGGGCAGCTCGCCGATCTCGCGCATCGTGGCGGCGCCCACGGACTGGCCGGTCCGGTAGGGGATGTTGTAGACGATCAGCGGCACCGGGGTCCGCTCGGCCAGCGCGGTGAAGTGGGCCAGGACCCCGGCCTCGGACGGGCGGACGAACGACGGCACGGTGACCAGCGCGGCGTCCGCCTCGCCTTCCAGGGCGCGCAGCGCCTCGATCGAACCGCGCGTGTCGGCCGACCCGGCCCCGACGGTCAGCCTCGCCCCGTGCTCCCGGCAGGCCCGGCCGCAGATCTCGACGACCGTACGGCGTTCCTTCTCCGTGAGCGTGACGACCTCGGCGGTGGTGCCGAGCGCGACCAGCCCGGCCGCCCCGTCGTCGAGTACGGCGTGCGCCAGGGCCTCCAGCGCTTCGGCGGCGATCTCGCCGGTCTCGGCGAAGGGGGTGATCATGGGGACGTGGACACCGGAGAGATTCATGCCTCCGAGCCTGACGGCTGCCGACCATGCAGGTCCAGTTCGCGTTTCTGTCGGAAACGTTAAGCTGATCTGATGCTCGACGTCCGACGCCTCCGTCTCCTGCGTGAACTCTCCCGCCGGGGCACGATCGCCGCGGTGGCCGAGGCCCTGACGTTCACCCCGTCGGCGGTCTCCCAGCAGCTGGCCGCCCTGGAACGGGAGGCCGGGGTGGCGCTGCTGGAGCGCACCGGCCGCCGGGTGGTGCTGACCCCGGCGGGGATCGCGCTGGTCGGGCACGCCGAGGCCGTGCTCGAACGGCTGGAGCAGGCCGCGGCGGAGCTGGCGGCCGCCCGGACCGGCCTGACCGGGACCTTGAGGATCGGCGCCTTCCCCACGGCCACCCGGGTCCTGCTTCCCCCGGCCCTGGCCGCCCTGGCCGGGGAGCATCCGGCGCTGGAACCGATGGTCGAGGAACTCGACCCCGCCGAGGTCGCCCCCCGCCTGCGCGCCGGCGACCTGGACGTGGCCCTGGTCCACGAGTACGACTTCGTCCCCGCCGCCCCCGACCTCGCCCTGGACACCCTCCCCCTCCTCGACGAGCCCATGTACCTCGCCACCCCCGCCTCGGCGGGCGGGGCCACGCTCGCGGACTGCCGGGGCGAGCCGTGGATCCTGTCCACACCGGGCACGCTCTGCCACGCGATGACCGTGCGGGCCTGCCAGGCCGCCGGGTTCGCCCCCAGGGCCCGGCATCACGTCGACGACTTCGGCACGGTCCTGGCGATGGTCTCGGTCGGTCAAGGGGTGGCGCTGGTGCCGGAGTTCGGCGCGGCCGACCCGCCCGGCGGCGTCCGGCTCACCCCGTTGCCCATGCGCCGCCGTACCCTCGTCGCCTTCCGCCGCGGAGCCGCCGGCCACCCCGCGATCGCCGCGTTCACCGCCGCCCTGCGGTCCTGCTCCCCGGTGACCGCGTCGCGGGCGTGACGGGCCTGCGCCACCGGCGCAGCAGGGCCCCGGCGCCCAGGGCGGCGCCCGCCGCGCCGAGGGCCGCGGTGACGGTCGCGGCGGCGGTCCAGCGACGCTGGCGGGCCATGCGGCGCTCGACGTCGGCGTACGGGACCGTGCTGAAGGAGACCAGCTCGTAGCGCGAGACGTAACGCCCCGGCAGGGCGCGTTCCAGGGCGTGCTCGGCGCGCTTGCGGGCCAGGAAGGCGCGGGAGGCGACCTTGTCGCGCATCTCGACGAAGTTGTCCAGGGCCAGGCGGGCGATCGTGTCGGCGTTGACCTTGCGGCGGCTCTCGTACAGCGCCAGCGCCGCGGCGTAGTCGTCGCCGCTCTCCGTCAGGCAGCGGTCCAGCTCGACGCAGTCCTCGAAGCCGCAGTTGGCGCCCTGGCCGTAGAACGGGACGATCGCGTGGGCCGCGTCGCCGATGAGCCCGGCCATGGCGGCTCTGCCGCGGACCGTCCAGGGGGCGCACCGGACCGTGACCAGGTGGCCGATCGGGTTGAGGGCGTAGTCGGCCGCCAGGTCCGGGATGAGCGCGCGGGCGTCGGGATAGTGCTCGGCGAAGTGGGCCGTGACCTTCTCCGGCGTGCCCAGCTCGGCGAGCTGCCGATGCGGCCAGAACAGCGTGCAGGTGAAGGAGCGGTCCGGGTTGGGCAGGGCGATCATCATGGACCGGCCGCGCGGCCAGATGTGCAGCGCCCCGGGGTCCATGGCGAAGTCCCCGCCCCTGGCCGGGATGGTGAGCTCCTTGTAGCCGTAGTCCAGATACTCCTGGTGCAGGTCGAAGCCCGGCCGGGTCTGCAGCTGGGCCCGCACCGCGCTGCCCGCGCCGTCCGCGCCGAGGATCACCGGGGAGACGGCGGTGACGCTCCCGTCTGGGGTGGCGAACTCCATCGCGCCGGTGTCGGGGTCGAGGGCGGTCAGCCGGTGCCGGAAGCGCAGCCGCGTCCCCGGCAGGGCGCTCACCGCCTCCAGCAGCGTGCGGTTCAGCGCGGCCCGGCTGATGGAGTTGATCGCCCGGCGGCCGTCGGCGCTGTAGGGCTGGAAGCTGAGCGTGCCGTCGGCGGCGTGCATCATCCGGCCGGGCATCGGCAGCGCGGCCTTGAGCACGGCCTCGTCCAGGCCGACCCGGCGCAGGGCGTCCAGGCCCCGCGCCGAGAGCGCCAGGTTGATCGAGCGCCCCCGCTCCGCCCCCGCCTCACGCGGGTCGGGCCGCCGCTCGTAGAGCGTCACCGCGTGCCCCCGGCGGGCCAGGAAGCAGGCGGCCAGACAGCCGACCAGGCCCGCTCCGACGACGGCCACTTCGACGGGGGCCGCCTCTGCGGGGGCGCCGGGGGGAGCGTCCACTCTGCCACCTCACATGAGTGTGCGTGCCGTCCAGAGTTCGGGGAAGATCTCGCGTCGCATGCTCCGCTCCAGCCAGCTCAGCCCGCTGGACCCGCCCGAGCCCGGCTTGGCGCCCATGGAGCGGCGCACCGCCATCAGGTGCCGGTAGCGCCAGTCGGAGAACTGCTCGGCCAGGTCGGTGAGCGCCTCGGCCAGCGGCGCGAGCGGCCCGCCGTACACCTGCACCCAGACCGCCTCCACCCGGGAGTCGGGCTGGTACTCGGCCGAGAAGTCCCGTTCGAGGACCTCCCGCGGCACCGCGTGGCCGGCGCGGGCCAGGAAGGCCAGCACCGAGTCGTACAGGCTCGGCCGCGACAGCGCCTCCACCAGCTCGGCGTAGGCCTCGGCGTTGCGGCGGTGCGGGCGGGTGAGCGCCTCGGACTTGTTGCCGAGCAGGAACTCCACGTGGCGGTAGGAGGCCGACTGGAAGCCCGACGCCTCGCCGAGCGCGTCGCGGAACTGGTTGAACTGCGCGGGGGTCAGCCAGCTCAGCGACGCCCACGCGGCGTTGAGGGCCTCGAAGTGCCGGACCGTGCGCTTGATCGTCGTGATCGCGGCGGTGGCGTCGTCATCGTCGAGCTGCCGCTGGGCCAGTTGCCACTCCGACTTCAGCAGGCCGAAGTAGAGCTCCATCACCTGGGTGGTGACCAGGAACGCGAGCTCTTCCGGGCTGTCGGTGACGGTGTGCTGGAGCCGGTGCAGGGTGGCCGTGCCCACGTAGTCGTCGTACGGCGTGGCGGAGTCGAACCCGAGGGTGGGCAGGCCTTGGTTGGCCCTGGCCCGTTCGGCCCGCTCCCGTTCGGCCCGCTCCCGTTCGGTGCGCTGCCGGATATTGCTCACTTGCCTCTCCTTTGTCCCCTTCCATACTGGCCCTGATTGACCCATGCGGAAATAATGCAACAAAGGTGATTTTGCTGATGACCTTGGGTTCGTTAAGCCCGCAGGCCCCGACGGTTACGGAATGACGGAGTGTGACGATGGACGCGATGGACTGGGCACTGCTCGCCGAGCTGCAGGCCGACGCGCGCCTGTCCTACAGCGAGCTCTCCCGGCGGGTGCATCTGTCGGCCCCGGCGGTGGCCGAGCGGGTGCGGCGGCTGGAGGAGGCCGGGGTGATCGTCGGATACCACGCGCGGGTGGACCCGGCGCTGGCCGGGCGCGGCGTGGCGGCGCTGATCAGGATGTCGTGCTACGGCCCGCGCTGCGTGCTCCGCGACGAGCAGGCGCTGGCCTGGCCGGAGATTCTGGAGGTGCACCGGGTGACCGGGGAGACCTGCTGCCTGCTACGGGTGGCGGCGGCGTCGATGACCGCGTTCGAGGAGCTGATCGACAGGCTGGCGCCGTACGGGCATCCGTCGAGCATGATGGTGCTGTCCAGTCCCGTGCCGTGGCGTCCGCTCACCGCCGCCGAGCACGGCCCCCGCGGCGACCGTCACGGCCACTAGCACGGCGGCCGTCACAGTCTGTACTCGGCGATGGCCCCGGCCGTCGCGCGCCAGATCGGCGAGGCGGGATCGATGACGTCGAAATGGCTGCCTGACATCTCCAGGTATGTCACCTCGTCACCGGCCGCCTGGGCGGCGCGCGCGTACCGGCGGCCCAGGTCGACCAGGTCGAGGTCGTCCCCGCCGCCCTGGACGATGAGCTGGCGCACCTTCAGCGGGAGGCGCTCCATCGGGCTGGAGCGGGCGTAGAGGGCCGGCACCTCGGCGGCCGATCCCCCCAGGGCGGCCGCGACCGCGCCCGCGCCCAGGTGCCTGCGCTCGCCCTCGACCAGGTCGAGCACCCCGGCCAGGGAGACGGCCAGGCAGACCCGCTGGTCGTCGGCCGCGGCGCGCAGGGCGAGCTGACCGCCGGCCGAGTGGCCGATCACGATGACGGGACCCCGCGCGCCGTCGGCGGCCAGGGCGACCCCCGCCGCCACGTCCCCGGTCGTCGCGGCCCACCCGTGCAGATCGGGCCGGCGGTACTCCAGGTTCCAGGACGCGAAGCCGCGCTCGGCCAGGTCGGCGCAGAGGGCGTCCATCAGGTCCGCGGCCCAGACCGACCGCCAGTAGCCGCCGTGCAGCACGACCGCCGTCGGGACCGCCCCGGGAACCGCGTCCCCGTCCGCCCGCGGCGTCTGCGCCGGGTCCTTCTCCGCCTCCGCCCGCCCGGGCTCCGGCGGGAGCCGTACCTCGGCCCACTGGTCGGGGTGCGGGCCGTAGGCGACCCTGCGGGCGGGCCGGCGCAGCCGGTGCACGGCGTGGCGGATCGCCCAGGCCAGTCCCCACACCCCCCGGCCGTGCAGGTGGGCGGGGCGCGGGGCCGTGGCGCCCTCTCCGGGCTCATACGGTCCCGCGGCGGGGCCGAGCCTGCCGAGGTCGAGCCAGACGGCCCGGGGATGGGCGGGGATGAGGGCCCGGGCCTCGGGACTGGGACCGGGAAGGACGACCAGAGTCTCGGACGAGGCCAGCGCCTCGCGCAGCGCGGAGACCCCTGAGACGGACGAGACCGTCCCGTGCACGCCCAGGGCGGTGAACTCCCGGTCGGCGACCTCGGTGAGCAGCCGGAGGTCGGCCACCAGCCCGGGACCGGCGATGACGCGGATGGAAGGGACGGACGGGGTCATCCGCCCATTGTCACTCACCCCGCCGTGGTCACGAATAAGACACGTGCGCCTCGCGCGCTCCCTGCCGTCCCTATCCCCGCACGCCCGGCCGCCCCCTCACGCGCGGGGCGTGTAAGCCTGCACGAGCAGCTTCTCGGCGTCGCCGAGATAGGCCTCCAGGGCCCGCCCGGCCTCCTCGGCGCGGCCGGACTCCAGCAGCTCCAGCAGCTCGCGGTTGCGCGGCACGAACGGCTCGTGGAAGGCCCGGGGGTTGTCCATCACGTGGAACACCAGGCGCAGCTCGGCCAGGAGCTGGCGCATGGTCTCGTTCAGGCGGGGGCTGCCGTTGAGCGCGGCCAGGTTCTGGTGGAAGCGGATGTTGGCGGTGCCCACGTCCTGCCAGCGGTCCTCCCGCGCGGCCCGGTCCGCCTCGGCGACGGCGTCCCGGATCGCGGCGAACGCGGCGGGTGAGGCGTCGCGGCTGTGCCGTACGGCGGCGCCCTCGATCACCCGGCGCACCCGGTAGAGGTCGGCCACGTCCTCGGCCGACAGCACGCGCACGAACACCCCGCGGTTGAGCCGGTGCTCCAGCAGGCGCTCGTGGCCGAGCAGCCGGAAGGCCTCGCGCAGAGTGTTGCGGGAGACGCCGAGAGCCGCGCCGATCGCCTCCTCCGACAGGCGCTGCCCCGGGGTGAAGAGCCCCTCGGCGATCCGGTCGCGCAGGATGTCGGCGACCCGCTCGGCGGTGCTGCTGCGGCCGAGGCGGTCACGGTCGTGCTCGAGTTCGGCGACGGCGTTGTCCACGGCATCACAGAATCATCGAACATGCCTATTGTCGAATTGTTCAACGATCCTTATGTTGAAGGACAGTCCCCCATGTAAGGAGCGAGTGCGATGGCAGGCTCCCAGACCAGGCGGGTCATCGTGGCCGGCCTGATCGGCACCTCACTGGAGTGGTACGACTTCTTCCTGTACGGCTCGGCCGCCGCCCTGGTCTTCGGCAAGCTCTTCTTCCCCACCTTCGAACCGCTGACCGGGACGCTGCTGGCGTTCCTGACCTACGCCGTCGGGTTCGTCGCCAGACCGCTGGGCGGCATCGTGGCCGGTCACTTCGGCGACCGCGTCGGCCGTAAGAACGTGCTGGTGGCGACCCTGCTGCTGATGGGGATGTCGACCTTCCTCATCGGCCTGGTGCCCGGCTACGCCACGATCGGCGTCGCCGCGCCGCTGCTGCTGGTCCTCCTGCGCTTCGTGCAGGGCCTGGGCCTGGGCGGCGAGTGGGGCGGGGCCGTCCTGATGTCCATCGAGCACGGCAGCCCCCGGCGGCGCGGGTTCAACGCCAGCTGGCCGCAGGTCGGCGTGCCCGCGGGCAACCTGCTGGCGGCCGGGGTGCTCGGGGTGATGTCCGCGGCGCTGCCGGAGGAGGCGTTCCTGAGCTGGGGCTGGCGGGTGCCCTTCCTGCTGTCGGGCGTACTGGTGGTCGTCGGCCTGTGGATCCGGCTGCGGATCGTGGAGTCCCCGCTGTTCGCCGAGGTCGAGCAGAGCGGCAGGAAGGCGAAGATGCCGCTGGTGGAGGTGCTGCGCACCCACCCGCGCGAGCTGGGCTCGGCCTTCCTGGCGCGCATCGGCGTGGACGTCGCCTTCTACACCTTCGTCACCTACAGCCTCTCCTATGTCAGCGACACCCTCGGACTGGACCGGAGCGTGGCCCTGAACGCGGTGCTGATCGGCTCGGCGGTGCAGCTCTTCCTCATCCCGATGTTCGGCGCGCTGTCGGACCGGGTGGGGCGCAGACCGGTCTACCTGGGCGGGGTGATCGCCGCGGCGGTCTGGGTGTTCGCCTTCTTCCCGCTGCTGGAGACGGGCTCCTTCCCGGTGATCGCGCTGGCCATGATCGTGGCGCTGGCCTGCCACGCCGCGATGTACGGCCCGCAGGCGGCGTTCATCGCCGAGCTGTTCAGCACCCGGCTGCGCTACAGCGGCGCCTCGATGGGCTACCAGGTGGCCGGGATCTTCGGCGGGGCGCTCGCCCCGATCATCGCCCTGCAGCTGTTCGAGACGTTCGGCACCGCCCTGGCCGTCTCCCTGTACGTGGTGGCGGCGCTGGCGGTCACCGCGGTCGGGCTGGCGCTGGCCCCCCGCATCCGGGAGGCGGAGTTCACCGGCGGACGGGAGACGCCGACCGGGGCCGTCCCCCGCGAGACCTGAGTCCCGTCACGGGAAAAGGGGCCGCGGGCAGCGGGGACGGCCGTTCCCCGTCACCCGCGGCCCGATCCTTATCCCCCGATAGCTACAGACCGGAAAGACGCCTGGCACTGTGACTCCCGAGGCGTTAGCGTCTCCGCATGCGCGATGTTGTTTTCTCCGGCAAGAGACTCGGACTGAGGGAAGTGACGATCGCCGACGCCGACGCGTTGCACGCCGTCTACGGAGACCCGGCGGCCACCGAGCACCTGCCGTTCGACCCGCGCACCCGCGAGGAGGTCGTGGACATCGTCGCCGAGGCGATCGCGGCCGCCGGAGCGGACCCCCGGCGGCTCTACGTCCTGGCGGTGACCGACCGGGAGAGCGGCGAGGTGATCGGCGTCGCCCGGCTGCACATCGAGGCCGACCACCCGCACAGCGCGGAGATCGGCCTCGGGCTGCGTCCCGACCACTGGGGGCGGGGCATCGGCACCGACCTGATCCGGCTGCTGCTGGTGTTCGGCTTCAAGCACCTGCGCCTGCACCGCATCTGGGGCGCCCGCTCCCCCGCCAACACCGCCGCCCAGCTGGCGATGCTCGTCGCCGGCATGGTCGAGGAGGGCAGGATCCGCCATCACGTGCGCGCCCGCGGCTCCTGGCGCGACTCCGTCGTCCACTCCGCCCTGGAGGACGAGTGGGAGGGCGACCGGGACGTCTGAACCCGCGCGGAAGTGATCGATGAGGACCGTGTTCGTCGGTGTGTCAGCGGGTTGTGACGGAATTGCTGCCATTTCTGACAACGAAGCGGGCGAAATGGCCCTAGAGTTCGCGCGTGTGAGTGAGAGTTCCAGCCTCCCCGTGCGCGGGCGCGCCGTCCGGCCCTCCGGCCGGCACCGCAGGCCCGTGCCCTCCCAGCTCCCGCCCGAGGCGCCCGCCCTGGTACTGGCCGTACCCGGCGACGCCGCGGGCGTCGCCGCCGAGCTCGCCGCCATGGTGCGCGTGGACAACCCGCAGATCGAGGTCTGCCTGGCCGGCCTCGGTGAGGACGCCAAGGAGCTGACCTCCGCGCTGGAAGCCGCCGCCCGCACCAGGCCGGCGGACGGCGTGGCCGCCATCGTGGTACCGCTGCTGACCGGCCCGCATCCCGTCGCCGACCGGCTCATCGCCAAGGCGGTCGCGGAGAGCGGGGTGAACGTGACGGTCACCGCCTCGCTCGGCCCGCACCCGCTGCTGGCGGAGGCCCTGCACATCCGGCTGGCGGACAGGGGCCTGGCCCGGGCCGACCGGATGCGGCTGCTCAACATCTCCAGCCCGGTGGACGCGGTCATCCTGGCCACGACCGGCGGCGAGAACGCCGTGGTCGAGGCCCAGCCGACCGCCGTGCTGCTGGCCTCGCGCCTGACCCTGCCCGTCCTGGTCGCCTCCCTGGACGGCACGCCCACCGTCGCCGACGCGGCCCAGCGGCTGCGCGGCATCGGCGCCCAGCGGATCGCCCTGTCCCCCTGCCTGATCGGCCCCGAGGCCGACCCGGCGCTGGCGGCCTCGGTGGCCGCGGAGATCGGCGCCGAATTCGCCGACCCGCTCGGCGCCCACGGGCTCATCGCCGACCTGGCGGCCCGCGCCTACGGAAGCGTGCTGGCCGAGGACTGAAAGACGCCTACCCGCGGCCGGGCGGGCACCTGCCCGGCTCTTCGGTTGTCGGGCTGCTCCGTTACGGTGCGGCCATGGCGAATTTCGTACTGGTCGCAGGCGCACGGCTCGGGGCGTGGGCGTGGGACGAGGTGGTGCCGGATCTACGCGCGGCCGGCCACGGCGCCCACCCGTTGACGCTGTCCGGTCTCGCCGACAAGCGGGGCGTGCCGGCCGGGCAGCAGACCCACGTCCGGGACATCGTCGACGAGGTCGAAGGGCGGGATCTGCGCGACGTCGTCCTGGTGGGTCACAGCTACTCGGGCATCCCGGTCGGTCAGGCCGCGGAGCGGATCGGCGACCGGCTGGCCCACGTGGTCTTCGTCGATTCCAGCGTTCCGGCCGACGGTGAGGCGTTCGTCGCCGCCTGGCCGGACGGCGGGACGGCGGTGAAGGCGTCGATCGCCGAGAACGGAGGGTTCTGGCCGCTCGCGTCCGCGGCCCACTACGACGGCCACGGCCTCACCGACGAGCAGATCGCACGGATCCTGGCCGGCTCGACGCCGCACCCCGGCGCCACGCTGACCGAGCCCGCCGTGCTGGCACGGCCGCTCGACGAGCTCCCGGCGACGTACGTCCGATGCCTGCTCACCGGAGACGAGCTCGGCCACGACGTGGCCGAGCTGCTGACCGGCGGGCACTGGCGGCTGGCCGAGATGGACACCGGCCACTGGCCGATGTTCTCCCGGCCGCGCGAACTGGCGCAGATCCTCCTGCGGGCAGCCGGGGAGTGAGCGCGGCCCCGCCCCTCTACCGGGCCGCCCCGACGGTCCGGTAGAGCTCCATCGTGCGCTCGGCGATCCGCGCCCAGGAGAAGTGCTCCACGGCCCGGACCCGACCGGCCCTGCCCATCCCCGCGGCCAGCTCCGGGTCGGCCAGCAGCCGGTTGACCCGCTCGGCGATGTCGGCGGCGAAGCGGTCCGGGTCGTCCGGGGTGCCGTCGGAGGCGCTCTGGGCGATGGGGACCAGCAGGCCGGTCTCGCCGTCGGCCACAACCTCGGGGATGCCGCCGGTGGCGGTGGCCACCACGGCGGTCTCGCAGGCCATGGCCTCCAGGTTCACGATGCCCATCGGCTCGTAGACCGAGGGGCAGACGAACACGGTGGCGTGGGTGAGGATCTGGATCACCTCGGGGCGCGGGAGCATCTCCGAGATCCAGATGACGCCGTCCCGGTCCAGGCCCCGTACCAGCGAGGTCACCTCCTCGGCGATCTCGGGCGTGTCGGGCGCGCCGGCGCAGAGCACGAGCTGGGCCTCGGGCAGGAAGTCCCGCGCGGCGTGCAGGAGGTGGACCAACCCCTTCTGGCGGGTGATCCGGCCCACGAAGACGACGTACGGCCTGCGCTCGTCGATGCCGTGCTTCTTCAGCACGTCGGTGCCCCGGTCGGGGGCGTACTCCTGCGTGTCGATGCCGTTGTGGATCACCGAGACCCGCTCGGCGGGGATCTCCGGATAACAGGCGAGCACGTCGCGCCGCATCCCCTCGGACACCGCGATGATCGCGTCCGCGCTCGCCAGGGCGGTCCGCTCGGCCCACGACGAGAGCGTGTATCCGCCGCCCAGCTGCTCGGCCTTCCACGGCCGCAGCGGTTCCAGGCTGTGCGTGGTGACCACGTGCGGCGTGCCGTACAGCATCTTGGCCACGTGCCCGGCGAAATTGGCGTACCAGGTGTGGCTGTGCACCAGGTCGGCGCCCTCGCACCCGGCGGCCATCTCCAGATCCACGCCGAGCACCTGGAGCGCGGCGTTGGCCGTCTCCAGCCCGCCCGGCACCCGGTAGGCCTCGACTCCGGACTCCGATCGCGGCGCCCCGAAGCAGCGGACGCGGGCGTCGGCCAGCCGTCTCAGCTCCGCGGCGAGGTATTCGACATGCACCCCCGCTCCACCGTAGACCTCGGGCGGATATTCACGGCTCAGCAGATCGACGCGCATGTGCGCAGCTTAGTGTTTAAGGGGTCTCGGGCGTGTTTCAGGGCTCTCCGGCGGGTTAAGGTCCTGGCATGAGAGTCCTCGCGATCGTGCTCGCCGGTGGTGAAGGTAAGCGGCTGATGCCGCTGACGGCGGACCGGGCCAAACCCGCAGTACCGTTCGGGGGGATCTACCGGCTGATCGACTTCGTGCTGTCGAATCTCGCCAACGGTCACTACCTGAAGATCGTCGTGCTGACGCAGTACAAGAACCACAGCCTCGACCGGCACATCTCCAGCACCTGGCGGCTGTCGGCGATGCTGGGCAACTACGTCACGCCCGTGCCCGCGCAGCAGCGGCTGGGGCCGCACTGGTTCTCCGGATCGGCCGACGCGCTTTTCCAGAACCTGAACCTGGTCTACGACGAGATGCCCGAGCACGTCATCGTGTTCGGCGCCGACCACATCTACCGGATGGACCCCCGGCAGATGGTGGAGCAGCACATCGACTCCGGCGCGGAGGTGACGGTGGCGGCCATCCGGCAGCCGCTGTCGCTGGCCGACCAGTTCGGCGTGATCGAGACCGACCCGGCCGGCCGGCGGATCGTGGCCTTCAGGGAGAAGCCCAAGGACGCCGTGGGCCTGCCGGACGCGCCCGACCAGGTCTACGCCTCGATGGGCAACTACGTCTTCAAGACCCAGGCGATGATCGACGCGCTCCGCGAGGACGCGCTCGACCCCACCAGCAAGCACGACCTCGGCGGGAACATCATCCCGATGATGGTCAAGGCGGGCAGCGCGGAGGTCTACGACTTCGCCGACAACGTCGTGCCCGGCTCCACCGAGCGCGACCGGGGCTACTGGCGCGACGTGGGGACCCTGGACGCCTACTACGAGGCCCACATGGACCTCATCTCGGCGCACCCGGTCTTCAACCTCTACAACGACCGCTGGCCGATCTACACCGGCCACCCCCCGCTCCCCCCGGCCAAG
Organism: Paraplanobispora takensis; assembly: GCF_016863195.1. Taxonomy (GTDB): domain Bacteria; phylum Actinomycetota; class Actinomycetes; order Streptosporangiales; family Streptosporangiaceae; genus Planobispora; species Planobispora takensis. Next base: position 66,715 of record NZ_BOOK01000008.1, on the reverse strand, counting down.
TTCGTGCACAACACCGGCGACCGGGTCGGCCGCGCGATCGACTCACTGGTCTCCCCCGGCGTGATCGTCTCCGGCGGCCTCGCCGAGCGGTCCATCCTCTCCCCCGGCGTGGTGCTGCACTCCCACTCCACGGTCGAGGACTCGGTGCTGATGGACTCGGTGAAGGTCGGCCGCGGCGCGATCGTGCGCAAGGCCATCATCGACAAGAACGTGGTCATCCCGGACGGCGCCCGGATCGGCTTCGACCTCGAACACGACCGCAGCCGCTTCGCCGTGACCAAGGGCGGCATCGTGGTCATCGGCAAGAACGAGGTCATCGACCGCTAGAGGCCCTGAGACAGCGGGTACGGCGATGCGTACCAGCCGGATAGGCCCACCCGTGGCGCGCGTCCGTGGTGGGCCGGGTGTTGCCCACCCGGGCTGCGCCTGACGGTAGGTGAGCCTGTCCGCGTGGTCAGGGCGCACGTGACGAAGGGTCTCGAGGATCGGTTTGTACAACTGACCTCAACACCCTTTGCGATCGCACTGTACGTCACGATCGACGACTGGCTGCGCGCCCCGGGCCGCCCCGCCCGGCTGGGCCGGTTATGGCTACTGCCGCTCGCATTCGCGCTGGTTTTGGGGGCTGCGCCTTCATCTGGTGGGCACCCCGGCCGGGCTGTCCATCACCTGGGCGCTGGCCACGCCCACACTTGATGAGCGCCACGTGCTGATGGCCGTCTTCGACCACGACCCCGGCCTGATCATCCAGCGCCCTGGCCTGCTGATCGTCGCCCGTCACGGACACGTCCTCGGCTCCAGATCAGCGGCCCTGGTGTACGTCAACGTAGTCGGCGTACGCGGGGCTGGCAGTGTGAGTGGCGCTCCCGGCGTAACGCACCTGCCAGTAGCCGTCGGCGGCGGCGGCGGTGACGGTGCGGGCGAAGGCGCCCTTGCTCGTGGTGATCGCCGAAGCCACGGGGAGATAGACCTTGGTGCCGGCCTTCCTGAAGGAGATCGTCACCCGATGCCCGGCCGGCCCCGTCCCCGTGGCGAGCTCTTGCAGGGCGCCCCGCAGGGTGAGGCTTCGCCCCTTGCCGACGGGTTCGGGACCGGCGTTGAAGCCGGTGATCCGGGTGGCCCGCTTCACCGTCAACGCCACGGCCGCGATCTGGGTCCAGTCGTCTCCATCCAGATACAGGGTGCACGGCAGCACGCCGACCGGAGCCGATCGGGGGACGACCAGGGTGGTTTTCCAGGCATGCTCGGTCGACTGGGCGAAAAGGGAGGACAGAACGCCGAACCCGGACCGTGCGCAGTGCACGAGAACGAGGCGCACCTGGCCGCGCACGACCAACTGCAGCGGAACCTTCACCGCTGCTGTGGAGACGACCACCGCAGCGGGCTTGTTCACGGCGACCACCTCGGCGTGGGCGACGGTGAGCCGCCTCGTGACGGTGGCGGTCAAACCGTTGGAGTCGGTGACGGTGAAGGTGACCGTCTTGCCGCCGACGGCGGTCTGCGGCGGAATCGTCACCTCGACGGTGGAGCCGAAGGGACGCCCCAGTGGACTGTCGGATAGTTTTTCCGTCCCGGACACCACCGGGGGAAGGCCCGGGAAGGAGACGGTGAGATTTCCGTACCCCCAGGCGCTGCGGCTGAAGCCGCGTACGGTCATCGTGACCGTCTGCCCGGGCACGACGACCGGCGGATGGGAAATCGCTGTGATCGTTGGAGCAACGAGCGGCAGCACCGTGATCGAGCGGCTGTCCGTCGTGCTGTGACCGTTGGTGTCGTGCACTGTGACGTCGCCCCGAATGGTCGTGGTGGAGGAGGTCTCCGCGATCGGAGACATGGCACGGTAGGTGCCGAGGTGGGCGTCGCCTTCGGTCCGGGTCAGCACCACCGGGGCACTGTCGTCTCCGGCGGTGAACGTGACCCGGTCGATGCCCGCCCGGCTGCGGCTGAGGGCCTGCACGACGACGGGGGTGGAACGGCCGCCGTCGATGCGGGTTTCCACCCACAGCACTTTGATCTCCGGGACCGCGGCCTCATCGGCCGGGTTCACCTGCAGCCATGTGAGGCTCGAGTGCACCGCTCCGACCGAGGGAGTCGCTCTGACGACGGCCTTCAGCCGTGCGGGTGCGGGCACCTGCGGTGCCGTCACCTCCGCGACGTACAGGGCGCTGTGATGGCCATCCCCGCGGAAGATCCTCGTCGCCTGCATCGCCGTGGTGGCGCCGTCGAAGGTGACGTCCACTCCGCGAACCTGATCGAGGTCGCTGGTGGTCACCTGGGCGTTGATCTGGATCTTCTGTCCGGAGACCACCTGCTTGGGGGAGGCATAAGGAGTACCCAGGGACAACGTCTGCGGTGTGGGCGAGGCCGACGGCACCGCGGTCGGCTCGACGACGGCCGGCGTCTCAGGCGTCGAAGCCGGTGCGGTGGTGGACGGCTCCGCGGATGGCGCCGCAGCAGGCGGAGTCGACGCGGGATCGGCCGGTGCCGGTGTGCCCGCCGGAGAGGTCGCGGGCGGTGCTTCCGCGGAAGGCTCGTTCACGCCCGGTGATTCGGTGGTGGGGCCGGGTACGGGCTCGGGCGCGGTCGATACGCCGGGCCCTGATTCGATGACCGGGCCGGTGGCCGCCACCGCCGGTGGCGCTGTCATGAGCATGCCCGCCGCCAGGGCGACGGCGAGCATGATGGTGGTCAGGTGCGCGCGCACGGTGACACTCCTCGTAGCGGTCAGCATCGGGACCGGATGCGGCGCCGGACGGGCGAATACGGTGAGGGTGAGCAGGAGCCTCTGAGCTCCCGACTAGAACAGACCAAGAGAAGATATATGCCGATTTGGGGTGTTTTTACCGGGCGAAGGTAAAGATCTGCCTGACACACAGCAGTCCGACATCGGTTGTGCGGCGACGACCGCCGGTGACCGAGTCAGTCACCCCGGGCGGGGGCGAGGAAGCGCGGGGCCGCGTAGGCCACATGGAGCAGGTACGGCGCCTCGCCGTACAGCGGGAACGGGGAGAACGGGGAGAACGGGGAGAACGGCGGGGAGGCGATACCCGGCCGACCACCTCACACGCACCGCCCGCGTCGGGGTCCGGAAAACCGGCGAGAGCGACTCGCCCGCGAAAAGGCTGAGGCCCGGTCCCTGATGTTCCCAAGAGCCGGGCCTCGGCAGCGTTAGGACCGTCGGAAGATACGGCTCACGCACCCTTCGGAGGCGCGTCTCCGCACGCTGCGGGTTGTCCTACGGCGCCGGCGTCTTCTCGGGCAGCCGCTCCAGGATCGCCTGGAACATCGCCGCGTTGGACTTGGCCAGCGCGTCCACCCGGCCGCTCAGCCCGTCGATCTGGCTCTCCATCCGGCCCATCCGGGTGTCCATCCGGTCCATCCGGGTGTTCATCTGGTCCATCCGGGTGTTCATCTGGTCCATCCGGGTGTCCATCTGATCCATCCGGGTGTTCATCTGGTCCATCCGGGTGTCCATCTGATCCATCCGGGTGTCCATCTGGTCCATCCGGCCTCCGAAGGCCGCCATCTGGGCCTTCAGCGCACCGATATCGATCTTGATATCGAGGACCGTCTCCTCGACGCGGACGAGGCGGTCGTGGATCTCCCCGATCTTCTCGTAGGCGGGACCCACCGCCTCGGCGGCGCGGTCCGCTGCCCGCCGGGCGCATCGGGAGCTCAGTTCCATGAATCCCTCTTCCAGGTGCGTTACCCGCTCTTCGAGCGTGAGCATGGGCTTTCCTCCGAACGTGTCGACAGCGTAGCCGAAGCCCGCCGGCGAGGAGGGGCAGGGGGTTGATCCTCGCACGGGGAATCTTGGCGGAAGACCGGCCACCATCTGGGGAAACACTGAACAGAACATGCGTCCGGGCGGAAAGCGGGCGAGGATTCCATTCCTCGTGGATGGCGTTTCTTCCGCGAAGAGGAAAGATCTTAGAGCTACCGCCCGATATTGATACCGGATATCCGATCCGGTCGAATTTGAATGAATTATCGGGTCCATCGGAAATGCGGGGGGCGGCGTTCGAGGAAGGCGGCGACGCCCTCGGCCAGTTCGGTGGCCGACTCCTTCTGCCACTCCCGGAAGCGGGCCTCATCGGCCCGGCCGTCCACGACCTCCTTGCTGGCGGCCAGGGTGAGCTGGGATCGCGAGGCCATGGTGCGGGCCAGGCCGTACACCCGCTCCGCCAGGGCCTCGGGCGGCAGGACCTCGTCCACCAGGCCGATGCGCAGGGCGTGACCGGCGTCGATCTGGTCGGCGGAGTAGAGCAGGAGCTTGGCGGCCGACGGGCCGACGTGTTCGACCAGGCGGCGGGTGGACGACAGCGGGTAGACGATGCCGAGCTTGGCCGGGGTGATGGCGAACCGGGCGTCCTGCGCGGCGATGCGCAGGTCGCAGGCCAGGGCGAGCTGGCAGCCGCCGCCCACGCAGAAGCCCTCGATCATCGCGATCACCGGCTTGGGGAACTCGGTCAGCGCCCGTTCTGCGGTGACCGTGGCCCCGGTGCCGTCGCCGTTCTCGGCGAGGCCGGCGATCTCCGAGATGTCGGCCCCGGCGCAGAAGGTGCCGCCCGCCCCGGCGAGCACGAGCACCCGCACGGCCGGGTCCTGCGCCAGCGGCGCCAGGATGCCCGGCAGTGCCCGCCACATGCCCGCGCTCATCGCGTTGCGCTTTTCCTGGCGGTCGATCCGCAAGGTGGCGACGTGGTCGTCGATGGACAGCGCGAAACCGTCGGAGATCTGCACGGCATAGATTCTCCCGGCCCGCTTCTGCGATCATGATCCGGGCCCCGCCGGGAGCCGGTGCGGCCCGGCCCGCGCGGCGCAGGGCCGGAAAGGTCAGGAGATCCCCGTGCCCCCCTTCCCCTCCCCCCTGTCCCCCGCCTCGCGCGGGACGAGGCCCGACCGGCGGCCCCGGCGGCTCAACCCGGCCGAGCGGCTGCTGTGGGAGGCCTACCCGACGGGTGCGTGGGTGGACCTGCGGACCGGCGACCCCGCGGTCGACGACCCGGCGAACGGGGCGGCCTGGGGCCCGGAGCGCACGGTCCGGGCGGAGGTCCTGACCGCGCTGCTGCTCGGCGCGCGGGAGGCCGAGCCGGGCACGACCCCGGGCGTACGGCTGGCGGGCGCGCGGGTCACCGGCCCGCTGGACCTGTCCGACGCCACCGTCACGGTCAAGCTCCACCTCCTGAACTGCGTCATCCCCGACACCGTCGACTTCACCGACGCGACCACCCGCGGCATGCGCTTCCGCGGCTGCGCGATGGGCCGGGTCCGCGGGGCGCGCAGCACCGTCGACGGGCTGCTGGAGTTCGACGGCTCCGCCGTCGGCGGCCTCCGGCTGGACAACGCGCACATCACCGGCCAGTTCCGGCTGGCCGGGACGCACCTGGCCCCTCCCGCAGGGGGGAACCGGGCGCCGGAGGCCGGCCCTCCGCAGGACATCACGCATCCGTTCACCGAGGAGGAGGTCCGGCGCCGGGGCCACGACCGGTACCAGTGGGCGCTGTGGGCGGGCGGGCTGACGGTGGACGGCGGGGCGTTCCTGCGGCGCCTGCGCGCCACCGGCGGGCTGCGCATGGTGGGCGCGAAGTTCCACGGCGGCCTCTACCTGCAGGAGGCGTCGATCACCGCCACCGGCCCCGCCGGCCTCCCCGCCGTCGAACGGGTCACGGGATCCGCCACCGAACCGGCCACCGGATCCACTGCCGAACCGGCCACCGGATCCACTGCCGACCCGGCCGTCGAGTCCACCGCCGGATCTGCTGCCGACCCGGCCGTCGAGTCCACCGCCGACCCGGCCGCCGCCAAGGTGTACGCCGTCTACGCCGACTTCCTGGAGTCCTCGGCCGCCGAGTTCAGCGACGGGTTCACCGCGGCGGGCACCGTACGGCTGCGCGGGGCGCGGATCAACGGCGTGCTCTCCTTCGACCGGGCGGTGCTGAAGGCGCCCGACCGGTCCCTGCACCTGAGCCACATGCAGGTGGACGAGCTGATCCTCAAACCGGCGGCGATCGAGGGCGAGATCAACCTCAGCTACTCGCGGATCGGCGTGCTGATGGACGGGCTGGCGGCCTACCCCGACCACGTGCACCTGAACGGGCTGACCTACGAGGCGCTGCGCGGGTCCTGGACCGTGGCCGGGCGGCTCTCGTGGCTCTGCCGGGACCCGGGCGGCTACCGGCCGCAGCCGTACGAGCAGCTGGCCGCCTGGTACCGGCGGATCGGTCACGAGCCGGACGCCCGCCGGGTGCTGCTGGCCAAGCAGCGCGAGCACCGCGCCACGCTCCGGCCGACCGGCCGGCTGTGGGGGCGCCTGCTGGACGCCGCCGTCGGGTACGGCTACCGCCCCTGGATGGCCGGTCTCTGGGCGGCGGTGCTGCTGGTCGCGGGCACGGCCGTCTTCTCCGCCGTCCCTCCGGCGCAGATCGACCCCGACGAGGTCCGGCACTTCAGCGCCTTCGTCTACACGCTGGACCTGCTGGTCCCGGTGAGCGTCTTCGAGCAGCGCGGCGCCTGGGAGCCGGTCGGGTGGACGCAGTGGCTGGCCTGGACGCTGGTCGTCTCCGGCTGGATCCTGGCCACCGCGCTGATCGCCGGGGCCGCCCGGGTGCTCCGTCCCACGAGCGCCCCCTGAACCCCCGGACGTCCCCGGCCGGCGGCCGTCAGAGGGGGACGTCCACCCGGAGCCTGGGCAGCGACTCCGGGTACTTCTCCCTGATGAAACCGACCAGGTGCTCGCGCATGTCGCACCGCAGGTCGAAGGCGCTGGCGGAGTCGGCGGCGCTCATCAGCGCGCGGACCTCCAGCAGGCCGTTGGGGAGGGTGTCGGTGACCTGCAGGACCCAGTCCTTCTGGTCCCAGAGCGGGTTCTCGCGCAGGGCGTGATAGAGCTCGGTGCGCAGTTCCTCCACCGGGACCGACCAGTCCACCCGCAGCATCACCGTGCCGATCACGCGGCTGCCGTGCCGGGTCCAGTTCTCGAAGGCGTTGGTGGTGAAGTAGGAGACGGGCAGGACCAGCCGCCGCTCGTCCCACAGCCGCAGGACCACGTAGGTGAGGGTCAGCTCCTCTATCCGGCCCCACTCGTCCTGCACCACGACCACGTCGTCCAGCCGGATCGCGTCGCTGAAGGCCAGCTGCAGCCCGGCCAGCATGTTGCCCAGGGTGGACTGCGCCGCGATGCCGGCCACCACGCCGGCGATGCCCGCCGAGGCCAGCAGGCCCGCGCCGAGCGCGCGCACCTGGGGGAAGCTGAAGAGCATCGCGCCCAGCGCCACCACGATGATCACCGCCGCGGCGACCCGGCGGACCAGCGCGATCTGGGTGCGGATGCGCCGGGCCCGCCGGTTGCGCTCGCCCTCGACGGTGACCAGCCGGTCGAGCACGACGTCGGTGACCGCGTAGGCGGCCTGGATCACCAGCCATGTGACGGAGGCGATCATCGCGATGCTGATGGCCCGCTGGATCGCCTGGTTGGCCGAGCCGTCGGTCATCCCGGGCTCGTAGACCGTGTAGACGGCCGCCACGATGGCGGTGGCGAAGCTGGGCCAGGTGCAGCGCTGCACCAGCGGGCCGGCCAGGACCGACCGCTCTCCCACCAGCCGCGAGCACAGCAGCCTTCGCACCAGTTCCACGGCCGCGACGGCCGCGAGCACGGACAGCAGCAGAATGATCCATTCCGACACCGGGCAGGGCCTCCTCTCCTCGTCGTCGACCAGAGGGGGTTGCCCGGTACGAAACCGGCTATTCAGAAACTCTCGTCGAAAGTGACATTTCCCTCAACGGCCACCTGATAGGCCGAAACCCTCCGCTCGAAGAAGTTGGCCAGCTCCTGCACGTCCTGGAACTCCATGAACGCGAAGGGGTTGGCGGTGCCGTACCGTACGGGCAGGCCCAGCCGGGCCAGCCGCTGGTCGGCCACGTACTCCAGGTACCGCCGCATCTGCTCCGCGCCCATCCCGGGCATCCCCTCGCCGCACAGGTCGGCGGCGAAGGCGAGCTCGGCCGCGACGGCCTCCTCCAGCATCCGCGTCACCTGCTCGCCGAGCTTGTCGTCGAACAACTCGGGCTCCTCGGCCCGGACGGTGTCCACCACGCTGAAGGCGAACTCCATGTGCATGGACTCGTCGCGGAAGACCCAGTTCGTCCCGGTGGCCAGGCCGCCGAGCAGGCCGCGCGAGCGGAACCAGTAGACGTAGGCGAAGGCGCCGTAGAAGAACAATCCCTCGATGCAGGCGGCGAAGCAGATCAGGTTGAGCAGGAAGGCCCGCCGGTCCTCCTTCGTCTCCAGCCGCTCCAGCCCGCCGAGCGAGTCGATCCAGCGGAAGCAGAACTCGGCCTTGTCCCGGATGGAGGGGATGTGCTCGACCGCGGCGAAGGCCTTGACGCGCTCGTCGTGGTCGGGCAGGTAGGTGTCCAGCAGGGTCAGGTAGAACTGCACGTGCACGGCCTCCTCGAACAGCTGCCGGCTGAGGTACAGCCGCGCCTCGGGTGCGTTGACGTGCTGGTAGAGGTTGAGCACCAGGTTGTTGGCCACGATCGAGTCGCCGGTCGCGAAGAACGCCACGAGGCGGTTGATCAGGTGCCGCTCCTGGGGGGTCATCCGCGCCAGGTCCGCCAGGTCGGAGTGGAGGTCGACCTCCTCCACCGTCCAGGTGTTGCGGATGGCGGCGCGGTAGCGCTCGTAGAAGTCCGGATAGCGCATGGGCCGCAGGGTCAGGTCCATGCCGGGGTCCAGCAACATCAGGGAGTGCCTCTCGGGGAGTCGTGCGGGCGGGTCTTGTCGTCAGGCGCCTACTGGCAGGCGTCGCAGTACTCCGGGTTCTCCAGCGAGCACGCGACGGCGTCCGGGTCGGCCGCGGGCACGGCGGTGACGGGCTGGGCCACGGTGGTCTGGGCGATCCGGGTGGCGGGCCGCGAGCGCAGGTAGTAGGTGGTCTTCAGGCCGGACTTCCAGGCGTAGGCGTACATCGAGGAGAGCTTGCCGATGGTCGGCGTGGCCATGAAGAGGTTCAGCGACTGCGACTGGTCGATGTACGGCGTGCGCGCGGCGGCCAGGTCGATCAGCGCCTTCTGCGGCAGCTCCCACGCGGTCCGGTACAGGACCTTCAGGTCGTCCGGGATCTCGGGGATGTCCTGGACCGAGCCGTCCGCCCGCTTGATCGCGTCGCGGACCGCCGGGGTCCACAGTCCGCGTTCCTGGAGATCGCGGACGAGATAGCGGTTGACCTGCAGGAACTCCCCCGACAGGGTCTCGCGCTTGAAGATGTTGGAGACCTGGGGCTCGATGCACTCGTAGCAGCCCGCGATGGAGGCGATCGTGGCGGTCGGCGCGATGGCGATCATCAGCGAGTTGCGCAGCCCCGTCTCGGCGATCTTCGCCCGGAGCGCGGCCCACTCCGGGGAGGTCGCGGCGCCGTAGTGGTCGGGGTGGAGCACGCCGCCGGCGGCCCGGGTGTCGTCGTAGGAGGGGTGACGGCCCCGCTCCACGGCCAGATCGGCCGAGGTGTCGTAGGCGGCCAGCGCGATCTCCTCGGCGATCCGGGTGGACAGCGCCAGCGCCCCGGATGAGTCGAACGGCAGCCGCAGCGCGAAGAACACGTCCGCCAGGCCCATCACGCCCAGCCCGATCGGCCGCCACCGCCGGTTGGCGGTCTCGGCCTCGGGGGTGGGATAGAAGCCCAGGTCGATGGTGCGGTCCAGGAAGCGCACGGCGGTTCGGACGGTACGGCGCAGCCGCTCCCAGTCCAGGCCGTCCCCGCCGTCCAGGTGGGCGGCGAGGTTGACCGAGCCGAGGTTGCACACCGCGGTCTCGGCGTCGCCGGTGACCTCCAGGATCTCGGTGCAGAGGTTGGACAGGTGGATGACGTTCTCCGGGCGGGCCGTCTGGTTGGAGGTCCGGTTGGCCGCGTCCTTGAAGGTCATCCAGCCGTTGCCGGTCTGGGCCAGGGTGCGCATCATCCGGCCGTAGAGGGTCCGGGCCGGGATCCGCCGGACGGCCGCGCCGTCGGCCTCGGCGGCCCGGTAGGCCTCGTCGAAGGCGGGGCCGTACAGGTCGGTGAGGTAGGGGACCTGCTTGGGGTCGAACAGCGACCACATCGCGTCGGCCTCGACCCGGCGCATGAACTCGTCCGGCACCCAGTTGGCCAGGTTGAGGTTGTGGGTGCGGCGGGCGTCCTCGCCGGTGTTGTCGCGCAGTTCCAGGAACTCCTCGATGTCGGCGTGCCAGGTCTCCAGGTAGACGCAGGCCGCGCCCTTGCGGCGGCCGCCCTGGTTGACCGCGGCGACGCTGGAGTCCAGGGTGCGCAGCCACGGCACGATGCCGTTGGAGTGGCCGTTGGTGCCCCGGATCAGCGAACCCCGGGAGCGCACCCGGGTCCAGGAGACGCCGATCCCCCCGGCGTACTTCGACAGCCGCGCGACCTGACCATAGCGCTCGTAGATCGCCTCCAGCTCGTCGCGCGGCGAGTCGAGCAGGAAGCACGACGACAGCTGCGGGCGGCGGGCGCCGGAGTTGAACAGGGTCGGCGAGCTGGGCAGATAGGACAGGCTCGCCATGAGGCCGTACAGCTCGGCCGCCTCGGCGACGGTCTCCGACAGGCCGCAGGCCACCCGGAGGAAGAAGTGCTGCGGGCGCTCCAGGACCTTGCGGGTCTCGGGGTGGCGCAGCAGGTAGCGGTCGTAGACGGTGCGCAGGCCGAAGTACTCGAACGCGGTCTCCTCGGTGATCAGCGCGTCCAGCTCCGCGGCGTGGGCGGCGACGAACGCGGCGAGCCGGTCGGCGACCAGCCCGGCCGCGTGGGTGGCGGCCACCGACTCCGAGAAGGTGCGCACGCCGTGCCCGGCCGCCTCGTCGGCGATCAGCCCGGCCAGCAGCCGGGCGGCGAGCCGGGAGTTCTCCGGGTCGGCGATCACCCGGGCGGCGGCCTCCTCGATCGCCAGCCTGCGGCCGGCCGCCCCGGCCGCCGTACCGGCTGTCACATCCGCCGTACCGGCCGCGCTCTCGGCTGTTTCGAACCGGGTCTGTGTCACGTGCTACCCCTCGCGTCCCCATGCGTACGGCTTCGCGGGACGGGCACACGGCAGAGGGCGGTTCACGGGCACGCCGGGACCGCCGTCGTCCGCGGGCCCTCCCTCGAGGCCCTGGACTGATCACGTCACCGGCAGGTCTTCGGACTCACGGGCGTCACACGCGTTCCTACTGGCCGTCGCTTCCCAGGTCTCCCCAGTGCTCTACTGACGGCGGTCGTTCCCGTTCACCGCTGCGGGGCAGTCCCGGACTCGCACCGGGTTCCCTCTTGCCTCGCCCCTCCCGGGGCGAACCAGCAACGAGGAAGGATCCTACATCTAGTGGCTCTCAACGCAAGCAGCCCCACACCTTGTGTCGGAGGCGCTCAGCAAGCCGAGGTCGTAGAGCACCTCCCGGGTGCGCCTGGTCTCGGTGGCCAGCCACTGGCGGAAGTCGCCGCCGCTCAGGTAGAAGCGGTCCCAGCCCTGCTCCGCGCACAGCGTCCGCCACCGCGGGGAGGCGTCGACGCGGTCGCACAGCGCGACGGCGGCCTCGTCGTCCGCCTCGCTCATCCGCCGGGGGCCCAGCACCCCGCACCAGTCGCTGTACTCCAGCCGGATCTCCAGCTCCAGCAGGGTCGGCGCGTCGATCCCGTCGATCCGGTCGGCGGCCGAGACCGCCAGCGGGCGCAGGCGGCCCGCGGCGACGTCGCCGGAGAAGGACCGGGCCGGCCCCAGGAGCGCGGCCAGCCGTCCGCCGTGCAGGGCTTCGAGGGCGTCGGCGGAGTCGAGGTAGCCGACGTAGTCGAGCAGCCGGACGTCCACCCCGAGGCACTGGCCGATCATGCCGTACAGGACGTGGTCGGAACCGCCCACCTCGCGGCCGCCGACGGCGGGCCCGGCCGGGTCGCGGCGGAGCGCGGCGGCCAGGTCCTCGAAGGAGCGCAGGGGCGAGCCTTCGGCGACCACCAGCGCCGCCCAGTCGCCGACCAGCCGGGCCAGCGGGGTCGCGGACTCCACCACGCTGACGCCGCCCGACATCTCGGCCCCGGTGACCGTCGACATCCCGGCCACCAGCAGCCTGCCCTCCCGGGCGAACGGCGTGGAAGGAGGGGAGGGGACGGCGAAGGCGTCGAGCAGGCTCACGACGGTCTCGCCCGGCTGGTTGCCGACCCCGGCCGCGGCGGCGAGCCTCTCGGCGGTGACGACCGAGGCCAGGGCGCGGGCGGTGCGGTCCCACCGCTCCCCGCGCGCCGCGGGCGTGATGAAGGACAGCCGGCCCGTCACCGGACCGGGGGCCTCGTCCCGGCCGCATCCGGCCGCGGCGGCCAGCATCAGCGCACCGAGCGTGAAGAACCGTCTGCGATGCATCGGCGCCCTCCCCCGAGGTCCTTCACAGAAGGTTACATGAACGCCACTCTGTGACACGGACCGGATGGGGGAGGGCGCTCCGGATCACTCCACGGTGACGCTCTTGGCCAGGTTGCGCGGCTTGTCGACGTCGCGCTCCAGGGCCACCGCGGCGTGGTAGGCGAACAGCTGCAGCGGGATGCCCAGCAGGATCGGGTCCAGCTCGACCTCGTTCTTGGGCACCACCAGGCAGTCCTCGGCCAGCTTGGGGTCGGCCACCCGGTGCCCGATCATGATCACCTGGCCGCCGCGGGCGCGGATCTCGCCCAGCGCGGTGAGGTTCTTGTCCAGCAGCTCGTCGTCGGGGACGATCGCCACGGTCGGCATCTCGGGGCCGATCAGCGCCAGCGGCCCGTGCTTGAGCTCGCTGGCCGGGTAGGCCTCGGCGTGCACGTAGGAGATCTCCTTGAGCTTCTGCGCGCCCTCGCGGGCCACCGGATAGCCGCGGACCCGCCCGATGAACATCATGCTCGGCGCGGAGGCGTACTTCTGCGCGAGCCCCTTGATCTCCGGCTCCAGCGCGAGGATCTCCTTGATCTGGTCGGGCAGGCGGCGCAGCCCCTCGCAGATGCGGCGGCCGTCGGACGGGGACAGGTCGCGCACCCGGCCCATGTGCAGGGCCAGCAGCGCGAAGGCCACGGCGGTGGAGGTGAACGCCTTGGTGCTGGCGACCGAGACCTCGGGGCCGGCGTGCAGGTAGACGCCGCCGTCGCACTCGCGGGCGATCGCGCTGCCGACGGTGTTGACGATGCCCAGCACCCGGCCGCCCTTGCGCTTGAGCTCCTGGACGGCGGCGAGGGTGTCGTAGGTCTCCCCCGACTGGCTGATGGCCACGTACAGGGTGTCGGGCTCCACGACGGGGTTGCGGTAGCGGAACTCGCTGGCCGGCTCGGCGTCGGCCGGGACGCGGGCCAGCTCCTCGATGAGCTGCGCGCCGATCTGGCCGGAGTAGTAGGCCGAGCCGCAGCCGATGATCTTCACGCGGCGGAAGGACCTGATCTCCCGGGCGTCCATGTTGAGGCCGCCCAGGTGGGCGACGTTGAAACGCTCGTCGAGGCGGCCGCGCAGGGTGCGGGCGACGGTCTCGGGCTGCTCGGAGATCTCCTTGAGCAGATAGTGCTCGTAGCCGCCGGTGTCGTAGTTCGCGGTCTCCCAGTCGACGGTCAGCGGCTCCTTGGCGGTCTCCCGGGCGTCGCTGGCGAAGGTGTGGAAGCCGTCGGCCTTCAGCACCGCGAGCTCGCCGTCCTCCAGGTGCACCACCTGGCGGGTGTAGCGGACCAGCGCGGCCACGTCGGAGGCGGCGAACATCTCCCGCTCGCCGATGCCCAGCACGATCGGGCTGCCGTTGCGGGCCACGACGATCTCGCCGGGGCGTTCGGCGTCGATGACCGCGATGCCGTAGGTGCCGACGACCCGCTTGAGCGCGGTCCGCACGGCCTCCTCCAGCGAGTCGGACTCCTTGACGGTCCGGGCGACCAGGTGGGCCAGCACCTCGGTGTCGGTCTCGGACAGGAAGACCGCGCCGTCGGCCTCCAGCTTGGCGCGCAGCTCGTCGGCGTTCTCGATGACGCCGTTGTGCACGACCGCGATGCGCTCGTCGTTCGACAGGTGCGGGTGGGCGTTCTCGTCGCTGGGCACGCCGTGGGTGGCCCAGCGGGTGTGGCCGATGCCGGTGGCGCCCTTGAAGCGCGCCGGTACGGCCGCCGCCAGGTCGGCGACCCGGCCCTTGACCTTGCGCATCTTCAGGCCCTTGTTGACGACGACCACACCGGCCGAGTCATAGCCCCGGTACTCCAGGCGCTGCAGGCCCTCCAGCAGGATCGGCGCCGCGTCCTTCGGCCCGACATAGGCCACGATTCCACACATTCAGCTATTCCTTCGCTGTCGACGGCACATCCGCAGACTTACCCGTTGCTGCCCGTTCATCTGTTCCGACTGCTACCCGTAGACGATCCTGCGCAGCTGGCGCAGGGAGAGCTCGGGCGCCGCCACCCTCCGGCCCGGGAGTTCGGCGGCGATCCGAGGGAAGATCTCGTCGTTGGCCAGTCCCCTGCCCCGCAGCTCGGCGTGACGCCGCCGGACGAACTCCTCCACGGGCTCCGAGAAGTACGCCAGCACGTCGGCCACCACCCGCGCGGCCTCACCCGGGCGGAGCGAGCTCGTCCGGGTCAGGTGGGCGATCAGGTCCTCGTGCTGTTGCCAGGTCATGGACACAGATCTGGACACTATGCATTCGTCTCGCCGTTCTCCAAGTTCCCTGCCCGGATTCGGGCAGGGATTGACCACTTCCCTTCCCGCTCAAACACAACCGTGACTCTAGGTAACCGATAGCGACCAAGGGTAGTCATTGGTGCGGGAGGAACTACTATGCGACGTCTGTCAGGTACCGCAGCTCTTGCCGCTCTCGCCGTTATGATCCCCATGGCTCCGGGGAACGCCGCCCTCCGGGAGGACCCTCCCGACGGCCTGCAGGCCGCCTTCGCCCGAGCCGCCGAGGACTACGGCGTGCCGCAGAGCGTGCTGCTCGCGGTCTCCTACCTGGAGTCCCGCTGGGACGGCAACGACGGGTTGCCCAGCGTCTCCGGAGGTTACGGCCCGATGCACCTGGTCGACGGGCGGCTCGCCGTACCGCCGGAAGCCGGTGGCCACCACGACGGCGAGGAGGACCCGCGCGGCGACGAGACGCGGCCGATGAGGCCCTCCGCCCCGGCGCCCGCCGCGCCCGAGCCGCTGGAGGACACCCTGGGCCTGGCGTCCCGGCTGACCGGCGTCCCCGCCGACCGGCTGCGCGAGGACCCCGCCGCCAACGTCCGGGGCGGCGCCGCGCTCCTGGCCGAGTACCAGCGGCGGACCGGCGGGCCCGCGGACGACGACCCGGCCCGCTGGTACGGGGCGGTGGCCCGTTACGCGGGCTCGGACGACGCCGGGGCGGCGGCCGTCTTCGCCGACGAGGTCTACGCGACGATCCGCACCGGCGCCGCGCGGGTCACCGACGGGGGAGAGCGGGTGGTCCTGCGGTCCGACCCGTCGGTGAACCCGCCGGCCGGCTCGCCCGAGCGGCTGGGCACGCGCCGGGCGGCCGGGGCCGCCGCTGCCGCCGGGCCCGACTGCCCGGCCTCGGTCTCCTGCGTGTGGCTGCCCTCGCCGTACAAGCGGCTCAAGAAGAAGGGCCACTACGGCAATCACGACCGCCTCCAGGTGCCGCGGAAGATCGACTACATCGTCATCCACGACGGCGAGAGCAGCTACCGCTCGATGATCAATTCGGTGCGCAACCCGACCTACCTGAGCTGGCACTTCACGCTGCGCTCCGGCGACGGCCGCATCGCCCAGCACCTGCGCGGCCAGGACATCGGCTGGCACGCCGGCAACTGGGACGTCAACTCCCGCTCCATCGGGCTGGAGCACGAGGGTTATCTGGCCAGGGGCGGCTCCTGGTACACCGAGGCGATGTACCGCGCCTCGGCGAAGCTGGTCAGGTACCTGGCCGGCAAGTACGGCGTGCCGCTGGACCGGGCGCACATCGTCGGCCACGACAACGTGCCCGGCCCCACCCGCTCGTCGGTGCGCGGCATGCACAACGACCCGGGACCGTTCTGGGACTGGGCGCACTACTTCGAGCTGCTCGGCAGCCCGCTGGCCCGGGTGGCCCGCTCGGGCGGGCAGAGCTCGCGCTCGGTGATGATCCTGCCGAGGTTCGCCGCCCACCGGCAGCGCTTCACCGGTTGCGGGGGCGCGTGCCCCTCGCGGGGCTCGTCCTCGGTGTGGCTGCACACCCGGCCCTCCGCCACCGCCCCGCTGGTCAGGGACGTCGGCAAGCATCCCGGGGGCCGCTCCAGCTACGGCGTGCAGGACCACGCCGCGCGCGCCTCGACGGGCCAGCGCTACGCCGTGGCCGACCGCCGGGGCGCCTGGACCGCGATCTGGTATCTCGGTCAGAAGGCCTGGTTCCACGACCCGAAGGGCGCGCGCACCGCCGTGCGCGCCTCCGGGCCGCTGGTGACGCCCCGGCCCGGCCTGTCGGCGGTGAAGCTGTACGGCAGGGCCTACCCCGAGCCCGGGGCCTACCGGGGGCTCAGCCCGCAGAAGCTCACCCCGCTGCAGTACGTCATGCCGGCCGGTCAGCGCTACAGCGTCGGCCTGGTCCGCCGCGGCTCCTATCTGCGGGCCGTCACCTTCGACACCTCCAAGCACCGGCTGATCACCGGTGGCACGGTCTACTACCAGGTCCAGTTCGGCCACCGGTTCGCGTTCGTCCGGGCCGCCGACGTCACGCTCCTGCGGCGCTGATCCCTTCGCGGGGGACCCGGTCAGAAGGTCAGCAGCGGGTCCCCCACGAAGTCGGCGATGAAGTTGACGAAGAAGAACCCGAAGAACAGGAAGTTGAGGACCAGGATCACGTAGTGCCACCAGCGCGGGCGGGCGGCGCGGGGCAGCCGGCTGTTGAGGTACATCAGCAGGAAGGGATAGATCAGCGCGCCCAGGTTGGACATGTTCGCCGACCACTGGACCAGGCTGACCGGCAGCGCCTGGAAGATGATGATGCTGATGATCACCAGCAGCACGATCATGAAGGGGTAGTAGAACCGGCGCGGGTCGCCCTCGATCAGGGCGCGCAGCCGGGGACTGGTGGCGTGGGCGGCATCGGTGGTCACCCGGACCATCGCCTCGAAGATGCCGAGTTGGGTGGAGAACAGGATCAGCACGCCCAGCACCAGGGCGACGTAGAACAGGAACGGGCCGTACTCGGCGCGCAGCACGCCCGCCACGAAGGTCGGGACGTCGGCCTGGGTGGGCCGCCGGCCGGACATCTCGACCGCCTGGGCCATCAGGATCGTGGGCAGCAGCATGCCCAGCATGGCGCCGGCGAAGAACACGCCCCACATGTCGATCAGCAGCAGCCGGTACCAGCGCTTCCACAGCGCCGCGTTCCGCTCGTCCTCGGGGAAGGTGACGCCGCTGGCCAGCAGTTCCCGGCGCTCGCCGCGCAGGCCGGCGATGAACCCGGCCCGGTGGCCCATGCCGTACCCCTTGTCCCGATAGTGACCCATGACGTACCAGTTGAGGCCGGAGGCCAGGGCGGTGAACCCGGCCAGCGCGCCGATCTGGGTCGCGGTGATCCCGGCGGGCGGCGCGGCGGGGGTGACGAAGCCGCGGATCGCCTCCCACCACTGGCTGAAGGGGACGACGAACAGGTCGATGAGGAGCAGGCCGAGGAGGATCGTGCTGACCATGACCCAGTTCGCCAGCTCCAGCGCCCGGCTGATGCGCCGGGCGGAGGCGGTGATGAGGAAGACGAGCACGAGCAGCGCGACGGCCCACCATTCGGGCTCCGTCGACTCGGCGGGCGGCACCACGCCGTGGACGAGCGCGTAGACGCCCTGCCCGGCGGCGCTCGCCCAGCCGCCCGCGATGAAGGCGAAGATGATGATGAAGACGGAGATCGGCACCCAGAACAGATAGCCGGGCGGCACCCGGCCCCAGCCGACGACGGGCACCTCCCCCGTGGCGATCACGTAGCGCGAGCACTCGACGTTGTAGAAGGTCTGCAGGATCGCGGAGACGAGGATCACCCAGCCGACGCCCACGAACCCGTACTGCCCGACCGCCTGGGGACCGAGCAGCCACTCCCCGCTGCCGATGGAGATCCCCAGGGCGATCAGGCTGGGCCCGACCGCGAACTTGAAGAGCTCCTTCGCTCCGAGCCTGCCTACCCCGAAGACCTCCTCGGGCTCGGGGAGGTGGGTGACGACCAGGGCGGGGCGGCTGACTCCGAGCTGACGTTCCGTCACTCCCGGCGGATTTTCGGTCACGAGGCGCCTCCCAGATTCCGGCCGTCCCCCCTCACCCACCCCGAGCGTGCGCCCCTCCCCGGCGCGGATCAAGGCCCAATTGACGGGCCGTTCCGCACGACCGGCCCCCCGATGCGCGCACGCACCTCCGAAAAGGCGCTAGAGTTTCTCCGTGCCCCGGGCGAATTCACCGGGAAACACGCGGAAGTGGCTCAGTGGTAGAGCATCACCTTGCCAAGGTGAGGGTCGCGGGTTCGAATCCCGTCTTCCGCTCGGCGGATCCCTCGGGATCCGGCTGGTGGAGTGGCCGAGAGGCGAGGCAACGGCCTGCAAAGCCGTGTACACGGGTTCAAATCCCGTCTCCACCTCAGCTCACGGACATCGGAGCCTGCGGGATCCGGTAAAGTGAAGCACGACTGCGAAGGGGCGACCCGGAGCAGGCACGCGGAAGTGGCTCAGTGGTAGAGCATCACCTTGCCAAGGTGAGGGTCGCGGGTTCGAATCCCGTCTTCCGCTCTGGTCTCACCCGAGGACGATTAGCTCAGCGGGAGAGCGCTTCCCTGACACGGAAGAGGTCACTGGTTCAATCCCAGTATCGTCCACCACCCGGCCGGTCCCCCGGTCCGCCGAAAGCCCCGGTCCACGACCGGGGCTTTCGCCGTTCCTCCACCCCGCCGTTCCTCCACCCCGCCGGTCACCCACAGTGTTCGGTGTGTCACGATACCGAATCAATGAATGCGTGTCGTCGGCGGAGGGGGAGCCGGGGATGGACGGTCCGGCGGTGTGCGGTGCCCCGCTTGTGGCGCGGCGCCGGGTGGTGCGCGGCTTCGTACGCGAGCGGGATCTGGTGCCGCGGGGGGCGGCCGTCGCCCTCGTCTCCGCCGTGGCGGCGTGGACGTGGAACTGGCGCGCGGGCGTGACCGCCGCCGCCCTGGCCGTACTGGCCGACCTGCTGTACCACCGGCGCGTCCGGCCGCGGGACGCCGCCTCGCCCGGGGAGCGGGCCACCGCGCGGATACTGCGCTCCCTGCAGCGGCGCGGCTACGTGGTCCTGCACGACCGGGCGCTGCCGGGCGCCGAGGACAACCTCGACCACCTGATCGTCGGCCCGACCGGCGTCTACGTCGTGGACTCCGGGAGCTGGCACCGGCGCGCCCGGGTCGCCAGCAGCAAGGGCCGGCTGTGGATCGGGCGCTCCCCCGCCGACGACCACGTGCGCGCCGCGGCGTCCGGGGCGCGGGCGGTCGCCGACATGCTGGGGTACGGCCACGGCCGGCCGGTGGAGGTCACCCCGCTGGTGGCGGTGCACGGGACGCGGCTGTCCCGCGGGTGCTCGTTCATGGCCTCGAAGGTCATGCTGATGCGCGCGGCCCGGGTGCCGGGCTGGATCGCCCACCGGCCCGTGCGGCTGGACGCCGGTGAGGTCGCGGCCCTGGGCGCGGTCGCCGAGCGCCTGCTCCCGCCGTACGGCGGCCGCGGCTGAGCGAAGAAGAAGGGACGAAGAGGGGATGGAGTGTCCCCGCAGGCGTCACGCATACCCCATCACGATGCACCATGGAAGGACGCATCACCTGAAACCGGGGTGATGGATATGCTTTCGGCTTCGGCGAAGGGGGCTAGACCGTGCTGCGTGTGGTGGTCGATCCGGAAGTGCCCGCCGAGGTGGCCAACCTCATGCGCCGGAACGGACCGCTGCTCTCCAGGTTCCACAACGGCTGGGACCCCGAGGCGGGCACGGGGATCCCCGGTGCCGTCATGGGGTTCTTCGGGGCGACGACCGCGCTGGCGCTGGGGACCGTGATCGCGGTGGGCGGGGCCGCCTATCCCCTGCTCTTCCTGATGCTGGTGGAGCTGTTCGTCCTCATGGTCGTGTACTTCGCCAGGAAGCCCCTGCCCGCCGACTCCATAGAGCGCGTGCTGTTGCGCCACTCGCGCCGGTGGAAGGGCCGCTTCCTGGTGCTGGAGGACTTCGACCATCCGTCGAGGGAACTGCTCGGCCGGGTCCAGCGGGCCATCGACCGCATCCTGCGTTCCCGGATCAACGCCATGGGCCTGCTGGACAGCGTGCGCAACTCGGTGATGCTCCCCGCCGAGGAGTGGGAGATCGCCCGGCTGCTGGCCAAGCTGTCGGCCCTGCGCGCCAGGCACCGCGACCTCGCCAGGAGCGGCAGGACCCCGGAGGTGGTCGCGGCGATGGAGCCGCTGGAGCGGGCCCTGGCCGCCAGCGAGGCCGCCGTCGTCGCCCGGGTGGAGGCCCTGGAGCGCTACGCCCGCCACGTCGAGGAGGCCGAGCGCGCGCTGGCGTCCCAGCACCAGCTGGAGGCCCTGCGCTCCCACCTGCCGGAGTACGAGCAGCTCCTGGCCGAGGCCGGCGCCGGCAGGCTGATGGCTCCGGAGATCGGGTACCTGGCGCAGGACGCCGACCGGCTGCAGCAGGCGCTGCGCGACAGCGTGCGCTCGGCACACGAAGCGTTCCGCTATCTCGATGGATAGCCGAAAATATAAGCTTTCTTGACTACGGTATAACCGGAGGAGGGGGAGCCACCAGGTGCAGTATGTGGTTGTCGATCCGGAAGTGCCCGCGGACGTCGCCGACCTGTTCCGCCGGCACGGGCCCCTGCTGTCCCGCATCCGCGCAGGCTGGACCCCCGAACCGCAACCTGTGACCCCCAAGCTCGCGACCCGGCTCCTGCAGGCCGGCGGAGCGGCCGCCGCGCTCTTCCTGCTGGGCGTCGTCCTGCTCGCCGACGGCGGGCACATCCTCATGTTCGTCACCGCCCTCCTGATCTTCGTCGCCTTCGTCGGCCATCTCGCCGCCAAGGAGCCGATGGAGACCGACCCCGAGGAGCACGACGTCTACCGTCACGCCCGCTGGTACGAGGGCCGCTTCCTGCTGGCGGAGGACTTCGACTACCCCGCCGAGCTGCTGCGCGAGCGCACCCGGCAGGCGGTCGAGTACGTCCTGTCCTCCGGGGTCCACATCAGCGGGATGCTCGACGGCGTGCGCAACTCGGTGATGCTGCCGGCGCAGGAGTGGGAGATCTCCCGGCTGCTGGCCAAGCTGTCGGCCCTGCGCGGCGAGCACCGCCGCCTGGTCACCGAGGGCGACAGCCCCGAGGTGGTCGCGGCGATGCAGCCGCTGGAGCGGGCCCTGGCCGCCAGCGAGGCCGCCGTCGTCGCCCGGGTGGAGGCCCTGGAGCGCTACGCCCGCCACGTCGAGGAGGCCGAGCGCGCGCTGCGCGCCCACGAGCAGATCGAGGTGCTCAGGTCCCGGCTGCCGAAGTACGAGCAGCTCCTGGCCGAGACGGGCGCCGACGCGCTGGCCGTGCCGCAGATCGACAATCTGGCCCAGGACGCGGGGCGGCTCGAACAGGCGCTGCGCGACAGCGTGCGCTCGGCGCACGAGGCGTTCCGCTATCTCGACGGCCCCGCCCAGGCCTGATCCTCACCGTCTCCCGCCCCGGGCCCCGCCGCGGTCCGCTCGGGCCGATTCGCGGGTACGGCTCCGGCGATCTCTCTTGCCGGGACGCCCCAAGGAAGCGAGGATGGCTCATATTCCTTGGAGGTGGGCATGCGGATCCGCCCGGACGTCGCCCTGGGCGTGCTCGTTCTGACCGACGTGCTGCGCGTCTTCCTGCCGTCGCTGATCACACTCTTCGGCCGGGCCGGCAGCACGCCCGCCGAGATGATGGGCCTGTACGCCCTGTCGTGGTTCGTGGCGGCCTTCCTCGCGGTGCCGCTGGCCCGGCTGGTCCCGGCCCCGCGGATCGCGCTGGGCGCCGGGGCGCTGCTGCTGGCCGCCCGGGCCGTGCTGCAGCTGACCGACGGCGGTGACGCGCAGCTGTACACGGCCAGCGCCGGCGTGCTGGCCGGGCTGGTCTGGCTGGTCGCCGTGGCCATGACCGCCGCGGACGCCCGGCCCGCGCTGTCCGGGGTGGCCGCGGGGCTCGTGCTCTCCACCGTGGTCCACTCCGCCCTCGACGGCATCGACCTGATGTGGCGCCCCGGAGGGCTGCCGCGATCGCTGGTGACAGCCGAGCTCGCACTGTTCGCGATCTTCCTGGTGCGCGCCCGGCACACGGAGCGCCCGGTGAAGGTGGGCGGCGCGCAACACCCGGCGGAACTCCGGGAGAGGGCGGGCGCTCCGCGCTCCTGGCTGCTGGTCGGACCGGCGCTGCTGCTGTGGGGCCTGTACACCGGCAACGCCGCCTACGCCCAGTCCACGGCGGGAGCCCCCGCCTGGGTGGCGGCCATCGTGGCGGGGTTCGCGGTGCTGTCGCTGCGGCCCGCCGTACTCCCCTGGCGGTCGCACCCGCTGCTGCCCGGCGCGGTCCTGACCGCCTCCGCCGTGGCGTTCGCCTTCCTGCACCCGGTGATCGGCGGGATCCACGGGGTCTCCCCGTCATGGCTGATCGCCGCCCAGGTGCTCGGCCAGCTGGCGCTGGTCGCCTGCCTCGCCTACGCCGCGGCCTCCTCCCCGCCCGCCGGGGCCGACCGGCCGGCCCGGCGCGGCCTGGCCGCCGCCGGGGGCATGCTGGTCTTCGTCGTGCTCACCTTCGCCTACTACGCCGCCTACGACCTCTACCTGCCCAACGACTGGGTGCCGATCGCCGCGGCGCTGCTGGTGACCGCCGTGAGCGCGACCGGGGGCGTGCGCCGCCTGGAGCCGGTCCCCCGGCCGCGGCTGCCCGTGACCGCGGCGGGCGCCGTGGCCGCCGCCGCGCTGGTGGCCGCCGTGCCGCTCTGGCAGGGCCCGGTCCCCGCCTGGCAGCCGCCCGGTGAGGGCCTGCGGGTCGCGGCCTACAACATCCGGATGGGGTACGGCGAGCCGGGCCGGCTCTCTCTCGGGCAGCAGGCCGACACCCTCAGGCAGCTGAGGCCGCACGTGGTCGTGCTCAGCGAGGCCGACCGGGGCTGGCTGCTCAACGGCGCCCACGACGACGTACGGCTCATCGCCGAGCGGCTCGGCATGCGTTTGGTCTGGGCCCCGGCCGCCGACGAGGTGTGGGGCGACGCCGTGCTGACGAACCTGCCGATCACCTCGGTCCGCAACCACGTGCTCGTCCAGGGCGGGCCCACCGGCGCGCAGGCGGTCGAGGTCGGGGTGCGGTGGCGGGGACGGGAGATCACCGTGATCGGCACCCACCTGCAGCCGCCGCCCGGCTGGCGCGAGCTCGACCAGGTGGAGCAACTGGCGGGGATCGTCCGGCGGGCCGCGGCCTCCCGGCCGGTGGTCGTCGCCGGCGACCTCAACATCGAGCCGTCGGACCCCGCCTGGGAAGTGCTGATGGGCGCCGGGCTGACCGACCCCATCGCCCCGGTCAGGCCGTTCAACACGATCCCCTCCCCCGGCCGCTCGGTGGAGCAGATCGACCACGTGCTGGTCACGCCGGGATTCACCGGCGCGGACCACGCCAACCCGAACGTCCAGCACTCCGACCACCGCCCCGTCGCCGTCACGCTTATGCCCGATAAGTAAGGTTCGTCCTATGACGAACCAAGGGGAGCGGCGATGAGGGCACTGCTCACCGGCTTCGAGCCGTTCGACGGCGCGACCGTCAACCCGTCCTGGGAGGCCGTCCGGCTCGTGGCGCAGGCGCCGCCGGTGCAGCTGACGGTGCACGCCGTACAGCTGCCGTGCGTCTTCGGCGAGGCGACGGAGCGCCTGCGCGAGGCGATCCTGGAGCACGAGCCCGAGGTGGTCGTGTGCGTCGGGCAGGCGGGCGGCCGGCACGCCGTCACGGTCGAGCGCGTCGCGATCAACCTGGACGACGCCCGCATCCCGGACAACGCGGGCAACCAGCCGATCGACCAGCCGATCGTCCCCGGCGGCCCGTCCGCCTACTTCGCCACGCTCCCGGTGAAGGCGTGCGTGGCCGCCGCCAGGAAGGCGGGGATCCCGGCGAGCGTGTCGCACACCGCGGGGACGTTCGTGTGCAACCACGTCTTCTACGGCCTCATGCACCTGATCGCCACGGAGTTCCCCGAGCTCCGCGGCGGGTTCGTGCACGTGCCCTACGCCCCGCAGCAGGTGCTGGACCACGGCGAGCCGTCGATGCCGGTGCAGCTGGTCGCCGAGGCGCTGACCGCGATCGTGACGGCCGCGGTCCTGCTCCACGACGACCTGCGCCTGGTCGGGGGCGCCATCCACTGAGCGCCGCCGGGCTCTGCGGAGGCACAGGTCTGCGGGTCTGCGGGGTCACGGGTCTGCGCCCGCGGGTCTACAGGGGGACGCCGTAGACCACGCGGCGCCCGGGGAACTCGCTCACGCTCCACACCTGTTCGCGCACGCGGGTGAGGTCCTCGGGGCCGACCGGGTACGGCCGCCGGGTCACGGCGTCGCCGGCCACCACCAGTGTGCCGTTGCCCCTCGATCCGGCGGTCTGGCTCAGATACCAGGTGCGGCCGTGGGAGAGGGCGCCCTGGATCTTGAGCACGGGCATGGCGTAGGCGTCGGCGGCCGCGGCGACGCCCTCGCCGTCGGCCGCCAGGGTGCCGTCGGCCGCCAGCCGCCAGCGCGCCACCCGCCCGACCCCGGTCGGGTCGTCGACGTACTCCCCGGAGACCAGCAGGTCGGGCTCGGCCGTACGGTCGACGGAGGCGAAGGAGAAGCGGGCGGTGCCGGTCGTCGTGTTCCAGGAACCGGTCTGCGGCATCACGTAGCGGTAGCCGAAGGCGTTGTACACCCCGTCGCGCCTGCCGATGGCGGCGCCGTCCTCGCCGTTCACCTCGTAGATGTGCCGGACGTCGAAGACCCGCAGCCCCCGCGCGGTGTCGGCGACGTAGAGCAGGTCCCCGTACCAGGCCACGCCTCCGGCGTGGATGTTGATCGGGACGATGTTCCCGTCCGGGCGGACGTCCACGAGCAGGACGTGCCGGTAGCGCAGCGTCGCGGTGTTCATGAAGGACAGGCGGACCCCCCGTTCGGCGGCGCCCACGGGCTTGAAGTACCAGCTCACCACGAACACGCCGCCGGACACGCCCGCGTCGGCGGCGCTGGTCAGCCCCTGCGGGTACCAGTCGGTGACGGCGTTGTCGGCGGCGTCGAAGGTGTACCAGTCGGCCGGGCGGGGCCTCATCGAGCCGAACGCCCCCGTCCCCTCCGCGCCCTTCCTGACGGTGACCCGGTTGGCCTTGGCCAGCACGGTGCTCAGCGGCACGCGGTCGAGCTCGCGCTCCAGCACGGCGATCCCGGGAGGCGGGCCCCCGCCCCTCCTGAGCTGGAACGGCCCCGCAGGCACGGCCTTCATACCACTCATGGAACTCCTTCCCCGTTTTCACCAGTCTGGCGGATCATGGTGTGGAGTTCATGAGTATGCCGTGATCGTCTCCTTTCCGATCAGCGGGACCGATCACCGGGGCCGATCACCGGGGCCAGGTGTGCACCGGCTCCCCGCTCAGCGCCAGCTCCCTGTAGCGCGTCACCATCCGGGCCGCGTCGCCGTCCGTCGCGGCCAGCGTCTCCCGCTGCCAGATCGACCCGGTACGGCGCCGCGTCACCCGCTCCCGGATGATCCCCAGCATCCGCTCGGACTCCCCGGGGTCCACCCCGACCCGGTCGAGACCGGCCCGGGCCACCGGGAGCAGCTCCAGCGCCAGCTCGGCGGCTGGCCTGTCCTCCTGCAGGCCCGGCCAGCACAGCGAGGCGTCCAGGCCGTCGATCGCCGCCCGGTAGAAGTTGCGGTAGGCGGAGGAGAACGGGAACTCCTCGACCGGCTCGACGGCCAGGGCCGAGGTGAGGCCGAGCAGGAAGGCGGAGTTGGCCACCATGTCGGCGGCGGTCGGCCCGGCGGGCAGCGCCCGCATCTCCACGCGCAGGTGACCCCCGTCCGCCGGATCGTAGACCGGCCGGTTCCACTGCCAGACCGTGCCCTGGTGGAGCCGGAGCTCGGCCAGGGCCGGCGCCCGCCCGTCCTCCCCCGGGTCCTCGGAGGTCATCGGCAGGATCGGCTCGTAGTCGCGCACGCACGCCGCGAACAGGTCCTCGGCGCTCTCCACCCAGCCCGACCCGAAGGCCACCCGCCGGTCCCTGCGCCCGAGCCGCTCCAGGTCGCGGTCGTCGGCCGACTCCTCGAACAGCGCGATCCTGGTCTCCTCCCACAACCGCCTGCCCATGAACGTCGGGGAGTTGCCGCTGACCGCGAGGACCGGCCCGGTGGCCAGCTGGGCGGCGTTGTAGACGCGGGCGAAGTCGCCGGGGGCCGTGCGCAGGTGGACCTGCCAGGAGGTGTTGGCGCTCTCCAGGATCACGCCCTTGACCTCCAGCTCCAGCTTCTCCGCCCCGTGGATGCGCACCCGGTACGGCTCGACCCGCAGCCGCCGCATGCCCCGGCTCAACGCCCGGTAGCGGCTCTCGTCGCTCATCGTCTCGTGGCTGAAGTCCAGCTCGCTGAGCGTGGGCAGGATGCCGATGGCCACCACCTGGCCGCCCTCGGCCGCCGCCGCGGCGTCCACCTTGGCGATGACCTCGTGCACCTCCCGCTCCATGGCGGTGAAGGGCCTGCCCGCCAGCGGCAGAGGGGTCAGGTTGGCCTCCAGGTTGAACCGGCCGAGCTCGAGAGTGAGCCGGTCGTCGCCGGCGACGTCGCACACCTCCCGGTTGCGCGGGAGCGGGTGCCCGTCGGGAGTGGTGAGGAACAGCTCCACCTCGGCCCCGATCGTCGCAGGCCCCGTCCCGAACCCGGGCCGGGCCAGCAGCTCGTGAAGCTCGGTGAGCTGTTCCCCCAGCCGCTCCCCGAAACGGGCGAACTCCGCCTCGGAGTAACGATCCTTGTCGACCTGCTGGCCCATCACACCATCCGTTCAATCGGTCACGGCCCTCCCTCCCCGTCTTCCCCGATGCCGCCGTCTAATCGGCACGAGACGTAAATCACCCCTGCATAGGCCGTGATGAGAGGACCGGGACCGTAATGAACCGGCCGGTGGCCAGGCGGGGAAGGGCGTTGTTCACTGAAGCCCGGGTCGCCGCGACGACGAGGAGGTCGGCAATGGCCGTCGAGAACGCTTGGTACGACAGGAACAACCCGGACACCAGCAGACTGGCGAAGGCGTTCTTCGAGGAGGTCGACAGGGCGACCCAGAATGCCTACCTGCACGCCGTCTCCGTACCGAGTCTCGGGCCGCTGACCGGCCTGAACGGCTACACCCGCAGGTGGGGCGAGATGTGGGCCGAGTTCCTGCAGGGCAAGCCCGTCATGTGCATGGCCGCCTGCTTCGGCTACGTGATCGAGACGTTCGTCAGCGACCAGCGGTCGGGTTTCGCCCACAGAGTGCCCGACGGATACACCGTCACCCCGCAGATCACTCATGGCGGCACCCGGCCGGACCTGGTGCTCGCGGAGAAGAGCGGCAGGGAGATCGCCTGGGTGGACCTGACCGCGTCCCAGAGCGTGGACCACATCTTCGCCAAGGCCAACTGGCCGGGCCAGATCTCGATCTTCGCTGAGGTCACCTACCCGTCGCTCGACTCCCAGGCCCTCACGCTCATGCGGCAGAACAAGGACAACAAGGGAACCCTGAACCAGCAGGATTTCGACCAGCGGATGAAGGAGGCCGCCGAGACCTACGAACGTCTCAGGAGGGAGTGGCTGTCGATCGGAGAGATCATGAGCCTCAAGTTCCTGAGAGACGAGATCGGCCGTCCTCTCGCAGATCAGAGACTCGACCCGGGCATCCGCCAGAACCACATCGCCGAGGAGCTCCGGTGGTACTTCAACCTGCCCTCGGCGCCCGACATGAAGCTGGTGCCCAGCATCCTGACCGCGCTGGGAGTGCAACCGGCGTCGTGGGGCTTCACCACCGGGTTCCCCGTGAGTCAGCGGGCCGGTGAGACCTGGCTGATCGACAACGCTCCCCAGCTGCTGAAGCAGGGCTGAGCCCTCCGCCCGGGGCGGCAGGGCCCGCCGCGACGGCACGGACCGGGACGGCCGGCGAAGGCCGGCCGTCCCCGTCCTCACCTCCGGCGGGCACCCGTCACCAGGGGGAGGTGCCGGCGTCCTCGAAGAAGCCGCCGGTCGGGCCGTCGGCGTCCAGCAGCGCCAGCCGTACGGCGACCGCCGCGCCCTGCTCGGGGTCGCGGGGGCCGCTGTGGCCGTTGATGTCGGTCGCGCAGTAGCCGGGGTCGGCGGCGTTGACCTTGACGGCGGTGCCGGCCAGCTCCTTGGCGTAGGACACGGTGATCATGTTCAGCGCCGCCTTGGAGGAGTTGTAGGCCAGGTAGTTGGCGGCCCAGAACTCGTCCTGCGGGTCGGTCATGCGGGTCAGCGAGGCCAGGCCGCTGGAGACGTTGACGATCCGGCCCGCCGCCGAGCGGCGCAGCAGCGGCAGCAGCGCGTTGGTGACGGCGACCACGCCGAAGACGTTGGTCTCGTAGGTGGCGCGCAGCGCGTCCACCGGGGTCGCGCTGGGCGCCGCCGGGTCGTCCTCCGAGACCATGATCCCGGCGTTGTTGACGAGGACGTCGAGCACGCCGTACTCCTCCTCGATCCACTTGGCGGCGGAGGCGACGGACTCGGCGGAGGTCACGTCGAGCTGGACGGACCGGACCTCGAGCTCCCCGGCCGCCCGCTGCCCGCGCCCGGCGTCCCTGGCCCCGATCAGAACGGTCGCGCCCTTCTCGGCGAGGAGCCTGGCGGTCTGGTATCCGATGCCCTTGTTGGCACCCGTGATGAGAGCGATCATGCGTCCCACCGTGCCGGGGGTCCGGCCGGAGCGGGAGAGACCCGGGGAGGCTGGGATCGGCGGTACCACCCACGGCGGCCCGCGAGCGGCCATGCTGGAGGCATGAACCGCAGCGAGCTCGCCGAGTTCCTCCGCAACCGCCGCGCCCGCCTGACCCCGCGCGAGGCCGGGCTGCCCGAGGCCGGGCCCCGGCGCACCCCGGGTCTGCGCCGCCAGGAGGTGGCCCAGCTCGCGGGCATGTCGATCGACTACTACATCCGGCTGGAGCAGGCCCGCGGTCCCCGCCCGTCCCGTCAGGTGCTGGGCGCGCTGGCCCGCGCGCTGATGCTGACCGGCGACGAGCGCGCGCACCTGTTCCACCTGGCCGGGGAGGCCCCGGCGCCCGGCGGCGGACCGTCCCGGGAGGTGCCGGCGGGGGTGCTGAACCTGCTGCAGTCGCTGGGGGACACGCCCGCCTACGTGCTCGACGCCAAGTACGACGTCCTCGCCTGGAACCGGCTGGCGGGCATGCTGCACAGCCTGGACGACGCCGCCCCGCAGGACCTCAACATGATCCGCGGGATCTTCGGCTCCTCCGACCTGCGCATGGGATTGTGCGAGCCGGCGCGGGGCGGCTTCGCCCGGGTCGCGGTCGCCGACCTGCGCGCCGCCGCCGCGCGCTATCCCGGCGACCCGTCGATCGGCGAGCTGGTGACGGAGATGCTGGCCGCCAGCCCGGAGTTCGGGCGGATGTGGGCGGCGCACGACGTGGAGGTCCAGCGCGACCGGCGCAAGCAGATGCACCACCCGCTGATCGGCATGATCGAGGTGTGGTGCCAGGTGCTGCACGTCCCCGACCTGGACCAGCGGGTGGTGCTGTACACCACCGACCCGGGCTCCCCGTCCCACGACGCGCTGCGGATGCTCAGGATGCTGCAGGACGCGCCGCGCTGACCCTGACCGGCGGGAACGGCGGGGTCACGGGGCCGGGCCCGGCTCCTCCAGGGGCACGCGCAGGGTGTTCAGGACGACGGCGAGCATGTCGTAGTGGGCCACGAGCATGACGAGCTCGATCCGGCCGGGCTCGTCGTAGCGGGCGCACAACGCCTCCCAGGTGGCGTCGGCGAGGTCGCCGCGCGCGTGGAGCTCGTCGGCGACGTCGAGGACCAGCCGGTCGGCGGGGCTCCACTCCCCCCTCGTCCGGACGGCCTCGATCTCGGCGTCGGTCAGGCCCGCCTCGCGCGCCAGCCGTACGTGCTGGGCCCACTCATAGGCGCTGCCGCGGTGGTGCGCGGTGCGCAGGATCGCCAGCTCGCGGTCCCTGGCGGACAGCGTGCCGTACAGCAGCGCGGCGCCGAAGCCGATCCACGCCTGGAACAGGGCGGGATGGCGGGCCAGGGTGGTGAAGACGTGGTAGGGCCCGGTCCCCTCGACCACGCGGGTGAGGAACGGGTCCCACTGCTCGGGCGGCAGCGGCTCGACTCGGGGATTCACGGACCAGAGGTTACTTACTACGATCACCGTTGTGAACGATCGCTTGGTAGGTAAACGTGTGCTCGTCGTGGGCGCGGGGACCCGCCCCTCCTCCGAGCCGGACGCGCCGCCCGGCAACGGCAGAGCGATCGCGGTCGAGGCCGCGAGGCAGGGCGCCGCGGTGGTCTGCGCCGACGTGGACGACAAGTCGGCCGCCGAGACCGCCGAGTGGATCACCCGCGAGGGCGGGCGGGCCGAGGTGGTCGCCGTGGACCTCGCCGACGGCGACGCCTGCGAGGCGCTGGCCGGCCGGGTGGGCGCCGTGGACGGGATCGTGCTCAACGCCGCGATCGGCGCCGGGCTCGCCCTGGCCGGGACCGGCGCGGACGACTGGGACCGGGTGTTCGCGGTCAACCTGCGCGGCCACTTCCTGATCTGCAAGGGCGCGCTGCCGCTGCTCCAGGCGGGCGCGTCGATCGTCTTCATCGGCTCGGTGGCCGGGCTGCGCCCCGGCAGCCTGATCCCGGCCTACGACGCCTCCAAGGCGGGACTGGTCGGGCTGGCCAAGCATGTCGCGCTGGAGGGCGCGGGCCTGGGGATCAGGGCCAACCTGGTCGCCCCCGGCCTGATCGACACGCCCCTCGGACGGGACGCGGCCAAGCTCTGGGAGCACCGGGACCGGGTGATGATCCCGATGGGCCGCCAGGGCACCGCCTGGGAGGTGGCGAGCGTGGTCACCTTCCTGCTGTCGGCCGAGGCGGGCTACGTCACCGGCCAGGTCCTGGCGGTGGACGGCGGTCTCACGCTGCTGTGACCCGGCGGTCCCGGTCTGCCGGATCACAGTGGCGTGAGACCCGGCGGACCCGGATCAGCCGACGGGCTCGGACACGCCGGTCAGGCGGCGGACCTTCATGCCCCCGCCCCACTTCTCGATCGCCTCCTCGTCGGCGAAGGCCAGTGCGCGCAGCATGTTCCCGCCGTCGGCGAGCTCGACGTTGCGGCGCAGCCGCCGCCGCATCGTCTCGGGCAGCCTGGTGGTGCCCGCCTCCACCGTGTCGCCGTAGAAGGGCGCGAAGGCCACTCCGGCGAACCCGGTACGGCGCAGCAGCGCCGGCATCGTCTCGGCCGAGTAGAACATCAGGTGGTTCCTGGTGAACCCGTTCCACTTGCTGCCGTAGGCCTTGAGCTGCAGGGAGGCGGCGTTGACCGTCAGGATCAGCAGCACCCCGCCCGGTCCCAGCAGGCCGCGGAAGGTGCGGAAGTCCTGGATCGGCCGGGGCAGGTGGGCCAGCACCGACCAGAGGGTGATCACGTCGAAGCCGCCCCCGGCGATCTCCGGCACGTCCTCGGGGACGCCGTAGTAGGCCCGGGCCCGGGTGAGCCGCCGGTTGGCCTCGGCCACCGAGTCGGGCGACAGGTCGATGCCGACCGCGTCGAACCCCCGCTGCTCGGCCAGTTCCAGGAACAGCCCCGACCCGCACCCGAAGTCCAGCAGCCGGCGGTCCCCGTCGCCGTCGTGCCCCTGGTCGAAGACCGGGCTGAAGGCGTCCATGGTCAGCCGGTAGCGGCGCTGGCGGCCGGCCGCGTAGTTCCCGGTCAGGAAGCCGCTGTAGTTCTTGGCGTACAGGTCGCCCAGGCGCTCGGGCCGGATGTTCGGGTTGCGGTACAGGAAGCCGCACGCCGGGCAGCGCACCACCCGGTAGCTCCAGCTGATCTTCTTGCCCTTGCCCCCGGTGGGCCGGAACAGCGGCTGCTGGCGGGTGTCACCGCACAGGTGACAGGTGATGAACTCCTCGATCTCCCCCAGCTCCATCTGCTTCTGAAATTCCTCCAGGGTGATGACCCGGGTCCGGCGCAGTCTCATGCGCCACTGCATCTCGCGGGCGAGGCGCTCGCCCGGGCGGACGTAGATCCGCTGCCCCCAGGGCACGCGATCGTAGCGGGAGCCGTACACAACGCGGGAAATCACTCTTTTGGCAGAGACCACGGAATGTCCATTCACCGGCTTTTCTCCCAACGTGTCATGACTTCACTGATCGCTCAACCGTTACCCGGCATCCGATATGCGCAGCCCCAAGCCCCGACCCACCACTCTTCAGATGACCGTCACGGAGGGGTAAGACCCTCCGCAGGGGGATGTGAAATATGGCGTTCGACAACCAGTGACCGGTTCGTCCCCCAGTGGTAGCGTCCCAGGTCATGCGCCCAGAAGACCTCGCTCTACTGCACGTCCCCGGCACCGTCGCCCTGCACGGCGACCTTCTCCTGACCGACGTCTCACACCCCGACCTGGAAACCGACTCCTACCGTGGCGGCCTGTGGCGGATCCCGCACGACGGCCCGCCCGTGCGCTTCACCCACGGCGACCACGACACCGAGCCGCGGATCTCCCCCGACGGCGCCTGGGTGGCCTTCCTGCGGGCGAGCGCGGGCGGCCGGCCGCAACTGCACGTGATGCCGACCGGCGGGGGCGAGGCCCGCGCGGTCACCGACCTGCCGCTCGGGGCGGGCGCCCCGGCGTGGGCTCCCGACTCCCGGCGCATCGCCTTCGTGGCCCGGTGCCCCGAACCCGGCCGCTACGGCACCGAGGAGGGAGTGCGGGCCGCGGCCGAGGCGCCGCGCCGGATCACCCGCTTCCGCTACCGCTATGACAACATCGGCTTCACCCAGGACCGGCCGGCGGTCCTGTACGTGATCAACGTGCTGGCCGACATCCCCCAGCCGGTACGGCTGACCGACGGGCGCTGCGGCGTCGAGGACCCCTTCTGGCACGAGGAGCACGTGCTGGTCTCCGCCCCGCGCGACCTCGATCCCGACAGCCTGCACAGCGACCTGTACGCGGTCCCGGCGATCGGCGGAGACCCCGTCCCGGTGGTCCGCAGCGCCGGCTCCGCCTCCTGCCCGGTCGCGCTGCCCGGCGGTGAGGTGCTCTACCTCGGCACGGAGTTCACCGGCGTCCACAGCGTGGCCCGCAACACCGGCCTATACCGCGCGCCCCTGCGGATCGGCGGTGAGCCCGCGACCGGGACGCGGCTGACCGAGGAGGAGTCGGTCGACTGCGAGGCGCTGACGCCCGTGCCCGTCGAGGACGGGATCCTGGTGGCGGTGCGCACGCGCGGCGCGATCGAGGTGCGCCTGGTGCGCTCCGGCTCGCTGCACGCGCCCCTGGAGAAACTGCCCGTCGTGCTCGGCGAGCGGGCCAACGTCAAGGCGTTCGCCGCCGGCGCCGGGCGCACCGTCGCGACGCTCTCCACCCCCGAGCACCCCGGCCAGGTCGTCGAGGCCGTCCCGGCCGGCGAGGACCCGGGCCCGGACGCCGCGCCGTGGGGCCGGGTGCTGGCCGACTTCTGCGGCCCGCTGGCCGGGACCCGCCCGCTGCGGGAGATCAACGGCGTCTCCCGCGACGGCTACCCGGTGCACGGCTGGCTGGCCGTACCCGAGGGCGAGGGACCCCACCCCGTCCTGCTCAACGTCCACGGCGGACCGTTCCACCACCACGGGTGGGGCTTCCTCGACGAGACCCAGGTCTACACCGCCGCCGGGTACGCGGTGGTCCTGCCCAACCCGCGCGGCTCGGCCGGGTACGGCCAGGCGCACGGCCAGGCCGTGGTGGGCGCGCTCGGCACCGTGGACGCCGACGACGTGCTCGCGCTGCTGGACACGGCGCTGGCCGAGCCCGAGTGCGACCCGGAGCGGGTGGGCGTCATGGGCGGCTCCTACGGCGGGTTCATGACCAGCTGGCTGTCGGCCCACCACGGGTCGCGCTTCAAGGCCGCCTGGAGCGAGCGCGCGGTCAACGCCTGGGACTCCTTCGTCGGCTCCTCCGACATCGGCTGGTACTTCGCCGAGGCCTACTGCGGTCCGGGCGCCGAGGCCCAGCGGGCGATGAGCCCGCTCTACCACGCCGACCGGATCACCCTGCCGTTCGCGGTGGTGCACTCGGAGGAGGACTGGCGCTGCCCGGTCGAGCAGGCCCAGCGCATGTTCGTCGCCCTGCGCAAGAACGGCGTCCCGGCCGAGTTCCTGCTGTTCCCCGGGGAGGGCCACGAGCTCACCCGCAGCGGACGGCCCAGGCACCGCCTGCAGCGCTTCGAGGCGGTCCTGGAGTGGTGGTCGCGTCACCTCGCCCCGTGACCGGGCGCGCCCGGCGGGCGCCTGACCGGCGCCCGCCGGGCCGTGTGCCTCAGGCCAGGCAGGTCAGCGGCTTGCCGCCGTTGAACTCGATCATCTCCAGGACCGCGGTAACCACGTCGATCGGCTCTCCGGGAGCCCGGCCGTCGAGGTCGGCGTAGGCCCGGTGCAGGTTGCCGACGATGCGCTCGGGGTCGCGCATCTCGCCGTACTCCCCCAGGTCGGTCTCGCGCGCCGTCTCCAGCGGCGAGAGACCGGCCTTGCGGCCGCGCTCGGCGGTCTCCAGCACGAACCGCAGATAGCCGCGGACCTGGTCGATGGCGCCCGGCCCGCAGACCCCGCCGTGCCCCGGCACGATCGTCCGGGGGTCCAGCGCCTCCAGGTCGTCGAGCACCCGCAGCGCGCCCCGCACCGAGCCCATCAGGACGAACGGCGTGCTCTCGTTGAAGACCAGGTCACCGGAGAACAGCACCCTGCGCTCCGGGATCCACACGATCGAGTCGTTGGTGGTGTGCGCGGCGACGCCCACGTGCCGGACCTCGCAGCGCAGCTCGTCGGAGTAGAGCGTGACCCCGTCGGTGTAGGTGAGGAAGGGCGGATCCGTCCTGAGGTTCCCCCATTCGACGGGCGTCCAGGCCACGGTGAGGTATTCCGAGACCCCCTCCTCGATGACCCGCTCGCGGGTCTTCTCGTGCCCCACGATGGTCGCCTCGGGGAAGGCGAAGTTGCCGAAGGTGTGGTCACCGTGGTGATGGGTGTTGACCAGCGTGGTGACCGGCCGGTCGGTGACCGACCCGATCGCCTCGCGGTAGGCCAGGGTGCGCCGCTCGGTGGCGCAGGAGTCGATGCTGATCACACCGCGCCGCCCGGCGAGGAAGCCGGTGTTGTTGATCCACCAGCTTCCGTCGGGCTGGATGTAGGCGTACACGCCGTCGGAGACCTCCTCGACGCGGGCCGGAGGCAGGGCGTGGTCGTGCCGCGATGAACTCATGAACCGAATTGTCCGCCACGGTCCGGCTCCGGTCACGGAGATCGCGATGTTCGCCGGAGCAGGTCGGCCGGGGGAATCACGACGTACGGCGGAGCAGGTCGGCCAGGGAGGTCGCGGGGCGGCCGGTGATGTCCGGTACGGCGGAGCCGACCCCCGCCAATTCCCCGGCCGCGACGGCGGTGTAGGTCGACACCCAGGCGTCCACCTGCCAGTCCGGGGCGCCGTAGGAGGCGCGGGAGGCGTAGGCCTCCTCCAGCGTCTCGGGATGGTAGGTCACCTTCCTGCCCGTGACCGAGCTGATGATCTCGGCGATCTCGGTGAAACCGAGAGCCTGCGGCCCGGTCAGGTCGTAGGTCCCGCCCGCGTGCCCGGCCGGATCACGCAGGACGGCGGCGGCCACCTCGGCGATGTCGTCCTGCGCGACGACGGCGACGC
This sequence comes from Paraplanobispora takensis, assembly GCF_016863195.1. Taxonomy (GTDB): domain Bacteria; phylum Actinomycetota; class Actinomycetes; order Streptosporangiales; family Streptosporangiaceae; genus Planobispora; species Planobispora takensis. Next base: position 30,817 of record NZ_BOOK01000008.1, on the reverse strand, counting down.
GCCCCTGCCCCGCCGGACCGCGGATCACGCCGTCCTCGCCGACCATGAAGGGCAGGAAGTCGGCGTACAGGTTGTCGCGCAGGAACGTGAACGGCAGCCCGCTGCCGCGGATGTGCTGCTCGGTGGCCCAGTGGTCGCGGGCCAGGGTGAAGGTGGCCGCCGGGCTCGCGCCGTAGAAGGAGACGTAGACCAGATGCCCGGCCCCGGCGGCGGCCGCGGCGTCGACGAAGGCCCGGTGCCGCTCCACCCGGTCGGGCGTCTCCGAGGCCGAGACCATGAGCACGGTGCCCGCGCCTTCCAGCGCCCGGCGCGCCGCCCCGGCGTCGCCGTACTCGGCCGTGACCACGGTGGCCCCCTCCAGCCGCGGGGCCCGCGCCGGATCGCGTACGACGAGCCGCTGCGCGAGACCGGCCCCGGACAGCAGCCGGGCGATCCTCCCCCCGAGCCTGCCGGTGGCACCGGTGACGGCGATGACGGTCATGCCCCCTCCTCCGCTCTTCGCGCCCGGCCGGGTGGACCGGCACCGCGCCGTCGTCGACGCCGCGGCCGGCACCGGTCATCCGATGGACTCGCTCACGACCACATACCCACACCTGGCGGAGCGTCCTCCCAACCTATCCGGGCCCCGTGGCCCGCTCCGGCCCCGCCGTCCTCTCCGGCCCGGCCGCCCTCCGCTCGGGGCGCGTCATCCGCCGAGGCCGGCCAGGGCCTCCACCCCCTCGCGGACCTTCTCGGGCGCGTCGGAGGGCACCTCGTGACCGCTGTCCTCGGCCACCAGCAGCTTGCTGTGCGAGGACCTGCCCGCCAGCGCCTGCTGCGCGGCCAGCCAGGCCTGGCTCACGCCTTCTCCGCGCCTGACCACCACCAGGGGAAGCCGCTCCAGCGAGCCGACCCGACCGACCTGGCGCTCCACCGCCTCCAGGTCCAGGCCCTCGCGACCCTGCCGCGCCTCCTTCCAGCTGCCGGCGCCCAGCGCGGCCAGCAGGCCGAACCCCGGATCCACGGTGTCGGCGAGCACCAGGCCCGCCACCCGGTCCGGATGCCTGTCGGCCATCAGCAGCGCCGGATAGCTGCCGAAGGAGTGCGCCACGACGATGACGGGGGCCGACGGATCGGCCAGATCCGCCACCGCGGACAGTTCCGCGACCAGGTCGTCGCCCGTCCGCCCGGCCCGCGGCGGAGGCGGGCTCTGCCCGGTCCCGGGCCGGTCGTACCGGCAGGTGCGATGGGTCTGCGACAGCAGTTCCTGCGCCGGGACGAGGTCGCCCGAGCTCGCCCGGTCCCCGATGCCGTGCACCATCACGACCGCCGGGCTCCCCGTCCCCGTGCACACGACACTCTGCCGTACCCCCGCGGCCTCCAGCACCTGCGCCCGCGCCTCCGCACCGCTCCCGCACCCGGCGGCCCCGACCAGAACGGCCGACACCAGCCCCAGCAAACCCACGCGCCGCACCATCGGCTCTCCCCCGGAGGACGTTCTTCGCATCACCGGCAGAACACAAAAAGTCCCCCGAAGTCTGCCAGTCCCCGGCCGTTTGATCACCGGGTTATCCGGTACGGCGGGCCGCCGGCCGATCGCCGGAACCGGTGACGCCTCAGAGCCCGAAGACCGCCAGAAGGGTGAGACCGATGCTCAGCACCACGAACGGGACCGTCCTGGGCTGCCGGGCCGCCTCCCGCCGGGAGGAGACCACCAGCACGGCGCCCACCGCCACGGCCACCAGCAGGTGCAGGCCGTACCACAGGGGGATGGGCGCCTTGCCCAGGAAGGTTCCGGACAGAAGGTCGTCGGCGGCCCCGTAACCGGAGATCCCCGCGAACGCGCCCAGTCCCAGCACCGCGAAGGCGTACCGGAACCGGCCGAGCAGGAGCCATGCGACGGTCCCCAGGCCGAGCAGGATCGAGGAGTGGTGGTGCAGGCCCCGTATGAACGCCCCGCCGCGCACATCGAAGCCGATGTACAGGATCGAGTCGTACGCCGCGCTCAAGGTGACGCCCCGCAGCGGCTCGTAGCCGCCACCGTAGAGGACGGCCTCGCCGCTGGGCTTGTAGAAGAACGCCAGGAATCCCCCGGTGAGCAGGACCACCGCGAAGCAGTAGACCAGCATCTCCCCCAGCAACTGCCTCGCCCGCTCCACGCGGAACATTCCACCACAAAGATCACCCAGCGCTCGCCCTGCGACGGAGCACATCGAACCCCGGCGATGCGCCGGACACGAAGAGGTCCCACCCTATTCCTTCCCCGAACGGCCCTCCGGCTAGGTTGATCACGATCTGTACCGCCTTGAGAGGAGCCCCCGGCCCATGGCCTCCATCCGCCACGAGATCGTGATCGACGCCTCCCCCGAGCACACGTGGGACGTGCTGCGCGACGTCGGAGCCGTGCACGAACGCCTGCTGCCCGGCCGCGTCGCAGCCACCCGGATCGAGGGCGACCAGCGGTTCCTGACCTTCCCCGACGGGCACGTGGTCCGCGAGCTGATCGTCTCGATCGACGACGACGCCCGCCGCCTGGCCTACTCCGTCGTCGAGGGCGCGCGCCCGCCGCTCCGGCACCACCACGCCTCCTTCGAGGTCCGTCCCGAGGGCGAGCGGGCGAGCCGGCTGATCTGGACCACCGACGTCCTGCCGCACTCCTTCGGCGCCGAGCTCCGGATCCGCGTCGAACGCGGCTCGGCGGAGATGAAGCAGGCGATCGAGGCGGCCGTGCGGGACTGAACCGCCGGTCGTCGGAGGGGTGGGACGCGCCTCCGACAATTGGGCCTTATGGGGTGATCGGCGTCACTGACATACTGACCCCACCCGAAATGATCAAGGAGACCGACTCGATGCGTACATCCTTGAAATCAGCCCTCGTCGCCCTCTGCGTCCTCACCGCATCCGCCGTGTTCACCCAGCCCGCCGCCGCCGAGACCTACCACACGTGCCGGCCGGATCTGTGGAGCGGCAAGTGCGCCAGCGGCCACACCCCGGCCAGGGCCGATCTGCACCGGGTGTGGATCGGCATCGAGGCCAACACCTACATCGCCCGCTGGGAGGTCTGGGACCGCGAGACCGGGGCGCGGGTCGGCTCCGGCGAGGTGCGGCCCAACCAGAGCTTCCGCACCGGGATCTACGGCCTCTACGGCAGCAAGTACCAGCTGACCATCAAGGCCGACTGGGGCACCTACGGCTTCATCTGCGACTGCTAGCGGAGCAGGTTCCCGAGCCGGGAACGGGTACGGGTACGGCAGTGCGGGCCGCGCGGGTGAGCCCACCCATGGCGGTCGGGTGCTGCCCGCCCACGCCGCGCCGCACGGCAGCCGATCCGGGATCACGCGACGGCGATGCCGGCGATGATCACCACGGCGAGGAAGGGCAGCATCAGCACGCCGGTCACGATGATCGCCTTCCTGGAGCCCGTCATGATCGCGCCGAAGAACACCGTGGCCGCCAGGCCGAGCCCGAGACCGGCCGGCACCAGGACCGCCCGCCACCTGCCGAACTCCCCGGTGGGCAGCACCCGATCCCCCTCGGCGGTCAGCACGCCCGGAAAGACCTGACCCACTTCCGCCTCAGGGACGGTGTCGATGACGATCGGCGGCCTGGAGGGGTCGTCGAAGACGAAACGCGCTTCGCAGTCGTAGTTCGTGCGCCTCGACCGTCCGCTTCCCACGGTGTGGGGCTCGCACGACAGCACGGTCGCGACGCCGGGCGTGCCCTCGTGGCCGAAGGCCGTCCTCACCTCCGTGCTGACGACTCCGACGATCGTGACCACCAGTATGACGAACAGAGCCATCAGGAAGGTCCCGTAGATGATCCCTCCCACCGTCCCCCGGATGCTCCTCTTGGCGCCCGAAGACTCCGGTGGCCTGGCTGGTGCCGGTTCCACCCAGTAGACCGGGGTCCTCTTCGTCCGACCGGTCATCGCCAGGGGAGAGCGCGGAATCGTGGTCTTGCGCGTACGGCTCACGCCCTCACTGTGGCCGTCGGTGCTTGAAAACGACCTGTGATCGACTGGTAGGCGAGAGGTTCCGGGCCCGCCCACCGGCAGGCACGGCCCCGCTCGTGCCCAGGCCGGGAGCGAGCACGGCGGCCGCACCCCTCCGCTGGAACGCATCGTGAACGCATCGCGGAGTTATCAACCGGGGCTTCCAGGATCGGTGTGACAGAAAAACACCAGTCAGGGAGCACCTCATGTCCACCACCGCCACCGTCGTCACCGTCCTGGCCGCCCTCTGGGTGGGCTTCTCGGCCTTCTCCCTCCTGCGCCGCGCCGAGTGGGTCGTCAAGCCGCTGACGGACTACGGCGTCCCCCGCTCGTGGTGGCCCTGGCTCGGCGCCGCCAAGGCCGCGGGAGCCGCAGGCCTGCTCGTCGGCCTGTTCGTACCGGTCATCGGCGTCCTGGCCGGGATCTGCCTGGTCCTGTACTTCACCGGAGCCGTCGTCACCGTCCTGCGGGCACGCTCGTACTCGACCGTCGTCTTCCCCCTGCTGTACATGGGCCCGGTGATCGCCGCCCTGCTGCTGGGACACGCCGCCTGACGGCCGGGAGCCGCAACCCGCCGCGACGGGCACAGCCGGTGGGCGCCGGATGAGGTCGCGGTCGTAGGCTGGGGGCGGTCATCAAGATCAGGAGGGTTCGCGATGGAGTACGTGCGGCTGGGCTCGACCGGGATGAAGGTCTCCCGGGTGTGTTTGGGCATGATGAGCTACGGCGACCCGGCCAAGTGGAACCAGTGGGTGCTGGACGAGGAGGCCTCCGAACCGATCGTGCGCCGGGCGGTGGAGGCGGGGGTGACCTTCTTCGACACCGCCGACGTGTACTCCTTCGGCACCAGCGAGGAGGTCACCGGGCGGCTGCTGGCGCGGCTGTTCGCCCGCCGTGAGGACTATGTGCTGGCCACCAAGGTGTTCTTCCCGGTGGGCCGGGGCCCCAACGACCAGGGTCTGTCGCGCAAGCACATCCACGCCGCCATCGACGACTCGCTGCGCCGGCTGGGCACCGATTACGTGGATCTGTACCAGATCCACCGCTGGGACGACGAGACCCCGATCGAGGAGACCATGGGCGCCCTGCACGAGGTCGTGCAGGCCGGCAAGGCCCGCTACATCGGCGCCTCCAGCATGGCCGCCTGGCAGTTCGCCAAGGCCCAGCACACCGCCGAGCTCCACGGCTGGACCACATTCGTATCGATGCAGAATCACTACAACCTCCTCTACCGCGAGGAGGAGCGGGAGATGAACCCGCTCTGCGCCGACCAGGGGGTGGGACTCCTGCCGTGGAGCCCGCTGGCGCGGGGGCTGCTCGCCCGGGCCGGGTCGGAGGAGGAGAGCGTGCGCGCCGGGAACGACCCGCGCATCGGGGAGCTCTACACCGACCCCGGCAACGACCGGCAGATCCTCGACCGGGTCGCCCAGGTGGCCCGCGAGCGCGAGGTGCCCGCGGCGCAGGTGGCGCTGTCGTGGCTGCTCCGCCGGCCGGGTGTCACGGCCCCGATCGTGGGCGCGACCAAGGAACGGCACGTCGACGACGCCGTGGCCGCGGTGGATCTGGAGCTGACCGACAAGGAGCTCTCCTTCCTGGCCGAGCCGTACCGCCCGCGTCCCGTCCGGCACTGACGCGGCACGGCCGTCGCGGGGTCAGTGCGCCCGGCCGTACGGCACGGACGTCTCGCCGTACGACCGGCGCCCCGTCTCGTCGAGGACGACGACCTCCCATGAGAACCCGGCCACCAGCCGTCCGCCCGGGTGCCAGGCCAGGGCGGAGACCGGCCAGGGGAAGTGCGCCGGCGGGCCGGTCTGCTCGCCGGTGCGCAGGTCCCAGGTCCTGAGGGTACGGTCCCAGCCCGAGGAGACCGCCCGGTGCCCGCGGACGGCCACCGCCGTGACGCCGTCCGGGTGCCCGCCGAGGGATACGGCGGAGGCGGACCGGCCACCGGAGCGGCCGCCGGAGCGGCCGCCGGACGGTCCGGGACGACCCCGGAGTCCCGGCAGGCGGTCGTCACGCGGGCTCCTCGTGAGACGGTCGCCACGCCGGTCCCCGGGAAGGCGGTCGCCGCGCAGATTCCACAGGGTCAGGCCGGCTCCCCCGACCAGGACGCGGTCGCCCTCGGCCGCGATCGCGTGGACCTGACCGGTGGGAAGGCTCCCCCGCGGCTCTCCGGTGCGCAGGTCCCACAGGTGGGTCACCTCGCCGGCGCCGCCGGTCAGCACGGTGCGGCCGGTGACGGCGATCGCGTTGACCGCGGCGGGGGTCGGCAGGGCCCGGGAGCTGCCCGTGCGCAGGTCCCAGATGCCGACCACGCCGTCCTCGCCTCCGATGACGGCGATCGGCCCCGCCGTGGCGATCGCGTGCACGACGCCGGTGTGGACGGCCAGCGGTTCCCCGTCGCGCTCTCCGCTCTCCAGATCCCACCGCCGGACCAGGCCGTCGCCGCCACTGGCGACGAGGAGAACGCAGCGGCCGCCGACCGTCGCGGTCGCCAGGGCGTCGATGCGGCCGGGTATGTCGTAATCCCGGCGCTGTCCGCGGGAACGGCGCTCATCGCCCCCGGCCGGATCACGGGTCCAGCGGCCTCCCTCGTGGCCGTGCCGGCCGCCGTCGCCGAGGTCGGCGACCGACAGCCAGCGTGCCTCCTCGTAGGCGTGGACCACCACCGGCCATCCGCCGAAGTCGCCGAGGGCGACGGCGCCCACCCGGGAGGCGGCCACCAGAGGCGTGCTCCGCCGTGTACGCAGATCCCAGAGGCGGGCGACCCCGTCGGAACCGCAGGTCACAGCCGTGTGGCCGCTGGCGGCGACGCCCGCGCCGGCCTCGCCGAGCGGCCTGCCCCGCTCCCGTCCCGTGCGCAGGTCCCACACCCGGGTCCGGGCGCCGCCGGTCACCGCGACCGGCCTGCCGTCGAGTACGGCGGTCGCCACCGAGGCCGCCCGGACGGCGACGGTCCGGCCGTACTGCTCGCCGGTGAGCAGGTCCCAGATCCGCAGCGTGCCGTCCTGCCCGCAGGAGACGGCGACGGGGCGCCCGCCGAGACGGGCGGTGGCCACCCCGAGCACCGGCCCGTCGTGACCGGTCAGGGGATCGCCGTGGCGCTCGCCGGTGCGGGGGTCGCACATCTGCACCGTCCCGTCGTCACCGCAGGTGACCGCCATGGCGCGCCCGCGCAGCCCGATCGTGGCCACGGCGTTGATCCGGCCCGCGTGCCCGCGGAACAGCACGCCGTGCAGGGCCTTTCCGGTGCGCACGTCACGGACCCTGAGGTCGGATCCGCAGGCGGCCAGGGCCAGCGATCGCGATCCGGCCCCGACCACGGCGAGTGCCCGGGCCTCGCCGACCTTGTGGCCGTCCAGCGCGCGCGGCCCGCCGGCACCGGTCACATCCCACGCCAGGACCCTCCAGACGTGGTCCGAGACGAGAGCCAGCGTGCCGGCGATCGCCACGGCGTTCAGCCGTTCGTACCCGATCCGGATCTCACGCAGCAGCCGTGCCGTACGCAGGTCCCACACGCGCAGGACGCCGCTGTCGCCACCGGTGACGGCCAGGTTCCCGCTCACGGCCACGCTGATCGCCCCGTCCTGCTGGTTGTCCCAGGAAGGGCGGAACTGCTCGTGCCCCAGCAGGCCGGCCGACCACAGGACCCGCCACGTGTCGTCTCCCGGATCCGGGCAGGGGGGCAGGACACCCCAGGAGTGGCGGGCTTCGTCGACGTGCAGCAACCACCGCCGGGCATCGGGGTCCTCCGTGCCGGCACGCCGCAACCACCGCCGGACGTCGTCTTCCATATCGCCCATATCGGCGCAGGCTATCGGCTGCGGGTCACCGCGCGCCGAGGCTGTTCCGGCTGCCGTAGGGCGAGACCGGCGCCACGCTCAAGTCGTCGGTCACGGGCCGGGGCGGCAACCGGCGGACCGTCACGGTGATCATACGCAGCTCGCGATACGCCGGGGAGGACGGTGCTCAGGCCGCAGACGTGGCAAGGACACGCATCCCCGGCAGGCGCGTCCCGGGGATGCGGCGGATGAGGGACAGGACCGGTCCCACCAGGGGCGGGCCCGTGATGAGCAGGGCGACGGCCCGGGAGTTGAGGTCCATCCGCTCGATGACGGCGCGCCTTCTCCTCTCGGAACCTCCGGCCTCCAGCAGGTCCAGCGCGTTGCGCCAGACCAGTTCCCGCCACTGGGAGATCACCGCCAGCGACTGCCGCCCGGCCGGCCCGCCCAGGGGTCCGGTGAACAGCGGGGCCACCGGGCATCCGTACCGCTCGGCGAGCAGCCGCATCACCACGGGCATGGCGGCCTCCAGGATCCGGTTCACCGCGTCGTGGTCGTGCTTGAAGACGCTCATCGGCCCCGGGTCGCGGCCGGGGGCCAGCTCGCCGATGACCTCGGCGATGCCGAGGGCGAGGTCGAAGTTGATGTGGGCGCTGATGCCCAGTCCGGCGTGCTGGAGCGCGGCCACACCGGGCCTGCCCACCTGCGCGTAGGCGACGGACCAGGCGGCGCAGTCCTGCGGGGCGCCGGACAGCGACCAGGAGAGCGTCTGCAGATAGCGGGCGGCGAACCGGCCGGCCAGCCGGGAGATGAACTCCGGATGCCTGAACAGGCCGGCCGCCATGCCGTCGACCACCCCTTCGGTGATCACCGCGTAGACGTCCGGGAAGATCGCCCGGGCGTCGCCCTCCCGGCGCAGCGTGTCCGACACCTCCCGCAGGGCCGTCAGGGCCTCCTCGGGGGAGGCCGGTATCCGGTTGTGAACGAGGGTTCTCATCAGAAGAGACATGCCGGAAATCCTGGTCAACGCGGGGCGTGTCCGCTGTGTCGCCGTACGCGTTCGGCGACGGTAGAAATACGCGGAGCGGGTCCTGGCCGGGCGCGAGGGCCGGGCCGTACAGTCGGCTGGTGAATCCTCATGACGGCGTGGTCGAGCTGTTCCACCGGGTGGCGGCCTCGGTGCCCGCCTATCGCGTGTTCCTCTCCGAGCACGGCGTCGACCCGGAACGCGTCCGGACATATCAGGATTTTGCGGGATTGCCGCTGACCACCAAGGACAACTACGTCCGCCGTCATCCCCTGCCCGACCTCTGCCGCGACGGCACGATCGGGGACATGATCGCGGTGTCGTCCGGGTCGACGGGGACGCCGACGTTCTGGGCCCGCTCCACGGCCGACGAGCAGGTGATCGCCGAGCGCTTCGAGGAGGTCTTCCGGGACGCCTTCGACGCCCGCGGCCGCCGTACCCTCGCCGTGGTCTGCTTCGCCCTCGGCACCTGGGTGGGTGGGCTGTTCACCACCGCCTGCTGCCGTCACCTGGCCGACCGCGGCTATCCGATCACCGTGGTCGCCCCCGGCAGCGACCGCCGCGAGATCCTGCGGGTCGTCCCCGAGCTGGCCCCGCACTTCGACCAGGTCGTCCTGCTCGGCTATCCGCCGTTCCTCAAGGACGTGATCGACGCCGGGACCGCCCGGGGCGTCCCGTGGGCCGACTATTGCGTCAAGCTCGTCACCGCCGGAGAGGTGTTCAGCGAGGAGTGGCGCACCCTGGTCGCCGAACGCGCCGGCATGACCGACCCGGTCCGCGACACCGCCTCGCTGTACGGCACCGCCGACGCGGGCGTGCTGGGCAACGAGACCCCGCTGTCCGTCGAGATCCGGCGCTTCCTGTCCGCCCGCCCCGAGGTCGCCGGGCGGCTGTTCGGCTCCTCCCGTCTGCCCACCCTCGTCCAGTACGACCCCGCCGTCCGCTTCTTCGAGGAGCACGAGGGCACCCTGCTGTTCTCCGGCGACAACGGCGTCCCGCTGATCCGCTATCACATCGCCGACGAGGGCGGCCTGACGCCGTACGACCGCATGCTCGCCTTCCTCGGCGAGCACGGCTTCCGCCCCGCCGCCACCGGCCCGCGGCACCCCTTCGCCCACGTCTTCGGCCGCAGCCACTTCACGGTGTCCTACTACGGCGCCAACGTCTACCCGGAGAACGTCTCAATCGGCCTGGAGCAGCCGGAGGTCAGTTCCCTGGTGACCGGCAAGTTCGTCCTGGAGGCCGTCGAGGACGAGCACCGCGACCGCCGCCTGACCGTCACCGTCGAACTCGCCCCCGGTGTGACCCCCTCCGACAAGATCGCCCAAGCCGCCGGCGAGTCGATCCTGACCCATCTGCTCCGCCTCAACAGCGAGTTCGCCGCCTACGTCCCGCAACACCGCCAGACCCCCGACATCCGCCTGCGCGAGACCGGCGACCCCGACTGCTTCCCACCCGGCGCCAAACACCGCTACACCCGCGGATGACGCCTGTCCGGTCAGTTGAGCGGCTCGAAGGGATCGACCACGGACACGTCTGTTCCCGAGAAGTCCTTCACGTTACGGCTCACCAAGGTCCATCCGTGCACCCTGGCCGTCGCCGCGATCAACCCGTCCATCGTCGGAAGCGGGCGGACGGCGTTCATCCGCCCCCATTCCTCCGCGACCTCCGGAGTGACAGGGACGATGCGATCACCGAACTGCCGGTGGAGGGTGTGCAGCCAGCGTTCCAGGAGGGTCGCCTGGGCCGGATCCTTGCGTCTGCGGAGCTCGGCTCCGCAGCGGATCTCCCCGACCGTCAGGGCGCTGAGGTAGAGCGTGGGCCCGTGAGACCCGCCGATCCAGTCCCGGACGTGCGGGCTCCCGTTTCTCTTGCGCACTTCGGAGACCACGTTGGTATCGAGCAGGTAGCCGACGCCCATCAGTCGAAGTCCACCTCTCGGGGCAGGTCCCGGCTCCGGGGAAACTCGATGTCGTCGTTCCAGTCGGGGTCTTCCAGGAGGAACTGCCCGAAGTCGGGAGTCTCCCCCTTGAGGCGGCGGTACTCGGCGATGTCGATGACCACGGCCACCTCTTCCCCGTGCCGGGTGACCACCTGAGGGCCTTCGCTCACCGCTCGCCGTACGACCTCGCTGAAGCGCTGCTTCGCCTCCTGAACCTGCCAGCCACCCATATAGCCTCCTGTCTAGTCTGTCTAGACTGAGACTAGATCAATACAAGATCATGCGCAGTCGTGACAGCGGCCTCGGTCTCCGCGCTGATCGGCCCGCCGTTGCGCCTGACCGCGGGGATGACCGGTTCCGGTCAAGTGCCCTGCCTTTTGGCTGCGGTTGACGTAGCTTCGCGAGCACCGGATCTCCCCCGAGGAGGGACATGTTCCCGCGCTCGATCAGGCGTGCGGCCGTGGCGGCCGCCCTATCCCTGACACTCGCCGTACCGCTGTCCGCCCCCGTCTCCGCCGCCGACCGCGGCCCGGGCGCGCCCGGCATCGGAGACGTCTACTTCCCCGACTACGGAAACGGGGGCTACGACGTCAAGCACTACAACCTGAAGCTGGGCTACCAGCCGGGCGCCGACCGGCTGGAGGGTAAGGCGACTCTGCTGGCCACCGCCTCGCAGACGCTGACCCGCTTCAACCTCGACTTCCTGCTGGACGTGCAGGAGGTCAAGGTCAACGGCAGGACGGCCGCCTTCGCCAGGACGGGCGCGCACGAGCTGGAGATCACTCCGGCCCGGGCCCTGACCAGGTTCCTGCCGTTCGTCGTCGAGGTGACCTACGCGGGCACCCCCGGCTCCGTCGAGGTGCCCGGCATCGTCCGGCCGTGGATCAAGCGGGCAGACGGGGCGCTCGCGCTGGGTGAGCCGGAGATCGCCTGGTGGTGGTATCCGAGCAACGACCACCCGGCCGACAAGGCCACCTTCGACATCACGGTCACCGTGCCCGAGGGCAAGCAGGCGATCAGCAACGGCGTTCTCGTCTCCCAGCGCACCTCGCGCGGCAAGACCACCTTCCACTATCTGATGGACAAGCCCATGGCCACGTATCTGGCCACGCTCTACATCGGCGACATCGAGGTGCACAGGGCCCGCTCGTCCACCGGCCTGCCGGTGACCACCGCCTACGACAAGAGCCTCACCTCCCCGCGCCTGGAGTTCGCGAAGGCCAGCGTCGAGCGCACGGCCGAGATCATCGACTGGGAGTCGAGCGTCTTCGGCCGCTATCCGTTCTCCTCGATGGGCGGCTCGGTCGTCAACGAGAACGTGGGCTTCGCGCTGGAGACCCAGTCGCACCCCGTCTACGACTCGATCTTCTTCGAGTCCGGACCCGACGTCAGTGTCGTGGTGCACGAGAACGCCCACCAGTGGTTCGGCGACAGCGTCGCGCTCGAACAGTGGCGCGACATCTGGCTGAACGAGGGTTTCGCCACCTACGCCGAGTGGCTGTGGTCCGAGAAGGAGGGCACGGGCACCGCCGCCGAACTGGCCAACGCCATCTACGACGACATCCCGGCCGACCACCCCCGGTTCTGGGTCAGGGTGCCGGGCGATCCGACCCCGCCCTTCCTCTTCTACGCCTCGGTCTACTGGCGTGGCGGCATGACCCTGCAGGCGCTGCGCGGCGAGGTCGGCGACGAGGACTTCTTCGCCATCCTCAAGGCCTGGGCCAGGACCAAGCAGCACGGCAACGGGGACACCGGCGAGTTCATCTCGCTGTCGGAGAAGATCTCCGGCAAGCAGCTCGACTCGCTCTTCCAGACGTGGCTGTTCGAACCCGGCAAGCCGGCCCACCCGCCCGCGGCGGTGACGGCCCAGGCCGCCAGGGCCCAGGCAGGGCCTCCGGCCTCCTACGAAAGCCACAAGAGGTTCCACGAACTGCTGCACGGCCCCATCTGAGAGGACGCCGTCATGTCCGTGCTGTCCACCAGACTCACCGCCAGGTACGCCAACCCGTACCCGTTCGCCTGCGCCGGAATGGCCTTCGTGGCTGAGACGCCCGAGTTCGCGGCGGCGGTCACCAACGCCGGCGGCATCGGCGCGATCGGAGCCGCGCTCATGTCCCCCGACCGGCTCCGGGAGGTCATCCGCGAGGTCGGGGACCGCACCGGAGGAAGGCCGTTCCACGTCAACCTCATCACCTTCTTCCCCACCGGGGAGCTGGTCGAGGTGTGCGCGGCCGAGCGCGTGCCGATCGTCTCCTTCCACTGGGGTCATCCGCCGGCGGACCAGGTGAAGCTGCTGCGCGAGGCCGGGGTGTCGGTCTGGGAGCAGGTCGGCTCCGCCGGCGCGGCCGGGATCGCCGTGGACGACGGGGCCGAGGTCGTCATCGCCCAGGGCTGGGAGGCCGGCGGGCACAACTACGGCGGCCTGCCGACCATGGTGAACGTGCCCGCCGTCGTGGACGCCGTGGGCGGGCGCGCGATGGTCCTGGCCGCGGGCGGGATCACGGATGGGCGGCAGGTCGCCGCCGCGCTGTGCCTGGGGGCGGACGGGGTGTGGGTCGGCACCCGGATGGTCGCCTCACGCGAGGCCCGCGTGCATCCCGAGCACCACCGGCGGCTGGTCGCCGCCACGGGCGACGGCTCCGTGCTCACCTCGATCTTCGGGCCGGAGTTTCCGCGGTTCAACCCGATGCGGCTGCAGCGCAACCGCGTGGTGGCCGAGTGGGGCGACCGGCCGGCGGAGATCCCGGCCGATCTCGGCTCCCTCGATCAGGTCGGCACCACGGTCGTCGGCGGGCGGGAGACGGCCATGCGCAAGTTCGGGCTGTTGCTGCCGGTCCCGGAGACGGAGGGCGACTGGGAGGAGATGCCCTGGCTGATGGGGCAGGGCGTCGGCCTGGTCCACGACATCAAGCCCGCGGCGGAGATCGTCGGGGAGATGATGGAGCAGGCCGAGCGGGTGCTGACCGGTTTCGCGGCTTGACCGGCCCCGGCTGCCTCCCGCCCGCCGCCGCACCCGCGGGTGGGCTGTTGAGGCAGCCGGGATCGGCGCGAGCCCCCATGCCTGACGCCGTAGAAGTCGATCACCGGCCGAGGTGAGAATCCGCGGCCTTCTCTGTGATGGAACGGCTTGGAACGCCCAGATCTAGAAGCCACGGAAGGGCGTGCAGCCGGTGATGGACCGCTCCATCACCGTGAACGCCGATCACTGAGAGAAGGAACCTCATGCGGAAGTCACTCATCGCGCTGTTGTCCGCGGCGGCGGTAACGACCGGCATCGGGCTGACGGCGGCGCCGGCGCAGGCCGAGAGCGAGATCGTCAAGCTGGTGAGCGTCCAGAACGGCAAGTGCCTCCAGCCGAAGACCCTTGCGGAGGGAGATGTGATCATCCAGCAGACCTGCAACGGGACCCATGCCCAGCAGTGGCTGATCGAGTACCTCCCCCGCAACAAGATGCACCTGAGGAACCGGGCCAGCGGTTACTGCATGGAGGTCCGCGACGGGGCCTACAACGGAGCCCGCGTCGACCAGTGGGGGTGCGCCAACATCAGCAACGAGAACTGGACCTTCGGCATCGGCAACAACCTCCTGGGGTCGAGGATCTCCGGCACCGCGAGCCACTGCGTCGCCACACCGGGCTCGCAGGACGGCCTGGTCGTGGAGCTGCGGTTCTGCAACGGCAACTCCTCGCAGCTCTGGAGCCGCCCCGCGGGCTGACATCCGGGCGCCCCTCTCACGGATGGGGAATTCAGTCGTGAGAGGGGCGGGCACTGCGGGGGCTGCGGCGGTGGCTGGAGGAGCATCCGGCGCACGTGGCGGAGGTACGGCAGGCGGGCGACCCGGACGATCCGCCCTCGATCTACGACCGCCACCATGTCGAGCCGGCCCCCGCGGGTTGACGCGACGCGCAGGGCGCCGGTCGCGCCGGGTGGCGGGTGTCAGGACAGGCGTACGCCGGGGGAGGTCGCGCGCAGGGAGTACAGGACGGGGAGATGGGAGTCGCCGAAGGGGAGGCGGTACAGGCCGTCCTCGTCCGGGGGGAGGATGCCGCGGGGGTCGAAGTCGGCGGCGATGTGCTCGCCCAGGTGCTTGACCGTCAGGCCGGCGCGCGCGACCGCGGTGACGATCTCGCCGAGCGAGTGGGGGTACTGGACCGTCTCCTGCTCCGGCGTCGCCAGATCGGGGTCGGCGTAGGTTCCGCTGACCGTCTCGCGCTGCGGCTCGCCGCCGCCGTACGGCCAGTCGACGACCAGCGGGTCGAGCGAGGCCACCGACTGGTAGGCCGGGTGCAGGTCCACCAGCACCAGGCTGCCCCCGGGCCGCAGCGCCATCGCCGCGCTCCGCGCCCACGCCGCGATGTCGGCGATCCAGCACAGGACGCCGTAGGTGGCGACCACCAGGTCGAAGCGGCCGGCCAGGCCGGAGGGCAGGCGCTGGGTGTCGGCCTCGACGAAGGCCGCGGTGAGCCCGGCCCGTCCGGCCAGCAGGCGCGCCCGCTCGATCGCCACCGGGGAGAAGTCGACGCCGGTGACGTGGGCGCCCAGGCGGGCCCAGCTCAGCGTGTCCATGCCGAAGTGGCACTGCAGGTGGAGCAGGTCCTTGCCGGTCACGTCGCCCGCCAGCTCGCGTTCGAGCGCGTAGAGCGTCTGGCGGCCGGCCAGGAACGACTCGACGTCGTAGAACCGGTCGGCGGCGGTGGAGCCGTGGAGGCGGGCCCGCTCGTCCCAGAGCGCGCGGTTCTGCGCGAGCCCGTCTTCCCCACCCGCTCCGCTCCCGGACATGCACCGATCATGGCACACCTGCGGCCGGAAGGCGCCGCGCTCCTCCGCCCGCTCCCCCGCCCGGCTCCCCCGCCCGGCTCACCCCTCGGCCAGCTCGGCGAGCAGCTCCTCCTTGCGCTCGGCGGGGATGAGACGCCAGTCGATGTCGGTGAGCGCGCCCTCCATCGCCCACAGGGCGTTCAGCGACAGTCCCGGGACGGCGGCGTCCTGCAGCCGCCGGTAGACCTCCACCGCACCCAGTTCGGCGAGCCCGCCGGCGTCGTGGACGCCCACCCGCCCCAGCCAGTCCTCGCTCTTGGCGCCCAGATTGCGGAGGTCTGTGAGTTTCACCCCGGCATTCTCCAACATCCCGGTACGGCGTCGCGCGTCAGGACTGGAGCCCCGCCAGGATCACCTCGTCGAGCACGACCGAGGCGGCCGGCTGGTCGGGCCGGTCGTACTGCCCCGCGGTGACGGCGACCACGAGATCCAGCGCGGGCGCGAGGTAGATGCGCTGGCCGCCGTTGCCGAACCCGGCCGCCCAGGTGTCGCCCACGTACCAGTGGTACCCGTAATGGGAGTCGTCGTCGATCCGCACGTGCGGGCGCAGCGCCGTCTCCAGCCAGGAGGCGGGCACGACGCCGCCGCCCCCGTCGAGCACGAGCCGGCCGATCGCGAGCATGTCGCGCGGGGTCAGCCGCAGCCCGGAGGCCGCCATGGCCACCCCGTCCGCGCCGGTGGACCATTCGAAGCGCTCGATCCCCAGCGGGGCGAACAGCCGGTCGCGGGCGTAGTCCTGCAGCGCCAGCCCCGTGCCCTTCTCGATGATCCGTCCCACCAGCGCCGAGGCGCCGCCGCAGTAGGACCTCCGCAGGCCGGGCTCCTCCACGACCGGCCGCTGCAGGATGTAGCGGAAGCGGTCGGGCGCCAGCTCCATCGCGATCTCGCTGTTGGCCGGGCTCGTGTAGGGGACGTCCTCGTTCCACTCCAGGCCGAGCGTCATGGTGAGCGCGTGCTCGACCGTCAGCCGGGCGCGCCGGGGGTCCTCGGCGAGGTCGGGATACTCCGGGAAACCGCGCAGCAGCGGCTCGCGCGGTTCGGGGACCCGGCCCTCGGCCAGGGCGATGCCGTACAGCAGGCCGACGACGCTCTTGGTGACCGAGCGGAGGTCGTGGAGGGTGTCGGGCGTGAAGCGCACGCGGCCGAGGGGCTCGTTCAGTCTGAAGTCCTCGCCCTCGCCGTAGTGTTCGAGGATCACCCGGCCGTGGCGGGCGGCGACGACGGCGTGCAGGTCGGGCGCCCGGCCCTGTTCGAGGGTCCGGGTCAGGCGGTCGGTGAGCGTCGCGGTGTCCATGATCCCTTTCTACGCCCTGCCACCGTGTCAGGGTCCAGCCGGCTGCGGAGAATCGCTCCGGCGTTTTCCATAAATCCGGAAAATCAGGAAAAGTGTGAAATTTTACGTGGCCGGAGTGCATTCCCCTCTGGTTCCGTTCCGGTGTGTCGTCATCGAAGGGGGTGGATCACATGACGATTCAGGAGCGGGCTCAGACCCTGATCGCCATGTCGGCCGGGGAGGCCGCGTCGTTGCAGGAGTGGTCGGAGATCGAGGGGGCGACCTTCGAGGCGCTCGCGAGCGCGTAAGCCGGTGACCAGGTCTATTATCGCGAAGACTGCCACGGCGGCCGATGAGGTGACGGTGGCCTGAGGGTGAGTGCGCGTCACCTGACGGCACGCCCTCGTTCCGCCGTCCGGCCCTCCGGCAGGAAGTCACCGCGCAGAATCACCGTACGGAAATCCAGTACGGGACCGGGCGCGGAAATCCGTCACGGGAATCCCCATCGGCCGCCCTTTTCGCGGGACGGCGCCATCCCCTGCATGGTGGTCATGACCCGCGCCGCCGACCGCGAGATGAACGAGCTCTCCCTCCATCTCGCGGCGGCCGGGATCCCCCTGGTGCGCGTCGACGGCGACCGGTGCCTGGGGCGGCACGCGGTCGAGAACCCGCCCGGACGGCTGCACAGGATCTTCCCCCGGCGGGCCGGCCGGGGGCCGGCACCGGTTCACCGACGGAGCGGTCATGATCGTCCACACCGGGCCCCCGGCCCGCCGGGGCGGCTCAGAACGCGGCGGCGACCTCGCGGGCGCGGGCCAGGGCCTTCTTGCGCTCCAGCTCGGCGTCGCCGGTCACCGTCGGGTGGTAGCGGATGTCGGTGATGTCGGTGATCCCGGCCCAGCGAAGCCAGCCGTCGAAGAACGGCGCCTGGAAGTCGGCGCCGAAGCCGGGCGGCAGGCCGGGGGCCCAGACCGCGCTGGTGTAGACGACGGCGGCCTTCTTGTCCTTCAGAAGCGGGATGTAGCCGGTCTCCGCATCGAAGCCGAAGACCATGCCGGGCTGGCTGACGACGTCGATGAACTGCTTCAGGACGTAGGGCACGCCCGAGTTCCACATCGGGACGCTGAACAGGTAGGCGTCGTAGGAGTCGAAGCGCTCGAACGTCCTGACCGCCGCGTCCCAGGCGTCCCCCTGGGGGGTCTGCCCGGCGAACAGGGCCATCTTGGCGGCCGCGGCCTCGGGGCCGAAGGCGGGCAGCGTGCCGTCCCACAGGTCGAAGCGGTCGATCTCGGCGCCGGGGTGGGTGCGCCGGTAGGCGGCGAGGAACTCCTCGGCGATCGCCAGCGACGCCGACTGGGGGCCCCGCGGCGAGGCGGAGATGTGCAGCAGTCTCATGGGTCCGTCCTCCCGAACAGTAATCGGACTGTAGTCCGTTTCTTCTCGAGAAGATACGGACCACAGTCCGCTTAGTCAAGGGGGAACCGGGGAAACGTCGGTGCGATCTTCTAGGCTGGGCCCATGGCGAGAGCGAATGACGATGTGGCCGCGGCCCTGGAGGAATACGCCGAGCTGTTCGCGATGACGGGCGGCGACGCGTTCCGGGTGCGCAGCTACCAGAAGGCGGCCAAGGCCATCGCGGGTTTCCCCGAGGACATCGCGGCCGTGCCCGTGCGCAGCGTGCCGGGGGTCGGCGAGGCGATCGCCAAGAAGGTCGAGGAATACCTCCATCGGGGCGGTTTCCGGCAGCTCGACGACCTGCGCGGCAAGGTCCCCGAGGGGGTGCGGAGGCTGACCCGGGTGCCCTCCCTGGGCCCGAAGAAGGCGGTCTTCCTCTATCAGGAGCTCGGCATCGACTCCCCCGAGGCCCTCACCGAGGCGATCAGGCAGGGCCGGCTCAAGGGGGTCAAGGGCTTCGGGGCCAAGACGGAGGAGAACCTGCTGCGCGGCGTCGAGCAGCTCGAACAGGCCGACACCCGGGTGCACACCGGCGTGGCGATGGACCTGGCCGAGCGGATCATCGCCTCGCTGGAGGGCGGGGCCGAGCGCATCGCCTACGCCGGGTCCCTGCGCCGGATGAAGGACACCGTCGGCGACATCGACATCCTCGCGGTCGGCCCCGAGAGCCTGATGGACGACTTCAAGGCGCAGCCGTACGTCGCGGAGGTCATCGCCTCGGGCGAGAAGAAGACCTCGATCCGCACCCCGCAGGGCCTGCAGGTGGACCTGCGGCTGATCCCGGCCGAGTCGTGGGGCGCCGGCCTGCAGTACTTCACCGGATCCCAGGCGCACAACGTGCACCTGCGCGAGATCGTCGTCAAGAAGGGCTGGAAGCTCTCCGAGTACGGCCTGTTCGACGGCGACCGGCTGATCGCCGCCGAGTCGGAGGAGGACGTCTACCGGGCCCTCGGCATGGAGTGGATCCCCCCGGCCCTGCGCGAGGACGGCGGGGAGATCCCCGCCGCGCTGAAGGGCGCGCTGCCCGAGCTGGTCACCCTGCAGGACCTCAAGGGCGACCTGCACACCCACACCGACCTGACCGACGGCATCGCCTCGCTGGAGGAGATGGTCGCCGCCGCCCGCGCGCTCGGCCACTCCTACTACGCGGTGACCGACCACGCCCCCGATCTGGCCATGCACCGGATGACGCTGGAGAAAATGCTGGAGCAGCGCGAGCGGATCCGCGAGCTGCAGGGTAGATATCCGGACATGCGGATCCTGCACGGAGCCGAGCTCAACATCGGGCCCGACGGCTCGGTCGACTGGCCCGCCGAGATCCTGGCGGGCTTCGACGTCTGCGTGGCCAGCGTGCACTCGCACTTCACCCAGTCCCGCGAGGAGATGACCCGGCGCTTCGTCACCGCGTGCGAGAACCCGCACGTCCACGTCATCGGCCACCCCACGACCCGGCTGATCGGCCGGCGCCCCCCGGTGGACGCCGACTGGGAGGAGGTCTTCCGCGCCGCCGCCCGCACCGGCACCGCGATGGAGATCGACTCCTTCCCCGACCGCTCCGACCTGCCCGCCGACCTCGTACGGCTGGCGCGCCACCACGGCGTGAAGTTCTCCATCGACAGCGACGCCCACGCGGTCCCCCACCTGGAGAACCGGCGCTTCGGGGTCGGCGTCGCCCAGCGCGCCTGGCTGACCGCGGACGACGTGATCAACGCCTGGCCGCTCGACCGGCTGCTGGACTTCCTCGGCGGTTAGGAGGCGGTTCCCTCCCCCTCCTCCGGATTACATGGTTTCCTGGTAGGAAATGAATGACAATGGAAGGGGAGGTGCCACATGGCCTACGACGACCTGATCCGCCGGACCACCCGGGCAGGCACGGCGACCCCGGACCGGGCGGCCGCCACGGGCGTGCCCGCCGATCCGGCCCGGACGTCCCCGCCGGACGGGACGGCCTCCGGAGGGAGGGCGCCCGTCCACGGGATCGTCAAGCCGCTGCCGCCGGAGCTGTTCGTCGTGCACGACACCAACGCCGAGATGCGCTGGGAGGCCATGCGCGGCATCGGCTACCACGTGCCGGCCGACCGCTTCTTCGTGCGCAACCACACCGTCACCCCGATCATCGACGTGACGGCCTGGCGGCTGCTCCTGCACGGCTCCGGGCTGCGGGCCCCGCGTGCCTTCGACTACCGCGAACTGCTCTCGATGCCGGCGGTGACGCGTGATGTGGCCATCGAGTGCGCGGGCAACGGCCGCAGCCTCTTCACCACCCAGCAGCGCCAGGAGGTCTGCGGCACTCCGTGGCGGCTGGGCGGCATCGGGGTGGCCCGCTGGCGCGGGGTGCCGCTGGCCGCGGTGCTGGAGCGGGCCGGACTCCGGCCCGGCGCCGTCGACGTGATGGCCACCGGGCTCGACCCCGCCTACGTCGCCGAGGGCGTCGACCACGGGCGGGTACGGCGGGCGATCCCGATCGCCAAGGCGCTCGACGACGTGATCCTCGCCTACGAGATGAACGGCCACCCGCTCCCGCCCGACCACGGATACCCGGTCCGGCTGATCGTCCCGTCGTGGATCGGCCTGGCCTCGATCAAGTGGGTGGGCGACATCGAGGTCTCCGCCTCGCCGCTGACCTCCCCGTGGAGCACCGAGTTCTACCGGATGTTCGGCGGCGACCACCCTGCGCGGGGCAGCGAACCGCTGACCGTCCGGGACCTCCGCAGCGCCTTCGAGCTCCCCTGGGGGGCCGCGCTGGCCGCCGGTCGCCCGCACGTGCTGCACGGCCGGTCCTGGTCGGGCGGGGGCCGGATCACGGGGGTCGAGGTGAGCCTCGACGGCGGCCTCACCTGGCAGCGGGCCCTGCTGCACGGGGCGGACGTCGCCGCGGCATGGAGACGCTGGCACATCACCTGGAACCCGCGGGCGACCGGTCCGCACACCCTGCTGGCCCGGGCCGCCGACGCGGCCGGAACGGTCCAGGACGAACGCACACCGTACAACGAACTGGGTTATCTCTTCGGTGCGGTCGCGCACCATCCCGTGACGGTGATAAACGCATGACTGACAGGTCTGCCACACACGAATATCACCTTCCCGGATCGCCGATAATGTTTTCGCTGTACGGCGCGCATGTCCGTTGATCAGGCAAGACGTGTTACCACAATCGGCGTTCCGATCCGCTGATTTCATCTGAAATACTCCTGCGGTCGCACCGGTGAAACGTAGGGGAAACGAACCGGCGCGATGATTGCCGTCATCCGTTGCCGCCTTATTCACCCCGGAGGTCCGAGACGATGCGCCAGCTGACCTCGCTCGACGCGCAGTTCCTGCACACGGAATCGGCCACCACCTCCGCCCACGTCGCCGGCGTCGCGGTCCTGGACCCGGCCGGCTCCCCGACGGGCACGGTCACGAGGCAGGCGCTGGTCGCGCTGCTGCGCGACCGGCTGCACCTGATCCCGGCGCTGAGCCTGCGCCTGGCCGACGTGCCCTTCGGCCTCGACCGCCCGTACTGGACCGAGGACGAGTCCTTCGACGTCGCCGGCCATGTGCACGAGACCACCCTGCCGATGCCGGGCGACGAGTCCCAGCTCGCCGACGCGGTCGCCCGGCTCCACGAGCGGCGCCTGGACCGCGGCCGCCCGCTGTGGGAGATGCACCTGATCCACGGCCTCACCGGCGGCAGGATCGCCCTGTACGCCAAGGTCCACCACTGCGCCGTCGACGGGATCTCCGGCGCGGAGACCCTGGCCGCGCTGCTGGACCTCACCCCCGAGATCCGCGCGGTCGATCCGCCCGCCGAGCGCGCGCCGACCTCCGCCCCCGGGACGATCACGATGCTCGCCGGGGCGCTCGCCCGCTCGGCGACCCACCCGGTGCGCGTGCTGCGCTCCCTGGGCCGGGCCGCGGCCGACCTCGACGTGATCCCGGTCGCCGCCACCCTGCCCGGCGCCAAACTGGTGGCCGCCGCGACCCGCAGGCTCTTCGGGCGCGCCGGGAACCTGCCCGAACCGCCCTCGCTGTCGGCCCCGCGCACCCCGTTCAACGGCCCGATCACCGCCGAGCGGCGCTTCTCCTACGGCTCGGTCCCGCTGGCCGACGTCAAGCGGGTGGCCAGGGCCTTCGAGATCAGCGTCAACGACGTGGTCATGGCCCTGTGCGCCTCGGCCCTGCGCTCCTGGCTGCGCGAGCACGACGCGCTGCCGGACCGGCCGCTGATCGCCGCGGTCCCGGTGGCGGTCCGCACGGCCAGCGCCCGGGAGACGGTGGGCAACCAGCTGTCGGCCATGCTCGCCCCGATGCCCACCGACCTCGACTGCCCCCGCGAGCGCCTGCTGGCCGTGGGCGCGGCGATGCGCGCCGCCAAGCGCCGCTTCGCCCGCTCCCCGACGAACTGGCCGGACGAGCTGTCCTCGATGGTGCCGGCGACGGTGACGGCGCTGGCCACACCCGTGGTCTTCCGGCTGGCCTCGATGGCGGCGCCCCCGGTCAACCTGATCGTCTCCAACGTGCCGGGGCCGCAGTTCCCGCTGTACCTGTGCGGGGCCCGGATGACGGCCTACTACCCGATGTCGGTGCTCACCGACGTGAGCGGCGGGGTCAACATCACCTGCTTCTCCTACGACGGCTCGCTCGACTTCGGCCTCGTCACCTGCCCGGAGCGGGTGGAGGACGCCTGGCGGCTGATGGGGCACATCCAGGAGGCGATGGACGAGCTGGTGCAGCTGGCCGACGCGCAGGGCTCCCCCGGTGAGACCCGGCTCGCGCCCGCCTCCCGCCCGGCCGGGCAGCCGGTCCCCGCCTGACCGCGGACGACCGGTCCCGGCCCGGGCGAGGGGCGGGCCGGGGCCGGCGCGGCGGCGATCCCCGCCGGCGATCCCCGGCTCAGCCGGTCTTCACGCCGACGGACTCCAGGAGCATGGGCAGCGCCCGGCGCAGCTCCCTGTTCCAGTAGGTCATGTTGTGGCGGCCGCGGTAGAAGTGCGTCTCCACCGGGACGCCGAGCTCCCGCAGGCGCCCGGCGAAGGCGGTGGCCGCCTTGTGGGCGAGTTCCTCGGTGATGTCGCCGAAGAGCTCGCCCTCCCCCTTGCGCCCGTCGCCCGCGGCCACGTAGAGGCCGACCCCGCGCAGCTCGGCGGCCTGATGGTAGGGGTTGTGCTGCTCCCAGACCTCGCGGTCGCCGCGCGGGTCGCCCCAGATGCGCTTCCAGTCGGTGCCGAAGCACCCCGCGGTGGTGCCGAGCATCACGGCGATGTCCACCCCGGGCATCAGGGTGTGCACGGCCCCGCTGAAGGAGGCGGCGGCCTTGAACCGCCCGCTCGCGGCGTACAGCATCGCGCCCTGGCCGCCCATGGAGTATCCGGCGATCGCCCGCTCCCCGTTCGCCGCGTAGCGGCTCTCCAGCAGGGGCAGCAGTTCCTTGAGGTGGTAGGTCGCCCAGCGGGGCGGGCCGCCGTCGCCGCCGTTGTACCAGTCGGAGTAGCTGCCGCACCTGCCCCCGTCGGGCATCACCACGATGACCTGCGCGTCCTCGGTGAGCCGCTCGACGTCCGACCTCGACCACGCCCGATAGTCGTCCAGGCCGCCGTGGAGCAGCCACAGCGACGGCCAGGTCCGCCCGGCCTCGCGGGACCAGCCCCGGGGCAGCAGCAGCCGGACCTTGGTGACGTCGGCCAGGGCGGTGGAGCGCAGGGTCAGCTCCATGCGGCGCTCGCCCAGTCTCCGCTCCCCGACCACCTCGATGCCCTCGGGGTCCTCGGGGGCCGGGCTCCGGTCCGGCCGCTCGGAGGTGGCGGAGGCGGAGGGGGGATCGGGCTCGGCGACCGGCCGGCGCTGGTTGGTGATCAGCGCGATCGTGGCGGCCACCACCAGGACGAACAGCCCGACCACGACCACGGCGCCGACGAGGAATCCGCGCAGCCGCGAACCGGGTGCCATGCGAGCCTCCGACCGTCTTATCGACGCGGAAAATAATAACGTCCGGTCGATCTCGGAGACTGCCCCGAAAGTGAGCGACTACTCGGCAATAGAGTGGCGACCATGAGCTTTTCTGAGCTGAACCTCTTCCCGCTCTGCCTCGGCGGCAACGTCTTCGGCTGGACCGCCGACCGGGAGGCCTCCTTCGCCGTCCTGGACGCCTACGTCGAGGCGGGCGGCAACTTCATCGACACCGCCGACGTCTACTCCCGCTGGGTTCCCGGGCACTCCGGCGGCGAGTCGGAGACGATCATCGGCGAGTGGACGGCCTCGCGCCGCAACCGCGACCGGATCGTGCTCGCGACCAAGGTGGGCATGCTGGACAGCCGTCCGGGGCTGTCGGAGGCGAACATCCGGGCTGCCGTGGAGGACTCCCTCCGCCGTCTGCAGACCGACTACATCGACCTGTACTGGGCTCACCTCGACGACGAGGAGACCCCGCTGGAGGAGACCCTCGCCACGTTCGACGCGCTGATCCGCGAGGGCAAGATCCGCAACATCGGCGCCTCCAACTACGAGGCCGACCGGCTGGCCGAGGCGCTGGCCGTCTCCGAGCGGGAGGGTCTGGCCCGCTACGGGGTGGTGCAGCAGCAGTACAACCTGGTCGAGCGCGGCTACGAGGGCGCTCTGCGGGAGGTGGTGGCCGGTGCCGGGCTGACCAGCACGCCGTACTACGGGCTGGCCCGCGGCTTCCTGACCGGCAAGTACCGGTCCGGGGTGCAGGTCGACAGCCCGCGCGCCGGCAAGGCCTCGGAGTACCTCGCCACCGAGCGCGGGCCCCGCGTCCTGGAGGCCCTGGACAAGGTGGCCGTCGCCCACGACACCGTCCCGGCGACGATCGCGCTCGCCTGGCTGGCCGCCCAGCCCACCGTGGCCGCGCCGATCGCCAGCGCCCGCGACGTCGAGCAGCTCCGCCCGCTGCTCGCGGCCACCGAGGTGACCCTGGGCGAGGACGAGCTCGCGCTGCTGGACGACGCCTCCCGCTGACCTCGCCCACGCGAGGGGTGCGGCGGCGAAAGGGCCCGGCGGAGGCTTCCGGGGCGAGGCTCCGGCGGAGGCTTCCGGGGCGAGGCTCCGGCGTAAAGTCCCGGCGTAAGGTCCCGGCCGCACCGCGGCCGGGACCGGCGACCGGGAGGCACCGGCCTGTCGCGGCTCCGGCGGCTGCCTGATGCCGTCAGCCGCTGCCGCATCCCAGCGGTCCGAACGCGATGTCCTTCTCCTGCTCCAGCACCTTCCCGTCGGCCCCGTACGCCGTCACCGTGACGGGCGGCGATTCCAGGGTCGCGGCCTCCGCGTTCTCAGGGTCCGCGGAGTCGCGCACCGGCCTGCCGATGATCCGTGCGATAAGAACCCGTTGGCGATCCGCGCCGACGTGCGTCGCCCGCCCACCCAGTCGACCTCCACCCGCCGCACGGCGTCGCCGGCCCGCCCGGCGACGACCCGGTACACGTCGTCCTTCTGCAACCGCTGCTCGCCGACGGTGTACGAATGCGTGTGGCCGGTGTACGCGTCCGGCTGCAGATCACCGGAGAGCCCGGCCAGGTTCCCGGACGGCTTGAACCCCCAGTGGGTGAAGACCGCACGCTCGGCCATGTCCTTCTGATCGGTCGGCGTACAGAGCACGAAACCGGCCTCGCTGCCCACCGGGGCAGTGCTCCCGCCCTCGTCCCGGTATTCCGCCAGCACCCGGAAGCCCTCAGCCGCCCCGTGCTCGGCGATCCGCCAGTCGCCGTCCATGCTGTGCACCGGCCCGCCCCGGGGCATGCACTCGCGTACGAGCCGCAGCTGCTCAGGGGTGTTGCCCGGCAGGACCGCCACACCGGCCGCGGTGTCCGGGCCGGAGATGCCCGGGGAGGACAGGACCACCGTCGCGACCACCATGGCGGTGACCGCGGCCGCCGTCACCGCCGTGAGCCCGGCGGCCGACGGCTTGATGGGTCTGGCTGCGTACGGTGCCCACCGAGCAGCCCATGATCTTGGCGACCTCGGACTCCGGGAGGTCTTCGTAGTAGCGCAGCACCAGCACCGCCCGTTTGCGCGCGGGCGGGATCCGTAACGCCTCGGCCAGGATGATGCGGGCCTCCACCTCGCCGGTGCGGTCGGCCACGCCGTGATCGGGAGGCGCTTCGAGCACGCGTTCACGGCCCCAGCGCGGGCTGCGCCACCGCCCGACCTGTTCGTGGTACATGACCCGGCGCACGTATGCCTCCGGGTTGTCCCGGATGCGCCGCCAGTGGGCGACCGTCTTGGTCAGCGCCGTCTGCAACAGGTCCTCGGCGGCGTGCTGGTCGTTGGTCAGGACATAGGCGAGCCTGATCAAGCTGTCGGATCGCCTGGCGACGAACTCGGTGAAGTCGCGCTGATGGTCGGGGTGCAAGGGCTCTCCTCGTATCTCGCACCATTAGACGGAGGAGAGCCGGCGGATCCATGGTGCGCGCCGACCGGCTCCGTACACGGACCCTTGGAGCCTGTCTTCAAAGCGGTAGATCACAGCCGGAGCAGCGGTGCCCGGCCGCTTATCGGCCATCGCGGCCGAGCGCCTCCGCCTTCTGCCAGACCGACATGGGGGTCTGTCCAATGAAGGCCCTGTCTCACATTCGGTGGTGACGGAAAGTCGCGAGGCTCGTTGACCTTCCTGTGAAGGATGTCAACGAGCTTGCGCAGCTAGTGTTCTCGGGTCTGTCCCCACTGGTCATAGAGGATGTGGCCGCCGAGAGCGAGCAGGTCGTGGTGCGGGCGAGGACTCCGCAGCAGGAGGCGCTCTGTCCGGCGTGCGGGGGATCGTCGCGGCGGGTGCACGGCTATCAGCTGCGGACGGTGATGGATGTGCCGGTCGATGGGCGGCGGGTGGTGGTCCGCGTGCGGGTACGGCGTCTGAGGTGCCCGACGCGAGGTTGCCGCCACACCTTCCGCGAGCAGGTGCCCGGGGTGCTGGAGCGCTATCAGCGCCGCACCGCCCGCCTGACCAAGCAGGTCCAGGCCGTGGTCCACGAGTTAGCGGGCCGGGCGGGATCGCGTTTGCTGGCGATACTCGCGGTGAGCCTGTCGCGGCACACGGCCCTGCGCACCCTCCTACGGATCCCGTTACCCACCGGGCCGAGACCCACGAGCGGATCGACGTGCTGCCCGACCGGACCGCCGACACCCTGCAGGCATGGCTGCGTGATCATCCCGGCATCCAGATCATCTGCCGCGACGGCTCCGCGACCTACGCCGAGGCCATCCACCGCGCTCTTCCCGACGCCGTGCAGGTCGCCGACCGATGGCACCTGTGGCACAACCTGTGCGAAGCCGCGCTCAGCGAGGTGAAGGCGCACAGCAGCTGCTGGGCCGGCGTCCTGGATGCACCCATCTACGACGGGCCCCGCGCGCAGACCACCTTGGAGCGCTGGCACCAGGTCCACGGCCTCCTCGATCAGGGCGTCGGTCTACTCGAATGCGCCCGCCGCCTCCAGCTGGCCCTCAATACCGTCAAACGCTACGCCCGCGCCGACCGGCCCGAGCGGATGCTCCGCGTCCCCAAATACCGCGCCGGCCTCGTCGACCCCTACCGCGAACACCTGCGCAAGCGCCGAGCCGAGAACCCCGCCGTCCCCGTCAAGCACCTCTTCGAAGAGATCAAGGACCTCGGCTTCACCGGCTGCCTCAATCTCCTGCACAAGTACATCAACCAAGGCCGCGCGGACGCCGACCGCCCTCACATCTCCCCGCGCAGGCTCGCCCGCATGATCCTCACCCGGCCCGACAACCTCAAGAGCGAACATCACGACCTCCTGGCCCGGCTCACCGCCGCCTGCCCAGAAATGACTGAACTGGCCGTCAACATCAGGGACTTCGCCACGCTACTCACACCTCGCCAAGGCAATGCCGACAGGCTCTCGGCCTGGATCGTCCAGGTCCGCGCAACCGGACTGCCTCATCTGCACGCCTTCACCCGGGGCCTGGACCGAGATCGCGCCGCCGTCATCGCCGCGCTCACCCTGCCCTACAGCAACGGCCCCACCGAGGGCGTCAACACCAAGACCAAACGGATTGCCCGCCAGATGCATGGACGAGCAGGCTTCACCCTCCTTCGCCATCGCATCCTCCTCGGATAGCTGCACACTCCGTCACCACCGAATGTGAGACAGGGCCGTTGTTTGTACAGTCCCTCTCCCGGGAAAATGGAGGTGAGGGCAAGCTGAGCCTGGGCGTGGTGGAGGTAGGCGCAGGCCGCAAGAGCACCCATAGCGACACCCACCGGATCATGTTCACCCTGCAGCCGTTCTCCACCACGACCGGCAAGCCTCCGACGATCAACGACCGTCTCCCGGCACCGCCACCGCGCCCGACAGAGTAAGAGCTCCTAACAGATGATCTCTGCTGTGCTTTGATCTCTCGCTGTAGCGGCGGCGAGAGATCAAAGCAGACAGTGGCCCTTGAGCAGCAACCGAGCGGCCAGCGACGTCACCGAGCCGTCGAGGGTCGGGCGGGCCGCGACGGCTAGCTCCGCCCCTCCCGGAGCGGGCGAGGGCGGACACAGCCAATTAGGCGCGGGGGCGGGAGCGGAGGTAGCCGGGCAGGTGGCTGTCGCAGCATGCCCAGCGGGTGCCGGACTTGTCGGTGACGATGTACTTGGCCGCATCGGTGCACGGATTGGTGCGGCTGCCGCCCCAGGTGCACCTCCTCTGGCTGGCGGTGCCCTCGGGGAAGAGCTCGGGGTGGTGGTCGCTGACATCGGCGGCGGCCGGGCGCAGGCCGGTGCGGTCGCCGACCTGGAGGATCTCTTCGGCGCCGAAGGCCCGGCTGACTCCCGAGGGGGTGAGCCCGGCGGCCTGGCCGAGGGCCTCCAGGGTGTGCGGGCGCGGGGTGGTGTAGATGCGTCCGTAGGCCAGCAGCAGCCGGATCTTCTCGTCGGCGTCCTTCTTGATCGCGACCAGGTTTCCCAGGGTGTTCAGCAGCGGGTCGAAGTCCGGGCCGCTGCCCTCCTCGGCCGCGGCCAGCTGCGCAAGAAAGGCGGCGCGGGCCTCTTCGGTGCCGGCGCGTGCGGCGTCCCGCTCGGCAGGCGGTGTCTGGTCCTCTTCGGGGAAGGCCGGTTCCGGATAGCAGATGGCGGCCAGGTCGTTCAGCAGGTGTCGCGTGCTCATGTTTGAAGGATGCGCCAAATTTTGACTGAGTACAAGAGATTTGCTGGAAGTAATCTTCTTTGCTCTGGCTCAAGCGACGCCTTCTGGATCATGTACGGGGCAAGGGACGGCTATCTCGCACCTCAGCCCCCGACCCGGCTGGCGGGCAGGGCTCTGTATCCAGGCGCCGTGTGGCAGGCGGGCACGCTACCTCTGGCGCCTCACCGCCACTCGGTCCAGGGCGGGGCCGCTGGCTTGGCCGAGTCGCGCCGCAGGGTGGTGCCTGACCTCCCTGCCCTCAATTCCGCGCGCAACAACAGGTGTCCGTTCCGGACGAAGGCTGCCAGTGATGAGTACAACGAGCGGGGGATCGGCAGGGTGGAACAGGCACGACGGCAGGGTCTCGTCCGGGCTTAGTTTGCCGTTTCGGTGGGTGGGGGCGCGAGCACCATCGGCCATAGTCCGGAGGCGATCGCGTCATCGGGCGTGTGGCCCGGGTCCGCGGTGAACACCAGGGTCTCGGGAGCCGCTTGTGCGTACACCCGCCGGTCCACCACAGCCTCGGCACGCAGCACCAGGAGCGCGTCCGGGTCGATGGCCGAGCGGCTGGGGAACGCCGCGACCTCCACACCGACCTTGTGCAGTCCAATCGGGTACACCACGACGTCGACCACCAGGCGGGTGCCCTCAAGGACACGCTCGGCCCAGCCGTCGGTTTGCAGCAGGTACAACCCGCCCTCCCACTCATGGCAGTACATGCCCAGCCGGTCCAGGGCGCGCTCGCCGGGTAGGCCGTCGCGGTCGATGACGAGCGCCACGACGGGCACGTCCGGGTCACCGGGGCCGATGCCGGAACAAAGGTGGAGCTGGACCACGAACGACCTCCTGCGGTGGGAGCGCGGGGCGCCAGTAGATGGCAGCCCGGTGCCGGGAGCGCGAAAGCCGCCAGGTTGGCAGGGTGCATCCGGAAGTAGGCAGCCGGGCTGGCAGCCTACTTCCGGAATCGGCGATGTCTGCCCCCCGCCGTGATCCATGCCTCAGTTTGAGGCTGCCGCGCACCACGGTGCCGGTGGTGTGGGGTACTGCGCGAGGTGGAGAGGGGCTCCCCCATCAGCAGCAGCAATAGATCAACCATGTGCGGTATGTCCCTGCTTGCTGATGTTGATCTAGCTTTGTGGTGTTTCTCCGGGCCTGTTGTACCCCGTGAGCCTCCCAAGGAGCCGACATGCGCGGTGGTTGGTCATGGTTGCCTCTGTCGCGCCGGAGCCTGGCGATCGCGCTGGGGGTGTGCCTGCTGTCGATTCCTGTCGTCGGCCAACGCAGTCATGCCGAAGCCCAGAGGCAGGCGCCGTCCCAAGCGCTGGCTGCCGGTCAGTCGGTGAGTTTGGCGCCGGTGGCTGATACGTTCATCTACTCCCTGCAGCCGGCCACCAACTACGCCGCCAGCACCGCGGTGGAGACCGGCACCTGGAGCGGCGC
>NZ_BOOK01000007.1 GCF_016863195.1 Paraplanobispora takensis | reverse complement strand
CATCATGCTGCAAGGCGCCAACGAAAGCGACCCCACCTCCTTCCGCAAATTCAAATCCGCCGAGACCACCACCCCACCCGCCTTGGTGGTCACGTTGGAGCAGGTGGTGAGTTTGGCGCCGGTGGCTGATACGTTCATCTACTCCCTGCAGCCGGCCACCAACTACGCCGCCAGCACCGCGGTGGAGACCGGCACCTGGAGCGGCGCCAACCGCTCGCGCGGGCTGATCGCTTTCGATGCGGCCGCGCTGACCGGCAAGCGCGTCGTGTCGGCGCAGCTGAAGATGTGGAACTACGCCGCCAACCAGTGCGGGGCGGCCGGGGTGGGCGTGCAGGCCCGGCGGGTCACGGCGGCGTGGACTGCTGCGACGGTGACGTGGGAGAGCCAGCCGGCCACCACCGATGCGGGCGCATCGGTGACCAAGGATGCCTTCGGCTTCAGCACCGCCTGCCCGGCCGCGCACATGACCTTCGACCTCACCGCCATCGCCCAGGCCTGGGCCGACGGCCAGCCCAACCACGGCATCATGCTGCAAGGCGCCAACGAAAGCGACCCCACCTCCTTCCGCAAATTCAAATCCGCCGAGACCACCACCCCACCCGCCTTGGTGGTCACGTTGGAAGAGGACGCCGCTCCGGGCGCGCCGTTCATCACTGACGTCTATCCGCGCGATGGTGCGGTGCGGGTCAGCTGGTCACCGCCGGCCACTGGCACGAGCGGACTGAGCGGGTATGTGGTGCAGGCTAGTCCGGGAACGGCCGCGGTCACGGTGAGCGCCAGCGCCTCGGAGGCGATCGTCACCGGGCTGAGCAACGGCACTGCCTACACCTTCACGGTGAAAGCCGTCAACGGCGCCGGTGAGGGTGCGGCCTCCTGGCCGTCGAATCCGGTGGCGCCGCAACCGGCCCGGGTGCCGCTGCGCCCGGCCAATGTGCAGGCCTTTGCGTTGGATCGGCGCATCGAGGTGCAGTGGGTGCCGGTCGGCGATGGCGGGGCGCCGATCACCGGCTATGTGCTCACCGCCCAGCCCGGCGACATCACCGTGAGCGCCCCGGCCGAGGCTTCGACTGCCGCGTTGACCGGCCTGGCCAACGGCACCGCCTACAGCATCACCGTGGTGGCCCGTAATGCGGCCGGTGTCAGCAAGCCCTCCACCATCGAGAACATCACCCCGGCTGCCAGCCGCCCGCCCGCCGCTCCCACCCGGCTGCAGGTGGGGGTGCCGAGCACGGGAACGGCCGAGGTCTCCTGGCAGGCACCGGCCGATAGGGGCACCAGCGCCATCACCGGCTACACCGTGACCGCCAGCCCGGGCGGGCGCAGCATCACCACCACCGCCGCTGCCACTGCTGCCACCTTCACCGGCCTGGATCCGGCCCTCGCCTACACCTTCACGGTGCGGGCCGCCAGCGCCGCCGGCACCGGAGCCGCCAGCATCGCCTCCTCACCTGTCACCCCCAAGGCCACGATCAAGCAGGAGCCGGTGCAACTGTCAGCGGCGGCGCTGGCCAGTCTGCGTGAGGTACGCCAGGACGGCACGCTCGTCTTCGCCAACCCGCCGGCGCAGGTGACGGGGCTGAAAAACGGCGACATCCTCCTGCTCAGCGATGCCCCCCAGGCACCAGAGGGCTTCTTGGGCAAGGTGGTCGGCAGCGCTGCTTCTGGTGACGGGTTCGTCGTGCACACTGTGGCCTCGTCGCTGGATGAGATGTTCACCGACGTCAGCTTCGCCGCCGACATCAGCCCCGATAACAGCGATGAGGTGCACTTCACCGCCGCCCAGCCGGGGGTGCGCCTGGCTCAGCCGCAGGCCGCTGCCGCCGGACCCAACGGCGCGCCCACCGTCTTCATCCGCCAAGGCGGCATCCTGGTCATCGACCTGGCCTGGATTGTGCGGGACAAGGGCCGCACCGCCACCCAGATCAGCGGATGGGTGACCATCGATCCTACCTTCCGCATCGGCATCAGCCCGTATCACGTCGGGACCGAGCAGAGTGTCAAGCTCTCCTCGGAGATGCGATTGGACCACGGTTTCCGCCGCGGTTTCACCGAGAAACTCACCCTCGGGGTGGTGAAGGGCCCATGCGTCAAAATCCCCCTCCCCCGCGGCAAGACCACGGTGTGCACGCGCTTTTACGTCAGCTACACCGTCTCCGGGGAGGTCTCGGTCGGCCTGAGTTATGCCGCCCACTGGGACAAGGAGTTCGGCACCCGGTGCACCATCACCAAAACCAGCACCGGATGCGACGTGGTCAAGAACACCGGTGAGGGGTTCTGGCTGGACAACTGCACCGGCCCCTCGGTGGTCAACTGCCTGGGCCTGTATGGGGACGGCCAGATCAGCACCGGAATCGAGACCGACGTGGCGTTCATGCTGGAAGGGCGCGTCGGCCCGGCCTTGACCGTGAAGTTCCCCCACTTCCAGCTGAAGATGAGCACCACCCAAAATCCCTGGTGCGAACTCAAAGCCCTGGCCGGGCTGGGCGCCGCGATCGACGTCCGGGTGATCGGCAAGACCTACTCGCCCTGGCGCAACAGCGACCTCATCCCGCTGGCCGGGACCTCACGCACCTGCGGCGACACCTTCCAGGGCTTGAAAATCAACCCGCAGGTCGGCCAGGTGGAACCGAGCCAGAGCCTGCAGCTGACCACCGCCGTGTCGGGCTATCCCGATGATGTCACGGTGCGCTGGTCGGTCCGGAGCGGGCCGGGCACCATCACCGAAGGCGGCCGCTACACCGCGCCGGCCAGCGCGGGCGTGGCCGAGATCGAAGCGGTCAGCCCGGCCACCGGCGGCCATCCCGAACTGCGGGCGCGGGCCGCGGTGGAGATCGGCACCTACGGCACGCCCAGCCCGCCGCGCAGCGATGACTGGAGCCGGCCCGGACATCGGTCGCTGACTGTCAGCTGGCGCCGCCCCGAATACCAGGGTGCCAGCGCGATCAAGGACTATGCCGTCGTGGTGCAACGGGCCATTCCCTATGGCCCGTATGTGGGCCCGCCGCCGATCCCCGACGACACCAAGACAATCTACGCGCCCAGTACCGCCACCCACGTGCTGGCAGAGGATCTGGCGCCGGGGGCGACGTATCGGGCCACGATATATGCGCGCAACGCCAACGGCATCAGCGGCCCCTCAGAAACCCTGCTGCTGACCACCGTCGATCTGACCTTCCCGGCTCCGCCGATCCCCGGCATCCCGCAGAGCGGCACGAAAAACATCGTCACCGGTGCAGAGACGCCTCGGCCGCGCCCCGACACCAGCGGATGGGCGCGCGGAGTCGTCTCCGGTGACGGCCGCTATGTGATCTACCTGGCCCAAGGCCGCAGCAACACCGCGGTGGCGCCGGTGGCCAGTCCCGGCAACTACAATTTCTACCTGTTCCGCAAGGACATGATCACCGGTGAGCGCATCGTGGTCTCCAAAGACCTGAGCGGCGCTCCGGTGCCGGCCGCGCAGGTCTTTGCCGCCAGCCGAGACGCCTCCGCGGTGGCCTTCCTCGATTCCGGCGGGACCCTGATCGTCCACCGCATCACCGCGGGCACCAGCTGGAATGTCGGCAGCGGCCTGTCTCCGCAGGCTGTCAGCAGCAACGGCGAGGTCGTGCTGTATCGCAAGCAACTGGCCGGCACCGCCAAGCACAACATGTTCCGCCATGCCGCCGGCGCCGCCGCCCAGCAGCTGGATCACACCTGCACCACCGGCGCCGATGACCAGGACTGCGCCGAAAACACCGCCAGCATGTCCGATGACGGGGCCAAGGTGGTCTATGGCACCCTCGGCAGAGCCACCAGCGGCTATCAGTGGCGGATCTGGCTGTTGGACGCCGCCGGCGCCCGCAGGGAGATCACCTCCGACAGCGTGGTGCCCCGGCTGGAGCATCCGATCATCTCCGGCGACGGCAGCACTATCGCCGCCAACTACACCTGGTGGAACAGCTCCCCCGCCTCCGCGCCTCTAATCAGCGGAACCGTCGTCAAACGCCTGGGCAGCGGGCCGATCATCCGCGCCGACATCGTGGTGCCCCACATCGAAGACACCTCCGGCCAGGGCGGGTCGACCTACCGCGAGTGGGCCACCCCCACCGCTTTGAGCAGGGACGGCCGGGTGCTGGCCTACCACCAGCGCACCAAGGCCGGGCCGGCCATCGGCGAGTCCGTCAACACCTTGCGCGTCTACCGCGCCGGCGGCTTGATGCACATCGCCGGCGGTTCCCCGCTGACCGAGCCGCTGGAGGTCAGCCTGACCGATGATGGCCGCTGGCTGGTCTACAGCCTCACCGGTGCTCTCAGATCCGGGCTGGGCACCATCCCCGGGGTGTGGCAGGACGATCTGCTGGGCTGATGCGCTGAGGCTGCATCTGGGCGCGGGCCCGAGGGCTGGCGGTGGCCAAGGCGGCCCGGGCGGCGGCCGCGCCGGCGACGGCATCGCCGCGGGCGGCCTGGCGTGCGGCGCGCTGGGCGGCCGCCAGTTGCTGGGAGCGTGAGGGCCGAGGAGCGCCATCCACCAGCACTACCTCGAGCGTGTTGCTTGCCTGGAGCGCCCTTACGGGCTGCTGTCGGATGCTCAGCTGCAGCAGCAGATCATCACCGCTACCGCGACCGTTGACACGCTCGCCGAACAGGTCGCCGCCGTCACGGCGGACGCGCAGCTGCGTGGCCAGCGGCGCCTGGCCCACCAGGAGCAGGCGAGCGCCGACCTGATGGCCGAACGCGAGGACCTGGCCGCGCAGCTGAAGCGCATCACCGCAGCCGAGACCGCCCAGGTGCGGGTCGAGAGCGCCGAGGCGAAGGTCGCGCACATGAGTAAGATCGTCGATCGGCGTGAGGACGCCCTGATCGAGCGCTACGGCGGGCCGCTCTCGCAGTTCAAGGTCAGTGGCACCCGCACCCGCATGGAACAGGCGCTTGATCGTGCCGAGACCGAGTTGGCCCGGGTCCAGCAGGTCGCGGTGGCGGCACACCGCCACTACTCCGCTGCCCTGCAGACGGCTCCCGCGCCCGAGCAATGGGCGCAGATCCGTGCCCGGCACGCCGAGCTGGCCAACCAGCGCCGCTTCAACGAGGCGGTGCGCACCGAGGCCGCCGCGCGGGTCCGCCGTGAGTTCGGCGATCCGGACCCCGGCAGCCCCGAAGCCCGCATCCGGGCCGCTAACCTGCGTCCCCCCGGTGTCGGTTTCTCCCAGCTCAGCCAGGCCCGGCAGACCTTGTCGGTGCTGACGGCCGAACAGCACTACCGCCAGGGCTTGAGCCCGGCCGAGCGCCGAGGCGAGGAGAGGGCCCGGCGCGATCCGGCCGCCGCCCGCCACTTGGAGGTCCTGCGCGCGGCCGAGCAGGCGCACCAGGCGCAGCAGGAGCGCAGCCGGCGACAGCGCGAGCGCCAGAGCTACTCCCCCGGCCCGAGTCTGGGGGATTCCTTCCGCCATCGAGGCCCGCGCCTGTAAAGACGAGACGCCGTGTCAGCTTGGACTGCCTTAATAGGCAACCTTCCGAAGACGGGAAGAGGCCGTCCGCCCGGGGCCTGCTCCGCCCTATACCAACGCGCTACGCCGGCAGCGGCTGCCTCAGTATGGCCGCACGGCTAGCTCGGCATATGCGACATAGCCCTACATACAGACAAGATGACGGGATAACTCTTGACGATTTGGCAGTTAATTGTACCGATCTTGTTAAAGAGGCTGTTGTGCGAGCGGCCCCAGGCTTAGCCTGGGGCCGCGTTTCTATCTCTTCGCTGAGTGCTTACCTCAGCAGCAGCCAGGTCGCGATGGCAGTCGCGATCAGGGCGCAAAGCCGGATGGTTCGGGAGGTGCTGCCCAGCGCCTCCTGGACCACTCCGGCGAATCGGCAGGCTGCCTCAGCCCACGTATTTCCTTCCTCCTCTCCGTCAGCCACCTCATTTGGGGACTGATCCTGGTCGCGAGGCACGGGCTGCGCCGTTACCTCGGGAAGCCCCACGTCATTGGGGGGCTCGTGAGCTTCCATCAGTTCTCCACTTTTCTGTTGTCGGAGCGCTCCAGTAGCGCCCCTGGGACTTCTGGATACGCGAAGGGCTCGCCGTGTCCCCACCATCTCGTTCGGCAGCGGAGCTTCAGCGAGCCCGTCTTCGCACGCTAGATCGTCGTCGCAGAGCATGCCGGGCGCATCGGCGCGCACGACCCCTGCTGAGATCCAGGTGCGTAGATGTGTCTACTCCTGAGAAGAGGGCTACGCAAGCAGAACACGCCCAGTTCGCACCCACTGTCCATGTTGTAGTGGAGTCGTCACGATCTGTGAATAGCGCTTCGTCCCGATAACGCATCGGTCATGCTCGTATGGACGGCCCATGAAGAAGCTGCACAACCGAATGGCGCTTTAGATGTGAGGAGGATCACACGTTCGCGGTCTTACGCTCCGTAAGGAGCATGAGGTCAGAACGCTCCTCACGGAAGAGGGGGAGCTGCTGAGCAAGCTTCCTACCGTGGATCACTTACGTAAATATCAACCCTAAAGCAACTTCTGTAACAGGGGTATAGAGACGTATCAGATGGCCACCGAGCCTGCGGTGACATCTGGAGCAGAACTGAAAAGCGGCCGCCGGCCTTGCTCCGGCGTCCTGACCTATTTCTTCCAAGACTTGTATCTGGAGCGTGGTCACGCCGCCAGTACGCCGATGCCCTGCGCGCGGCTTCCGCGCCCGGTACTCCGAGCTGGCCAGCCAGCGCTGTCTTGGCGAGCGCCGGCCCGTCGCCTCCTGCGTTGGCACAGGGTCCATCGAGCACAAGGGCAGGGCGTTCGATCCGCGCCCGGGGCGGCCGCGGCCGGTAACTGGACCCAAAGGTGGCAGACCGGTGCAGCTCTGACGATCACCAGCAGCTGGCTGGGCGCCGACCGGGGTCGGGGCGATCGTCGGGCCGTCACCTCCTGCGGTGACGCTGTGTTATTGGACAGCCTGCACCCGGCTGGCGTTGTAAGGGTGTTCGTCGGCGATGCCGCCTGGCTGATCGAGATCGGCGCGATCTGAGCCGCAAAGGCCTCAGGTGAGCCTGGAGGAGAGGTGTCACGCACCGTGTCTGAGACAGGAAGCAGCTTTTGGTAGCAGTGTGCTCAATAGAAATTGCTCTATGTAGCGAAATGGCCCTTTCGGTGGCGCCTCTTGCCTCGCCCTGGTCCACCAATTAGAGAATATGGACTTTCTGTACGAAACATGCATAAAGCGGACATAAGGTGATGGGGCTTTGTCACACCCAGTGAGGACCCTCTGTGATCCCATCTCCCGCCGCACGGCGACCGCTGCGCACGATGGCCGCCGCATTGGCGATAACCGCCATGACCTCCACGGGCCTGGCCACCGTGACCGCATCGGCCGCGGCCGACCCGCAGCCGGCCCCGGAAACCGACACGACCGCCTCATCAACGATCGGCAAGCAGGCCGCCAAGAAGGCCGCCCGCGAACGCGGCCGGCCGGTGCGCATCGATGAGCTGCTGGCCGAGCAGTCCACCACCTGGGCCATGCCTGATCAGACGCTCAAGACCGAGCTGCACGCCGGCCCGGTCCGCCTCAAGCACAACGGCACCTGGCGCGACATCGACACCACCCTGATCCACGACGGCGGAGTGCTGCGGCCCAAGGTGGCCAAGGCCGCAGTGGAGATCTCCGCCGGCGGCGCGGGGCCGTTCCTGCGCCTGCGCCACGGCAACGGCAAGGCCTTCGGGGTGCGCTGGGCCAAGACCCTGCCCGCGCCGCGCATCGACGGCGACACCGCGACCTTCGCCGACGTCATCCCCGGCGGTGACCTGGTGGTCACCGCCCTGTCCACCGGCTTCACCCACGATGTGGTGCTGCGCAAGCGGCCCACCGGCCCGCTCGAGATCCGCATGCCGCTGGAGCTGACCGGCATGAAGCTGGCCCGCACGGCCGCCAAGGGCGCCAAGCGCGGCGAAGGCCGCCTGGAGCTCACCGATGAGGCGGGGGCCCTCATCGGTGAGCTCCCGACCCGCAGATGTGGGACGCCGCGGCTGAGCAGTCGCCCGACGCCGGCCGGCGCGCGGTGGTCACCACCGAGATCGTCAAAGAGCGCGGCCAGCAGGTGCTGGTATTGCGCCCGGATGCCGGCTTCCTGGCCGACCCGGCCGTGCACTACCCGGTGCGCATCGATCCGTGGACCTCGCTGGCGCTGAGCACCGACACCTTCGTCTCCACCGACTACCCCAGCCCCGGCAACGCCTCCACCTGGCTGCACGCCGGCAAGTTCGGCAACGGAGCCAAGGTCGCCCGCACCTACCTGAAGTTCGACACCACCGCGCTGACCGGCAAAGCCATCCTCAACGCCGATCTGAAGCTGTGGAGCTACAAGTCCAACGCCTGCGGCATGGTCGTCGGCTCCGGCATCCAGGTCCGCCGCATCACCTCGGCCTGGACCAAGGTCACCTTGTCGGCCCAGCCGACCACCACCGCCGAGGACGCCATCACCAACCGGGCCTCCTACGGCGCACCCAACTGCAAGGAAGAGTGGCTGTGGTGGTCGATTGAGGGCATCGTGGCCGACTGGGCGAACGGCGCTCCCAACTACGGCCTGCAGGTGCGCGCGGCCAATGAGAGTGACGTCACCAACTGGCGGATGTTCCACTCGGCCGAGTTCGCCGGCGGCCACCCGCCCACCCTGGTGGTCAAGTACGAAGACCAGGGCATCGTGGCTCCGGCCGGCGCCGATGGGGTGGAGGTCTTCCGCGGCAACGGCGAGGACGTGCCGCAGATGTCGGATGCCCTGTCGGCCGCCCTGGACAAGGCCACCGAGGCCGCCGAGGCCAATCCGGTCGACCTGGCCCAGCCGTATGCCGATGCCGAGACCGGCCAGCTCATCACCCCGGCGGTGACCACCACCGGGCAGACCCTGGCCGCCAAGACCCTCACCGGCCAGGCCGTCACCGGCGAGGGCAGCGACGATCCGACGGTCCCCGGCGCGGTGGAAGCCTCCGAGGAAGGCGATGCCGCAGAGATCCCGGACACCTCGGCGGCCACGACCGTCTCCTACAGCATCACCTCCGCGGTGGCCAACGCCAAATACAGCGCTGGATCGCTGCAGGCGATCGCCGATGAGATCGCCGACCTCGACGCCACGCAACTGCCCGGCGCCGGCGACATCCACATCAGCGGGGTGCAGCCGCAGCGCAACCGCGTGGTGGTGGAGGCCACCAGCGCCAGCGTGGAGATGCGCCAGGCCCTGGCGGCTCGTTACGGGCTGGACAAGGTCGCCATTCGGTTGATCGACCCTGCCCAGGTCCCGATCACCACCGAATCACGCAACAACGACATCGGCGACTACATCGCCGGAGGCGCCGCCTACGGCCCGTGCACGACCGGGTTCGCGTGGATGGACGGTAGGACCGCGGCCATGCTGACCGCCGGGCACTGCCACGACAGCACCGGTGCAAGCTTGGGCCTGGTTGCTTACGACACCTATGGCCCCAAGGGAACGGTGAAGCTGTCCGGGCAGTCGAAGTACCGCGGTGATCTGGCACTGATCTACCTGACCCAGCGCAAGGGAGGAGGATCGGCCTCGGTTTGGATCGGCAGCCCCACCTCCACGCAGCGTCGTTATGTCTCCGGGGTGTACAGCGAGTATGCGAAGGTCGGTGATCGATACTGTGTCTCGGGAAGGGTGAGTGGAGAAACCTGTGGCTGGACGGTGAAAGAGGTGGGCAAGAGCGTCCGCTACGGCAACAGCGAGACCGTCCGCTACCTGGTCATCGGCGAGAAGTCTTCCGGCACGTGCACCCAGCCAGGCGACTCCGGCTCCCCGGTCTACACCATCCGGCAGCAGGACGGGCGGGTCGTGGCGCGCGGTATCACCAGCGGCGGCCGAAGGGATCAGACAGAGGCGAACTTCTTCCTGCCCTGCCGTCACCTGTTCACCGACATCCGTCATGCGGTCAACGCCATGCCCGGAAGCATCAAGCGGACCACGCAAACCGGAATCGCCCGATGAAGTGCCACCGCAGCAGCGCGCTTCGACTGGCCATGGTGGCGACACTCACCGGTCTGCTGACCGCGGGATGCGTGCACAGCGAGCGGCTGGCCGTGATCACCGAAGCGGTGATCTCGCCTGATGAGCGGACGGTGAGCGTCACCTTCACCGGGGATCGCATCGACGGGAAGGTGTGCACGGCCGTCGATGACACTGAGGTCACCGAGACGGCTCAACGCGTCACGATCGGGATCCACCTCGCAAACGTCTGTGAAGGAAGCCCCACCGAGCTCGTCGCCGGCACCGGTGTCGAGCAGACCGTGCAGATCCATCTGACCGCCCCGTTGGGGGATCGGGTGGTGGAGATGCCCGATGGGCAGTCCATCACCATCCGCCGCCCGTAACCGAAACACCCCTCTGTCCCTGCCGAGCTGCCGATGCGCGGCAGGGACAGAGGGGTACGGCAAACTATCCGAAGGGCTTGCGCCTGGTATTTGCCGCGCTTAAGGGCGATGACGACCTAGTGGGTCCCTTCATCGGTGCCATCACGGGCATCGTCACAACCCCAAAGACAACCTTCCACGCGGAAGGCGGCTGCCAGGGCGCTCGAAGCACGGCAGCATCAAGCGGGGCACCCGTACCGGCATTATCCGATAGGACCGGTCATGATCCGTACGCTTCGCCCGGCCATGGTGGCGGCGCTTCTCGGGGTGCTGATCACCGCCTGCGGCCACCAGCCATGGTCGGCCCGCATCACCAAGGCCTCCATCGCCGGTGACGACCAGACGGTCACTGTGACGTTTGAGGGCGAACGCTTCACCGACGGCCCGGTCTGCACCGAGGTCGACCGGACTGAGGTGACCGAGACCTCCGCCGTGGTCACCGTCGAGGTGTTCATCAACTACAGCTGCGTAGAGCCGGGAGATCCTTTCCGGGGCACGTCTGCTGAGCAAAGCACCCACATCCGGCTGGAGAGCCTGCTGGGTGAGCGCAGGCTCGAAACCCCGGACCGGCAATCGATAGCGATCACCCGCCCCTAACAGGGCGTTTCATCCTGCAGAGTCCGTCTGTCGGGGCTGTGCGGTGGCGGGTTAGGTGCCGCGCCAGGTAGGAGTGGCACCTGAGTACGGATCAGACGGAAATCACGGGATCAAACACCCACTTAGGGAAATCCCTAGGTCCCCCACGGAAGCGGTGACGGCGCCGCCGTTCCTAGGGTGAGAAGCCACTGCAGGCTCTCTTTCCCCCTCTTCTCCGTCGCATTGGTCTCCGGCCCACCGAGGAGCGCGTGCCATGGCGAGCAACCAGCAACCGAGTGACGGCACCGCGGATCCCCTGCGCGTCGCACCCGACGTCGGGGACACGGTGCGCGACGACGTCCTGCGCCGGTACGACGATCCGGCCGGGACGCGACGGCGGGCCGCCTCGGCCCGTGCCGCCATCGAGGAGTTCATGTCGGGGCGGGCGGGCGAGATGAAGACCGCCGGCCTGGACCTTCGCGAGACCGGCGCCACCGAGGGCGTCAACACGCTGCGGATCAGGTACCAGCAGTTCCACAACGGCCTGCCGGTCTTCGGCGCGGGGGTGCAGGCCGTCGCCGACATCCGGCTCGCCGGCGTCACGAACGTGGACAACTCCACCGACGAGCAGCTCGCCTCGGCGCCCGGCCCCGGACAGGCGAGAGCGCCCGACGAGATCGGCGCGGCGGCCGTGGCCCCGTTCGCGGAGTACGCGGCCGCGGCCGAGGTGACCGGGCAGACCCTGGGCTACACGCGGGACGACCGAAGGCCGCCGCTGCCCGAGCACGACTATCCGACCGCGCCGCTCTCACTGCTCCGCACGGGCGCCGGGGCCGACGGCCGCGTCCACCTGGTCTACGACTGCCAAGTGCGGACCACCGGGCCCTACGAGCAGTTCAGCGTGGTCGTGGACGCCGTCTCCGCCGAGGTGCTGTGGGTGGCCCTGCTCGGCAAGTACGTCACCGCCAACCTGCGGGTCTTCATGCCCGACCCGGTGACCGAGTCCGATGACGCCACGCTGGGCTCGGCCTCCCCGGCGGGCACCCTGGACGCCTTCCGGCACACGGTGCAGGCCGAGGTCGACCCGGCCGACGACGGCACGTTCACGCTGAAGGGCGAGTGGTTCCGCTGCGTCGACTGGGACACGCCCGCCTTCCCCCAGCCGGGTGAGGCCACCCCCGACTTCGTCTACCAGACCCATCCCGCGGACCGGCGCTTCCTCAGCGCCAACGCGTACTACTGGCTCGACACCTTCGCCCGCTACCTGCGCGGGCTCGGCCACCCGGCGCTCAACGCGAACATGCGGCGCGTCGATGTGGATCCGCAGGGGCTGAACGGGCAGGACAACAGCCAGTGGGTGCCGGGAGACCCGCCGCGGATCCGCTTCGGCGAGGGCGGCACGCCGGACGCCGCGGACGCGGGGGTGATCCTCCACGAGTACCTGCACGGCGTGTTCGAGTTCCTCGACAGCAACCACGGCGGCTCGGGGTCCTACGAGCACAGCTTCTGCGACGCCATCGCGGCGGTCTTCCGGGACAGCGCCGCCATGGCCCGGCACCGGCGCACCGAGACCTTCCCCTTCGACAACAACGCCACCGACCGCTGGAGCACGGAGCGCACCCTCGACCGCGCCGAGCGCTTCGACGACGCCGCTTTCTTCCGGTACGGCGCCAACCTGCGCAACTCGATGCTCGGCACGGCCCTCTGGCAGGCGTATCTCGGGCTCGGCGGCGACTCCGACGACCGGGACCTGCGGCAGCGCGCCGCCGACACCGTCATCAGGACGTTCGTGGAGATGCTGACCCTGGTCCCCGACAACACCTCCACCGGCGCCGCCCACGCCGTCCAGCTCGCCCAGGGCATGATCAGCGCCGACCACCGGCTGACCGGCGGCCTGCACGGCAAAGTGCTCGACGCGGTCTTCGTGGCGCGCGGCCTGTGGGCGCCACGGGCCGTGGACGTCTACATCACCGACAGCGAGGAGGACACCGGCCTCATCCCCGGCCCGGTGTCGCACCGGAGCTCGCCGGACATCTGGGTGCGCACCACCGCCCCGGAGGACGGAGACGACCCCGAACTCGGGCACCAGCCCCCGGCCGGCGGTCAGCCGAACCACCTGTATGTGCGCCTGCGCAACCGCGGCAGCCAGACGGCCGCGGCGGGCTCCTTCACCGTCGAGGCCTTCCGGTGCGACCCGGACACGGAGATGATCTGGCCGACGCACTTCCAGCCGCTCGGCACCCTCACCGTCACCGACCCCGTCCCGCCGGGCGGCACCGCCCGGGTCGGCCCGTTCGTCTGGACACCGCAGAGCGCCGGGCCCGTGCTCCTGCTCGCCGTGGCCCACGGCGCCGAGGATCCGGCGGTTCCCGCGACCCTCACCACGCCGGTCCCGCACGACCGGATCGTCCGCTACGACAACAACGTCGGACGGCGCAGCGT
Source organism: Paraplanobispora takensis (assembly GCF_016863195.1). Lineage (GTDB taxonomy): Bacteria > Actinomycetota > Actinomycetes > Streptosporangiales > Streptosporangiaceae > Planobispora > Planobispora takensis. Next base: position 152,095 of record NZ_BOOK01000007.1, on the reverse strand, counting down.
GTAGCCGCGGCCGCCGGTTCCCGAGCGGGGACGCTCCGGTCCGCGGCGGCGACGGCCGCGCGCTCCACCCGCCCGCCATCACCACCGACCGAGGCGGAGACATGACGGCATCCGTACCACCATCCAGGCGATCGGCGGCGGCATCATGACCGGGCCGGACGACTCCCCCGCCCCCGGCGGCTATCCCGTCCCCGACAAGCGCCGTCCGCCCTCGCCGAGCGTGCTCGTGCCGGCGCCCGCCGCCGAGCGGACGGACACCGCGGCCCACGAGCGCATCACCGCGCTCGTGCGGCTCGTCTCCGCCGACCGGCTGCGCGAGCACGTGACGGCGTTGACGGCCTTCCACACCCGGCACACGTTCTCGCCGAACCTCGCGGCGGCCGCGGAGTGGCTCGTCGGCCGGTTCACGGCCGCCGGGTACGGCGACGCGGTCAAAGTGCCGTGGACGCGCTCGGGGCACACGGCCGACAACGTCGTCTGCGCCAAGCCCGGCGCGGACGGGGCCGGCCCCGTGGTGCTGCTGTGCGCCCACTACGACTGCCGGATGGCCGATCTGGCCGACAGCGTGTCGAGGGCGCCCGGCGCCGACGACAACGCCAGCGGTGTGGCGGCGGTCCTGGAGATCGCCGGGATCCTGCGCGAGGTGCCCCTGCGGCACACCGTCCGGTTCGTCGCCTTCTCCGGCGAGGAGCAGGGGCTGTGGGGCTCCGCCGCGTACGCCGCGCAGCTCGGGCTCGCCGGCACGCACGTACATCGCCTGATAAATCTGGACATGATTGGGTTCCGTCCTCCGGACGGCTCGATCACGGTGGAACGCGATCTCGGCAACGCCGTCCCCGGGAACGACGCCGACTCACAGGCGTTCGGCGAGATCATGGCGCGGGCGGCCGCCGACCACACGACCCTGCCCGTACGGCTCGGCCCGATCTTCGCCAGCGACTACATGCCCTTCGAGGCCCGCGGTCACGTCACCATCGGCGCCTACGAGGGCGAGGGCAACCCGCACTATCACGAGACCTCCGACGACGCGCACACGCTCGACTACGGCTATCTGGCCGCGGTGACCCGCCTCACGCTCGCCACCCTTCTCATGCTCAGCCTGGACGAGGACGAGGACGAGCCCGCGCCGCCGGCCGACGCCTCCCGCTGACGGCACGTCACCGCGAGGAGAGCCCCGGCACGCAGAAGGGCCCGGCCGCGTGATGCGGCCGGGCCCTCGCCGTCGAGCGGCCGGAGGGGGTGGCCCCCGGCCCGTCCCCGCCGTGGCGGGAGCGGGCCGGACTCAGTGCTCGACGGCCTTCTCTGCGCCGACGCCGGTGAGCGAGCGGACCTCGATCTCGGCGTACTTGGCCGCGTTGTACTCCTTGCTGAGCTTGGTGCCGAGCCATCCGGCCAGGAAGCCGATCGGGATCGAGATCAGACCCGGGTTGCTCAGCGGGAACCAGGCGAAGTCCGCGTCGGGGAACAACGCGGTGCTGCTGCCCGACACGACCGGCGAGAAGATCACCAGCACCACCGCGGAGATCAGGCCGCCGTAGATGGCCGAGACCGCGCCCGCGGTGTTGAAGTCCTTCCAGAACAGGCTGTAGAGGATCGCCGGCAGGTTGCCCGAGGCCGCCACCGCGAAGGCCAGCGCGACCAGGAAGGCCACGTTCTGCCCCTGGGCGAGGATGCTGAGCCCGATGGCCACCGCGCCGATGACGAACGCGGAGATCCGGGCGACCACGACCTCCTCCTTGTCGGTGACGTTGCCGCGCTTGAACACGTGCGCGTACAGGTCGTGGGCGAAGGAGGAGCTGGAGGCCAGCGTCAGGCCGGCGACGACCGCCAGGATCGTGGCGAAGGCGACCGCCGCGATGACGGCCAGCAGGATCGTGCCGCCCACGTCGCCGAAGATCTCCTGACCGATCTTCTGGGCGAGCAGCGGCGCCGCGGTGTTGCCTCCCTTGTCCTGCGCCGCGATCGTCTTCCCACCGACCAGCGCCGCCGCGCCGAAGCCCAGCACGAGGGTGAGCAGGTAGAAGGTGCCGATGATGCCGATGCCCCAGATGACCGACTTGCGGGCGTCCTTGGCGGTGGGCACGGTGTAGAAGCGGATCAGGATGTGCGGCAGGCCGGCCGTGCCGAGCACCAGGGCCAGGCCCAGGCTGATCAGGTCGAGCTTGCCCGCCAGGCCCTGCGCCTCGGTGCCGTACTTCAGGCCGGGCTCCAGGAAGGCGGCGCCCTTTCCGCTCTGCGCGGCGGCGTCGCCCATCAGGCCGGAGAGGTTGAAGCCGTACTTGCCCAGCACCAGCAGCGTGATCAGGGTCGCGCCGCTCATGAGCAGCACGGCTTTGACGATCTGCACCCAGGTGGTGCCCTTCATCCCGCCGACGACCACATAGATGATCATCAGGACGCCGACGCCGACGATCGTCCACGCCTTGCCCGCCGGGTTGGTCACGCCCAGCAGCAGGCCGACCAGCACACCCGCGCCGAGCATCTGCGCCACGAGGTAGACGATCGACACGACGATGGTCGAGACGCCGGCCGCGGTGCGGACCGGGCGCGGGCTCATCCGGAAGGCCAGCACGTCGGCCATGGTGAACTTGCCGGAGTTTCGCATCAGCTCCGCGACCAGCAGCAGCGCCACCAGCCACGCGACCAGGAAGCCGATGGAGTACAGGAACCCGTCATAGCCCGACAGCGCGATGATCCCGGCGATGCCCAGGAAGCTCGCCGCCGACATGTAGTCGCCGCCGATCGCCAGGCCGTTCTGCACGCCGCTGAAGGAGCGGCCGCCGGCGTAGTAGTCGGCCGCGGTCTTGGTCTGGCGGCTCGCCCAGAACGTGATGCCCAGCGTCGCGACGACGAAGAGCAGGAACAGGACGGTGGCAAGGGATTGGGAGCTCATTCGGGCCTTCCCTCGATCTCATTGCGGATCTCGTCGGCGATCGGGTCGAGCTTCTTCTCCGCGTGCCGGGAGTAGGCCCAGGCGATCCAGAACGTGGAGACGAACTGGAGCAACCCGAGGATCAGGCCGACAGTGATGTTGCCCAGCACCTTGATGCCCATGAAGTCACGCGCCCAGCCGGACAACACCACGTAGAGCAGGTACCACGAGAGGAAGGCCGCGGTCATCGGGAACGTCCACGAGCGGAAGTGGCGCTTCAGCTCCTGGAAACGTTCACTGGCCTGCACCTGTTCATAGACAGATGAGTCATGTTGTTGGGTGGCCACGAGGAGACCTCCTGCGCATGTGATCTGGATCACGAACAACGTAGGAGCGCACGGTACCCCCCGAGGAGACCTTGGGGCGCACTCTTCGCCCAGCCGCCGCCGACCGGCGGTCAGTTGGGACCGGCGTGCGGTGAAAGGTCCTTCTGGCGCGACGAACGGTTCTCCGTCGGCTACCCCGGCTCCCCGGGCGGCGACGGCACTGGGCAGGCGGGGCGGGGCGGGGCGGTCCCGTCACGCGGAAGAACTCCAGCCGGAGCGTCTTGTCGTCCGGCAGCCCGATCACCCGTGACCGGCCGTCGCCCCGCCAGCAGACGGGCAGCAGGAAGTACTGCCGGCCGGCGTGGATGAGCAGCCGCAGGCCGTCGTAGCGGTAGCGGTGCCGCGGCCTGTCACCCGGCGGCACCGGCAGCGCGCTCTCCTGCACGCCCGGTCCCTCGATGGGCAGGCGCTCGGGCGCGTACACCACGACGCCCGGCAGCCTCCTGGCGTCCACCACCAGGTCGCGGGCCACGTCGACGCCGCGGTTCTGCGCGTAGACGGCCGCGGACCACAGCGCCGTCAGGATGAGAAGGCCCATGAAGGCCACCCGCCGCGCCGTCCGCAGCGGCGGGGACTCGCCGCCGGGCCAGAGTCTCCGGCCGGAGGTCAGGGAGTGCAGGTGGACGGCGTAGCCGATCAGCATCACCCCCAGCCCCAGGCTCATCGGGACGATCGGCCACTCCGAGCGGTATCTCCCCAGCCCGGTGATCCCCGCGAGTCCGGCCAGGCACGCCCCGGCCCCGGCCGCGGCCACCGCCGCGACCGCCCACCGCGCCGCCGCCCGCAAGCGCGAGAACAGCCCGGTGAGCAGCAGGTGGACCGGGATCGCGATCATGACCGCCAGCAGCAGGCCGGCGAGCGGCTCGATGGTCGCGTCGATGCTGCGGAACAGGTAGTCCTGCAGGGACAGGCCCAGGACGCTCTGGTCGAGGCCGAAAACGCGGTAGGTGACGCTCGCCCGGGCCCAGCCGAAGTAGACCATGAGCGCGGTGACCAGCGTCGTCGGGGCCACGACCTTGGCCAGGACCTGCCAGAGGCGCGCGAAGTCCGTCGCGGAGTCCTCCGACGCGGAGCCGTCCACGGCGCCCGCCGCACCCCCGGCATCCGCCGTACCCGCCGGGGGACGCGGCTTCCTCCCCCGCCGCGCGGTCATCGGCTCCCGCTCTCGCCGGAGCCCGGCTCGGTCTCGGCTCCATCCGGGCTCGCCGGGCTCGCCGGGTCCGGTCCCGGCCCGGTGGGGCCGGTCCCGCTCGCGTCCGGGCTCGGCTCCGGCTCGGCGGAGCCGGTCGGGGACTCCTCCGGGTCCGGCGTCCCGGAGGTGTCCGAGGGGTCCGGTGTCCCGGCCGGTTCCGGCGTCCCGGACAACTCGCACCGCACCTGCGAGCCGGACCGCTTGGCCGACTCGCACTCCCCGACGTACTGCTCGGCCCTCTCCGGTTCGAGCCGGACCAGGTCGCCGAGGGCCTCGCTCACCCCGGCCTCCTGCCCCGTCACGGCGTATCCGACGACCTCGGCGCGGTACAGCAGCGCCAGCATCTGCCCGCGGACCGCCTCGGGCAGGTCCGCGCTCATCGCCTCGGCCTCGTTCAGGTCCGCCAGCCCCTCCTCGACCTGCCCGGCGTTGACCTTGGCGGTCCCCCCGCACACCCGGAGTACGGCCGCGGCCTGCGGACCCTGCCCGGCGCTCCGGTCCGCGGAGGCGGCCAGTTCCTCATACTCGCCCGCGCGCAGCCGCCGATCGCACTCCTCGACCGCCGCGAGCGCGACCGCGGGGATGTCCTCCCCGCCTCTGACCGGCACGAGACTGTCGTCGGGCGTCACGACGACCTCGGGGCCCGGCCCCGCCCCGTCGTCTCCGGCCCCGCACGCCGCCGTCATCAACGCGGCCGTCGTCAGCGCGGCCACGGCGGCGCACACCCCCGCGCCCTTCATGGAGTACCCCCGAACCCCGTTCCCGGACGCTCTGACGAATACCCGCTACGCCGGATCGGAAGCGTTCGGAGGCGTCAGCTGTGGCGGGGCCGCCAGTCGCCCCGGTTCACGTTCAGCGTCTCGGGCGTGTGCAGGCGCACCATCGTGCGGGCGACGCCGGCCGGGATGCGCTCCGGGGTCAGCAGGGAGACGATCACCATGACCGCGAAGGCGACGGGCACCGTCAGGGCGGCGGGCTGGGCCAGCAGGGCGCCCGCCAGGCCCGTGTACGGACCTCCGGCGATCGTGACCAGGACCGCGCCGCAGGCCAGCCCGCCGCCGACGAGCAGCCCGGCCAGCGCCCCGGCGGAGGTCAGCCGCCGCCACCAGATGCCCAGGACCAGCAGCGGGCAGAACGACGAGGCGGCCACCGCGAAGGCCAGCCCCACCACGTCGGCGACCGGCAGCGCGCGGGCGGAGGTGGCCAGGGCCAGCGGAACGATCACCGCCAGCACCGCGGCGGTCCGGAACGAGCGGACCCCGCCCTTGAGGATGTCCTGCCCGATCACGCCCGCCACCGAGACGGTCAGCCCCGAGGAGGTGGACAGGAAGGCCGCGAACGCCCCGGCCGTCACCAGCGCGGTCAGCAGGTCCCCCGCCACCCCTCCGACCAGGTGCCCGGGCAGGGTCAGCACCACCGTGTCGCGTCCCTCCAGGCCGGGCACGTAGATCCGGCCCAGCGCGCCGTACACCGCCGGCAGCAGGTAGAAGGCGCCCAGCAGCGACAGCACGACCAGCGTCGTACGGCGGGCGGCCCGGCCGTCGGGGTTGGTGTAGAAGCGGACCAGCACGTGCGGCAGGCCCATGGTGCCCAGGAACGTCGCCAGGATCAGCGAGTACGTCGAGTAGAGGCCGTACTCCCGGTCGCCCGACAGGGGCAGCGCCCAGCCGGCCACGTCCTGCGCGTTCAGCCCCGGGGACCCGTCGGCCCGCCAGGCCATCAGCAGGAACACCAGCGGCAGGGCGAGCGCGGTGAGCTTGAGCCAGTACTGGAAGGCCTGCACGAAAGTGATCGAGCGCATGCCCCCGGACATCACGTTGACCGCGACCACCGCCGCCACCAGCACGCCGCCGACCCACACCGGCGCGCCGGTGACGGTCCTGAGCACCAGGCCGGCGCTCTGGAACTGCGGCATCAGGTACAGCCAGCCGATCAGCACGACCAGCACGCTGGCCACCCGCCGCACCGCCATCGACTCCAGCCGCGCCTCGGCGAAGTCCGGCAGCGTGTAGGCGCCCGAGCGGCGCAGCGGCGCCGAGACCAGGACCAGCAGCACCAGATAACCGCCGGTCCAGCCGACCGGCAGCCACAGCATGTCGGCGCCGTAGGCCAGGATCAGCCCGGCGATGCCCAGGAAGCTCGCGGCCGACAGGTACTCCCCGCCGATGGCCGAGGCGTTCCACAGCGGGGAGACCGTCCGGGAGGCGACGTAGAAGTCGGAGGTGGTCCGCGACAGCCGGATGCCGAAGGCCCCGATCAGCACCGCGGCCACCACCACCAGCACGACCGCCGTCACGCCGTAGGCGGTGCTCATCCGGTCCAGCCTCCCCGCGGGTCCCGTACGCGCCGCGCCCTCGCCGCCCGTGCCCGCCGTTCCCGCGCCGCCCGTGCCCGCCGTTCCCGCGCCGCTCGCACCGTCCGCTCCCGCACCGCGGCCGTCACTGGCGGTCCACCAGCTCGGCGAAGTGGCGCTCGTTGCGCTCGGCCTGCCGTACGTAGAGCCAGGCGCCGAGCACGAAGGCCGGATAGATCAGTCCCGCCAGCACCACCCACGGCAGCGGGATGCCCAGCATCCGAACCTCGCGCAGCTGCGGCACCAGCAGGAACAGCAGCGGCAGCCCGCCCACCACGCAGCCGAGCACCGTGCAGACGAACATGGCCAGCCGGAACTGGGTGCGGACCAGCGAGCGCATGTAGACCTCGCCCAGCCGGGTCTGCTCGTCGATCTCCCTGCTGGCGGTGTAGCGGAGGTGACGGGCGGCCATCGTGCGGGGGCTGGTCACGACCTCCCTGCGCGGCTTGTCGCCCTCCTTGCGCGCGCGGTCGCCGTCGCGGCGGAACCGGTCGGTCTCCTTGCGCACCCGCTCGCGTTCCCTGCTCACTTCACCGCTCCTCGCCGGCCCGATCGCGTTCCCCGCCCGCTCCGTCCCCGCTCACTCCGCACGCCCCTTGCGCGCCCGCCGGACCAGCAGGTCCCTCAGTTCCCTGGTGTGGCGGCGGCTGACCGGGATCTCGGTCTCGCCGATGCGGACCACGCAGCGGCCGGAGTCGATGTGCAGCTCGTCGATGTGCTTGACCGCCACCAGGTGGCTGCGGTGCACCCGGACGAAGCCGGCCGAGGCCCAGCGTTCCTCCAATGTCGCCAGCGAGATGCGGACCAGGTGGCTGCCCCCCGCGGTGTGCAGGCGGGCGTAGTCGCCCTGCGCCTCGACGTAGCGGACCTCGGTGCTGGCCACGAAGCGGGTCACCCCGCCCAGCTCGACCGGGATGGTGCCGGGGTCGGTCCGGGCCGGGGCGTCGCCGTCCGGCAGCTCGGCCGAGACGAACACCCGGCGGATGGCCTCGGCCAGCCGTTCCGGCCGGACCGGCTTGAGCAGATAGTCCTCGGCCTTCAGCTCGAAGGCGTCCACCGCGTGCTCCTCGTAGGCGGTCACGAAGACCACCCGCGGGGGGTTGGCGAACTGCGACAGCAACCTGCCCAGCACCACCCCGTCCAGCCCGCGCATGCGGATGTCCAGGAAGACCGCGTCGATCGGCCTGCCGTCGGCGATGGCCCGGTCCAGGGCGCGCAGCGCCGCCGCGCCGTCTCTGGCCAGGGACACCTCGGCGATGCGCGGGTCGGCCCGCAGCAGGTAAGCCAGGTCCTCCAGGGCGGGAAGCTCGTCGTCCACCGCCAGGACACGCAGGCCGGTCACGCTCGCTCCTCCGGTCGTTCACTACGGAATTCCCTAGAGGGTGATGAATCAGACATCAGGTGTCAACTGTATCCGCGCTGTTCAGCGTGTCCAGCTCCCTCCGGTGCCGGTGGAGCGTCAGCGCGAGCGGGACCAGGAGCACCAGCATCAGGCTCCCGCCGATCACCGCCAGGGTCCGCAGCCCGAACAGGCCGGCCATCAGGCCGCCCGCCAGCGCGCCGAGCGGGATCAGGCTCCACAGGAGCGTGCGGATCACCCCGAGCACCCGGCCGAACAGGTGCGGCGGGATCAGGGCCTGACGGATCGACATGACCACGACGTTCGACACCACCGTGCCCATGCTGCCGATCACGCAGGAGGCCACCAGCGTCGCCGTCGAGGGCAGGGCCCCGATGAGCACGAAGAAGACCGCCGGGGCTCCCAGCCCGGCGGCCATGACCGCGCCCCTGGGCAGCCTGGCGGCCAGCGGCGCCGCGATCAGCCCGCCGACCATGCCGCCCGCCGCCGAGGCCAGCAGGAACCAGCCGAACGCGGCGGCCGGCAGTTCGAGGACGTCCACCACGAACAGCACCAGCACCGCCATGACGGAGCTGAACGCCCCGGCCGACAGGGCGCCGACCAGGGTGAGGTTGCGCAGGAACGTGTGGTTCCAGAGCCAGCGCACGCCCTCGGCCATCTCCGCGCCCATGCTCGCGGGCCGGTCCCCGGCGGCGCGCTCGGCGCGATAGCGGCCCGGCAGCAGGAACAGCAGCGCCCCGGCGAGCAGGAAGCCCAGCGAGTTCGCCAGGAACGGGAGGGCGGCGGCGATCATGAACAGCGCGCTGCCCAGCGGGGCGCCCAGGAAGCTGTCGGTGACGGCGGTGGCCGCCTCGGTGCGGCCGTTGGCCTTCTCCAGCTGGTCGCGCCGTACCACCGCGGGCATGATCGCGCGGATCGCGTTGTCGTAGAGCGTCTCGACGGCGCCCAGGGCCAGGGCCGCCGCGTAGAGCATCCACAGGGCCGCCTGTCCCGTCGCCACCGCCAGCGTCAGCAGGCCGACGACCACGACCCTGACCAGCTGGGAGACGATCATCGCCCAGCGCCGGTCGATCCGGTCCACCAGGACCCCGCTGGGGATCGCGAACAGCAGCCACGGCAGGAAGGTCAGCGACGACAGCGCCGCGACGGGCACCGGGTCGCGGGTGAGGGTCACCGCGAGCAGGGGCAGGGCGACCCGGCCGATGCCGTCGGCGAGGTTGGAGACAGAGCCGGAGGAGAACAGCACCCAGAAGCGCCGCCCCAGCCCCCGCCCGGGCGCGTCACCGGAGACGGTCGTCTTACCGGCCGGGTCCGGCGCGTCCGTGCGACTGCTGCTCATGAGTCCTCCGGATGGGGGGCGGCTCCGTAAGAATGCTCGAGAAGATAGGTGATCTTGACATGTGGTTGTGTGATAACTCAACAGTTGTTGTGATATCTCCATCACTATGTGACATACCAAACCGCGCGGCGGGCGGCCCGCGGCGCCTCTCGACGGAGCGGCCCTCAGTGCGCGGAGACGCCCGGGTGATACTTGGGCAGACGCACGTTGACCTTGGTTCCCGCACCCTTGCCGGTCTCCACCACCAGGCCGTACTCGTCGCCGTAGACCTGGCGCAGCCGCTCGTCCACGTTGGCCAGGCCCACTCCCCCGGCCCCCGACCTCTCCTCGGCGTCCCCGGCCAGGATGCGGCGCAGCCGGTCGGGCTCCATCCCGACCCCGTCGTCCTCCACGCCGATCCGGCACTCCGCTCCGGCGTCCTCGGCGACGATCGAGATGCGGCCGACCCCGGGCTTGCTCTCCAGGCCGTGCCGTACCGCGTTCTCGACCAGGGGTTGCAGGCACAGGAACGGCACCGCCACCGGGAGCACCTCGGGGGCGATGCGCAGCGTCACCTGGAGCTGGTCGCCGAAGCGGGCGCGCTCCAGGGTCAGGTAGCGGTCGATGGAGCGCAGCTCCTCGGCGAGCGTGGTGAACTCGCCGTGCCGCCGGAAGGAGTAGCGGGTGAAGTCGGCGAAGTCCAGCAGCAGCTCGCGTGACCGGTCGGGGTCGGACCTGACGAAGCTCGCGATCGTGGTCAGCGAGTTGTAGATGAAGTGGGGGGAGATCTGCGCCCGCAGCGCCCGGACCTCCGCCTCCATCAGGCGGGTCCGGGAGCGGTCGAGCTCGGCCAGCTCCAGCTGGGAGTCCACCCAGCTGGCCACCTCGTGGGCGGCCCGGACCAGGCCGGCCGAGGCGCTGCCGCCGTAGGCGGCCAGCGAGCCGACCACCCTGCCGTCGGTGGTGAGCGGCACCACGACCGCGAACCGGATCGGGCACTCGGGCAGGTCGCAGGAGACGACCTCCGGCCCGAGGACCTGGGTACGGCCGTCGGCCAGGGTCTTGGCCGCGTTGTCGAAGACCTCCTGGGCGTGGTGGTCGCCCTCGCCGTCGTAGACCAGCAGCCGATGCTCGTCGGTGATCGCCAGCGCCGGGGAGCCGAGCAGTTCCCTCAGGTGGCGGGAGGCCTTCTGGGCCCCGGCCTCGGTCAGCCCGGCCCGCAGCGGAGGGGCGGCCAGCGAGGCGGTGTGCAGGGTCTCGAAGGTGGCCCGCTCCGCCGGGCTGCTGCCCAGGTCCCGCCGTCCGCGCAGCACCTGCCACAGCACCAGCGCGGGGACGCCCACGAGGGCGACGACCAGCAGGACGGCGACGACGGGTTCCACGCTCCGGACCTTATCCGTCCCCGCCCGGTACCGGGGACGCCATCGGATTCCCGGTACGGGGCATTCAGCCGGTCACCAGCCGACCTTGGCCTCGCCCGCGACGAGGGACCTGGCGATGACCATCCGCTGGACGTCGTTGGTGCCCTCCCCGATGGCCATGAGCGGCGCGTCCCGGTAGAGGCGCTCGACCACGAACTCCTGGGAGTAGCCGTAGCCCCCGTGGATGCGCATGGCCTCCATGGTGGTGCGCAGCGCGACCTCGGAGGCGAAGTACTTGGCCATGGCGGCCTCGGCGTTCACCGCGCTCGCCTCCGAGCGGACGGCCGCCCAGTAGGTGAGCAGCCGGGCGGCCTGGATCTCGGTGGCCATGTCGGCGAGCTTGAGCTGGATGGCCTGGAAGCCGGAGATGGGCTTGCCGAAGGCGTGCCGCTCGCGGGAGTAGTTCAGCGCGGCGTCGTAGGCGCACTGGGAGACCCCGACGGCGCGGGCGGCGATGTTGATGCGGCCGAGCTCCAGGGCGGACAGCGCCTGCTGCATGCCCCGGCCCTCGACCCCGCCCAGCAGCCGCGAGGCCGGGACGCGCACGTCCTCCAGCGCGATCTCGCAGGTCTCGGTGCCCTTGTAGCCGAGTTTGGGCAGGTCGCGGCTGACGGTGTAGCCGGGGGTGCCGGCGTCCACGAGGATCAGCGACATGCCCCGGTGGGCGGGCTCGGTGATCGAGGTCTTGACCAGGACGGGCATCGGGTCGGCGTGCCGGGCGTTGGTGATCCACGTCTTGGTGCCGTTGATCACGTAGTGGTCGCCGTCGCGGACCGCCCGGGTCTGGATGCCCTGCAGGTCCGTGCCCGCGCCCGGCTCGGTCAGCGCGATCCCGGTACGGCGGGCGCCGGTGGCCAGGTCCGGCAGGAGGGTCTTCCTCTGCTCCTCGGTGCCGTAGCGGGCGATCATCCACGCGGCCAGCGAGTGCGAGCCGAGCACCCCGGCCACCCCCATCCAGCCGCGCGCGATCTCCTCGAAGACCAGGGCGAAGGAGACCCGGTCCAGGTCCAGCCCGCCGTACTCCTCGGGGATCGTGATCCCGAACAGTCCCATGCGCTTGAACTCTTCGACGATCTCGGCCGGGTAGCGGCCGGTGCGCTCCCACTCCGGCGCGACGGGCACGATCTCCCGGTCGACGAACTCCCGCAGGGTGCGGCGGAACATCCGCTGCTCGTCGTTCAGCTCGAAATCCACACTGGTCCTTTCCGGAGCGGGCGTCGGCGGCCGTCAGGACCGGGGGACCGGGCGTCCCGGCTGGTCCCCGCGTTCCTTCAGGTAGGTCTCCGTCGGGACCATGACCTTGCGGCGGAAGACGCAGACCAGGGTGCCGTCCTGCTTGTATCCCCTGGTCTCCACCTCGACGATGCCGCGGTCCTCCTTGGAGGCCGAGCGCCGCTTGTCCAGCACGGTCGTCTCGCCGTAGATCGTGTCCCCGTGGAAGGTCGGGGCGACGTGCTTGAGCGACTCGATCTCGAGGTTCGCGATCGCCCGCCCGGAGACGTCCGGGACGGACATGCCGATCAGCAGGGAGTAGACGTAGTTGCCGACGACGAGGTTGCGGCCGTGGTCGGTGGTCGCCGAGTAGTTGTCGTCCATGTGCACCGGATGGTGGTTCATGGTCAGGAGACAGAACAGGTGGTTGTCGTACTCCGTCACCGTCTTGCCCGGCCAGTGCCTGTAGACGGCGCCGACCTCGAACTCCTCATAGGTGCGCCCGAACTGCATGCCTTCCCCTCCGCCATGGGTCCACGCGCCGTCCGGCGGGCGCTTCGGCCGCGCCGGACCGGAACATTGTTCCATCGGGGAGGACGTTACCCTGTGCCGTCCCACGGGGTCTACAACGGAGCCGCCCGTGCTCAGCTCCTCCTCAGCGCACCGGTCCCGGTCAGCGTCAGCGTCGCCTCGGGGGTGAGCGGGTGGAAGGGGCCTCCCCGGACGTCGCGGTAGGCCCGCTCCAGCGGAGAGCTCCGGAAGAAGGCGGGCCCGCCCACGGTGTCGAGGGCGAGATCGACGATCTCCTTCGCCTCGCACACGGCGTGCCGTTTGGCCACCATCAGCGTGATCAGGGTCTGCTCGTCCGCGGTCGGGTCCTCGCCCACCTCCTCGACGGCGGCCAGCAGCGCCCACCGGGCCACCCGCAGCCGGGCGGTCATCTCCCCGACCCGCCGTACCGTCGCGGGATCCGGATCCTGCGGGCGTGCGCCCAGGACCCGCAGCGCCTCGTCGCAGGCGCCCTGCGCGATGCCCAGGTAGACCGCGCTCACCACGGGCGCGAAATGGATCACCGCGACCAGCAGCGGCCCGGTGAGACTGCCGTACGGCCGCCGCCCGACGACCTTCTCCGCCGGGACGAACACGTCCTCGAACACGAGGTCGTGGCTGGCGGTGCCGCGCATGCCGAGCGTGTCCCAGGTCTCGACCAGTGACACGCCCGGGCTGGACAGCGGCACCGTGGCGTGCAGCACCTCGGCGTCCGGGCCGGGCTCGCCCAGCACCGCGGAGGTCGACAGGACCGTGGCGACCGGCGCCTGCGAGCAGAACTTCTTGCGTCCGGTGAACCGGAAGCCCCCGTCGGCCTCGACGGCCGTCGTGGTCGGGGACACCCAGTCCGATCCGCCGCTGGTGGCCATGATCAGCTCGTCCGCGGCGACGCGGCGCAGCGCCCCCTCGGCGTCGGGCGCGCCCCTGCGGTGCCGCCAGCACTGCACGAGGGTGAGATACAGGTGCATGGCCGCGGCGAGCGCGGCCGAGCCCGCCCGGCGGGCCAGTTCGCTCTCGGCCAGCACGACCTGGCGCAGGCCGGCGCCCAGACCGCCGAACTCGGCGGGGACCGCCAGCCGCAGGTATCCGCATTCGCGCATCGCCTTGTAGGCCTCGGTCACGAAGGTCGCGTCGCGGTCGTGCTCAGCCTCGCTCGGCGCGCAGCGCAGGCCGAGTTCGGCGGCCAGCGCGACGATGTCGTCATCGGTCGGGATGGGGTTGACTGTGATGGTCATGGAGCCACGGTAGGAACGCCAGGTCACCGGCTCCTAGTACGAGATGTGTATCTGCCCGGAGCACCGGGGCGGAGCTAGCCTGACGGCATGGGATCCTCCTACGGACAGTTCTGCCCCGTCGCCAAGGCGATGGAGCTGCTCGACGAGCGCTGGACGCTGCTCATCGTCCGCGAGCTGGTCACCGGGAGCCGTCACTTCAACGAGCTGCGCCGCGGGGTGCCGAAGATGTCCCCGTCCCTGCTGTCCAAGCGGTTGAACCGGCTGGTGCGGGCGGGCGTCCTGGAGCGCCGCCCCGACGGCGGCCGGGTGAGCTACACGCTGACCCCCGCCGGGCGCGAGCTGCAACCGGTGGTCGAGGCCCTGGGCGCCTGGGGCATGCGCTGGATCCCCGAGATCGGCGATGAGGACCTCGACCCGCAGTTGCTGCTGTGGGACATGCACCGCAACGTCGATCACGACGCCGTCCCGCCGGGCCGCACGGTGGTGCAGTTCAGCTTCCCCGACGTCGCCCCCCACACCCGCGACTGGTGGCTGGTCATCGCCTCCGGCGACGCCGACGTCTGCGACCAGGACCCCGGCCATCCCCCGACGGTGAGGATCACCGCGCGCCTGCGCCGGATGATCGAGATATGGCGCGGCGACCTCGCCTGGCCCGAGGCCCTGCGCTCAAGCGCGGTGGAGGTGTACGGCCCGCAGCAGCTGCGCCGGTCCGTACCCGCGTGGTTCAAGCTGTCGTCCTTCGCCCACACCCCCCGGCCCTAGATGGGCGGATCCACGGCGTACACCCCCACAGGCCCCCGTGGAGCACGCCCCCGGCGGGCCGGGTGTCGCCCACCCCGGCTGCGTCGCACGGCAGCCGAACCGGCGACCGGCGCCCGTCCACCGGGGAGGCCGTGCCGCAACGCCGACGGCCCCGCCGGGAGGAGTCTCCCGGCGGGGCCGTCGACGTTGCGTGTGTACCGGTGTGCGTGTCGCCTCTCGGCGAAAGGCACAACGCGGCTCCAGCCGAACGGTAGTCCGCGAAGGCGGTTATAGGTGAGGCCCGGGGACACTGGGCACACCGGCCACGATGTATGTAACCGGCCGACGGCGCCGGATGTTCCCGCTGCCGGTCCCCAATCCTTTCGTCCCGCCGGCTCCGGCGCCGGCGGGACGGTCGGACGTGGGCGGTCGACTCCGGCGGCGCGAGCTCCCCGACCCTGCTCGGCCGCGCCTCCGCCCCATCCGCTTCAGGACTCACCCGTCCGGTACCGGCCCCGCGTCTCCGCAGCTGGTAAAGGCTCCTCGCGGCGGGCCGCCGCGGCGGGTTTGCCACGGAGATGATCCGGATAGCACGGAGAAGGTCCGGACAGGGGGTGCCGGGATGCGTCCGGCGGAGACGGCCGCTCGAAGGAACACCCGTAGGAGAGATCACACGGAGGGCGGGAGCGGCGAGCGGTGACGACGACACGGGTCCCTGCGACACGGGCCCCCGCCGCGCGCCGGGTGCTCGGCGCGGCGGGGACGCTGCTGCTGGCCGCGATGGTCGCCGCGCAGGTGGCGACCGGGCTGCACCCGCGGCCGATCCTGCTCACCAGCGTGGTGGTGCTCCTGCTGGCGGCGAGCGCGGTCGCCTTCGCCGCGGCGGCCCACACCCTCCCCAGGGCCGTCGCGGCCTTCGCCGCCGCGGTGGCGGCCGGGTACGCGGCGGAGTGGGTCGGCGTCAGGACCGGGTTCCCGTTCGGGGACTACCACTACACCGAACTGCTGCAGCCGCAGCTCGGCGACGTCCCGGTCGTCGTGGCGCTGGCCTGGGGCGGCATGGGGCTGGCGGCCCACGCGGTGGCGGCCGCCGCGGTGCCGGGCTCGCGCGCGGCCCGGATCGTCGTGGGCGCGGTGGCCCTGACGGCCTGGGACCTGTTCCTCGACCCGCAGATGATCCGGCTGGGACTGTGGGTCTGGCACGAGCCCGGGCCGTACCGGGGCGTCCCCCTGGAGAACTTCGCCGGCTGGCTGGCGGTGTCACTGGTGATGATGGCGCTGGTGGACCGCATCGTGGCCAGGCCGCAGGCCCGGGGCACCGGGCTGGTCACGCTCTACACCGTGATGGCGGTCATGGAGACCGTCGGCTTCGCGGCGGTCTTCGAGCCGCCGGACCCGCTGGTCGCCGCCGCCGGGGGGACCGGCATGGGCCTGTTCGCACTGCTCGCCTGGAGGCGTCGATGGCGGAAGTGATAGTGGTCGGGGGCGGCGTCGGGGGGATGGTCTCCGCGCTGCTGCTGGCCCGTGAGGGACATCTGGTGCGCCTGCACGAGCGCCTGCCCCGGCTGGGCGGCAAGCTCGCCGAGCACCGGCGTGACGGCTTCACCTTCTCCGTCGGCCCCTCCCTGCTGACGCTGCCCGGCGTCTTCGCCGACCTCGGCCTGGAACTGGACCTGGTGGAGCTGCGGGAGCTGTGCCGCTACCGCTTCGCCGACGGCTCGGCCTTCACCGCCCACCGCGACCCCGGACGGACGGCCGAGGAGGTGGACCGCCTGGCGCCGGGCGAGGGCCGTAACTGGCTGGCCTTCCACGACTGGGCCCGCACCTGCTTCGAGGCCTCGCGCCGCACCTTCTTCGCCGGACCGCTGACCCGCCCCCCGGCCGAGGCCCGCCCGGCCGACCTGCTGGCGGTCGCGCCCGGCCGGACCCTGCACGGCCTGGCCCGGCGCTTCTTCACCGACCGGCGCCTGCACCAGTACGCCGGCCGGTACGCCACCTACGCGGGCTCCAGCCCGTACCGGGCGCCGGCCGCGCTGGGCTGCATCCCGGCGATCGAGCACGGCGAGGGCGGCTGGTACGTGCCGGGCGGGCTGCCGCGCATCGCCGACGCCCTGGCGGTGCTGCTGGAGAAGGCCGGCGTGGAGGTGGTGACCGGCTCCGAGGTCGCCGAGGTGCTCGCCGACGGCGACCGGGTCCTGGGGGTACGGCTGGCCTCGGGCGAGCGCGAGCACGCCGACGTCGTGATCGCCAACACCGACGCCGCGGCGCTGTACGGGCGGCTGCTGCCCGACCGGCGCAGGCTGCGGCGCATCGCCGGTCTCGGCCTGTCCTCCTCGGCGTTCCTGCTGCTGGCGGGTGTGGAGGGGCGGACCGAGGGCCTGCCCCACCACTCGATCGTCTTCTCCGCCGACTACGAGCGGGAGTTCGCCGACATCTTCGACCGGCGGCGCCCGCCCGGGGACCCGACGGTCTACATCGGCTGCTCGGCGGTCGACGACCCCTCGCAGGCCCCCGAGGGCGCCGAGAACTGGACGATGCTGGTCAACGTCCCGTCCCGGGACCCCGGACGCTGGCCGCTCTCCCCTGAGGCCTACCGGGACCTCGTCCTGGAACGCCTGGCCTCCCGCGGCCACGACCTGTCCGGACGGCTCCGCTTCGTCGAGCTGTTCACCCCCGCCGACCTGCGCGACCGCTACGGCGCCTGGGGCGGGTCGATCTACGGGGGCGCCTACGACGGCGTGCTGGCCCCCTTCCGCAGGCCCGGCAACCGGGGCCCGCGGCGGGGCCTGTACCTGGTGGGCGGCTCGGTGCACCCGGGCGGCGGGCTCCCCTTGGTGGCGATGGGCGGGCGCATCGTCGCCTCCCTGGTCGCCGAGGACTTCCCCCGCCGGTCCCGGCCCGCCGGAGGACGCGCATGAGCCGCCCGTCACGATCCGCCGACATCGGGGAGCACGCATGAACCGCCGGTTCCGGGGGGTGCGCGTGAGGCCGCTCACCGCGTTGCAGGCCGCCGCGGCCGTCGCGGTGGCCGTACGGCTGGCGCGCGGGCGCACCCGGCTGCCGCCGCTGTCCGCGGCCTCCGGGACTCCGGCCTCCCCGGCCCCCGCCGCCGGAACCCCGGCCTCCGGGACTCCGTTCTCCGGAACCGCAGCCGGAACGGGGGTCGGAGCCGGGGCCGGAACCAGGGCCGGGGCCGGGACCGGGGAGATCTCGGTGGTGATCCCGGCGCGCGACGAGGAGCACCGGATCGGGGCCTGCCTGACGGCGGTGCTGGCCGACCCGGACGTCGCCGAGGTGATCGTCGTCGACGACGGCTCCTCGGACGGCACCGGGCGGATGGCCGCCGGGCTGGGGGCGAAGGTCGTGACGGGGGCTCCCCTGCCCCCGGGCTGGGTCGGCAAGCAGTGGGCGCTGCGCCAGGGGGTCGAGGCGGCCCGGGGGGACGTGGTGGTCACCCTGGACGCCGACACGCGCCCGGCGCCCGGCCTGGCCGGGGCCGCGGCCCGCGCGCTGGAGCACTACGACCTGCTCACCGCGGGGCCGCGCTTCGTCTGCGACGGGACCGCCGAGCAGGCGCTGCACGCCTCGTTCCTGGCCACCCTCGTCTACCGGTTCGGGCCGATCGGCCCGGCGAAGCCTCCGGTCCCGCACCGGACCGTGGCCAACGGCCAGTGCACGGCCTTCCGGCGTACGGCGATGCTGGAGATCGACGGGTTCGCGCGGATCCGCGGGCACATGACCGACGACGTGGCCCTGGCCCGATCCCTGGCCGCCGCCGGCTGGCGGGTGGGCTTCCTGGAGGCGGGCGGGCTGCTGGAGGTCGACATGCACGAGTCCGCGGCCGAGGTCTGGCGGGAGTGGGGGCGGTCGCTGCCGCTGCGCGACGTCACCTCCCCCGGCTGGCAGGCCGCCGACCTGGCGGTGGTCTGGCTGGCCGCCGCCCTGCCGGTGATGCGGCTGGCGGCCGGGCGGCCCACCCGGCTCGACCTGGCCCTGCTGGCCGTACGGCTGCTGCTGACCGGGGCGCTGCGCGGCAGCTACACCCGGCCCGGTCCCGGCGTGCTGCTGTCTCCTCTGCTGGACCCGCTGACGGCGCTGCGGCTGACGCAGGCGACGCTGCGGCCCGTGCGCACCTGGCGGGGCCGTACCTACCCGGGTGCCGCGACGGGCGCCGGGACCGGCGCCCGCGGGGTCACGACGGACTCCGGGCCGCCCGCGCGGCCTGGCCGAAGCGCAGCCCGATGAGGCACATCAGCGCCCCGGTCCCGGCCACGTACTCGACCGGCGTGAACAGCAGCTGCAGGACGGGGATGCCGAACACCCCGGCCCGCGCCCCGATCGCGAACGACCGGGTGGCCAGGGCGGTCACCACCAGGACGGCCACGCCCAGCAGGAACGCGGGCGGGCAGATGACGGCGAAGCCGCCCACGAAGGCGAGGATGGACCGCCCGCCCCGGAAGCCGGCGAAGACCGGCCAGGCGTGCCCGATCATCGCCGCGGCCGTGGCCAGGTACACCGGCAGGACGCTGTCGCCGGTGACCACCCCGAAACCGGTGGTGTGCGCGCCGCTCACCAGCAGGGCCGCCAGCGCGGCGAACGTGCCCTTGAGCGTGTCACCCGCGAAGACCGGCACGGCGGCGCGCCAGCCGAGCTGTTCCTTCATGTTCCAGAAGCCCGGGTTGCGGTCGCCGACCGCGCGGGGGTCGAAGCCGTGCGCGCGGGCGACGAGCACCGCCACCGGCACGGATCCGAGAAGGTAGCCGCCGATGACGGCCACGAGCACCGGGACCATAGCCTCGTTCCACCTCGTCAGGTATGCGGATCTGGGAGCCATGCGGTACATGGCGTTCGACCGGCCGGTGCTGGCGCGCACGCCGGGACTGCGGTTCTGGCGGCTGCTCGGCTCGGGCCGGGGCGCCTCGATGAGCCTGGGCGCGGACCTGCGCCGCTGGGCCCTGTTCGCGGTGTGGGACGGCGAGCCGGCCCTGGACGACTTCCTGTCCCGCTCCCCGATCGCGGCGCGCTGGGATCGGGAGGCGCAGGAGTCCTGGCACGTACGGCTGGCGCCGCTGGCCTCGCGCGGCCGCTGGGGCGGAGTGGACCCCTTCGCCCTCGCGGAGACCGCGAACCCTGCGGACGCCGCGGAGACCGGGAAGGCCGGGAAGGCCGGGGAGACCGGGGAGACCGGGGACGGAGCGTCCCGGCGGGGGGACGGGCCCGGGGAGCCCGGCCGAGAGGCCGGCACGCGCTCCGGGGCGGGATCCGGACCGGCCGGGCTCCGGCAGGCGGGGCCGGTGGCGGTGCTCACCAGGGCGTCGATCCGGCCCTCGCGGCTGGTCGCGTTCTACCGCTCGGTGCCGGAGGTGGACGCCCTGCTGCGGGAGCAGGAGGGCTGCCTGGCCTCGGTCGGCGTCGGGGAGTGGCCGCTGGCGCGGCAGGCCACGTTCTCGCTCTGGCGCGACGCCGCGGCGGTGCGGGACTTCGCCCATCGCGCGGGGGCGCACCGGCGGGTGATCGAACGGACCCGTTCCGGCGACTGGTACTCCGAGGAGCTGTTCGCCAGGTTCGTCCCGTACGGCAGCGCGGGCACCTGGAACGGGGCGGACCCCCTGGCCTGAGCGCGCTCCCCCACCGGGCCCGGGCCCGGGCCCGGACTCGGATCCGGACTCGGATCCGGACCGCGGGGCGGGCTCCGCATGCCGCCGCCCCCGGCCGGGGCCGGGGGCGGCACGCCGGGTCATCCGACCGCCTCCACCTCGAGGTGGTCCCGTACCCGGGAGACGACCCCGCCGCCCGCCAGCTCGTGCGCCACCACGCAGGCCCGGGCGATCGTCCGGGCGCGGGAGGAGCCGTGCGCGACGACCACGGTGCCGCTCAGGCCCAGCAGCGCGGCACCGCCGTGCGTCTCGGGGTCATAGCGGCGCGCGACCTCGCGCAGGGCCTCCGGTCCGGCGATCCCGGCCTGCGCGATCATGGTCAGCACGGTGCGGACGGTGCCCTCGACGTTCTTGAGCACGACGTTTCCGGTGAACCCGTCGGTGGCGATCACGTCGACCGTGCCCGCCAGCACGTCGTGCCCCTCGATGGGACCGTGGAAGCGGAACGGCGAGGACGCCAGCAGCCTCTCCGCGCGGCGGCTGAGCCGGTTGCCCTTGCCGGGCTCGGAGCCGATCGACAGCAGGCCCACCCTCGGCTCCGGCACGCCCAGGACCAGCTGCGCGTAGGAGGCGCCCAGCAGCGCGAACTGGGCGATCATCTCGGGTGTGGGGTCGGAGGTCGCCCCGGCGTCGATCAGTACGGCGGCCCCGCCGGTGATCTGGGGCAGCGCCACGGCCAGCGCGGGCCGCAGCACGCCCTCGGCCCGGCCGGCGCTCCGCACCGCGCACGAGACGACCGCGCCCGTGGACCCCGCCGACACGAAGGCCCCGCCGGTCCGCTCGGCCAGCAGCCCGCAGCCCACCGCGACGCTGGAGGCCCCGGTGATCGCGCCGGACCCCCGTTCGGTCATCGGGACGACCTCCTCGGCGTGCACCACGTCGATCTCGCCCGCCGCGTCGTGACGCGCCAGCTCCCGGCGGACCTCTCCGGCCCGGCCCACCAGCAGCACCGGCACGCCGTGCTCCCGCAGGGCCGTCACGGCCCCCGCGACGACCTCCCGCGGTCCGTGGTCCCCGCCCATCGCGTCGACGACGACCGGTCCTGACATCGAGTCCTCCTCGGAGGGGTGGTGGACGGGAGCGGGGGCGGCCTCAGGGGACATCGACGGTCACCCGGCGTTCGGCGCGGTCGGCCGCGGTCGCCGCGAGCAGGTGCCGGGTGAAGATGGCCAGCCGCCGGGAGCGGGGCACGACGGCCCGGCTGCGCAGGACCTCGTACTCGCAGGCCTCGATCCGGTCGAGGATGCCCCCGTACAGCCCGTAGGCGGCGCGGATGCACGGCCGCGAGGAGGGGGTGAGCAGGTCGATCCCCTCCAGTGCCCGCCGGTAGTGCTCGCGGGCCCGCGCCGCCTCGAAGGCCAGCAGCTCCCGCAGCGCGGGGGTGCACGTGGGGCGGCGCAGGTCGGCCACGTCCACGCCGAACCGGTCCAGGTCGGCCAGCGGCAGATAGATCCGGCCGCGTGCCAGGTCCTCGGCGACGTCGCGCAGGAAGTTGGTGAGCTGGAAGGCCAGCCCGAGCTGGCGGGCCGGTTCGCGGGCCCGGTCGGCCATGCCGGGCAGGGGTTCGAGCACCGGCAGCATCATCGTGCCGATGACCGCGGCCGAGCCCTCCATGTAGCCGAGCAGGTCGTCGTAGGTGGCGTAGCGGGTGACGGTCAGATCGGCCCGCATCGCGCGCAGGAACGCCTCGATGTCGGCGTGGTCGATGCCGAAGGAGCGCACCGTCTGCACGAACGCCGGGAGTACGGCGTCGCCGGGCGGACCGCCC
Organism: Paraplanobispora takensis; assembly: GCF_016863195.1. GTDB lineage: Bacteria > Actinomycetota > Actinomycetes > Streptosporangiales > Streptosporangiaceae > Planobispora > Planobispora takensis. The sequence goes on along the minus strand of NZ_BOOK01000007.1, from coordinate 130,031 downwards.
GCCAGCGCGGTCACCAGCCGGCTCCGCAGCCCGTCCAGGGCCGCCGCCCGGTCCCCGGTCATCGTGAAGGAGTCCACGATCTCGTCGGCGTAGCGGGCGAAGCCGTACAGCGCGTGCACGTGCGGCCGCTTCCAGGCGGGCAGCAGCATGGTCGCCAGGTAGTAGGAGCGGCCGTGGCGGGCGTTGAAGCGCCGGCACAGCTCGTAGCTGCGGGTCAGGGAGACGGGTGCGTTCGTCATCGGCCGGCCTTCAGGATGCGCTCGGCGGCCAGCCTGCCCGAGATCAGCACCGGTGGCACGCCCACCCCCGGAGCGGTGTACATGCCCGCGAAGTGCAGGCCGGGGACGCGCCGGGCGGCGCCGGCCGGGCGGAACCAGGCCGTCTGGCGGAAGCGGTGGTCCAGGGCGAAGGGGGTGCCGGCCGAGTGCCCGAGCCGGGCCCAGGCCGGGGGGTCGAAGCCGAGCCGGGGAGCGGCCGACAGGTCGCCGTAGCCGAGGTCGGAGAGCCTGCCCAGCAGGCGTTCCTCCAGCCGGGGGGCCAGCCGCCCCCAGTCGCCGCCGTCCAGGTTGGGGGCGGGTTCCAGCGCGGTGAGCGTGGCGTGCCCGGCGGGCGCGGCGTCGGTGTCGGACTCCGGGTAGGTGACCAGGATGTTCGGGTCGGACTGCGGCCTGCCCGAGGTCAGCTCGGCGAAGCCGGAATGCCACCGGCCGCCGAAGTGCAGGGTGTGGTGGGCCTGATCGGCCAGCCTGCGGTCGAGGCCGAAGTGCAGCACCAGACAGGACGGCGAGTAGCGGGGGCGGCGCAGCCGCCAGTCGCCCGAGCCCTCGGGCAGCAGGCCCGCGTGGGCCGCCGGGAGGTCGCAGGCGACCACGACGTCGCGGGCGGCCAGGCGTTCCCCGGTGTCGAGCCGGACGGCGGCGACCCCGGAGGCGTCCTTGTCGATCCTCACCGCGCGCACGCCGTACCGCATCTGCGCCCCGGCCTTCTCCGCGACCGCGGCCATCGCCTGCGGAATGGCGTGCATGCCGCCGTGCCGGGGGAAGTAGACGCCGCCGACGGTGTCCATGTGGGCGATCACCGCGTAGATCCCGAGCGCCGTGCGCGGTGACAGCCCGACGTAGAGCGCCTGGAAGGTGTGCGCCTTGATCAGCCGGTGGTCGGTCAGGTGGCTGCCCACCAGGCGGTCCAGCCGCCGGAAGCCGCCCAGGGCCGCCAGCCGCATCAGCGCGCGCGGCCGGGCCAGCTCGCGCAGGCGCGTCATGTCGCGGTCGATGAAGGAGTCCCACTCGGCGGCGAACAGCTCGCCGAGCCTGGCCCGGAACCGGCGGTAGCGTACGGCCTCCGCCGCCCCGCACAGCCGGCGCACCTGCTCGATCATGGCCTCCTCGCCGGGCACGATGTCCAGGTGCGAGCCGTCGTGGTAGCGCAGCCGGTAGTACGGGTCCAGCCGGCGCAGGGGCAGCCAGCGCTCCATGTCCTCGCCCGCCGCGGCGAAGGTCTCGGCCAGCACGTCCGGCATGGTGAGCACCGAGGGGCCGGTGTCGAAGCGGTACTCCCCCGTGCGCGCGGTCCCGCAGCAGCCTCCCGGGACGTCCCGGGCCTCGACGACGGTGACCTCCCGCCCCGCCGCGGCCAGCCGCATGGCGGCCGCCAGACCTGCTAGCCCGGCTCCGACCACCACGGTCCGGCTCATGTGCTCCTCCTCCTCGCCCGGCGGGCGAGTCCGGTCCATCCACGGACGACTAGCGGCGATCATGCCCGTTTCCAGCGCTTCAACCGCCCGGCTCGCCGAGCGGTGGGGCACCGGCCGCTCCCGCCGCCCCGCGGGCGCGGCGGGCCGGGCCGTCTGATCGCTACATGGCTCTTCGAGGGGTGACGGCGTTCGGTTGCGGGCGGCGGGGAACCGATCGGGGAACCGGCCGCGGGACCACCGGTGTGCGCGGACGAGAGGAGCCGAGGGAGGCGAGACGACGGCAGACGAAGGGCCCGTCCCCTTGCCGGGACGGGCCCTTCGTCTGCGATGTCTCGCCGGTCGCGGCCTACCTGCTCCGCCTGCGGCGCATGGCGCGGAACACCAGCAGCGCGAGCGCGCCCGCCACCGCCAGCGTCGCGGCGGGCCGCTTGGAGACCTCGGCCGAGACCTTCCCCGCGGTCTGCCTGACCTCGACCGGGGTGACGTCCCTGACCTTGTCCAGCGCGTGCGGGGCCGCTTCCTTGACGCGGTCCACCAGGCCGGTGGCGGTGTCGGCGGTGGCCGTACCCATGCGCTTGACGTCGTCGCCGACGTTGGCGACGGTCTCGTGGACGCGTCCCTGGACGCGGCCCTTGACGTCGGTCTTGTGGATCAGCGCCTCCACGCTGTCCCCGAGCTCGCGGCGGGTCTCCTCGATGTCGCGCCGTACGGCCTGCTCCTCCGTCGTCCCGGCGGAGGACGCGCCGGAGCCGCTGTCGCGCGAGGTGTCGCCGGTCGCCCGCGCGGAGGCGGGGGTGCCGCTGAGGGAGGCGCTCTCGTCGGGGGGCACGGAAGCGCCGATGTCCTCCCTGCGGGAGCCGGTCATCCCGGCCTCCGCGGTGTCGCGGCGCCGGCCCGGGTCGGTCTCGGTCATCGGTGTGCCCTTTCCTTCACGGCGTCGATGTCGTTCTTGACGCTGCGGATGGTTCGCTCGGGAGCCGGCGAACCGGCCTCCTGGACCTGGCGCTTGCCCATGAGCCCGAGGACCGCGGCCGTGGCCAGCAGCACCGCCCCGACGACCGCCGCGGCGGCCCAGGCGGGCATCACCAGGGCGAGCAGCAGGATCACCGCGGCCACCATCGCACCGGCTCCGAACAGGGCCACGACTCCGGCCCCGCCGAACAGCCCGGCACCGCGTCCCGCGTGTCTGCCCTTCTCCGCGAGCTCGATCTTCGCCAGGCGGAGCTCGTCTCTGACCAGACGGGAGACCCCCTCAGAAACCTGCCGGACCAGCTCGGCGGTGGACAGGGACTCCTTCGTGCTGTGCGTCATGACATGCCTCCTCCCTATAGGAGTAGGCGTCTACCCGCTGTAAGCCCCGCAAACCCTCGCGTGACCGGGACCGGGTCTCCCCTCCGGTCCCGGCCACAGCTCGGGGCCGCGCCCGCCGTCCGTCACGCGGTCGCGACCTCGGAGATCGCCCCCGTCCGGATCTCCGACGGCGCGCGTACGGCGCCGCCGCGCGCGGGGCGGACGTCATCGATCACCCGGCGACGGGTCAACGGTAGATCGTTCCCGCCGCCCCCGCATCGCTCGCGAGTCTGATCCGGCCGCGACCCGCGCGGTAGGCGCGGCCCCGCCGTACAACTCCCGCGGTACGCGTCCTCAACCGGACACCGGATGAGAGGACCCGGCCGGGCTGGCTAGCATGCGCGGATGCGGGCATGGACGGCGCTGGTGAAACGGGCGGGCGGGGTGGACCCCGGGCTCGTGGACGCCGTGTTCGCCGTCGCGCTCACCGCGATCACCCTGGTGTGGGCGGCCTCCGACCGCAGCGGCACGTGGCGGCGGCCGGACGCGGCGGCGGTCCTGCTGACCTGCGCGGCGAACCTGCCGATCGCCGTGCGCAGGATCGTCCCGATGACCGCGCTGCTGGTCTGCTCGGCCGCCTCGATCTGCCACCACGCGCTGGGCTACCAGGCCGACGTGAACAACTTCTCCAGCCTGTTCGTCCTGTACAGCGTCGCGGCCCTGCGCCCGCTCCCGGTCATGACGGCCGGGGCGGCGGTCGCGACGGTGGCGTGGTGGTGGGCCGCGGCCACCGCGCAGGACGGCATGGCGCTGCTGAACGCCCTTCAGGGCCTGGCCATCGTCGGCATCACCTGCGCGCTCGGTCTGGGCACCCGCAGGCTGGCCGAGCGCAACCGGCGCCTGGCCGAGCTCACCGAGCGGCTGCGGCGCGAGCAGGAGGACCGGGCCAGGCGGGCGGTCACCGAGGAGCGGGTGCGCGTGGCCGGGGAGCTGCACGACATCGTCGCCCACCACATGTCGGTCATCTCGGTGCAGGCCGGGCTGGCCCGTTACGTGTTCGCCAGCGACCCCGGCACGGCCCGGGCCGCGCTGGCCACGGTCGCCGACACCAGCCACGAGGCGCTTGAGGAGATGCGCCGGCTGCTGGCGGTGCTCCGCCTGGACCACGGGCGCGGCGACGACGCCGTCTACGACCCCACTCCCGGCCTGAGCCAGCTCGGCCAGCTCGTCGACCGCGTGCGCACCGCCGGGGTGCCGGTCGAGCTGGAGGTGACCGGCAGCCCCCGGGCGCTCAATCCCGGGGTGGAGCTGTGCGCCTACCGGGTGGTCCAGGAGAGCCTGACCAATGTGATCAAACACGCGCTCGGCGCCGGGGCCACGGTCCGGCTGCACTACGGCGGGGAGGAGCTGCGCGTGACGGTGACCGACGACGGACCCTGCCGGGAGACGCCCGGCGAGGACGGGCACGGGTTGATCGGGATGCGCGAACGCGTCAGGCTCTACCGCGGCACGGTGATCTCCGGGCGGCGGCCGGAGGGCGGGTTCGAGGTGGCGGCCACGCTGCCTCTGTCGCCCCCCAAGGGCGAGCCCGGCGAGCCGGGGCCGGTGGACGGATCCGACGGGCGGGGAAGACAATGATCAAGGTGCTGGTCGTGGACGACCAGATCCTGGTGCGGGCCGGTTTCGCCGCGCTGATCCGGGCGACGCCGGATCTGGAGGTGGTGGGCGAGGCCTCCGGCGGCGAGGAGGCCGTCAGGATGGCCGCCGCCGCGCGGCCCGAGGTGATCCTGATGGACGTGCGGATGCCGGGCCTGAACGGCATCGCCGCGACCGAGCGCATCCTGGCCGCCGGGAACCCGCCGCCGAAGGTGCTGATCCTGACCACCTTCGACCTGGACGAGTACGTCTACGACGCGCTGCGCGCCGGGGCCTCGGGGTTCCTGCTCAAGGACACCCCGCCGGAGCGGCTGATCGCCGCAGTGCGCACGATCGCCGCGGGCGACATGTTGTTCGCCCCGACCGTGACCCGCCGCCTCGTGGAGGCCTACACCAACGGCCGCGGCTCCTCCCTCGTCCAGGATCCCGGCCTCGACGCGCTCACCGCCCGCGAGGCGGAGGTCCTGCGCATGGTCGGCCGCGCGCTGTCCAACGCGGAGGTCGCCGACGAGCTGTGCGTCAGCGAGGCGACGGTCAAGACCCACCTCAACCGGGCGATGGCCAAGCTGGGCCTGTCCAGCCGCGCCCAGGCCGTCGCGCTGGCCTACGAGACCGGGCTCGTCAGCCCCCGCAGAGGAGCGCGCTGACCCCGTGGCCCGGGCTCGGCGTCCGGGTCCGGACGTCCGGGCCCGCCGGGCGGGCTCAGCGGCCGGACCGCAGGACGACCACCAGCACGCGCAGGCCCAGGATGGCGCTGACCGCCAGCAGGTTGTAGCCGAGGAGCTGCAGCAGGCTGACGGTGGAGGTGACGGCCGGGCCGCCGTCGGTGCCGAGCAGGAGCACGGCCATGATCCCCGTGGTGGCGGCCAGGATGGTGAGCAGCACCTGGTGGAGCAGGCCGGTGACGTGACGGCGGTCGCGCTCGTCGGCGAACAGGCGCACGTTGACGCCGAACCGGCCGTTCTCCGCGGCGCCGACGATCCGCTCCACCCTGCGGGGCAGGCGGCGCATCATGGGCAGCAGGCCCAGGGCCTCCTGCACCACCGTCTCGCGCAGCCGGTCCGGCGTGCTCCGCTCGGCGATGTGGCGGGTGGAGAAGGCCCGGGCCTCGGCCACCACGTCGAAGCCGGGGGCGAGCCGGGCGAGGGTGCCCTCGACCGTCGCCAGCGCCCGGAACACCGCGGCCACCTCGGGCGGGACGGCCAGCCCGTGGGCGGAGACGATCCGGAACAGGTGGCCGAACATCTGCACGTCGGGGACGGTGCCGGCGGTCAGGTGCCGGGCCATGAACCGGCCGAGTTCGCGTTCCAGCCCGCGTTCGTCGATCTCGTCGGGCCGCGCCACGACCTCCAGCAGGGCGTCGCCCACTCCCAGCACGTCGCCCCGGTCCATCGCGAGCAGCAGGCGCTGCAGCGCGGCGCGCAGGGAGGCGTCCAGCCGCCCCACCGAGCCGAAGTCGAGCAGCGCCAGCCGCCCGTCGGACAGCAGCATGATGTTGCCCGGGTGCGGGTCGGCGTGGAAGATCCCGTGCAGCATGATCTGGCGCAGCAGCGTCTCGAACAGGGTTCTGGCCAGCTCCCGCCCGTCGGCCCCCTCCGGTACGGCGCCGCCGAACGGCACGCCGTCCAGCCGTTCCATCACCAGGACCCGCCGGCCGGACAGCTCGGGGCGGGGCGCGGGCACGCGGACCGGTTCGCCGGCCGAGGCCGCGGCCACGGCGGCCATGTTGGCGGCCTCGACGCGGAAGTCGAGCTCCTCGCGCAGCGCCGCGGCGAACCCCAGCGACAGCTCGGCCACACCGAAGGCCCGGCCCCACCGGGTGCGCCGCTCCAGCGACCGGGCCAGGCGGGCCACGATGTCGAGGTCCTGTTCCACCACGGCGGCGATCCCGGGCCGCTGGACCTTGACCACGACCTCCTCGCCTGTCCTCAGCCGGGCCCGGTAGACCTGCGCGATCGAGGCCGCAGCCAGGGGCTCGCCGTCGAACTCCTCGAACGTCTCCGACACCGGCCCGCCCAACTCGGCGACGAGCACCGGTTCGATCTCCGCCCACGGGGCGGCGGTCACCCGGTCCTGCAGCAGCCGGAGCTCCTCGACGAACTCCGGGGCCAGCAGGTCGCTGCGGGTGGACAGGATCTGGCCGAGCTTGACGAAGGTGACGCCGCCCTCGTCGAGGGCCTCACGCAGCGACCTGGCCAGGCGCGCCCGGCCGGAGGGACCGCCGAGGCCGGGATCGCGGCCGCGCAGGTAGGGGCCCAGGCCGTGCCGTACGAAGATGCGGGTGATCGCCAGATAGCGCCGGGAGCGGACCACCCGGCGGCGTATCCCGCGGGCGGCCTCCAGCGGCCCGGGGAACGTCCCCTGCGGCACCAGCACCTCGGCGACCACCAGGAAGACGAGCCCGGCCAGCAGCGCGCACACCACGCCCAGCAGCAGGAACCACAGCGGGGTGAGGCCGGGGTCGCCGGGGTCCATCCCGCCGGCGAACGCCTGCATGAGCGGGCCGCCGATCACGAGCGCGAGCGCCCCGGCCAGCAGCGTGCGCACCATTCCGAACCTCAGGTCCAGCAACCGCCGCGCGATCATCGAGAACCCGGCCAGCGTCACCACCACCGTGACCGCGAAGACCACCGTCACGCCGAAGTCCATGAGCCCGCCTCTCCCGTCAGCCTGCGACGGCGGACACACTAGATCAACCGCGGGACGGATGCGGTGGTACGGGAATGCCCGTGACAATGGGAACCTTGTTCCGTTGAGGTTCCGTTGGGATCACGGTGAGAGAGGCGGCGCGCTCGGATGGCACAGATCGTCGGTGGCGGACGCCCGGTCAACGACGCCGAGCGACGGGTGATCGCGCACCTGCGGGACAACGCGCCGCACGACTGGCTGCTGCTGCACAACATCGAGGTGCCGCGCGACGACGACGTCTTCGAGGTCGACCTGATCGTGCTGACGGGTCACGCGCTCTGCGTGATCGACGTCAAGGGCACGCGCGGCCGGATCGAGGTGTCGGGCACGCGCTGGTTCCCGGCCCGGCGCAGCGCGTTCGGGTCCCCGGTGACCAAGCTCCGGGGCAACGGCCGGGCGCTCAAAGGGCTGCTCATGCGCGAGCGCCGCGAGCTGGAGCGGGTGTACGTCGACAGCGTCGTCGTGCTGACCGGCCCGGACGCCCAGCTGGTCGACCCGGCCGGCCGCGACTCGCGGCACGTCACCGACCTGACGGGCCTGATCGGCACGCTCGGCGACGTCTCCCGGGTCAGGCGCGGCTACAGCACCGACGTCACGCCGTACCGCACGGCGATCATCGAGGCGCTGAACGGCAGCGTGCGCCGCTCCACCGCGCCGCCCAGGTTCGGCAACTGGGAGGTCGAGGAGGAGCTCGGCGGCGACAACCGGGTCACCGAGTACCGGGCGATCAACGCGACCGTGCCGGGCAGCGAGACGGTCCTGCTGCGGGTCTACCGGGCCGACCCGCTGGCCGACCCCGAGCCCAGGGCGGCCGAGCGGCGGCTGATCGCCAACGCCTACCAGTCCCTGACCCGGATCCCGCCGCACCCGTGCGTCGTGCGCTCCCGGGACTTCTTCGCGATCGACGACGAGAGCAGATTCGTCCTGGTCCTGGACGACGTGCACGGCCGGGCGCTGCACCTGTACCTCGGCGGCTCCGGGCGCGACGCCCTCTCGACCGCGGCCAGGCTCGACGTCGTGGCGGACATGCTGCGCGGGCTCGCCCACGTCCACGCCAACAACGTCGTGCACCGGGCGCTCAGCCCCGCCTGCGTGCTGGTGGCCGAGGGCGGCCACGCGATGCTGACCGGCTTCGACTACGCCAAGCCCGGTCCGCGGGCGCACACCGTGGCCAACGAGCTGCCCAACGTGCTGGACACCCACTACGTGGCCCCGGAGTGCCAGGCCAGGCCGGAGCTGATGACGGCGGCCTCCGACGTCTACGCGGCCGGGGTGATCGCCTTCCAGCTGCTGACGGGCGCGCTGCCGCCGGCGAGCCCGGACGCGGGGACCGCGACGGGCGGCGTCGCCCCCGAGGTCATGGACCTGCTGCGCCGCATGCGCGACCACGCCCCGGCCAAGCGGCCCTCGGCCGCCGAGGCGCTGGCCGCCCTGGTGCGGGCCGGAGGCGGGCCCGTGAGCGGACCCGGGGCGCAGGACCCCGCGCCGCCGCAGACCTGGGCGCCCCCCGCCCCGCCGCAGGAGCCGCCCGCCCGGTTGAGCGGGTTCCGGCGGACCCTGCGCCGCATCACCGGCAAGGGTGATTGAGAGGCCGTCCCGCCGTGTCCGCAGTCGGCTGGACGGCCCCGTCGTGGCCGCGCCGGCCGGTCCCGCGACCGGCCGGTCCGGCGGCGGTCAGTACGGCCTGCGGTTGACGGAACGGCTCTGGCCGCCGCGGAAGCGGCTGATGAGCCGGCGCACCTTCTGCTGGTTGCGCGGATCGCGCGCCATCGTCTTGGCCTTCTCGAGGTTCCTGCGCCCCTGCGGGGTGCTCAGGTAGCTGCGGATACGGGATATCAGGGATGCCATGTCTCCTCCATCGACTGTGATGGACGGCTACCCGGATGAACGCGCTTCAACCACCCGGGCCGCGCGTCAGGAGTCGACGAAGCTCTCCGGGACCATCACGCGCAGGCCGTTGGGAACGGTCCTGACCGTGATCGGGGTCAGCAGGCGCACCTCGCCGTCGACGTCGGCGGCCATCGGAGGATCGGTCTCCAGGTATATCTCGGTGCCGACGACGAAGGGCCCGCCGGCGAGGCTGCGCCAGCGGCCGGTGCTGGCCCGCACCAGGGTCTCCAGCAGCAGCCGCAGGCGCTTGCCCGAGCCGAGCTGGTAGGCGACCAGCATGCCGTTGTCGATGCTGATGTCCTTGGCGACCTGCCAGCCGCCGTGGAAGCGGCCGTTGGCGATGTTGAGCTGGTGGGTGAGCAGCTCGTGGCGCTTGCCGTTCACCGTGAGGAAGGCGCGGAAGGGCCGGTGGCCGGGCAGGATGGTCAGGGCGGTGAGCGGGTAGGCGGCCCGGCCCAGGATGCGCTTGAGCCAGGGCCTGACCTTCCCGGCCACCTCGACCGAGACGCCGAAGCTGGTCAGGTTGGCGAACTCCCGGTCTCCGGCGATGCCGAGGTCGATGTCGGCGACCTTGCCGGTGCGCAGCACCCGGATCGCCCCGGCCAGATCCAGCGGCAGGCCGAGGCTGCGGGCGAAGTTGTTGGTCGTGCCCAGCGGCAGCACCCCGAGGGCGACGTCGCGGTGGGCGACGTGCTTGACCGCGGCGCTGAGCGTGCCGTCGCCGCCGCCGACGACGAGCACGTCGGGCTTGGCGTCCAGGGCCGCGTCCAGGGTGGCGCGCAGGCGCTTGGGATCGTCCACCGGGAAGACGCCGAGCAGGTCGAAGCCTTCGGAGCGCAGGATGTCCAGCACCCGGGGATAGCGGTGACGCCCGCGCCGCGAACGCGTGTTGACCACCACGCACACCCTCCGCCCGGCCCGGACGGCCTCGGTGTGCTCGGCCTTGCTGCGAAGCTCGCCCACGCTTCCCCTTCTCCCTGAGATCCTCCGGGTAAATGGTAGGGGCCCCGCAGCCTTCCGGCGGCAGGGCCCCTTGGTCGGGAACGGTTACTTCTTGGGCGGGGTCACCTGGATGATCACGCCGAGGTTGGCCGGGAGCGGGGCGACCAGCTTGAGCTGCACGCCCAGTTCCTTGCCCTCGTCACCGGGGTTGCCGCTGCCCAGCACGTGGCCGCCGCCGATGTCGGTGCCGTACAGCTCGGTGGCCGGGCTGCCGTCGGCGTTGACGACGCGGGTGCTGTAGGGCTGGCCGCCCTTGGACGGCACGACCGCCGAGGCGTCGCGCAGGCGGTAGTACAGGCTGCCGTCGCGGGTCTCCAGACCCGGGTACCAGGTCTTGGCGTCGGTGAAGGTCTTCACCGCCGGGAGCGCCGGGAACTTGGTGCAGTACTGGGTGAAGGGCTCACCCTCGATGCACTCGGTGAAGGGGTAGGTCTTGCCGAAGGTGAACGCCGCGTTGGAGGACTGCGGACGCGAGGGGAGGTTCTTCAGCAGCGACGGGTCCTTCGTGGCCGCCTCGCCGCTGCGGCGCAGCGGGTCGTAGTGCGAGTCGACGACGAGGATCTCGCCCTTGGGGCCGACCGAGGGCAGCTCGAAGGTGTGGGCGTCGCCGTCGTTGGCCGGGTAGGCCGCGTCGCGGTACCAGACCAGCAGACCGGGCGCGTTGTACTTGAGCTTCTCCACCTTCCAGGCGTTGGGGTGCGACCAGGTGGTGTCGTAGGCGTACTGCAGGCCCTTGTCGAAGCCGTCGAAGTTGCGCCACTCGGCCAGGTAGTACTGGACGCTCTGCAGGCTGCCGCTGTGGGTCTTCCAGCCCGCGCCGGTGGTGTCGGTGAAGGTGCCCGTGACGTTGGTCCAGCCGTTGTCGCCGCCCTCGACGTCGTCGCTCCACACCGTGGCGTCGCCGGCGGTGACGGAGAAGTCGTCGGAGAACCAGCCGGTGTCCTCGAACCCGGCGTCGGTGGCGTAGCGCAGGCGCAGCTGGACCGTCTGGCCGGCGAACGGCGACAGGTCGACGTAGTCGTGCCGCCAGCCCTGCGTGGCGCCGGTCAGGCCGTACTTCTTGGGGCCGTCCTCCGTCCGGCCGTAGTCGGACATCCGCTTGTTCGGGTCGGCGTAGTCGTCACCGGTGGAGACCAGCGCGCCGGACTCGTCGTAGATCTTCTGCTCGTTCCAGGTGGTGCCGCCGTCGGTGGAGACCTCGACGAAGCCGTAGTCCCAGTCGGCCTCGATGGCGTACTGGTTCCACATCCAGAACTTCTGGCCGGTGCCGGCCGGGACCTCGACGGTGCGGGTCAGCTTGACGTCGGCCCAGCTCTGGTCGTTGCCCGACCACCACAGCTTGGAGCCGCTGTGCGGGACGGCCATCACGGTGGTCTTGTCGGGCAGGTTCACGCGGACGCCGTCGGCGGTGTACTTCGGCGTGCGCGAGGCCTGGCCGACGGTCACCGTCTGCGTGCGGTCACCGGGGTTGACGATCTTCGGGTCCGCCCAGCCGAGCACCCACTTGGCGTACAGGCCCATGTGGGTCGGCATCGACTGGATGAGCGGGCCGGCGTGCGAGCCGGAGGACATCAGGTCCCAGAAGTCGACGCTGGTGTCGCCGCCGCCGGTGGCGTCGTAGAAGTCCGGCAGGCCCAGGTCGTGGCCGTACTCGTGCGCGACGACGCCGACGCCGGAGTCCTCGGGCTGCACGATGTAGTTGGAGATCTTCTTGTTCGTGCCCGGGATCGTGTAGCCGCCGGGGATGGCGCTGGAGTGCGCCCAGATGGCGTAGGGACCCTCGGCTCCGCCGCCACCGGACTTGTCGGCGCCGGCGTGGATGAGCACGAGGTGGTCGATCACGCCGTCCGGCTCCAGGACGTTGCCGTCGCCGTCGGCGTCGGAGGTGTCCTCGACGTCGTAGTCGGCCCAGGGGAAGTTCGGGTTCTGCGCGGCCAGCACGTTGACCGCGTCCACGCCGAGCGCGGCGGGACCCGCCGGGTTGTCGGGGTGACCGGACATGTCCTGCGCCCGGGTGCCGCAGGCGCCGGCGCCGTACCAGGCCTCCGAGTGCGGGACCTTGAGCCAGCCGATGGCCTCACCGGTGACGGTGTAGGCGCCCTTGGACATCTCCTCGTACATCTTCTTGACCGTGTAGCCGGAGATGTCGATGCCCTTGCGCCCGTCCCGGGGGTCGGTCAGGTCCATGCGCACGCGCTTGGTGATGCCCTTGTCGGAGTAGAGCATCTTGTTGTAGTGCTCCGGGCTGAAGTCCGGAACCCACATGGTGTTGTTGTCCTTGCCCGCGCCGGAGTCGGCCGGGTTGGGGATCTTGTTGTGCAGCGGGCCGTTGAGCTTGGTGCCCGGCGGCTCGGTGATGCAGTCGTTGACGTCGTCGATCGTCTTCGGCCGGCTGAAGCCGGAGAAGTCGTCGTTGGCGTTCTCGTTGAACTCCACCAGGAGGGTCAGCAGCTTGGCCTGCTGGGTCTGGCCCGCCTTCTTGAAGATGAAGTCGTAGGGGTTCTTGCCCGACCTGATCGCCCGGGTCTCCCGCGAGGCGAGCATCTTGGCGGCGACCGGGTTGCCCTCGGCGAACTTGCGGTCGTACTCCCGCGCCTGCGCCAGTCCCGAGCGCTTGGCGGACCCCGGCTGGAACCGCTCGTCGGTGGTGGTGCTGTCACTTTGGATGAGCGGATCGGCGTAGTTGATGTAGTAGTCGCTCGCCTTGGGGACGTAGCGGGCGACAGAGTCATCGGTCTGCGCCGACGCGCCGCTCACGGACAGTCCCGCGGCGGCCAGCCCGAGCACGGGCACGATCGCGAGCAGGCGCCTGCGAGCGCCTCTCCCTCTGATGGACAACGGATACCCTCCCTGCCCGGGTTCGCCGGGCGCGGACGTTCCCGGCACGCCCGATATTGCGTGCCGACCGGGACGTTAGAGGAGAGAGTAAAGGAGAAGTAAAGTCTCCGACTTATGTTGTCAAAGTGTGATCAATTGTTTATGTCTAGAAGTTGTGACATAACTGCGTTTCCTCAGGTGGGGACGGCAGGCCGTACAGTCCCCATGTGACCGCTATCGCCGAACTCACCGCCGTTCTCACGCCCGCGAAGGTGCTGACCGACCCCGATGTGACCGACTCCTACGCGCGGGACCGCACGTTCCTGGAGCCGGGCAGGCCGCTGGCCGTCGTGCTCGCCGAGAGCCGGGACGACGTCGTCGCCGTCATGCGGTGGGCGAGCGAGCACCGGGTGCCGGTCGTGCCGAGGGGGGCCGGCACGGGACTGGCCGGCGGGGCGACGGCGGCCGAGGGGTGCCTCGTGCTGGCCCTGCACCGGATGACGGCGATCAGGGAGCTGTCGCCCGCCGACGAGATCGCGGTGGTGGAGCCCGGCGTCATCACCGCCGACCTGGACCGGGCCGCCCGCGAGTTCGGGCTGATGTACGCCCCGGACCCGTCGTCCTACGAGATCTCCACGATCGGCGGCAACCTGGCCACCAACGCGGGCGGGCTGCGCTGCGTGAAGTACGGCGTGACCCGCGACTCGGCGCTCGGCCTGGAGGTCGTGCTGGCCGACGGGAGGATCCTGAACACCGGCAGGCGGACCGTCAAGGGCGTCACCGGCTACGACCTGACCGGGCTGTTCGTCGGCTCGGAGGGCACGCTCGGAGTGATCACCGCGGCCACCGTACGGCTGCGCCGCGCGCCGCTGGCCTACCCGGCGACGATCGCGGCGGAGTTCGGCTCGCCGCGCGACGCCGCGGCGGCGGTGGCGGCCATCATCGCCGACGGCTGCCAGCCGTCGCTGCTGGAGATGCTCGACCGGGCCACCCTGAAGGCCATCGACGACTGGAAGAACATCGGCCTGGAGCCGTCGGTCCAGGCGATGCTGATCGCCCAGTCGGACGCGGTGGACGGGCAGGCGGTGGCCGGGCGGATGAGCGCGCTGTGCGCGGAGAACGGGGCCTCCTTCGTCGCGGTCTCGGCCGACCGGGCGGAGGCCGAGGAGCTGATCGGCCTGCGGCGCCTGGCCTACCAGGCCAAGGAGCGGCTCGGCGCCTGCCTGGTGGAGGACGTGTGCGTGCCGCGCTCGGAACTGCCGGGCATGATCACCGCCATCGAGGAGATCGGCGCCCGGCACGGGGTGCTGATCTGCACCGTGGCCCACGCGGGCGACGGCAACCTGCATCCGGTCTTCGTCTTCGAGCACGGGCTGGCCGAGCCGCCGCCGCACGTCTGGGCCGCGGCCGACGAGGTCTTCCGCGAGGCGCTGCGCCGGGGCGGCACGCTCACCGGGGAGCACGGGGTGGGCCTGCTGAAGCGGCGCTGGCTGGCGCTGGAGACCGGGCCGGTGGCCGGGGAGATCCATCAGGGCATCAAGCAGGTGTTCGACCCCCTGGGCATCCTCAACCCGGGCAAGGCGATCTGACCCCGGGCCTCCCACCTGGCCTTCCGTCCGGGATCTCGCCGTCGTACCGATCACCCCACCCCTCACACTGGTAGCGTTCTGCCGCACATCGCCTAATTTGCAGGTATTTGCCGGGGGGTCATCGTGGTACAGCCGCTCACGGCGGAGGATCCCAGGCGGCTGGGGCCCTTCGAACTGACCGGGCGGCTCGGGGAGGGCGGCCAGGGGGTCGTCTACCTCGGACGGGGGCCGGAGGGCGAGCAGGTCGCCGTCAAGCTCCTGCACCACGGGCTGGCGGCCGACGCCGAGGCCCGTGCCCGTTTCCTGCGGGAGGTCGCGGTCGCCCGGCGCGTGGCGCGGTTCTGCACCGCCCCGGTCCTGCACGCCGACCTGGAGGGCAGCCGGCCGTACATCGTCAGCGAGTACGTGCCGGGCCCGTCCCTGCGCCAGCTCGTCGACCGGGAGGGCCCCCGGCGCGGGGCCGCGCTGGAGCGCCTGGCCGTCAGCACGGCCACCGCCCTGGCGGCGATCCACCGCGCGGGGATCCTGCACCGCGACTTCAAACCGGCCAACGTGCTGATGGGCCCCGAGGGCCCGGTGGTGATCGACTTCGGCATCGCCAGGGCGCTGGACTCCCCCGGCATGACGGCGACCGGCATGGCCATGGGCACGCCGTCCTATCTCGCGCCCGAGCAGCTCGGCGGCGGCGAGGTCACGGCCGCCGCCGACGTGTTCGCCTGGGGCGTCACGATGGCCTTCGCCGCCAGCGGGACGCCGGCGTTCGGCCAGGACTCCATCGCCACGGTGATGAACCGCATCCTGACCGTGGAACCGGACCTGAGGGGGCTGAGCGGCCCGCTGCGCGACCTGGTCGCGGCCTGCCTGTCCAAGAACCCGGCGGCGCGGCCGACCGCCGAACAGCTCGTCGCCCACCTGATGAGCGGCACGGCCCCCACCCCCGTCCCGGGCCCCGGTCCCGCGCCCGGCCACACCCCGGCCGCCGGCCTCGCGCCCGGTCCCGCCGCCGCGGACACCCGGCCCCCCGCCGCGCCGTCGCGGACGGGGGCCGCGCGGCGGCGCCCGCCCGGCCTGCTGCTGGCGGGGATCGCGGGCGCGGCGGCGCTCGGCGTGGCCGCCGGGACCGTGGTCGTCGTCCAGAACATCGAGAACGCCTCGGCGGAACGGATCGCCGCGTCGGCGGACCCGGTGGCGGGCCGGGAGCAGGACGCGCAGGCCGCCGCGGAGCCCACCCCGGACGACCCGGCCCCGGCGCAGGAGTCGACGGCCCCCGAGCCGCGCGAGGAGGTCCTCGAACCGCAGGAGGAGGAGCCCGCGCCGGTCGGCGAACTCACCGACGACCCGGGGGCCGAGCGGGAGAGCGAACCGGGCCGGCGGCCGACCGGGAGGCCGACCTCCGGCGCCGGGAACGGCACCGGCGACGACACGGAGAACGACGCCGGGGACGACGGCGGCGACGAAACCGGGAGCGGCACGCAGGACCCGACCGCGAAGCCCAGCGCGACGCCCACGTCCGGGCCCACCTCCAAGCCGACCCCTAAGCCCACCCCTAAGCCGACGCCCAAGCCGACACCGAAGCCCACCGCGACCGTCAAGCCGACCTCCAAGCCCACGGCGACCGTCAAACCGACGCCGAAGCCCACCGCGACCGTCAAGCCGACGGCCACGGCGAAGCCCAGGCCGAACCCGTACACGGCGGCGGGCGTGTGCGGAGCGGGGTTCAAGCAGATCGACTCCCACGCCCTCGGCGGCGCGACCGTCCACCTGCTCTACAACGCCACGAGCAAGCAGAACTGCGTCGTCACCATGTCCAGGTACGTGGTCCCCGGCAAGATCAAGATGAACGCGACCCTCCAGGTGCAGGGCGGGGCCTCGGCGGGCAACCCGGGCAGCTTCACCGCCTACGCGGGCCCGGTACGGCTCGCCGCGGCCAAGAAGTGCGTCATCTGGGGCGGCGTGTACGGCTCGCTGTCGTGGAAGAGCGGCTGGAGCCACTGCGGCTGACCGCAAACCCCGTGACCCGCCCTCCCTTACCGACGGGTAGCTCCGTGTGGCACGCTCTGGACCTGGGCACAGCCGGTCCGACGAGATCACCGGCTACGGCGAAGGGAGACGGTTCTTGAGCCGGTTGGACACCTCCTCGGGCGACTATCCCGCCCGGCGCGAGGCGATGCTCGCCAAACTGGCCGGCCTTGAGGCCGAGCACGCCAAGGCCGTGGCGGGCGGCGGCGAGAAGTACGTCGAACGGCACCGCCGCCGCGGCAAGCTGCTGGCCCGCGAGCGGATCGAGCTGCTCGTCGACCCCGACTCGGCGTTCCTGGAACTGTCGCCGCTGGCCGGGTGGGGCAGCGACTTCCCGGTCGGGGCGAGCGTGGTCACCGGCATCGGGGTGGTCGAGGGCGTCGAGTGCGTGATCATCGCCAACGACCCGACGGTGCGGGGCGGGGCCTCCAACCCGTGGACGCTGCGCAAGACGCTCCGCGCCGCCGACATCGCGCTGGAGAACCGGCTGCCGCTGGTCAACCTGGTCGAGTCCGGCGGCGCCGACCTGCCGACCCAGAAGGAGATCTTCATCCCCGGCGGGCGGATCTTCCGCGACCTGACCCGGCTGAGCGCCGCCGGGATCCCGACGATCGCCCTGGTGTTCGGCAACTCCACCGCCGGGGGCGCCTACGTGCCAGGGATGAGCGACCACGTGGTCATGGTGCGCGAGCGCGCGAAGGTCTTCCTGGGCGGCCCGCCGCTGGTGAAGATGGCCACCGGCGAGGAGGCCGACGACGAGTCCCTGGGCGGCGCCGAGATGCACGCCCGCGTCTCCGGCCTGGCCGACCACCTGGCGGCCGACGAGCACGACGCCCTGCGGATCGGGCGGCGGATCGTGCGCGGCCTCAACTGGGTCAAGCGCGGCCGCGCCGCGGGAGCCGTACGCGATCCGCTGCACGAGGAGGACGAGCTGCTCGGGATCGTGCCGGAGGACCTGCGCATCCCGTTCGACCCGCGCGAGGTGATCGTGCGGATCGTGGACGGCAGCGAGTTCGAGGAGTTCAAACCGCTGTACGGCGCCAGCCTGGTCACTGGATGGGCCCGGCTGCACGGCTATCCGGTCGGGATCCTGGCCAACGCGCGGGGAGTGCTGTTCAGCGAGGAGGCCCAGAAGGCCGCCCAGTTCATCCAGCTGGCGAACCAGACGCGCACGCCGCTGCTCTTCCTGCAGAACACGACCGGTTACATGGTCGGCCGGGAGTACGAGCAGGGCGGCATCATCAAGCACGGCGCCATGATGATCAATGCGGTCTCCAACTCGACCGTCCCGCACCTCACCGTCGTCATGGGCGCCTCCTACGGCGCGGGCAACTACGGGATGTGCGGCCGGGCCTACGACCCCCGCTTCCTGTTCACCTGGCCGAGCGCGAAGTCGGCCGTCATGGGCCCCGCCCAGCTGGCCGGGGTGCTGTCCATCGTCGGCCGGGCCGCGGCCGAGGCACGCGGGCAGGTCTACGACGAGGAAGCGGACGCGGCGATGCGGGCGATGGTCGAGACGCAGATCGAGACCGAGTCCCTGCCGTTCTTCCTGTCCGGCCGGCTCTACGACGACGGCGTCATCGACCCCCGTGACACCCGCACCGTCCTGGGCCTGTGCCTGTCGGCCGTCAACAGCGCCCCCGTCCCCGAGCCCGCCGGCTTCGGCGTCTTCCGGATGTGACCGTCATGATCACACGTTTGCTCGTCGCGAACCGGGGCGAGATCGCCCGCCGTGTCTTCCGCAGCTGCCGCGATCTCGGCATCGAGACCGTCGCGGTCTTCTCCGACGCCGACGCCGGCGCGCCGCACGCCGCCGAGGCCGACCACGCCGTACGGCTCCCCGGCGCCCGGCCCGCCGACACCTACCTGTCGATCGAGAAGGTCGTCGAGGCCGCCCGGCGCAGTGGCGCGGACGCCGTCCATCCCGGCTACGGCTTCCTGTCGGAGAACGCCGCCTTCGCGCGCGCCGTCCTCGACGCCGGTCTGACCTGGGTGGGCCCGAGCCCTGCGTCCATCGCCGCGATGGGCTCCAAGATCGAGGCCAAGGCCCTCATGTCCGCCGCCGGCGTCCCCACCCTCCCCAGCCTCACCCTCCCCAGCCTCACCCTCCCCGGCCTCACCGTCCCCGCCGCGGACTCCCCCACCGGGGGCGCGGCCGGGGGATGGCCGTACCCGCTGCTGGTCAAGGCGTCGGCGGGCGGCGGCGGCCGGGGGATGCGGATCGTCCGCGCGCCCGGCGACCTCGGCGGGGCGATCGAGGCGGCGCGGCGGGAGGCGGAGTCGGCCTTCGGCGACGGGACGGTCTTCGTCGAACCGCTGCTGGAGGACGCCCGGCACATCGAGGTGCAGATCCTGGCCGACGGGCACGGGACGGTCTGGGCGCTGGGCGAGCGGGAGTGCTCGATCCAGCGGCGGCACCAGAAGGTGATCGAGGAGGCGCCCTCCCCGGCGGTCTCCTCCGAGCTGCGGGCGCGCCTGTGCGAGGCGGCGGTCAGGGCGGCCCGGGCCATCGGCTACGTCGGCGCGGGCACCGTGGAGTTCCTCGTCAAGGACGACACCGTCGCGTTCCTGGAGATGAACACCCGCCTTCAGGTGGAGCACCCGGTCACCGAGTGCGTCTACGGCCTCGACCTGGTCGAGCTCCAGATCCGGATCGCCGAGGGGGCCGAGCTCCCGCCGGCTCCCCCTGAGCCCCGCGGCCACGCCGTCGAGGTGCGCCTGTACGCCGAGGACCCCGCCTGCGACTGGCGCCCGCAGAGCGGCGTCCTGCACCGCTTCGACGTCCCCGGCGCGGGCGTCCGCTTCTCCCCCCTCTCCCGCGGCCTGCGCCTGGACTCCGGCGTCGAGGACGGCTCGGAGATCGGCGTGCACTACGACCCGATGCTCGCCAAGGTCGTCGCCCACGGCGAGACCCGCGCCGAGGCCGTGCGCAGGCTGTCCGGCGCCCTGGCCCGAGCGAGGATCCACGGCCCCGTCACCAACCGGGACCTGCTGGTGCGCGTCCTGCGCCACGAGGCGTTCCTGGCGGGCGAGACCGACACCGGCTTCCTGGACCGGCACGCCGCCGTCCTCGGCCTCACCGGGCCGGAGTCCTCGGGCGCGGGCTCCGGCAGCGATCCCGGCGATCTTCCAGGAGCTCCGCGGGACGCCGAGGGCGGAGAGACCCGCCATGACGCCGGGGCGTCCGCCGTGCCGCTGTCCGCTCTGGCCGCCGCGCTGGCCCAGGCCGCCGCGAACCGGGCGGCGGCCGCCGTACAGGCCGGGCTGCCCGGCGGCTGGCGCAACGTGCCGTCCCAGCCGCAGCGCGTGTCCTTCACCGTCGGCGGGGAGCGGGCGGGCGACGGGGCGGACCCGGCGGTGTGGGCGGTGGACTACCGGCTCACCAGGGACGGCCTGCGCGCCGAGGGCTTCCCGGACACCGTCCTCGTCGCCGCCGCGCCGGGTGAGGTCGTCCTGGAGACCTCCGGCGTACGGCGCCGCTTCGAGGTCGCCCGCTACGACGGCGTGACATATGTGGACTCCTCCCTGGGCGCCGTACGGCTCACGCCCCTGCCCCGCCTGCCCGAGCCGGTCGAGCACCTGGCGCCGGGCTCCCTGATCGCGCCCATGCCCGGTACGGTGCTGCGCGTCGGGGTCGAGCCCGGCGAGCCGGTCGCCGCGGGCCAGGTGGTCGTGGTGCTGGAGGCGATGAAGATGGAACACCGCATCACCGCGCCCGCCGAGGGCACGGTCAAGGAACTGAACGTGACGCCCGGCCGCCAGGTCGAGGCGGGGGCCGTACTGGCCGTCATCGAGGAACGGACATGAGCGCCGCGCGGCGCCGGAGGACGGAGCGAGCCGGGTGAACAGGGACGGGGGCTGGCCGGTGGAACGGCTGGTGCACAAGGAGGTGTCCGGCGGGATCGCGACGATCACGCTCGACTCCCCGCGCAACCGCAACGCGCTGTCGGTGCGCCTGCTCGGGGATCTGGAGGACCGGCTCAACTGGGCGCTGGCCGAGGAGAGCGTGCGGGTGATCGTGCTCACCGGGACCGGGCCGGTGTTCTGCGCCGGAGCCGACCTGAAGGAGCAGCGCGTCGAGCCCGGCAACGCGCACGAGGCGCCGGTGACCGCCTCGTTCCCGGAGATCATGAGCATGATCTGGAACAGCCCCAAGCCGGTCATCTGCCGCCTGAACGGCACGGCGCGCGCCGGCGGGCTCGGCCTGGTCGCCGCGTGCGACTTCGCCGTCGCGCCGGACTCGGCGTCGTTCGCGTTCACCGAGGTCCGGCTGGGCGTGGTGCCCGCGATGATCTCGGTGACCGTGCTGCGGCGGCTCGATCCCCGGGCCGCGGCCGAGTACCTGCTGACCGGCGAGACCTTCGACGCCGCCCGCGCCCAGGAGATCGGCCTGCTGACCCGGGCCGTCCCCGCCGGGGAACTGGACGCCACGGTCGCCCGCTACGCGGACATGCTGCTGCGCGGCGGCCCCGAGGCGCTGGCGATCACCAAGCAGCTGGTCCGGCAGGTGCCGTCGCTCTCCGTCGAGGAGGGCATGCAGCGGATGGCCGAGCTGTCGGCCCAGCGGTTCACCTCCGCCGAGGGCCAGGAGGGCATCGCCGCCTTCATGGACAAGCGCCCCGCCGCCTGGATCCCGGCCCCTGCCGTGCAACCGCCCCGCGAGTGACGCACGAAGCACTGGCATGGGGATGATCCTGGTGACGGGGGCCACCGGCTACATCGGCGGGCGGCTGGTGCCGCAACTGCTGGAGGCCGGGCACCGGGTCAGGTGCGTGGCCCGCAGTCCGCAGCGGCTGCGGGACCTGCCGTGGGCCGGGCAGGTGGAGGTCGTGGCGGGCGACGTCGGCGACCCCGGCGCGATGCGGCGCGCGCTGGACGGCGCCGACGTGGCCTACTACCTGGTCCACTCGATGGCCGGCGGTCCCGCCTTCGCCGAGCGCGACCGCAGGGCGGCCGAGACCTTCGCCGGGGCCGCGGCGCAGGCGGGGGTGGGCAGGATCGTCTATCTGGGCGGGCTGACCCACGCCTCCGGGGAGCTGTCGGCGCACATGCGCTCCCGCGCGGAGGTGGGAGAGATCTTCCTGCGGGCTCCGGCGCCCGCCGTGGTGCTGCGGGCCGCGACGGTCATCGGGTCCGGGTCGGCCTCGTTCGAGATGCTGCGCTATCTGACCGAGCGCCTGCCGGTGATGACCACGCCCCGCTGGGTGCGCACCCGCACCCAGCCCATCGCCATCCGCGACATGCTGCGTTATCTGACCGCCTGGGCGGAGGTCCCCGGGGAGGTCAACCGGGCCTTCGACATCGGCGGGCCGGAGGTGCTGAGCTACGAGGAGATGATGCAGGGGTACGCCGCGGTCGCGCAGCTGCCCGCCCGGGTGATCGTCCCGGTGCCGGTCCTGTCACCGAGCCTGTCCAGTCACTGGGTCGGCCTGGTCACGCCGGTGCCGGCGAGCATCGCCCGGCCCCTGGTGGAGTCGCTGCGCCACGAGGCCGTGTGCGCCGAGCACGACGTCGCCCGCTTCGTCCCCGACCCGCCGGGCGGGCTGATCGGCTTCCGGGAGTCCGTACGGCTGGCGCTGCGCAAGATCAAGGACGCCGACGTCGCCACCCACTGGTCCTCCGCCTCCACCCCCGGCGCACCGAGCGACCCCCTGCCCACCGACCCCGGCTGGGCGGGCGGCAGCCTCTACTCCGACGAACGCGAGCTGACCGTGGCCGCACCCGCGCAGCAGGTCTGGCGGGTGATCGAGGGCATCGGCGGGGCCAACGGCTGGTACTCGCTGCCCGTCGCCTGGCGGGCGCGCGGCCTGATCGACCGGCTGATGGGCGGAGTGGGCCTGCGCCGGGGGCGCCGCGACCCCCGCCGGCTCCGGGTGGGCGACCCGCTGGACTTCTGGCGGGTGGAGGAGATCGAACCCGGGAGGCTGCTGCGGCTGCGCGCCGAGATGCGCCTGCCGGGCCTGGCCTGGCTGGAGCTTTCGGTCTCCCCTGACGGCTCCGACCGGTCGGATCCTGCGCAGGACCGCCCCCCTCGGCCTGCCGCCCCCGATGACTCCGGCCGGGCGGGTTCCCCGGCCGGCGCTCCCGCCCGGTCCGTCTACCGGCAGCGCGCGCTGTTCCATCCGCACGGGCTGCTGGGGCACGCCTACTGGTGGGGCATCGCCCCCTTCCACAACCTCATCTTCGGCCGGATGCCGCGCAACATCGCCCGTGCGGCGCGGCAGTGGCGTTGACCGCAGCCGGTGCACCCGCCCGGCCGGCCGTCTGGAACAATGCTCCAGTCCCGAACGGCCGAGGGAGGACCCGATGCTCCGTGTCGCCAACTGTTCCGGCTTCTACGGCGACCGGTTGTCGGCCGCGCGGGAGATGGTCGAGGGCGGGCCGATCGACGTGCTCACCGGTGACTGGCTGGCCGAGCTGACGATGCTCATCCTGGCCGGGAACCGGCTCAAGGGCCGCCCCGGCTACGCGCCGACGTTCCTGAAGCAGATGGAACAGGTGCTCGGGACCTGCGTGGACCGGGGCATCAAGATCGTGTCCAACGCGGGCGGGCTGGATCCCGCCGGGTGCGCCGCGGCGGTGGCGGAGCTGGCCGACCGGCTCGGGCTGGCGGTGCGGGTGGCCCACGTGACCGGGGACGACCTGCTCGCCGGCGGGCCGGACGGGGACTGCGGAGGTTGCGGGGAGCGGGGCCGGTGGGGCCTGCCGGGCGAGGCGATCAACATGGACACCGGGGAGAGGCTGCCCTCCGCACCCCTGACCGCCAACGCCTACCTCGGCGGACGGCCGATCGCGCAGGCCCTGTCGGCGGGGGCCGACGTGGTGGTCACCGGCCGGGTCACCGACGCGGCGCTGGTCACCGGACCGGGCATCTGGCGGTACGGCTGGCGCCCCGACGACCTCGACGCGCTGGCCGGGTCGGTCGTCGCCGGGCACGTCATCGAGTGCGGCTGCCAGGCGACCGGCGGCAACTACGCCTTCTTCGGCGAGGTGCCCGACCCGGCGCGCTGCGGCTTCCCGCTGGTGGAGCTGGAGGCCGACGGGTCCTGCGTGGTGACCAAGCACCCCGGCACCGGGGGCCTGGTCTCGGTCGGCACGGTCACGGCCCAGCTGCTGTACGAGATCGCCTCGCCCCGCTATCCCGGCCCCGACGTCGTGGCCCGCTTCGACACGATCGCACTGGAGCAGCAGGGCCCGGACCGGGTCCGGATCTCCGGCGTGCGCGGCGAGGCCCCGCCGCAGACGCTCAAGGTCGCGGTCAACTATCTCGGCGGCCACCGCAACACCATGACCCTGGTCCTGACCGGCCTGGACATCGAGGCCAAGGCCCGCCTCGCCGAGGAGGCCGTCTGGGCCCGCGTGCCGAAGGAGTCCTTCGAACAGGTCCACACGGAGCTGACCCCGCTCGCCGAGACCGCCCTGCTCCGGATCACCGTGATGGACCCCGACCGGAGGAAGGCCGGCCGCGCGTTCTCCTCCGCGGTGGTCGAGACCGGCCTGGCGAGCTATCCCGGTTTCTACGGCCTCACCCCTCCCGGCGACGCCACCCCGTACGGCGTCTACTGGCCCGTGCTCGTCCCCGCCGCCTCCGTGCGGCCCCGCGTCTGGCTCGACGGCCGCGAACTCCCCGCCCCGGACGCTCCCCCCGCACCCCCCGCCGGGGAAATCCCCTCCGCCGCCCCGGCCTCGTCGCCGCACGCCAGAAGCACCGCCGTCCCGGTCTCCGGAGGGACACCCATACCGGCGCCGGGTCGGCGGGAGGGGGAACGGAGTGGATCGGCGCCGGTGGGCGGCGAGGAGGAGATCGTCCGGGCTCCGCTGGGGGCGATCATGGGGGCCCGGTCCGGGGACAAGGGGGGCAATGCGAACCTCGGCGTCTGGGTGAGGACCCCGGAGCAGTTCGCGTGGCTGGCCGGTCACCTGACGGCCGGGCGCCTTCGAGAGCTCCTGCCCGCGACGGCCGGGCTGACGGTCGAGCGCTTCGAACTGCCGAACCTGCTCGCGCTCAACTTCGTCGTGCACGGCCTCCTCGGCCGGGGCGTCGCCGCCAGTCCTCGCCTGGACGCCCAGGCCAAGGCGCTGGGCGAGGAACTGCGCGCCGCCGTCACGGAGATCCCCCGATCCCTCCTGTGACGCCCGTACGGCCCGCGCGGTCCGGTCCCGGGTCCCTCTCAAGATGCCTGTACAGCCCGCGTGATCCGGTCCCGGGTCCCTCTCACGACGCCCGCACGGCTCCCGCCACCCGGGCGCCGGGGCGGCGCGGGTGCTATTGACCCGCGCCGCGCGGTCTCGTAGATTCGCCAACACTAGAACATCGTTCGGTTAGGTGTCCTCATGACCTCCACGCACATCGACGTCAACGTGATCGACCTGGACGTGCTCGGGGCGTGGATGGACGAGCAGGGACTGCCCGGCGGGGAGTTCGGGGCGGTCGAGCCGGTCGCGGGCGGGACGCAGAACGTCATGCTCCGCCTGACCCGTGGCGGCGTGCCGTACATCCTGCGCCGCCCGCCCCTGCACCTGCGGGCCCGGAGCAACGAGGTGATCCGGCGCGAGGCCCGGGTGCTCGCCGTCCTGCGGGACACCCCCGTCGCCGCGCCCCGGCTCGTCGCCGCCTGCCCGGACGAGACCGTCATGGGCGGCGCGGTCTTCTATCTCATGGAGCCGGTCGACGGCTTCAACGCCACCGTCGGGCTGCCGGAGCCGCACGCGGGCGACCCCGCGATCCGCCACCGCATGGGGCTGGAGGCGGCCTCGGCGCTGGCGGAGCTCGGCCGGGTGGACCCAGCCCCGCTCGACGGTTTCGGACGGCCCGAGGGGTTCCTGGAGCGGCAGGTCCCCCGGTGGACGGGCGAGCTGGAGGGCTACTCGGCCCTGGACGGCTATCCCGGCCCCGACATCCCCGGACTGGCCCGGACCGCCGACTGGCTGGAGCGCAACCGGCCGCGGGACTTCACTCCGGGGATCATGCACGGGGACTATCACCTGGCCAACCTGATGTTCGCCCACGACGGGCCGCGGGTGGCGGCGATCGTCGACTGGGAGATGTGCACGGTCGGCGATCCCCTGCTGGACCTCGGCTGGCTGCTGGCCACCTGGCCCGACCCCGACGGCCAGGGGCTCATCGGCGGCGGCATAGCCGATCTGGCGACGGCGCAGGAGATCGTCGCGTGCTACACGGCCCTGTCGGACCGGGACCTGTCGGCCATCGACTGGTATGCCGTGATGGCCTGCTTCAAGCTGGGCATCGTGCTTGAAGGCACCCACGCGCGGGCCTGCGCGGGCAAGGCCCCCAAGGACATCGGTGACGCGCTGCACGCCACCACTCTCGCGCTGTTCTCCAGAGCGGAGACGCTGATGGCCTGACGCCGACGACCCGGCACCCGCGAGCGGCGGGGAAATTTCGTGATTTATGGATGTCCTGATCTTCCAGGCTTTAGGATTGCGCGCAATTGCAATATGAGGCTGGCTCGGGGAAGGACACAGTCATGCGTTTGCGGTTTCTCGGCTCCACCTCGGAGGCGGGGGCCTGCCCCTCCCTCTACGAAACCGACCGGGGCACCATCGTCGTCCAGGGGCTGCACGTCACCGACGCCGCCGCCCTGGCCGATCTGCGCCACGTCCTGGACGGTGAGACCGCCGTCGAGGTCCCACGGGAGCTGCTGATCGACATCGCCCGCAAAGTGCTCTCCTGACACCCGCCGGACGCTCCCCTGAGTGACCGCGGGTCACCTGTTGATCACGATTGGGGCGGCCCCTATGGCACCTTCCGTCCCGTCGGGTCTACCCTCGTGCGGCACCGTACGGGAGGTCTTATGAGTGGGTTCCAGCAGGCCCGGGTCGAGCTGGGGGCGCAGCTCCGCCGATTGCGGGAGACCGCGGGCCTGTCGGGCAAGGAGCTCGCCGAACGCCTGAGGTGGCAGCCCTCGAAGATCTCCCGGATCGAGAACGCCCGCCAGACCGCCACGGAGGACGACGTCACCGGGTGGGCGCGCGCCGTACAGGCCGCGCCCGAGGTCCTGGAGGAGCTGATCGAGCAGGCCAACGGCCTGTTCGAACGCCAGGACTCCTGGCGGCAGCGGCACCGCAGCGGCCTGGCGGCCCTCCAGGAGGACATCCGCGACCTGGAGGCGCGCACGACCACCTTCCGGGTCTTCGAGCCGGGCGTCGTCATCGGCCTGCTGCAGACCACCGAGTACGCCCGCAGCATCTTCACCAGGATCAAGCGCCTCTACAACGCGCCCGACGAGATCGACGCGGCGATCCGGGTGCGCATGCAGCGCCAGGAGATCCTCTACGACCAGAGCAAGCGCTTCCGCTTCATCCTGCCCGAGGCGGTGCTGCGCTATCGCCTGGCCCCGCTGGACGTGATGCGCGGCCAGCTCGACCGGCTGCTCGCGGTGACCGCGCTGCCCAACGTGGAGTTCGGCGTGGTGCCCTTCGAGGCGCCCCTGCCCTCCGCCCTGCTCAACGGATTCTGGATCTACGACCAGGACCACGTCGCGGTGCCGACCAGGACCAGGGACCTGATCCTGCGCGACCCCGAGGACATCGCCTTCTACGAGCGCGCCTTCGAGGAGTTCGGCGAGATCGCGGCCTTCCGGGAGGACGCCAGGCTGGTCATCATGCGAGTCCTCGATGATTTCGCTCGACAATCCGCCAATCAGTCACCGCAATTGCTTGATTAACCTCCCAAGATCGTGCAATCCTCGGCAAGACGGAGGTGAAGCACGATGCTCGACACGCTGTCCTGCCTTGAGAGGTTCGCCGCGGCGATCCGTTCGCACGCCGATCTGTCCCTGCAGAACGTGTCGCTCGGCGATCCGGCATACGTGTGCGTCCGCAACCGCTTCAGCGAGACCCTCATGGAGACCGTGACCTGCTCCCCGGACGGCGGCTTCATCACCTCCTGGGGCTACCGGCTCGGCACCGCCGACAACATCGAGGACGCCGCGGCCCGCCTGGCCTTCCTGCTGGCGGCCCTGCCCGCCTGATCCCGGCCGCCCCGGCGGACACCCGCGATCCGCGAGGCCCCTCACACGGACCGGCCGTCGCGCCGGGCCCGCGGTGAGCTGGAACGTCAACCCGGATGCAAGCCGCGCTCTAGTGACGCGGCGCACCCTCCCGCCTATACCACAGGGGAGGGAAGGTATGGCTAACTCACTTCGGCGGAGGCTCGCGGCGGGACTCGCCGTGACCGGCGTCGTGATCTCACCGGGTCTCGTCGCGGGCGAGGCCCTGGCGGCCCAGGCGCCGCCGGGCGACGTGGCGGTCGGCACCAGGCTGGCCGCCGAGAGCGATCCCGCCGTCCAGCTGATCGCGCTGGACTACACGGCCACCGTGGTCGTGCCCCAGGCGGGCCCGCGCAAGACGTTCGCCGCTCTGCGCGCCCAGGCCGGGCGGCACGCCAAGGCCAAGCGCATCCCCGGCGACCAGCAGAGCCAGCTGAAGTGGGTGCTCCGGAAGGCCGCGGCCGACGTGGACCGCTATCTGCGGCCCACGGGTGACGACCGCAGGGTCCGTACGAGCTTCGGGGGCGCCTGCACCGGATGGTGGATCACCTCCGACGGCTACATGGTGACGGGATCGCACTGCGTCGGCTCGCCCAAGGCCCAGATCCGGGCGGGCCTCGCCGGCAAGACCCTGCCGAAGATCGGCGACGGCGACGTCAGGACCTTCCTGAAGGAGATCTCGCAGGTCGCCCAGGCCGACGACGAGCTGGTCAGGCTCACCAGGAGCATGTTCGACCGGTTCAACGCCAAGAACATGCGGGTGACGGGCCTGAAGAGGTACATCTCCCTCGTCAGCCCCCTGCCCGGCGGCGGGATGGACAAGACGGCCAAGATCAGGCCGCTGAGGCTGGTCGCGCGGGGCCGGGACTATCCAGGCGAGGACTTCGCCCTGCTGAAGCTGGCCGGCGCCAGGAACCTGCCCACCGTGCCGCTGGGCCGGGACACCGACGTCCGCGTGGGCGACACCCTCTACATCAACGGCTTCCCCGGGCTCATCACCACCAGCACGGTCTTCGACCTGCGCTCGCGGCTCTATCCGGCGCTGACCGAGGGGGCCTACAACGCCAACCGGACCACGGTTTGGAACGTTCCATACATCCAGGCCCAGGCGCCGTCCTACCCGGGCAACTCGGGCGGGCCGGTGTTCAGCAGGGAGGGCAAGGTCATCGGGATGCTGATCGCGGGATCCCCGGAGCCCGGCGGGGGCGTGACCGAGAACCACAGCTTCATCCTGCCGGTGGGCGTCGTCAGGAAGCGGCTCGCCGCCGCCGGGGTGACGGCCCGCCAGTCGCCGACCAGCCGGGTCTACGACTCCGCGCTCGACGACTTCTTCGCCCACCGCTATCGGGCGGCCCTGCCCAAGTTCCGCAAGGTGCGCGCGCTGTACCCGGCCCACCCGTACGTCGCCGGCTACATCGCCGACTCGCGCAAGGCGATCGCCGCGGGCAAGGACAGGAGCAAGCACTGAGACCACGCCGCGCGTCCCCGCGAGGCCGCCGCGAAGCCCGCGGGGAACGCCGGTGTTCGGCTGACGGCCCCCGGAGAACGGCGGCGCCCGGCGAACGGCTTCGCGGGGACGACCGGCGCCCGGTCAACGGCTTCGCGGGAAAGCGTGCTGCTCAGGGAGCGGCCTCGGCGGGGAACGCGGAACGCTCCAGCCCCACCTCCCGCGCCGCGGCGACGCGGGCGTGTTCCAGCAGGCGGGCCCGGGACATGTTCCCGGCGTCCAGGGTGTAGCGGATGGCCAGGCCGTCGAGCATGCCGTCGAGGCGCTCGGCCGCGCCCTGCGGATCGTCGCAGACGAACTCGCCCAGGGCCACGCCGTGGGCGATCACGTCCCTGAGGACGTCGATCCAGGCACCCTCGAACTGCAGCAGGATGGTCCGCACGTGCTCCTCGCGCATCCCGACCGCCCAGGCGTCGAGCCAGAGGATCCAGCCCTGGTCGTCCCGGGAGGCGGGGATGCACACGCGCAGGATGTGGTCCAGCCGCTCGACCGCGCTCTCGGGGCCGTCGGCGATCTCCCGCAGCCGCTGGATCTCCGCCTCGCTCGTGCTGCGGAGCATCTCGGTGATGAGATCGTCCTTGGTGGCGAAGTGATAGTGGATCAGCCCGCCGCTCACGTTGGTCGCCTTGGCGATGTCGGCCACGCGGGTGCTGGCCAGCCCCCGCTCCAGAACCACCTTCCGAGCGGCTTCGAGCAGTTCGGCCCGCCGCTGGTCTGCCTGGTCGGCGCGGCTGCCGCGCGCTCCTCCTCCGCTGTGCACGGCGCAAGACTACAGCAGCACGCCTGCCCGCCCCCGTTCCCTGTGATCCGGTCATCGGCGAGGGACGACGGAGGCGGGAGGGGGGCCGGAGGCGGGTGCGGAGGAGGGGCCGGAGAGGGACCGCGGGGCCCGCGCCCGCCGGCCCTCCCCGTCGTTCAGCCGCAGCGGTAGAGGGACGACTGCTCGCTCTCCTGCCCGCCGTACTCCGACGGGGCGACCGCGGTGCAGTTGGTCTGCACCCACGTGTTCACCTCGGAGCCGCCGCCTCCCCCGGGACCTCCCCGGCCCCCGCCGGGCATCAGGTACCTGAGCCGGCCGGAGGAGAGGAGTTCCTTGAGCCGGTCCACGGTCATCGCCGGGTCGCCGCCGGTGAAGCCGCCCATCGCGATGACCGGCTGACCGGTCGACAGGATGATCGACGAAGCGCTCTGCGCGCTGCTCACCGCGACCAGCCAGCTCGCCTCGCCCCGGTTCTCCCGCAGGTACTCGATCATCTGCGAACTCACGCTCCCACCGGGACCGCCCCGCATGCCGCCCCGGCCGCCACCCGGCGCCCCCTCCGCGGCACCGCTGGGAGGCGCCCCTGGCGCGGCGTCACCGGGAGGCGTCCCGCCGGGAAAGCCCTCGCGCGTCCCGCCGGGAAAGCCCTCGCGCGTCCCGCCGGGCATCCGCATGCCCCCGGGCCCGCCGAAGCCGCCGCCCGCGGGGCCCGCGGTGGGGTTGGTGCCGTTGACGGCCGAGCCCAGCGGGGTCACGGCGTAGGCGGCCGGACCGGCCAGGCCCGCCGACAGCCCGGCCGCCAGGGCGACGGCGGAGATCCGCAGCCGCAGGCGCCGGCTCATCCGGGCCGACAGCAGCCCGGCCGCGGCGACCGCGGTCAGCCCCGCCACCGCCCACGCCAGCCAGGGCACGAAGTCCGGAGTACGGCGCAGCACCGTGAACGCCCACGCCCCGGTCACCGCGATCCCCGCCGGCAGCGCCCAGGCCCAGGCGCGCGAGCGCCGGTACGCCCGCCACATCAGCGCCCCGCCCAGGCCGGTCAGGGCCGCGACGGCCGGGGCCATGGCGGTGGAGTAGTACGGGTGGAAGGTGCCGCTGGAGAAGCTGAACACCGCATAGTGGACGGCCAGCCAGCCGCCCCACATGATCAGGGCCGCGCGGGCCCCGGGGAGGTCCTCGCGTACGGCCGGCGCCCGCGTCACGGACGGAACCGTCCGCGAGGGCGCCGCCTCGCCCGTGGACGGCGCCGCCGCCCGCGTGGCCCGGCGGGTGGCCAGGATCAGGCCGCACACCAGGGCGAGGACCGCGAAGGGCAGCAGCCACGAGATCTGCCCGGCCATGACGTCGTTGAACAGCCGTCCCGCGCCCGGCTCACCGCCGAAGCCGCCGCCTGCGCCGCCCCCGCGGCCCTGTCCCCCGAAGATCCGGCCCAGGCCGTTGTAGCCGACCACCAGGTCCCAGACGGAGTTGTCGGTGCTGCCCCCGACGTAGGGACGATCGGCCGCGGGCCACAGATCGACGATCAGCATCCACCAGCCGCTGGAGACCACCAGCGCCGCGCCCGCCGCGAGCAGCCGGCCGAAGCGGCGCGGCACCGTGCCGGGGGCCGTCACCAGGTAGACCACGGCGAAGGCGGGGACCACCAGGTAGGCCTGGAGCATCTTCGTGTTGAAGGCCAGGCCGACCAGCACCGCCGAGAGGACCAGGGTCCGCGTCCTGCCGTCGCGCACGGCCTCCAGGCAGAACCACCCGGCCAGCACCAGGAGCAGGACCAGGACGGTGTCGGGGTTGTTGTCCCGGTTGATGGCGACCGTGATCGGGGTCAGCGTCATCACCAGCGCGGCGGCCAGCGCCGCCGCGTGGCCCGCCGTACCGGACAGCGAGCGCCGCACGGCCGAGTGGACCACGGCGACCGCCGCGACGCCCGCGGCCGCCTGGGGCAGGAGCATGCTCCACGTCCCGTACCCGAAGACCCTCGCCGACAGCCCCATCACCCACAGGGCGAACGGCGGCTTGTCCACGGTGATGAACGATCCGGCGTCCAGGGCGCCGAAGAAGAACGCCTTCCAGCTCTGCGTGCCCGACAGGATGGCCGCGGCGTAGTAGGAGTTGGCGTCGCCGTTGCGGCCCAGCGCCCACACGTGCAGGACGGTCGCCAGGGCCAGCACGGCCCAGAAGGCGGGACGGGCCCAGCGGGGGGCGGCCCCCCGGGAGCGCGCGGACGGGGCCGCGCGCCGGGTGACGGTGGCGGCGGTCATCACGCGGCCTCCGCCCGGCGCGGGTTGAAGACCCACGCGCGCAGCAGGAAGAAGCGGACCAGGGTGGCCAGGGCGTTGGCGGCGATGACCGCGGCGACCTCGGCGGCGGTGGAGGCGTCCGGGGCCAGGGCGGTCAGCACGGCCAGGCCGCCGGTGCTCAGCACCAGGCCGATGACGAAGGCCAGGCCGCCTTCGAGCTGCTGGCGCAGGGCCCCCGCCCGGCCGGTGACGCCGAAGGTGAAGCGGCGGTTGGCCGCGGTGTTGGCGACGGCGGTGATGAACAGGGCCAGGGCGTTGGCCGCCACCGAGGGCACCAGCATCCGCAGGAACACGAACAGGCCGAGGTGGGCCAGCGTGCTGATCACGCCGATGACGGCGAAGCTGGGCAGCTGGCGGGCCAGGCCCTTGGGGAGGGTGGCGTTGCGTACCCGGGGCGGGACCGGGATGCCGGCCGGGCCGGACAGGGTCTTGCGCGCCACGCGGGCCATGCCCTTCAGATCGTCCTTGATGGTCTTGACGATGTCCACCCGGCTGTCGGGGTCGTCCACCCAGTCCACCGGGACCTCGTGGATGCGCAGCCCGTGCCGCTCGGCCAGCAGCAGCAGCTCGGTGTCGAAGAACCACTCCTCGTCCTCGACCGCCGGCAGCAGCGCCTGGGCGATCTCGGTGCGGACCGCCTTGAAGCCGCACTGGGCGTCGGAGAAGCCCGCGCCCATCGCCCCGCGAAGCAGCAGGTTGTAGGAGCGCGAGATGAACTCCCGCTTCGGCCCGCGCACCACGTTCGAGCCCCGGGACAGGCGGGTGCCGATCGCCAGGTCGCTGTGGCCCGACAGCAGCGGGGCCACCAGCGGCAGGAAGGCGTCCAGATCGGTGGACAGGTCCACGTCCATGTAGCCGACCACGTCGGCGTCGCTCTCGGACCACACCCGCCGCAGCGCCCGTCCCCGGCCCTTGGCCTCCAGGTGCACGGCCCGCACGTACGGCAGCTCCCGGCTCAGGCCGACCGCGATCGGCCAGGTCTGATCGGTGCTGGCGTTGTCGGCGATCGTGATGCGGAAGCCGTAGGGGAAGGTGGCGACGAGGTAGGAGTGCAGGCGGCGGACGCTCTCGGCGAGCACCCGCTGCTCGTTGTACACGGGAACGACGATCTCCACCAGCCGGGTGCGTACCGGCGCCGTCAGCTGGGTCATGCTGCCCCCCGTGGATCGTGGCTCTGAGCTGTCATGGCCTCAGGTTCGGCGACCGGTCTTGGGCGTTCCTGAGGCGATCATTAATGCGGGGTGAGAAAAACGACGATCCACAGCATGATCAATTGATCTTGTAAATGACTTGCGGGCGCCGGGCGGTCCTCTACGGCGTGGGCGAGCCGGGAAGGCGCAGCCGGGCCAGGGCCCCGCCGCCCTCGGCGTTCTCCAGGACGACCTCTCCCCCGGCGTCCCGTACGGCCTGCGCCACGATGGCCAGCCCCAGCCCGGACCCCGGCATGCTGCGCGCCGAGGACGAGCGCCAGAACCGGTCGAAGACGTAGGCCAGTTCCTCCTGCGCGATTCCGGGGCCGTGGTCGCGCACGGTCAGCTCGCCGCCGCGCAGCCGTACGACCACGGGGCCCCGCCCGCCGGAGCCGCCGCCCGCCTCCTCCTCCCCCGCCGGGCCGTCCGCCGTGTCCCGCCCGGCCGGGCCGCCGTCCGGAGCCCCGGAGAACTTCACCGCGTTGTCCAGCAGGTTGACCACGGCGCGTTGCAGCGCCGCCTGGTCGCCCCGGACGTACCACGGCTCGATGCCGACCTCGATCGGGATGTCCCCGGCGCGCAGCCGGGCCCGGTTCACCGCCGACTCGACCACGCCGTGGAAGGCCACCTCGACGTACGGTTCGTGCTCCCCCGCCGAACGGGAGAGCTGGAGCAGGTCCCCGATCAGGGTGGACATCTCCTCGAACTGGGCCTTGAGGCTGCCCAGCAGCCGGTGCCGGGTCTGCGGGGCCAGCGGGCGGCCGGTGTTCTCGCTGCGCAGCAGCAGGTCGACGTTCGTCCGCAGGCTGGTGAGCGGGGTGCGCAGCTCGTGCCCGGCGTCGGCGATCAGCCGCCGCTGCCGTTCGCGGGACCCGGCCAGCGCGGCGGTCATCGCGTTGAAGGAGCTGCCGAGCCGGGCCAGCTCGTCGGTGCCCTCCACCGGGATCCTGGTGTCGAGGTCCTCGGTCCTGGCGATGTGCTCCACCGCCCCGGTCAGGCGCTCGACCGGCCGCAGCGCCGTACGGGCGATGATCCTGCCGGCGGTCGCGGCGCCCACCACGCCGAGCCCGGCCACCCCGGCCAGGATCACGGCGAGCGTGGTCAGCGTGGTCTGGAACTCTCCCAGCTCCCGGGCCTCCATCACCACGTAGCCCGAACCGATGGAGCGGGTTATCACCCGTACCTCGGACTCGTCGGAGGTCACCCCGTTGCGGAGCGCGTCCGTGCCCTTCGGCGCCTTCGCCAGGGCGAGATCCGCCGGAATGACCTTGATGGTGGTGTCGCCGCCGGCGCACACCTTCCCGTCGGGGTAGACCAGCTGGATCGGGGGGAAGTTCGGCGGCAGTCCGCGCGGGAGAACCCGGCCGTCCATCCGCGGCCGGGCGTCGTCCGGCGCGGGGGTGTCGCCGACGGCGGTGTCTCCCAGGCAGTGGCTGACGACCCACGCGCTCTGCCGTGGCCCCGGCCCGTCCAGCGAACGGTCGACCTGGTTCAGCAACGCCGTGCGCACGATGAACCAGCAGGCCCCCGCGCACACCGCGATGGCCGCCGCCACCGCCACCGCGACCAGCAGGGTCAGCCGCGAGCGCAGTGAACGGCGGCCCCTCACGGGGAGCTCCGCAGCACGTAGCCGACGCCACGGACGGTGTGGATCAGGCGGGCGAGCCCGTCGACCTCGGTCTTGCGGCGCAGGTACATGACGTAGACGTCCAGGGAGTTGGAGGACGGCTCGAAGTCGAAGCCCCACACCTCGCTGAGGATCTGCTCGCGCGTGAGAACCTGCCTGGGGTGGAGCATGAACAGCTCCAGCAGCAGATACTCGGTCCGGGTCAGCTCCAGCGGGAGGCCCGCCCGGGTGACCTGCCGGGCGGCGACGTCCATCCGCAGGTCGTCGAAGACCAGTTCCCCGGAGTCCTCGGCCGCCGGGGCGGCCATCGCGCCGCGCCGCAGCAGCGCCCGGACCCGGGCCAGCAGCTCGTCCAGCTCGAACGGCTTGACCAGATAGTCGTCGGCGCCCGCGTCCAGCCCCGACACCCGGTCGCCCACGGCGTCGCGCGCGGTGAGCATGAGCACGGGGACGCGGTTGCCGGCCGCCCTGAGCCTGCGGCAGGCGGTCAGCCCGTCCAGCCGGGGCATCATCACATCGAGCAGCACCAGTTCGTACTGCTCGCGCTCCAGGGTCTCCAGCGCGGCCTGCCCGTCGGCGGCCAGGCCCACCCGGTAACCCTCGAACTCCAGGCTGTTCTGCAGCGCCTCCCTGAGCGCGGGCTCGTCGTCCACGACCAGCACCCGCGCCGTCTCACCGTCACCCATGGTGACCACGTTAGGCGCCCTTCATGAGAGCCTCATGAAGGGACCCGTGTGTTTCCCCTGAGAGACCCGGGAGAGGCGCCCGAGCTTCCTCAGGAGCCCCCCAGCACCGCCATCGCGGCGTTGTGCCCGGGGATGCCGCTGACGCCGCCGCCGCGCCGGGCGCCCGCCCCGCACAGCAGGATCCGCTCGTGACCGGTCTCCACGCCCCAGGTCCCCGGCTCGCCGAACGGCCACGACAGGTCGCGGTGGAAGATGTGGCCGCCGGGCAGGCCGGCCTCGTTCTCCAGGTCCACCGGCGTCCTGGCCTCCAGGCAGAGGCTCCCGTCCGGGGCGCGCAGCAGGCAGTCCTCGATCGGCTCGGCGAGCACCGCGTCCATCGAGGCCAGCGTCGCGCGCAGCGCCCGCTCCCGGGAGCCGGCCGGGTCCTCGCGGAACAGCCGGGCGGGCATGTGCAGGCCGAACAGCGTCATCGTCTGCGCCCCGGCCGCGCGCAGGTCCGGCCCCAGGATCGACGGGTCCGTCAGCGAGTGGCAGTACACCTCGGCCGGGGGCAGGGCCGGGATCTCCCCCCGCGCGGCCTCGGCGTGCGCGCGGGCGAGCTGGTCGCGGCCCTCGTTGATGTGGAAGGTGCCGCTGAAGGCCGCCACCGGCTCGACGTCCGGGTCCTTCAGCCGGGGCAGCCTGGACAGCACCATGTTGACCTTGAGCTGGGCGCCCTCGGGCGCGGGCTCCCCGGCTCCCAGCAGCCGGGCCAGTACGGCGGGCGGCACGTTGGCCAGCACCCGCTCCCCGCTCACCGTGTGCTCCCCGGCCGCGTCGCGGAAGACGACCTCGCCCGACGGGTCGATCGCCACGGCCTCGGCGCCGGTCGCGATCTCGGCCCCGGCCGCCCGCGCGAGGTCCGCCAGTCCCCCGGAGACCGCGCCCATGCCGCCGACGGGGACGTTCCAGTCCCCCGTGCCGTCGCCGATCACGTGGTAGAGGAAGCAGCGGTTGGCCAGCAGGCTCTCGTCGCACGGATCGGCGAAGGTGCCGATGAGCGCGTCGGTGAGCACCACGCCGCGCACGGTGTCGTCGGCGAAGCGCTCGTCCACGACCTGCCCGACGGGCCGCTCGAACAGCTCCCGCCACGCCTCGCGGCCGACCAGGTCCCGCATCGCCGTACGGTCGGCGAGGGGTTCGAGCAGCGTCGGCGCGACCTTGGCGGCCACCTCGGCGGTCATCGCGTAGAAGCGTCGCCACGCCCGCAGGTCGGCGGTCCCGCCGGTGACCCGCTCGAACGACGCGGCGGTCCGCCCGGCGTCGTCGTTGTCGACCAGCAGGCCGGTGCCGCCCACCGGGGTGTAGGAGGCGTACCGGCGGCGGCGCAGCTCCACCGCCAGGCCGAGGTCCTTGACGACCTTGGAGGGCAGCAGGCTGACCAGGTAGGAGTAGCGCGAGAGCCGGGCGTCGACCCCGGGGAACGCCCTGGCCGAGACGGCCAGGCCGCCCACGTGGTCCAGGCGCTCCAGGACGAGCACGCGGCGGCCTGCGCGGGAGAGGTAGGCGGCGGCGACCAGGCCGTTGTGGCCGCCTCCGACGATCACGGCGTCATAGCGGGAACGGAGCACGGGACATCCAGGGGTGAGACGTGACGGGGCCGCAGGATCCGGCGGTCGGACACGGCCGGGGACGCCCGGTGGCCGGACAGCCGGGAGCGCCCGCGCCTAGAGCCCGGTCTGCCAGTGCGGCTCCGGCCGGAGAGCATCCGGCATCTCGATCCACGCCATGGCCGAAACCATACAGCGAATCCGACAAAACGGTCTATGGTCGCGCGGTGGACAGGGCGATCTCCAGAAGCGTCCCCGCCGGCCCGGTGGGGGTGCGCCCCCGCCGCCAGACGGCCCGCAGCCTGCGCTGCAGGTCGATCCCCCGCGTGGGCACCTCCGCCAAGCGGCCGGCGGCCAGCTCCGCCTCGACGGCGTAGCCGCTGAGCACCGCCGGGGCCGCGCCCTCACGCGCGGCGCCCTTGACCGCCGCGTTCGAGCCGAGCTCCAGCCGGGGAGCCGCCACGGCGTGCCCCGCCAGCGCGCGGTCGAGGGTCTCCCTGGTCCCCGACCCGCGCTCGCGGACCACCAGCGGCGTGGCCGCCAGCTCCGCCTCCAGCAGCGGGGTACGGCGCCGCGCCCACGGATGCTCCGGCGCGACCACGACCACCAGCCGGTCGGCGGCCACCACCCGCGAGGCCAGCCCCTGCGGCACCGAGGGTCCTTCCACGAAGCCGAGCTCGACCCCGCCGATCTCGCCGCCGACCAGCCTGACCACCTCCGCCGAGTTCTGCACGTCCAGCCCGACCTGGACCTGCGGCTCCCGGTGCTGCAACTCCCCCAGCCAGCGCGGCAGCAGATACTCGGCCACGGTCATGCTGGCGGCGATGTGCAGGTGCGCCGCCCGCGCGTGCCGTACGGCCTGCGCCCCGCGGACCAGCTCCTCGGCCGCCGCCAGCACCTGCGTCGCCCAGGCCGCGACCATCGCCCCCTGCGCGGTGAGCGTGGAGCCGCGGGGGGTGCGTTCCAGCAGCGTCAGGCCGAGACGGCGCTCCAGGAGCGCGATCCGCTTGCTCGCCGACGGCTGGGCGAGACCCGCCGCCCTGGCCGCCTGTCCCAGGCTGCCCAGCCGGTCGACGTCGACCAGCAACTGCAGGGAATCGAGATCGGGCAGGCGGCTCATAGCTCCAGGCTATGACCCCGATGATCGAGAAGGTCCGGTGACCCCGGCCGACTGCCTTTACAAAGTAGATTCACTTTTCCGGCGGGAGGCCGCCGCGGTCATCGGCATGATCTCACCACGCCGCGCCCCCGCCCTCGGCTGATCTCCCGATGGACGGTCCGGGAACCGGCCCCCTACCGTGCTCTTTTTAGAACGGAGATCCCTGTTTACACCGTTCTAATCAGGCAAGCATACGTTTCTGACCCGAGGAGACAGACCCAGCCCATGCGTACCTCCCCGCTACCGATCGACACCGTTCTCCGTCCGTCACAGGAGGTGGCCGAGGCGCTGGCACAGGGCGCGCCCGTCGTCGCGCTCGAGTCGACGATCATCTCGCACGGCCTGCCCCAGCCCCGCAACCTCGAGGTCGCCGTCGAGCTGGAGGAGATCGTCCGGGCACAGGGGGCGGTGCCCGCGACGATCGCGGTGCTGGACGGCGTGGCGCGCATCGGGCTGGACGCCGCCGAGCTCAAGCGGATCGCCACCGAGCCCGGCCTGCGCAAGCTGGGCTACCGCGACCTGCCGGCCGCCGCCGCGCTGAAGGCCAGCGGCGCGACCACGGTCTCGGCCACCTCGTTCCTGGCGGCCCGGGCGGGGGTCCGGGTCTTCGCCACCGGCGGCCTGGGCGGCGTGCACCGCCAGTGGTCCGACAGCCAGGACGAGTCGGCCGACCTCGACACGCTCAGCCGTACCCGCATCACCGTCGTCTGCGCGGGCGTGAAGTCGATCCTGGACGTCCCGGCCACCCTGCAGCGACTGGAGACCCGGGGCGTCACCGTCACCGGGTTCAGGACCGACGAGTTCCCCGGCTTCTACCTGCACACCTCGGGCGAGCGGATCGACTGGCGGATCGAGACCCCGCAGGAGGCCGCGGCCGTCATGCGGGCCCAGGACGCGTTCGGCGGCCCGGAGACCGCGCTGATCGTGGCCAACCCGGTGCCGCCGCAGGAGCAGCTCGACCCGGACCTGCACGACAGGGTCCTGGCCGAGGCCCTGGCCGCGGCGGAGCGCGAGAAGGTCACCGGGCAGGCGATCACCCCGTTCCTCCTGGACTACCTGGTACGCGGCACCGACGGCGCCTCCCTTGAGGCGAATCTGGCGGCCGTGCGAGGAAACACCCGCCTTGCCGGACAGATCGCGGCATCATGGAGTAAGGAAAGTTGAGGTACCCGTGACCGAAATGGGCCTGCTGGTCATCGGCGACGTGGTCACCGACGTCGTCGCGCTTCACGGAGAACTGAGCCTGGCGGGCCTCGCGGCCGGCACGGACACCGCCGCCGACATCGTGCTCCGGCCCGGCGGCTCGGGGGCGAACACGGCCTCCTGGGCCGCCCGCCTGGGCGCCGACGCGCGGATCCTGACCAGAGTCGGCTTCGACACCAGCGAATGGCACAGCGCGGAACTGCTGCGCAGCGGGGTCCGGCCCCACCTGAGGGTGGACCCCGAGCGGCCCACCGCCGTGGTGATCGCCATGGTGGACGTCACGGGAGAACGGTCCATGCTCACCAACCGGGGGGCGGGCGGCCACATCGGCACCGAGGACTGGGACGAGGGCCTGCTCGACGGGGTGGGCCACCTCCATCTGTCCGGATACACCCTGTTCGCCGAGCCGGGCCTGCGCCTCTCCCGGCTGGCCCTGACCGCCGCCACCCAGCGGGGCGTCACGACCAGCGTGGACCCGGCCTCGACCGGGTTCCTGCGCGCGTTCGGTCCCGAGCGCTTCATCGAGGAGACGCTGGTCGCCCGGCTGATCATCCCCAACCTGGACGAGGCGCTGCTGCTCACCGGCGCGACCTGCGGAGAGCGCGCGGCCGAGGAGCTCAGCCTGCGGTACGGCGCCGCCGCGGTGAAGCT
Organism: Paraplanobispora takensis; assembly: GCF_016863195.1. Lineage (GTDB taxonomy): Bacteria > Actinomycetota > Actinomycetes > Streptosporangiales > Streptosporangiaceae > Planobispora > Planobispora takensis. Next base: position 89,706 of record NZ_BOOK01000007.1, on the reverse strand, counting down.
GGGGCCGCGGGGTGCCCTGATGGCCAGAGAGGGGTGTCTCACCGCCAGGGTGCCCGGCCTCGCGGTGAAGGCAGTCGACTCCACCGGAGCAGGTGACGCGTTCGCCGCCGGCCTGCTCACCGCCCTGCTGACGGGGGCCGGTGACGAGGCCGCGCTCGCGGCGGGCTGTCGGGCGGGCGCGGAAGCGGTTACAGTCATCGGCGGTCGCCCGCATATCCTTCAATCGGATTTGAGTTCCAACCAGCTTTACCCTCTTAGCACCAATTGATAGCTTGCGGCGTAGACTGCACCATTAGCCACATGCGTCACTTTGGGGAGGTTGCGGTCCGCCGATGGATGCCGAGTCATCGATCTGCCTGAGTGATCTGGTCCCGGCCCTGCGCTGGAGCAGGCAGCAGCAGATAGCCGAAGCCCTGGCCGATCCCCGCCTGCCCGCGGGCTGGTGGTCCTCTGTCACCTTGCCCAAGGCCCTCGGCGCCACCGGCCTGGACTGGATCTGCGACCGGCTCGCCCGGCTCTCGGTCTCCCGATGGGACCACCTGCCGCTGAGCGACGTCCTGCCCGCGCTGCACGTGCACACGGTCGACCCCAACCTGCCCGGCTGGTCCGAGCCCGCGCGCTCGGCCATCACCGGCCTGGGCGGCTGGTCCCGGCTGCGCCGCCTGACGCCCGGCGACCTCACCGGCCCCGCCGTCCCCGCCTCCCCCGAGGTGCTGGTCACCGCCATGTTCCGCGAGGTACTCGGCCGGATCCCGGGCATCTCCGAGCAGATCGCCCCCGCCGCGCAGGCCGCCGCCTCCGCCCCCGTGACGCAGAGCGCCCCGGCGCCCTCCCGCACGGCCACGGCCCCGCAGGCCCCCTCGCACACGGCGCCCGCCGCGCAGGTCCTCCCGCACGCGGTGCCCGCCCCACAGGCCCCCTCGCACGCGGCGCCCGCCGCGCAGAGCGCCCCGGCGCCCTCGCACGCGGCCCCGGCCGCGCAGCCCGCCGCTCCGGAGCCGCAGGCGCTGCCGTCCCGGCGGCCGCAGGTCGACCTCAGCGAGTACCCGCTGGTCCGCCTCGTCGACAACATGTTCCGCGATTGGAACCCGCTGGAGCGCGCGGTCGCCGTGGAACGCCTGTTCGCCGTCGACCCGATCAGCCTGCGGGCGCTGGCCCACAAGCTCAACGCCGACCTCAGCGCCCTGTCGCAGGCCCAGCGCGCCGCCGAGGAGCGCATCCTGCTGTGGCTGCGCTCCTCGGAGTCGGCCCCGCTGACCGGTCACATGTTCGGGCTGACCGAGTGGCTGGGCGCCGCCGCCACCCAGGAGCAGCTCCTGGGCGCCGACCCCGCCCACCCCGTCGAGGTGCCCACGCTCCGCACGCCGCTGTGGCGGGTGCTGGTCACCCTCATGCCGGATCGCAGGCTCCAGGACGGCTGGCTCGTCGTCGGCGACCTGGGCAGCCTGCGCGACCGCACCAGGAAGCTGCTGGCGGGCAAACCGGCCGACGCCGACGTCGTCGTGCTCATGGAGCACCAGCTCGGCATCCGCGCCCACTCGGCCCAGGCCTGGCTGGACGCGCTCGCCGCGACCCCGGCGCAGGAGGAGGCCTTCGAGCCCGCCGCCGAGACCGCCCGCCAGCTGCCCCGCCGCACGCCCGGCGCCAACGGCCACCACCGCGGCGGCCAGCCGGTCCCGCAGGTCAACACCTCCTCGATCGACCCCCGTGCCGCGCTGGCCACGCTCTCGGCGCTGTCGGGCAACAGCCGCCCGCACCTGATCACCAGCCAGCGCGCCCCGCTCCCCCCGCCGACCAGCCCGACCACCGACCCGAGCCGCTGGCAGCGGATCGAGGTGACCAGCGAGCACCTGCGCGGCGCCCCGGTCGCCGTGCCGGAGGGGTACGCCACCCAGCTCGGCATGCGCCCCGGCACCCTGCTGTCGGTGACCGGCCCCGGCGACAACGCGGTGGTCCTGGTCTGGCGCGACCACCCGGTCTTCGACTCGCTCCAGCCCGTGCTCATGCGCCTCAACGCCCGTCCGGGCGACCAGGTCTACGTGACCGTGGACGGTTACCGCCTGGAGGCGCAGCTGCCCAGCTGAGGGACCCGTCGCCGAGCACCCGGTCCGCCCGCGGGCGGCGGTGGAAGGTCTGCCGCGAGCGCCCGGCCCGCCCCTGCGGGCGGCGTTAGGGTGAGCCCGTGAACGGATCATCCGCCTTCGGGGACATCGATCCGGAGGCCCTGTCCCTGCGGGCCTCCTCCTTCGGCGGCCAGGCGGCCGCCTACGCCCGGGAGCGGCCCGGCTATCCCGACGCCGCCGTGCGCTGGTCGCTGGAGCCCGTCTCCGGCCCGGCCCGGCCGCGCGTGCTCGACCTGGGGGCCGGGACGGGCAAGCTCACCGAGTCGCTGCTGCGGCTCGGCGCCGACGTCGTCGCGGTGGAGCCCGATCCCGCCATGCTCGCCCAGCTCCATACCGGCCTGCCCTCGGTCAGGGCGATGCGGGGGTCGGCGGAGGAGATCCCCCTGCCGGACGCCTCGGTGGAGGCGGTCCTCGTCGGGCAGGCGATGCACTGGTTCGACCTCGACCGCGCCCTGCCGGAGATCCGCAGGGTCCTGGCGCCGGGCGGCGTGCTGGCGGGGCTGTGGAACCTCGACGACGACCGGATCTCGTGGGTGAGGGGACTGAAGGAGGTCGCGCGCAGCACCGTGTCGTTCCGGCAGTGGCACCCCGGCACCGGCCCTCTGGAGGGGCGCGGGTTCCGCGTGGTCGAGCGGGCCGAGTTCGCCCACGGCCAGCGCAGGACCGCCGAGTCGATGGCCGCCACGATCGCCACCCACTCCCACGCCCTGACGCTCCCCGAGGCCGAGCGCACGGAGCTGCTGGCCCGCGTCCTCGGCTATCTGCGCTCCACTCCGGAGACCGCGGACGGGGAGTTCGAGCTCCCGATCGTCACGGTGGCGGTCCGCGCGCTGACCGGCTGACGGCCCCGGCGCCCGGGGATCCGTACGGCCCGCGGAGGAGCGGATCCGGCGCCCGGGATCGTACGGCCCGCGACAAGGGCGGGTCCGCCGTCCCGGAACGCGAGGAGAGCGGGCCCGGCATCCCGGAATCCGGTACGGCCCGCGAGGAGACGCCGGGCCGTACCGGATGCCCGGGGTGCGTGCGCGGTACGGCCCGCGCCGGGTCCGGTGGGACGCGGCGCGGGCCGTACCGGATCGCCGGTGGCCGCGCGGGTCAGGCGCAGGTCACCGAGGACGGGGCGGCGCCGCTCCCGGTGCCGACGAACCCGAAGGCCGCCGAGGCTCCGGAGGACAGGTTGCCGTTGTGCGCGACGTTCCGCACCGAGACGGCGGCGCCGCTCTGGGTGTGCTGGCCGTTCCACAGCTGGCTGACGGTCTGGTCACCCGGGAAGGACCAGCGGACCGTCCAGCCCGACAGGGCCACGCCGCCGGTGTTCTTGACCGTCACCTCGGCCTGGAAGCCGCCCTGCCAGGAGTTGACGATCTTGTAGGAGGCCGTGCAGGCCGCGTCCCCGGTCGGCGTCACCGTCGGCGTCGCGGTCGGGGTCGCGGTCGGGGTCACCGTCGGCGTCACGGTGGGCGTGGCCGTGGGGGTCTGCTGGGGCGCCGCCATGGCCAGCTCGTAGGCCCGCTGCGGGACGAACTGACCCGCTCCGGCGATGCAGCCGTCCGCCTCGCCCGGCAGCTTGATCCAGAGGAAGGCGTCGATCATGGAGTCGCCCGTGGCGGTCGTGCTCGGGGTGCCGATCGCCCGGCCGGCCGGGTCGCACCACTCGCTGCCCAGCGGGCCGTTGCCGTTGCGGCTGGTGTCGATGACCGCGCGCAGCCGCGAGACGCCGGTGGCGGACAGGACGTTCTTGGCGTAGGCCACCTCGGTGGAGGTCCACCGGTAGTTGGAGACGTTGAGCGAGATGCCGTCCGCACTGTCGGCGACGCCGGCCGCCCGCAGCCGGTTCGCGGCCTCACCGGCGCCCAGCCAGCCCGAGTGCCCGATGTCGAAGTAGACCTTGGCCTGCGCGGAGGCGGCCTTCAGCTTCTTGCCCGCGTACGCCATGGAGGCGTTGACCTCCTGCTGCAGGGAGGAGCTCATGCAGTTGGTCATGATCGGCAGCACGTCCGGTTCGAGGATGATCGCGGCCGGACGTCCCTGCAGGCCCGCGGCCACCTCGTCGATCCACTGGCGGTAGGCGGTGTGGTTCGGCGCGCCGCCGGTGCTCGCCCCGCTGCAGTCGCGGTTGGGGATGTTGTAGACGACCATGATGGGGACCTTGCCCGCGTTCGCCGCGGCGCCGACGAACGCCGACACCTGCGAGCGCACCGTGGAGGTGTTGGTCGTGGTGAACCAGCGCGCCTGGGGCACCGAGGCGATCCGGTCGCGGATGACCGGGGCCCGGGAGTCCCCGGGATTGGCCGCGACCCACCTGGCCGCACCGGTGTCGGGGTCGACGTAGAACGAGGAGTCCGCGGCCGAGGCCCCGCTCGCCAGGGACACGCCGGCCGCGCAGGACAGTGCGGCCAGCGCTGTGCAGACCGTGGCCAGAATGGACTTTCTCCGCATGTAACGGCTCCTTAGGGGGTGATGTGGGAGCCTTGCCAAGCTAAGCCGCACACCCTGCGGGCACCTAGCCGGAGTCCCTCTCCGGGTCGGCGCCGGAGCCTCTGAGCTGGGCGGACACCGCTGTCCCCCGATGAAAATTTCACGAGTCCCGCCGGTCCCGCCTGAGGGGACCGGCCGTCATGCGTGGAGAGGACACCTCCGATACGGCCCGGCCGGAGCGGGTGCGCTCCGGCCGGGCCCGCGGGTCAGGACGTCTGGCCGGAGTCCCCGGTGGCGTCCCCGCCGTGCCTGCCGCCGTGGTGGCCGCCGAGCAGGCCCGCCTTGTGGGCCTTGAGGACGGCGTCGGCCTCGGCCTGGGTGAGGGTGCCGGCGGTGACGGCCGCCTTGAGCCGCTCGCTCAGTTCGGCTTCGGCCTCGGCGGAGCGCTGCCGGCGCAGCGTGTCCAGGGCCGCGGTGATCTTGTCGGCGCCGACGCCCAGCTCGGCGGCCAGAGCCTCGGCCATCTGCTCGCGGCCGGCCTCCTTGTCGGTCCCGGAGGGACGTCCGGCGCCGCGGACCTTCTCCAGGGCCGCGGTGACCTTGGCCTCGTCGAGACCGAGGGCCTCGGCGAGTTCGGCGGCCATCCGGCCGCGGTCGCCGTGCCGGCCGCCCCGGGTGGTGTCGGACGAGGTGCCGGAGCCGGTGGTGGCCGAGGACGACGGCGTGGGCGCAGGCTCGGACGCCCAGGCCGCTATCGGCATGACCAGCCCGCCGGCCACGGCGGTGCCGATCCCGGCGACGACGGCTATGCGCTTGGTGCGGTTCATGACACTCCTTTGTCGATATGGGTCGGTGACCTGCATCGACAGTCGGTCAGCAGGATGAGATCCCCGTATCCGCAGCCTGAGAATCGGATGAGGACTCCGGCGCGGTCACCGCGCGCCGCCTCCGGGCCGGCGGCCCCGCACGCCCTCGTCCGCCTGCGATCTCCAGGCGGCCGCCAGGGCCAGCACCTCCTCCACCGGCCACTGGTCGTAGACGTGCTCGCCGTACCTGCACGCGACCACCCGGCCGTCGGGATCGATCAGGAAGTCGGCCGGCAGCCCGAACCGGCCGCCGTGCGGGCGGGCGGCCGGTCCGCGCTCGCGCCCGCGGGCGATCTCCCGCAGGCTGCGCACGACGGCCCTGACGATCGTCGCCCACGCCCGGGGGTCGAGCAGCGCCCGGACGGCCGACTCGGCGCCGAACTCCGCGTAGAGCCGCTTACCCGGGTCGGCGACGACGGCGAACGGCAGGTCGGCGACGTGCTCGGCCAGCTCCTCTGCCGGGGAGTGGAAGACCACCACCTCGCGGACGCCGGCCGCCTCGATCTCGGCGTGCCGGGCGACGACGGAGCGCAGGTGCAGGTTGCAAACCGGGCAGCCGGCGAAGCGCCGGAACTGCAGGTGGACCAGGCGCCCGGGATCGGGCAGGGGGACCGCGGGCCCGGTGACGTAGGACAGTTCGCGGGCGGGGACGGTGAAGCCGGGACGGAGACGCATCGGGGACCTCTCGTAGGCGTACGGCATACGCTTACGATTTTAGGCGTATGGCGTACACTTTCAACCGCCATGCCACGCCCCCGCTCGCTCACCCAGGGACAGATAGCCGCCGCGGCCCTCACCGTCATCGACCGCGACGGGCTCGCGGCCCTGTCGATGCGCACGGTCGCCGCGGAGCTGGGGATGAGCACGATGGCGCTCTACCGCTACGTCGGCGACCGCGGCGAGCTGGAGGGACTCGTGGTCGAGCTCGTACTCGACGGCGTCGACACCTCCGTCCCGCCCGGGGCGTCATGGCAGGAGCGGATCACGGTCCTGGCCGGCAGGGTGCGCGACCGGGTGGGCGCGCACCCGGAGGCCGTGCCGCTGACCATGACCCACCGGCACCGTTCGGCGGGCCTACTGCGCTGGTCGGAGGCGGTGCTCGAAGTCCTCACCGAGGCCGGCGTCCAGGGCCCCGAACGGGTCCTCGCGCTGCGCGCCCTGCTGAGCTATCTGATCGGCGCGATCCAGCTGGAGCACCTGGGCCCGCTGTCGGGCGAGGGGACCGCCGCCATCGCCGCTCTGCCCCGCGCCGAGTTCCCCCGCATGGCCGAGACGGCCGGCCACGCACTCCTCCTCGGCGCCGACGAGGAGTTCCACGGCGGCCTGGCCATCGTGCTGCGCGGGATCGCCGCCCGGACCTGACGATCTAGTCCCGCTCCTGCGGGGCAAGCCACTCCCGCAGTCCGGCCAGATGCCCGAGTTCCGACTCGACGCGCCGCCTGTCGTCGGCGGTGAGCTCGAGGCCGCGCAGGTCGGAGGCCCACGGCTCGACGGACTCGCCGAGGACCGCGGCCAGGTCGACGAGGTGGCCCAGGGCGATGCCCCGCTCGGCCGCCGGGGCGTCCGCGCCGTGCCTGCGCATCCCGGACTTGAGCGCGCGGAAGGCCTGCAGGTCGTCGTTCTTGAACTCGCGCAGGATCCGGGCGTTGTCCAGCACCTTGGCCAGGCCCGTCAGCTTCTTCGAGCCGCCGTACTCCAGCTCCTCCGGCTCGTCGCGCCGGATGAAGACGATCGAGTTGCCGGACGGGTCGATCAGCGTGAACCGGGAGGCGCCCGGCCGGTAGCGGGTGATCCGCGGAAGGCCGGAAGTCAGCACCTTTCCGTGGACCCGGCGCATCGCCGCGGCGAACGCGGCGTGGTAGGGCGCCACGTCGTCGACCATGACCAGGCAGCCGCCGGACTCCTCCCGGGCCGGGTCCAGCCCCTTGGGCGCCGGGCCGAAGTGCAGGTGGAACCCGCTCCACTTCAGCGCCAGGTAGACATAGGGTCTGCTCTGCCTGTAGGTGGCCTCGAAACCCAGCGCCTCGTAGAACGCCAGGGTCTCCTCCAGCGAGGCGCACGGCATCAACGGCACCGTCGTCTCGTTCGGCTGAACCGCAGTCCCACTCAATGTCATTCCACCTTCCAGGTCGTCCGACGATGCTCGCACCGCTCGGCGGAACCCGCATATGGATCGTTCCAGCGGGCGGAGGGCGGCCCGGTACGGCACCGCCGGCGACCTGGAGGCGGCTCACCTCACGGGCGCCTGGCCACCCACACCGTCCTGACGGTGCGCACGGACAGGTCCTCGCGCCGCAGGATGCTCTCCGGGCCGTCGCCGTCGAGCAGCCTGTCGAGGGCGGCCAGGTCCTCGGCGTCCAGCCGGCCTTCCAGCCTGGGGCGCGTGCGCCCCAGGGACAGCTGGGCGTAGCGACCGGCGGAGGCCGGCAGCGGAGAGGTCAGTTCGACGGCGAAGACCCGCTCGGCCTCGACGGCGAACCCGGCCTCGGCCAGGCGCGGCCCCCAGTCGGAGCCCATGGTCGGCATGTCGACGGCCCGCATCTCGGCCACGATCGCGTGGCAGCGCTCTTCGAGCCCGGGACGGCCGAAGCCGAGGTCGTCGGGCAGGAAACGCGGGAAGGAGTCGATCTCCGCCGCGATCAGGAGCCCTCCGGGGCGGAGGGTGGCCATGACGTCGGCCAGGACGCGATCGGGGTCCGCCATGTGGTGCAGGGAGGCCGAGGCCCACACCAGGTCGACGGGGTCGAGCTGCGGCCAGGACGCGTCCAGGTCCGCCCGGACGGTGCGGATCCGATCGGCCAGCCCGAGGGCGCGGGCGTTCGCTTCGAGGCGGCGCAGCATGTCCTCGGACATGTCCAGCGCGATCGCCTCGGCCCCTTCGAAGCGCCCGAGCAGGGCGAAGGAGCCGGTGCCGGTCCCGCTGCCCAGGTCGAGGATCCGGCGCGGAGGCCGGTCCGCGGTCAGCTCGCCGACCCAGCCGGTCACTTCGGACAGATAGGAGTGCAGCACCTCGGCGTCGAGATCCAGGACCTCGGCCAGGGCCGCGGATTCGTGGTGCCCGTGCCCGTGCCCGTGACTGTGGCCGTGGCCGTGGCCGTGGCCGTGGCCCTGACTGTGGCCGTGGTCGTGACCTTGGTGTTCGCGGGAATGCCGCTGGTGGCTCGTCATACTCCGACTGTATGCGCGGCTTGCACTTATGACATACAGTTTTGCGTATGAAGCAAGACGCCGAACTCGACGGTCTGGTCCGGCAGCGGATCAGAGGGCTGCGCACGGCCCGCGGCTGGTCACTCGACGACCTGGCCGCCCGTTGCTATCTGAGCCCTTCCACACTGAGCCGGATCGAGACGGGCCACCGGCGGATCAGCCTCGACCAGCTGGTCTCGATCGCCCGCGCCCTGGGCACCACCCTCGACCAGCTCGTGGAGTCCGAGGCCGACGAGGACGTGGTGATCAGACCGCAGCGCGACGAGGCCCGGGGGATGACCTCCTGGCTGCTGAGCCGGGATCCCGGGATGACCGTGGCCAAGATCCGTATCACCAGGCCGGCGCCTCAGCACGGCAGCACGGAGCTGAACGTCCATCCCGGCAAGGACTGGTTCACCGTCCTGTCGGGCACCGTCGTCCTGCTGCTGGGAGAGCGGACCATCCTCGTCGAGACCGGTCAGGCGGCGGAGTTCTCCACGATGATCCCGCACGCCTTCGGCGCCCACGACGGCCCGGCCGAGGTCCTGGCCATCCTCGACCACGACGGCCAGCGCACCCATCTGCGCCCGACCACCTCCTGAAGAGAACCCGCCCGGGGTCTCAGCCGGGCCGCCGGGAGCCGGTACGGCGTCCTTCGACGCAGAACCGGTTGCCCTCCGGATCGGCGAGCACGACGTACGCCGGTTCCTCCGGCCGGGGGTCGCCCGGATAGTGCGGCCAGTCGACGCGCTGCGCCCCCAGCGCCACCAGCCGGTCGACCTCCTCGTCGAGATCGCGCTCCCCCGCACTGAGATCGAAGTGGATGCGGGGGAACTCGGCGGCGGGACTCTCGCTCACGTCCATCGCGATCGCGACCCCCGCCACTCCCGGCGGAGGCTCCAGGACGATCCACTCGTCACCCTCGAAACGCGGCGCCCGCCGCACGTATCCCAGCGCCCGGCTCCAGAACTCCCCCGCCCGCACATCGTCCGCGACACCCAGCGAGATCTGCGCAATCGTCGTCACCGGCCGAGACTACCAAGGCGCCGCCCGGCCGAAGTCGCCGGAATGGAAAGCCTCACGGCTGACAGGAAACGGATATCGCCCGGCATCTTGCTGACTCCGGCATTCATGTCCCAGCCCGCGTGAATGCAGCAAGATTTTCCTTGCAAGCGCGAGTCAATCGCAGCGAAAAAGGAGTCAAGAAATGCAGAACAAGTCCCGTCTCCTCACCAAGCTCGGCATCGCCACCGCCGTCGCCCTCGGCGGACTCACCCTCGCCTCCCAGCCCGCAGCCTTCGCCGCCGCCCCCGGCTTCTCCGTCAGCCCCGCCACCGGCCTGACCGACGGCGCCACCGCCACGGTGACCGTCACCGGCGCCGCCGCGGGCACGGAATTCAGCATCGTCCAGTGCGCCACCGTGAACGACCAGCTGGCGTGCAACGGGGACACCGTCAAGACCGTCACCACCGATGCCGCCGGCTCGGCCGACACGGCCTTCGTCGTGCGCAAGACATTCCAGGGCGCCACCCCGACCGGCGCCTCGGTCGGCACCGTGGACTGCGCCGCCACCACCTGTTTCGTCAGCGTCGGAAACGAAACCGCCTTCCTCGGCTCCCAGGCCCTGACCTTCAGGTAATCCGCTCTCCGAGTGAGGAGACCTTTTTTGTCAACCGAATGGAATGCCATCCGAAATTTCACTGAATGATTTCAGGCCGGCCCCGGAAGGGACGAGAACATGCAGATTATCCATCGCCCCGGAAAGGGCCGGCCGGATGGATTCCCGGATCAGAGGTCGCCCAGGCCGAGCTGGCGGGCGATCAGCATGCGCTGGACCTCGCTGGTGCCCTCGCCGATCTCCAGGATCTTGGCGTCGCGGTAGAAGCGGCCCACCGGGTACTCGTTCATGAACCCGTACCCGCCGAAGATCTGGGTGGCGTCGCGGGCGTTGTCCATCGCGGCGTTGGAGGAGACCAGCTTGGCGATGGCCGCCTCCTTCTTGAACGGCTCGCCGGCCAGCATCTTCTCGGCCGCGTGGTAGTAGGCCAGGCGGGCGGTGTGGGTGCGGACCTCCATGTCGGCGATCTTGAACTGGATGGCCTGGTAGTGGCCGATCGGGTGGCCGAACGCCTGGCGGTCGCGCACGTAGCGCAGACACTCGTCCACGCAGCCCTGGGCCAGGCCGACCGAGAGCGCCGCGATCGCGATGCGGCCCTCGTCGAGGGTCTGCAGGAACTGGGCGTAGCCCCGGCCGCGCTCGCCGAGCAGGTTCTCGGCGGGCACCCGGCAGTCGGTGAAGGCCAGCTCGCGGGTGTCGGAGCAGTTCCAGCCGACCTTGGAGTACTTCTTGGCGACGGTGAAGCCGGGCGTGCCCGCCGGGACCAGGATGGTGGAGATCTCGGGACGGCCGTCGGCGCGCCGCCCGGTGATCGCGGCCACGCCGACGACGCCGGTGATGTCGGTGCCGGAGTTGGTGATGAACGCCTTGGAGCCGTTGATCACCCACTCGTTCCCGTCGAGCACGGCGGTGGTCCGCATGCCGCCCGGCACGTCGGAGCCGCCGCCCGGCTCGGTCAGGCCGAACGCGCCGAGCATCTCGCCGGTCGCCAGCTTGGGCAGCCACTGGGCGCGCTGCTCGGCCGTACCGAACCGGTAGATCGGCATGGCGCCCAGCGAGACCGCGGCCTCCACGGTGATCGACACGCTGGAGTCGACCCGGGCCAGCTCCTCCAGGGCCAGGCAGAGCGCGAAGTAGTCGCCGCCCATGCCGCCGTGCTCCTCGGGGATGGGCAGGCCGAACAGGCCCATCTGCCCCATCTGGCGGACGATGTCGTAGGGGAACTCCTCGCGCTCGTACAGCTCGCCGATCACCGGGGCCACCACGTCGTGGGCGAACGCCTCGACGGTCTTGCGCAGGTCTTCGTACTCTTCGGTCAGCTTCATCGCGCTTACTTCCTGGGTGAGAGGGCCTGGACGACCCGGGAGGGACTGGGACGGCCGAGCCGGGCGGCCAGCCAGGTGCTGGTCTCCACCAGCGCGTCGAGGTTCAGCCCGGTCTCCACGCCGAGGCCGTGCAGCATCCAGACCAGGTCCTCGGTGGCGAGGTTGCCGGTGGCGCTCTCGGCGTACGGGCAGCCGCCGATGCCGCCGGTCGAGGCGTCCACCACGCTCACGCCCGCGCGCAGCGCCGCCAGCGTGTTGGCCAGGGCCTGGCCGTAGGTGTCGTGGAAGTGCACCGCCAACCGGTCGGGGCCGCCGAACGCCTCGATCAGGGCGCTCACGTGCCCGGGGGTGCCGACGCCGATGGTGTCGCCGAGGGAGAGCTCGTAGCAGCCCAGGTCGAGCAACCTGCGCCCGGTCTCGACGACCTGGGCGATCGGGGTCGGTCCCTCCCAGGGGTCGCCGAAGCACATCGAGACGTAGGCCCTGACCTTCAGGCCGTGCTCCAGCGCCCGCGCGACGACCGGCGCGAACATCTCGAACTGCGAGTCGAGCGTGCGGTTGAGGTTCTTGGCGGCGAACGTCTCGGTGGCGCTGCCGAAGATCGCGATCTCGGTGACGCCGTGTTCGAGTGCCCGGTCGAGCCCGCGCTCGTTGGGCACGAGCACCGGGTAGCGCACGCCGGGGACCCGTTCCATCGACGTCAGCAGCTCGGCGGCGTCGGCCAGCTGGGGCACCCACTTGGGGTGCACGAAGCTCGTCGCCTCGATCACCCGGTGCCCGGCCGCCGCCAGCCGGGCCACGAACTCGGCCTTGACCTCGACGGGGATCACGGCGGACTCGTTCTGCAGCCCGTCACGCGGGCCGACCTCGTAGACCGTGACCCGCTGCGGCAGGCCCTCCATCCGGTACGGCTCCTGCATCACGCTCCTCCTCCGGTACGGCTCCCGCCCGGCCGCGTCGCCGTACGGCCCGACGGGGCCGTCGCGGCTGACCCGGTACGGCTCCCGCCGCGCCGCGCCGTCCGGCCCGATCCGGCCCTCACGACTCCTCCGGCCCGACGACGGCCAGGACCGCGTCCATGTCGACCGCCTGGCCCGCGCGGACCGGCAGCTCGGCGACCGTTCCCGCGACGGGGGCGGTCACGGTGTGCTCCATCTTCATCGCCTCGACGATGACCAGCGGCTGGCCCTGCTCGACCCGCTCACCGGCGCTCACCTTCACCAGGAGCACGGTGCCGGGCATCGGGCTGCGGACCACGCCGTCCCCGGCCCCGGCCGCGCCCGCCCGGTCCCCGGGATCGCCCAGGTGGTGGCGGGTGAGCGACCAGGTGTCGCCGTCGCGGCCGAGCCAGACCGTGTCGCCGTCGCGGGCGGCCGTGTAGCGCCGCCGTACCCCGTCGAGGGTGACGAGCAGGCCCGATCCGTCCCGCTCCAGCCGCGCCCGCAGGATGCGGTCGCCGTCCTCGCCCTCGTGCGCGGGCAGCCGGACCTCGGCGCCGGAGGCGGGCAGGCCCCGCACGGCGATCTCGGCCACGCCGTCTCGGCTCTCCAGGCGCCAGGTGGTCCACGCGGCCGGGGAGCCGGGCCGCCAGCCGTCGGGGACATCCCACGGGCCGGCCGGGCCGGCGGGCACCCGCTCGTGCTGCAGGAGCAGGGCCGCGGCGGCCAGGACGTCCTCGGGGGTCGCGGCGCCGGGGACCAGCTCGTCGAGGCGGCGCTCGACCAGGCCGGTGTCGAGGTCGCCGGCGACCACCTCCGGGTGGGTGACCAGCGCCCGCAGGAAGGCGACGTTCGTCGTCACCCCGAGGACGGTCGTCGCGGCGAGGGCGCCGTCGAGGGTGCGCAGCGCGCTCGCCCGGTCCGGGCCCCAGGCGATGACCTTCGACAACATCGGGTCGTAGTCGCTGCCGACCCTCCCGCCGACCGCGATGCCGGAGTCCACTCGGACCATGGGAGATGCTGAAATTTCCGGAATTTCAGGCGCGCCAGCGCCGGAAATTCCGGACCCGCCGGAAGCATCCGGGGTGCCCGCAACACCGGAGACGCCCCGGCCGGGAATGCCCTCGGGGCCGGAGGCGCCGGGCTCGTGGAGGGTGAGGATGCGGCCGCCGGTGGGCAGGAAGCCGCGGGCGGGGTCCTCGGCGTAGACGCGGGCCTCGACGGCGTGGCCGCGCAGCCGTACCTCGTCCTGGGTGAGCGGGAGCCGCTCGCCCGCCGCCACGCGCAGCTGGAGCTCGACCAGGTCCAGGCCGGTGACCATCTCGGTGACCGGGTGCTCGACCTGCAGGCGGGTGTTCATCTCCATGAAGTAGTAGTCGGCCGTGGCCCCCTGGACGATGAACTCCACCGTCCCGGCGCCGACGTAGCCGACGGAGCGGGCCGCCTCCACCGCGGCGGCGCCCATCCGGCCCCGGGTCCCGGGGTCGAGCAGCGGGGACGGCGCCTCCTCGATGATCTTCTGGTGGCGGCGCTGCAGGCTGCACTCGCGCTCGCCCAGGTGGATGACGTTGCCGTGGGCGTCGGCCAGCACCTGGATCTCGATGTGCCGGGGGTTCTCCACGAACCGCTCGATCAGCAGGGTCGCGTCGCCGAACGCGGCGGCGGCCGTACGGCGGGCGGAGGCCAGCGCGTCCGGCAGCTCGGCGGCGGAGCGGACCAGCACCATGCCCTTGCCGCCGCCGCCGGCCGACGGCTTGATCAGCGCGGGGAAGCCGATGTCGGCGGTGAGCAGGTCGTCGGCCGGCTCGGCCGCGCCGGGCACCACCGGTACCCCGGCGGCCGCGACGGTCTCCTTGGCGCGGATCTTGTCGCCCATGGCCTCGATGGCCTCCGCGGGCGGCCCGACGAAGACCAGCCCGGCCTCGGCGCAGCGCCGGGCGAAGGCGGTGTTCTCGGCCAGGAAACCGTAGCCGGGGTGGACGGCCTGGGCGCCGGTGGCCGCGGCGGCCTCGACGATGGCCTCGATGTCGAGGTAGCCGCCGGCGAGCCGGACCGCGACGTCGGCCTCGCGGGCGTGCGGCGCCCCGGCGTCGGCGTCGCTGTGCACGGCGACGGAGCGGACGCCCAGCCGCCGGAGGGTGCGGATGATCCGCAGGGCGATCTCGCCCCGGTTGGCGATGAGGACGGTGTGGAACATCGCGGGCCGTGTCGATTCCTGGGCCGATTCCTGGGCCGATTCCTGGGCCGATGCGGTGGTCGGTTTGCTGGTCATGGTCGCGGTCACATCCGGAAGACGCCGTAGCCGACGGGGTCGAGAGGGGCGTTGGCCGAGGCGGACAGGGCCAGGCCCAGGACGGTGCGGGTGTCGAGCGGGTCGATGACGCCGTCGTCCCACAGGCGGGCGGTGGAGTAGTAGGGGTTGCCCTGGTCCTCGTACTGCTCGCGGATGGGCCGCTTGAACTCCTCTTCCTCATCCGCGCTCCAGGCGTCGCCGAGCTGGTCGCGGCGGACGGTGGCCAGCACGTTGGCGGCCTGCTCACCGCCCATGACCGAGATCCGGGCGCCCGGCCACATCCACAGGAAGCGGGGCGAGTAGGCGCGTCCGGCCATGGCGTAGTTGCCCGCGCCGAACGAGCCGCCGATGACGACGGTGAACTTGGGCACCCGGGCGCAGGAGACGGCGGTGACCATCTTGGCGCCGTGCTTGGCGATGCCCCCGGCCTCGTAGGCCCGGCCGACCATGAAGCCGCTGATGTTCTGCAGGAAGACCAGCGGGATGGAACGGCGGTCGCACAGCTCGATGAAGTGCGCGCCCTTGAGCGCGGACTCGGCGAACAGGATGCCGTTGTTGGCGATGATCCCGACCGGGTGGCCGTGGATGCGGGCGAAGCCGGTGACGAGCGTGGAGCCGTACTCCGCCTTGAACTCGCCGAAGCGGCTGCCGTCGACGATCCGGGCGATGACCTCGCGGACATCGTACGGCGTGCGGGTGTCGGCGGGCACGATGCCGTACAGGTCGCGGGGGTCGTGCGCGGGCTCCTCGGACGGCACGCGCTCCCACGGCGTGGCCGGCCGGGGGCCGAGGGTCGAGACGATGTCGCGGACGATCCGCAGGGCGTGCGCGTCGTCCTCGGCCAGGTGGTCGGTGACGCCGCTGACCCGGGCGTGCAGGTCGCCGCCGCCCAGTTCCTCGGCGGTGACCTCCTCGCCGGTGGCGGCCTTCACCAGCGGCGGGCCGCCCAGGAAGATCGTGCCCTGGTTGCGCACGATGACGGCCTCGTCGCTCATCGCCGGGACGTAGGCGCCGCCCGCCGTGCAGGAGCCGAGGACCGCGGCGATCTGCGGGATGCCCCGCGCCGACATGGTGGCCTGGTTGTAGAAGATCCGGCCGAAGTGCTCGCGGTCCGGGAAGACCTCGTCCTGCCTGGGCAGGAACGCGCCGCCGGAGTCGACGAGATAGACGCACGGCAGGTTGTTGTGGAGGGCGACCTCCTGGGCCCGCAGGTGCTTCTTGACCGTGACCGGATAGTAGGTGCCGCCCTTGACGGTGGCGTCGTTGGCGACGATCACGCACTCGCGGCCGGAGATCCGGCCGACGCCGGTGATGATCCCGGCGGCTGGGGCCTCGTCGCCGTACATGCCGGTGGCGGCCAGCTGGGACAGCTCCAGGAACCGGGAGCCCGGGTCGAGCAGGGTGTCGACGCGGTCGCGGGGAAGGAGTTTGCCGCGCGAGACGTGCCGGGCCCGCGACTTCTCCGGGCCGCCCAGCGCGGCGGTCGCGACCCGCTCTCGCAGGTCGGCGGCGAGCCGCTCGTTGGTCTCGGCGTTGGCCTTGAAACCTTCGCCGCCCGGGTCGCAGGTGCTTCGCAGCACCGGCCAGCCACCCATGTGAGCCCCCTCCACCCGGCTCCGTTGCCGGGGTTAACGGTCACTAACCCTGCCGAGGATGTTAGTCATCATTAACGTCACCGTCTACTATGCGAGAGGTGACGACTGCCCAGACCCCTACCCGCAATCGCGGGTCACGGCGCACGGAGATCCTGGACGCCGCCGCCCGGCTGTTCGCGGCGCGCGGCTTCCACGGCGTGTCCATCGAGGACATCGGCACGGCGGTCGGCACCTCGGGACCCGCTCTCTACCGGCACTTCAGCGGCAAGGAGGCCCTGCTGGCCGAGATGCTGCTGGACATCAGCGAGCGCCTGCACGCCTCGGCCGCCGCCCGGGTCACCGCGGCCCCGGATGCCGAGCAGGCCCTGGACGCCCTGCTCAACGGCCAGATCGAGTTCGCGCTCGGCCACCCCGCGCTGATCACCGTGCACGACCGCGAGCTCGGCAACGTCCCCGAGCCGGCCCGCCGGCAGATCCGCCGCCTGCAGCGCCTGTACGTCGAGGAGTGGGTCACGGTGCTGAGCGAGCTCTACCCCGGCTGCCCGCCGGCCCGACTGCGCGCCGCCACCCACGCCGTCTTCGGCCTGCTCAACTCCACCCCGCACAGCGCGGGCGAGCTGCCGCCCGAGGCCATGGCCCCCCTGATGCGCGCGATGGCCCGCGCGGCGCTCGCCGAGGCCGGAAATTAACGACCGCTAACAAAAAGGGGCGCGCCGGACAGGCGCGCACCCAGGTCGCGCATGACCGAGAGCCGGGCTCTGCCCCCGCTGCCCCCGCTGCCCCCGCTGCCCCCGCTGCCCGCGCTGCTCCTGCTCCTGCTGGCCGCCTCGGTCCTCGCTGAAGATATATCTTTACTATATCTAGATATTCGGTATATTTCGCCCTAGGGGCAAGAAGGAGACGGAAACGGGGTCAGCGGAGAAGAATCGACCAAGACGCACGGAGGGGCGGTGTCGATGGCCGAGACAGCGGTGGCCGTGAAGGGCCTCACGAAGACGTACGGGAAGATCGAGGCCGTCAAGGGCGTCGACTTCGAGGTGGCGCCCGGCGAGGTGTTCGGGTTCCTCGGACCGAACGGCGCGGGCAAGACCACCACGATCAGCATGCTCTGCACGCTCGCCGACCCCTCGGGCGGCTCGGCCACCGTGGCCGGGTACGACGTGGTGCGCGAGCGCGACGAGGTACGGCGCAACATCGGGCTGGTCTTCCAGGATCCGACCCTGGACGGTTACCTGACCGCCGAGCAGAACCTCAGGTTCCACGCCGAGTTGTACGGCGTGCCCAAGGCGCTGGTGGACGACCGGATCCGGCAGGTCATGGAGATGGTCGCCCTGTGGGACCGCAAGGGCGACAAGGTGCAGACCTTCTCCGGCGGCATGAAGCGGCGCCTGGAGATCGCCCGGGGGCTGCTGCACTCCCCCCGCGTGCTGTTCCTCGACGAGCCGACCGTGGGACTGGACCCGCAGACCCGCTCCGCCATCTGGGGGTACATCAACCGGCTGAGGCGCGCCGAGGACATCACGATCTTCATGACGACGCACTACATGGACGAGGCCGAGTTCTGCGACCGGATCGCGATCATCGACCACGGCGAGATCGTGGTGATCGACTCCCCCGAGGCGCTCAAGGCCAGCGTCGGGGAGGACAGGGTGCAGATCCAGACCGCCGACGACGAGGCCGCGATCGCCGCGCTGCGCGACCGCTTCGGCCTGGAGGCCGCGGTCCGCGAGAACCAGGTGACCTTCGCGGTCGCCTCGGGCGAGCAGTTCGTGCCCAGGCTCTTCGCCGAGCTGGGCGTGCCCATCCGCTCGGTGAGCGTGTCCCGGCCCTCCCTGGACGACGTGTTCATGTCCTACACCGGCTCGACCATCCGCGACGCCGAGGCCGAGGGCTCGGCGAACGCCTGGATGCGGGCCATGGCCCGCCGCTGAGGCCGGCCGGTCCCCGAAGGAGGTAGAAGATGGCCACCGACGTGGTGAGCGTGCGGATCCCCCTGCGCACCGCCGGGCACGACATGCGCGCGGTCAAGGTCGTGCTCCACCGGGAGATGCTGCGCTTCGTCAACGACCGCACGCGCATGCTCTCGATGCTGATCCAGCCGGTGCTCTGGCTGTTCGTGATGGGCACCGGGTTCGGCTCACTCGCGCAGGGGGCGATCCCCGGGATCGACTACCGGACGTTCATGTATCCGGGGATGATCGCGATGACGGTCATCATGACCGCGATGTTCTCCGCCGGGTCCATCGTGTGGGACCGGGAGTTCGGCTTCCTGCGCGAGATGCTCGTCGCCCCGGTCAGCCGGGGGGCGATCGTGGTGGGCAAGTGCCTGGGCGGGGCGGTCGTGGCGGTCGGCCAGGGCGTCGTCATCCTGGCCATGGCCGGGTTGGTCGGCGTGCCGTACGACCCGGTGCTGATGCTGACGCTGCTGGCGGAGATGTTCCTGGCGGCGTTCACCATCACCGCCTTCGGCGTCACCCTCGCCGCGCGGATGAAGAACATGCAGACCTTCTTCGGCCTGATGCAGATGGCCATCATGCCGATGATGTTCCTGTCCGGGGCGATGTTCCCGCTGGCCAACCTGCCGCCCTGGCTGCACGCGCTGACCACGGTGAACCCTCTGACCTACGCGGTCGACCCGATGCGCCAGGCGGTCTTCTCCCGCCTGGACGTGCCGCCCGAGGTCGACGCCACGCTGAACCCCGGGGTGAGCTGGTTCGGCTGGCAGGTCCCCGTCCCCCTGGAGCTGGGCCTGGTCGCCCTCATCGGCGCCGTCCTGCTGGGGGTGGCGATCGTGCAGTTCCGCAGGAGCGACTGAGACCGGGGCACCGGGAGCGACTGAGACCGGGGCACCGGGAGCGCCTGAGACCGGGGCACCGGGACAGGGGCACCG
This sequence comes from Paraplanobispora takensis, assembly GCF_016863195.1. Taxonomy (GTDB): domain Bacteria; phylum Actinomycetota; class Actinomycetes; order Streptosporangiales; family Streptosporangiaceae; genus Planobispora; species Planobispora takensis. The sequence goes on along the minus strand of NZ_BOOK01000007.1, from coordinate 70,454 downwards.
GGACCGGGCGTGAAGCAGGGTGCGGAGACCGGGCGCCGAGACCGGGCGGTGCCCGGTGCGGGCACGGGACGGCCCGGGTGCTCGAGCACCCGGGCCGCCGTCGTGTCCGGCCCGCAGGGCGGGCCGGGGTCCTTCAGCTCTCCGGCCGGGGCCGAAGGCCGTCCGGAGTCAGCCTCTGGCCTCGTCCGGAGTCAGCGTCTGACCTTGTCCGAGGTCAGCGCTTGACGCGGACGTAGTCGATCCGGCTGGTGTCGCCGTAGAAGTCGTCGTCGCCCTTGAAGACGAACTTCCAGTAGCCGGACTTGTAGGCCTTGGCCTTGGTGTAGAGCTTGCCGTCGTCGTTGGACCACGCGGTCTTCACGTAGTACCACTTGTGCGAGCCCTTGGGCTTGAAGTACAGCCCCACCTTGGACCGGTAGCCGTCCCAGCTCCCGTCGTCGCGGACCTGGAGCTTGCCGGTGAACTTCAGATGACGGCCGTAGCGGACCGGCTCGGGCGAGGCGTTGAACTTCGCCACCCGGCTGTCGGCGCGCTCGGGCTCGGGCTCCGGCTCGCGGACCGCCACGTGCAGGGTGCGGTCGGTGCCCTTGACGCCCTTGGCGCCCTCGAACACGGCCTTCCAGTGGCCGGAGGTGCGGGCCTCGGCGTTGACGCCGAAGCGGCCGTGGTGGTCGGTCCAGTCGGAGGCCACGTGCTCCCAGCGGGACGAGCCGTCGGCGCGGAACAGCACGTGGACCTTCTGGCCCTTGTAGCCGTCCCAGCCCTTGTCGGTGTCGACCTGCAGGACGCCGCGGACGTGGACGGTGTCGCCCTTGTCCACGGGGTCGGGCCAGGCGCGGTAGTCGACGATCCGGCTGTAGACGAACTTCGGCGGCGTCTTGACGTCGACGCGGTCGGTGTCGCTGACCGAGCCCCTGGCCGCCGAGGTGGCGAAGAACTCCGCCCGCCACCAGCCGGTGACCTCGGCCTTGACCGTCGCCTTGAACGAGCCGTCGGAGTTGGTCTTGATCGTGACGATGTGCTGGTAGGCGTCGGTGTCCTTGGCGCGAAGAGTGATCTTCACGTCCTGGCCGCCGTAGCCCTTCCAGCCCTTGTCGTCCTGGAGCAGCCGGCCGGAGACCTCGATCTTGTCACCCTTGTCGACCAGGTCGGGGGTGGCGTCGAAATCGACGATCTTGGTGTCCAGCAGGGCCGCGACCTCCGCGCTGGAGGCGGCGGGGACCAGGGCGGTCCCGGTTGCGGCCGTCGCGGACGGGGCCAGAGCGAGGGCTCCGGCACCGATGGCCACCACGACGGCGATGGATCGGGTGCGTTGCAACATGCGGATGTCATCCTCCCCGTTGCATGGAACGCGGCATGAGGGTGCCACGTAATCGTTCTGTCAAGTAGACGTCCCGATCCGGCAAATCGATGCCACATCTGACAAATAGTTATTAATAACTGTTGAATAGGACCGATCCACAGGATCCGCCGAGCAAAGCAGTCAAGGGTGACGACGGGGACGCTCCGCCAGGACATAATCGGTTGCGTGGCGCGCGACACTGTTGAGACTCACTTCTCCGAGACGGTGGCGACCCTGGTTCCCGGGGTTCCCCGTGATCCCGCCTCTCCGGTGCGCGACGGGACGAGCCTGACGGGAGCCCGCTGCAGAGAGCTGTTCGGCTTCCAGCTCGGCAGCCGCCTGCTGGACATCGCGGCACGTCACCTGCGCGAACAGGGCGAGGGCTACTACACCATCGGCTCGGCGGGCCACGAGGGCAACGCCGCGGTCGCCGCGGCCCTGCGCACCACCGACCCGGCCCTGCTGCACTACCGCTCGGGGGCCTTCTACCTGACCAGATCGGCGATGGCCGGACGGCTGCCCGAGGAGGGCATGCGCGACGTGCTGCTCGGTCTGGTCGCCGCGGCCGAGGAACCGATCGCCGGCGGCCGCCACAAGGTCTTCGGCCATCCGGACCTGGCGGTGATCCCGCAGACCTCCACGATCGCCAGCCACCTGCCGCGCGCGGTGGGCACGGCCTTCGCCATCGAGCGCGCCCACCAGCTCGGCGTGCGCGGCAGGTGGCCGCAGGACGCCATCGCGGTGTGCAGCTTCGGCGACGCCTCGCTCAACCACGCCAGCGCCCTGTCGGCCTTCAACACCGCCGCCTACTGCTCCTACCAGGGCCTCGGGCTGCCGCTGCTGTTCGTGTGCGAGGACAACGGGCTGGGCATCAGCGTGCGCACCCCGAACGGCTGGGTGGAGGCCGCCCGCCACCCCCTGCTGGAGTACTTCCCGGCCGACGGCTGCGACCTGGCCGACGCCCACGACGTGGCGCGGGCCGCCGCCGACCACGTCCGCGCCCACCGCTCCCCCGCCCTCCTGCACCTGCGCACGGTCCGGCTGATGGGCCACGCGGGCTCCGACGTGGAGCTGTCCTACCGGACCAGGCGGGAGATCAACGCCGACATCGGGCGCGACCCCCTGGTCGCCACCGCCAGGCTGCTCGTCGAGGCCGGCCTGGCCACGCCCGACGGGCTGATCTCCCTGTACGAGACGACCCGCGAGCACCTGTTCAAGATGGCCATGGAGAGCTCCCGGCGCCCGCGCCTGACCTCCGCCGCCGACATCGTGGAGCCGCTGGCCCCGCGCACCCCCGAGGCAGTCGCCCGGACCTCGGCGGTGGCCTCGCCGGACCGGGAGAGGGCCTTCGGCGGCAGGCTGCCCGAGCAGGAGGGCCCGCTGACCCTCGCCCAGGCGATCAACCGGACGCTGGCCGACACGCTGGCCTCCCACCCCGAGGCGATGGTCTTCGGCGAGGACGTGGCGCGCAAGGGGGGCGTCTACGGCGTCACCCGCGGCCTGCAGAAGCGTTTCGGCGCCGGCCGGGTGTTCGACACGCTGCTGGACGAGCAGACCGTCCTGGGCCTGGCACTCGGCACGGGCGTGTCGGGCCTGCTGCCGATCGCCGAGATCCAGTATCTCGCCTACCTGCACAACGCCCTGGACCAGATCCGCGGCGAGGCGGCCACCCTGTCGTTCTTCTCCCGCGGCGCCTACCGCAACCCGATGGTCGTGCGCGTCCCCTCCTACGCCTACCAGAAGGGCTTCGGGGGCCACTTCCACAACGACGACTCCATCGCCGCGCTGCGCGACATCCCCGGCCTGATCATCGCCTCCCCGGCCCGGCCCGACGACGCCGCCGCGATGCTGCGCACCTGCATCGCCGCCGCACGCACCGACGGCAGCGTCTGCCTGTTCCTGGAACCGATCGCGCTGTACAACACCCGCGACATGTTCGACGACGGCGACAACGGCTGGCTGGCGCCGTACGCCCCCTCCTCCCGCTGGGCGGAGACCCACGTCCCGGTCGGCCGCGCCCGCAGCTACGGCGACGGCCGCGACCTGACCATCGTGACCTTCGGCAACGGCCTGCGGATGAGCCTGCGCGCGGCGGTCAGGCTGACCGCCGAGGGCCACAGCTGCCGGGTCCTCGACCTGCGCTGGCTGTCCCCGCTGCCGGTGGACGACCTGCTGCGGGCGGCGGAGCTGACCGGCAAGGTGCTGATCGCCGACGAGACCCGCCGCACCGGCGGCGTCTCCGAGGGGATCGTCACCGAGCTGCTGGACGCCGGTTTCACCGGCAGGATCGCCCGGGTGACCTCCTCCGACAGCTTCATCCCGCTGGGTGACGCGGCCAGGCACGTGCTGCTGTGCGAGGGCGAGATCGAAGAGGCCGCCCGCAAGCTCCTGGGCTGAGCCGCCCCCTCTAAAGCCAGTCGCGGCGTTTGAAGACCAGATAGAGGGTGACGCAGACGACCGCCATCAGCAGGACGGCGAACGGATAGCCCCAGGCCCAGTGGGTCTCGGGCATGACGTCGAAGTTCATCCCGTAGACCGTGCCGACCAGTGTCGGCGCGAACAGGATGGCGGCCCAGGCGGAGATCTTCTTGACCTCCTCGTTCTGGGCGTTGCTGGCCTCGGTGAGGTTGGTCATGTGCTCGTTCTGGGCCTGGGCGACCATGGTCGAGTTGACCACGAGGATGTCGTGGAGCATCTGCCGGAACCCGCCGACGCGTTCCACCACGGTGATCGCGTGGTCGGCCACATCGCGCAGGTAGGTCTGCAGGTCCTCGGTCAGGCCGTACTTCTCGGCGCCCGCGACGAAACCGTCGATCATGGCGAGCAGCGGCCTGGTCGCCCGCTGGAACTCGATCACCTCGCGCGACAGCTCGTAGATCCGGCGGGAGACGCCGGGCTCGTTGCCGAAGACCTCCACCTCGATCTCGTCGATGTCGTTCTGCAGACCGGCGACGACCGGGGCGTAGCCGTCCACGACGGCGTCCAGGATGGCGTACAGCACCGCCTGCGGACCCTGGGCCAGCAGTTCGGGGTCGTCCTCCATCCGGCGGCGGACCTGTGACAGGTCCGGGCTCTCGCTGTGCCGTACGGTGATCACGAAGTTGGGGCCGACGAAGACGTGCAGCTCGCCGAAGTCGACCTCCTCGACGTCGTCGAGATACCGGGCCGGGCGCAGCACCACGAACAGCGTGTCGTCGTAACGGTCGGCCTTGGGCCGCTGGTGGGCCACGATGGCGTCCTCGACGGCCAGCTCGTGCAGGTCGAACTCCTCGGCGACGTTGCAGATCACCGAGCCCTCCGGCCGGTAGAAGCCGATCCAGGCCATGCCGCCCGGGGTGTCCTTCAGGATCTCGAAGGCCTCGGGCAGCGAGGCGGGGGTGGCCGCCCGCCGCCCGCCCGCGTAGATCGCGCTGTCGATGACACGCGAGCGCGAGGAGATCGGCTCGCCCTCCCCCGAGCGGGGGTCCATCGACCGCTCCGGGGAGTCGAGCCCGCCCCGGGAACGGCCTCGTACCAGGGCGCGCATGTCCTGCACCCGACGATCCGCCACGTCCGCCTCCTCGTCCGGTCTGCCGGGCCCGCCCGGCGACGGCGGCCCCGCCCGGCGCTCCTGCCCCGGATCACCGGTTTTCACCATCTATCAGGTGCGATCTCGAGATAATCCCGGCAGCTATCCACCATTCCCCGCCTGTCGCCACCAGACTCGATGTCATGGGACGCTTTGCTGCGCCGTTCCGAAACGCCCGTGAGGAGAGCTGATCGTTGACCGACGTCTGGGTGACCCTTACCACGGCCCAGCCCGGGCCGCCCGCATGGGTCGTGCTGCTGTCCGCCGTGGCGGCACTGGCCGTCGTGGCGTGGTCCACCTCCTGGCAGCTCTCCCGGGGGCTGATCACCATCGCGCACGAGGGCGGGCACGCGCTGATGGCGCTGCTGACCCGGCGCAAGCTCCAGGGCATCCGGCTGCACTCCGACACCTCCGGCGTCACCCTGACCCGGGGCAGGCCCACCGGCCCCGGCATGATCCTGACGGCCGCCGCGGGATACGTCGCGCCGTCGCTGCTGGGGCTGGGCGGCGCGTGGCTGACCGCCTCCGGGCACATCGCCGTCCTCATCACGGTCGTGATCGTGCTGCTGGTCGCCATGCTGCTGATGATCCGCAACCTGTTCGGGGTGGTGAGCCTGCTGGTCACCGGCGGGGCGATCGCGGCGCTCACCTGGTACGCGCCGCCGGAGGTCGACGCGATCATCGCCTATCTGGCCGTCTGGTTCCTGCTGTTCGGCGGGGTCCGGCCGATCCTGGAGCTGCGGCGCAAGCGCAGGCACGGCCGGGTGCCCGACTCCGACGCCGACCAGCTCGCCCGGCTGACCTTCCTGCCCGCCGGGGCCTGGGTGGTGCTGTTCCTGTTCGTCGCGGCCGCCTCCCTGGCGGGCGGCGCCTACCTGCTGGTCCCGCTGCCTGCGCTGACCGGCCTCTTCTGAGCGGCCCCCTTCCGAGCAGGTCTTTTCCGTACGGCCCGCGCCGGGCCGCCCGGATCGATCGCCCCGGGCGGATCGGGGACGGGATTGTCGGGCGCAGGCCGTACGGTATACCGCGTGCCAGAGACGAACCACGAGATCACGCTGGACTCCGCCCTGGGCGAGGAGGCCGTGCTCGCGACCTACCGCCGGATGTTCGCCGCGCTCGCGCGCGACAGCGGCGCGGTCGTGGACGACCCCGTGCTGGTCGACATCGCCGAGACCCTGTTCGCCGCCTTCGCCGAGGCCGGCGAGGAGTGGCTGACCCACGAGCAGATGCGGCACGCCTGCCGGGCGCACCCGGTGGAGCTGTTCGAGAACCGCCTGCGCGTGCTGCGCGGCCTGGGCGCGATCCGCGAGGTCTTCCCCAAGCCCAACCAGCTGCGCTACCGGGCGTCGTTCACCAGCGTGGTGGGGCTGATGTTCATCCGGCGCATGATGGACGACGGCGGCCAGTCCGAGATGCACCGGCTGCTGGCGCTGGAGGATCTCAACGTCGCCGACCCCCGCACGACCATGGAGGAGGCGCGCGCCAGCGCGCAGAACCTGGCGCGGGCGTTCCGGCTCTGGGCGCTGGAGCTGATCACGCTGACCGGCGGCACCATCGAGGAGTTGCGCGAGCAGGCCCCCAAGCTCTGGGGCACCGAGGAGATCGCCCGCCGGGCGCAGAGCCTGCACGGCACGATCCTGAACCGCTGGCCCGACCTCGACCGCACCTGCACCGAGCTGCGCGCCGCGATCTACTCCTACAGCGACGCCTCCCGGCGCGCCGCCGGACGGCTGGCCGACTCCGCGGGCACCACGAGGAACCTCACCCTGCTGCCCGCCGAGACCTGGCGGACCTTCGCCCAGACCGCCAGCAAGGAGCGACTGGCCGCGGTGCTCGACGGCTTCGTCTTCGACGCCCCGGCCCCCTGGCACGACCCGGCGGCGATCGTCAGGGCCGTCGACGAGAGCCCGCGGCCCGCGCCCGCGCAGCCCACTCCCCCGCGTTCGGCGCTGCCCGACCCCGGTCCCGCCGATTCCCACGACGCGGGCCCGGCCGGGCTCGACCGGCTGGCCTCGGTGGCCGAGAGCGCGCTCGGCGGGCGCTCCTCGGCGCGGCTGGAGGAGCTGCTGACCGCCGACGGCGAGTGGGTCTCCGCCCGCCGGCTGCTGGCCGACCTCGTCTCGATCGACCTGCGCTCCGAGTCGCCCTACCGCCTGCGCTGGTCCGACGGGCTCACCGCCGCCCCCGGCGCCGAGCCCGCCTGGCTCTCGCACGGCGTGCTGGAGAGGACCGGCAATGACGCCTGATCTCGCGCACGCCCGCGCCCGGGCGACCGGCCCGCTGCCGCTGGGGGCCGGTGAGCCCGTCCCGCACGGGATGATCCGGCTGGAGCACGGCGACGGCACCGGCCTGGCGCTGCCCGCCTGGCCCGACGGGGCGACCCCCTCGCTCCTGGAGGAATACCAGGTCGCCCCGGTGGCCGTGGAACGGTCCGGGGAGACCCGGCGGGTGCTGGCCGCGGCGCTGAAGTGCTGCTGGAGCGACCTGGCCGCCGGTCCCTGGCCGGGCGTGCCCGCGCCGGTCGACGAGGTGCTGGCGGCCTACCGGGCGCTGATCGGCCGTGGTGACGACCTCATGCGCAACTGGGCGATCGGCGCGCTGCGCCGCCTGCACGACTCGGCCTGGCTGGTGGTGGCCGACGGCCTCGTACGGCTCGGCCCCCGGTGCGCCTGCTGGCCGGAGGAGTCGCACGCGCAGCTGCGGGAGCTGGTGCGCCGCCTGCCCGCCCCCGGCCAGGAGGCGGCCGGTCTCGACGTGCTGCCCGCCGCCGGGCCGGACGGGGGCTCGGCGAGCGTCACACCGCCCGGCGGCGTGGACGAGGACCTGCTCGGCCCCTTCGACGAGCGCCGCCGGGCGGAGATCGTCGCCGCGTTCATGGCGGTGGAGCACGCGGCCGAGCCGGTGCACGAGGCCCGCTTCCCCGCGCTGCGCGATCCGGCTCCGCGCCGGGTGCTGGCGGAGATGCTGGAGCGCCGGGGCCGGGTCCTGATCCAGGACCGCGAGCGGTGGACCTCCGGTTACGCCGACGGTGCGGCGGCCGAGGCGGGCGCGCTCCCGGACGAGGCCCAGCGCGCCGTCCTGGTGCTGGTGCTGATCCACTCGGTGGCGATCCCCCGGGCCGAGGGCCTGCTGCCCGCCGACAGCTGGCTGTCGCCGTTCCCCGTCCAGGCGGAGGAGCTGCGGCGGCACACCATGCTGCCGATCGGCGAGCTGGAGGCCGCGCTGCGGGCCCTGCGCCACGCCGGCCTGGTGACCCAGGTGAAGGCCGGTGAGGAGGCCGGCGGCTACGTGCCCGGCCCGCAGTTCCACCGGCTGACCGGCCCGGCCCGGCGCCGCCTGCAGGAGGAGCTGATCCTCGCCGCGGGCCCGCACACTCCGCTGGCGGCGGCCGTACGGGCCAGGCGCCGGTGAGCGCGGTGCACCCGGGGACCACGCCGGGCGGAGCCGGCACGAAGGCCGATACGAAGATCGCACGCAGGGAAGGAACGACGGGGTTGACCGAGCAGCCGGAGCAGGCCGCGAAAGCCGCCGGACGGAAGAACGCCGGAGAGGCCGCTCAGGAGAGTCTCGTGGCGGTGGACTCCGGAGCGGGCGCGCCGAGTGAGAACGTCGTCGGCGACCGTGTCCTGGTCGCCGTGCAGGCCGTCAACATCTCCCGGCTGTCCACCCACCCGGTGCCGATCGTGCCGGGCACGCTGATCGTGGTGGCCGGGGCCGGGCCGAAGGACTCCAACGGCGCGGGCAAGTCGTCGTTCATCGCGATGATCACGGCGCTGCTCGGCGACGAGCAGTGGCGCTTCGCCTCCGGCGCCAAGGCGGTCGCCGAGCTGCTGTTCAACGCCGAGCTCGCGGCCGGAGCCGGGGGGAAGTCCTGGGCCAGCGCGGCCCACGGCTACATCGTGGGCGTCTTCTCCGAGCCCGGCACGATGGACGACGCGGTGACCGTGTGGCTGCGCGTCAACCAGGAGGCGCCGCACCTGGAGATCCGCTGGACGCGGGGGGTGCGCATGGCCGTCGCCCCCTCCGAGGCGGAGCGGGTGGCGCGGGCCGACGAGATCTGGGCGACCCTGCCGCGCTCGGCCGGGCGGCGCGACGTGGTCGCGCGCGACCTGACGCGCTTCCTGTACGGCGACCGCGTGCGGTGCGTGTCGTTCCTGTCCACCTCGGTGCGGAGCAAGGTCGCCACCAACCTGCTCTCCCAGCCCCTCAACGAGATCTCCCCCGAGCGGGTCTTCGAGGCGATCGCCGCGCTGACCGGTCTGGACTCCGAGCTCGACCAGGAGCGCGAGGCCCGGCGCGACGAGCACGCCAAGCGGGTCCGGGCCGAGCGGGCCATGGAGCTGCTCAAGGAGTTCGAAGGCGAGTCGCGGGCGCTGCTGGAGACCTTCGACCGGCGCGACCGGGCCAGGGTCGGTCTGGCGGACGCGCTGCGCTGCTGGCGGGGACGGCTGGCGCGCAGGCTCGCCGACGCGGCGCGGCGGGACGAGGCGCTGGCCGCCGAGCTGGAGCGGTTCGAGGAGGCGGGCGAGCGCGCGGCGGAGGCGATCCGGGAGGTCCGCGCGGAGATCGCCACGCTGAAGGAGGACACGCTCGACCGTGCCCTGGCCGCGGCCCGCGCCGAGCTGGCCGGTCTGCAGGCCCGTGCCGCCAGGCTCGAGGCCGACCGGGCCGTGGCGGAGAACTCCGCCGACGAGCTGCGCGCCCGGATCCCCGCCCTGCAGGAGCGGCGGCGCCTGGCCGACGGCCGCGACGTGCCGGCCGCCGAGGGCGAGCTGGCGCAGGCGAGGGCCCGGCTCAACGAGGCGCTGAAGGCCCTGGGCGTGGCCGACCGCGAGGCCGGCGACGCCCGGGCGGCGCTCGACGACGCCGAGGGCGGCCCGGCCGCCGCCCAGCTCAAGGCCCTCGGCGAGGCGGGCGTCGGCGCGACGGGCCTGCTGGACGCGATCGACGTGGCCGAGCACGCCCGCGACGACGAGGCGTCCGGGCCCGGCGTCACCGGGGGCCGCGGGTGGCCGCACGAGCACGCCGTCATCGTGGACGCCGGCGACCTGGAGGCGGCGGGCCGCGCCCTGGCGGGGCTGCCCGGGTCGGTGCTGGTCAGCGCCGCGGGGGTCACCGTGGTGGGGTCGTTCGAGGCGGTGGCCACCGGCAGAGAGGCCCGGATCAAGGCCGCGGAGCTGCGGCTGCACCGGGCGCGTGACGTGCAGGAGGCGGCGGCGGGCGCCGTACGGGCCGCCGAGGACGGGGTGGCCGACGCCGGGCGGCGGCTGGAGGGCGCCCGGGCGGCTGTGGAGCTGGACGGCCTGGAGCGGCGGCTGGCCGGGCTGCGCACCCGGCTGACCGAGCTGACCGAGGCGCTGACCGAGGTCGCGCCCCAGGTCGACGAGGCCGAGCGGGAGGCCGGTGCGCTGGACTTCCGCGCCCGGACCAGGAACATGGAGATCGAACGCCTGGAGGGCCGCCGGGCCCGCCACGAGGGCGAGCGCGACCAGGCCCGTGAGCGGGCGGCCGCGGTCGCCGCCGACCGCGAGAGGCTGGGGCTGGAGGCGCTGGCCCGCGACTGGGGCGGCACCGCCGCGGGGGCGGTGGAGTGGCTGGAGGCGCTGCCCGAGCACGAGCTCCCGCTGACCGCCGAGGAGTGGTGGCGGGCGGCCGAGCGCCGCCTGGACGAGGCGCTGCGCGACACCTTCCCCGGCCAGGACGAGGAGATGCCGGAGGAGCTGCGCTTCCTGCTGCGGGAGCGGACCGAGCCCGGTGCCGGCCGGACCGCGCGCGAGCAGGCCACCTTCCCCGGCGTGTGCGCCGCGCTCTCGTCCTACCTGCGCGGCCAGGAGGAATACGAACGCCACCAGCGCCGCCAGATCGAGACCCAGCTCGCCACCCGGCAGCGCGACCTGACCGCCGCCGCCCGGGGCGCGGAGGAGGCCGCGCAGTCCACCGCCGTCCACCGCGCGGCGCTGACCGCGGCGATCAAGGCGCGGCTGACCCGGGTGGCCGAGGAGTTCGACCGGCTGGACACCTCCTACGGCGGGTACGGCGCGACGCTGGAGTTCCCCGTCCCGGCCGCGCCCGCCGACCCCGAGCAGCGCTGGGCCTGGCGGGTCACGCCGAAGTGGCGCCGGGGCGAGGGCCAGGGGTTCGTGCCCTACAACCGGCGGGCCAACACGGCGCTGATGGACGAGAAGGCGGTGAAGCTGGTCTGCGCGGCGGCGATCGCCTCCTCCGGCGGCGGGCATCTGTGCCTGGTCCTGGACGAGCTGGGCCGCAACCTCGGCAAGGAGCACCGGCGCGAGGCGGTGGCGCTGTTCCGCCGGATCGGCGAGACCTACGGCATCACGGTGATCGGCGCCCTGCAGGACGACATGGAGCCCTACGCGGTGGACGCCTGCGGCCAGTACATCAAACTGCGCCGCTCCTCCGACGCCATGCCGTACAACGAGCCGCCGGTGATCATCGGCCACGACGCCCACGCCGATCGCGTACGCGCCCTCGCCTCCGCGGTGATCCGATAGCCCGCCTGTCCCCGGGCGGGGCTATCCTCCCGCGAACGCCGAGGGCTCCAGGGACGGGCCCTCGGTCTCGGACGGCGGGTCCGCCCGCACGACGCGGTCGCGTCCGGCGGTCTTGGCGGCGTACAGCGCGGTGTCGGCGCGGCGCAGCAGCCGCAAGGGGGTCTCCCGGCCGTCCCACAGCGCGAGACCGGCCGAGAAGGTCTGCTCGTGCGGGGTGACCAGGCGCAGAGCCTGCAGCAGATGCTCGGCGGCCGCCAGATCGCGGCCGGGCATCAGCAGCACGAACTCCTCACCGCCGTAGCGGGCCAGCATGTCGGCCGAGCTCAGCAGCAGGCTCCAGGCCCTGGCGGCCCCGGCCAGCAGCTGGTCGCCGCCCTGGTGGCCGTAGGTGTCGTTGAAGCGCTTGAAGTGGTCCAGGTCGAGCATGGCCAGCGTCAGCGGGACGTCCTCGTGGGCGGTGCGTTCGTAGTCGCGGACCAGCTGGGCGTCCAGGGTGCGGCGGTTGGGCAGGCCGGTGAGCATGTCGGTGCGGGCGATCTCGTCCAGGCGGCGGGCCTGGTGCTGCAGGCGGCGCAACATGACGGCCATGCGGGCCACGACCAGGACGAACAGCACCGCGGAGGTGATCGCGACCGGCCAGGCGCTGAGCTCGAAGCCGAAGGCGAGCTGCACGATCAGGGTGCCGGGGGCGAGCAGGACCACGGCGGTCAGCGTGAGCAGGCGGCCGGTGGTGAAGGCGGGCGGCGTGTCGGAGGTGGGGCGCAGCAGGTCCCGGGCCGAGGGGTGCAGCGCGGCGGCGCCCCAGATCACGTAGGACAGCAGGAACGGCGCCAGTGAGATCGGCATGCCGTAGACGATCGCGTCCCCGGTCAGGACGAAGATCATGTCTCCGGCCATGACCAGGATCATGGCGGCGATGACCATGCGCCCGGCGGCGGTCCGCGCGCGGGAGGTCGCCAGCACCAGCACGAGCCCGGCCAGCAGCAGCACGTCGCTGAACGGATAGCCCAGCGTGATCAGCTGTTCCAGAGGGGACTCGTATCCGCCGAGGTTCGGGCCGATCACGAGCACCCAGTAGGGCAGGACCAGGCCGACCGTGAGGATGGCGCTGTCGAGCAGGGCCTCCCGGTTCTCGGGCGAGCGGTGGTGCCGGGCGAGCATGAGCAGGGCGCCGGCGACGAGCGGATACTGCAGCAGATAGAAGGCGTCGGCCGGTGACGGGAAGGGGTCGACCTCGGCGACGTGCTCGTAGTAGACCCACATGGCGTCGCCCACGGCCGCGGCGAGCTGCCCGGCCGCCATGAGCGCCCAGAGCATGCGGACCCCGCCGCGGGATCGGGCGGCCGCCACGAACGCGGCCGTGGCGCTGGACATGCCGATGGCGACGTATGTCAGATCACGGCCGATGCCGTACGGCATCGCCAGGTAGATCGCCACGACGACCATGCCGCCGAGGAGATAGGCGCGCCAAACCCGCGAACTGTCCATGCCGCTCCATCGGCGGGCATCAGCCACTCCTTAGCGTAGCTGTGACATCGCTTACTGTCAGTACGGTTGGAGTCTCATCGGAGCCGTCACCGCGGGCCGCGGCCTCCGCGCGGGCGCCGCCGGCGGCCCGGGGCGGCCGGCGGGCGTCCCGCCGGTGGACGGCCGGATCACTGGTGGATGGTCGAGCCGTGACGGTCCTTGCGGATCCGCAGCTGGGCGGGGACGCGGGTGCGCAGCTCGCCGACGTGGCTGACGATGCCGACGGCCCGGCCGCCGTCGCGCAGGCCGTCCAGGATGTCGAGGACGCCGTCGAGGGTGTCCTCGTCGAGGGTGCCGAAGCCCTCGTCGACGAAGAGGGTGCCGAGCTCCGCTCCCCCGGCCTCCGCGGTGACCACGTCGGCCAGGCCGAGGGCCAGCGCCAGCGACGTTATGAAGCTCTCCCCGCCGGACAGCGTCGCGGGGTCGCGGTCCACGCCGGTCCAGCCGTCGAGGATGCGCAGTCCGAGACCGCCGCCCGACCTGCTCCTGTCGCCCGCCGAGCGTCTGAGGTCGTGGTCGAGGAGATAGCGCCCTCCCGACATGTGGTCCAGCCGCTCGTTGGCCGAGGCGACCACCTGCCGGAGCCGCTCACCCAGGACGTAGGACGACAGCCGCATGTTCCACCGGTTGTCGGTGGAGTTGCCGCCGGTCAGCGCGGCGAGCCGGTCGGCCAGGCGGTGCCGTTCGGCGGCGGGCCGCCAGCGGTCCAGGCAGTCGGCCAGCTCGGCGCGGAGCGTGACCAGCCTGGCCCGGCGGGCCTCGGCCCGGTCGCGGGCGGAGATCACACCGGCGTGGGCGGCGTCGGCCGCGTCCCTGGCCCGCTTCAGCGTCTCCAGGTCGGGTTCGGGCTCGGCGGCGGCGCCGATCAGCTCGGGGTCGGCCAGCTGGGCGTCGACGGCGGCGCGCTCCCGGTCGAGGTCGCGCAGCCGTCCGGCCTTGTCCGCCTGCTCGGCGGCCGGGCGGACCGCCGCCCGGGCGTCGTCGAGCCCCAGGAACCCGGCCTCGGTGACCGCGGCCACGGCCCGGGCCCGGGCCGTCTCCAGCTCGGCCGCGGTGGACCTCTCCTCCCTGGTGGCCTCGAGGGCCTCCTTGAGCAGCTCGGCCTCGTCGGTCAGCCGTTCCAGCCGGGCGGCGAGCGTCGGATCCTCCCCCCGCGCCTCGTCCAGGCGCGCGGACAACCGGTCCGCGTCGGCGGTGAGGGCCTCCAGATTCGCCCGGCGCGCGGACAGCCCGACCGCGAGCGCCCGGGACCGCTCCTGCTCCCGCCCGAGCTCCGCCCTGACGCTCTCGGCCTCCGCCATGAGTGCGGCCACGGTCCCGGCCGACTCCCGCAGGATCTCCACGAGGCGCTCCGCCTCCCGGAGGTCCTGTACGGCGCGCCCGACGGTGAGCGGGCCGGGCTCCGTGTGACCGGCACCCCCCGCCTGCTCCACAGCGGCCAGGACGCCGTGGCCACCGGCCCCGCCGGACGCCATCGCATCGTCGGCGGCGAGGTGGCCACCGGCTCCGCCCTCAGCCTCATCGGGCGCCATCGCGCCCTCAGCCTCATCGGGCGCCATCGCGCCCTCGGCGGTGAGGTGGCCGCCGACCCTGCCCTCGGCGCCGTCGGGGTTGTCCGCGGCGGCGTGGCCGCCGGCCGGGCCGTCCTGCCGGATGCCGAAGGTGTCGCGGTCGATGCCGTGGCGGGTGGCGGCCTCCTGGTGCCGGGCGGCGATCTCCTCGGTGCGCAGGGCGGCGGCCAGGGCGGCCGCGAGGCCGCCGGCCTCGGCGGTGAGCCGGTCGCGGCGGGCCTGGACGGTGGCGTCGCCGTCCCGGGCCGCGTCGAGGCGGGCCGTCAGCCGGACCTGCTCGGCGTGGGCGCCGTTCCTGCGGGCGTGTCCCTCGGCCAGATCGCGGGCGATCTCTCCGGCGCGCGCCGTCACCGCCTCCAGTTCGGAGGTGAGGCGTTCCACCTCGGCGGCCAGCCCGGGCTCGGCCTCCGCGGCGGCGACCAGGGCGGCCAGGTCCCGGCCGGCTCCGGCGACCGCGTCCTCGGCCTCCGCGACGGTCAGCTCCCCCGCCACCCCCAGGGCCTCGTCGAGCTGCGAGGTGAGGGCGGCGACCTCGTTCTCCGCGGCCTGGCGGCGCTCCAGCGCCGCGTCGTAGGCGAGCTGCGCGGCGCCTTCGTCGTCGGCGGTGGGGGCCTGGGCGGCCGGTGCGGCCGGGGCGGGGTGGTCGGGCGAGCCGCAGACCGTACAGGGCTCGCCGGGGACGAGCTTGGCGGCGAGTTCGGCCGCCATCCCGTCGATGCGGGCCTGCCGCAGGCCCTGCAGCCGGTCGCGGAGCTCCTGGGCGTGGTCGACGGCCCCGGCCCGGGAGATCCGCGCCGTTTCGCAGGCGGTGCGCAGCGCGTCGCGGCGCCGGGCCGCCTCCAGCGTGGCGGCCGCGGCGTCGGCCGCCGCCCGGGCCTGCGGGATCCCGGCGGCCTCGGCCCTGGCGGCGGCCAGCCGCGCCGACGCGCCGGCGAGAACGGCGGGCAACTCGCTCCGGACCCCGGCGAGCTCCGCCTCCTGACCGGCCAGCTCCCGCAGGGCCTCGTCGAGGGCGGCGAGCTCGGCCTCCAGTTCCGCCAGCCGCGCCTCCTCGGCCCGCAGCCCCTCCAGCCCGGCGAGGGCGTCGCGGCGGTCGCGTTCCCAGGCGCCGAGCAGCTCCCGGAGGCCGGGTGTCTGCGGCGTGAGGCCCCGCGCCGGGTCGAGGCCGACGGCCCCTGCGGGCACCGGCAGGGCGGACAGCGCGGCCGCCAGCTCACGCCGGGCGGCCTCCAGGGCCGCGGCGAGCCGGTCGCGCTCCTCGACCGCCCGCAGGCGGGCGGCGGCGGCGTCCCTGGCCGCCTCGGCCGCGGGCAGCCGGGCGGCGTCCAGGCGGGCGGCGGTGAGGCGGGACTCCGCCTGCTCCCGCAGGCCCGGCAGCTCCTCCAGGCGGGCGTCGACCGCGGTCTGCTCATCGGCCAGCCGGACGATCTCCCGCTGCTCGTGCCCGCGATCGCGCAGGAGCACGGCCAGCCGCGCCTCCTCGGCCCGCAGCTCACCGAGCCGGGCGATCTCCTCCAGCCGGTCGCGCTCCAGCGACGCCAGGCGGGCGGCGTCGGCGACGTCCGCCAGGAGGATCGCGCCGTCGCCGTTCTCCCCCGGCGGGAAGGCCTCGACCAGGGAGAGCACACCGTCCCGCGGAGAGAGCCCGCCGGTCAGGGAACGGACGACGCCTCCGCCACCCTGCGACGGGAGTCCACCGGCCAGGAGACGGACGACCCCCTCGGCCTCCTCCGGGGAGAGCCCGGCGGTCAGGGAACGGACGACGCCCTCGGTGTGGGCCAGGGGGAGGGCGCGGGCGAGGGCGTCGGCGGCGAGGTTGCGGGCCTTGGCCGCCGCCTCGGCTCGCTGTTCGGCCTCCTGGACCAGGGGCAGCACCCGGTCGGCCCGGGCCGCCTCGGCGAGGATCGCCTCCAGGTCGGCCCGTTCCTCGGCCCTCTCGTCGAGGATCCGGCTCCGGGTCAGGGCCTCGGCGTACCGGCGCCGGCGGTCGGCCAGGGCGACGCCGTCCTCCAGACGCCTGCGGGCCTCCAGCGCGGCCGCCTCGCCCTCGGCCCCGCCCCGGGCCACCGCGTCGGCCTCCTCGGCGGCCAGCCGTACCAGCTCGTCCGCCCAGCCCAGCGGGTCGTCCTGCGGCGAGAGGGGGACCCCGGCCCGGCCGTCCCCGGACGGGGGAAGCACTCCCGGCCCGCCGTCTCCCGAAGAGGACGCCCCCGACGGCCCCGACGGCACAGCCGATCCGCCGTCCCCGGCCGGCGATGCCACCCCCGGGCCACCGTCCCCGGCCACGGACACCGCTCCCGGTCCGCCGTCCCCGGAGCGCGCCGCCGATCCCCCGTTCCCGGAGTCCTCGGCCGTGGGCGCCCTCCCCGGTCCGCCCGCGCCCGTTCCCGGCAGGGCGTCCTCCCACGGCGGGGTGTCCTGCTCAAGCGGGGGCGCCGGTTCGGCGGCGGGGACCAGGGCGTCCAGGAGATCGGGACCGGCGGCCTCCTCGATGCGGTTGAGGGCGGCGTCGACCTCGCGGCGCAGCGCCTGCTGGTCGCGGAAGGCCTCGGTGCGGCGCTCGGCGAGCCACGACTCGGCCGCGGCGTAGATCTTGACGGAGAACAGGCGCTCCAGGACCTTGCGGCGTTCCTCGCCGTCGGCGCGCAGGAAACGGGCGAAGTCGCCCTGGGGCAACATGGCGACCTGGCAGAACTGCGCGGCGTTCATGCCGAGCAGGCCGCTGATCAGATCGCCGGCCTCGTCGACGCGGGTGGTCAGCCCCATCCACTCGCCCGAGGACAGCAGCTCCTCGACGATGACCTTGGTCTGCTCCAGGGTGGTACCGGTGCCGCGCTGCTTGGGCCGCTGCCAGGCGGGTGAGCGGGTGATGCGGAAGCGCCGGCCCCGGATGGTCACCTCCAGGACCACGCGCGGGCCCCGTCCGGGCGGGGCGTGGTCGCAGCGCAGGTTCCTGGCGCTGTTGCGCTGGCCGGGCACCTGGCCGTACAGGGCGTAGCACAGGGCGTCCAGCACGGTCGTCTTGCCCGCGCCGGTGGGGCCGTGGATCAGGAACAGCCCCGCCTCGGACAGCGCCTCGAAGTCGACCTCCTCCTCGCCGGGGAACGAGCCGAACGCGGTGATCTGCAGCCGGTGCGGGCGCATCTACGCCATCGTCTCCTTCGTACGGCAGGCCTCCACGGCCTGCTGCAGCAGCAGGGTCTCCTCGGCGTCGGCCGCCTCTCCGCGGACCTCCCTGACGAAGTCGAGCGCCACCTCGATCTCGGGCCGCCCCGCCGTACGGGCGCGTGTCACCTGCTCCCGGACGCCGCCCTCGGGCTCGAAGGAGAGGGTGAGCGTGTGCGGGAAGCGGGTCCGCAGGCGCTCCATCGCCCCCTTGGGGCGCACCGGGTCGGTCAGCACCACCTGGAGCCAGCGGTCTTCGTGGTCGGCGTGCTCCTCGGCGGTCAGCAGGTCCTCCAGGCGGCCGGACAGCCGTCCCAGCCGCCGGGGCACGGGGGCCTCGACGAACTCGGCGCCGGCGAACCCGTCCGGCCCGAGGTCCACCAGCCAGGAGCCCTTCACCTGGCCGAGCTCGGAGAAGGAGTAGGCGATCGGGGAGCCGGAGTAGCGCACGCTCTCGGTCATCCGCTGGCGGCCGTGCAGGTGGCCCAGGGCGGCGTAGTCGGCGCCGTCGAAGACACCGACCGGGACGTGGGCGACGCCGCCGACGCTGATGTCGCGCTCGCTGTCGCTGGCCTGCCCGCCGGTGACGAACGCGTGGGCCAGCACCACCGAGCGCGTGCCGCGCGAGGCCGCGTCAGCCCGGATCAGCGACATGGCGTGCCCGATCGCGGCGGTGTGGGTGCGCTCGGGCAGCTCCCAGGGGCCGCGGACCAGCTCGGGCTCCAGGTAGGGGATGCCGTAGAAGGCCACCTGCCCGCCCCCCGCCGGGTCGTCGATCATCACGGGCTCGCCGACCCGGGCGGGGTCGGTGCGCAGGTGGACCCCGGAGGCGTCGATCAGGTCGGCCCCGAAGCCGAGCCTGCGGGCGGAGTCGTGGTTCCCGCTGATCAGGACGGTGCGCACCCCCTCGGCGACCAGCCGTCGCAGGGCCTGGTTGCACAGCTCCACCGCGTCGACCGACGGCAGCGCCCGGTCGTAGACGTCACCGGAGACGACGACCACGTCGACGCGCTCGGCCCTGACCGTCTCGATCAGGTGGTCGACGAAGGCCCCCTGCGCGGGCAGCAGGCTCTCCCGGTGGAAGGACCGGCCCAGATGCCAGTCCGATGTGTGCAGCAGGCGCATGTCGCCTGAAGCTAACAGTCCTCAGCGACATATGGCGCCACTCTCACCACACCGATCTCGCCGGACCGCCCCGGAACGCCGGAAAACCCCTGCGACGAGTAGTCTTGAAGATCTACAGCGAAATTTGGGAAAGACGGGTCGAAAAAGCGACCATCGCATGGTCGAGCGGTGATCGGAGAGCGGATCGGCATGCGGGTGGGCCGGGGCACGATGAGCGTGGCCGCTGCTTTGATCATGGTGGCTCTCGCGACGGTGGGTTACACCCTCCCCCCACCCTTCGACCCGTCGCCGATGGTGGCCGATCCGGCCTTCCAGACGCTGCCGGCCCAGCCCGCCGACGAGACCAGGTCCGTCATCAGGAACAACGGGATCAGCACGCAGAACATCACCGTCGAGGCCAGGGGCACCACCCTGGGGGCGACGATCCGCGCCCCGATCACCCCGGGCAGGCACCCCGCGCTGATATTCGTCCAGGGGGCGGGCCCCGGGGTGCGCGACGAGTTCACCACCCAGGCCGAATGGCTGGCCACGGCCGGGATCGTCACGCTCACCTACGACAAGCGGACCGTGGGCTACGACTTCCGCCACCGCGACTTCGGCCTGCTGGCCGACGACGCGCTGCGCGTGCTGGCCGCGCTCAAGAAGCGCCCGGACGTCGACCCGGAGCGCATCGGGCTGTGGGGGGTCAGCGAGGGCAGCTGGGTGGCGCCGATCGCGGCCGCCAAGAGTGAGGATGTCGGCTTCACCGTGCTGGTCTCCGCGCCGAACGTCTCCCCCATGCGGCAGGTCAGCTGGGCGCTGGGCGAGCAGCTGGACCGGCTGCACGCGCCCAGCGGGGTGCGCGAGCTGCTCATCCGGGCGATGGGCGCGGTGGACATGAACTTCCTGCGCCACGACGGCGTGCCCGCGCTGCGCGGGATGCGCCAGCCGGTCCTGGCCCTGTACGGCACGCGCGACCCGTCGATCCCGTTCGTGGAGAGCAGCCAGGTGCTCACCCGCGCTCTGGCCGAGGGCGGCAACCGGTCCTACACGATCCGCTATCTCGACGGGGCCGACCACGGCATGCGCCTGCACGGCGGGCCGTTCGCGCCCGGCTATCTGGAGACGCTGACCAACTGGGTCAAGGGCCTGCCGGACACGGCCGTGCCGTCGGTGCCCGTCGCCGGCGCCACCCCGGTCCAGCGCTTCGAGGCCAGCGACGTTCCCACCGCCCCGTGGTACGCCGGGGGCGCGATGCTGGGGCTCACACTCTGCCTGGCCGCCGTCGGCTACGTGGCCGGCCCGGTGGCCGCCATGGTGGTGCGGATACGCGGGCGCCACCTGCCCGCCGCGGCCAACGCCCGGCTGTGGCCGCCGATCCGGCGCCGCTTCCGCCGGATGGCCTGGACCGGGCTGGGGCTGCTGGTCTCGGTGCTGGCCTTCATCGTCCTGCTGGTGCTGTTCTCGGTGAACCAGGCGGGGGCCTGGCCCGCGGTGCTCGCCGGCTGGCTGGTCATCCGGATCCTGGCGGTGCTGATGCTCCTGCAGGAGGTCACGGCGACCGCGGCCGTCGTCTCCGGGCTGCGCGAGGGCTGGCGTCCCAGCCGCCCCCAGCACGTCGCGATCGCCGGGGTGCTCGGCGGCACCGGCCTGCTGCTGGTGGCGGCGGCCTACTACGGCCTGTTCGCCTTCCCCTGGTGATCCTCCGCCTCGCTCCCCGGTGAGCCGGTGAGCTCCCCGGGGATCGCCGTCCGGGCGTCACAGCCCCCCTTGTCACGGGCGGGCCGTCTCACAGATAGCAGGCCAGCCAGCGGTCCATCTCGGCGAAGACCTGCTTGCGCGCGGGCTCGGGCGACAGCACCAGGTCGTGCATGCCGCCGGGCACCCGCACGCAGGTGACGTGCCCGCCGACCTTGGTCGACCAGCGGGCGATGTGCTCGGGGTCGAGCACGGTGTCGGCGCTCTGGGCCTCGGGGGTGAAGTCGCGGATCTGCAGGCCCTTCTCCGCGCACAGCACCAGCACGGGCGCGTCCACCCGCAGTCCGCCCTGCAGGCGCCGGTGGGCCCGCCGTACGGCCGCCAGCCAGGCCGCGTGCACCGGGAAGCCGCCGATCGGCTTCCACTCCAGGTCGAAGTCCCACTCGCCGTGGTGCTCCCGGTGCAGGCTGGTGCCGTACGCCGTGGACAGCCCGAGGGGCAGTACGGCGCGCGTGGGCAGCCGGGACATCGGGCCGCGCAGGAGGTCGGCGGCGATCCTGAGCCCGGCGGGGACGTTGAGGTCGAAGAAGGGGCTGTTGAGCACCAGGCCCTGCACGAGCCCCCGGCCGCGGACCCGGTCGGCCCACAGGGCGGCGATGAGGCCGCCGGTGGAGTGGGCGTTGAGCACCACCGTGTCGTGCCCGTCGTCCTGCCGGATGATCCGGACCGCCTCGTCGATCTCCGGGAAGTACTCGGTCAGGCTGCGCACGAACCCGCGGGTCTGGTGCGGCAGCAGCGACCGGCCGTACTTGCGCAGGTCCAGGCCGTAGAAGTCGATCCCCTGGGCGGCGAAGTGCTCGGCCAGGTGGGTCTGGAAGAAGTAGTCGGTGAACCCGTGCAGGTAGAGCACGGCCCTGCCGGTGGGCGCGGAGGCGCGGCGCCGCACGAGGGAGGCGACGACCTCCCCCTCGTAGTCGTCGGACATGGGCAGGACCGTCAGCTCGTAGCCGGGACCCAGCACATCGGACACGGGAACGTCGGACATGAGATCAGCCTATTCGTACGGGTTGTCCGGCCAGAAGGGAAGGGCTTCCGGCAGGTCCTGGCTGACCTTCATCGGGAAGTTCGCCTGACGCTTCTCCAGGAAGGCCGTGACCCCCTCCGCGGCGTCCGGGGCGGAGCCGAGGGCGTGCATGAGCTTGGAGTCGGCGCCGTGGGCCTCCCAGGGGGAGGCGGCCGACAGGCCCGACCACATGAGCCTGCGGATGGCGGCGACCGAGACCGCCGAGGTGTTGCCGGCGATCTCCCCGGCCAGGGCGTAGGCGGCCGGCAGCAGTTCCCCGGCGGGCAGGACCCTGGAGACCAGCCGGCCCTCGAGCGCCTCGGCGGCGGGGAAGACCCGTCCGGTCGCGGCCCACTCCATGGCCTGGGAGATGCCGACGATGCGGGGCAGGAACCAGCTGGAGGCGGCCTCGGTCACGATGCCGCGCCGGGCGAAGACGAAGCCGAACTTCGCCGTGTCGGAGGCGAGCCTGACGTCCATCGGCAGCGTCATGGTCACCCCGACGCCGACGGCCGGGCCGTTGATCGCGCCGATGACCGGCTTGAGGGAGCGGGCGATGCGGAGCGCGACCGTGCCGCCGCCGTCGCGGGGCGAGCCGTCGACGGTCTCCTGGCCGCCGAACATCTCCTCCGACCTGCGGTGGTTGAAGGTGTCGCCGCCGCCTCCGAGATCGGCCCCGGCGCAGAAGGCGCGGCCCCGGCCGGTGACGACCACCGCGCGGACCGCGTCGTCGGCGTCCGCGAGGTCGAAGGCCTCGATCAGCTCGCTGCGCATCACGAAGGTGAAGGCGTTGAGGCGTTCCGGCCGGTTGAGAGTGATGGTGGCGACACCGTCGGCCACGCCGTACTCGATCTCGGTGAAAGACATGACCGAATCTTATTCCACTAGCGGGCGGCGGAACTGATCAGGATGCCTTTCCATGCTGTTCACGCGGGCGTCGTCTTCATTCCAAATGATCGACCTACCATCTCACTCTGCGTGCGCCCAAGTGGGTATTAAGACTCGCAAGCTGGAGGAAACGGGGAGCAGGTGGGGGACTCATCAAATCCGCCCGGGGTCGGCGCGGTCATCGGGTGGACGGTCCTGTCGGCCGTCGCGCCCGGAGCGGCCCACCTGCGCGCGGGATGGCGGCGTACCGGGCTGGCGCTGCTGTCGATCTATACCGCAGCCCTGCTGGCCCTGCTGTGGGTCGTGCTCACCTCCGACCTCGGCGACCTCGCCGGGCAGCTGGTGGCCTCCTCCTGGTTGACGATCATCACCGTCGTCTCCTTCACCCTCGGCGTCGCGTGGTTCGCGCTGGTCGTGCACTCCTTCGCGGTGCTGAAGCCCGGCATGCTCCCCGCGACCGGGCAGGCGGCGGCCGGGACCGTCGCGGGCATGCTCGCCGTGACCGTGCTGCTGCCGTTCGGGCTGGTGGGCCAGTACGCCACCGTCTCCCAGACCGCGCTGGACGACGTCTTCACCGCGCCGGTCGTCCCGCTGCCCACCGGGGAGGGCGGGCAGGAGCAGGACCCGTGGGCCGGCCGGACCCGGGTGAACATCCTGCTGCTCGGCGGCGACGCCGACGACCACCGGCCCGGCGTGCGGACCGACAGCATCAACGTGGCCAGCATCGACGTCAAGACGGGCAACACCGTCCTGTTCAGCCTCCCCCGCAACCTGGAGAACGTGCGCTTCGTCCCGGGCAGCCCGATGGCCCGGCGCTTCCCCGACGGCTTCCGGCTGCCGGTGGGCCCGGGCGGCGGGCGCGACGACCTGCTGTTCGGCGTGTGGGAGTACGCCGACGCCCACCCGGAGATCTTCGGCGGCAGGCGGAACCAGGGGGCGCGCACCCTGATCGACACCGTCGGCTACACCCTCGGACTGAAGATCGACTGGTACGCGCTGGTCAACATGTGGGGCTTCGCCCGCCTCATCGACGCCATCGGCGGCGTGACGGTGACCGTGCCCGAGGACGTGGTCTTCGGCAAGTACGACGAGGGCGTGGTCAAGGCCGGCACCCGCAGGCTCGGCGGCGCCGACGCGATGTGGTTCGCCCGCTCGCGCACCAACAGCGACGACTACACCCGGATGGGCCGCCAGCGCTGCGTGCTGGGCGCCTTGCTCTCCCAGGCCGACCCCGCGACCGTGCTCTCCCGGTTCAACCGGGTCGCCCTGGCGACCAAGGAGCTGCTCAAGACCGACATCCCGCGCCCGATGCTGGAGCACCTGGTCCCGCTGGCCCTGAAGGTCAAGAGCGCCAAGGTGACCAGCGTGCAGTTCGTGCCGCCGCTGATCAACACCGGCTACCCCGACTGGATCAAGATCCGGAGCGTCACCGCCAAGGCCATCCGCGCCTCGGTCGCCACGCCCCCGCTGGTGGCCGCGACCGTCTCCCCCTCCGCCGAGCCGAGCGCCGCCCCCTCCGCGACGGCGACGACCCGGGCCGTGGTGAAGAGCGTGCCCAAGCCGTCCAGCACCCCCGTGGTGAAGGACATCGCCGAGGGCTGCGGCTGACCGGGGCTCGGGCCGCAGGCCGCCGCGGCGCTCGGACCCGGCGGGCCCGGCGCTCGGGTCCGGCAGGTCTGACGCTCGAATCCGGCGAGCCCGGCGCTCAGACCCGGTAGGCCTCCTTGGCCAGGCGGCGGACCCGGTTCTCGTCGATGCCGTGGCCGAGTCCCGGCTGGGTCAGCGGGACGGCCACGACGCCGCCGGTGGCGCCGACCGGAGGCGCGACGATCTGGGCGCTGCGCGGCGGTTCGGCCACGTCACACGGGAGGGTGCAGCCGGGCAGGCTGGCCGCGGCCACGGTGGCCGCCCTGGCCAGGCCGGTGCCCTGGCCGCCGGCGCAGGCGATCTCCCAGCCCGCCGCCACGGCGGCGTCGTGCGCCCGCCGTACGTCACGCAGGGAGCCCAGCGCGGCGGGGCGCAGCAGCAGGGCGCGGCCCGCGCCCGCGCTGATCGCCTCCTCCAGCTCCGCCGTCGAGGCCACCTCCAGCAGGACGGGCGCGGCGACGCGCTCCTGCAGGTCGGCGTGGTCGGCCAGGTTGCCGGTGAACGGGCGCTCGATGGCCGAGGGGGCGTAGGAGTCCAGCGCCTCCAGGGCCTCGACGTCGGTGTAGGCGCCGCGGGCGTCCAGGCCGATGCCCAGCGCCGGATAGGCGTGGCGTACGGCCCGCAGCGGCTCGACGTCCCAGCCCGGGTGCACGTCCATCGTGATGTGCGCGTATCCGGCGCAGATGTGCCGGTTGACCCGCGCGATCAGACTGTCCAGGTTGCGCTCGGCGCCGATCCTGACGGTGGCCATCAGCGAGGTGCGGTTGCCGCCCAGGGCGTGGGCCAGCGGGACGCCGCGCATCCGCGCCCACAGGTCCCAGCAGGCCATGTCCGCGGCCGAGCCGCCGGGGATCTCGCCCAGCTCGTCGGGATGCTCCCAGTCGACGCCGACCAGCGCCGGGGCGAGCCGTTCCTGCAGAGCCGACCACGTCTCGGGATCCGGGTCGACGACCTCGCCCCAGCCGGTCATGCCCCCGTAGTCGGTGAGCCTGACGAGGATGCTCTCGGGGCGCCTGCCGTACGGCAGGACCAGCCGGAACACCTCGAGCGCGCAGACACGCGGCATGAACTCCCCTTGATCTCGTCCGCCCCTGGAAAACGCGAATCCCGCCTTGGGCGGGACTCCCCCTCAACGCGAAGAAGGGACGCGTTCTTCCCATGGTGCCACGGACGGTCAGGGTGCGGTTCTCCGCGCGACGAGTGTCCCGGCCAGCGCCACCAGCGCCGTCGCCGCGAAGCACGCCAGGTAGACCGGGCCGGTGGCGCCCAGCCTCGCGACGATCGCTCCCCCGGCGGCGACGGTCATCACCGTGAAGACCGACTCCCCCACGCCCATCGAGGCGCTGTTCTCCCCCTGCCTGCCGGGCTCCGACAACTCCAGCACGAGCACCGACAGCGTCGGGTACACGATCCCGATGCCGAACCCCGCGACGGCCTCGCCGGCGAAGGCCAAAGCGACCGGGACGCCGGGGAACACGGTCAGGGCCATCATCAGCAGCCCCGCGGCGATCAGCAGCGGGCCGGAGGTGAGGATCACGGTCCGGTCGTACGGCCTGCGCCCGACGATCCAGGAGGCCAGCGACCAGGCCAGCGCGCCGCCGGTGAGGACCGCCCCGGCCTGGGTGAGCGACAGGCCGCGCTCGGCGTGCAGCATCAGCGGCAGGTACACCTCCCCGCCGAAGAACGCCCCGGCCACGATCCCGCGCAGAGTGATCACCGCGGGCAGGCCGCGCCCGCCGCGCAGGATGCCGGCCGGGAGCAGCCGGGGCAGCGACAGGGCCAGCAGGACCAGGCCGGCCCCGAGCACGGCGATCCCGATGCCCGGCGCCGTCCCGCCGGGCCCGGTCTCACCCGGGTGCGTCCCGCCGGACTGCGCGCCGTACTGCGTGAGCGCGGCTCCGGCGGCCGTGAGCACCGCCCAGCCGAGCCGCCTGGCGATCGGCGTGCGAGCGGCCGGGCCGGCGTGGTCGTCGGTTGCGGTACGGCCGCCGGCCCCGGCACGGTCGTTCGCCCCGGCACGGTCGTTCGCCTCGGTACGGCCGGTCACGGCGGGGAGCTCCCCCGTCCCGGAGCGCTCATGCGCGTCGGGGTGCCCGCTCATGTCGCGGTGCTCGCTCGTCTCGGGGTGCCCGCTCGTCTCGGGGTGCCCGCTCGTCTCGGGGTGCCCGCTCGCGGGGACCGAGGCGAGCCCGCGCCACAGCAGCAGGGCGGCGGGCGCCACGAGCAGCGGCACGCCCAGGAAGACCCAGCGCCAGCCGAGGCTCTCCACCACCAGGCCCGCGATCACCGGCCCGACCATGGAGGGCACCACCCAGCCCGCGGCGAAGACCGCGAAGACCCGGGGATGCAGGTTCGCCGGGTACACCCGGGAGACCAACACGTACATCGCGACCTGGAACATCCCCGCGCCGAAGCCCTGCACGAACCGCCCCAGGACGAACACATCCATACCGGGCGCGAAACCGCTGACCGCGAGCCCGGCCACGAAGGCCGCCACACCCGCCCAGAGCGGAGCGACCGGCCCGCGCAGGTCGCCCCAGCGCCCGCCGAGCACCGTGGCGATCACACCCGCGGCCATCGCCCCGCTGAAGGCCAGGGCGTACAGCCCCAGCCCGTCCAGCTCGCGTCCCACGACCGGCATCGCGGTCGCGACCGCCAGCGCCTCGAAGGCCACCAGCACGATCAGGGCGACCACGCCCACCGTCAGCGTGCGGTGGCGTCGCCCGAATATCCCCGCGGAGGGTTGTTCAAGAACCGTCGTCGTCATGATCGGACCGTATGAGCCGGACCCCGGACCGCACATCGGTCCGGTCGATCAGTCCTTGGACGTAGGACCTGCGACCATGCGCCCCCCACCGGCACGGGGTGGGGAGAGGGCCGGACGAGCACGTCCCCGAGCAGCAGACGGGCTCACCCCGCCGAGCGCTCCAGGTACCGCTCGGCCCACCGGCCGATGTCGCGGCGCTCGATCGCGGCGGCCATCAGGTCGGGGAAGGCGTCGGGAGTGCAGGCGAAGGCGGGGACCCCCATCGCCGCGAGCGCGGCGGCGTTGTCGTGGTCGTAGTAGGGCGCGCCCTCGTCCGACAGCGCCAGCAGCACGATCACCTGCACCCCGGAGGCGGTCATCTGGGCGACCCGGCGCAGCATCTCCTCCCGGACCCCGCCCTCGTACAGGTCGCTGATCAGGATGAAGATGGAGTCGTTGGGCCGGGTGATGAGCCCCTGGCTGTAGGCGATGGCCCGGTTGATGTCGGTGCCGCCGCCGAGCTGGGTGCCGAACAGCAGCTCGACCGGGTCGTGCAACTGGTCGGTGAGGTCGACGACCGCGGTGTCGAAGACCACCAGCGACGTCTTCAGCGAGCGCATCGAGGCCAGCACCGCGCCGAAGACGCTGGAGTAGACGACCGAGGCCGCCATCGAGCCGCTCTGGTCGATGCAGAGCACCACCTCACGCTGGACCGCGCGCCGGCGTCTGCCGTACCCGACCAGCCGTGAGGGGATCACCGTGTTCTTCTCGGGGAGATAGTTCTTGAGGTTGGCGCGGATCGTCCGGTCCCAGTCGATGTCGGCGACCCGCTTGGGGCGGTGGGTCCTGGCCGCGCGGTCCAGCGCGCCGCTCACCGCGGCCTTGGTCTTCTGGACCAGCCGCCGCTCCAGCTCCGAGATGACCTTGCGGACCAGTGCGCGGGCCGACTCGCGTGCCTTGTCGGGCATGACCCGGTTGAGCGACAGGAGCGTGCCGACCATGTGGACGTCCGGCTCGACCGCCTCCAGCATCTCCGGCTCCAGCATCAGCCGGGTCAGGTTCAGCCGCTCGACGGCGTCCTTCTGCATCACCTGGACCACGGTCGAGGGGAAGTAGGACCTGATGTCGCCCAGCCAGCGCGCGACCCGCGGCGCGGACGCGCCGAGCCCGGCGCCGCGCTCGGCGGATCCGCCCGGCCCTCCGGAGCCGCCGCTGTTGTAGAGCGCGGCCAGAGCACCGTCCATCTGGGCGTCGGTGCCGCTCAGCGCGCATCCGGTGCCGTCGGCGTCCCCGCCGAGCACCAGCCGCCAGCGGCGCAGCCGCTCCTCGTCCATCACGCCCTCCCCAGGATGGCCAGCACGGTCCGCACGGCCGCCGCCGCGCGCTCCTCGTCGATCTCCTCCGCCTCGCCGGCTCCGGGTCCCTCCCCGGTGGCCAGCGAGCGGACCCGCTCGCCGATCGAGCGGCGCTCCGGCGCGGCGAAGGCTCCGAAGCTCCGCCGCAGCAGGGGCAGCACGTCCACGAAGGCCTCCGGGGACAGACCGGTCAGCCACCCGTCGACCAGCCCGAGCAGCCGGGCGTCGTGCACGAGCAGCAGCCCGCCTCCGGAGACGAACCCCTCGACCCAGGCAGCGACCCTGGCGGGCGGATGCCCCGCCGACATCGCCCGCGACATCCGCCGCCCGGCCTGTCCGGCGTCGAGGTCTCCGGCGTCCAGCAGGATCCTGACGAGCCGTCCCTCGATCAGCCCGTGCAGATCACGCCGCCCGGACACCGCGCGCAGCGCCCCCAGCCACCGCTCCCTGGGCCGATCCCGCACCGGATCGTCACCCCGCCCGGCCGGTGACCCGCCGGACGGCCCTGACGGCCCGTCACCGGCAGCGAGCCCCGCCGCACCCGGCTCAGCGGGTGACCCGCCGGAGGGTTCGGGCGGCCCGTCGCCGACGGTGGATCCCGGTCCGCCCGGCCGGGCGGCGGAACCCGGCGACCGCCGTACGTCCGCCTCGGCGCCGGCGTCGAGCAGGCCGACGGCGGTGTGCACCGCGTCGACGTGACCGAGCAGTTCGCGGGCGGCGTCGTCGTCCAGTGCGGTGACCGCCCCGCCCAGGCCGACGCAGATCCGGGTGAGCATGGCCTCGACGATCACGTCCAGGCCGGCGGCGGACGTCCCGCGCACGTCGCCGTAGCGCTGAGCGCGGACCATCGCCGGCAGCGCCGCCATCAGGTGCGTCACGTCGCCGTCCAGCGCCGCCCGTTCGGACAGGGCGTCCAGCACGTCCGGCAGCGCGTCCTGCAGGTCGGCGAGCAGGCATCTCTCCACCAGCCCGGTGAGGTCGGCGAGCGAGACCCCGCCGCCCGGAACACCCGACCGGCCCGGACCGCCGGGAGCGCCTGACCCGCCCGGAACACCCGGCCGGCCCGGGCCGCCTGACCCACCGGGAACGCCCGGACCACCGCTGCCGGAACCACCCGGGCCGCTCCCGCCGTGTCCCGTTCCCCCCTTGGCGAGGTCGCGGACGCGGGCGGTGGCCGCGGCGGGCACGGTGGTGCCCCAGGCGCTCGCCTCGATCAGGTCGAGGTCGAACTCGGGACGCCAGGCGATCATCCAGGACTCGCGGAAGGTGCCCTTGCCCCTGCTCTCCCTGGGGGTGCCCCAGCCCACGCCGAGCAGGCGCAGGCGGTGCAGCAGCCTGCTGCGGTCGAGGTCGAGGGGCTTGCGCAGGTCGAGGTCGATCTCCCGGTCGAGCGCCTCCGCCTTGAGCTTGAGCCTGCGCTGCTCCTCGCGCAGGTGGCGCTGGAGGGGGACCATCGGGGTCGTGTCGGGGACGTGGCCGAGCCGCTCGCCCACGACCATCCGCCGCTGGACCAGCTCCACCGGCAGGTCGTCGCCCTCGCACAGGACGGCCCTGACCGCCTCGGTGACCTCCGCCAGCCCGGCCAGCGGGCGTCCCCGCAGCACCGCCAGGGACCGCGCCAGCCGTACCGCCTCGATGACGTGCGCGGAGGAGACCGGCAGATCCTCCGCGCGCAGCAGCCCGGCGGCCTCGGTCAGCCACCGCTCCACCGGCCGGTCGGGGGAGGCGAACAGGTGGTGGTACCAGCCCGGGGAGGTCACGCCCGCGCCGTATCCGCTCCAGGCGGCCAGCCGCCCGTAGGTCCACGGCACCCAGGTCATCTCCACCTTGGCCTTCGGCAGGCCGCGCAGCAGCGCGTCGTCCGCCTTCGCCGTCGGCAACCCGGCGCCCCAGGCCCGCCCGCCGTCCCGGCCCGTCAGGGCGGGGACGTGCCAGGCTCCGCAGACCACGGCGACCCGCTCGAACCCGTCCTTGACCGCCTTGCGGATCGTGCGGCGCATGAAGGCCTCGCGGCGCGCCTCGTGCTCGTCGGGGACGTATCCCTCGCGGACCGCGGCCATCGCCTCGGCGATCACCTGGAACGGCGTGTCGCCGCGGTGCTCGACCGCGTCCTCCCACCACCGCTCGGGATCGTCGTATCCGGCGGCGCGGGCCAGCTCGCCGATCGGGTCGATCCGTACGGCCCGCTCCCGGTCGTCCGCCTCTCCTGCGGATTCCTCCCGCCCGCCCGCTCCCGGCTCCCCGGCCGGATCCGTCTCCGCGGCGGGATCCGGCGCCCCGGCCTCGTCAGGGGTCTGCCGCCCCCGCTCCGCAAGAGCGAGGCTGTGCACGGCGGGCAGGTCGCAGAAGCGCACCGGCACGCCCTCCCCCACCGCGTGGCGGATCGCCTGCCACTCGGGGGAGAAGACGGCGAACGGCCAGAACGCGGCCTTGGCCGGCTCGCCCGGCACGTGTGCCAGCAGCGCCACCGGCGGCTCCAGGTCGGGCTCCGCCGCCAGGCCGACGAGCCCGTCGGCCTCGGGCGGTCCCTCGATGAGCACGATGTCGGGCTTGAGGCGCTCCAGCTCCTCGCGCAGGGAACGCGCGGAGCCCGGCCCGTGGTGCCGGACGCCGAGAACGGATACGTTCACCGCCCGCCTCCTGTCATGTCTCCGTGAGCCCTCCACCGCCCGCCGCGTCGCCGATCTCCCGCGGCGGGCTCAGTCGGCGTCACGGCACGCCCGGTAGAAGTCGCGCCAGTCCCGGCGCTCGCGGACGACGGTCTCGAGGTATTCGCGCCACACGACGCGGTCGGAGACCGGGTCCTGGACCACGGCGCCGACGATCCCCGCGGCCACGTCGGAGGGGCGCAGCACGCCGTCGCCGAAGTGGGCCGCCAGGGCCACGCCGCTGGTGATGACCGAGATGGCCTCGGCGGTGCTGAGGGTGCCGCTGGGCGACTTGACCTTGGTACGGCCGTCCTCGGTGACGCCGGCCCGCAGCTCGCGGAAGACCGTCACGACCCGGCGGATCTCCTCCAGCGCGGTCGGGATCTCGGGCAGTTCCAGGGAGCGGCCGAGCTGCTCCACCCGGCGGGAGACGATGTCCATCTCCTCCTCGGCGGTGGCCGGGACCGGGAGCACGACGGTGTTGAACCTGCGGCGCAGCGCGCTGGACAGCTCGTTGACGCCCCGGTCGCGGTCGTTGGCGGTGGCGATGACGTTGAACCCGCGCGCCGCCTGGACCTCCTCGTTCAGCTCGGGGATCGGCAGCGTCTTCTCCGACAGCACGGTGATGAGGGCGTCCTGGACGTCGGAGGGCATGCGGGTCAGCTCCTCGACCCGGGCGATGCGGCCCTCGGCCATAGCGCGCATCACCGGGCTCGGGGTGAGCGCCTGCCGGGAGGGGCCTTCGGCCAGCAGCCTCGCGTAGTTCCAGCCGTAGCGCACGGCCTCCTCGGCGGTGCCGGCCGTACCCTGCACCAGCAGGGTGGAGTCGCCGCTGATGGCGGCGGCCAGGTGCTCCGAGAGCCAGGTCTTGGCGGTGCCGGGCACGCCGAGCAGCAGCAGCGCCCGGTCGGTGGCCAGGGTCGCCACGGCCACCTCGACGATGCGGCGGGGACCGATGTACTTGGGGGTGATCCGCTCTCCGTCGCCCAGGATGTAGGCGGTCACCGCCCACGGCGAGAGCTTCCAGCCCGGCGGCCTGGTCCGGTCGTCGTCCTTGGAGAGGATCTCCAGCTCTTCGGCGTACTGGTCCTCGGCGTGCGGGCGCAGCACCGTCGTCATCGAAGCTCCTTAAGCATGTCGTCACGGAAACGCAGGAGGGCGGCGACCTCCTGGACGGGCGGTTCGGGCGACAGCCGTTCCGCCAGGCCGTACAGGGCCGGGTCGACGCGTTCGCCGGCCAGCCGGCTCAGCTCGCCGAGGTTCCAGGGCTGGGTGCCGGACAGCTCGACGATCTTCTGGAGCACGGCCTTGGACAGCTCGGGCCCCCACGGGGCCGCGGCCCCGCCGAGGACCATGATGAGCTGGCCGTCCAAACCGTGGGAGCGGACGAACCGGGCGGCCACGGCGCCCTGCTCCTCGCGGGGCAGTACGGCCAGCAGGTCGGCCAGGGGGTCCCAGTCGAACAGCTCCCGCGCCCAGACGGGATCGCCCTGGAGCACGGCCGCCCGCACCCAGCCGGCCATGACCTCCCGGCCCCAGTCGACGACCTCCATGCGGACGAGCTCGCCGGGCGGGCGGCCCAGCAGGTCGCTCCAGACGCCGAGCGGCGTGCGGGCCACGAGCTGCTGCAGCCACCAGCTCCGCTCGCCGGTGCCGTGCGGCGGCTTGGCGCGCACGCCGTCGCGCTCCATCTCGGCGTCGCACTCGAAGGGCGGATCGACGTGGATCTTCCCGTCGGCGACGGCGAAGCGCCGGGAGACGCGCTCGGCCATGCGCCGGGCCAGCCGCGAGCCGGGCAGGCGGGTGAGCAGGTCGGCGGCCTGGTGCCTGACCTCGCGGCGGCGGTCGTCGAGCGCGGCCTCCAGGAACGGCTCGTCGCCGGGGGAGAGCCTCTCGGCGAGGAGCTCCAGGAACGCGGCCCGGTCACCGGGCGACTCCTGCTCCCAGGTGGCCGCGAGCAGCTCGCGGGCGGCCGCGGGGTCGGCGGCCCGCAGCGTGCTCAGGTGGACGCGGCGGTCGCCGGAGGTGCCCAGTTCCCACACCTCCGGGCTCGGACCGGCCGCGGTGGCCTCCTCCAGCAGGAAGCTCCACGCGGGGTTGAGCCCGGCCAGCCAGCGGCCCCGGTGTCCGGCCAGGACGCCCAGGTGGGGCCGGATCGAGCGGTCGCGGGCGGCGTGGTCGAGAAGCTCGGGCAGCAGGTGCGGCGCGAGCCGGTGCCCGCGACCGGCGGCGGTCTCCAGCCACTCGGCCAGCAGCCTCGGCCGTTCCCCGCCGAGGATGCGGGCCAGCCGGTCGGCGGCGGCCCGTGACACGGCCGGCCGGTCCTCCGCCGGGGCGGCCTCCAGCGCCTCGCCCGCGCGCAGCCGCTGCCCGGCCCGGGCCCGGACGGTGCGCACGGCGGCCCGCTCCAGCAGTTCGGTCGCGGGATCGGCCGCATGGCCGGCGACGTGGGAGGCCGCCGCGGGGCCGCCGGTGCGAGCGGCAGCCGTCCGGCCGGCGGTGCCGGGCGGGTCCGGCAGCGGCCTGCGGTCGGTGCCGACGAGCGCGGTGGACACCAGGTCCTCCCACGCGGTCATGGCCGCCGCGGCGGAGTTCGTCGGGGTGTTCACAGCACCACCACCCGGCCTTCCTCGTCCCAGGTCGACAGGGGCCGCAGGCCCCGGGGGGTCCATTCGGCGGCGACCGTCAGCGGGTGCCCGCCGGAGACGGCGGCCAGCCGCCAGGGGGTGCCCGCCGAGGGGTGCAGCGGGAGCCCCCCGGAGGAGTCGCCGAGCATCCACGAACCGTTCCTCATCGGGACCACCCCGTCGAGGACGATCGGCCAGGAGTCCGTCCACGGGTCTCCGGCCAGGGCGTCGGCCACCTCCCGCAGCGCCTGTTCCGGGGTGGAACCGGGCGGGACGGCCGTGTCCGGCCCGGGCGCCCGCTCCGCGGCGTCGTCGTGCCGGGCCGGATCGGAGGCGGCGTCCGGGGAGGCCGCGGACGGGACGGCGCCGTGGCGGGCCGCCACGACGGCGCGCAGCGGGGAGGAGCCGGGGCGGGCCGCCACGACGGCGCGCAGCGGGGAGGAGCCGGGGTAGAAGGCGAGGTCGGCCTCGACGACGGTGCCGGTGACGAGCGAGGCGTCGAGGGCGTGGCCGACGGGGGCGAAGGACAGCACCAGGGCGGCCCGGCCGGTCTTCCTGCCGCGCAGCCACACCCGCCGCGTGATCAGCCGGTCCTGCTCGTGGTCCCGCCGGCCCAGCACGTGCCACAGGTCGCGGACCTTCTCCCCCGCCAGCACCTCCTCCTTGGTGACCGGGAACCCGACGCGGGAGCGCACGGTCTGCCGGAGTCCCGCCCCGGCCGGGCCCTCGGTGGCGGGGGCGCCCTCGGGCAGGCGGCGGTAGGCGACGAGCAGCAGGTGCAGGAGGGAGTATTCGGCCAGCAGGCGGGCGGGCCAGTCCTCGGTGGACAGGACCGAGCCGAGCCGGGAGACGGTGCCCGCGACGCCGGGCGCCTGGGCGTCGACCAGGCGTTTGACCAGCTCGTCCCAGTGGTCGTGGCGCCGCGATCCGGCGATGCCCTGCCGTATCTGGTCGGCCAGCCAGCGCTCCAGCTCCGACAGGCCGGCCGCGACCCGCTGCTCGCGCCGCCCGGCGCGCCGGGGGTCGGAGCTCTGACCGGGACCCGCGCCCGGCGCGCCGGACGCCTGGCCGGGATCGGCGCCGGATGCGCCGGGGTCCCGGCCCGCGCCGGCGCCGCCGGCCGGCGTCGTGCCGGGCTCGGCCGTACGGGCGGAGGAGGCGGCCTTCTCGGCGCGGGCGCGGCGCTGGGCGAGCCACTCGCCCACCCAGTCGGCCGGCTCGTCGGCCGGCGGCACGCCGTCGGCCGACCACAGCAGCAACAGGCCCAGGGCGTGCTTGCAGGGGAACTTCCGGCTCGGGCAGGTGCACCGGTAGGCGGGCTCCGACAGGTCCACGCACGCCCGGTACGGCGTGGAGCCGCTGCCCTTGCACTCACCCCACACCGCCTCCGCGGTGACGCCGGTGCCCGACCACTTGGCGGGCGAGGACACCCCGTGGGCCGCTTTCTGGGAGGAGGCGTCGGGCGCGAGCGCCAGCACCTGGTCCCGGTTCCACCGTTCGATCACGCCCGAACGCTAGCCAACCTCGCCGACAAATTCGGCCGGCCTCCATACGATGTCCGCCATCGCCGGTAAAAAGCACGTATGGGTGTCCCGCCCTCTCGCCTCCGGCCGCGACATGATCCGGCGTCGCCTCCGGGGAACCCGCTCGCCGGGCGCGAAGCCTAGGATCGGTGCGGTGACGACTTCTCCGCGCCCGCCGCTCGCCGAGCTCCTGGACCTGCAGCCGCACCCCGAGGGGGGCTGGTTCCGGGAGACCTGGCGGACCTCCCACTCCCTCACCCCGGACGGGTACGGCGGGGCGCGCGCGAGCGCCACCGGCATCTACTTCCTGCTGGGGCCGGGCGAGGAGTCCCGCCCGCACGTGGTCCGCTCAGACGAGGTGTGGCTCTGGCACCGGGGCGGCCCGCTGACCCTGATCCTCGGCGGCCACGAGGGCCGGCCGGCCGTCACGCTCACCCTCGGCCCGCTGGTGGAGGAGGGCCAGGTCCCCCAGGCCCTCGTCCCGGCCGGCACCTGGCAGGCGGCCCGCCCCGCCGGGACCGAGGCGGTGCTGGTGAGCTGCGTCGTCTCCCCCGGCTTCGACTTCGCCGACTTCCGCATGATCTGAGGGGGGAGCCTCCGACCCCCGACCCGTCCGGTTCGCCGGCGCGGCCACGGCGTGGACGGTTCGGGGGGACGCCCTCCGGGCGGCCCGGGACCGGTACCGCTCTCCGGTGCGGTCCCGCAGAGTCCCCGATCATGACGGGAACCGCGTGTCTCACCGCGGCCGGCAGGCCGGCCTTCGTGGTCGACGTGGTGTTCCGGGGGCCGGTGCCGCCCGATGCCCGGCCCTTCGCCGCCTCGCCGCAGGAGGTGGCCGGGCCGGTCCGGCTCACCGTCGCCGAAGCGGAGACGGACCCGCGCTGCCCGCCGTGGGTGCCGGACAGCCTCCGGCGCGCGGCGTCGATCTGAACGCCGGTCCGTACGTCAGTCCGCATACCGATCCGAACGCCGGTCCGCACGCCGATCCGGGCACGGCCCGGCCGGAGCGGATGCGGGAGTCCCGGAGCGGCGGATGTGACGGCTCGCCGACGCACGGAGACAATGCGGTTACACGCCCTATCCAAGGAGGTCAAAGGTGACCCTCGACATCGTCTCCCTCATCGGCGGGAAGGAAGCGTCCGGCGGCGCGGTCTACGACTCGATCAACCCCTCCAGCGTGGACGAGGTCGTCGCGCGCGTGCGGCTCGCCGACGCGGAGACCTTCTCCTCCGCCTGCCGTACGGCCGCCGCCGCGCAACGGGACTGGGCGCAGGTCCCCGCCCCGGTGCGGGGCCGGGTGATCGCCTCGATCGGGCGGCTGGTGGAGGCCAACGCCGAGGCGCTGGCCCGCCTGGTCACCCGGGAGATCGGCAAGCCGTACGCCGAGGCCCTGGGCGAGGTCCGCGAGATCGTCGACACGTGCGACTTCTTCCTCGGCGAGGGACGCAGGCTGTACGGGCAGACGGTACCCAGTGAGATGCCGGACAAGAGCCTGTTCACCTTCCGGGTGCCGGTCGGGGTCGCGGCGGTGATCACCGCGGGGAACTTCCCGGTCGCGGTGCCGTCGTGGTACCTCGTCCCGGCGCTGCTGTGCGGCAACGCGGTGGTGTGGAAGCCCGCCGAGTACGCCGCCGCCTCCGCGCACGCGCTCTACCGGCTGTTCGCGGCGGCCGGGCTGCCCGAGGGCGTGCTCAGCCTGGTGCTCGCCGACGGCGAGGCGACCCATGCCGGGCTGGAGGCGGCGCTGGGCGAGGGCACGGTGCACAAGGTCGGCTTCACCGGCTCCAGCGCGGTCGGCAGGAAGATCGGCGAGCTGTGCGGGCGGCACCTGCAGTCCCCCTGCCTGGAGCTCGGCGGCAAGAACCCGATGGTGGTCATGCCGGACGCCGATCTGGACCTGGCGGTGGAGGGCGCGCTGTTCGCCGGGTTCGGCACGGCCGGTCAGCGCTGCACCTCGCTCGGCACGGTGATCGTGCACGAGAGCGTCCACGACGAGTTCGTCGCCCGCTACACGCGCGCGGTGGCCGGTGCGACGATCGGCGACCCGGCCGGCGAGGTGCTGTGCGGGCCGCTGCTGGACCACAAGTTCGCCGAGCGCTACGAGGAGTACCTCGGCTGGATCGAGCCGCACCACACGGTCGTGTCCGGGCCCACCGGGCGGATCACGGCGGACAACCCCCGCAGCGGGTTCGACGGCGCGGGCGGCCTGTACTACCACCCGGTGGTCGTGGACGGCGTGCGCGCGGGCGACCGGCTGTTCATGGAGGAGACCTTCGGGCCGATCGTGGGCGTGACCGCGTTCGGCACGCTGGAGGAGGCGATCGAGCTGGCCGACCTGCCCGGGTACGGCCTGTCGTCCTCGATCTACACCACCGACCCCAAGGCCGCCTTCCGCTTCCGGGCGGGCGTCGGCGCGGGCATGGTCAGCGTCAACAACTCCACCTCGGGGGCCGAGGCGCACCTGCCCTTCGGCGGGAACGGCAAGTCGGGCAACGGCAGCCGCCAGTCGGGGATGTGGGTGCTCGACCAGTTCACCCGCTGGCAGGCGATGAACTGGGACTACTCCGGCCGCCTGCAGAAGGCCCAGATGGACGTGGCCGAGATCGTCCCCGACCTGGCGTACCGAATCTGATCTTTGCCGTTCGCCGGGGTTGCCCTCACCATGATCGCGGCATTTCCATGAGGGGGCGACCCCGCCCGCGAGGGGCCGCGTGCTGCGGCGCGACCCCTCGCGGACCCGCGCAGGCGCGCCTCCCGGGCCGGTGCCCGCCGATCGATGCCCCCGGGCCGGTGCCCGCAGGTCGGTGCCCGCCGATCAGTGGGAGATGAAGGGCAGCCGGGGAGGGACGGGTGTGTACAGCGCCTCCACCGGCGGCCGCTCGAAATCCGCCGGCACGGCCGGCGGCGCCTCCCGGCCCGGCCTGCCCGTCTGCGGGAAGGCGTTCACCCTGTCCACGCCGCATCCGGGGCAGTTCACCCCCGCCCACGGCGGCTGGACGGGGACCTCGGACTGCAGCCAGACCACCACGTCGTGACCGCGTCCGTCGGTCAGGTGGCGGACGGTGTACTCCTGTTCCCACACATGCCGGCACTGCAGGCACTCCAGCGACCACGCCTCAAGGGCCCTGAACTCCTCCTGCACGTCAACCACCTCCACAGGTGACGTCGACGACCTGGTTCAAGTCTGCGGGCCGCCGTCGGGGACAACAAGCACGGGGATCCCCATATTCAGTAATTCTCACATAACGAGACGATCTTTCTCATTGAATGAGACCACTGCTACGGTTGGCCCACCCGACCGAAGGAGTGGTCCTGTGGCGACGAAAGACGCCGTGTACACGCACGGCCATCACGAGTCCGTACTGCGCTCTCACCGCTGGCGCACGGTGGAGAACTCGGCGGCCCACCTCCTGCCGCACCTGGAGCCCGGGATGTCGTTGCTGGACGTGGGCTGCGGGCCCGGCACCATCACCGCCGACCTGGCCGCCCGGGTCGCCCCGGGGACGGTCACCGCCTCCGAGGTCACCGAGGAGGCCCTGGGGCTGGCCCGCGCCGAGGTCGCGCGGCGCGGCCTGACCGGCGTCGAGTTCGCCGTGGCCGACGTGCACGCGCTGGACTTCCCCGACGACTCCTTCGACGTGGTCCACGCCCACCAGGTGCTGCAGCACGTGGGCGACCCGGTACAGGCCCTGCGCGAGATGCGGCGGGTCTGCAGGCCGGGCGGGATCGTCGCGGTGCGCGACAGCGACTACGCCGCCTTCACCTGGTTCCCGGAGCAGCCCGAGCTACAGGAGTGGATGGCCCTCTACCAGAAGGTCGCCCGGGCCAACGGCGGCGAGCCCGACGCGGGGCGGCGGCTGCTGTCCTGGGCCCGGGCCGCCGGCTTCGCCGACGTCTCGGCGACCTCCTCGACCTGGTGCTTCGCCACGCCCGAGGACCGGCAGTGGTGGGGCGGCATGTGGGCCGAGCGGATCCTGAAGTCCGACATGGCCCGCCAAGCCCTGGACTCGGGCGCCGCCACCGAGGACGACCTGCGCCGCATCTCCGAGGGCTGGAGGGCCTGGGCCGCCGAACCGGACGGCTGGCTGTCCCTGCTCCACGGCGAGCTGATCTGCCGGGCCTGAGGCCGCACCGGCCCGCCGGCCGCGGCCCGGCCGGCGGCAGGGCTCCGGCGTGACACGGCCCGGCCGGCGGTACGGCTCC
Organism: Paraplanobispora takensis; assembly: GCF_016863195.1. Taxonomy (GTDB): domain Bacteria; phylum Actinomycetota; class Actinomycetes; order Streptosporangiales; family Streptosporangiaceae; genus Planobispora; species Planobispora takensis. The sequence goes on along the minus strand of NZ_BOOK01000007.1, from coordinate 31,267 downwards.
GGCGCGGCGCGGCGCGGCTTCCGCGGTCGGGTACGGCCGCCGCCGGGCGACGGCCGTACCGTTCAGCCGCTCACTGCTGCTGCGTGATCCTGACGTCGTCGACCCCGGCCTCGACCAGCGAGGCACCGGAGGCGTCGGCCGCGTCGATCACGATCCTGACGCTCTGCCCGGCGAAGGCGGTCAGGTTCGCCGTGGCGGTCGCCCAGGAGCCGTTGCGGTTGGTCGCCGCGCCCGCCTGGTTGAAGACCGTCGAGGTGGTGCTGCCGACGACCCTCACCCGCAGGTAGTCGGCGCTGGAGGAGTTGGACCCGTGCGCCAGATACCACGACAGCGACAGGCTCAGCGTCCCGCTCGCCGGCAGGGTGATCGCCGGTGACTGGATGCTGGTGACGCCGCCGTCGATGTCGTTGGCGCCCGCCGAGGCTCCCGCCAGGCGGCCGGTGACCAGGTCGTTGGTCCCGCTGACCGTGGTGCCCAGCTGCTTGGCGCCGCTGGAGGTGGTGGCCTCCGGGTCACCGCGCTCCCACGCGCCGCTGACGGCGGTGTCGGTGCCCGACGCGTTGGTGGTCCAGCCGGCCGCCGTCTCGAAGGTGTCGGAGTAGACCGTCGTCGGCGGCGTGCCGGTCCCGCAGTACTGCGACTCCTTGCCGATGATCCGGTAGACGCAGTCGGAGTATTCGAGGAAGCGCAGCACGGCCTCCCTGTTGCGGGTGGTCTGCGGGACGATCTGCTCGTCGGGCGGGTAGAAACCGGGGTTGGAGCCGACCGGGTACATCTCGAAGGTGAAGCTGAAGATCTTGTAGACGCCCCACATCCAGTCGTCGATGGTCCCGTCGGTGATGTACAGGTCGCTGGCCTGCTCCGGGGTGTAGCCGTTGGTGGAGGCCATGTTCTGGCCCAGGGTGGCGTGCGCGTCCCGGTCGTCCTGGGTAAGGCCCGGCGCGGTGTCGTTGAAGGTGTAGCCGTAGGGCCACAGGATCAGCTCGCTGTAGGTGTGCCAGTCGATGTGCGACTTGATCTGCTGCACGCCGCCGATCACCCGGCTGCGCACCCAGTCGGCCGTCGCCCGCACCTCGGGGGCCGACTCGGCCGCCGCGCCGCGGTAGGTCTCACTGGAGGTGGAACCGGAGGAGCCGTTGCAGCAGCCCCAGTTGTAGGCCCAGTTGCGGTTCATGTCGGTGCCCACGGCGGACGAACCCGAGTTGGGCTGGCGGTTCTTGCGCCAGGAGCGGTAGGAGCCGGTCGCGATGTCGTACTCGCCGCCGTCCGGGTTCAGGTCCGGCATGATCCAGATCTCGCGGCTGTTCACCAGGTTGGTGATGCGGCTGTCGCTGCCGTAGTTGTCGGTCAGCAGGTGCATGATGTAGAGCGCCATCTCGACCGTCAGGTGCTCGCGGGCGTGCTGGTGGTGGGTGAACAGCACCTCGGGCTCGTTCTCGTCCGTGCCCACGTTGTCACTGATCTTGATCAGGCGGAGCGACCTGTTCTCGTGCGACCTGCCGTATTCCCTCTGGCTCATGATGTTGGGATGGGCCGCGACCAGGGCGTTGATCTCGGCGTTCATCTCGGCGTAGTTGTGATAGCCGGAGTCGGCCGGCGGGAAGTCGAGCGCGCGCGCGTCAGGGGATAACGATCTGTTGATCTTCGTGACCTTGTAGCCCAGCTTCTTGATGGCGGCGACCTCGGCCTCCGTGGCGGTGACCACGATCGAGGCGGGGTCCACCTGGTCGATCGCGGCACCCGTGGCCGCGACCGCGCTGCGCTGCCGGGAGTCGCTGGGACCCTCGACGGTGTACTGGCTGTTGGGCGGCGGCTCGGCCGCGGCCTCCACTCCGGTCATGCCGAGGCACAACAGCGCCAGGGCGGCGATTCCGACGATCAGACGGTTTCTCACCGGGTCCTCCTCAGGCGCGCGCTCGGGGGGTTGTCGCACGCCTGCACCGAGAGTCAAGCACGGCGGTCGATCCGGAAAGACCCAATTCCAGCGTGGCCGGATCCGGCCTCCCGCTCGCCTTCCCCGTGCCCCCTTCCCCGCCTTCGCGTCTCCCCGAGCTCTCCCTACCCCCTCCCGCGCTCCCCGAAGAGCCCGGCCCTTCCGAAAGGAGTCACCGCTTCTTTCGGAAGAGCGCCACGAGCCTCAGAAGGCGACCTCGAACCAGAGCGTCCTGCTCCCCCGCGGATCCTCCTGCCGCACCCCCCACCGGGAGGCGATCAGATCCACCAGGAACAACCCCCGGCCGCCCTCGGCGTCCGGCTCGTTGCGGACGTACGGCGCCGACCTCGTCGAACCGGCGTCGCACACCTCGACCGTGACGGCCCCCGAATCCACCGCCACGGTCATGACCACCCGGCCCCCGTCGGCCGATCCGGAGTGCACCACCGAGTTCGTGACGACCTCGCTGACGAGCAGCACCACGTCATCGGAGGCCGGGTGCCCCTCCCCCAGGAGCTCGGCCACCTGCCGCCGGGCCACCGTCACCGCCTCCGGCACCCCTCGCAGGATGACGGTGGATCGGGGTGCGACGGTCTGTTGCCCGGTCCTCATGGTCGGCCTCGCTCCCCGCGGGCGCGTTCTTCTGCAGATCGCGCTCTGAGATGGCACACTCACTCACAGTGAACTGTTCTATCAAAGACAGCGACATCCCAAAGTGAAATTCCTCAGTTTCGTGCCGGAAGATGGAGGTCTCCCGTCATGACCCGGTGCAGTCCCACAGCCAGGCACCGCCGGCTGATGGCCGAACTGAACCGCCTCCGGTGCGACAGCGGGCTCTCGCGTGCCGAGGTCGCCGCCCTGATCGGATCCACCGACACCACCCTCTGGAGGTACGAGACGGGCCTGACCCGCCCCAAGCCCTCCGATGTGGCGGCGCTCACCAGCGTGTACGGCGTCGGCGGGGAGGAGCGCGAGTCCCTGCTCCAGATGGCCAAGGAGGCCCGGCGGCGGGGCTGGTGGCACCGGCACCGCCGGGCGCTCAAGCCCGGCTTCGACTCCTACATCGGGCTGGAGGCCGAGGCGTCGGCGGTGCGGGTCTACGAGCCGCTGGTGGTGCCCGGCCTGACGCAGACCGAGGCGTACGCCCGCGCGGTCATCGAGGCCGTCGCCCCCGCCTGCTCCCCCGCCGAGCTCGACGAGAAGGTCGCGGTGCGCGCCTCACGCCAGCGGCTGCTGCACGGCCCGGGCGACCCGATCCACCTGGTCGCCGTGCTCGACGAGGCGGTCCTGTGGCGCCGGGTCGGCGGCCGGGAGGTGATGCGCGAGCAGCTGGAGCATCTGGTCCGGCTCGGCGCGCTGCCCAACGTGGAGCTGCGGGTCATCCCGTTCTCCGCGGGGGCGCACGCGGCGATGGACGGCAAGTTCTGCCTGCTCAGGCTCCCCGAGGCCGCCGACCCCGACCTGGTCTACCTGGAGCGGGCCACCAGGGGCCTGGTCTCGGACGACCCGGAGGAGGCGCGGCGCTACACCCGGATGTTCGACGATCTGACGGCGCTGGCCCTCGACGAGCGGGCCTCGGCCGCCCGCATTGCCCGGGCGGCCGAAGAGGTGACATAACGAAAGAAGTCGAAGAAGGCGGGTGACCCTGATGGACCCCTCTCGCGTCACGTGGCGCAAGAGCAGCCGCAGCACCGACGGAGGCGACTGCGTGGAAGTGGCGGTCGTCCCCGGCGGTCCGGCCGCGTCCGAGCCGGGATCCGCATCCGGCGGGCTCTATCTGGTGCGTGACTCCAAAGACCCCGACGGACCGGCGCTGACGTTCACCTCCGATGAGTGGGACGCCTTCGTCACCGGGGTCAAGCGCGGCGAATTCGGCTGAGAGGCCCCGGCGGGAGCCATCGCCCCGGTTCCCCCCAGGGCCTCTCAGCCTTCATCCGATCACCTGGCCGGGCGCTCGCCGTCCGGGCCGTTGTATCCCAGCAGCCGCATGGCGATCTCCGGATCCATCGCGGCGGCCAGGAGCTGGGCCCGCTCCACCGCGCGGTCCCGTTGCGCCTCCGCCCTGGCCCGGGCGGACTGCACGCCCCGGATCACCGCGAAGGCGATGCCCGTCCCCACCACGACGGCCACCACCGCGACGAAGACCACCAGGAGCGTGCCGCGTTCCGCGCCGAGTCCCACCCCGGCCATCGCCGACGGGTCCCCGGTGAACACGTACACCCCGAGCAGGGTGAACAGGGCCAGGGCCACGAGACTGGCCACGACCACCGCGAAGGCCCTGAACCTGCGCCACCCGGCCCGGGGCGCGGCGGGCCGCGCCTCGTCCACGACCTCCGGCAGCGGGGTCTCGACCGCGACGTGCTCCTTCCTGTCCTCCCACGGCACGAACTCCGGCCCGTGCTCCTCCAGCGGCTCCAGCGACGCCGAGGAGCCGTGCCCGTTGCCCGTCACCACGGAGCCCTGGATGACCGCGACGGAGGGTTCGAGCCGCGGCACGGTCAACGGCACGGGCAGTTCGCGCTCCACCCGGCTGTGCTCGCGGTGCGCCCTGGCCGCCTCCTGGTGGTACTCCTCGATCTCGGCGTAGAAGTCGTCCGAGCGGTAGATCGAGCCGTCGACCAGCGGCCCCTGCCGCTGTTCCAGGATCGCCACCACGTCGTCGCCGTTCAGCGTCTTGTGGGTCTCCAGGGCGTGGGCCAGGCAGAGCACCTCCCGCCGGTGCTCCCGCAGCAGCTCCTCCGTCTTGTCCAGCAGGCGCACCAGGTTGTACTCGATGCGCTCGCCGAGCACGTCGGGAGCGCTCTTCTGCCCGCCGCCGGGCGGCTTGGTGAAGCCGATGCCCCCGGCGCCGCCACCGGGCCTGGGCATGGACTTGCCGCCCATGATCTCCAGCTCCTGCAGCGCGGGCAGTGAGGTCACCCCGCGCCCCATCCCCCAGTGCGCCTCCATCAGCGCGGTGAGGAAGGTGGCCGAGAACAGGTCCCCGGAGACGCCGGAGGAGTTGTCCTCGGCGAAGAACATCCGCTCTCCGGCCAGCGAGGCGAGCGAGACCATGATGTCGGCCTCGTGCTCGGACTTCCACCGGGTGAACTGGTCCTCCGGCTTGATGCTCGCCACCATGCCGAGATAGTCGGCGCCCTTCTCGATCGTGGCGATGTCGATCTCCAGGTGGTAGCGCGTGCGGTAGGCGGCCACGGCGTGGCACGCCTCGTGCACGGCGACCGCGTGACGCTCGCGCTCGATGTACTCCACGTCCTCGGGCGGGCCCAGCTGCTTGAGCCGCTTGGCCCGGGTCACGTCGGACCAGGTGATGACCTCGCGGCCGTCGCGGATCGCGGTGATCAGCGACTCGTTCACCAGGTCCTTGATCGTGGCGCCGGTGGCGTAGGGGGTGATCGTGGCCAGCTTGTCGAGCTGCTCCTCGGTCAGCTCGTGCTCGACCTTGTCGAAGTAGCCCCGGTAGGTGCGCACCCGGCCCGCCTTGGAGGGGTAGCCCACCTTGTAGATGCGGTCGATGCGGCCCGGCCGCAGCAGCGCCTCGTCCAGCGAGTTGGGCATGTTGGTGGCCATCATGACCAGGATCCGGTACTTGGGCGGCGGCTTGGGCCGCATGCCGAACAACCGGCGCACGTAGCGGTTGACCAGGCCGCGCGGCTTCTTCAGGCCCGACAGCTCGGTGAGCAGCGCCTGCAGGGTGCCGGGGTCGCCGCCGCCGCCCATGTTGCCGCCCATGAAGAAGCGGTTGCGCCCGGTCTCGGGCTCCTGCCGCCCGCCGGTGTCGCGGGCCAGCAGCCATCGCGTGTCCTCCGACAGATAGCCGAACCCGTGACAGCCGCCGGAGTGCGGGGAGAAGCCGGGCCCGCCCCTGGGACCCTGCTGGGCCAGCGAGCCGCGGCGGCCGAGGGAGTCGGCCTCGTCGAAGAAGACGATGACGCCGCCGTACCGCAGGGCGAGCTTGCGCAGCTTCCTGAACAGCGACTTCACCTTCAGGATGCCGATGCCCATGAACATGTTGACGAACGCGCCGGGGTCGACGAAGACGTACGGCTTGCCGGTCTCACCCGCCACCGCCTCGGCCATCAGGGTCTTGCCGGTGCCGGGCGGCCCCCACAGCAGCAGGCCGCTGGGCACGTAGCCGCCGCGTTCCTCGATGGCGTCCGGCTTCTCCAGGAAGACGATGTTCTCCTTGACCCGCTCGACCACGTGGTCCTGGCCCCACACGTCGGAGAAGCGCGTCTTGATGTCGTCGGGGAAGTAGGTCTCGACCCCACCGCGCGACAGCAGCCAGAACAGGCCGATGAACTGGAAGGCGATGAAGAAGAAGGCGAAGGCCAGCTGCGCGACGTACGGCAGCGCCTGCCAGATCAGGGCCGGCGCCTGGAACAGCGCGAGGGCGGGTGAGGTGCCGAGCACCTCGCCGAGGATCAGCGCCAGGACCCCGATCCAGAACAGCCACTTGATGGCCCGGGCGAGGCGGAAGCGGTTCCAGTCGGAGAAGCGGCGATGGGTCCAGCGTTCGAAGCCGCCGAACACCGAGCGCGTCCAGAACCCGTGGTAGCCGGCCGAGTGCTCGCTGATGCCGAAGTGGATCTGACGCAGGATCTCGGCGCCCAGCAGCCAGAAGATCCACGGTGCGTCCCGGGCGGTGAGGATCAGCGCGTCCTGGAAGCTCATGACGCCCTCGAAGGAGGCCATCTTGTTCCAGACCAGCACGAAGTAGATGATCGTCAGGATGAGGACGAACTTGATCCTGTCCCAGAACGGCATGCGCTTCCTGGTCTGGGACTCGGGGTCGGTCGGGCCGCTGCCCGGCGGGCGGAGGCCTTCGACGTGAGGGGGCGGTGCGGGTGACTTCATCTATTGGCCTCTCCTCACCCGATGGGGCGTTTGATGACCTTGAAGGACTGGGCGATCACATCGAGTTCCGCGGCGCGATCGCGGTAGCACGACGCCGAGCAGCGGATCAGCATCGTGGACAACCGCTGGCCGTCGGCGGCGAGGTAGGCGGTGAGGTCGAAGGTGTGGGTCCCGGCGCCCTGGATCGCGTAGTTGAAGCGCACGTGCACGCCCTGCAGCCCGTCGCCGGGCTCGATCACCTCGTCGGCCAGGAGCTCGAAGTCGGTGGCCGGATAGCCGGGGATCGCCGAGGCCTGCTGGCGGGCGCTCTCCGTGACGGGGAGGAGGGCGTCGCGCATGACGTTCAGCGACATCATGTCGCGCTGCTCGCGCAGGAGCGTCGTGACCCGGACGAAGACGAACGGCTCGTCGGTGCTGCCCAGGCCGTACAGGTGCCCGACGGCGGGCTCGGCGTCGGCGTCGTAGGCGGCCAGCCAGATGAGCTCCTTGCGCACCTGGGCCGTGGCCGAGTCGGGGTCGCCCTGGGTGAAGAACCGCGACAGCGTCTCCTGGTCGACCGCGTGCCAGCTGGCGGGGACCTTGAAGTAGGTCTCTCCGCTGTCGTGGCGGACGTAGGTGAACTCCGGGCCGGCGCACCCGGTGAGTCCGAAGGTCAGAGCGGTGATGAGCATTACCGAGAGGGTGAAGACGGCCCTTGATCTTTTCACCAGGGCTATACCTCCGCCTTGGAAGTCAACGGGGGACTTATGCCCGTTTTTCGAGTATCCCTCTCCTTCGGACGTCCGGCTATCTTGGAAATCTTGACCAAATCTTGGCGCTATGTGGGCTTCACTTGTTACACATCGCCTGGGTGATTCCACCGGCTCAGTTGAATTCTCAACATCGCTTCTGTAAAAGGGCTCCGCCCTCCGCAGGCGGCCGGATCCGGCAACGTGGGCGCAACCCGAGCTGTGTGATCTTTTACTGCGCGGGGACGAACGGGGGCCGCCGACCGGCGCCCCTCCAGCAGACGGCGATATGTACACGCATGCCGGGACTCCTACTGTGTAAGGAGCTATCCCTCATGCCGGAACCGGCCAAGGATGGGAGAGTCGCGACGTCCTCGCCGCGCTCGTTCTCGACCGCCGGTTGACGGACTCGGAGTGACTCATGAACGGAAACTCGGGCGACACCCCTTCTGACCGCCGAGCTCGCGGATTGGAGATCATGAGACGGGTCAGCGGCCGGGACGACTCCGGCGACGACTCCGGTGACTTCTTCGGCATGACGGTCGAGCACCTGTTCGCCGAGGTCTGGTCCCGCGAAGGGCTGAGCATGCGGGACCGCAGGCTGCTCCTGGTGGGCCTGCTCATCGGCCAGGGCATGGACGACGCGCTCGGGACGCAGCTCGACGCCGGGCTGCGGACCGGGCAGTTCACCCCGGAGGAGCTGCGCGAGATCGTCATCTTCCTCGCCCACTACGCGGGATGGCCGCGCGGGACCAGGCTCGACGCCCAGGTCGAGGACCTGATCTCCCGGTTCATGAAGGACTGGGGCGACTAGGGCGCGGCCTCCAGGCGGTACAGGGGGCCCTCAAGGCTGAGCGCGTAGAGCTCCCCGTCGTTGTCCTCGCCGAAGGACGACAGCTGCCGGATGTCGCCGATCTTCTCTCCCCCGCCCGGCCGGTCGGCGGGGGCCGACCTGATCCAGCCCGCGCAGAAGTCGCCGTAGAGGAAGCGTCCCGACAGGCCGGGGACCGCGGCGCCCCGGTAGACGTATCCGGCGATCACCGAGCAGTTGCCGCCCTCACCGAGCGGATATTCGATGACCGGGTCGGTCGTCCCGCCCTCGGCGGCGTTCCCCTGGAACGGGTGGCGGCCCTCCCGGAGGTTCCAGCCGTAGTTGCGCCCGCCCTCGCCGGCGGGCTCGAAGTCGACCTCCTCCCAGGCGTTCTGGCCGACGTCGCCGATCCACATGTCACCGGTCCGGCGGTCGAAGGTGAAGCGCCAGGGGTTGCGCAGGCCGTACGACCATATTTCGGGTTTCGCGCCCTTCCGGTCCACGAACGGGTTGTCCTCTGGCACGGTGTACGGCCTGCCGCGCGGGTCGATCCTGAGGATCTTCCCCAGCCAGGTGCCCAGGTTCTGCCCGTTGCCCTGCGGGTCTCCCCCGCTGCCCCCGTCGCCCAGCGCGATGTAGAGGTATCCGTCCGGCCCGAAGGCCAGCTGCCCGCCGTTGTGGTTGGCGTACGGCTGGCGCTGGGTCAGCACGTCCCGGCGGCCGCTCGCCCGGCGGCCGTCGAAGGCCCACTCCGTGATGTGGGTGTGCCCGTCGCGGTCGGTCCAGTTCAGGTAGAGGAAGTCGCCGCCGGGATGGAACGCCACGCCCAGGAGTCCCTGCTCGTTGCCCTCGCTCACCTCCTGCGACAGGTCCACCACGGACCCGCCCGCGACCTCGCCGCCCGCGACGGCCCGCAGCCGGCCGCCCTGCTCGGCGACGTAGAGCGTGGAGTCGCCCGGGCGCACGGCCATCGCCACGGGCCGGTCCAGCTGCGCGATCTCGGTGAAACGCGGCCGGGCGGCCGGGGACGCCGAGGGCGACCCCTCGGACCCGGAAGTGGAGGGCCCGGGCGTGGACCCGGTGGCGGAGGGCTCGCTCACGGATCCGGCGGCGGAGGGCGGGGCCGCCGGCCCGCCCGCCGAGCAGGCGGCCAGCACCGCGCACAGCAGAGCCGTCCCCGCGCCCATCCGGTACGAGAAGATCCTCACAGTTCTCACCCTCCAGCCTCCGGGTTCTCCACCCTCGATGATCCCTCTACCCGGCGGGGAGGGGGGAGGTTCCGGGGAGACTGCGGCACCGGCGGGTCGCGATCCCGCCGGGCGGGGGCGGAGGTCCGGTGCCTAGACTGCCGTCATGCCTTCCGCACTGATCACTGGCGCGACCGCCGGCATCGGCGCCGCGTTCGCGCGCCGCCTGGCCGCCGACGGGTTCTCCCTCGTCCTGGTCGCCCGCGACGACAAGCGCCTGGCCGTCTCCGCCGAGGAACTGCGCCTGCGCTACGGGGTGCGGGTCGAGGTGCTCCCCGCCGACCTGACCGCCGAGGACGGCCTCGCGGCGGTCGAGCGGCGGCTCCGCGAAGGGGTCGACCTGCTGGTCAACAACGCGGGCTTCGGCCACCGCGGCACCTTCCTCGACGTCCCCGTCTCCGACGAGCTGCGGATGCTGAAGCTGCACTGCGAGGCGGTGCTGCGCCTGACGATGGCCGCGCTGCCGGGGATGCGGGAGCGCGACCGGGGAGCGGTCGTCAACGTGGCCTCGGTGGCGGCGTTCTTCACCCGGGGGACCTACAGCGCGTCCAAGGCGTGGGTGGTCAACTTCAGCCGGTCGACGGCCGCCGAGCTGGCCGGCGAGCGGGTGCGGGTCATGGCCCTGTGCCCCGGCTTCGTCCGCACCGAGTTCCACGACCGCGCCTCGATGGACGTCTCCGGCATCCCCGGCGTGCTGTGGCTGTCGGCTGACAAGGTGGTCGCCGAGGCCATGCGCGACCTGGCGCGCGGCGCCTGGGTGAGCGTGCCGGACCTGCGCTACAAGGCCATCGTCGCGGTCGGCAGGCTGGTCCCGGGCAAGCTGACCGGCCAGGTCTCGCGCCGCCTCGGCCGCAGGTAGCCGGCCCGGCCGCCGCCCGGCGCGCCGTACGGCCCGCGGAACGGGACCGTACGGCTCCCGCGGGCGGGAGTCGATCCGCGGACAGGAACGGGCCCGCGCCACGGGAGGGGGTCGTGGCGCGGGCCCGTTCGCCCTGCGGGGATGGTCAGACGCGGATGCCCGCGGTGTGGCCGATCGACAGGCCGGAGGCCGGGTCGAAGAAGTGCAGGTTGTGGGTGTCCACGACCAGCTCGATGTTCTGGCCGGGGCGGACGTGGCTGCGGGAGTTCACGCGGGCGGTCCACAGCGACTTGTCGCCGACCAGCGGGAGGGTGGCGTCCTCCTCGTCACCGGCGTCGGCCGCGGCCACGGTGTCCTGGTGCTGGACCGGCGGGGCGTCGATCAGGAACAGGACGTTGATCTCGGAGCCCAGCTCCTCGGTGACCTCGGCGCGGACCGGCAGGCGGACCCAGCCGCCGGCGTGGCCGTTGGCCGCCACCGAGTCCTCGAAGTCGGAGGGGCGGATGCCCAGGATGAGCTGCTTGCCGAGGTACTGCTCCAGGCCGGGCTTCTCGGCGAAGGTCGACTGCGGAACCGGCAGCCTGTAGCCGGCGAACGCGACGGCGGCGCCGCCCTCGCCGCGGACCAGCTCGGCGTTGACGAAGTTCATCGACGGCGAGCCCATGAAGCCGGCGACGAACAGGTTGACCGGGTTGTCGAAGAGGTTCTGCGGGGTGTCGACCTGCTGGAGCAGACCGTCGCGCAGGACGCAGACGCGGTCGCCCAGGGTCATGGCCTCGACCTGGTCGTGCGTGACGTAGACGGTGGTGACGCCGAGGCGCTCGTGCATCGTGTTGAGCGAGGCGCGCATGGAGACGCGGAGCTTGGCGTCGAGGTTGGACAGCGGCTCGTCCATGAGGAAGGCCTGCGGCTCACGCACGATGGCGCGGCCCATCGCGACACGCTGGCGCTGACCACCGGACAGGGCGGCCGGCTTGCGCTTGAGGTACTGCTCCAGGCCGAGCATCTTGGCGGCCTCGCCGACCCGCTTGGAGATCTCCGCCTTGGGCATCTTGCGGAGCTTGAGACCGAAGGCGAGGTTCTCCTCGACGGTCATGTGCGGGTAGAGCGCGTAGTTCTGGAAGACCATGGCGATGTCACGGTCCTTGGGCGGCAGGTGGTTGACCACCTTCTCGCCGATGAGGATCTCGCCGCCGCTGATGTCCTCAAGGCCGGCGATCATCCGCAGGGCGGTGGACTTACCGCAACCGGACGGACCGACCAGCACCATGAACTCGCCGTCCCTGATCTCAAGGTTGAGGCCGTTCACGGCTTTCACGCCGCCCGCGTAGATCTTGTCGACGCTGTTGAGAACGATGGATGCCATGGACAGTCCTTAGCGCTTCGGGCCAACCCCGCGTTCACCCGATGTGGATACGTTTTCATGAATCTCACCTGAACCGGACATCGCTGTCAAGAGTCCGGAGAGTTTTGGCTTGTCACCTGCTGCCCCGTTATCTCTCCGTGCTGTCGTCACCACGGAAACCATGATGGAATCGTTTCCATGAACATGCGCCGGACCACCATCAAGGACGTCGCGGAGGCGGCGGGTGTCGGAGTGGCCACGGTCTCCCGGGTGCTGTCCGGTGGCTCGGCCAGCCCGGAGACGCGGGAGCGGGTGCTGACCGTGGCCGCCCAGCTCGACTACCGGCCCAGCGCGCTCGGGCGCAACCTGCGCCAGCGGCGCTCGGGCGGGATCGGGCTGCTCGTGCCCGACATCACCGACAGCTTCTACGGCCGCCTGGCCGACGGCGTGCTGGCCTGCGCGCGCTCGGCCGGCGAGCCGGTCATCCTGGGCACCACCGGCGACGACGCCGAGCGCGAGGCCGAGGAGATCGCCGTGCTGCTGGAGCAGGGGGTCGACCGGGTGGTGGCGGTGCCCGCCGGCAGCGGGGAGATCTGGGAGCCGACCCTGCGGACCGGGCTGACCACCGTGTTCGCCCACCGGCTCGCCGCGGGCCGCCACGACGTGCCGGCCGTACTCGCCGACGACCGGGCGGGGGTGCGCACCGCGGTGGACTATCTGACGGGGCTGGGCCACCGCCGCATCGCCTATCTGGGCGGCCCCGGGCAGGACAGCCGGGTCTCGGTCTTCCGGCAGACTCTGGGCGCGCTGGTGGACGAGGAGCTCATCGTCTTCGCGCGGGGCAGCCGCGACTCCGCCTACGCGGCGGCGGCCGGGCTCTTCCAGCACCGGCCCGACCTGACCGCCGTGCTCGCCGGGGGGAACCAGCTGGGCGAGGCCGCCGTGCTCGCCGCCAGGGAGCTCGACCTGCGGGTGCCCAAGGACCTCTCGCTGATCATGTTCGACGACGTGCCCTGGGCGGAGCTGTGCTCCCCTCCGCTGACCGTGATCGCCGAGCCCGCGCAGGACATCGGCTACCGCGCGGCCGAGCTGGTGCTGCGCGCCGGCGGGCGGCGCCCGCGCGGGGCGCTGCTGCCCACCGAGCTGATCGTCAGGGGCAGCTGCGGCCCGCGCCGCACCGTGTGAACCGGGCGGGGCCCGGCGGGGCCGCGTGGCCCCCGACGGGGCTCAGCGGGACTCCGTGATCCCGGCGGGGCTCAGAGGGACTTCTCGATCGCCTCGACGAGGGCGGGGTCCTCGGGCACGACGCCGGGCCGGAACCGGCCCAGGATCCGCCCGTCGCGCGCGACCAGGAACTTCTCGAAGTTCCACTGCACGTCCCCCGCCTGGCCCTCGGCGTCGGCCACCTCGGTCAGCTCGGCGTAAAGCGGGTGCCTGCCCTCACCGTTGACCTCGCTCTTGGCCAGCAGCGGGAAGTCGACACCGTAGTTCACCGCGCAGAACTCCTGGATCTCCTCGGCGCTGCCCGGTTCCTGCCCCATGAACTGGTTGCACGGCACGCCGACGACGGTGAACCCGCGCTCGCCGTAGGTCCGCTGGAGGTCGACCAGGCCCGCGTACTGCGGAGTGAGACCGCACTTGGAGGCCACGTTCACGATGAGCAGGGACTTGTCGCCGACGAGGTCGGCGATCGTGGTGGGGGTACCGGAGAGGGTTTCTACCGAGATATCACGAATGTTCATGACCAGAGGGTAATCGGCGGCGTTTCACCCCCATCGACGGGGCGTCCCCCGCCCCGCGGCGCGCCGTTCCCCGCCCGCGCCGAGTCCCGGCCGGACGGGGCACCGCGCTTCAAACCCCATGACGGGTCGATTTTTTCCACCGGCCCGCCTCCCCGGTCCACGGACCGTGTTCAGCCGGCCCCCTCCGAACCGCCCGGAGGTCTCGAAGATCCGGTAAACAGCTCTCTTTCCCGTGTCGCAGCCGCCCTCCGGTGCCGCCCCGGCGTACTAGAAACCGCCTAGAGACACCGCCGCGGCGTCGTGCCGGAAACATGCCGGCCGGCCACGCGGGCGTCCCTCGTGCGAGCCACGGGCGGGGGAGCGCCGAGCGGGAGAGGGCCTTCACACCCTCGCCCGCCTCCCCGCACGCGGCCCGGAGGAAGGATGATGATGAACGGAAACCGCGTTCTCCGTACCACGGTCGTGACCGTGCTCACCGCGTCCACCGTGATCGGATCGACGATGACCGGGCACGCCGAGGAGAACGCCGAACCGTCCGGGGAAGGGGCGGCTCAGGCGGTTCACCAGAGTGTGCGGTCGACGGAGAACGTCCACCGGGGCGTGTGGTCGACCCGGGCGCAGCCCCGGGCCAGGTCACGGGCCAGGACCGCCAAGGGCAGGAACAAGGCGATCGCTTTCCGCCTCGTCTCCCGCCGGGCGTGGTCCCAGAACCAGTTCCGCTGCCTGGACAGTCTCTGGACCAGGGAGAGCAACTGGAACCACCGGGCACAGAACCGCTCCTCGGGTGCCTACGGCATCCCCCAGGCGCTGCCGGGCTCGAAGATGGGCGGCAGCGGCGGGGACTGGCGGTCGAACCCGGCCACGCAGATCCACTGGGGCCTGCGCTACATCAAGAGCCGCTACGGGTCACCGTGCGGCGCGTGGGGTCACTTCCGGTCGAGGAACTGGTATTGACCCACGCGGGGAGTTGCCAGGGGAAGGGCACACTCCTCGCCGACGCCCGGGGCTTCGGGAGCCCCGGGCGTCACCTTTTCCCCGGCCGGGATCTCTTGCGCCGGGCGGGCCGAGCCCGGGACCTCACCTCTTGCGCCGGGCGGGCCGAGCCCGGGACCTCACCTCTTGCGCCGGGCGAGACGGCCGGCGATGGCCTGGATGAGGAGCTCCGTGCCGAACTCGAACTCGGCCTCGTGGTCGCACGCGCCCAGCTCCGCCGCCAGGGACCTGGTCTCGGGGAACAGCACCGGGTCCACCTTCTCGATGTCCACCTGGGAGTGGTGGACCGGGGCGAAGGTGGGGGTGACGCCGACCTCCCGCAGCAGCGACCCCACGATGTAGGCGATGAACATCCGCAGGATGCGCACCGCCTCCTCGCCGTCGAAGCCCACGCTGCGCAGTGTGGCGAGCGCCCGCTCGACCGGCAGCAGCCCGGCGGGCGACTGGAGCTGGCGGCTGACCACCACCATCGTGCACCGGGGATAGTGGTGGGCGATCTGCCGGAACGCCCGTGCCTGCATGCGCACGCGCTCGGTCCAGTCGGCGTCGGGGTCGTCGGTGAACTCGATCCCCGACAGCACCGTCTCGGCCACCGCGTCCAGCAGCGCCGCCTTGTTGGGCACGTGGTTGTAGAGCGACATGACGCCCACGCCCAGATCGGCTGCGATCCTGCGCATGGATATCGCGTCGGCCCCCTCGCGTTCGATCAGGTCGATGGCGGCGGCGACGATGCGCGGGCGGGACAGCGGCTCGACAGGCATGGCCCCATTCTCCTCCCGCCCATTGACGGACGTACACCGTACGTGCCACGCTCCAGGCATACGTACGGTGTACGTCCCTGGAGGTCGCATTGTCGACGCACGACCTGTACACGATCCCGGCCGATCTCTCCACGTGGGACGTGGAGGCCGCGGGTGCCGCCCGCTTCACCTGGGAATACGACGACGGCAGAGACCGCATGCTCGCCCTGTACCAGAAGGGCAAGGACAAGCAGTGGGACTCCGTCAAGCGCATCGACTGGGACCTCGAGGTCGATCCGTACAACGTGCTCGGCATCCCCGACACCACCATCGCCATCTACGGCACCCCGCTGTGGGACAAGATGGACGACAAGCAGCGCCAGGACGTGCGCCTGCACAACGTGGCCTGGCAGTTCTCCCAGTTCCTGCACGGCGAGCAGGGCGCGATGATCTGCTCGGCCCGGATCGTCGAGTCGGTCCCCGACCTCGACTCCAAGTTCTACGCCGCCACCCAGACCATGGACGAGGCCCGGCACGCCGAGACCTACGCCCGCTTCCTGCAGGAGAAGGTCGGCCTGGCCTACCCCATCAACGAGCACCTCAAGGCGCTGCTGGACAGCACCCTGAGCGACTCCCGCTGGGACATGCCCTACCTGGGCATGCAGGTGCTCATCGAGGGCCTGGCCCTGGCCGCCTTCGGCGTGATGCGCGACATCACCACCAAGCCGCTGCCCAAGCAGATCCTCGCCTACGTGATGCAGGACGAGGCCCGCCACGTCGCCTTCGGCCGCATGGCGCTGCGCGACTACTACCGCGACCTCAGCGAGAGCGAGCTGCGCGAGCGCGAGGACTTCGTCATCGAGGGCTGTTACCTGATGCGCGACCGCCTGCGCGGCCGGGAGACGTGGGAGAACCTCGGCCTGAGCAAGGCCGAGGTCGCCCAGGCCATGGAGGCCGTGGACCAGTCGGAGTACCTGCGGCTGTTCCGCTCCCTGCTGTTCAGCCGCATCGTCCCGTGCGTCAAGGACATCGGCCTGTGGAGCCCCCGCCTGCAGCAGGCCTACGCCGACATGGGCGTACTGGAGATGGCCGGCCAGAGCCTGGACGCGCTGATGAAGCAGGACGAGGACATCGCCGACAAGCTCGACGCCGAGCGCTTCGCCGCCGAGGAGGCCGAGCGCCACACCGAGGTCGCCGAGACCATCGCCCTGGGCGCCGAGTCCTGACCGTCCCCCGCTTCCGGCCCGTTCTCTCCATCCACCCGCTCGGCCCGTCCGCTCAGTCCGCCACCAGAGTGTCGAGGTGGCGGCGGAGCACGCCGAGCATGTCGGCGGGGACGAGCCGGCCGGGATGCAGGACCCCCTGCGTCGCGAGCCCGTCGAGGAGGGCGCAGAGCCGGCGGGCCTCCAGCGGGACGTCGGCCCCCTCGGCGAGCCGCCCGGCCTGCCGGGCTCCGTCCAGCACCCGGGTGACCAGGGCGAGCGTGCCGTCGTACAGCTCGCTCACGTGCCGCTGAAGCTCCGGCCTGGTGCGGGCGGCCGTGACGAACGCCAGCCAGACCACCGTCTCCCGGCGGCGTTCCTCGTCGAGCGGCAGCAGTTCGGCGAGCATCCGCTCGACGGCGGCCCGCCGCTCGGCGGGCGCGGCCACGCCGGCCGCCGGGTCGAGCAGCCGGTCGGCGTGCGCGACCAGCCGCCGCGTCAGCCGTTCGCGCATCGCCTGCATGGCGAAGACCATCAGCTCGGCGTGGTCGGTGAAGTAGTGCCGCACCGAGCCGACGGCGAGCCCCGCCTCCGCGGCCACGTTCCGCAGTGAGACCTTCTCCAGCCCTTCACGGTCGATCAGGCGGAACACCGCCTCGGTGACGGCCCGCCGGCGCTCCCCGGGATCCACGATCTTCGGCACCCCACTTTTATAGCACGGTCGTGCTAAATTTTATTTAGCATGGTAGTGCTATAAACGGAGGGGCACATGAGCACGTGGTGGATCGTCATCGTCGCCGTCCTGGTGGTCGGCGTGATCGTCAAGAGGTTCCTGGGCGAGCCGCTCAACGCCCGCGACCTGTTCGTGCCGCCGGTCGTGCTCGTCGGGATCGGCGTCTACGGCCTGGTCGAAGGGGGCCCGCTCACCGGAGCCGACATCACCTGGATCGCCGCCGGATCGGCGGCGGGACTGGCGCTGGGCGCGTTGCGCGGCCTCACCCCCCGATTGTCCGTCCGGGACGGGGTGCTGTGGCAGCGCTACACCGGCTGGACCGTCGGTGCCTGGGTGCTCTCCGTGGCGGTCAACGCGGGCGTGGGCGCGCTCGCGGCGCTGGCGGGCGCGCATCCGCAGGCGCGGCCGATGACGCTGTCCATCGGCGTCAGCCTGCTCGGCGAGGTGATCACTCTCGGCCGGCGGGCACTGGCCACCGGGACGCCGTTCGCGCCCGAGCGCGCCTCCTTCCCGCGCCGACTCCCACGCTGACCCCCGCCGGCCCCGGCCGGCCCCGGCCGGCCCCGGCCGCCCGCCGGGCAGGAGGCCGTCCCGCGCCTCCTCAGAGCAGGACGCGCAGGCCCTCCAGGAGGGTCTCCCGCTCCGGGGCGGTCAGGGTCTCGTACGGCGGGGCCGCGCGGCGGTTGGTCTCGGCCTCGATCGCGTCGCGGGCGGGGCCCGGCGGCATGGCGACGATCTGCCGGGCGGTGAGACCGGCCGCGCTCCAGGCGGCGGCGTGGGCGTCGGCGCGGTGCAGGCGCAGCGCCGCCAGGCGGTTGAACAGCAGCACGCCCGCCGGGGTCCCCTCCGGCTCGTAGGGCGGGCAGACCTGGGCGAAGGCCGGGCCGCCGCTGCGCCCGCCGGCCGCCAGGAGACGGCCGGCGAGGTCGGCCAGGACCGGCACCCGGGCGGCGTGCGGCGCCCACAGCGCGGCCGTCGCCGCGGCGTGCACGCCGTACAGCTCCACGATGAACTCCAGCGCCCGGCCCGTGGCGCGCAGCGCGCCGTCCTCGTCGGTCAGGACGCCCCGCCCGACCTGTTCCGCGATCTCCTCCTCCCCCACGGGGTCGTACCGGTAGACGGCGGCGAGCCCCTCGCGGGTCAGCGGGCGGGCCGGGAGCACGTACCGCAGGTCGATCAGGAGACCGGGGTCGCCGTCCCATCGCGCGACGAGCTCCCGGCCCGGCGACCGGCTCGCGGCGTGGACGCCGACGTGGACGACGTCGATCACGGGCGCGATCTCCGCCGCGTACCGGGCCAGATCATCAAATCGCGACATAGGGCGATATCTTGCTCCACTCCCGTCCCCACACAAAGCCGGATGGCACAACGGCTCTCGCCCGGCTCGCGGGACGGCGGGAACGCCCTTGCCGCAGGGGTGGATCGGGAATACCGTCCAGCCATGGGCGTCCTTCACCAACCCCGTGTGGCCCTGGACGGCGCGAGGGTCTTCGTCGCCGCGGCCAACGCCGAGGTCTACTGGTGGCTCACCGACATGATCGGCCGGTACTTCGGCGAGATGTACCAGCTGAAGCTGGCCGAGACGCGCCTGCGGCTCCAGCACGAGGACGCCACCTACGCCGAGGCCGGGGCCTGGCGGGTCCGGCTGCAGGAGATGCTCCGCGAGCGCCCGGAGCTCACGCCGGTCCTGTGGCAGATGGTCGCCGAGACCACCGAGCGCATGCCCCGCTGAGACGGCCGCGCCGCCGCCTCAGCCTCCCGGACCACCGCCGCCGCCCGGGCCCTCCGGCCCGCCGGCTCCGTCGTGGCGGGCCGGCGGCGCCAGCCGTACGGCGACGCCGTCCAGGACCAGTTCGAGTTTCCTGGTGAACCACACGTGTGACGGATCGGCCAGGGCCTCCCGCAGCAGCGGCGCGATGCCCGGTCCCGCGACGTCGGCCAGGTCCCCGGCGGTGTCGGCGCGCACGGTGCTCTCCCCCGCCGGGGCGTCCAGCTGCCCGGCCAGCGCGGACTGGCTCACGGCGAGGTCGTAGACGGTGTCGGCGGCCAGGAAGGCGGCCTCCAGGGTGAAGCCGTGGCCGACCAGCCCCTGGACGGCGGCGCCGAAGCGGGCCATCAGGCCCCGGGGGATCCGGGTGAGGGCCAGCAGTTCGCGATCCAGTCCCGGGTGGGCCTCCAGCAGCCGCCAGACCGTCCATCCCTGCGCCGACAGATAGGCACGCCAGTCGTCGCCGGGCTCGGGCCACTCGGCCAGCTGGATGACCCGGTCGACGGCCGCGGCGACGAGGTCCTCACGGTCGGCGACATGGCGGTAGAGCGCCGAATGGCTGGCCGACAGCCTCTCGGCGACGGTGGTCAGTGTCAGGTTGCCGAAGCCGACGGCCAGGGCGGCGTCGGCGATCACCTGCCGCGTCAGGCGCGGCGGCCGGCCTCGGGGGCGGCCGGGCGCGGGCCGCCGTCGCTGATCATCCACTCGCCCATTGTTCCGCAGAACCTCTGGATAATTAGTGACAGCTTGTCTTTAATGAGTGAGGCTTACCTTGGAAGGAGGTCCGCGTGGAACGCACGGAAGCTGTCCGTTACCGCCCAGGATGGGCATTGGGCCTGGTCACCGCCGCCTGCATGGTGATGACGCTGGACATCACGATCGTCAACGTCGCTCTGCCCGAGATCCGCGACGATCTGGGGGCGAGCCTGGCCGACCTGCAGTGGGTCATCACCGCCTACACCCTCGCCTTCGCCTCGGTTCTGCTGGCCGCCGGGTCGCTGGCCGACCAGGTGGGCCGGCGGCGCGTGTTCGTCGGCGGCCTGTCGGTGTTCACGCTGGCCTCGCTCGGCTGCGGCCTGGCCCCGGGAGTGGTCGCGCTGGACGTCCTGCGCGCGCTCCAGGGGCTGGGCGGCGCCTTCGCCTTCGCCCCGGCGATGGCGATCATCGCGGCCAACTACACGGGCGCGGCCAGGACGAAGGCGATCGCGGTCTTCGGCGCGACCGCCATGGCCGCCGGCGCCGTCGGCCCGCTGGTCGGCGGCCTGCTGGTGGAGAGCGTCGGCTGGCGCAGCCTGTTCCTGGTCAACGTCCCGCTCGGCGCCGCGGTGGCCGGGCTGGCGCTGCGCCGTATGGCCCCCGACCGCCGGGGCCGTTCCGCGCACGTCGACGTCGCCGGTGTGCTCACCCTCACCGTCGGGGTGTCGGCGATCACCCTCGCCCTGCTGCGCGGCCAGATCCAGGGATGGGACAGCGCCGCCACCCTGGGCCAGGCGGGGATCGGCCTGACCGGGCTGGCCGTGTTCGTGCTCACCCAGCGGTACGGCTCCCGCCCGCTGCTGGACCTGTCGCTGTTCGCCATCCCGTCCTTCACCGGCGCCGCGCTCATCGCCCTGCTCGCCCGCACCGTCAGCTTCGGCCTGCTCGCCTACCTGGTGCTCTTCCTGGAGGGCGCCTACGCCTACAGCGCCTTCGAGGTCGGCCTGCGGCTGCTCGGGCTGAGCGTCATGCTGGTGGCCGGCGGGCTGCTGTCGGCGCGGCTGGCCGCCCGCGTACCGCTGGGCCGGCTGGCCTCGGCCGGGTTCGCCGTCAGCGCCGCGGGACTGGCCGCGCTGCGGCTGGCCGACGCCGGCGGCTCCTGGATCCGGCTGCTGCCCGGGCTGATCCTGCTGGGCCTGGGGATGGGGATGGTCGCCACCCCCAACATCACCCTCGCCATGAACGTCGTGCCGCCCGAGCGCACCGGGGTCGCCTCCGGGCTGATCAACTCGTTCCTGCCGCTGGGCACCGCGCTCGGGACGGCCGCATTCGGCGTCCTGTTCAGCGCGCGCATCCACGCGGCGCTGCCCGGCGCCGTCGCCGACGCGGTCGCGACGGGCCGGACGGAGGCCGTGCCGCCCGCCCTGGCCGCGCCCGGCCGCGAGGCCCTGGCCGGCGCGGTCGGCATGGTCGGCACCGTCGGCGCGGCCGTCGCGGTGGCCGCGGCCGTGCTCGCCCTGGTCCTGATCCGCCCCGGCGACCTGCGCCACGCCGAACCCGCCGCCCCCGCGCCGCAGGCGGCGGACGCCGGCTGAACGGCAGAGGGGGGGCCGCCTCAGCGCACGAGGACGAAGACGGCCGAACCGGCCACCGCGGCGAGGGCGCCGAACCAGGCGAGGAGGGCGTCGGCGCGCTCGTCGAGCGGGCGGCCCCGGTGCAGGGCCTCCTGGACGCGCCGATAGCGCACCCCGGTGCGGGCCAGCAGGACCGCACCGCACAGGGCCGCCACCGCGAAGGGCACCGCCACCAGCGGGGGGACGCCGGTGCGCAGCGCGGCACCTGCGGCGCCCAGGCCGCTGGCGGCCAGCATCGTGGCGGTGCGGACCCAGGCCAGCCGGGTGCGCTCGCTCTGCAGCCCCTCGTCCCAGGGAGCCCCGCTCATCGTCCGGCGCTCATCGTCCGGCGCTCATCGTCCGGCGCTCATCGTCCGGCGCTCATCGTCCGGTCACGATGAGGACGAGCGCCAGCAGGGCCACGGCGGCCACGCCGTAGCCGAACAGGGGCGCCAGCGCGGGCGGGGGGATGGGGGCCTGGCTGCGCAGGGCGTTCTGGACGTGCCGCCAGCGGGGATAGGCCATCCCCGCGCACAGCGCGGACAGCGAGACCAGCACGACCGCGAGCGTGGTCCGCATCCACGGCACGAAGGCCTCCGGCGAGACCGCCGCCATGGCCACGCCGCCCGCGCTCAGCGCGAGCGACGTGCTCAGCCAGGTCAGGAAGGTCCGCTCGTTGGCCAGCGTGAACCGGGGGTCCGGCTCCTTTCCGCCGAGGTCGGCCGGCTCTTTCGAGGTGCCCATGACATCGACGCTAATTCAACGACATTTCCCCTAGAGAAGGCGGGATTGGGGAACGGGACGGCGGAGACTCAGCCGCCGCCACCGCCGCCGCAGGCGTTGGTGAGCTCCTCCACCCACTGCACGCCGTCGGAGGCGACCTTCTGCGCCGCGTCGACGGCCTCGTTGGCGTTGTTCACGTTGAGGGAGTCCAGGCTGCTGGAGACGTTGTCGGCGGCCTCCTTCAGCGAGGTGTTGGCGGCCTTGTCGGCCAGGTCTCCGAGCTTGGCGGCGCCGTCGTTGAGCGCCTGCTCCATCGCGGCGGGGTCGTTGATCAGGCCCGCGACCTTCGACATGGTCTCGGTCACGATCCCGGCGGCCTGGATGCACTGCTGGGCTTTGTCGACGCCCTCGCTCACCTGCTGGAGCTCGGAGCATCCGGTGGTCAGGAGGGCCGCGGCCAGTGCGGAGGCGGCGAAAGCGAGTGTTCGTCGCTGAAGAGGTCGCATGACCCGACACTACCCAACGGGCCGGTACGGCGTGCGCCGCCGTACCGGCCCGCCATGACCTCCCGGGCGGATCAGAGTTTGTCGAAGCAGGGACCGTCCATCGTGTAGGACTGCGCGGTCGGGCCGGTGTAGAAGTCCTTGACGATCGTGACGCCGGTGGGCGCCGCCCTGTCCGGCTTGGAGATCAGCGTCTGCCGGAACGTCGCGGTGTTGGGGTCGCCGGCGTAGTTTCCGGCCTCGGGGGGCAGCATGCCCTCGTAGTCGACCGTGGACAGCGACTTGACCGCGGCGAGCAGGCCCTTGCGGCTGACGTCCCCGCCGGCGACCATCTTGTCCAGCGCGGCCTTGAGCGGGTAGGACCAGGACCAGCCGGAGGTGTAGCCGTCGTTGGGCGTGACGTTGCCCAGCGCCTCGCGCATCGCCTTGTGGCCGGGGGTGTCGGCGCCCCACGGCTTGCCGGGCGCCGACTGCTCGTACAGGGCCAGGATCGCGGGCGCGGCCGGGCTCTGCAGCAGCGCCGGGTTCCAGGTGGGTCCGGTGCCGATGAAGCGGCCCTTGAACCCGGCGGCGGCCGACTGGCCGATGATCGCGGCGGCGTCGGCCGGGCCGGTGGTCAGGATGACCAGGTCGGGCTTGTTCTTGGTGATCTCGGTGATGGCCCGGCCCTGCTCGGTCGCCCCGGCGGGGGTCTCCACCGCGGTGAACTCCAGGCCGTTCCCCTCCGCCGCGATCTTCGCCCCGGCCGCGGCGTCGGCGCCGTAGTCACCGGCGTAGTGCACGGCCATCACGGTCTTGGGCTCGTAGGTCTCCATCGCGTAGTCGACGGCGTTCATCGACTCGATGCAGTAGTTGGAGCCGCTCTCCACGATGACGTCCTCGAACTCCCAGGCCGAGGTCCACGACGCGGGGGCCGAGACCACGTTGTTGGCCTTCAGGTCGGCGAGGATGGCCGCGGTGGTCGGCGAGCCGAGCGTCTGGGCCAGGCCGAGCACGTTGTTCTTGATCTCCTGGTAGACCTGGTTGTGCGTCTCGGGGTTGTACTTGTTGTCGCGGACGTAGGCCTGCACGTCCACCTCGTACTTGCCGCCGATGCCGCCCGCCTTGTTGACCCGGTTCCAGAACGCCTTCTGCGCCTGGGTGATCGGTACGGCGAGCGCGGCGAACGGCCCGGATGTCAGGTCGGAGATGGTGCCGAGATAGATGCACCCCTTGTTCCTGTCCACCGCCAAGGGGCAGGGCTCGTTGGTGACTCCCGTGGTCACGGCGGCCTTCTGGTCCTCGTCGTCCCCCCGGATGACGCCGCACGCGGACAGAAGGGCCACCACGGAGACCGCTATCACCAGGTGGCGCTTCGACATGGACTCACTCCTTTGGCGTGATGAGGGCTTGGTGGGAGATCAGTAGGAGAAGGGCCAGCTCTTCCAGTAGGCGCGCACGCGGACCCACAGGCCGAACAGCCCTCGCGGCTCGAAGACCAGGAACAACACGATCAGCAGGCCGTACAGGGCGACCTGGATCTGGAAGACGTTGGGCGTCTGGGTGGTGTCGCCGCTGACGAAGGGCAGCAGGGCGGGCAGTTCCTGGGTCAGCCGGGGCAGCAGGGTGATGAACAGCGCGCCGGCGACGGCGCCGGAGACCGTGGCCACGCCGCCGATCAGGATCATCGCGATGAACTGCACCGACATCAGCAGGTTGAACGAGCCCGGGTCGAAGAACCCGGTGATCGTGTACATCAGCGCGCCCGCGCAGCCCGCGTAGAACGAGGAGATCGCGAAGGCGAGCGTCTTGTACCGGGTCAGCGGCACGCCGATCACCTCGGCGGCGATGTCCCGGTCGCGGATCGCGGAGAAGGCCCGGCCGATCCTGGAGCGGGCGAGGTTGCGCGCGGCCACCGCGAAGACCACGAGCAGGACCAGCATCAGCATGTAGAGCGACTGCGCCCGGGTGCCGAGCGCGCTGTCGACGTCGAAGCGGAACCCGAACAGCTCGGGCACCGCGGCCGGGCGGCCCACCCCCGGTCCCCCGGTCAGGTCGTCCCACTCCTTGAAGACGTGCTCGCCGAGGAAGACCAGCCCGAGCGTGACGACCGCCAGATAGAGGCCGCGCAGCCGGGCGGCCAGCGGCGCCACGAGCACCCCGGCCAGCGCCGCGACCAGTCCGGCGGCGGGCAGCCAGACGATCATGTTGGTGATCCCGAAGCCGATGACCCGGCCCTCGGGGTCCCCCGACAGCGCCGCCGCGGCGTAGGCGCCGACGGCGACGAAGAAGGCGTGGCCGAGCGAGACCTGGCCGGCGTAGCCGGTGACGATGTTGAGCCCGATGGCGCCGATCGCCGCGACGTACCCGCCGGCCAGCAGGATCAGCAGGTCGTCGGGCAGGCCGCTGGACAGGATCGCGACGCCGAGCAGCAGCGCCAGCCAGACCTTCTTGGCCCGGGTGTCCAGCAGCGCCATGTCCTGGGAGTAGGAGGTGTACAGCAGCGGCCGTCCCCTGGGCCTGCGCGCCCGCGGGGCCGCCGGGTCCGCCCGCGGGGGCTCCGCGACCGCCTCCAGGTCGCCGGTCCGTCCGGTCATCCGCGTCATACGCGCTCCACCTCCGGGGTGCCGAACAGGCCGTACGGCCTGACCAGCAGGACCAGGAGCATCACCACGTACGGCGTGACGACCGCGAAGTTCTGTCCCAGCCAGGGCGCCAGATCCCCCTGGTAGGACTGGACGAGCGACTCCACGACCCCGATCACCAGCCCGCCGATCACCGCGCCGCCGAGTGAGTCGAGCCCGCCGACGATGATCGCGGGCAGCGCCTTGAGCGCGATGATCCAGGTGAGCTGGTCCACCCCCTGCCCGGTGCCGACGAAGGTCCCGGCGACGGCGGCCAGCCCTCCGGCCAGGCCCCAGGACAGGGCGAAGACCATGCCCACCGAGACGCCCTGGGCCAGCGCGGTCTCCTGGTCGAAGGCCGCCGCCCGCATGGCCAGGCCGTAGCGGGTGTAGCGGAAGAAGGCGAACAGCAGCCCCACCAGCACGGCCGTGGTCAGGAACATCGCGATCCACCGCTGCTGCACGGCCAGGCCGCCGATGTCGGCCAGCCGCAGCCCCCACGGGTCGCCGACCTGTCGCACGTCGAGCCCGATGAAGCCGTTGACCACCACCCGGATGACCACGTCGACGCCGAGCGTGATGATCGCCACGACGAAGACGGGCCGGCCCACCATCGGCCGGATCGCGACCCGCTCGACGACCAGCGCGACCCCGGCGATCAGCAGGGTGGACAGCAGGACCGCGACGTAGAAGCCGGTCACCTGGACCAGATAGCTGACCGCCACCGCACCGGCGATCATGAGGGCGGGCTGGGCGAAGCTGATCACCCGCGTCGCCTTGTAGATGATCACGAATCCGAGGGCCAGCAGCGCGTAGACCGACCCGGTGCCCAGCCCTCTGATCAGCGATTCGAGCACGCCCTTCATCGCTCCCGGTACATCCCTTCGACGAGGTCGGCGAAGAGCCTGGTGATCGCGCTCCGCTTGACCTTCTGGGTGGCGGTCAGCTCGCCGTCCTCGTGGTCGAGCTCCTTGGGCAGCATGGCGAACCGCTTGACCTGCTCGGCCCGGGCGAATTCCCCGTTGACGCCGTCCACCACGCCCTGGACCAGCTCCCGCACCTGCGGCCTGTCCGACAGGTCGCGGTAGGTGGTGTACGGCAGGCCGCGCCGGCGCGCCCACTCCCCCACGGTGTCGAGCTCGATGCCGATCAGCGCGGTCAGGTACTTGCGCCGGTCGCCGATGACGACGGCCTCCTTGATGTACGGCGAGGCCTTGAGCGCGTTCTCGATCTCGCTCGGCGCGATGTTCTTGCCGCCGGCCGTGATGATGATGTCCTTCATCCGGTCGGTGATCCTGATGTGGGTGCCCTCCACCCACTCGCCGACGTCGCCGGTGTGCAGCCAGCCGTCGGCGTCGATCACCTCGGCGGTGGCGTGGGGGTCGCGCCAGTACCCGGCGAAGGTGCCCGGGTGCCGGGTGAGGATCTCCCCGGTCATCTCGTCGATCCTCAGCTCCACGCCCTCGTGCGGCTCGCCGACGGTGCCGAGCTTGATCCGCCCGGGGCGGTTGCCGGTGGCCACGGCGGTGTTCTCGCTCATGCCGTACAGCTCGTGCATGGCCACGCCGATGCCCATGAAGAACTTGAGCACGGCGGGCGCGATCGGCGCGGCGCCGGAGGCGGCGTAGCGGACCCGGCGCATGCCCAGCCGCTCGCGCAGGGCGCGGTAGCAGAACACCCAGCCGATGGCGTACAGCGTCCTGGTCAGCGGGGTGTGCGCGCCGCCGGTGCGCACCAGCTCGTCACCGATCCGGTCGGCCACCCGCAGCCAGAACCGGGCGGTCGCGCGCTTGAGCGGCGAGGCCGACTCCAGCCGGATCTCGACCCCGGCCAGCACCTTCTCCCAGATGCGCGGCACCCCGAACAGGATCGTCGGCTGCACCTCGCGCAGGTTGGCCTGGACGGTCTCGATGGACTCGGCGAAGTTCACCTGCACCCCGGCGGCGGCGTTGAACCAGACGGTGAAGGCCCGCTCGGCCACGTGGCACAGCGGCAGGTACGACAGCGCGAGGTCCTCCTGCGAGGGCGGCGGTGAGGCGAAGCCGCCACCCTCGACGAGCACCCGGACGGCGTACTCGATGTTGCCGACGGTCAGCATCACGCCCTTGGGCGGGCCGGTGGTGCCGGAGGTGTAGATCAGCGTGGCCACGTCGCCGGAGCGGGTCGCGGCCATCCGCCGCTCGACGGCGTCCGGCTGCTCCTCGCGGTGGGCGGCCCCGATCTGCAGCAGTTCGTCCCAGTGCATGAGCCGGGGGTCGCGGTAGTGCCCGCGGATGCCGCGCGGCTCCACGTAGACGATCCGCTCCAGGTCCGGGCAGCGCCCGGCGACCTCCAGGGCCTTGTCCACCTGCTCCTGGTCCTCGGCGATGAGGATCCTCGCCCCGGAGTGGGAGAGCAGGTAGGCCACCTCGGCGGGCGGGTTGGTGGGGTACAGGCCGACCGTGACGCCGCGCACCGCGACGATCCCGAGGTCGGAGTAGAGCCACTCGCGCCGGTTCTCCGAGTGCACGGCCACCCGGTCGCCGGGCTCGACGCCGAGCGCGAGCAGGGCGTGCGCGACGAGCTGGACGTTCTCCCAGTAGTCGGCCCAGGTGACCTCCTGCCAGATGCCGAGGTCCTTCTCCCGCATGGCGACCCGGGCGGGCGCGGCCCGGGCCCGGTCGCGGACCCGGGTGACGACGGTCGCGGTGCGCGTGTGCTCCTGCTCGCGTGTGAGCGTCATGGCGCTCCTCCCAGGTAGGCCTCGATGACCTCGGGGTCGCTCTGCACCTCGGCCGGGGTGCCGAGCGCGACCGGGCGGCCGAAGTCGAGGACGAGCACCCGGTCGGCCAGGTCCATGACCAGGCCCATGTCGTGGTCGACGAGCACGATGGGCACCCCGAGCTCGTCGCGGGCGTCGAGCACGAAGCGCGCCATGTCCTCGGTCTCCTCCAGGTTCATCCCGGCCACGGGTTCGTCCAGCAGCAGCAGCCGCGGCTCCATGGCCAGCGCCCGGCCCAGCTCGACGCGTTTCTGCACGCCGTACGGCAGGAGCCGGACGGGATGGCGGCGCCAGGCCGCCAGGTCGAGGAAGTCGATGATGTCCTCCACCCGGGCGCGGGCGGCCAGCTCCTGCCGGCGCGCCCGGCCGAGCCAGAGCAGCGCCGACAGCGGGCCGTAGCCGAAGTGGTGGTGGCGGCCCAGCATGAGGTTGTCCAGCACGGTCAGGTTGTGGAACAGCTCCACGTTCTGGAAGGTGCGGGCCAGGCCCATCTCCGCGATCCGGTGCGGGGGCAGGCCGAGGATGTCCTCGCCGAGGAAGGTCACCCTGCCGCGCTGGGGCCGGTAGACCCCGGACAGCACGTTGAAGACCGACGTCTTGCCGGCGCCGTTCGGCCCGATCACGGCGAACAGCTCGGCCGGGGCGACCTCGAAGGAGACTCCGTCGATCGCCGTGACCCCGGCGAAGGAGAGCCCGACGTCCTCGAACGTCAGCACCGGCGGCGCGGCCCCCGGCTCCTCTTCCCCGCCGGTCACGACAGCCACCTCTTCCTGCGCCGGTAGTGCTTGACCTCGCGGAAGGACTTGACCGCCCCCTCGGCGCCGAGGCCGAGGTAGAACTCCTTGATGTCCTCATCGGCCAGCAGCTCGGCCGCGGGCCGGTCCATGACGATCTTCCCGGTCTCCATCACGTAGCCGTGGGTCGAGATCGACAGGGCCATCGCGGCGTTCTGCTCGACGAGCAGGATCGTGGTCCCCTGCTTGTTGATCTCGACGACGAGGTCGCGGATCTGCCCCACCAGGGCGGGGGCGAGGCCGAGGCTGGGCTCGTCCAGCAGCAGGTAGCGGGGCCCGGACATGAGCGCGCGGCCCACCGCCAGCATCTGCTGCTCGCCGCCCGACAGATAGCCGGACACCCCCTTGCGCCGCTCCTTGAGCAGCGGGAACAGCCCGTAGACCCGTTCCAGGTTCGCGGCCGCCCGCCGGGGCGCGGTGTGCGCGCCGACCTTCAGGTTCTCCTCGACGGTGAGCTCGGCGAAGATCCGCCGGCCCTCCATCACCTGGCTGATCCCGCGCCGCACGAGCTGCGCGGGCAGCAGGCCGTGGACGGGCTCGCCGTCCAGGAGGACCGATCCCTTGGTGATCTCGCCGTCGTGCACGTCCAGCAGGCCCGACAGGGCGCGGAGCAGGGTGGTCTTGCCCGCGCCGTTCGCGCCGAGCAGGGCCACGACCGAGCCGGCCGGCACCCGCAGGCTGACACCGCGCAGCACCAGCATCACGTCGTCGTAGACGGCCTCGAGGTTGCGCACTTCGAGCATCGGGCTCCCTGAGGTGTGTCCTAGGTCACCCCCGATGAAGCACAGAGTGAGTCACACCGAACCTCTGATCAATAGGTCCGGCGAGAGGTGTCCAAATTGGAACACTGCTCTGGCCGTACGATCGGCGGTGAGCCGACAGCGTGAGGGAGAACATGTCCGCCTGCGAACACATCGTCACCGCCCAGGATCCGGCCGCGCGCACCCCCGGCGGGTGCGAGGAGTGCCTGGCCGTCGGCAGTGGCTGGGTCCACCTGCGCCGATGCCTGTCATGCGGCCACATCGGGTGCTGTGACTCCTCGCCGAACAAGCACGCCACCGCCCACTTCAAGGAGAGCGGCCACCCGGTCATCGTCTCCTTCGAGCCGGGCGAGAACTGGCGCTGGTGCTACCTCGACGAGGTCGTCGGCTGACCCCCCGGTCCCATCCGCGCCCTGCCGCCTACCCCTGCGGAAGCATCGTCTCCTCCCCCGGGACTAGACGGGCTTTCGCCCTTGCGGCCGATGGAGGGGCACCCCGGGGGCGGGAAGTCTGGAAGGCAGGGCGCGGCGGGGTCTTCCCCGCCGCGCGTGCCGGCAGCGGACAGACAGGGGGCGATCATGGAACGCACGATCCGGAGACCGGGACGGCGGACACGGAGACTGGGCGCGGTGACCGCGGCGCTCGCCGCCGTCGTCCTCGCCGCGGCGTGTTCCGGGCAGGCGGGCACCGCCGCCTCCCCGGCCGCGGGCGCGACCGGCGGCCAGAGCGGTTCCGGCGGCCAGAGCGGTTCCGGCGAGGCCCGTGACGGGCGGGCCCACGGCGGTCACGGGAGCTCCGCCACGCCCCCGCCCGCGGCGCCGCTGCGCGACTCCGAGCGGTTCGTCAGCCTCACCCTGCCCGAGCCGTACACCCCGAAGGCCCCCTCCGGGGGGACCGACGAGTACCGCTGCTTCCTGCTCGACCCCGGGCTGAAGGAGAAGGCGTACCTCACCGGCAGCCAGTTCCTGCCGCAGAACACCGACCTCGTCCACCACGCGATCATCTTCCGCGTCGACGCCGAGCAGGCCGAGAAGGCCGTCGCGCTCGACAAGCGCACCCCGGACGAGGGATGGACCTGCTTCGGCGACGCCGGGGTCGGCGACGGCGCCTGGGTCGCCCACTGGGCGCCCGGGGCCGACGAGACCCTGCTGAACGAGAAGCTCGGCTACGCGATGCCGCCCGGCAGCAAGCTGATCATGCAGGTGCACTACAACCTGCTCGCCACCCAGGGCAGGGCCGGCGGGAGCGACCGCTCGGCGATCCGGCTCCGCCTGGCCGACGGCGGGACCGACCGCACGCCGCTGGAGACCGCGACCCTCGCGGCCCCGGTCGAGCTGCCCTGCGCGCCCGGGGAGTCGGGCCCGCTGTGCGAGCGCGGCGCCGCCGTCCGCGACGTCGTCGAACGCTTCGGCGAACAGTCCCGCGGCGCCGTCGACGGCCTCGGCCAGTTCTGCGGCGGGGGCGCGCCCCCGAAGGCCGGCTCCACCCAGCACTGCGACCAGAAGCTCGAGGCGCCGGGGACGGTGTACGCCACCGCCGGGCACATGCACCTGCTCGGCCGCGCCATCAAGGTCGAGCTCAACCCCGGCACGCCGGGGGCGAGGACGTTGCTGGACATCCCGAACTACAACTTCGACGAGCAGGCCATCCGCCCGCTGGAGCAGCCGGTCGAGGTCGAGGCCAGCGACACCCTGCGGGTGACCTGCACCCACGACGCGGGCCTGCGCAGGCAGCTGCCCGCCCTGCGCGACCAGCCGGCGCGCTATGTGGTCTGGGGCGAGGGCACCAGCGACGAGATGTGCCTCGGCCTGCTCGTCTGGTCACCCCGCGCCTGACCCCTGCCCGGCCCCGGCCC
>NZ_BOOK01000006.1 GCF_016863195.1 Paraplanobispora takensis | reverse complement strand
TTCATCACGCCAAGCTCATCACCGCCTATCTGGCCGAGCATCCCCAGGTAGAGCTGTTGTACGCGGCGCGCTACAGTCCGCATGACAACCCGACCGAGCGCATCTGGGCGGCGCTGAAGGCCTTCCTGGCCAATACCGCCGTCAGCTGGCCCGGCCGGCTGCGGCAGATCCACGCCTTCTTCCGGGCCCGCTCACCGGATCAGCTGCTGACTGCTGCGGCGCCCTGGACCAGTCCCTGGCTCCCGGCCGGTTACCGGCGAAACTTCTGGAATGCCGCTTAGATCGGCCGCGATGAAGTTGGCGATGGCGTGCTTGAGCAGTGACCAGATGCCTTCAGCCGGATTCCGCTCCGGCGCATACGTCGGCAGCTGCACCACCCTCAGCCAGGCGGAGTTCTCCTCGGCGAAGGCGGCAAGCTCCCGCGCCAGGTGCACATTGAGGTTGTCCCAGCACCACACCAGTAGCGCACCACCGGGCCGGTGATGCGTCGAGATGATCAAATCCTGGTACTGCCACCAGTGGAGACTCTTCGCCTCACCCGCGCGGCCCCGGTAGGTGGGTACGGTGTAAAATAAATGCGCGCTCGCCGGGGCGAAAGCAGACCACCCCGGCCACATTCACCCGCCCGGTACTGCGGCCGCGCACGGCCACGATCGGCCGAACCTCGCGCGGGGCCCAGGTGCGTGCTTTCGGCGGCCTTGAGCCCCTGACCGGTCTCGTCGGCGAAACAGATCCAGGCGCCCAGGTCCGCCGCGGTGGTTTTGCCCGCGCACCCCACCTCCTGCTGCCGCACCCCAATGGCCTTCTCGTCACGCTCGACGGCCCGGCGCGGCGGCACCTGGGCCGACCAGTCGTGCCGTTTCCAGCAGCTTGGCCACGCCTTGCACGATGTAGCCGAGGTGGAACATCCGGCCGATCACCGTCTTGATCCGGCCCAGAGTCCAGTACTGGTCATCGGCAAAGCCATGGGCCAGCGGCCCGCGCTTGAGCTCGGCCTCCAGCGCGGCCCAGGACTGCGCCGACAATCGCTCCAGGCAGACCGGGCCGGCCGAGCGCAGCGCATGCTCGCCGCCCTGCTGCCAACGGGCACGCCAGCGCCGTACCGAGCGCGCGGTGATGCGCAACTTCCGTGCGATGAGCGTGACGCTGTCCCCACGCGTGAAGCGCTCAGTGGCCTGCAGCCGCACCTGCTCGCACCGTTCCTGCTCGGCGGGGGTACCCACCCCGTTGCGCGTATCGCATGTCCTTGTCGTACAGCCGGAGCCGCCAGACGCCACGACCCCGCGGATTCTACGAGTTCAACCAGAGTAGGTGGGTCAGAATTCCACGCGGGGTCGCTCGCTGATATCCCGGCTGAGTAGGGTTCGAACGTCAGCTTCCGGAAGGCCTGAACGATTGAGGAAATCGGAGAAGGAGATGCCGGTTGTTTCCATGAGCTCTAGTGCACGATGCAGAAGCACAGGCAGCTCCGGATTTCCCAGAGGGCCTGGCTCTACTTTCCTCCATCCTCGGACGGACAAGGCTTTCCATCCCTGCGCATAGGTATGTTCGCTCATGACGCCGAGTGTTTTTGCCCTGACCAGGAGGGCAGCTATCGAGACGTGCCATTTTGCTTTCAAGTGGAGAAAAGCGGGCCAGTCAAGCCGTTCTGGAAGTTCGGATTTGATGTCGTCGGCTGGCATGAGGAACGCGGCGGCGAATTCGTGGGCTTGGCTCTCAGTGACCTTGTCGCCAATTTTGCCAGTGCTGCCGTGCAAGACCAGGTGGCCTAGTTCGTGTGCAGCATCGAAGCGGGAGCGGTCACGCAGGCCCTTATCGGCTCCGAGAGCAACAACGGGCCTGTCTGAGAAGTCGACACAGAATGCATCGACTTTATCGATGCTGACGCGGAAGCGGACGACAATAATCCCGTTCATTTCCAGCAGTCGCACAACATTCTGAACTGGGCCGCGTGAGATGTTCCAGTGATCACGAATCTGTGCGGCCGCTTGTTCGATGTCGGCGGACTGAAGGGGTAGTCCTTCGTCGATTGGGACGCGCGGCAAATTGAGGTCGGGCAACGCGACGTGTTTTTCGAGCTCAAGTGCGATCTCCCGCGCGAGGTGTACGTAGGCAAGCGCTTGTTGGCGATCTCGGGGGGAGGTGGATCGAAGGCTGCGGAAGAACCCGTTGACCTGATCCTTGGCAGGGGGGCGGGCTGGAGCGGCGAAGAACGACGGCGGTACCCGCAACGCGACCGCGAGCCGGCGAAGCGTCGATGCGGCGGGCTTGGTGTGTCCGTTCTCGAACTGACTGATCGAGGCCGCGGTGACGGAGCCGACTTCCCGGGCCAGTTGCACCTGGGTGAGCCCTCGGAGTTCGCGTGCCATTCGCAGTCGGGCGCGATCGAACAGGGCCGCGATGTCGCCGGGATTCAGTTGCGGGTCGCTCATGTCGCTCGTCTCCGCGCCAGTCAACGTCCATCTGATCAGCGGACGGTTCTCGATCTTGATTTCTCCGTTTGTATCTTAGGCCCACCTTGGTTACCCGACGGTAAAGTCATCCGACCTTCAGCAGGCACGCCGCGTGAAGTATGTCGAGTTTCACGCTTGATCTGTGGTGTAGTCTACCTAACATCGAGAAGATGATGTTCAAATCTGAGGTGCTACATGACGAGTGGGGGACGGGTTAAGGGATGAGGGTTCAGGAGTGCGTGCTATCGGACGAGGTGATCTCCGCCGACTCGGCGGAGGCCGCGTTGTGGGACGCCATCGTGGTGCCGAGGGAGATCAAGGAGCGGCTGCGCAACCAGACCGTGTTGTCGCTGCTCGTGCGGCCTGACCTGCCGTTCGCGGTGACGGCGTTGCACGGTCTGTGCACGCTCTACGGTCCTCCCGGCACCGGTAAGACCACCCTGGCGCGGGGGCTGCCAGCGCAGGTCGCCTGCTACGTTCCCGGAGGCCAGGTCCGGCGGATCGAGATCAACCCGCATGGGCTGATGAGTGCCGAGCACGGGCAGTCTCAGCAGCGAGTCAGCGAGCTACTCAGCGAGTACATACCGGGTCTGGCGTCGGATGGTGTGCCGACCGTGGTGATCCTCGACGAGGTTGAGTCGATGGCGGTCGCCCGTTCGGCGGCGTCGCTGGCCGCCAACCCGGCTGATGTCCACCGCGCCACCGACGCGGTTCTCACCGCCTTGGATCTCAACGCCGTCGAGTACCCGCACCTCTTCTTCGTCGCGACCAGCAACTTCACCACCGCTCTGGACGAGGCGTTCCTTTCCCGCTCCGACGCCGCCATCCTGGTCCCGCTTCCCGGGCCGGAGGCGCTACGGGAGATCGTGGCCTCCACGCTGCTGACTCTGGCCGACAAGTACCCGGCCTTGGGTGAGCTGGCACGCTCCTCGGCGATGGACCGCATCGCCGTAGCAGCTCACGGGCTGGACGGTCGCCGTGCACGCAAGGTGGTCTTCGAAGCCCTGGCTCAGCGGCTGGACACGGTGCTGGACCCCGGCAGCCTCACCGAAGACGACCTGGCCGCCGCGGTAGGCAACGCCGTCGCGGACACGGGCCAGCCGGAGGTGTCCCGTGCGGCGCGCTAGGCAGGTCGCGGCCTCTCCCGTGCGCAGCGCCAGCGAAACCTGGGCGGTGATCTCGGACCTCGTGGCCGACACCGTGGCGCAGTCCTCCGCGCTGTCTCGCGACGAGGCGGTGCAGGCGATGTCGGCCGCCGAGGCGGTCGGACGGATGCTGATCGCGGCAGGGCACCTGCAGCAGCACCCGATCACCCTGGTGGCCGGCAAGGTGTACTGCGAGATCACGACGGTGTCCGGCACGGCGGCGCTGACGTTGGAGGAGAACCTCAACCCTGTCCCCGGTGCGGCGGGCGCCGACGATTTCACGATCCACCTGCCGTCCCCAGCCCCGCTCCAGGAGCAGGTGAAGGCGACCGCTGACGGTCACGCCCGGTTGTCTGACGCTGTTCCGCCCGCTCCGGAGACGGAGACCGCCAACGCCGGTCCGCTGATCGATGTTGAGGCTCTGCGACGGGCGGTG
Organism: Paraplanobispora takensis; assembly: GCF_016863195.1. Taxonomy (GTDB): domain Bacteria; phylum Actinomycetota; class Actinomycetes; order Streptosporangiales; family Streptosporangiaceae; genus Planobispora; species Planobispora takensis. Next base: position 48,841 of record NZ_BOOK01000006.1, on the reverse strand, counting down.
ACCCAGCGGTGACCTCCACCTACACCTACAGCTACACCCGGACCCACACCGCCACGCACCTGACCGACGTCATCCTCGGCACCATCACCGACATCCTCGCCGACCTCGGGATCAATATGGACCGGATACACCGCGACTGGGTGCAGAACGAGAATGCGATCAAGGCGTGGATCGAGGAGGGCTCCCTCGACACGGTCGTCCTCGAGTGCCACCAACCCTCAGGCGCCGTGGCACCGGTGATCGAATTCCCGGTGTCCTACACCCCCTCCGGGGACGGCAACGCCGGGTTCACCGCCTCTCGTGCCCGCGCCGCCCGGTTTCGGGCCAAGTTCGACCAAGTGCCCACGGGCACCACCTACCAACTGTTTTGCACCTTCAACGGGCCCCGCACCCCGCAACCAGGTTGGGGGGCCGGCCAGCGGGCGAGCATCGACGGTCTACGCGGCATCACCTTCGGCACTCTTGGCTCCGCCCCGCACGCCTCGACCGGCATGCGGTACTTCCACACCTGAGACGACGAGTAGGAACACGCCCTATGGGATACATCGACGATGCCTTCATCAAGCTCAAGCACAACCTGGAGATCACCCAGACCGAGCAAGATCTGGCGAAGGCGCGCCACGAGGCCATCCGCGACTTCGTCCGATCTCACTGGGACCTCGCCGACGACTTCCTCACCGGCAGCTACCGGCGTGACACCAAGACGAAGAAGCTCAAGGACATCGACATCTTCGTGGTCATTGACACCAACGGCTCCCAGGCAGGCTTCCGCGATCAAGCCCCCATCCGAGTGATCAACGCCCTGGAGACCCTGCTCCGTCAGAAGTGGAGCGCCGCCGTCCGGGACGGCATGGCCGTCGTCATCCCCTACGGCTCCGACGACGAGGTCATGTCAATCGACGTCGTGCCTGCCTTCAAGCGAGACGACGGCGGCTACTACATCCCCAATCCCACGGCAGGCGACTGGATCGCGACCAACCCCAAGCGCCACCACGAGCTGAGCATCGCCAAGAACGCCGATTGCGACGGCAAGTACGTACCCTTCGTCAAGATGGTCAAGGGCATCAACCGCGAACTCGGCGAGCCTGTGTCGCCCTCCTTCCTGCTGGAGGTCATGGCTCAGTCGCTGGTGAAGCCGCCGATCGGGCGCTATCAGGATGAGATCGTTCTGTTCTTGGCCACCGCCGCCGAACGCATCAGCGACGAGTGGCCCGACCCCGCCGGCCTGGGCGGTGACGTCAACACTGTCATGAACGCCACCCAGAAACTCACCGCGGCCAACGCGCTCAACCAGGCCCGCGCCATCGCAGAACGGGCGGTCGACCTGGAAGATGAGGGCCAGGAACGCGCGGCCTACGACGAGTGGAAGCACCTGTTCGGGAACCGGATGACCAGGCCATGAACTTCTCCACCGACCCCGACGGCGTCCATGGGATACCGCCTCGAGCCATCCACGAACGGCAGCTCGATGACGCCATGCTGCTCCTCCAGCGCGCCGCAGCGGCAAGTCACCAGCGCGGCCAGTTCCTCGAAGCCGTGCGCGTCACTGCCGCCGTCGCGCTCGCCGCCGCCGGTATCCTGATAACGCTGATCGGCAACGGCCGGACAGCCGTCTCGATCGTCGGGTTCTTCTGGTTCGTCGTCTCAGCTTTCCTGCTCAAGGGCCTCGCCGCGCACACCGCCCGCCAGGGTGCCCTGCTCCAGGAGATGTTCGATACCGCCTTATTCCACTTGCCGTGGCGCGCCACCGTTGCAGGCGATCCCATCCCCCAACCCGACGTCCTCCGCCTCGCGCGCAAACTCCCCCGAGGTGGCGCGAAGGACAAGCGCATCACCGACGGCTGGTACGACGCCACCAATGGTGTCCATCACCCTTACGATGTGTTTATCGCTCAGGAACAGAACCTCGCCTGGGACGCGCGCCTCCGCCGCCGTTATAGCCACCTCATCGCCGCCATCACGATCCTGTGGACTACCATCGGCCTCGTTGTCGGCCTCGCGGTCGCGGACACTACGCTGCTCGACACGCTCCTCAGCTTCTTCGTCCCGTCCCTGGCGGCCTACCAGATCTCCTACGAGATCTGGTCCAGCCAACGAAAGGTGGCCGACGAACGCGACCGGCTCACCAAGATCGTCAACACTGAGCTACGCAACGGACGTCCCGGCCCCGTTCCCGAGGACGAATGGCACCGTCTACGGAACGTCGCACGGGATGTGCAGGACGGTGTACTCCGCACCCGCCTGGACACCACCCGAGTACCCGAGTGGTTCTACAGACGCTTCCGCGACGGCGATGAACGCGACTTCGGCGACACTGCAGAAGGCCACCGCGTACGCCTCGCCCAAGACACACCCTAATTCGCCGCCATAGCAGCCGGCCAGCGAGGACCACATCGCCGCTCTGCACCTGCCGAAAGCGCTGTCCGCGTAGGTCGTCCTGCTTGCGCCACTACCAGCGACGACTCCTGGCCCACCATGCGCTCGTCGAACAGAACCGCTACCCCGGATGAAAGACGCCCGATGGATAGAGGAGGATTGCCGATCGACCCCTCGGCTGAACGTCTCAGAAATTGGCCGGTCAGCCCTTGCTGAGGACTTGGTGCGTGTCTGGGACACGCGCCGTGCCCGTCTCTGCCCCTTGTTGTCCCCCTCCGCTGAGGCATTGGCAGGTCCTCTACTGGGACTAACCCGATCCCCGGAGAGCGCGAGGGCCGTGACGTGGACGAGACGATGGCGAGACAGGCGGTACGGCTGCTCACGGTGCGGCTGCCGAACTGGACGGTCTGGTACGGCTGGCACACCGGCCACTTCTGGGCTCTGCTCAAGCGGCGGCCGGGCGGCCTCGTGCTCCACGTCGAAGCGCGGAGTGCGGTGGAGTTGGAGAGCCGGGTGCTGGAGGCCGAGCGCTGGTTGCCGGAACCGGCCGTTGACCGGCATGAGCGCCGACTGCCCAAGGGCGTCGCGCCGATCGAGGGTGTTCTCGTCGCGCGAGCACCCGAGAGACCACCGGTCACAGCGGGACGGCCAGGCAGGCGTCGACCTCGTCGCCCAACCAAGGCGGCGTCGTGATGCTGGACGAGGCGATGACGGCACTCCGCGGGGAGCTGAAGGCCGTGGCCATCGAGACGGAGGACCGCGACGTGTTCCGAGGGCAGCGCGGACACCTGCTGCTCAGCCTCGCCCCCGGTCTGGTCGTGTGGGTGAGCTTTCAGCGGGGCTTCCAGTGGATCGGCCCGGACGGCCGGTGGCGAACCCATCCGCTCGATGACCCCGCCGAGATGGCACGACTGATCGCTCCTCTCTGCAGGAAGCGTGCTTCCTTCCTCGGCGATGTCCGCCCGGGTGCTCCCGTCTGACGACTCCGGCAGGGCCGACACCGCGGCAACAGCGGGCATCGGCCGTCGAGAGTTGCACGAGGCTCCCGGCATCCCGTCGATCGTTTCCCACACCACCACGACGGCGGGCATGGCCGGGAACGAGGCCGCACGGCTCGGAGAAGGAGGGCTCCGGGTCGCGCGGCCTTCATCGCGCGAAAAAGTCGGCCCTGATATATCGCGGCATAAGCCGAAAGAACAGCCTGGAAAGCGGTTCTGAGCTGCGATTACTACTCTCCGCCACTAGCGCTTTCTAACTTTCCGCATTAATTTGATTACTCCACGCGGTTACCCTCCCTTGACCTGCGAGGAAAACGATGCGGCGACGGTGCGCCCTCTCTGGCCCCCTGGCGACATGGATCGCCACCCTGGGGACGCTGGCTGCATGCACCTCCGCGACCGGCGGGACCGGAGCCACCTCCAAGTCGGCTGACCTTCCTGTCACGACTCCGGTCGACCCGCAGGCATCCGTGAAGCAGGCCGTCCTCACCGCCTACCGCGGCATGTGGCAGGAGTTCGTCTCCGCCGCCAGGACAGCCGACTGGAAAGCCTCGGAGCTCGGCGAATACGCCACCGGTGACGCTCTGGTCGTCCTGCGCCACGGCCTCTGGCTCGCGCACGAGAAGGAGCAGATCGTCAAGGGTGAGCCGATCCTGCGTCCCGAGGTCACCTCCCTCACGCCCGCGACCAAGCCCACCAAGGCCCAGGTCACCGACTGCGTGGACGACACCGGATTCCTGGTCCACACACGTTCGGGGAAGCGCGCGGACGGGGGAGCGGCCACCGGGCGGCACAGGACCACCGCCGATCTCGCCCTCCGGAAGGGCTCCTGGTACGTCACCACCTTCGTGCTCAGGGAGGCCGGGACATGTTGATACACGCTGCCCTCGCTCTCGCCGTCTCCTGTACGGCCTTCGCCCCTGTGACCCATACCGTCGCGGACGATCCGCAAGGCGGCGGTGCCGGGCTCATCGGTTGCGGTTCCAAAGGCGGTCCGGGCTGCGTGACGGAGGCCAGGCGCTGGTGGAACAGGCCGGCCTCGATCGGCGGGCCCAGGCTGGACGGCAGGCCCGGAGGCTCCGGCGGAGGACAGAAACCCGGATGTACGGCGGCACTCGCAGAGGCTCCCGCCGGAGCGAGCGACAGCGGGCGGTGGATGCTGATCACCTGCCCCGGGCAACCGGCGCTCCTGGTCCGGGACGACGGACCCGCAGAAGGCGGCGAGGGCGGCACCGGGGCACCGGCGATCACCCCGCTGATGGTCGCCCTGATGGCGAGAGACCGCTTCACCCTGCCCGCCCCGGAGATCGGCTCCTCGCCGCGGCCGGAGGACCCGCAGCTGGTCCGGCTGCCGATCTGGCTCGCCGTCGAACGGGACGCCTGGCACCCGCGTACGGCCATCGCCACGGCGGGCGGGATCACCGCGATCGCCACCGCGATACCGGCACGCGTGACCTGGACCATGGGCGACGGGGCCACAGTGACCTGCAAAGGCCCCGGCACGCCGTACCGCGAGAGCCGTGACGACCCGCGCCGTCCCTCGCCGACCTGCGGCCACACCTACCTGGAGTCGAGCGCGGACGTCCCGAACGCCGAGTACCGGGTGACGGCCACGATCACCTGGAACGTCACGTGGACCGCCGCCGGGCAGGCCGGCACGCTCCCGCCCCTGACCACCACGGCGACCACGGCGTTCCGTGTCGCCGAGGCCCAGGCGATCGTCACGACCTGAGGAACGACCCGAAGAAGTCACGAACCGAGGAAGGAGACCGGGTGGCCACCACGGCGGTCAGACCGGCGCGAGCGACGACCGGTCCCCCGAAGAAACGCCGCAGCGCCGGGCGGATCCTGCTCGGCGGGATCCTTGTGACGGCGTGCGCGTTCGCCTCGGCCGCGATCACCCTCCGGACCGAGAGTCCGGTCGGGGCGATAGCCGTACTGGCGGACCTCCCCGCCGGGCACACGCTCACCGCCGAGGATCTTCGCGCGGTGAAGGGAACCGTGGACGCCGAGGTCATCCCGGCGGGCGAGGCCGCGGAGGTGATCGGCAAGAGGCTCACGGTCCCGCTGGTCGCCGGATCGCTCCTCGCCCGGGGGAACGTCGGCGAGCCCGCATACCCTGCACCGGGACAGGCGCTGCTCGGGGTCGCGGTGAAGCACGGGCAGTACCCGCCGGACATCGCCCCGGGAGACCGGGTCACCGTCGCCGCGATCCCCGACCTCGCCACCCCTGCCGGGGGCACCGGGCCGGAGACGGCGGTCGCGGTGGTGAGCAGGATCCGCCACCCCGACCAGCCGCAGAACCCGGCCGTGGTCACGCTGCAGCTCTCCCAGAGCGATGCCGAGAAGGTCGCCGTCCCCGCAGCACGAGGACTGGTCAGTCTGATGCAGATCTCTCCGGAGGTGTCATGAGCGTCATCGGCGTCGCCTCGATGAAGAACTCGCCGGGCGTGACCACCTTCGCCCTGGCGCTCGCCACCACCTGGCCGGGCGGGGACACGGTCTTCGTGGAGCTGGACGCCTCCGGCGGGGAGCTCGGCGGGTACTTCCACCTCGACCGCAATATCGGGATCGCGTCGCTGGCCACCGAGCTGCGGCGCGAGCGCGACCCAGATGTCCTGTTCCACCATACGCAGACCCTCCCCGGAGGGCAGGAGGTGATCGCCGCTCCCGTAGGGCCCGCCCAGGCACATGCCGCGGTGACGGCACTGACCACCACCCTCCCCGAAGTCCTCAGGAAATCGCTCGGCGGCACCACCCTGGTCGCCGACCTGGGACGGCTGGCCGGCCCGTCGGCCGAGCTCGCCGCGAGCATGGACACGGTCCTCGTCATGGCGCGTCCCCGGCTGACCGACCTGATGCACCTGGAGGGCCTCGCGGAGGCCGTACCGCACGCCGAGATCATCCTGACGGGCCCCGGCACGTATCCGCCCGGCGAGGTGATCGATGCGCTCGGTGTGAAGGTGCGTGCCCACATCGCCCACGACCCGGCCGCCCAGTGGTTCATCCAGGGGAGGCATGGGCGCACCCGGTTCGTCCGGGCCGTCCGCCGCGTCGCCGCTGGCCTCGCCAAGACCACCAGGCGGGAGGGAGCCGCGTGACCGACATGGAACTGGTCAAGCTGCTCCGTACGGAGGTCGCCGACCGGCTCGCGGCCCGCAGCCAGGCCGACGAGGAGAAGGGGCGCCTGCCGATGACGCCGCAGGACCGGCGGGAGTACGGCAGGGCGCTGCTCACCGAGGCGCTGGACGACCACGCCCTCCGGGTTCTCGGCGCCGGACTCTCGCCACTGGATCCGGGCTCCGAGGCGCGCGTCGCCCGCGCCGTCGAGAACGCGCTCTTCGGCCTCGGCGGCTTCCAGCCCCTGCTGGACGACCCCGAGATCGAGAACATCAACGCCAACGCCTTCGACGACGTCCACGTCACCTTCGCCGACGGCAGGCAGGAGAAGGCCGACCCGGTCGCCGAGTCGGACGAGGACCTGGCCGAACTGATCCGCACCGCCGCCGCCCTGCTCGGGGTCGGCGAGCGGCGCTTCGACCCCGGCTCGCCGATCCTGTCGATGGAACTGCCCGACGGCTCGCGGCTGTTCGCCGTGATGTCGGTGTCCCGGCGACCGGCCGTGTCGATCCGCCGCCACCGCTATCCCACGGCGACTCTGGCGCAGCTCCGGCAGAACGGCACCCTCGACGAGGGCCTGACGAACTTCCTCCGGGCCGCCGTACGCGCCCGCAAGAACATCGTCGTCGCCGGGGCCACCGGCAGCGGCAAGACCACGCTGCTGCGCGGACTCGCCTCGGAGATCCCCAGAAGCGAGCGGCTCGTCACGATCGAGGAGCACTTCGAGCTCGGCCTGGACCGTGACAAGGACACGCACGGCAACGTCCTCACCCTCCAGGCGCGGCACGCCAACGTCGAGGGGCAGGGGCGCGTCACCCTCGCCGACCTCGTACGGACCGCGCTCGGCATGTCGCCGGGTCGGGTGATCGTCGGCGAGGTCCGCGGCGACGAGGTCATCCCGATGCTCAACGCGATGAGCCAGGGCAACGACGGCTCGATGTGCACCCTGCACGCCAGCTCCAGCCGGGGCGCGTTCTCCAAGCTGGCCTCCTACGCCATGCAGGCGCCCGAGCGCCTGCCCATGGAGGCCGGTGCGGTCCTGATCTCCGAGGCCGTGCACTTCGTGATCCACATGGCCTTCACCCGCTACGGCACTCGCGTGATCTCCAGCGTCCGTGAGGTCGCCGGTTGCGAGGGCATCGGTGTCGTCTCCAACGAGATCTACCGTCCCGGGCCGGACCGCCGCGCCGTACGGGCACATCCGCTCCGCACTGAGACGGTCGACGAACTGGAGGCCGCGGGGCTGGACGTCGACGGATGGTTCGCGTCGTGAACGTCATGACCGCCATGACCGGAAGGGCGCTGCTCGCCGCGCTGGCCGGAGTGGGGGTCGGCGCCGGGATTCTGCTGGTCGTCTCCGGGTTGCGGCGCCGCGAGGCCGGGGAGAGACGCCGCCTCCGCGTCGATCCTCGGACGCTGGTACGGCTCACCGCCTGCGCCGGGGCCGCCGTCCTGGTCGGCGCGGTCACCCGCTGGCCCGTCGGCGCCGTTCTGGCGGGGTTCGGCGCATGGTTCCTTCCGGGACTGTTCGGCCCGGACCGCGGACACGGGCGGGCCATCGAGCGGATCGAGGCCGTCGCGGGCTGGGCCGAGATGCTCCGCGACGTCCTCGCCGCCTCGGCGGGCCTGCATCAGGCGATCATCGCCACCGCGCCGATCGCCCCGCATGCGATCCGGCCGCACATCACCGAGCTCGCCGCGCGGGTGGACCGGGGAGAGCGGCTCCCCGCCGCGCTCAACCGGCTCGCGGACGACCTCGCCGATCCGACCGGCGACCTGGTGTGCGCCGCGCTGATCCTCGCCGCCCGGCGGCAGGCCGGGCAGCTCGGCGATCTGCTCGGCACCCTGGCCACCGCCGCCCGCGCCCAGGCCACCATGCGGCTGCGCGTCGCCTCCGCCCAGGCCCAGGCCAGGTCGTCGGTACGGACGATCGTCGCCGCGACGGTGCTCATGGCGGGCGGGCTGATGCTGTTCAGCCGCGACTTCCTCGCCCCCTACAACACGCTCGACGGGCAGCTCGTCCTGCTCGCGGCCGGGACCGTCTTCGCGGGCTCGTTCTTCATGCTCCGCCGGCTCGGTCGCATCGGGGAGCCTCCCCGCATCCTCACCAATCTGGACGGAGGCGACGGCTGATGGCGCTTGCGCTGCTGCTCGGGGCGGGCATCGGGCTCGGCCTGGCATTGGCCGCCTCCGGGTTCTGGCCCGCCCGTCCCACCCTCGCCCAGGAACTCCACCGCCTGCGCCACGGAACCCCGGCGAGACCCGCGGCGGACCCGGACGCGGGCTGGAGCGGGCGCCTCGGCCACTCTCTGGCCGGACCTCTGGCCGCACGCGGTCTCCCCGGTGCGGCGACCCGCTGTGACCTGGCCGTCTGCGGCAAGACCGTCGAACGCCTCCTCGGCGAGAAGGTCACCTCGACCCTCGCCTTCGCGCTGCTCGGCCCGGCGGTCTACGCGGCCGTCACACTCGGCGGCGTCTCCATGCCCTGGCAGGTTCCCGCATGGTCGCTGATCCCGATGGGCGTCCTCGGGTTCCTCGTCCCCGACCTCGCGCTGAAATCTCAGGCGAGGGAGCGGCGGGACGAGCTCCGGCATGCGCTCTCCGCCTTCCTGGACCTGCTCGTCGTCTCCCTCGCCGGCGGCCGCGGCGTCGACGGGGCCCTGGCCGACGCCGCGCAGGGCGGTGACGGGTGGGCGTTCGTACGGCTCCGCGGCACCTTGCAGGCCGCGCTCGCCGCCCGCCGTACGCCGTGGGCGGCTCTCGGACGGATGGGGGAGGAGTACGACGTGCGCGAGCTGTGCGAGCTGGCAGCCGCGGTCGGCCTCGCCGGGACCGAGGGCGCCCGCGTCCGCGCGTCGCTCACCGCCAAGGCAGCATCGCTCCGCGCTCACCAGCTCGCAGGAATCGAGACGGCGGCCCAGACCGCGACGGAACGGATGAGTCTGCCCGTGGTCGGTCTGCTCGCCGGGTTCTTGCTCTTCACCGGATATCCGGCGATCGCCTCGGTACTGGCGGGGTTCTGAACGAATGGGGGAACAGCGTGATCCGTCTCATGATCCTCTTCGACGCGATGCGGGAGCGGCGACGGCGGTGCCTGGAGGCCGCCCGGCGGCACCCGGACAGGGGAAGCTTCAGCACCGAGACCGTGATCGTCACCGCGATCCTCGTGGCCATCGCGATCACGGCCGGGGCGATCCTGCTCTCCAAGGTCCTCGCGAAGGTCAACTCCATCGATCTGGGATAGACCGCGGGGCCGCGACGGCCGAAATGGCGGTGGCGTTCCCGCTCGCCCTGGTACTGGTGCTGCTCGTCGTGCAGTTCGGAGTATGGCAGCACGCCGTACACGTAGCGGAGGTGACGGCGGCCGAGGCGCTGGCGTCCGCACGGGTGTTCGGGGCGGGCGCCGGGGACGGGCAGGCGAAGGCGTCGCTGCTGCTCTCCCAGCTCGGGCGATCAGTGCTGCGTGACTCGCGGGCGTCGGTCTCCCGTACGGCCGACACCGCCCGGGTCGAGGTCAGCGGGGTCGCGCAGAGCGTCGTGCCGTTCCTGAGGCTCCCGGTAGAGGCGGTCGCCACCGGGCCGGTGGAGAGGTTCAGGCCGAGATGATCGCGTCAGGTGCGCGCGACCGGGGCGGCGCCGCCGTCGAGCTGGTGCTGCTGGCGCCGTTTCTGATCATGCTGGCCCTGCTCACGGTCGCGATGGGCCGCCTGGTCGCCGCGCGGCTGGAGGTGAACAACGCCGCTCACCAGGCGGCCCGGTCGGCGTCGATCGCCCGCGACCCGGCATCCGCCACGTCCGTCGCCCGTTTGACCGCCGACAGCGCGCTCGTCGGGAAGCGGATCACGTGCGCCAGCCGCAGCGTGGACGTCGGACTCGGCTCCTTCGAGCCGGGCGGCAATGTCACCGTGACGGTCACCTGCCGCGTACGGCTGGCGGATCTTGCGATGGTTCACCTCCCGGGCGGTACGGCTCTGAGCGCGACGTTCGTCGTCCCGATCGACTACTGGAGGTCGCGGTGAGCGCGTTCGTGGCCGGCGTCGCCGGGGCGCTGATCCTGCTGGCTGGGCTCGTCGTAGACGGCGGCCTGGCGCTCGCCGCCCGGGTACGAGCGATCAACGAGGCACAGGAGGCCGCACGCGCGGGAGCACAGCAGCTCAACCTCACCGCCTACCGGCGCGACGGAACCGTACGGCTGGATCCCGACCGGGCGCGGGCCGCTGCGCTCGCCTACGTGGCGGCGACCCCGGACACCGCCACGGTAGAGGTCTCCGGCGGCACGGTGACGGTCGTCGTCCGGGCCGTGCAACCGGCTCAGATTCTCGGCCTCGCAGGAGTGGGCCCGTTCCGGGTGTCCGGGCGGGCATCGGCGACGGCCCAGCGCGGCGTGACAGGAGTGCTGAGATGAGGAAGATTCTCGCGGTCTCCGTACGAGCGGTGCGCGTCCTCTGCGTGACGGCCCTGCTCGTGGTGATCGAGGCGGGGATCCCGGCGATGCTGATCCGCTTCGCCGGGTGGCCGCTGCCGACCGCTATCCCCTCTTGGGAGGGCCTCCGGCACGCGCTCATGGGCCCGATCACGGACGACGTGCTGCTCAAGATCCTGGCCTGCCCGCTCTGGCTGCTCTGGACGGCGTTCACGGTCTCGCTGATCGTCGAGGCCGTCGCCGCGGCCCGTGGCGTGGAGATCCACGTTCCGGTGCTCGGGCCGATGCAGACCGTGGCCGCCGGGTTGATCGGCTCGCTGGCCATCACGATCCTGCCGATGGACGCGAGCCCGATGACCGGCCGGGCGGAGCCCTCCATGGTGCCGGTGGCCGCCGCGTACGAGGCATCGCCGCCGTCGGCACCAGTGATCAGGATCAGGCCGGAGCGAGGGTTCCCGCCCGAGCCTCCCGGGAAGCGCGTTCACGTCGTCGAGCGCGGAGACAGCCTGTGGAAGATCGCCGGGAGGAAGCTCGGAAGCGGCGGTAGGTGGCGGCAGATCTGGAAGCTCAACGCCCACCGCGTCCAGGTCGACGGGCAGGTTTTCGCTGACCCTGGTCTCATCGAACCCGGGTGGCGGCTGGACCTGCCTTCGGCTCGGCCGGGAGGGCAGAAGGCGCCGGATGCCGTGCGGGAGCAGTCGCGTTCCGTACGGCCCGCGCAACCGGCCTCGCCTGTGCCATCGCGGTCTCCGGAACCGGCCGTCCGGATTTCCGCTCCGGACGCTTCGGCGTCACCGGAAGCCGCATCGCCGGTCGTGTTCACCGTGGAGATCCCGTCCGGTGGAGTCGTCTCCCTGGCCTTCGCCGCGGGCATCAGCACCGCCTACGCCGCCTCCCGCTTCCACCGCCGCCGCAGGCGGATCGCTCCTCCGGCCTCGGAAGGGATATCGATCGAGCCGGAACCCGAACCCGCCCCGGCCGTCAAGGCGCTGCGCCGCGCCCACCTGCGGACCTACGTCGAGAAGGGCGAGGACCTGCCCGCCGACCGGGAGCTGATGCGGGAGGCGTTCTCCATCGACGTCCCGGACAAGCTGGTCGCCGGCAGACGTGACGATCGCACCGGCGCCGAGATCGAACCCGCCGGGCTGAGCCTCGGTCTCACCGGTCCTGGAGCCGCCGACGCCGCCCGCGCGATCGTCTTGGATCTGCTGCGGCAGGCCGACCGCTTCCGCGCCGAGGTCGTCGTCGGCGCGGCCGACGCTCAGTCTCTCTTCGGCCTCGCTGCTGAGGAGCTGGAAGTTATGGCAGGAGCCATGTCAGGGTTGACGGTCGTCGAGTCTGTGGACGTGGCCGTCGACCGCTTCACGGAGACGCACTTCACCCGGAGCCGAATGCTGGTCGAGCGCGGTGCCGATGACATCGCGGAGCTTCGGGAACGCGACCCGGGGGAGGTGCTGCCCGCCGTCCTGCTGGTCGCATCGGTGAACGATGGGCTCTTCGATCGCGGGGTCGGGGCGATCCTGATGTCCGCCGGCCGGAGCGGGACCGGGGCGCTGCTTCTCGGTGACTGGCCGCCGGGGACGACGTGCGAGGTCGGTGAGGACGGCCTGGTGAGGTCGGCCGAAGGGCCGAAGGGAGTGGACCTGCTCGGTACACGTCTGTTCCGGCTCCCTGCCGAGGACGGGGCCGCCTGCCTCCGCCAACTCGCCGATGCTCATGGTGGCGAGCCCGATGACCTCCCTGATGAGGAAGAAGCGTCGGGTGCCGCCGGGGCCGCTGTCTGGGAAGGGCCAGAGCTGATCCGGCTCTCGATTCTCGGGCGACCGGTGATCCGTGCGCGAGGCCGTACGGAGACGGTGCCCCTGAGTGGCCTGCAACTGCAGCTGTTCGTCTTCCTCGCCCTTCACCCGGACGGCGTGACGCGCGACGAGATCTGCGTCGCGCTCTGGCCGGACAAGGCGGTCGACGTGGGCGTCCACGACCCGCTCCGGCACTTGCGTAACGCTCTGAAGGTCGCCACGGGTTATCAGGACAGGGGCCGACGCGACGCCCCGTTCGTCAAGGCGCACGGCAGGAGCTACCGGATCGACCCGGAGATGGTGAGCGTCGACCTGTTGGATCTTCAGGCTGCAGTGCGGGAGGCGCGTGCCGCCCGTGATGACGAGTCGCGGATCGCGGCGTTGACCCGCGCTGCCGAGCTCTGCCGGGGCGTGCTCGCCGAAGGGCTGACGTGCGAATGGATCGACGAGAAGCGCAGTCCACAGACCAGGATCCAGGCCGATGCACTCAGCCAGCTCGCGGAACTCTGCGAGGAGCGTGATCCGGAGGCCGCCCTGGACGCGCTTGAGCGCATCGTCGTGCTCGATCCGGACCGGGAGGAGACATGGCGTCGCATCATCCGCCTACAGCTCCGCCTCGGCCGCCGTGACCGGGCCCGGAACGCAGCGCTCCTGCTCCAGGAACGCCTGAACGAGATGGGAGTGAGCCCGGTCCCCGAGACGGAGAGGCTTCTTTCGAAGCTTCCGCGCTGATTGCGAGTAGAGGGTGTGCGGAAAAGTCGTGATGAGAATGATCCGAGGCGATGTAACGACGGTAGGAAGAGCGTGACATGAGTGGCACTCTCGGCGTCGTGATCAGGTCCGTAGTCATGCGGCAGGTGCCGGTAACGGTGTAGCGGTCGAGCCAACCTGGGCAGGCCCGGCAATGCCTCGATTCAGTGGAACTGTTCTCGGTCATGGGCCGATATGCGCGGGATGAATTGTCGCTTTCCGTGGGACATACTCTGATTGTTCGCTGTTGTATGTGCCTGTTCTGTGTTTATGGTGAAATGATCGGGATTGCGGTCAGGGGGATCATGGAACCGACACCATCGGGAACGGGGCCACTCTCACCAGACTTCGCCGGGATCGATCCCGGGCAGATGCTGGAGTTCATCTCCGCTCTGGAACGCGGTCGGGACGTGATCGGCGAGCAGTCCGAGCGGATCCGGCAGCTGTTCGCTGCGGCCGGGGTACCCGCGTCCGGCCTGCGGACGATCGGGGAGATCGCAGGCTGGATCGACGGGGAACTGCCGGGCCTGCGGCGGCGCCAGGAGATCGCGCGGGCGACCAACGCGCTGCCGTCATGGGCGCGCGGTTCCCCGCTGGTCGCCTTCGACGAGAGCGCCTACCGCTCTCCCGGGGAGTCCCGGAAGCAGGGCACGGAGCTGGGCAAGCGGTTCAAGGAGATCGGCCCGACCGGCTTCTGGTCCCACCACGCCGACTCCGGCCGTTACGCCGAAGTCCTCAAGGAACTGGACGCCAACAAGCATGACGCCGACTTCACCGCTGCCTTCTTCGCTGCCCTCGGCCCGAAGGCAGCCCTGACGCTCCCCCTGACGTTCCGGCAGAACCTGCACCGGCAGAGCAACCCCGCGGCTCTCAGCCCCGCCGACCCCGGTGACGCGATGCTCCGCACGCTGAGCGAGGCGTTCGGCAGCGCGGTCACCGCGGGGGCGCACGTCCCGGGATTCGCCAAGATTAGGGACGCGGTACGGCGGGCGGAACCGTCTACCGAGGAGCAGGCCGGGGCGGACCTGCTGCTGAGCGCAGGAGAGTTCCCCGCCGAGTGGCTGGCGGGAGTGGCGGCGGCTCGCGGGATGGCCGACCCCCGCAAGGTCTCCCCGGGATTGATGTACGCCCTGGGCAACAACCCGGCTGCCGCACGGCTGGCGATCGAGAAGGTGACCGGGCCGTTCACGAAGGATCAGACGAAACTGAAGGAGTACCTGAAGCAGTTCAACGGCCGCGTTCTCAACGGCCCGTGGCGGGAGGCCGGGGGCGATGCCTTCGGGCGCATGCTCGCCGCCTCGTCGGGCGCCTACGATGAGAAAGACGGCAGGCACAGCAGGGAGGCTGCCGCGTTCGCCTTCACGGTGATGACGACGTTCGGTGATCTGAAGGTGGCCGAGACGGCCCGGATCCATCTGTCGGAGATCGCGGGCGCGTACACCACCGAGATCACCGAGGGTGCCGACATCGGCGACGACAACATGACCGAGCCCAGCGCGCTGAAGCCGGTGACCTCGGCACTGGGGCTGAAGTCGGCGTTCACCCTGAGCCCGCAGGACACCTACAAGTTCATGAAGCTCTTCGCCGACACGGACGAGAATCTGGCCCCGTTCGAGGAGGCCATGGGCCGGTTCTCCCAGCGCTTGATCGACGACACCCTGGCGACAGTCAAGAAGACCGGGGATGTTGAGTCCCTGGATCCGGTGCTCCGTGCGCTGGGCAATGTCCGAGGCTTCGAGGTGGCCGCCGCAGAGAAGGTCCGGGGAGAATTGGACGCGCTCGACGAGCAGGTCAAGAAGCTTCAGGGGTTTGCTCTGGACTCGGCACTCGGGGTGGGTGGCCTGCTCATCGAAGGTGTCCCAGGTCAGCTTGCCTGGCTGGCGCTGAGCACCGGGTTTTCGGGCAAGGATGCGTTCTGGCCAGAGGCTGAGAAGCGTACAGACAAGCTGAACCAGGCTGAGTGGCACACCGCGCTCGGCCGCCAGCACACGTTCGCGCAACTGCTCATGGCCAGCGGGTTCACACCGAAGGTGGCCCCTGGTGAGTATCAGGCCGCCTGTCCGCCGGGCGTAGCCATCGCCGATGCCGACGGTAATCTCCGGGCCTTCCCTGAGCTGCTCAAGCAGGGCAACAAAGGTCTCGCGGCCTTCGAGAAATGGGCCGACGTCAACGGCATGGGCAGTGACGACGAGCTTTCGGTGGGCTGGTTGTCCAGCGGCATGGCGGACTGGTTCGAGAGTGGCAACGGGCGAGGGAAGCACCGTGCTCTGGCTTTCGACCTGTCTGCTGGTTCATGAGACCGGGAGACACTCGGTCTCGCCCCGGACTCTGTAGTCGCCGTGACCTGGTGACTCCAAGATGATCACTGTCCGATATTCCTTGCTGGCAAGCCGAATGGGAGCGTTTCCAGGGTCATCGATGATCTCATAGTCAGCGACTCGGGAGAGTGCGCCATGGAGAAGGCTGTTGAGTCCATCTCCATCGATTTCTGTTGAGGCGGCCCTGCCAATGGAGGCGAAAGTTCGCTTGGCCCTCCCCTCTCCGCAAGGAATGTCACGTCCTCCGGAGTCGGTGATCTTGATGTCCAGGGCATGGCGCTGCTTCATCAGCTCGGTGATGTGGAGCTTCAGGGTCTCGCCGGCCTCGGCGGCGGTCGGCTCTTTTTCGGAGCAGCCGGAAACCGCCAATAATGCCACTGCGCAGATCGCGACGCTCCGCCGCATGAGGCGTGCCATGAAGTCCTCCAAAGCCTGGCCGACTTTCGCTAAATCTCATAATGTCCAATAGATCGGTTCGGTGTACCCGCATATGCAGGGAGACATTTGATGAGTCACCCCGCGGGCGGAGCAGATGATGTGCGGCGCCGCCTCCTGGAGCAGACGCTGGCAGAGGTAAAGACGCGGGTCGAGATCCTCGAAGCAGCGCTCGACCCTGCCCACCGGCAGTTCACCGGCCGGTCGGTTTGGGTCGGCCCGACCGCCCGGCGCTTCGCTGATGACCTCATCGCCCGCCGTGTACGGCTTCGCCAGGCGGCCCAGGCACTCGTCGCCACGATCGAGGAGGAACTCGGCGGCGCCCGATGAATGGCCCCGCCCGCAGCGGGCGCTGAACCCAGGCCACAGCGGCCAGCGGAGTCTCGCTCGATAATCGGCGCAATCGACGGACACTACGAGCGGGCGCACCACTGAAGCTCGCCGTAGGATCACCGGGCGAGGCCCGTCAGCAAGCGCTGCCACCATCCCTGAGCCTCCTGGTGATTCCACCGTCCGGCGTACCACGATTTGGGCGGCCGACCTTGGATGATCTTGCGGATCTGGTAGGCGCCCCCACAAGAGACCAGCTCGTAGACGACCGCCCGGCAGGAGCACGTGTAATCGAGCACGCGGTAGCGGCCGGAGGGCTGAGGCTGCCAGATGAGACGCTCGCAACCTCGCAGAGGTAGGCCCAGATGGATCGCGAGGCCTGGGCATTCCGGGTCCATCGGGTCTTCTTGAAAGTGATCGGCGTGGGTGGGCTTCTGGTATGGAGCCGGGGTTGTCCGGGGCCGCCCCCCGGCTTCACCGGGGTTCGGTGCGGATGCGCCGGGCGGCGGTACCTGGAAGGCACGGTGGAGCCGGGGCCCTCCTACCCGCTGCTCCACCGCGCCGGTCCATGAAGCGGCAGGCAGCAGGCGCTCGCCCCCGTAGGGGGCGGTTGCCTCGTGACTGTGGTCGCCTGCCATCGCGCCTTCCTCGTTCGTGTCACTCTGAGTAGAGGGCCTGCGCCGAGGCGTCGTCACGGGGACAATGGGGGTCACCTGTGGACACCCCGTGTCCGCCCCTCCAGCGGAAGGGACGCGCGATGACGGCTGGTGACGCCCCGGCCTGGGCCGTACGGCTGCGCGCCGAGCGAGAAAAGCAGCTGTGGGCCGTTCCCGAAATGGCCAGGCAACTCCGGCACGCTGCCGGTGGAGCCCTGCCCGACCTCGACAGCCTCGTCCGAATGATCAAGAAGTGGGAGGCCGGGAAGCACCTACCCGGCGAGCGGTACCAGCTGCTGTATGGCAGGGCCTTCGGCATCTCGCGTGAGCATCTTTTCGGCACAGGCGCGCAACCTGCCGAAATCTTGGCGGCACCGCTGGGTGCCGATGAGGTCGCGGACTTCGGGGCGTGGGCCGAAGCTACCAACGTCGGCCCGGGCACCCTCGGCTACTACGCCGGCGCGGTCAACCGGCTCGCCCACGACTACCTGCACCAGCCGCCCGATCCCGTCCGAGTCCGTGCCGCCGAGCTGACCCGCGGTGTGTTCGGGCTCGTCCAGAACGGTCGCCAGCGCCTTGACCAGACGCGGGAGCTGTACGGCTCGGCGGCCAAGCTGTGCGCGTTCACCGCCTGGGCCTGCGGCGATCTCGGTCAGATGCAGGCAGCCGACGCGCACGCCCGCACCGCCATGATCCTGGCTGAGCAGGCCGATCTGCTCCCGGTACGGGCACTGGCCTTCTCGGTGCAGTCCAAGACCGCCTTCTGGGACAAACGGCACACTGAGGCCGCCGTGCTGGCCCGTCGCGGGTATGAGTGCTCGCCGAACGACACCATGAAGGTCTTCCTCGCCTGCCAGGAGGCCGATGCCTGGCAGGAACTCGGCGACGTCCCCCGAGCCTTGGAGGCCCTGCGATCGGTGGATCGGGCCCGCGCGGAGATCGACCGGGATGACGAGGTCGGCGGGTTGTTCAGCTGCGGACTGGCCCGGCAGCTCAACTACACGATGACCGTCCGCCTGCGGGCTGCCGATCCCGCCGCCGCGATCGCCTCGGCCGAGCAGGCGCTGGAGGCCTACCGGCAGGGAGAGGAGTGGGCCTACGGAACCTGGGCGCAGATCCGCGTCGGCATGGCCCACGGCTACCTGCTGCTACGCGAACTCGAAGGTGTCAATACTGCGCTCGCTCCAGTCCTGGCTCAGCCGCCCGATCTCCGGCTGGCGACGGTGGTCACCCGGGTGGCCGAACTCGGTCGGCTCCTGGCGCAGACGCGCTACCGGGATGATCCGCTGGCACGTAGTCTGCGAGAGCAGATCGACGAGTACCGGGCGGGAAAGCAGGCTGTAGGGCGAGGGGAAGGCGGCGCGGGTGACCGAGTCTCGGATGCGTGATCACTGGTGGTGGCGGCCCGGCTGGCGAGTCGGCCGCCGGATGTACACCTTCCACACGACCTTCGACGACCAGCCCGAACTGCACCGCCTCGTCACCGCCTACCAGACGGCCCTGGACGGCCTCGGCGGCCTGGACATCATCCCGCTCAAGTGGCTGCACCTGACCATGCAGGGGATCGGCTTCACCGACGAGGTCAGCACGGATGACGTCGATGCCATCGCGGCGGCGGTCACCTCCCGGCTGAAGGCGATGGAGCCGGTCGAGCTGACCTTCACCCGGCCGGTCACCGACCCCGAAGCGCTCCAGTTCCATGTGCAGCCCGCCAAGGGCATCCGCGAGGTACGGCGTGCGGTGCGTGCCGGGATCGCGGAGGTGTGGGGTGCGGATCGGGTCCCCGACCCTGAGATCTGGACACCGCACGTGAGCATTGCCTACAGCAACTCGGACGGTCCCGCCGAGCCGTACGCAAAGGCCCTGGACAGCGTAGAGGCGGAGCCGGTCACGGTGAGGGTCTCGCAGATCCAGCTCATCGTCATTGACAGGGACGAACGGCTCTACCGCTGGGATACGCATATGGGTGTCCCTCTGGGGCCCAGCACGGACTGAGTGGATTCGGCTTGGGTTTCTGCTGCTCGCCTGGGATCGCGACGCAGCAGAAACCGGATCGCCTATCCGTCCCGATGGGATCGGCCAAGAGGATGCCGTAGGCGGTTATGCCGCCTTCCACCGCCATATCTTCGCCGTGTACCGCACGCACTTGTAACGCTTGGCGTGCGCGCGTGCGTGCCGGGAGTACCCGTAGCCGCCGTGCTGGTAGGAAGCACAGAACGCGCCAGGTGAGACGCAGTCCCAGTGCTTGCCGTGTTTGTAGATGTAGCGGCCGTCGGGCTGCTTCTTGGCGCACCAGCCCGCTGCCGTGTGAGTCGCCGTGGCGGCGGACGCCGCGGAAGTGGGGGCGAGCAGGAGCGATGCCGCTGCCAGTACCGATATGAGAACTTTGCGCATGGATGAGCACTTTAATGAGCACTCGTCACGATATGGATACATGATCTGTTATTGATCATGGCTTCTATGTCCACGGGTGGCGTTGGCAGGGATTGAGTCCTGGCGGCGAGAAGGTCGCGGGATCATGGGGCTGCCGAGGGCGGACCCGCCCTGTCTGGCTGGAGCTGACGCCATGGCGCCGGCTCCAGCCCGTTGCCGATCTTGCTGTAGATCGGAAAGGCGTCTGCTGTCCCTGCGGTACGTCCGGCTCCCCAGCCTCGACCACCAATACGATCACTACTGGCCGCGGCCTGCTCGCGCTTATCGCTTTGGCGGGCGGCCGTGGAGCATCCTGCTGATCTTGCCGGACATGTCGGTGCTGAGCCTTGCTCGTGATCAGCAGCTTTCCGATCTCCTTGCCGGATGACTGCCCGGTTTCCTCTCCTGCTTAATCCGGAGAGGGTTGCTCTCTTGTGGGGCCAGGTGGGAGCCGGGACGCCTTCCGGGTTGGCGGCCCCGACTGGTAAGCGAAGTCCGCTATCTCAGAAGGGGAATGATTTGCCACCCCCATTCCCCTGAATTCTTTCCGGTTAATTCGCACCCCAAGGTATTCGGCTCGATTTATTTAATCACTTCTATCTGTTCGCCATTTGATGTGATGTCGTTATGGCCAATACGACGCCTCTGACCTGCGGAAACTCGTTAAATTACCCTCCGGAACCACTTGAATTCATGCCGTGATTGCGGTTCAATTGAAGTAGCAAGAAAGAAGGTCGGAGGGGAGAAGAAATGGTCACCAGTGGATGCGGGATCGGAGATCTGACGGTCTCCGGTGGCGGTCGGGTCATGCGCGTGATCGCCATCGACGACGCGGGGCCGGACACGGTCACGCTGGTCCCCGATGCCGATCCCGGCGGCGACCGCGAGTACAGCAGGACGATCTTCCTCGTCCCGCTGCCCCGCGACGCCGAGACGATCACCTGTCACGGCTGTCTGAAGAACACGCATCTGTGGATCGACGCGACCCAGACCAACCGCTCGTCCGGGGCGCGGATGCGGCTGATCCGCTGCTCGCGCTGCTTCGCCGACGCGCAGCGGGTCCGGGACTGTGAGATCCACGCGCACAGCTCCACCGTCCGTCCCGCCGACCTTGAGCCGCGCGGCTGGTTCTGAACGCTCATGGTGGCGCGCGAACCGCCGCGCACCGCGCGCCCGCCATGGCCGCTCAGCCGTACTCACCCGAAGGAACCGAACATGACCAGTTCTCAACTTCCGATCGCCCAGCGGCATTACGAGATCGTCATCACGCGAAGCGAGTTCATCCCCGGTGTCGACGTCATCGAGATTCCGGGCGCGGGCTACTGGGCGTCGGAGGAGTCCGCGCGGGAAGCGCTGGCCAAGCTCAAGCGCGGAGAGTGCCCGATGACCCACGAGACCGAACCCGGTTTCGATCCGGTGGCGTGCCCGGTCTGCGGGCGGATGGAGCAGACCGCCGAGTGACCGCACCCGCCGTCCCCGCCACACCCATCGCGCGGCGGCCGTGAGCTGATCGACTTTGGCGGTGCGCGTCCCGTCTCGGGACGTGCGCACGCCATGGGCAATCAGCCCCACCCCATCCCTTTCAGGAGTCGTCATGGTGATGACGCATGCCCTCACGCTGCCCGCAGGCTGGATGATCTCCCCGCGTCTGGTCCCCGCGTGGCCGATCGACGGCGAGCACACGCTTGAGATCTGCCCCGCCGGTCGCACCGATGAACAGCGGATCCGCTGGTCCTACCGGCTCACGCGCGGCAAGCGGACGATCTTCGCCGGAAAGGACATCTGCTCCGGCATGCGTGCCGAACCGACGACACGCGAACTCGGCAGCGCGGCGCGGACGGTGCTGTCCTATCTCACCCTCCGCCCCGGCGACACGGACGCCGAATACTTCGACGGCTACACCGCAACCCAGATGGCATGGGCCGAAGCGTACGCCGAAGAGTTGTCGGCCTTCGCGATGGATGGCATATGCGGCTACTGCGGAAGCGAGGACCACGTCTCACCGCTCTGCCCGGACATGCCGGACCACGGGCGGTAGCCGTACGCGCCCCGTGATCTGAGCGGTTCTGGTGGCGCGCGTCCCCGTGCCAGTACGCGCGCACGCCACGGCCGATCAGCCGATTTCCCCATTCTCGCCAGGAGGTGATCTCGTCATGCCCTACACCAAGCTGACCCCGGAGGAGCGGCGCGAGCGGGCACAGGCCGCGCACGCCGAACTCACCGGCGCTCTGGAATCGCTCATGACCGCCGACGGCTGGCGGGCCATGATCCAAGCGGGCGCGTGGATGCGCCGCTACACGCTCGCCAACCTCATGATGATCATCCGGCAGTGCCCGGACGCCACGGACGTACGGCCGCTCCGGGAGTGGAACAAGACCGGTCGCCGGGTCCGCAAGGGAGAGCGCGGCATACGGATCTGGGCGCCCCGGATGAAGCGTGCCGAAGAGGAGGAGACCTCCGGAAGCGGAGAGAGCGGCGATCCGGCACAGCGCATGCTCGCGGGATTCCTGCTGGTCTCCGTCTTCGACATCGCCCAGACGGAGGGCGCGCCGCTCGCGGAACCCGCCGACGCGCCACGCCCCGAACGGCTCACCGGTGAGGCCGTGCCCGGTCTCTGGGAGGCGCTCGCCGTACAGGTCCGTGCTCTGGGATTCGAGGTGGAGCGGGGAGACTGCGGGCTCGCCATGGGCCGTACGGAGTTCGCCGCGCGGACCGTGCGTGTACGGCCGGACGTCGACCCCGCCCAAGCGGTCAAGACCCTGGCACACGAGCTGGCGCACATCCTCTGCGACCACGAGAACCGCGACGTCCCGCGCGAGCTCAAGGAGGTCGAGGCGGAGTCGGTGGCCTGCGTCGTCGCCGCGGCGTGCGGCATGGGCACACTCGCCTACTCGGTGCCCTACGTCGCGGGCTGGGCCGGTGACCTGGAGACGGTCAAGGACTCCGCCAAACGCGTGCTCGCCGTGGCGAACCGGGTCCTCACCGATCTCGACCTCCCCGCCCAACAGGCGGCCTGAGCTTCCCCGGCGGTGCGTACGGCACGCCGTACGCACCGCCGGACACCAGACACGACCCGAGAGGAGGCCTCATGGCCGCTCAGAGAACCCGGGTCACCCGATGCCGGAGAACCGAGAGCTTCCAGCGCGGCAGGTACCCGTCCGGCGCGAACGAGGGCGGGACGGGCGCGGAGCGCGGAAAGGAGCACCGATCGTGAATGCCCGATGGTTCGGCCTGTGGTGGGGCGGCAACGGCTACGGCCGTCCCGCCGATGAGGACCTGGAGGAGTTCGCCTCCCTGGAGGAGGCCAGGTCCAAGCTGCTGGAGCGCTACGCGCACGGCTACTGGCTGCGGTCGGAGTTCCGGTACGTCCACCGCGACGGGCCCTCGCAGGTCCTGTGCCCGTGCGTCTCGGAGGACACCGAAATCCTCCTGTACGGCTCCGTGACCGGTCTCGACTACCCCGACCGCCGCGTGTTCCTGGGAGCCCGGGGCGGCGCCCGGGTCGAGAGGTGCTGATCCGCATGAGCCTCAGAGAACAGCTCGACGGCGCGTTCCTCGTCATCGACGCCGGGCGGCTCACCGCCGGAGACATCCTCATCCGTCCCGCCCGGCAGATCACCTCCGTAACGGTCACCGCCACCACGCCCGGAGGAGCAACCTCCTTCGGCTGCGGCGACAAGGTGAAGATCTTCCGCCCGAGGCCGTCCACCACGGTCGAGGAGTGCCCGCAGTGCGGCGCTTCGGCCGGGGAGCCCTGCGATCCCGCCTACTGCCTGTCCCTCGCGTTCATCGACGACGCGGCGGACGAGGTTTTCGGACCCGAAGGAGAACAGTCATGATGATTCCCGGTCTTCGTCCCGACCCCTCCGCCAGCACGTTCCTCGTCGTCGACGGCGCGCGGCTACTGCCCGGAGACGTGATCCTCCGTCCCGCACGGCAGGTCCTCAAGGTCACGCCCGAGGGCGTCGCCATCGGCTCGGGAGAGCCGGAGCACTTCGCCCCGGGACAGCGCGTCGCGGTCTACCGATCGCGGCTTCCGATGCTGTTCACCTCCTGCGAATCGTGCGGCAGCCCGCCCGGGGAGCCGTGCAACCCGCTCTGGTGCGCGTGGCTGGTGGACGTCGAGGAGGAATCTCGCAGTGACCTCCGGCTCCGGCTGCACTTCCGGATCTGGCGGCGCTTCCGCTTCACCATGCTGACCGCGCCCGAACTGTGCGCGAGCTGCTACGCCCCGGCGGTCGTGGGCTACGTCGCCGACGGCTACCTCTGCCAGGGCGCGTGCGCCGATCACCTCCGGCACCTGGTCTTCGTGCTGTTCACCGACCGCGCCGGTACCCGGCGGGTCCGGTTGCCGTTCGGGCTCCTGGCCACCGTGGCCGATCGCGACCTGGCGCGCCGTTTCCGGCGGCTCCGCCGCAACCCCTGGGCTCGGCTGCGTCTGGGGCTCGTCGAAGGGCTGCTACGGCTCCGCGCGGCGGTGGCTGTACCGCCTTCCGAATTCGAGGAGGACGAGGAGGAGTGAGCCGCTCTGGTCGGCCCCGGTCGCCCGCAGTACGGCTGGCGCCGGTCATGGCCGCTCACTTCGAGGAGGGACAACGCGATGGGCATCGTCATCACGCACACGCGCGCCGAGGGCACGATCGTGGAGGGTACGCGCAAGGGCGACGGAGCGAAACCGATCCTGCGGCGGCACGGGTTCCGCTGGTCCGGCTACGTCGGCGCGTGGATCATCTACCACTCCCAGGACGGGCAGGCGCAGACCTGGAAGATCAACCCGTGTGCCGAGGAACTGCGCGCCGCCGGGTTCAGTGTGGAAGTCGTCATCGACGAGGACAAGCGGCGGACCTTCGCCGAAGCGGAGGCCGGACGGTACGAACGGGCCGAGGACCGAGCCGGACGGTTCGCCGACCGGGCCGACCACGCGGCGGACCGGTCGGAGGCGGCCTGGCAGGGCGTGAAACGTATCGCCGACGGGATCCCCTTCGGCCAGCCCATCATGATCAGTCACCACTCGGAGGCCCGGGCCCGACGTGATCAGGAGCGGATTGACCGGGGCATGCGCCGTTCGGTCGAGGAGGGGAGAAAGGCCGGTTACTGGACGGGCCGTGCGGAGGCCGCAGAGAACTACCGGCGTCACCGGGAGAACGTCCCAACCACGCTGCGCCGCATCGAACGCCTGGAGGCTGACAAGAGGGTCTACGAACGTGCCCTGGCCGGCGACTCCACCCATGGTTGGGACGCCCTCGGCTCGCCTGATCAGGCTGAGGAGATCCGGCGGCGCGTCGCCGAGATGGACGAGGAGTTGGCGTACTGGCGGGAACTGGTCGCTCAGGCCGAGGCCGACGGGGTCAAGATCTGGAGCGCCTGTGATTTCCGTAAAGGGGACTTCGTCCGGTACGGCGGGACCTGGTTCGAGGTGGTGCGGGTCAACAAGAAGAGCCTGACCGTACCCGCGTTCATCGCCGGGGCGGGGCATCGAGTCCTGCGAGCGGCGGATTCTCCGTACTCCTGGACCGACCGCCTGCCGTACGACAAGGTCACCGGGCGCAGGTCGGCGGAGGAGATCCAGGCGGGGCAGCGGGAGAGCGAGGCCGACCGATGACCGGGGAGGAGACGGTGCCTGTTCGGCCGCGGATCTATGCGGCCTGCCTCGCTGCCTACAGTGCCGGCAGGTCGCATGGCCGGTGGATCGACGCGTTACAGGAGCCTGCCGAGATCTCCGCCGAGATTCGGGCCATGCTCGCGGCCTCACCCGTTCCCGGTGCGGAGGAGTGGGCGATCCACGATCACCAGGGCTTTGGCGATGCTCTCGTCTCCGAGTTGGAGACGGTCGAACGGATCGCGGCGATCGCCGCTCTTCTCCGCGACTATCCGGCTGCGGTCGTCGCGCGCTTCGTGGACGGCTCCGGCGCGGGGCTGGCCGGTGAGGCACTACGGGAGGCGTTCGAGGACGCTTACGGCGGCAGCTGGGAACATGCCGAAGGGCTCGCACATGACGTCCTGATCGAGGACGGCGAGGTCAGCGAGCGCCTCGCCCTGTACCTCGACTATGACCGGCTCGTCCAGGACGAAGAGATCAACGGCTCCTGCGATCTCGTCAAGGATGGCGACCTCATCCACATCCTGTGGAAGAGACGATGAGATGCCCTGCAGGCCGCTCACCGGTGCCCGCGGAGGCTTCGATCAGGTCCGTCGGAGGTCGTTGAGCCTGGCCCGGGCTCGTTCCTGGTCTTCGTCGGTGAACAGCTCGGCGAACTCCTCCTTGATCACGTGTGCCTCCACGGAGAGATCCAGCCGGCCGTGACGCCAGAGGGTCTCGAACCTGTCTGAGGGCTGGTCGCTCCAGAGAAGCTGCCTGGCCGTCGCCAGGCCGCCGCGCTCGCTGACCATCTGCATGAAGCAAGTGGAGTGCTGACGGGTTCGTCGACTACCTCGCAGATCACGTTGCGGCTGTTGAGGCTGACCACAAGCAGGTTCCGGTCCCAGACATAGTTCGGCGTAATTTTGCTGATTTCTTTTAGAATCTAGGAACATTGTCTGTAATGTAAATATCCATGGCAGATTCCTGGAGTCGTCGCCTCTCGCTCATCACCTCAGGGGATGATCTTGAGCAGCGTCATCACTGGCCAGCCTCACCGCGCTGATGGCGACTACCGTCGGCGACCAGGCCCCCGTGGGCCTCGCCCTTGCGAACCTCGGGCGATTTTAGCGGGCCGGGGTCTGCAGCAGGGACGGGTTTTCCCGGCCGCCCGGGATGCGGATGGTCACCACCTGGCAGGCTTCGGATTGCCCGGGCTGCTGTACGTTCTCGATCCAGATGCTGTCGAAGAGGTTGACCGTGCCTTCGGCGTGCTCGGTCTTATCCAGGACCAGCAGGATCGCGAAAGAGGCGTTGGTGTTTTGGTATTCGGAGGGCTGGGCCGCGTATTTGCGTAGATTGTCCTCGCTGGCGTCCTCTTCTTCGATCTTGCATTCGACGTTGAACCGGACCGGGCCGAAGGAAACCAGGACATCGACGCGTCCCCCGGCATGGTTGATCACTTCGGCGTCCACGACCTGAAAAAGCGCCGACAGTTTCACTACCTCGTAGTAGTGCTGGTGAAAGAGGTCCTCGTCGACTTTCTGCTTCTTTTTGGCCTTATCGCGCAGGCGCAGGAATTCGGTGTAGGACCCCCCGAGGTCGCGACCGATGTTGTAGCACAAGAAGGCGTATCGCACGGTCACCTCCAACAAGACCTGGAAGGAGTCGGCGATGCCGGGAACCCAGTCGGCCGATTGCTGGAGCTGACCGATGAGGCGGTCCATCAGCCGCCCGACCTTCGGATCGGTGACGGCGGCGATGACGTCCTCATGGGTACGCAAGGCCACCTCCAGCCGGTCCAGCGCCGAGGCGGGCATGGTCTGGAGGGCGTGGGCGAATTCAGCGGCGGTGAGGGTCTGTGCCAGCAGATGCCAGCGGCGTTCTTTTCCCGGGCCACCTGCCTGCAGGCCCGCTTGCGGTGGCTCGCCGGGGGTGGTGCGCTCGTGCAGGGCGGCGCGCAGCCGCAACGCCGCAGGATCGCTGCGCAGGGCCTCGTCGTTGTCCAGCGCGTAGTGCAGGAAACGCAGCCGGCTCTCCTGCCGCAGGAAGGTGTCCTCCACCGCCGGGATCACCAAGGCCTCCACAATGGCGGCGGTGGGGGTGTCCTTCACGACCGTGACAGTCCGGTTGGCGGTGTAGGCGCGCAACAGGGCGGTGAGAATGGTGTGGCCGTCGCCGTACCACGGGTCGTCATCGGCCATGTGCAGAGCGGCGGCGTTGAGGATCGTGGTGAGTTCGGCCCAGGCGGCGATGTCGCTTTGGCGCGGCCCGGCCCAGGCGGGGGCACGCGTGTGGTAGCGCCAGGCCCGATAGTGCTGCAGGGCGCTGTGCAGGGCCGCGGCGGCGGCCGGCACCCGCCTTGCGGCGTCGGGGCCGCTGAAGGTCAAGGCGGCATCGACGGCGGCGTGATAGATCCGGGCATCGAGCCGCTCTGCGGCGTGGGTGATGAGCTCGGCCAGCCGCCGGCGCACCTCCACCAGATGGTCGATCATGCTGGAGTGATCGCGGGCTTCCAGGGCGTCCCGCAGATGGGCCAGCGCCAGCTCGAAGGCGGCGTCGCGGCAGGTGCACTCCAGCGCCAAAAAGCGCTCCAGCGCCTCACGCAGCCCGGCGCCGCGATGGTGGGCATCGAGGATGCCCACCATCCGGGGCAGGCGCACCGCGAACGGCTCGGGAAGAGCGGCCACGTCTTCAGTGATGGCATCCAGCGCACCGAGCAGCTGGGCGGGCCGGACGACTCCGGCCAGACAGAGCTGGAGCAGGCACTCGGCGGCCTCGGCACCGATCAGGGCAACGGCCGGGTCGTCACCGGCGCCTTGGGCGGCATACAGCCGGTCGATGAGCAGCCGGGGCAGCGCCGCTCCCAGCGCACGCGCCAGATCAGGCCGGGCCACCAGGGCATCGACGGCCCCGGCGAAGGCGGCGTGCCGCTGCTGCTGGCGTAGCCCGCGCAGCACGGCCTCCTGCAGGAGCGCGTTGTCATCCGGGGTGAGCCGTTGCTGGTGGGCGGCCGCCTGCAGGAGGTAGGGCAGGAAGGGGCCGAGCGCCAGGTGCTCGGCCGCCGCCCCCACCACCGCCACCCCCCCAAGGTCGTTCACCGTGGGGCCGACACGCCGTTGGGCGGCCGTGGCGCGAGCGGCCCAGTCGGCCAGATGCCGATCGACCTCATGCACGCTGGCCTCCCTTCCTTTTCTGGTAGCCGCTTCGGGTGTCGGGATTCACATCCGCCCTGGTGACAGGGTAGGGCGAGCATTAAAACAGGTAGCGGTCGCCGGGCCCAGTCACGATACGGTCTGCGGTAAAGACCTTCCACACCGCGTCCTCGATCGATGTGATCACAAGCTGGACCCCGGGCACGTTCAGCGCCGTCTCATACAGCGCCTGCAAGACGGTGTGGGCGTCGCCGGGAACGACCTCCTCGGCGGTGGGCGCATCGATGAGCAGCAGGCCCGGGTGGGACATGATGCCGTGCTCGCGGCCTACCACGATCATGCCGATCACCGTGGCGATCCGCATCCGCAGCCGCTCGCCGGGGCTGAACCGGGCGAAGGGGTGGCTGACCCCGGACTTGCGGGCGTTGACCTTGCCGGCCAAATCCAAGTTGACGCTGGTGAGGTTGGTCACCCCGAGCCGCTGCGCGATCGTGACGATCTTTTCGTTGAGGTCGGCGAACAGCGCCTTGCTGTGCTCA
Organism: Paraplanobispora takensis; assembly: GCF_016863195.1. Classification (GTDB taxonomy): domain Bacteria; phylum Actinomycetota; class Actinomycetes; order Streptosporangiales; family Streptosporangiaceae; genus Planobispora; species Planobispora takensis. Next base: position 19,952 of record NZ_BOOK01000006.1, on the reverse strand, counting down.
CGGACGACCTCGCTGATCACTTCGATCGCGGTAGCGATCACCTCCTCTTGCGAGATCTGGTCGATGCTGTCGGCCGGGGCGGCCGCCTGGAGGACGTAGCCGCTGACGGCCGCCGGCAGCGCGTCGGAAGCACCACTGGCCACCCCCAAAGCGCCCTCCAACTGGTGAACCTGGCGCCGGGCCTCCTCCAGGGCGGTGAACCAGTCACTGGAGCGCGCCGCCTGCAGGCGGGCGTGCGCCTGCTCATGGGCGATGCGGCTGGTCTGCAGGGCGGCGGCCGCCTGCGCCACCGCCTGGCCGGCGCGCTCCTGCGCGGCCCGTGAGGCCTGCTCCCGGGCATCCAGGCGCTGCAAGGCCTGAGCCTGGGCCTGGGCGTCCTCCTGCAGCTCGGGCAGCGGGCGCGCGCACACGGCGCAGCGGTGCTCGGCGTGCTCGGCGGCCCGCCGCGGCTCGTCGATCTCATGATCGCAGCGCGGACAGGCTTCGGGATCCAACGCCCCCAGCAACAGGCGCGCCGCCGCGCTCTGCCGGGCGCTGCGGGCGGCGCGCCGGTCCTTCAGATGGGCTTTACGGGCATCGGCCAGCTGCTCTTGCGCCGCTGCGTGCCGGTCCTGCTCGGCCGCCACCTGGCGAGCCGCGGCATCAGCGGCGGCCAGCAGCGCGCTCAGGTCCGGCTGGCCGGCCTCCAGCTCGTCCAGGCGGGCCTGGGCCCGGGCCAGGGCCTGGCGAAGCGGTGCCAGCTGCGCGGCACGCGCCTGGGCATCCTCATCGGCCCGGCGCTGAATGCGGCGATCTTCCTGGGCGTCCTGTTTTTGCGCGGAGGTCAGCTGGGTGAGCTCAGCGGCGTAGGGCACGTCGAGGAAGATCTGCAACAGTTTGGCCGGCAGCTGACCGAAGGCGGTGGGGCCCAGCAAGATCTTGTCGCGGCCGGCGTTGAGCGCGATGGCGTAGTAGAAGGCAGACCAGGAATGCAGCTGTTCGCTGCTGTCGCGGTGACCGTCGGCATCGGCGGGCGCGTTGGGCTCGGCCGCCCAGGTGGAGATGGGCCGCAATCCCAGCCGATCCAGCATGAACCGCTCGATGAGCGCCTTGACCCCGGCGGGCGGCGCGCTCGCCGCGATGCGCACCCCCGGCCCTTGCTCCTCTTGGCCCGCCAGGGCGAGCAGTTGCTCGATGGTGTCGGCGGTGAGCAGGCTGACGCGGGGACGCTCGGGACGCTCGAAGGTCAGACGGATGGAGGCGGCAACGCCGGCGACCTCCACATCGGCGCGGATGTAGGAAAACCAGCCCGGCGTATCCGGACGGCGGTATTCCTCGACGCTCTCGCCGCGCAGCGCCCAGCTCAAGGCCCACAGCAGGCTGGACTTGCCTGCGGAATTGACTTTGCTGGCGATCGCCCAGGGGCCGGGGGTGAGCGGGATGTCGATGGCGAACGGGCCGTCGTTGTCGGTCGTGCCCTGCTTGGTGCCCTCGCAGTACAGGCGCCGGACGCACAACTGCCGACGCGCGGGCAGCGGGCTGCTGAGCCTTACCCCATGCTCGGCCAAGATCGCGCGTACCCGGTCGGCCTCGAGGCCCGGCAGCTTGTCGGCGATGGCCGCATACAGCTCGCCCTCCGCAGGGACCGGTAGGTTCGGAGCACTCACGCGGCAGTCCCCTCATCGGTGGCGGCGCGCAGCCGGGCGAGCCGGGTGCGGGTCCGGTCGGCGATCGACGGGATGATCTCCCCCAGCGGGGTCTCGGCGTAGTCACGTTGCAGGTACTGCCGCCGACGCAGGGCCAGAGCTGAATGCCCGGTTCCGTCGGCCAATGCCTTCACCAGCAGCGCCCGCTCGGTATACCAGCGCAGCTCAGGGAACTGCTCGACCGCTTGGGTGGCCACCGCGCGGCCTTTGGCGGTCAGATAGTAGGTGTCTTGCAGGACGCGCTGGGCGCTGCGCCGATGGGTGACCACCAGCAGCCGCGGGGCCACCAGAACGCTCAACGTGCGATCCAGTGCTTCGAAGGCGCCGAAGAGGTAACGCAGCATGGGAATGGCGCATACTTCCGGCTCGTCCGAGTCGAGGATGGTGCCGGCCAGGTCGAGGAGAACATCCTCATTGCTGCGCTCGTAGTCATTGAGGAGCTCATCGGCCAGATAATCCGGATTCCGCAGCCAGAAATCGAGTTTTTGCAGTCGGCTTTCGGCGTGCAGAACAGCCACGGCATTATCAGGCGCCGACGTCTGGGCGACGCCGTCCAGGTCATCGGCCACTGCCGCGATCAGCAGGAGGATGCGGATTGCGTCCGAAAACCGGTCATCCTCGTAGTCTTCATCCACTCATATAACGTAAGCAAAAGAGCCATTGAAGATCAACCTGTTAGGCAATCTTGTTCCCCTTTTCCACCGGGCGTCGCTACGGCCGGCGGCGTCGAGCAGCTGTAGGATCGCGGCCGGGTCCGCCATGTAACCGCCGATCACGCGACGTGGCTCCGAGCGGCGCGGTAGGTCACAGTCTTACAGACCTTGGCCGTCATCCCGGCCGGGGACCCGAGGGCATAGTGACCCGATAGCGAGGATTGTCCCTCGGGTTCCGGGTCTTTCCGCTGCGGGAATCTGGGAACCCGTCGCCTTCGGGTGGCGTTGTAACCGAGTTCGCGCTTGGCGGTGAGGTAGATGTCCACCATGGCGCGCTCGAACCATCGCTCGGTGTCGTTCATGGCTCAGGATCCCCCAGAGCCGGGCCTCACGTCTTGCGGCGCCGGGCGAATCTCCACCCCGCAAGGGCGAGTACGGCGACGGCCGCCGTGATCGCGCCGATGGCGGCCCACGGCGTGGTAGCCGTTTCCCGGGAGGGGGTGGCCGGAGGGAGAGAGGTGGTGGGTGCCGGGCGGCTGGCCATGCCGAGCGCGGCGAGCAGCTCCGCGGTGAGCGGCTCGCCGTTCTGCACCCCGTCCTCAGCCCGCAACGGTCGATCGCCGGGACGGACCGGCTGGTTTCCCGCGCACAGCGAGGTGTTCAGCGGCACGCCCGGATCGATGGCGAGCAAGCCGGATTCTTTGTCCGAGGCGAACACCAGGTACTGGGATCCGACCGTGAAGGCATAGCCGCACGAGGCCTCGTTAACGTTGGTCGCCACCTCGAACTCAGCGGCAGGTCCTCCCTTGTAGATCTGATCGGGCCGGAAGCGGTACACGACCGGCGGGGTGGGTCCGAGCCGATCGCCGGAGACGTGACGGACGCCCGTCACCGTCCCGGTGAACACGGCCGCGGCGTGCTTCATCTGTTCTGCCGGTTCCAGGGGAGCACATCTGCAGACGCAGGCTGCAGCGGGAGCACCCACGACGACGGTGGCCAGGAGCAGGAGCACGACGAACAGCCGGTGTCTCATGCTCCCACCACGTATTCCCGTCGACAGCGGTTCGATGTCAGAACGGTAGATGCTCAAGAGCGGCCTTCGAGACGGCGCCCTTCAAGGCGGCCTGCAGGTCGTGCATCACGGTCAGCCAATAGAGCACCAGCAAGGTGTGGAACTCCGGGATGCGCATGCGGCGGTGAGCCTGTCGACAGCCGAACATGATAGTCACTTGACGTAGCTAAATAACTACTTAAAGTAAGTGTCTTGGATCGGCAAACAACCGGAGGACATATGACAACCCCCCTCGCAGGCAGGACGGCCGCCGCGCTGGCCGTCGGACTTTCCCTGATCTCGGCCGCACCGGCATCGGCGGCGACCGCCGGATGGAGCGACACCTACGCGCACGGCAGCGTGAGCGTGCCCGCCGACCGCTCGACGATCAAGGTCTGCGACGGCAAGGTGGACAACCTCGTCTACAAGGTGATCTGGCACAACGACAACCCCGTCGACGCCAGGGACTCCTTCGTCGTGCAGGCGCCGCAAGGCCGCTGCGCCACTGACAGCTCCTGGCTCGGCTCGGTCATGGTCTTCAAGCTCTGTCACGGGCGGATCGGCTCGAACAACCGAACCACCTGGGATGCCTGCAAGGCGCCCGTCTGGCCGGGCCGTCGCTGACCGACCTCACGCCGTCCTGGCCGGGACGGAACGGGAAACACGCTGGCGGCCTTCTCGACGAACAGAGCGGGCCGTCGGCATGCTCGTCTCAGGGCTGATCACCGCCGAAATCGCTCTGAATCTCGCCCTGCCACTGCTCCACCACGGTCTTGATCAGGGTGGCGAGACCCAGCGCGACTCCCGCGATGATGGCGGTGATGATCACCCACTCGACGGCCGAGGCACCGTGCGTCGGAGCCGTACGCGCACGACGAACACGAACGGCCAGGCACGTCTGCAGGTAAACGATCCAGGGGTGGGTCACGGACCTCAACGTCCTCCACTGCCGGGAAGGCATGCGAGAGCACGGGGACGCAGCTCGCACACGATCTTCACAAACCATACGTCGCCTTACATAGAGTCACCACTGACGCGCATATTGTGGTGGACGCTGTCACGGGCCGTAGGAAGAACCCGGAACTTCCACGGGCATCGGCACCCACGGCCGATGTGGCGCTAGATCGTTTAGTCGCCGATCAGCGAAATGCGATCCGGCCTTTCTTCCAGCCTGGCCGTACTGCGCCCATGAATCCGTGGCGACGGATCGGCTCGATGCGAACGACCGCACCGGTGTGGGGCGCGTTGACCATCTGGGTGTCGGACGCGGCGAGGCCGACGTGATCAGGACCGGGGATCTGCGGGTTCGTGTCGTAGAACACCAGGTCGCCGGGTTGGATGCGGTCGCTGACGCGCGAGCCGTGGTTCCACTGGGCGTAGGTGACGCGGGGAAGAGCGACGCCGGCCCTGGCCCAGGCGTACTGGGTGAGGCCGGAGCAGTCGAAGCCCTTCGTCCCGGCGCCGTGCTGGATGCCGTAGCTCGGGCCGGCGGCTCCGCCTCCGCCCCAGGAGTAGGGGACGCCGAGCATCTTGAGGGCGGCACGGAGCGCGATTTCTCCTCGGCTGGAGCCCGAGGCGAGTGCTTCCAGAGCTTCCGTGCTCAACTCGCCTGCCTGGCCGACCTCCGCGGTCAGCTCCGTGCAGAGCCGGGAAGCGATCGCGTTGACGATCTCCTCCGCACGCTTTCGGAAGCGGTCATCCGGCAGGGCCGTCGCGCGGGGAGAAGCGTGGCCTTCGGCGGAACTCTCACTCTTGAGGGAAACAGCCAGATCGGCAATCACCGTATCTTTGGGGATCCCGAGAGACGCCGCGGTCTCGATGCCGGAACGGAGATCGTCCAACTGCGCGGCGGACAGTCCGAGTTCCGGCCCGCTCCGGGAGACATCGGTCTTCACACGGCTCTCCGGACGCTTCGTATTCTCTCCGGCGGCAGGAGATCGCCCGGCATAGGAACACACGAGTTCGGCGAGTTGTGCAGGATCCGCTGACACGGCCGCGTGCCGGCCTCCCGTCATCCCGGCGAGCAGGGCGATTCCCGAGACCAGTCCGTATCCGGCGGCGATGACTTTGCCGGCTCCGGCTTCGACGATCATCCGGCCGTCTCCAGATGCCCATCGCGGTGAGGGCCGAGATCGGGCCAGTGCTGGGACAGGAAGGCCAGGCGGAGCCGAGGACCGGCCGAATCGAGGGGAAGCCACAACTCGCTGGCGGGTCCGTCGTCGCATCCGGCCAGAGCAGAGCGGCATCCGGTGGCGACCGGTACGGTCTCGACCGCCGCATGCCTGCGGAACCGCTCCCGCAGGTTGGTCTCGCGCTGCCCGCTCTCCACCCAGAACAGGACCGGCGTGGAGATCCTGCTCGACTCGGCCAGCGCGGCGTACCCGGTGAGCTTGGCGGCGACCCGATCCAACGGCTCGGTGCCGGTGTCGTGCTCCACGAAGAAGTCGAGCATGTGCCCGCCCTCGCGCCAGCGGCCGTACGCATCAGGCCGGGCGGCATCGCCCCACATCCGCGCGCACCGCCGCTCGGGCCACCAGGTGACCAGCTCGGCATCCGGACCACGCCGGGCGAAGGTGGCCAGACCGGCCATGAAGTCGTTGACGCCCAGGGTGTGGGCCAGACGCTGGTTGTGGGCGATGGCCAGGACCCGGTCACGGCGGTATCCGAGAGCCGCCGATTCCTCTCCTGCCTCGGAAGCCAGTACGGCGGCGCCCTCCGGGCCGAGCACGTAGTGGTACGGCGCGGTGCCCAGCCCGTGCGGCTGGAACGGGCGGAAGCGCTCCAGCACACCGAGCCGGGTGAGGATCAGCAGCCGCTTGCCGGCGGTGTCGTCGCTGTCGAAGAACAAGGCGGTGATCTGGGGTGTGGTGAGCACGCGGTTCTCCCAGACGGTCCGCATCAGGCGGCGGTCACGATCGGTGAGACGGGAGGCCAGGAGGGCAAGCGGAGCGGGGCGAGGGAGGGCCATTAAACGAACTCCTTTCACACAAGACGGGGATCATCGGGACGCTGGGCGGGCCGGACGCGGGCCGTACGGCCGTGCGCTTCGGAGGCGGCACGGCGGACCAACCGGGAACGGTCGAGGTCGGGTTCGGGCAGGGGGCGGGTGCGCAGCGTGAAGGGCGGGGCCTCGGCGGAGCGGACGACCAGCCGGGCGGCGGCCTGGAAGGCGCCGAGGTTGGCCAGGTCGTGCGTGGTCAGGAACGGACTGAAGTGGTGCTCGACCTCGCGGGCGTCCTCTGGCGAGAGCGAGAAGTAGACCTTGTTGCGGGCGTCTGAGGAGATGGCCTGCCGCAGCTCGCGCGGCATCTGGGCCAGGTGCTGATGGGCGATGACGAGGGAGAGCCGGTAGGCGCGGGCCTCGGCGAGCATGTCGCTCAAGGCGTGCGGCAGCGTGAGGAAGTTGTGCGCCTCGTCGACGTAGAGCGCCGCAGGCGAGCGGGCATGGCCGAGCCGGGCACGGCGGGCGGCGGCCTGCCAGACCTGTGCCAGAAGCATGGAGCCGAGCAGGCGGGCGGTGTCGTCGCCGAGCACGCCCTTGGGCAGCCGGACCAGCAGGATCCCGCCGTCGAGCACCTCACCCAGATCGAACGTCGAGTCGGCGGAGCCGAGCACGTCGCGGACGAACGGCCGGAGCAGGAACGCCCGGAGCTTGTTCATGATCGGTCCGGTGACGTGCGCCTGGGCGCTGTCCGACAGGCCGTCGTACCAGTTCCAGAAGCCCCGCAGCAGCGGGTCTTTGACGGTCGCCACCATTCGGGCGCGTAGCACCGGATCGGACAGCAGGGCCGGGACGTCGGCGAGGGTCCCGCCGTTGCGGGCGAGGGTGAGCGCGCAGCCGCGCAGGATGTCGTCGGTGCGCGGTCCCCAGTAGTCAGCATAGATCTTGTGGAAGATGCCGACGAGGTTGTCCACCGCCATGTCGGCGTCGCCGCCGCTCAGGGCGTTGAGGGCGGGCCGGGGGTGGCGGTCGTCGGGATCGATCAGTACGACCCGGCCGGCCGCCTCCTCGGGGAGGAGCCCGAGCAGGTCCCGGACCAGGTCGCCCTTGGCCTCGATGAGCACCACGCCCCGACCGGCCTCGACGTCGGACAGGACCATCTGCGCCAGCAGGGTCGACTTGCCGGTGCCGTTCGGGCCCATGACGTGCACGTGGTGGCAGGAGTCGGTGACCCGCAGCGCGACGGGCCGCTCGTGCCCGGCGTCGGAGAAGCCGAGCACCTTGGCGTGCGGTCCGCCGTACGCGACGGCCGGAGATGGTGGGACGCTGTTGGCGCCCGCCCGGCGCAGTCCGGGGACGGCGGCGTCCAGAGGCAGGTGCGCCAGCGCCGCCAGCTCCGGAACCGACAGCAGATAGCCCCGGCCGAAGCGGCGGACGGCCAGCCGGGCCGCAGGACGGAACAGGCGGCGCCGCTCCAGCCGGTTGTGCCCGGAGAACAGGGCGAACGCCGAGGCAAGCGCGTGCGCCCGGCCTTCGATCGCGTGGCGGCGGGCGGTACGCGCGGTGCCGTCGGAGGCGGGATCAGCCTGTACGGCGTAGCGGATCGCGACCTCGTAGCGGGAACGCTGCGCCTTGTCCCGGATCGCCCGGGACTCCGCCGACTCCTCCAGCCGGACGGCGCGATCTTGGGAGTACTGCCGCAGGTGCTGCGGGTGAACGCGCGAGTGCAGCGGGCCGGGTGTGGCGAGGTCCAGTACGGCGCGCACCAGCCATATCGGCCACGAGGCATGGAGAACGGCCAGACGGCGGCCGGTGGCGGGACGGGCCAGGATCTGTACGGCGGCGTGCTGCCAGGAGGGCATACCGACCGCCGCGCCGACCAGGGCACGCAGGGGATCGGTACGGTGCTCGTGCTTGAGCGGCAGGCGCTCGCTGCGGGCCAGGGTGAACTTCCCGCCGATCGCCTGACCGGTCAGGGGTACCGGCGGCGCGGGCTGCTGCACGGCGGTGCGCGCCGACGGCCAGGCAGCCTCGATCGCGCGTTCCACGAGGTGCTGCGGCACCGCGCCGGGCACCCACAGCTGGATGCGCACGCCGTCCCCGCCGAACAGGTACTCCACGGCCAGGTACGGCTGGCCGAGCAGGAAGCGCTTCCAGGCGGGGTGGAGCAGTCCCGTGAGGTTGCTCCACAGGGCCTCGGACCCGGCGATGTCCGCGACGGGCGGGGCGAGGATCTCCACGCACCGGGCACCGCGGACCAGCCGCCGGTGGCGGAGCAGCGAGATCGTCACGCGCAGGGCAGTACTGACCGCCTGGACCAGGAACACCCAGCCACAGGCCTGCCAGCCGTAGGCCGTGAGCCAGCCGTGAAGCCGATCGAGGATCTTGTCGGGATCGCCGAGAAGGTCATAAATCATGGCGCTTAATCCCTTGCGACCGGATGTGGGAGGCCCTGCATGATGGTCCGGTGAATCACCCGGACGCTGCGGCAAGGCCGTTCGACGCGCTGTTGTGCGACTTCGACGGCGTGATCCGCTTCCACGACACGGCGGAGCAGGCCCGGCTGGAGCGGGCTTTCAAGCTGGGCGAGGGGGCGACGGCCCGGCTGGCGCTGTCGCAAGAGCTGATGATGCCTGCCGTACTGGGTGAGATCACATGCGAGGAGTGGGAGGCGTCGCTCCTGCCCGCGCTCACCAAGCTGACCCGCTCGGCCGAGCGGGCCGCGCAGCTCGCCGCCGCTTTCATCGGTGCCGGCTCCCGGGCGGATGAAACGGTCTGCGCGCTGCTGGAGCAGGTCAGGGACCTGGTGCCGGTCGTGCTGGTCACCAACGCGACCACCCGGCTGGAAGACGACCTTGACGAGCTGGGCCTGTGCTGTGCCTTCGATGAGGTGGTCAGCAGCGCCCGGGTCGGGGTGGCCAAGCCGGACCGGCGGATCTACGAGATCGCCGCAGAGCAAGCCGGGGTTCCGGTGGGCCGGTGCTTGTTCGTGGACGACCGGCTGGCGAACGTCGAGGCCGCGAGAAAGGTGGGCATGCAGGCGGTGCATTTCCGGCGGCCGGACGATCTCCGTAAGGCGCTCGCGCCGCTGCTGGACGGGATTGCTCACAGCTCGTCCTCCTCGTAATCGAAGCCGGCGATCTCCTCCGGGCTGGTCGAGCACAGGACGTGCTCGGTCGGGCTCGACAGGGCGGCGAAGGGCACCCGCTGGCCTCCCGTACCGGCCGTGAGCAGACCGGTTCCGCGCTCGGCCGACAGCAGCAGTTGCCGCTCCCCGTCGGACAGGCAGAATGCGTCGGTGATCCGATCGATCGCCTGGGGCGCCTGCTTGAGCAGGATCTGGGTGGTGGAGTTGGCGATGATCGCCTGTCCGGCGTCGGAGCCGAGGAGGTCGGCGGCGTCCTGGGTGACCACCGACAGGCCGGCCCAGTGCTTGCGGGCGGCCTTGGCCATGCGCAGCAGGAACTTCGCGCCCTCAGGGTCCTTCATCAACAGCCAGGCCTCGTCGACCACGACCAGCCGGGGCCGCCGGTCGCGGGAGTCGCTCACACGCCGCCAGACGGCGTCCAGAGTGAGCAGCGTGCCCACGGCCTTGAGCTCGTCGGGCAGGTCCCGGAGTGAGAAGACGACGAGATGGGAATCCGGCCGGGTGGTGGTCGGGCCGTCGAACAGGAGGCGGTGGCTTCCGGTGACGTACGGCGCCAGCCCGGCGGCCAGTTCCCTGGCCCTGGGGTCCTCATCCCAGGTCAGGGCGTTCGACAGGTCCTTCAGCAGCGGGGGCTTCCGGTTCCAGGTACGGCGCTCGTGGGTGATCCCGGCCTCGCGGTAGGCGGCGAGGATGGCCCGGTCGAGCGCCGCCTTGCTCACCCTGTCGAGCGGCTCATCGAGCATGACGCCGACGAGGGTGTGCAGGAACAGCGCCCGCCGGGTGAGCGGGTCGCTATCGCGCTGGTCATGGGGCGGCAGGTCGAATGGGTTGAGCCGGACTCCGCTCGCCCCGAGCCGGAGGTAGGCGCCGCCGACGGCTGAGCACATCCGGGCGTACTCGTCCTCCGGGTCGATGACCGCGACCTCGATCCCGGCGTACAGCGAGCGCAGCGCCTCCAGCTTGGCCAGGTACGACTTGCCGGCGCCGGAGCGGGCGAGGATGACCGAGTTGTGGTTGTCCTGGGCGAAGCGGTCCCAGGCGACCAGGGAGGAGCTGGACAGGTTCGCGCCGTACAGGACCGCGGTGGGGCCGAGCTCGGCCGTCAGGTCGGGGCTGGTGAAGGGGAACGCGGCGGCCAGGGCCGGGGTGTCGAAGGTCCGCCGCATCGCCAGGTTGTCGCAGGCCAGCGGCAGGCTGGAGACCCAGCCCTGGAGCTGCCGGAAGGTGACCTGCCGGGCGTCCAGCAGCAGCGAGGCGGCCAGCGCCCGCACCTGGGCGCAGGCGTCGCTCAACTCCTGCTCCGAACCGGCGTGGACGGTGAGGTAGATCGACGCGCGGAACAGCTTGGCCTGGCCCCGGGCGATCCGGGAGGCCAGCTCTTGGGCGTCCTCGGCCGCCACTTCGGCACCCGGATCCAGCAGGCGACCGTGCTGCTGGTCGGCACGCAGCCCCGACTCCAGCCGGGCGAGCTGCTTGCGCAGCCGGTCGGAGGCGATCAGCGACGGCACCGGTTCCAGATGCAGGGAGACGTCCACCCGGCCCGGGTAGGCCAGCAGCGGTTCCAGCCAGCCCGGCGCGACGTCCCGGGGATAGCCGGTGATCGCCAGGGTGGCGCACACGCCGTCGCCGACGTGCAGATGGCGGGGACGGACTTCGACGGCGTCCGGGCCCAGGCCGGAGGCGGAAGCCGCACGGCGGAGCAGGTTGAGTCTCACCACTCGCCTCCCGCCGTGATGACCTGATCCGGCCCGGCGGCATCGGGCAGGGGTGGGGCGGTGGGAGCGAAGCAGGAGGCCAGCAGCGCGGTGACATCGCGGGCGTCCAGCAGCTTCACCACCAGCCCGCAGGCGGACAGGACCCGGGATGCCTCGTCCATGCGGCGCAGCGCCCGGGCCGCGGCGGAGGCGCGGCCGTTGCCACCTGCCGCCGGTTCCCGGACGATCAGCAGCACCTGGCGGCGGAGCAGATCGTGGCGGGCGGACAGGTCGGCGAGGAACGCGGCGTGCTCGCGCGCCGCGTGGGCCAGCGCCGGATGCGGGAGTTCCGGGATGCGGTCCCGCAGGCCGGCGACGGTGGCGGTGAGATCGACCCGCTCGGCCCGGACCAGGATCTGTACCGGGCCGGACAGGGAGTTGAGCCAGCGGCCGAAGACCGCGACCAGGGCGTCCTGTTCCTCCGGGGTGCGCAGGGCGAAGCTGACGGTGGAGACCTCGGCGATCGCGGTCATCCCGTCGTCCCCGAGGTCGATCAGCCCGTCCATGCCGACCCCGCGTGCCGGGAGCCGGAGTGGGGCAGGAAGCGGTCCGGGCCGAGCACTGATCCACGCGGGAGGGGTAGGGATGTCTCCGGGCATCGTGACCAGACGCCGGGGTGCGCACCGGTGGCGGAGCGCGGCCAACAGGTAGCGGTCCAGGCTGATCCCGTCATGCCGCCCGATGGCCAGCAGGATTCCGGTGATCGCGACGGGCAGGGCGATCGCGGCGACCGCGGGGAGCGGCAGCCGCTCGCCGAAGGCGAGATATCCGGCATAGGGCAGGGCTCCCGTGACGCCGAGGATGAGCACCTGCCGGGCGGTGAACCCGGCGAGGATCTTGTCTTCCTGCTCGACGTCGGCGGGAATCCGGACCGGTTGGACCCAGCTCATCGGCCCTCACCTTCCGAGCGCCGATCGCGGGAGCGGCGCCGCGATGGCGGTGGGGTACGGCGCGCGCCAGGATTCTCGGGCCAGTCGACCGAGCCGGGAACCGGCGTGTCCGGCGCGACGATGGGCCGCACCGGGCGCTGCACCACCGGCGGGGGCTGGACGGTCCCTCGGGATGGCGGGGTGCTGGCCTGGGCGCGCAGCCGGTACATCTGGGCCAGCCCGGCCGGGCCATCGGCGTAGCGGGTCTCGCGCGGGTAGCCGAACACCGGAGCGCTTTGGGGGACCGGTGCCGGCGGCTTCGGGGCGGGCCGGTACTTGCCCCGCACGGGTGGAGCGGAGGGGGCGTGCTTGACCGGACCGGGCTCCCAGTCCTCGGCGCGGATGGGCCGCCGGGCGGCTACAGGGGCGTGCTTGACGGGCCCACCGCCGCCGCGTGCTGCCGAGGCGGCGGTCATCGCTGAGGCGGCAGCGGTACCGGCAGGACCCGCGGCAAGGGCGGGCAGGAGGCGGCCGGTGAGCGCGGAGGCTGCCGCGCCCTTGGCCGTGAAGGCCGCTCTGCCGCCGCCACTGCCGCCTCTCCTGCCGAGGTGCAGGGCGCCCAGCACGGGGGAGGTGAGTTTGTGGAGCAGGGCGTACTTGACGATTCGCACGATGGTCGAGCTCCGGCCGCGGGTGGCGGCGAAGATCTGCCGGGAGATCCAGGTGGGGATGCGCACCAGGATGATCAGCAGGCACAGCGCGAGCAGCAGGTTGACCAGCGGTCCGGACGGGGCGATGCCCAGCAGCAGCCGGCCGTCCTGGTTGAAGAAGATGCGCACCGCGGTGACCAGGGTCAGTGACTGGGCCACCTGGATGAGCAGCAGCCCGGTGAAGGCCCGCCACCAGAAGCGCGCCAGCCCGTCGGTGGCCGGCAGGGCCAGGCCGGCCAGCGCCAGCGGGGCGGCGATGACCAGCAGCAGCACCAGCGCGGTGCGCAGCACGAAGGTGATCAGCAGCAGGATCAGCAGGATCACTGAGACCAGGCCGAGCAGGATGTAGAAGATCTCCCGGTTGTCTCTGGGCAGGATCAAAAACTGCAGGGTGAGCACCGCGCGGGAGGCGTCGAAGCCTTGGCCGAGCAGGGCGGTGGAGGTGGCGTTGGCCACCTCGATGACCTTGCCGGTGGTCAGGAAGCTGGTGTTGGCCGCCAGGAACGCCAAAGCCAGGCGGGGCAGGACCTCCTTGACGGCGTAGCGGGTCTGCACGGTCTGATGGCCCATGGCGATGATCGCGCCGAGGGTCAGCAGCACGGTGAAGCCGGCGTTGGCCAGGGTGGCGCTGGTGGCCCACAGGTCGAAGATGCGGCCGCCGGTGGTGAGGTCGGGGGTGGTGAGCAGGGTGGCGGCCAGCAGGTTGAGCAGCGGCTTGAGGGCCAGGATGACCAGGGTGCCGAACCAGTCGTTGATCCAGCTGGCCACCCAGCCGCCGATGCCGAGATCGATCTCCGGATCGGCTGCCCGGGAAGCGGTGGCCGCTTCGGCGGCAGGGGCGGCAACGCCGACCACCACAACGGAGATGACGGCGACTGCCGCGATGAACGGCGCGGCAGCGCGGAATCCTCGAACGGCAACAGAGCGCACAGAGACAGCACGCGCCGGCCGGGTTCTGGCCGCCATAGCCACGATGACCGAGAGACGGCGTTCAGCGGAGATGGCACCGGCCGGTCGCGCAGGGGATGCCGCGGAATCGGGGCACGCGAGGGCGGCAACCATACAGGGAGCGGCAGCGCCTGCCACGGTGGCGGAGCCGCGCTGGACGTCGGCTGCCGGAGGACCTGCCTCCACGGTGACGGGCTTGCGGGCGATGAGGCGCATCACGCTCACCCGCCCACGACGCGCTTGAGCACGCTGACGAACAGCGGGGCCAGGACGGCGAGGCCGTAGCCGAAGGCGGAGGCCTTCAGCGCCGCCTTGGCTTTTTGCACCTCGCCGGGATCGCCTCCGGCCACCAGGTAGCGCAGCCCGCCGAGGGTGAGCATCAGCGTGGCCAGGGAGACGAGCAGGCCGATGAGCCAGTTGCGGAGATTGGTGAAGACTGCGTTCAGATCGGCCGGAGCGGCAACCGCGCGGCCCTGCCCTGCCGCGGCGGAGATCTCCAGGGTGGAGGCCAGCGCGCCGGTTGCCACCGTGATGACGATCAGTGCCGCGACTGCCATCGCGAGCAGGACCTCGGCCGAGCGCTGCCACCTGGTGGGCTGCTGCCTGCGGTGCCTGCCGCCGGGTGGTGCCATCGATCGCATCGCGCGCTGCCACGCCGAGGACCAGGCGATGCCGCGAATGCCGCGTCCGCAAGAGCCGTTCCGGCGGGCGACAGGCCGCGACTGCCGCAGCCAGGCCGGACGGTAGGAGGAGATCCGCGCGGAGCCGGAGGCGGTGCCCGAGCCTCCCTTCGAATCGCAGTGATCTGAGTGCGCATCTGAGGAGCTCCGGCTCCGCGCGGAAGTCTTCACCTCCACTCGTTGATCGGTGGAGGCGGTCATTGAGGAAAGGCCGGTGCGGGCCTCGCCGGACGGTGTCCCGCGAAGAGCCGGCCCGGCTGAGGTTCCGGCTGTCGTGCCGGACAGCGCGGCACGCATAGGGCGACGTTCAGGACGTTCTTCGACAGAAAGGCCATGAACGTGGGGGTAGGGCGGGCGACGGGTCGTGCCCGACCGGGCCGCCCTCCGCGCCCGGCTGCCGCCTCGCAGGGCAGCGATGTGCAGACGTTCCCGGAGGTCGTCCGCAGCTGGGTCGGCGGTGCGGACGGCCTCGATGAAGGCGGCCAGCACCTCGCTGTCGACGTCGGCGGGATCGGCTCCCGGACAGTCGCCGATCACCTGGCCGGCGACGGTACGGAGCGCGGGGATCGCGATGCCCACGGCTCCCACGAGCCAGGCCGGGCCGTCCTCGTGGGCGGGGGTGACCAGCGCCCGCCAGACGGCGTCCCGGGTACGGTCGCCGATTCTGCGGTCCGCCAGCAGATCGCGCAGTTCGGGCAGGGGGATCGGCCGCTGGGGAAGCTCGCCTGTCAGGCCGGTGGGGTCGAAGGCGAGGGCGGCGGGCTCGCAGCCGAGGAGCTGGAACATGTGCTCGGCGATGTCGAGAGGGGAGCGGCTCGCGCCGAGGGTGTCCTGGAATTCGGTGCCCATGATTGCTCCAGAGCGGGATGGATTTGGCGTCTCGAAATCCGGTATACGGCCCGCTTCCGGCATATCTATGGCGCGATTCAGTCTGCCGGAGAATTCCTTTACCGCTTTCTTTTTGCTGGAGTGCCGGACGGGCCTCGCCTGAGATGTGCCAGTGCGCCCGTGGCTCTGGCAGGAGACGTGCCAGAGGGGAGTAATCCCTGCTCAGCGATGTGTCTGAGTGATGCCGGAGCATGCGAATAACTGTGCCTGAGGTTCGCCGGAAGCTCCTGCTCCAATGAGAAACGCATCTGAGGTACGCCCGAACGGAAAATGGAACAATCGAATGGTGCGAGGTTCCGGTACAGTCCGGACTCGCCGCTGGAAGCCGCACCTGAAATGCAAGGTGCGAAGGAAAGTCACAACAGCGAGAAAGTCGCGGGCGGACAGCTCCGTCTGGCGATCGTCCCGATCGCGCTGCGCACCGCCCGGGCGTTCATCGCCTGGTCCCACCGTCACCTGCCGCCACCGCAGGGCGCCAAGTTCGCCATCGGCGTCGGCACCGAGGCCGGGGTGCTGGTCGGCGTCGCCGTCGTCGGCCGCCCCGTCGCGCGGGCGTTCGACGACGGCCACACGATCGAGGTCACCCGGCTGGCCACCGACGGCACGCCCAACGCCTGCTCCGCCCTGCTGGGCGCCGCCTGGCGAGCGTCGCGGGCGATGGGCTACCGGCGGCTCATCACCTACACCCGCGCCGACGAGCCCGGCACCAGCCTGCGCGCCGCAGGCCTGCGCTGCGTCGCCGACCGCCCGGCCCGCACCGGCTGGGACTGCCCCAGCCGCCCTCGCGACTCCCACGGCCACGACGACATCGCCCGCGTGCTGTGGGAGATCACCAGGACACCCGGCACCCGCGAATCCGCCACCTCCGCGAGAGGCGGTGGAGCCCGGTGAGCTCGGCAAACCTCCTCCTGCCCGATGCGCCCCGGCCCGGAGACGGCGTCACTGCGCCGCCCTTCCTCGGGCCGTGGATCGGCTCGATGTGCACCGGCTACGGCGGGCTGGACCTCGCCGTCTCGCAGGCGTACGGCGCCCGCCTGGCCTGGTGCGCCGACAGCGACCGGCACGTGGCCAGGATCCTCCGGACCCGTTTCCCTGCCGTCCCCAACCTCGGCGACCTCACCGCGGTCGGCTGGACCGCCGTCCCGCCGGTGGACATCGTCACCGCCGGATTCCCCTGCCAGGACATCAGCTACGCCGGCCGCGGAGCCGGGATGAGAAAGGAGACCCGCAGTGGTCTGTGGTTCACCGTCGCCGACGCCCTTCGCGTACTACGACCCGGACTCGTCATCCTGGAGAACGTCCCCGCCCTGCGCAGCCGCGGGCTCGACCGCGTACTCGCGGACCTGGCCGCGCTCGGGTACGACACGGCGTGGGCATGCGTACGCGCATCCGATGTCGGAGCCCCGCACCGGCGAGAGCGGATCTTCATCTCCGCCGTCCACCCCGACCGGCGAGGCGACTGGTCACGCCGGAAGGCCGGAGGCAGCGATCCCTCCAGAGAAGGTCTCCCTTCTGCCGACCCCGGCCGCCTGCAACCCCAACGACGGGGAGACGACGGCATCGTGGCTGGAGCGGCGGGCACGCCAGCAGCCCCGCCGGGCGATGCCCCTCGCGATCGCGATCAAGCTGCTTCCCACCCCGAAGGCGAGCGACGGGGAGAAGGGCAGCGGGACGCACACCGACTCGAAGGGACACCCCACACTGCCGGGAATCGCCACCCGGCTTGGGGAGCCTACGAGCAGGCCATTCGCCGGTGGGAGGGCATCCTCGGCCGACCCGCGCCCCCGGCCGTCGAACGGGGAGTCCGGGGCCAGCTCCGGCTGACCGCCCGCTTTGTCGAATGGATGATGGGCCTGCCCGGCGGCTGGGTCACCGATGTCGACCTGCCGCGTACGGCTCACATGCGCGCTCTCGGCAACGGAGTCGTTCCCCAGCAGGCCGACCGCGCCCTCGTCGTACTCCACCGGCTCCATCAGGCCGGGCAGGCGGCAGGCAGGTGAGGCCGCTCGACGCCGACCCTCCCACCAGGCCACATGTTGCCTCCTCAGGACCTCCCAAGAAGGCGACGGCTCCTTACGATCAAGGGGAACCGGGCGGGAGCGGGACGCCGCTCGTAGAAGTGGAGATCGTCAGGATCTCCGGCGAACAGGGCAGGGCACTGCGTGCAGCCCAGGCGCAGGTGATCCACAAGCTGCTGCTCTGGCTCGCTGCGGAGGATACGGAAAGGGAAACCGGTGAGCGGATGGGGAGCGGCGGCCGAGGACCCGTTTGACGGGCTCCGGGTCGCCTGGTGCGGAAGGACCTCGACGGAGGATCTGCAGGATCCGACGCTCTCGCTCCCCAGGCAGCTCGACAACAGCCGGGCGGCACTGCCGCCCGGCTCGTTGATCGTGGCCCACTTCTACGACATCGAATCCGGCCGGAAGAACCTCGAAGACCGCGGCTACGGGACCGCGCACGAGCGGTTCGACATCGCCATCCCCCGCGACGGCGGCATTCAAGGCCTCCTCTCCGAGGCCGGAAGCCGCGATCGCCGGTTCGACGCGGTGATCTGCGAATCCATCGACCGGATCTCGCGGCGCACCTTCTACGGGACGAAGATCGAGCACGAGCTGGAGCAGCTCGGCATCCCGCTGTTCGCGGCGGACGAGCCGATCACGCTGAACGGCAAGCGGGCCACCGCCATCCTCACCCGCCGGGTCAAGCAGGGCATCGCCGAGTGGTACGCGGTCCAGATGATGGAGGCGTCCTGGGACGGCCTCCGGACCCACACCCAGCAGGGCTGGAACGTCGGGCGCCCGCCGTACGGGTACCGCGCCCAGAAAGTCGCCCACCCGGTCCCGGCCAAGGCGGCCGACGGCAAGCACAAGACCAAGCTCGTCCCCGACCCCGTCCGCGGGCCGGTGATCACACAGATCTTCATGTGGCGGGTCATGGAGCGCCTCGGGTACGGCGACATCGCCGACCGGCTCAACGCCGATCACGAACGCTATCCGCCGCCCGAGTCGCTCAACCCCAACTTCCAGGGGCGCAACGCCTGGTCTCGATCGGGCATCCGGGAGATGCTGCTCAACCCCAAGTACACCGGCCACATGGTCTGGAACCGCAAGGCGACCACCAGCCGCCGGGGGTCGGGCAGGAGCATGGTCAACCCGCCGAGCGCCTGGGTGTGGTCGGAGCACCCGACGCACGAGCCGCTGATCACCCGGGAGATGTACGAGGCGGCGCAGGGGGTGGGGAAGGAACGGGCGACCTCGCGGACCGGGTCGGACGCCAACGCGCACCCGCAGACCTGCCACACCTACCTGCTGCGCTCGTTCGTCCACTGCGACCTGTGCGACCGCAGGATGTTCGGCCAGACCGAGATGCGCAGGAAGGCGCAGTACTCCTATTACTGCTGCCAGCCGAGCATCAACCACAAGGGCCGCGAGGACCGCTTCCCCGGCCATCCGAAGGTCGTCCGGGTCCGCGAGGACTCCCTCGCCGACGCAGTCCACGACCTGTTCCAGCGCCGGGTCTTCGGCCCCGACCGGCACGCCCTCCTCGCCGCGGACCTGCCCGCGACCGCCCACCGGGCGGAGGACGAGTGGGAGGCCAGGTGCAAGGCACTGAAGAAGGGCGTGGCCGAGATCACCAGGAAGCAGGACCGGCTGATCGCCCAGATCGAGGACTCCGACGGCGACGCCGAGTTCGCCAGGCGCCTCCGGGCCCGCTTCGCCGAGCTGGAGACCGACCGTAGGACCCGGGCGGAACAGCTCGCCGAGGCGGAGGCGAACCCGCCCGCACGGGACCACCGGACCGGTCTGCTGGACATGATCCCGATGCTCTCGGCCAGGCTCGCCGACCTCCCAGAGGACCTGCGGCGGGAGCTGTTCGCGGCCTTCCACCTGGAGGTCCGCTACAACGACCGGACCGGCGTCGCGCTGCTCCGGATCACCATCGAGGAGGACACCGTGAAAGAAGCGGCCGACATGGCCGGCAGGCTCGCCGATCAGCCCGGAAAAGAGAACAGGCACCCGCTGGAGGCCGATGCCTGTGCCGAAGATTTGAGACGTGCCCCCGGCATGATTCGAACATGCGACACCCGCTTTAGGAGAGCGGTGCTCTATCCCCTGAGCTACGGAGGCAGGGACTGCATGTAAGAGTAGCGAAAATGGAGCGTTCGTGCGCGCTTGGGAGGGCTGTGGGGGGAAGTTGGCGGGTCATCGGTTCGCTGAGCTGGGATAAAGGGATGGCAAGCGGGCGGGTGGGGGGAGTGGCGGGATGACTAGTGTCACGCTTCGTGATCAGAGGACGGTGGGGGCGGAGCCGGAAGCGGCGGGTGGTGCGGCCGGCGGTGTTGGGGGCGGCGATGTGCGCTCCTGCGTTGCTGGCGGGTGGCCTGCTGGCCGGGGAACTCGCCGGGTATGAGACGGCGATCACCGGATATGGGACGGCGGCCGGTGGGGAGAGCGTAGGCGCGCGATACGCGGCGGCTGATGGTGGCGGGGACGTGGATTCGCCGTACGGGATGACGGACGCGGGCTCTTGCTATGGGGCGGCGGATGCGACCCCGCCCTATGGGGCGGCGGATGCGACCCCGCCCTATGGGGCGGCGGATGCGACCCCGCCCTATGGGGTGGCGG